>CAWIGT010000006.1:0-635102 GCA_963835845.1 uncultured Chloroflexia bacterium | reverse complement strand
CGCCGAGAAGTACGAGCCGGCCGTGTCCGCGACGTTGTTGAGGAACGTTTCGACGGGGCTGGCAACCCAGTTGACGCCCGCCTCCAGATCGTGGGCAGTCGTCGTCCCGGACACGCCCATCAGACCAACGCTGACGATCAGGAGGGCCCCGAAGGCGGTCCACTCGCGCCGGATCGTCCGCCGGGTTGCCGAGATCGCGTTCATTTGGCCACCATGGCCCGGCCGGTCTCAGCGCGGCGGGCGGGCGTAGGTGTCCGCGACCAGCACTTCTTCCATCAGGTCGAGTTCCTCGAGCACCTCGCCGGTGCCGCGCGCGACGCAGGTCAGCGGGTCGTCGGCGATGTGCACCGGCATCTGGGTCGCCTCCGCGATGCGCTCGATCGAGACCCCGCAGCAGCGCGCCGCCGCCGGCCAGCACGATGCCCTGGTCCATGATGTCGGCCACCAGCTCGGGCGGCGTCTCCTCGATCGTGTCCTTGACGGTGTCGACGATCTGGTGCGACGGACGGCTCGATCGCCTCGCGGATCTGCTCGGCGCCCACCTCGACGGCCCGCGGCAGGCCGGTCAGCAGGTCGCGGCCGCGCAGCGTGACGCGCTGCTCGTCCCAGTCGCCGGGATAGGCCGACCCGATGGCGATCTTGATGTCCTCGGCCGTGCGCTCGCCGAGGAGCAGGTTGTACTCGCGGCGGGCGTACGCGACGATGTCCTGGTCCATCTCGTCGCCGCCGATGCGGATGCTCCGCGCTGACGACGATGCCGCCGAGGCTGATCACGGCGACCTCGGTCGTGCCGCCGCCGATGTCGACGATCATGCTGCCCGTCGGCTCGCTGACCGGCAGCCCGGCGCCGATCGCGGCCGCCATCGGCTCCTCGATCAGCCGCGGCCCAGCGGGCGCCGGCGTTCATCGCCGCATCGCGCACGGCGCGCTTCTCCACCTCGGTCACGCCCGACGGGATGCCGAGCAGCATGCGCGGGCGCGGGATCAGCCCGACGCGGTCGTGCACCTTGTGCACGAAGTACTTGATCATCTGCTCGGTGACGTCGAAGTCGCTGATGACGCCGTCGCGCAGCGGCCGCACGGCGATGATGTTGGCCGGCGTGCGGCCGACCATGCGCTTCGCCTCGGCGCCGATCGCGAGCACCTTGCGAGTCTTGGCGTCGATCGCGACGACGCTCGGCTCGCTGATGACGATGCCGCGGTCGCGCACGTGGACCAGCGTGTTGGCGGTGCCGAGGTCGATCCCGATGTCGCGGGAGAACAGGCCGAGCAGAGTGTGCAGGCCGAACATTTGCGAGGCATTTCCTTTTGTCGTGGTGCTGGCGCCCTGATTTCGGGGCGTGATGCCAGCCTGGAGACCGGGTGACCGAGCAGCTCAGAGGCCCGGGATTGTGACGGGAACCCCAATCAATCCCGCGGGACGTTCAACCGACCGACCCGCCTCGATCCTGGAAAGCGCGAGCAGTATACGCGCCCGGCAGGCCAGGACCTATTTTCGGTCGAGGAGGCACGGCGGGCTGCGGCAGTTTACCCCGCCGGCGCAAGCGGGGCACCTCGCCCGACACCCGGTACGTCGATCCCTCAGCGGGCACCCTGGACGGTCCGGTCGAAGGCGACGCCGCGGTCGCGGAGCGACACGAAGCCGTCCCCCGCAACGATCAAGTGGTCCAGCAGTTGGATGTCGAGAAGCCGGCCGGCGGCAAGTGCCTCGGCCGTCAGCCGGAGATCGTCGGGGCTTGGCGTCGCGTCGCCCGAGGGGTGGTTGTGGACGAGGATGACGCCCGTGGCGTTGAGCCGGACGGCGTCCCGGAACAGCTCGCCGATGCGGACCAGACTCGACGAGACATTGCCCTGATAGACGGTCGCTATCTACGGTGATGGCACGTATAATGGCCCTGTGCCTGGATACGTCGCGCTAACACGGTTCTCGCCGAGGCCTGGCGACATAGTGCGCTGGTCGGAAGAGAACCAGCGGGCGGACATCGAAGAGTGGGCGGCCAAGAAGGAAGTCCCGATTGTGGCCTGGGGCCACAGTCGGTTCCAGTCGGGCGACAGCGGCAGCCGATTTGACATGGACGAAGTCCTGCGGTTGCTAAAGAAGCACGGTGCAGAAGGGATCGTCACCGCTGACCTGTCGCGCTGGTCGCGGTTCGACGTGCCAGCCTTCTTCGCGGAGCTCCAGCAGATCTTGTCAAGTGGCTATCGCGTTCGGTGGGTTGCCGAGGATTGGCTTGATCTCAACCTGCCGTTCTCTTGGACGATTCTCCACAGCACTGGTCGAGAAGAACCACCTCCAGCTCGTCGAGATTCGAACCAAGTCCAAGGCCGGGCAACAGCGAGCGATTCGGAACGGGATTTGGGTTGGCCGCGTCCCATATGGATGGGAGCGTGTCCACCAGATCAGCGAGCACGAGGACGGTCAGCCGCGTGATGGCGTGAACTACTGGATTCGGCCAAACCACCGGCTGCGGGACAAGTTGACGCGGATCTATGAGCTCCGGGCGGCTGAGCGGTCGTGGAACTCTATCGAGCGCGCCACGGGCATTGACCAGGAGACGGTCCGCGGGATCCTCAAGAACTCCCGCAACCGGGAGATCGTGGGCGATGAGCTCTGGGGGCGGGCGCAGCACGTCGCTGTCGTCCAGCGGGCTGATAGCGACCGCGCATACCTCCTCAGCGGGATACTGCGATGCCCGTGGGACCGGACCACGGAGAAGCCGGATCTGTCGCACCGCCTGATTGGCCAAGCGGCGAAGACTTGGGAGATGGCCAAAGGGAAGGCGACGGCTCCGTCGGCCCCTCGCTACATCTGCCGAAACTACCGCACTGAGCACCCGTGGCGATCCATCAGCGAGCGTCTGATCTGGCGGCACATCGAGCCGGTCCTGCAATGTCTGGTCGTGGCCGAAGCGGATCGCGAACTTGTCGCGTCCAGGCTCGAGTCGCTGCGGCCGCGCTCGGACGACGGCGCAGCCCGTATCGAAGAAATCGCTCGAATTGAGAGGCGTCGTCGAAGGATCGAGGAGGGCGTGGCGGCCTCCGTGATCCGTCACGACAGCGCCCAGGAGATGCTGGCGAAGCTGGACAAAGAGGAGGCCGGCATCCCCCCGCCACAGATCGAGAGCGACGACATACGCGCAGACCTGTCGCTTCTTTCATCGCTGTCCGGCCTGATCGCCCAGCTCGAATGGCCCGCTGATCGAGAGCAAATCGCGATCGCCAATCGGCTTCTGCGAGACGTGATAATCCGGGTCGAGTGGCCCGATAGGCCCGTCAAATATAAACCACGAATTGTCCTTTCGGACCGCTACGTGGCTCTCTACAACGGACTACGCAGCCTCAGCTAACTCTTGGCGACGGAGAGCATCGCGCTCCGCAATCGACTGGAGCAGCTCGGCTATCAGGTCGAAGAGCGGAGCTCGTTCTCCTGGCATGTGCGGTTCTGTCCCGTTGACGTGTTCAAAGACGACGGTCGCCCCTGTTGTGGTGGTCTCCATTCGAGTCGATTAGGCGGGGGGTCACGGCTGTCAAGCTCGTGTTTTCAAAGCTCTGTAACCGGTAGCCAAATTGAGCGATCCGTCGATGGGGAAATGGCCTCGTCGCTGGCCTAATTGGAGTGCTTCTTACGTGTGGCCTGGTAGGAGGCCCAGATACCGTCGACATCCAGGTTCGGCAGTTCTTCGCGGATACGACCGATGGCCTTCTGTGAGAAGAGCGCATGAGGGGTGCCGTTGACCATGAGTTGCTTGAAGTAGTCCTCGCTCTCCCTCAACCCCATCGAGGAGATCACGGCGCGAAGACGAGGGGGGCTGATTACCCCTTTGAAATGCCCCGAGAGCTTCATGAACCCGAGGTTGTAGAAGTCCAACTCCGACACTCGACGCTCGACGACGGGAACCCCGGCTCCGTCGGCCACCCTATGAACGGCCACTCCATCGTCCTTCGTGATCCGCAACTTGTATGTAAGGCCCGAGCCAGAAGAGTCCAGTCGAAGAAAGGCGACGCCGGGAAAGACAGTGCGCCAATCCTCTCCGGCTCTGAGCCTCCCGAGTGCCCGCCGCAGCTCTCCTTCTGTCGGCGACGCGTCGGAGCCCTGGGCTGCGGACTCAAGAATGGCAATGGGGCGAAGGTGAGCTTTTGCCGCGGATACCGTGCGCGTGCCTGGACCAAGGAGGCCGACGATCGTTTTGAAAGTATCGTCCAGCATGATTGCGAGATCTCGCGGCGGGTCGACAGAGATGGGCAAGACCCGCTCGGGCAGATGTGTTCGCAACCCTTCGCCGAAGACTCGCTGGAGCAGATCGTCAAACGGCGTTTCGGCGCCCTGTGTCGCCATGTAGAGCTGCGACTCGGGTAGAACGAGATAGTAGTGCTGAGCCGCATCTCGCCACCCATTCAGCGTCCGCAGTGCCACAGCGTCCGACTCACTCAAGCACTTGACCGGCTCCTCCGACAGGCATTTGCACACGCAGGCTTCGAAGCCGATCGTGTTTGCCTCGCGGGGGCGTCAAATCCGACCGCCTTTGTGGACGATGACAGCTTTGAGGAGCAACTCAGACGCGTGATCGGCGTAGATCAGGACAGCTTCTTGACGCCCGCGATCCGATGGTCGGTTGAACAGCTCGATCGCGAGCAGAAGTGATGCCACTGCCCGATCTCTGAGAAACCGGACCTCTTGTTTCACGAGACTCCTATCCGCCCAACGCCGCGAGCTTCTGTTTGACCTCGGGGAAGCTGGGGTCCACGCCATATACCCGCTCGAAGTCGGTCTTGGCGCGCCCCCGCTGGCCGGCCTGCTCTGTCAGCCCCCGGCGCGATCAAAACGAACGGCATTGAGGAGGTGCGTATCCCGCCCAGAAGTCTTCGAGAGAGCCGCGGTGAGAGTCTGCGCGGCCGCGGTGCAGTGGCCCATTGCCATCAGCGAGGCGCCGCGGATATGAAGCGTCTCGACCTCGACGTCAGACAGGTTCTCAATGCCCGTCGAAATCTCCACCACAGCGTCGTGGTCGCCGTCTTCGAAGAGCAGATCACAAAGCGATAGCCGAACCAAGGGATCGGAGGGCAGGGCCTGGTGGACCTGCTGCATCAGCCCGATTGCATCCTCGAGACGGCCACCATGCTGATAGAGCTCGGCCAGCGGTCGAGCCGCGCTGAATTCGCCGACCGGAGCGGGGGCGGTAATCGACTCGGTGATCTTTACCGTCACGACGTGACTGACGATCGCTGGTGGGAGGAACTTGGCCTGAAGCCGGTCGGGCAGCGGGTAGCCGACGCGACAACGGTCTCCAGACACCTCGTCGCCGAAGCGTCGTCATCGACCATGGCTGCGGCCAAGCCCACGAAGAGGTAGGCCGAGACACAGGTAGGATCGGCTCGTAGGACTTCTTCGAAGGCCACGCGGGCAGCGGCTATGTCGTGCCTGAGGTAAGCGATTGCGCCGCGGTAGTAGGCCTTTTCGACTGGGTTCGCAAACAGCCCAGGCTTTGGGATCACTCGGGTTGGATCGATGGGAACGGCGACTTGCGGCACCTGCCGAGCGGGCCGCCGGCCTCCGCTGGCGGGACGGGCGTTCGAGTGCTGTGTGGCCCCGCTCTTGACCGACTGGTAGTAGCCCGTGCCGGGCAGACCATACGACGTGGTCCGCCGCCCCGATGAATGAACGCTGTAGTGCGCCCCTTTGAGGCCGAACGTCATGCCTACGCCGGTCTTGGTCAGGTTCAGCTTCACCCCTGGCGCGAGCTTCACACTCCTACGGAATCGCATTCCCATCTCGAACCACCCTCCTTGATGTGGGATGAGGGTGAGTCCGCGCCGACGCCGGGTCAAGTGAGAAAGGTGGGCTCTGACAGCGGCGGAATGTCAGTCTGGAAAGGTCCCAGTCCAACTCGGCGATGCGGGCGAGTTCGCGCGGTCCAACGGGTCGAAACAGCTCGATCGTCGCCTCGACGCTCACTTCGTTACGTAGCCTGGCGGCAACACCGGTTGAGACTTGACGGAAGCTGCGGAAGGACGAGGAACCGTTGGATTTCTGCATGCCTACCCTCCCGCGACAGCCTTGGGTTCCGGATCACCCAGATAGGGACCCGTTGGCACAAGAGGTCGAAGGAGCGTGGGCATCTCCGACCACTCACGCCCGTCGAGGACTCGGCCGCCCGACTTGGATGTTCGGCCACCCCACTGCTTGAAGAAGAACGGGACTCCGCCGCGTCGCATTTACGTTGGAGTTCGCGGAACCACTCGGCTTCGCAGGCCTGCTCACAGGCCGGACTCGCCACCGGCGATGAGCCAATCGATGTCCGGTGAGATCCAGTCGGTGAGCGGCCCGAGCAGCGGTTCGGCGCAGATGAACCGCACCGCCGCCGGAACCTCGCGGGGCGTCCACGCGCTCAATCCAGCGGTTGTTCTCGACGCGTGACACCATCCAGACGTTCGGAGGCCAAGGCAGATCGGGGCGAGCTGGCGAGCCGTCTCATGACGTTTGGTCAGGACCTGGAAGATGTGCCGATCCGCCGGCCATGACCTCGAAGATATGTTGGATGAATGGCAGGGGACGTCTTCGTGGAACAGATCGCTCATGGAGTTGACGAAGATCGTCGGGGTCGTCGCCAGTGCAGCGGGAGCTCAAGCGGTCGGGCCAGATCGCAAATCGAAGCCCTGTTCATAGGGGTGGCCGGGAACTCCTCGCCATCGCTCGGCGAAGGTCTTGGCGTAGCAGTGGGCACAGCCCGGCGACACCTTCGAGCAACCCGTGACCGGGTTCCAGGTCGCGTCGGTCCACTCGATCGCGGACTTGTCACTCACTTTACCGACCCGAGTTGTTGGACATTTGGTACTTTCAGAACGTCCGTTCCATAGCCAATTGTACTGCGCTCCAGCAGCTGGCAAGACTTCGAGTCCAAACAATCCCGGTGCTCGCGCCGCAGCGGGATCGTTGACGAACATGATGGGCTGATCGACCCCGTTCTTGGTCCGGTCGCCCAGACCGTCCTGCATTGCGGAGTCACATGCATGGTCTATCCCGCGTTGGGCCGACGTCAGGAGGGAGGACGCCAAGCTCGTAGATCTGCCTCGGCGTGATGGCCTGTCCTGCCAACTCACGGGCGAGACGCTGCCCGAGCTCCTTCACGCTCAACGGGCGCCGCGTCTTCCAGAGTCGCGTAACCTGGCCATGAACCCGCGCAAGGGTGCTAACGGCAGTTTGGTGATTGGCGACCTGGACGACCGCTCGGTAGTGCTTGCCACCACGCAATGGATATGCCTCCGTGAAAGGCCCCACGTCGGCCATTCGTTCCTTGTAGCAGTCGACAAGCCAGCGTTCGCGCTCGCCAGTCTGCGTCAACTCCGGAGGAATGGCGGCCCAGCGGCGATCACCGAAGAGGCAATCGAGAGTTCCGCCAGTGGCGGCGGTCTGCCGGCCGGTCTTCGCCACCGCGTCGACCACCCGAGTTGCTCCACCGACCTCGAAGTTGATGAGGAGCTCCGTCCGGGGTTGCCTACCACTCAACTGGGAGAAGAGCGAAGGAAATCGACCGTAGCCCATACGGGTCGAATAGCCAGAGCGAATATCCCGACCGACTCTCCGCGCGCAAAGGCGCGATCAGATCGGCGCAGTTCGCTGTTTCCACACGGATCCCAAGTTGACCTGGAATCTCGAATTGGCTCTTGATTGCCTTCAACGGAGCGGCGAACTCCGCGTCGCTGTCAATCGCGAACGACATGTCCCGTGACGTGCTCGCGGCCAGGCTGCTGGAGCGCCTGCCAGAACCGGAACGCGGCCATCGCCGGAGTGCCGGGGAGGCGGCCGTTTGGGGAGTTCGCAGACTCGTGCCATCCACGTCCAGCAAAGAGATCGATGAACCATAGGTCTGCCCGGAGCGGGCCTCGTTGGCGCTTTGCGAGGCCGTTGAGGATTGCGTTCGGCCATGCCGCGGAAGTATTCACCCAGAAGCTCGAGCTTGGCCTCCGTCTGCGCGCGGGTCTCCACAGGGTCGTCTTCGGACTCTGGATGGTCATCCTTAGCCGCGAGAGCCATTGCCCGAAGGCACGCCGCCGAGTCCACTTCGGTCGGCTGGCCGCGGCCGCAGGCCGCACCGCCGAGGTCGTCCCCGGATCCCGCGTTACTGGCCACCACTTCCCCGATTCAGGAATGCCGAGGTCGCCTCTCGAGCCGACAGGCTGCGGCCACAACCCGGACGGGTTCCAAACGAGACTCTCGGCCGGAGCTGTCGCGGCCTGGATTGGGTCACCTTTACTTCAGGGCGGACCTCGAAGTGCGAGGTCGGAGCACCTTCCTTCGCGAAAACCCTGAGCCCTCAGCCGGCCTCGGACGATGACCGCAGACGGATTGTCCCACCGGCGGTGCCGCCGAGCCCCGCATCCGCAGGTCAGCTATTGCGCGAGGCGCAGAACCGCGAGATGGTGGTTGGCATGGAGATGAACTACGACGACTCTGCCTACTCCGCCGACGATAGCCGCCCGCTGGAAGAGCTCCTGTTTGGGAATCCCATGGACCCCATTGACGTGGCCGTCGTCCAACTCGGCCACGGCTCGCTGCTGCTCAGCGCGGGCGCTGGGCTCGCCCTGATTTGGCGGACCGCCGAACCGGGAATCCAGCCAGTCGGACACATGGCGCCTAACCTGCTGGCTCGGGGCCCCAGACGGCGAGTGGGCAGGCGGCGGTGCCGGTGAGTTGCACAATCAGTTAGCGGCTGCGCTCGCTACGCTCCGGTGGGCTATGACGCAGGATTGTCAGAACTGAGGCAGGTCTCCGCGGCTTCTGTGAGTGCGCGAGCCATGGAGGCGAGCACGGCCGCGCAGGAACTACGGCAATGTCGAGCACGATTTCGGAGGGGCATGGCATGACTGGAGCTTGGCGTTCCTGGCAGGAGGGGGAGATTCAACCGATCTTCAGATCGATGCGTGGATCACGATGCGCATCGAGCAGATTCCGATCCTTCGCGAACATTACAACGCCGTCGTCTTCACTCAGACGATCGGCTCGGGATCGATGGCCGCTGCCGACGGACGCGGCCCTTTCGGGAAGTTCATTCGCGTCCATGGGTTGAACGCCCTTGGGGTGGCCGACGAGGTCCTCGCGACCTGGCGCGAGATCTATCAAGCAGGCATCCGCCCAATCAGCGCCTTTGCCTCGATCCTCCGGACCGTCCTTGAGACTACGACGATGACCAGGTGGCTGTTCGACCCGGCACCAACCTCCTCGGAGCCGGAAACCCGTCGTGGAGTCATTGCCCACCTCGAGGACCTCGATGAGCGGGCCAAGTTCGAAAAGGCCGTGCCTTCGCGGTTCATCGAAATCCAGCCGCCGTCCGTGCCCGGAGCGGATGGGCTGCGGCTGTTGCTTGCCGAGGCTCGAGCGCGGGCCTCGACGTGATTGACAAACATGGGAATCGGAACCCTACCCTTGGCCACGTGGAGAGGTGCGCGTCCTACGCCGAGGCACCTGGGTTTGGCGGGGAGGCTGCCTATAGGTTGGTATCGAGCCTCGCCCACGGGATGCATTGGTCCCTCGCGGGAGTCCGTCACGAACCCGTCGTCGAGGTGGCCGCCCCCTTCGAGGCCATCGTGAGCCACATAACCGCCAACCCAGACACAATGGCACTCGTGACATCCTGGGGCCTCGACACATTCGCGGCCGCCGTGCAGGACGCGGAGGCATATCTCGGGTCGGCGCACCCGAATGCTGAGCCGGGCCAGGACGTCCCGGACCGAAACGTTAGGCGTCAGCAGTTCCTGGTTACCGGATGTCGCGTCGGGTCGCTCCCAATCCTGCCTCGAGGGCTCAGTCTGAGCCGTCCCACTCTGGCATCCAATGAGACGCGGAGCCCGACGCAGAGCGACCATAACCGGGTTCGATCACCTCTCGCTTATCAGAGCGATCCATACCTACGCTCAGTCCGCTGGCTCGGAACCCGTCGTGAACCGTTTACGATGTCCCGAGCGGGAGGGTTCGTATGCTCAGGGTTAGAGATCGAGCCTTGCGATGGCGCCTCGTAGCGTTTGCTTGGCAGTATGCGAGAGAGACGTGCTCTGGGGCAGCGTCTGGGCGGCGATCAACTTCGTCTTGGCCGCGGTCTCGGTGCTGCTAATCCTTGACCCCCATCCGCCGGCGCTGCCGGCAGGACTCACGCCAGCGCGCGTATTGGTGGCGATTGTGATCTCGGCCACCATTCACGGCTATTGGCGCGTATGGTCTCGGACCACGGTCTCTGCAACTCGTGAGTTGTCCGATGATCAGCTGAGCATCATGCTCATTGAACAGGACGTTTGGGACCCGCTCACGGACTACCTCGTGGGGAAGATGCTCGGCTTCGAATGCATGGCCGGGCGGAATGACGAGATTGTCGGCTGCCGTATTAGGGTCGAGAGTCTGTCGATCAGATCAGACGACGGCGGCGAGTGGTATAGGCGGACCTGGTTTTCGCCCGCGGAAGTGGAGTGGGTGGACACGGGCAGCGTAGCCCATACGTTCCAACCAGGAGCCAAGAGAACGGCCCAGCTCGTCCTCTATCAATCGGCATTGCCCGGGGCCACAATTCGTCTCGCATCGGGCGAACGGCACGTTCTTGACTTCCGTGGAACCTACCGAGCGGATATCCGCGTCGAGGCCAGCGGATTTGGGGTTCGTAGAGTCGTGTGCGAGTTTGGGTGGGGCCAGGCGGGTAGCCCAGGCCCTTTGGCCTGGTCGAGTGTGAGCGACCCGAGCCTCGTCAGGTTTCAGCCGTCAATGGCCCCTGCTGTGAGCGCATCTCAGACCGCGTAGACCTTCAGGATCTCGTCGCCGTAGTGATTGATCACCTTTACCGCGATCCGGCCGGCTCGCCGGGCGCGGGAAGGGGCGCGAGACTGTCGAGTTGAGTGAGGCCCATGCAGCCTCGTCGATGTCGGCCCTGAGGGCACGCTTGAGCTTGTCGTAGGGATCGTCGGCGCCAAGGAAGTAGGCGTGGCGAACGAAGAACTGGGCGTCGTCGTAAGCCGTGTCGATGAACCAGCAGGCGATGTCTTCGGTCGAGTTGCTGCGGACGGCCCCGGTGGTCGGGTCGTAGACGTCGAGACCGTGGATCTCGACCTCGAGCTCGCCTGACTTGCTGAGCGCCGGGCGGATTTCGATGTCGGGTTGGCCGAAGATCGTGAACAGATTGCCGCTGCGGGTCTTCTTGAGCAGGTCGTCGGCCATCGCGAGATCCGGGTTCATCCGAGCGGTCAGCACGGTCAACCGGCCGAATCGCATCGCCTTACCCGTTTCCTCGTCGGCGCGGGCGTCGAACGCGAAGCCGCAAACGACCAAGACATCGAAGTAGCCACCGGCCTCGAGGGCTGCCTCGCGGACGAGGTCCGGCCCTACAGTGCCGTATTGCGGCCCGATCGCAACCGCGACGCGCCGAGTCGATGTCTCCCTCGCTGAAGGTGCCTGTCGCTTGAAGGAAGCGCCCGGGAAACGCGTCGAGGGTCTCGAAACGGAGGCGCTCGCCCTTGATCCGATTGTCGACGCCCGAAGACCGGAGGTTGTCGAGGATCGTCTCGACGAAGCGGCCGGAGTCCTCGATGGGCGCCGGGGGGTCGATCAGATCCTCCGGCCCATCGGCCACGACGCGGTGGGGCGAGAGGCTCTCGACTGTGAACGGTCCAGCGACTCGAACGACCTTCGGGTCGACGTATGGCCGATCGAAGAGGATCTCCGTGTCGGCGTGACGGGCGATCGCCGCGTCTATCTCGGCGCGTGTCATCCCCTCGCGGATGTCCGGGTTCTGGGCGATCGACTTCAGGGTCACGTGGGGAACGCGCTCGTAGACGAAGCCCTTGCGGATGTCGCCATCAGTCAGACGCCAAGCGGCGGTTGGCCGGTGAGGTCCGGCCTCCTTGCGCTGGCCTTCCGGCGTGTCCGCCATGAGGTAGTAGGGATACTTGGCCGCCATCAAGCGCGTCCGAGCCAGAGCAAGTGCGACGCGGCTGGTATCGATCGTGATCCAGCGCCGACCCCACTGCTCCGCGACGAACGCGGTGGTTCCGCTGCCGCATGTCGGATCGACCACAAGGTCACCGGGGTCGGTTGTCATCAGAAGCATCGCTCGATGATCTTGGCGGGTGTCTGGACGACGTAGATCTTGTCCGCCTCGCCGTCGGGTGTCCTACCAGACATTGCTTAGGTCGGATGACCGGAAAGTCGTCAAAATATCGCCGGTAGCATGCCAGTATCTCCTGTCGCGGCATCAACCTGCCCGCATGGAGCAGCCGGATCCATGCCTTCGGGTCGTTGTCTTCCAATGCACTCCGGCCTTCGGCCAGTAGGACTCAATCCGCTGGGGAAGTGTCGAGGTCTACTGCGTCGCCGCACGTCGGATGTGATGTCGCCCGTGGCGAAGAGACGTCCATCGGCCACACGGCTTGGGTCTGCCTGCGTCCTCCGGAGTCGCAGCACGAGTCGACCCGTCGGCCAGCTCCACCCACCGGTATTCGAGTCCACCAGTTCCTCCGCCACGTTCGTCGTTCAGGAGATGTCGCCGTTTTCGCCTGCTCTCGATCTTTCGCATACCAGATGAGGTAGTCCGCGACGTTGGCCAAGAAGTCCGTCTCTTGTGCCTGTCGTTTTCGCGAACGAGATGGCTGAGACGAAGTTGTCAGCTGCCAAACACCTCGTCGAGCAAGTTCCGCACGAGGTGCACATTCTCGTCGCCGATCTGGACGAAGATGGAGCCCGACTCCGTCAACAGTTCTCGAGCGACCACCAGCCGATCGCGTAGGTAGCTCAGATATGAGTGGATCCCCAGTTCCCAGGTGTCGCGGAAGGCGCGGACTTGTTCGGGCTGTCGGGTGGCGTCCTCGGCCTTGCCGTCCCTTACGTCGCGCTTACGCGTACGACACCTGCCAGTTGCTGCCGAACTTGATCCCGTAGGGCGGGTCCAGGTAGATCGTCTGGACCTGGCCCTTGAGGCCCTCCTTTTCGGCGAGCGACGTCATCGCCAAGAGCGAGTCGCCCAGGATCATCCGGTTCGTCCACTTCATAGGGTGACGGTAGAAATCGACCCGCTCCTCGAACGCCATCCCGTTGAAGTCGCCGGAGAAGAGGTCCAGCTGCGCGTCGCGGCCTGCGGCGGTCGTCGCCCGCAGGTCCTCGATGATCGCCTTGGGGCTGATCTGCTCCTGGATGTAGATCGGGATCGCCGGCACGACGAGGTCCTCGCCGTCCTGCTCGTCCTTGCCCTTCCAGACGAGCTGCGGGTCCAGCGACGGGTCGCGCGGATAGCGGAGCGTCTGCGGCCCCTGCTCGTCCTTCGCAGCGAGCGACTGAGTCTCTGCCGTGGGAATGTTCACCCGGCTGTCTCCGGTGTGGTGGACGGCCTCGACGGAGGTCGGCGTGGCGGTCTTGCCTATCTTCCTGGCCAACGCTTATCTCCCCCTTACGCGGTTACGAGTGAACTGACGTGGGCCCGGATCAGGTTCGCCGCATCCCACGGGTCTGACACTTCAAGGAAGGACCAGCGGCCGAGGCCGCCATGGTTGTTGACGGCCGGGATCCAGTAGGTCTCTGCGGTTGCCACCTTGGCTGCCTTTTCACGGCGATGCTCGCCTGTCACCTCGATGATGAGGTTGAGCGGCTCGCGTCGCCGTCGTCGTAGCGGACGATGATGTCCGGAACATAGTTGGCAGCCTCGCCTTCGAACGTGTAGGGGATCCGGAAGTTGAGGCCCTGGTTCTTGGCGTAGGAGACGAACCTCGTCCATTTCGTCGAGCACCTGGCCGAGCTTGGCCTCCCAGCCCGAATCCATCACGAGGAAATTGAGGTGACTTCGCTGCGTCTCGTAGACCTTCTTGGTCGTGGTGAAGTCGACGTAACGGGTTGAGCCGATCGGGTCGTAAGGGCGCAGGATCGGCATGAGCCGCTTCTCACCGGCGGTGCCGCGCACGATCGCGCGATGGATTCGATCGGCGGCATCGTTCTGCCAGCCTGTGATCAGGAGCATCTGCGGAAACGCCTTGTCCTTGAGAACCACGCATTCAGCCAGCCACCGCTCAGTGATCGCGAGGATCTGAGGGAATAGCCAGGGTTGTTCGGCGTCGTCTGCGGCACGGAAGTACGTGTCAAGAACGCGCTTGGCGATCCTGAATGCGACCTCCTGACGCCGGTGGCCCTTGAGGTCATCGAGGTTGGTCTCGATCGACTTGCCGACGATCGGGTCCAATATCGTCACGACCGGAACCTGGTCGGTCGACAGCGTCTTCGTGGACTCGGGGGTGAATTCGGCGGTCAGACGAGTGGTCGGTAGGTCGTAGCGATAGCCAAGGAGGCGCGGGAAGGTCAGTTCAAGCTCGGCTCGCTCCGGAAGGGCCCGGACCCGGTGTATCTCCTTCTGGATGATCGGCCCGGTTTGGCCGCTCGCCGGAAGGAAGCTGAACGGCACGCCGTAGACCTCCGCGTATTCGGGCGCAAAGTGCCCGTCGGGTCCAGCTTCATAGCTAACCCGCCGCAGGCCCCGGCCGACAACCTGCTCGCAAAGTAGCTGCGTGCCGAACGCGCGGACGCCAAGGATGTGCGTGACGGTATTGGCGTCCCAGCCCTCGGTGAGCATCGAAACTGACACGACGCAACGGATCTGCTCGCCCAGGCGATCCTTCTTGCCGATCGTGTTCATGACTTCGCGCAGCAGATCCTCGTCGGTGATCTCGTCGACCGATCGTCCTGGGAAGCGGGCTTGGTATTCGGCTTTGAACTCATCGATCTCGGCAGCCGCGATCTTCTTGAACGCGGGGTCCATCGCATCGCCCGACTCCAGCTGAGCGGAATCGATCAGGAGCGTGTTGGGCCGGTCGGACCAGAGACCGCCTTCGACGTTGCTGAAGATGTCCAGGCAGCCCGGCACCGGGACCGTCGTCCCATCGGGAAGCGTCTTCTGCCAGCCGGCGATCCAGTCGAAGATCGTCTTGCTGATGGTCGTGTTCTGGCAGACGACGATGAACACGGGCGGCGTGCCTGCGCCCGCGGCTTTCCAGGCCTGATACGACTTCTCGTAGTTGCCGTAGAGGCTCAGCAGGGCCGTCTCGAGCTTGTCCGGCAGCTTCGGCTCGCTCTGGGCGTCGCCGGCGGCCCGGCCCTTCTTCGAGAACCCGTCGCCGACGTGGGCCCAGAGGTCGCGATAGGTTGGCGAGTCACCCGCAACCGAGTCATCGGAGACGGGAACGCGCGGGATCTTGACGATCCCGGCCTCGATCGCGTCGATCAAGCTGAAGTCGCTCACGACCCACGGAAAGAGCGTGCCTTCCTTGTAGCCCGAGCCCCGGAGGAAGAACGGCGTGGCGCTCAAGTCGTAGATGGCCCTGATGCCGAGCTTGGACCCGATCGCACGCAGACCGTTCAGCCAAACCCGAGCGGCTTCCTCGTCCCGTCTCGCCTCGGATCGCTCGTCTGCGCTGAGCTTCTCTTCCTCGCTCTGGGGCGCGGACTGGTAGCAGTGATGAGCTTCGTCGTTGAGAACGACGATGTTCTTCTTGGTCCCGAGCGCCCGGCAGACCCGGCGGACCATCTGGTCCGGCGTCTCCTTGAAGCGATCTGTGTCGCCGTCCGGACCGGCGAGCACCTTCTTCGTGAGCGACGCCGCCTCGAACGTCTCGCGCCGGAGGAACCCGTGGAAGTTCGTGATCTCGATCTTCGCGGCAAGGAGCGCCTGCAGCTGATCAGGCGTGAGAAGGTCGCGTTCTTGGTAGTAGTTGCCGGCGAGGTTCGGCCGCAGGACCTGGAGCCGGTCTCGAATGGTGATCCCGGGCGTGACCACGAGGAACGTGTCGGAGAACCGCTTGTCCTGAGGGTTGGCGAGCTTGTTGAGCGCCTGCCAGGCGATGAGCATCGCCATGACGACGGTCTTGCCGCTGCCGGTCGCCATCTTGAAGGCGATACGGTAGAGCCCCGGGTTGCGCGCCTGGCTGTCCTCGCGGAGCTTGTTCTCGATCCAGGGCTGGCGATGGCCGGCAACCTCGGCCAGGAAGATCGCCGTTTCAAGCGCCTCGATCTGGCAGAAGAAGAGCGGCTTCTCGCGGGAGGGCTCGGTCCAGTAGGACGAGGAGATCCCGGGTGACCGCGGTGATCCCGGGGTACTTCGCGCTCCGCCAGGCGCCCACGTGCTCGCGAACGCGGTTGATGAAGTCGTTGTCCGTCATCCGCTCGGGGACCCAATCCCCGGGCAGGCTGAGCTGGTTGCCGCCCTTGACCTTGGGCTTCGGGATTGGGATGAAGTAGGTGCTCCGGCGGCGACCGTCGGCGATCTCGTTGGTGATGCCGTCGTCGTCGAAGCGGAAGTGGCGCGTTGGCTCGCGGAACGGCGAGTTCAGGATCGGGTTGTCGATCACGACCGGTGGCACGCGAGACCCCCTGCGGCGTCAGTTGACGATTCCCCGCTCAGGATACGCGCGATGTCGGTTGCTCTGGGCATGGCGAAGCGCCCCGATCGGCGACCAGGATCGAGATCTCGTGGCCGTAACGATCAGGGACCCCCCGGTCCATCGCAGACTCTGAGGGTTTTGGGCGAGCGATCGTGAATGTGAGTCGTGGCACCTGGGGCTGTCTTCGAAGCGCGCACTTGACGACCCCCGGCCGCCATCCATAGGTCCAACAGACACGTCGAGGCGGCGGCGGCTCAGAGGAATCCACCGCCGTGAAGGATCCGGGCTTAGCGCCCCACGTCAAGCGAGATTCCGGGCTACGGAGCACGGCGAGACTTGACAGCCTGCGGATTGGGCCGAAAGGAGAAAGTGAAAGAGGAAGTGATAGTCATCCAGACAGACTTTCCCTTCCCCTTTCGACTTTCCTTTCCACCAGATTCACGCTTCAGAGATGGCAAATCAGATGGTTAGTTTCGGCATTCCTATCGCCGGCGAAGTGGTCCAGTTGAAGGTGCCCGCGGAAGTGGCGACGCCCCTCGCACAGGCCCTGATCATCCAAAGTGGGTTTCACCGCCGCTCGAACGATCCGATCAGGGATCCGCAGCCATGGGCGGAAAAGATCGCCGGCAACTACGTCAGCGCATCTAAGGATTCGGAGCGTTGGACCGAACAGCTGGCGACACTTGCGCGGTTTGTGCGCACCGCACATCGTCGCGCCGAGGACAGCATCGAGGTAAGCGAGCCGGCACTGTTCGACCGGCTCTACTTCGGCATCCTCGAAGATGCTACGTATCTTCCGAATTCCGATGAGCTGAAGGGCCAGATCAGGATGGCGTGGACGCTGGTCGGGCACAAGCTGTGTCTCGACGACGAAGGGCACGGCTGCGATGCATGCCACCTCTGGGCGCAGCGCGACCTCGCCGCCTTCTTGAAGGCCTTTGGAGTGGACCCGGTGATCATGCGCCAGTTACACACTGAGCTCGTGCTCGCGAATCGCCTTCCGCGTTACAAGCGACCAAGCATCGACGAAGACCCTTGGTAGGGCCGGGGCTCGCAAACACGACGTCATTGGCACCGATGTGCCTGGGCTGGAAGCACAATGCCGTTGCACAGTCACACCGTTCGCGCTTGGTTCGGCGGCCATACGGTGCGACGATGGATACATGCAAGAACCCCTCGTCGCGGATCTCGTCGCCCATGAGAACTCCATCACAGCGATATCGGCCCACGTGCCGACTGTAACCGTCCGAATCCCAGAAGCCGCTGTCGAAATGGTTGAGTCCTGGGCTACGGAGAGTGGTCTCAAGTCTGTCCATGAGGCAGGTCACGCCATTGCCTGCTGCTTGGTGCCTGGCGGTCCCCGAGTCGAGTCGCTCGACATCCGGCTACGGTCGGGTGGGCGCACGGAAACTGCCGATGGTCTCGACACGAGCCCAGCGCCGTCGCGTCGTTCACAGCTCCAAGCTCGCCTGATCGTCGCTATGGCAGGGCTCTCGGCAGAGCAATTGCTCCTAGACGGCGATCCGACCGACGGGTCCCGACTCGATCTCGAGCTCGCAACCAACATTGCCCTCGAGATGGCCGGTAGCGGCCTCCTCGACGGAGCGCCTCTCATCAGTCGGTCGGCTTACGGATTCTCCGGTGCTCCCCGCTGGGTGGAGGATAGGACGGCTCGGGCCGTGACAGCGGCGATCGAGGCCGCGCGTCGACAGGCGGACGAGGTCGTGATCACCAACAAGGAGGCGATTGTCTCCCTGGCTCGCATCCTCGTGGCGAACCGTCGACTGTCCGGGTCGAAGCTCGAGGCGGCGCTCCGCAGTGTGGGTGTTGCGCAAGCCGAGCGATCGAGGCCGGCGTGGGCCTGGCACACCACGAAGACACAGGTTCTGTAGGCGTTTTCAACGGCGCGAATGTTGGAAGATGGCGCCGCCGACGGCCGCGCCATCTTCCTGCCGTGCTTCACTGTAGATGGGGCGTCGACAGCCCTTCGCCGCCTATTCCTCGTCTGCCTCAATGGTCCCCCGCACCTCGTCGCCGAGGTGTTGACGTAGTTCGACTCGGTAGCGGTCTCGGCCAATTACTCCGGCCTTGTAGAGTCGATGTGCGGCTTCGGCCGCGAGATAGCGCGACCTGGCTGCCTCGGCTGTCTCAGCGAACGGCGGTGGCGGCGTCGACAGATGCCTCGGTTCTGAGGGCCGCCCTTTCATGGCGCTCCAGAGCAGGAAGCCTGAGAAGAGTCCGAGAAGGGGCCAGAACGGCACATTGATGCCGAAAGCTTCGATGGCGATCCCCCACGTGAGTCCGGCCGCGAAGAACGACAGCACCGCGCCGACCATGAGGGCATTGACTGCGCGTTCGATCCTGTCCATCAGTTCACAGATCGGCCGGAGGATCGGTCTGCGGCGGACCTCCGGCCGATCGGCCTGTGTCGACGACAAGGAGGCGGAGTGTCTGGTCCCACGGCTCGAGGTGAAGGGGAAAGCCTGCAGGGACGGCGCGTTCGAGGCGTCGCAGCTCCGCCGCAACGGCCGACTCGACCTCGTCGGGCCAGAGCCTCTGTCCACGCGAGATGATCACTCCCCGAAAGAGGTGGAAGTGACAGATGTCGCACCACAGGGCGTCTCCGGTTGGGTCGGTGTCTGAGTGGGGCCAGCGGAAGAGCTCGGTCCATCCGGGCGTGCCGCAGGCGGGGCACGCGACTGGGGCCTGGCGAACGGCGGACATCGAAGGGACCTCCTGGACGTGACGGGTCGTAGAAGGTTCCTTGGGGGAGGCCGGGTCAGTCGTCAAGCCGGACCACACTTGCGGTCGGGTCAGGTCGGGTCACAAACATCGGTATGGGAATTCGACCGACGCTGAGCTCCAAGGTCCGGACTCGTCGCCGCCGGCGAGCGCATGTGGTGGCTATCCGCTCACACGCTCGACCGCGCCCCATTGGGTTTGCCGTCGGCGAGTGGGTTACCGCGTGGTGGCTTTGGGAGCGCAAACACTTCGATCGCTGGCGGATGGTCTTCCTCGTCGTGATGGTTCTTGCGGGGCTTCTTGCTATGTTCGTGTCACCAGCGCCGCTGGTGCTTTGGATCGGTTCGGGAGCGATCTGTCGAGTCCTCGCCGCTTGGGCCGACGTGGCCTTGGACCGCCGCCGCGTCGCCTTTGCTCAGGCAGACACGCCGACGGTTGCAGGCTGGCGCCTAATGCCCAGCTACGTTGATGCAGATCCCGAACTTGTCGAGCTCATCGACCTAACTGCATTCCTGCACGCGGAGGCACGAATCGTGTGGAGGCCTGTCCGCGGCCAGCCGAAGAGCAAACGAGTCACTTACAGCATCGGGCTTCGGGATTTGGCGAGGCGCTGGGCTTCCAGTCGAGGTGAGCCTCAAAGGCGCGGAGATCGCCTTGCCCGGCGGCTACTCGAGCTCGGGGTCATCCGCGAAGTGCACGTGTGGCGCGCGACGTGTTGGCGTCTAACCCAGCCCACGGCGGATGAGGCGATCAGGCTAATCGAGAGCATCACGCAGGTGAAGGCCGTCGACTGGTCGAGGCGTGATCCGGACTACACGCCGCGACGGGCGCGCGCGTGAGGGAACCGGTTGGCACGCTTCGGTGCGCGGTCGGAGACCACGAGTCCCGGGCTGGATTGGTCCGGGGCGGCGGACTGCAGCCCGCGCAAAGATCGCCAGGGGATCGCGAGACACTTCACTCGTGAAATGGTCGACCGCCAACTATACGTATCATCACCGTGAAAGACGGTCACCTGGCGCAGCACGGCGTTGCGAGTGTTGAGCAGCACGACCCTGAGCTCTTCCCGCTCGAGGTAGCCCATTTGCGGCACGAGCCGCTCCCCGAGGTCTTGCGGCGCCCGCACTGTCCAGCGACCCTGCGGCCAGTCCGCGACCACTCGGCGGCCCAATTCGAAGGCGGCGCTCAGCTGAGCTGCCCGCACTGGACCCACGCCCGGCACCGCTTCCAGTTCCACGTCAGTCGCTCGGGCCAGCCCCACGAGCCCCTCATGGCGGCGTAGCGCGTCGGCGGCTGCGTCCACCGACGAGCGGCCCGGTATGCCCGATCCCCACAACACGCCGATCAACTCCGCGGCGCTCAAGGCCCCGGCGCCGTGCAATGACAGTCGCTCGCGGGGACGCTCCCGTCCGGGGTGTAGTGGAGTCGCATCCGCCATCCCCTCGGAGATTCCCTTCGGCCGTGGCTCGATGTCGCGCGGGCCGGCCTGCGCCCGGCGCCCTGCTGGCCGACCCACTGAACGCACCTCCGACTGGCGGGATTGGCGGGACCGCTCTCGGAGCCGAACGACGGAAGCCCGCCGATTCCTCCCGCCATCCGGCCCCGAGAACGACAGGAGCCTACCGGGCCGCGCTTACCCGCCGACCAACTGCCGCTTATCCGTGGCTCAACGCCGGTGGTGCACCCGGCGATCCGTCGACGTGCCGGCACTGCTCGCGGTCAGAGGAAGGAAAGCAGCGTAATCACGCCGTTGTAACCCGCGTGGAGGGTCCCCGAGGCGATGATCGATCGGCGGCGCATGTAGAGCCACGAGAGTGCGAACGCGACCGGGACGCGGGCGCCGAAGTTGAAGATCGCCGCTCGCCAGGAGACACTCGCATCGGTGGAGATGGTGTTCATGACGTGGATGAAAGCGAAGAAGAGCGACGCTCGAAGAATGGTCGAGTTCCGGCTGAGAGACCGGCCCCAGGCATTCGTGGCGAAGCCGCGGAAGAAGATCTCTTCGCCCAGCGGCGCGATCACCGCGACGGTGACGAGCGTGAGCAGCCTCGAAAGTGTGTCCGTCGGCACGGCATTGGCCGGGGTGATGTCCGTGGCCCGGAGGCCCAGCACGAGCAGCATTGCGCCCGACAGGACGTTCGAGGCGACGATGACGGGCAGGATCATCGCCAGCGGCACCAATATGTCGCCGGCGACCAGCCGGGCCTGGGGCCGAATGGCACCAGCCGCCGCCCGGCCCCAGACGCGGGCCCAGCCCGAGATCGGCCGAGACCCTCCCCAGTCGTCGGTGCTGGGCGCCAGCCGTCCGGGGCGCGCGACGTCACCCCAGCTGAGTGCGCCGGAGCGAACGGCCAGGAAGTGGACAAGGCCGACGTAGGTCGCGAGGTATTCGAGCAGAAACAGCATCGTCGCGCCTGCCGAATTCGGCGTCGACGTTGAGTGCCCTGAACGCCACCTCGAGCGGAATCTCGAGGGCCGTGGTCAGGGCCACGAAAGCGGCGGCCGTCAGAAACGGCGAAGGGCCGTTGTAGTCACGCCAGCCGTCGGCGCGCCGCTGCCGGCCCTGGGCGACACACCAGCCGATCAGGCCGGCCGCGGCGACGACGCTGACGGCCTCGAGCAGGAGGACCGTAGCCGCGGACGCGCCCAGCCTGAAGCCGATCCGGCCGGCCACGAAGTACAGCACGAGCGCCGCGATGCCGGGCAGCCCGAGACCCACGCCGAAACCGTAGAGCCGCGGCGAAGTGCGATCTTGCAGCGAGAAGGGCGGTCGCCGCGAGACCGGCGGATGGAAGTTGCCCGGCGGCTCCAGTTCCGGTGGCAGCTTCGGCGGATTGGAGTAGCCCCAGGGCACGTATCCAAGCGGCCAGGCGGCCGGGCCCGGGGTCCAGGCCGGCCAGCCGGCGCTGGGCGGATACGCTTGCTGCCACTGCGCCGGTTGCTGCCACGGTGCCGGTTGCTGCCACTGCGCCGGTTGCTGAGGTGGCGGGGACGGCCTGGACGGGCCGTTGGGCGTCGGGTGGGTCTCTTCGCGGCCGGCAGGGCTGGCGCCGGGCTGATCGGAATCGAGCCGGTCGTCGGGCATGAGGCTTGATCGGCCTCCGGGTTGTCTGCCTCAGCCACCAACGGCGGGCTTGCGGTTAGTGATCGTACCGCCCGCAGGCCGGACTGGCGGCGCCTGGCCGACGCCACTCGGGAGCGAGCGCCCGACCGTGCCCTCGACGATCACTTGCTCGACAGCCGCCGGCCGTTCGAAGTCCTTACCGCACCAGGCGCAGAGCGTCCAATCCAGTCCCACGAGCCGGTCGCAGTTGGGGCAGACGCGATTTCAATCTGGTCCGGCACCAGGGGCAGATGATCCATTCCTCGTCCACGCGCCGGTCGCAGTTCCGGCAGGTCTTGACTGCCTCGACCTCGGCCAGGAGGGCCTCCTCGGCCAGGTTGCGCTCATAGACCTCGCCGAGGCGTTCCGCCGGCCTGATCACTCGATAGACGATCACTCCGAGCACGAACAAGAACGGCGTCGGCAGAAGGATCAGAGCGGCTGCGACGTACGGCAGGGCCGGGTTCTCGGTTCGGTCGTGCATGTCCCGGAAGGCCCAGTAGGCGGCCGCCAGCCACATGATGAACAGGTACAGCACGATCGAGTAGAGAACGACCTGGACGATCGCGCTCCCGAAGAACGAGCTGAACGCGTCCCCCAGCTGGCCTGTCAGATCGTTTGGCATCGGCTTGTTCTCTCTCGATTACCACCTTCCGAAAGCGTTTGCCGCCGCTTCGGAAGGCGTCTGGAGTGTATCAGGGCGGTATCCGGCCGAGCAGAGCGAGGTATTGACGGGGCCGGCGAAGCAGTGGTGACGACTCTCGCGTTCGGAGTGTTCTCTATTCCTCGATCCGATCGCCGGAACGGGTTTCGGCTGCATCGGCCGTCAGGTCCGGCGGGAAGAACAGGGTCACGATCGAACCCGCGATCAGCAGACAGGCACCGATCAGCAGCGCCAGCTGCCCGAGGAAAAGGCCGGACCCGAAACCGTCCGGAAGCGTGAGGTAGAGGAGGATGACACCCAGGTAAAGACCGCCCAGGATCATGGGCAGGATCAAGTCGGTCAGGCGACCGATGACCGGCGCCAGCCTGGGGAGCCGCTGCTGGGCTCGGTCGCTGCCCGAAGCCGCCGCGAGCACGAGGGCTCCTAGAAGGAAGAGCGGAATGCTGGCCGGCATCCCCCAGCCCCACTGGTTGGCCGGCGGCGGAGCCGACGTGGTCTGCAGCGTCCCGATCCCCAGGCCGTTGATGCCGGCCCAGGGCAGGAACAGGCTGGCCACGCCGAGAACGGCGCCTGCGGCCACGAGCCCGAAAGCGATGAGTTCCTGGACGGATTCCTTGCGGGCCGCGGGTGCAGAGGCGGCATCCGGGACCGCGGGCGGCGGCGGCGCCGGTTGCTCGGGCAGCGGCCTGGCCGCAAACGGTGACGTCGAAACGAACCCGGCCGGTTTCGTGATGGGCGTTGCCGGCGGGATGACGCCGACCCCGAATGTCGAAGGGGCGATGGGCGCGGGGCCGGATGCCGTCGGGAATGCGGAAGGGAAGTGCGGCGCGGGCGGCGCGGAGAATGACTGGGCGGGCGGCGCGGGCGGCGGGGGCGGCGGGGATGGAGACTGGGCGGGCGGCGCGGGCTGCGCGGGCGGCGGGGGCGCCGAGAATGGAGACTGGGCGGGCGGCGCGGGCGGGGCCGACTGCAGGAAAGGATTTGCCGGCAACGGCGGGGCGGGCGGATAGACCGATGGATGGGGGGTTGACAGCGGAACCGTCTGCGCTGCGGCCGGCGGTTGCGGCAGCGAAGCACCGGGTGTGGCGGGAAATGGCGACGTGATGGGGATCGCCCCAACCGACGCGCCGATGCTCCGGCCCAGGCGCCCGGACTGGCTGTCTCCCGAAGGTTGGAGCGCCCAGGACGATGCGGCCAGATCGGCGGCCGGTGGAACGTAGCCGCCGGGGATTCGCTCCTGAGGCTCGGGGCGTGGGTCGAGTGACGTCGAGGCGCCGGCGTTGGCATCGGCCGACGCCAGGCCCAGGGCCGCCAGGCGGGGATCGGTTGCACTGCCGGCTCTTGCCACGGCAGGCGCGGCGGGCACGGCAGGCGCGGCCCCAATCTCGGGCTCGGCAGGTTCGGCAGGCGCGGCCGCAATCTCGGGCTCGGCAGGTTCGGCAGGCGCGGCCACAATCTCGGGCTCGGCAGGTTCGGCAGGCGCGGCCGCAATCTCGGGCTCGGCAGGTTCGGCATCAACGGCAAGCTCGGGCGCCGTGGGTGCTTCTTCGACTGCCTGCTGCGGCTCGGGTTCTTCGGAAGCGGCCTCCTGCGCGGGCAAGTCCGGCGTCGCGGCTCCGGTGGTCGTCATCGGATCGGACGCAACCGTTAGCTCGGACAAGCCGGTGGCGCGGCCATCTTCGGGCGCGTCGGCCGACCAGGATGGCCCTGTCGCGGGCGAGTCGGTCATGTCCGAGGATGCGGCCACATCGGACTCGGGCATCGTGTTTTGCACCGCGGCCCGCTCCGGTGTGTGGACATCCGACGGGGCGACGCCCGGGCCACCGCGCAGGGACATCCCGCATATGACGCAATAGGCCTGGCCGATCTGAACGGGCGATGAGCATCCCGGACACACAGACGACTCAACCACCCCGTAGACCTCCAGTGAGAGGGCCGCAAGATATCGGCCGCGCAGCGTTGAGGGTTCCCGGGCAGGCGACCAGAGTCAATCCCCTTATCTCTCCCCGGAGGGGCCCGATAGTCCCAAGATCGCGCTATCGGTCTGTGGCTGGGCGGAGGCAAGGGTGTCGGCCGTTTCGATGGTGAACGAAGAGCTGCGCCAGGCCGAAGCTATGCCCGATATCGCCAGGGCGGCGAACCAGGCGACGGCGAGAGCGATCGAAGCCAGCAGGAAGACCACGGGCCTGAAGTCTCGGGTCGTGCTGAACGGGCTGACGCCGATGGTCACCAGGATGGCCTGTTGGTCGCGGGCCGCAATTCTGCACCAGTCGAACGCCCCGGCCGTGGCCGCTATCGCAAGTCCGGTGGCAGCGGCGCTTGTCCCGAACGAGACGATCACCGTCGCGGCAGAGGAAATCGGGCGCCGGACGATCTGTTCGATCGCTCCGCCGATGGATCGCCACACCCCGGTCCCGAGCAGGATTGAGCGTCTCACGGCGATGGCGCCCACGACTTCGCCGACCAGCCACGCCAGGCCGACGACCAGGACCGCGTCCGCTGCGCCCTCGATCACCCTCAACGGCAGTGGCGTCGTGACGTTCGACGGCGTCGTGAGCTCGTTGTAGGCCGAGGCGTAGATGCGTGAGCCGGCCCAGATGAGTGATCCGACCAGTGGTAGCGAGCACAGCGCTCGTATGCCCGCGAGGTCGAGGAGAATCCCCAGGGGCGGCAAAGAACGAGGTCGTCGCGTGGCGTGGCCACCGTCCTCGAGCGTCGCGTCGACGAGCCAGACGTCGACGAGCGAGCCGAGGATGAAGGCCATGACGAGCCATAGCGCCGCGAGGGCGGAAATGATCACGATGACTTCGATCAGCCAGGCCGTCGGTCGCCCGT
The DNA here is from genome assembly GCA_963835845.1 of uncultured Chloroflexia bacterium. Lineage (GTDB taxonomy): Bacteria > Chloroflexota > Limnocylindria > Limnocylindrales > CSP1-4 > Fen-1039. The sequence continues at coordinate 609,372 of CAWIGT010000006.1, read as the reverse complement.
CGATGCCGAAGGCGGCCACTCCCGTGATGCTGGCGATGCCGATGACCGAGGGCAGCACCGCACTGGGCAGCAGCACCAGGACGATCCCGCCCCTGACCAGGAATCCGGCGAGGGCGACCACGATCGTGTCCGCGTCGGACACGCCGAATCCCAGCGCGCGGCGAGTGCGCCGTAGCCAGCTGCGCTGCGTCGGGGCGCTTGAAGGAGCGGTTTCGAGCGGCTCGGTCATCCCGACCACGGGGCTAGTGCCCTGATGGAGCGGGCGTGCCGATCTGGGTCTGGATCTGCGTCAGGAGCTGGCCCACGATGTTCATGTCCGTCTGGTACGTGGCGAGGTCTCGCTGGCCGAGGGCCACTTGGGCGGCCTGGTAGTACGCGTTGGCCTCCGCGATCAGCTGCTGAGTGGTTCCCGAGAGCGTGAAGCTAGGCAGCGCTCCGGGGGATCCGGTGGGCGTCACCGGGGTCGGCGCGGCGGCCGAAACCGTCGGCGTCGGAGTGGCGGTCCCGGGCGTCGGGGACGCTCCGGGCGAAGGTGAGCTTCCAGGCGAACCTGCCTGGCCCTGTCCGGCGTAGATCTGGCTCAGGGCCTCCTGCAGGGTGTCTGCCCACACGATCTGCGTTGGCGTGCCGACGATCACTTTCTGGAACACCGGGATCGGATTGCTCTGCGCTTTCAGGTACACCGGTTCCACGTACAGGAGTTGGTTGTTTCCGGCTGCGTCCTGAAGCGGAATCACGAGCAGGTTGCCGAGCGTTACCGAACTCCCGACCTGGCCCCACAGCGTGATCTGCTGGCTGATGTCCTTGTTCTGGGCTATCAGCGCCTCGATCTGTTGTGGCCCGAAAACGTTCGATGCTCTCGGGAAGTCGAAGACGCTGACCTTGCCATAGGAACCCGGGTCGTTGTGGGCCGCCACCCACGCAATCATGTTCTGGCGGTTCTGGGGCACCATCGGCTGGAGGAGTACGAACTCCGGTTTCGCCTGGTCCGGCACGCGCATCTGCAAGTAGTAGGCCTGCAGGCCGAGTTGCTGCGTTCCGTTGGTGGTCGAGTCGGAGCTCGGTGGAAGCTGCCAGACGTCGTTGTTCTGGTAGAAGACGCTCGGGTCGGTGACGTGGTACTTGGCAAACTGGCTGGTCTGAGCGTTGAACATATCTTCGGGGTAGCGCAGATGCCCGGGATTCGCGATCGGGTTGGCAGCGTCGCCGCGGATATCAGCGGGCATGTCCGAGAGGGGCTTGAACATGCCGGGGAAGACGCCCTGCCAGGCGTTGATGATCGGATCGGTGGGATCGGCGACGTAGAACGACATCGTTCCGTCGTAGGCGTCCATGACGACCTTGACGCTGTTCCGGACGTAGTTGAACGGGTCACCGGCGAGGCCGCTCGATGAGGAGTCGCTGCCGGGGTCGTACTGGTTCGCGTCCGGGAAGGCGGCGCTGGTCGTGTAGCCGTCGAGAATGTAGTCCAGCTTGCCTGAGGATGTCACGACAAGGTACGGATCCTTGTCGAACCGCAGGAACGGGGCGATCGTGCTGGCGCGGTCCTTTATCGACCGGTTGTAGAGCAGCTGGCTGGAGCCCGTGATCTGGCTGCTGATGAGCATGTTCAGGTCGCCGAACTTGGCCGCAAACAAGAGGCGTGACAGCGGCGTGTCCAGCTTGATGCCGGTGGTGCCGGTCCAGCGGGTGTACTGATCGCCGCCCGTGCCGGCGGTCGACGGATAGTCGAATTCCGGGCTGGCGGCATCGACGATGACGTAGTTGCTCGATTGCGTGCCGAAGTAGATGTCCGGCTGGGTGACGGTAGGAACGCCCGGTACCGAGGTCGGCGGGAAGTCCTTGATCAACAGGGACGGCTGCTGGCCGGCCGTGGCCTCGTTGACCGGGACCATGACCACGCCGTAGCCGTGGGTATAGGTGATGTGCTGATTGACCCAGCTCTGATCTCCCGCGCTCAGCTGGGCCAGCTGCGTCGGATCGAGCTCTCGACCGGCGAGCATGACCTGCCGGACGCAAGGCGGCGCCACCGGATTGCAGCTCTGCTTGTCGGTGAATACGTACCGGTCCACGTCCACGTCCGGGAACGTGTAGTACTGGCGCAGAACCTGGATGCCGTCGAGGGTCTGGCCGAGCGGCTGGTAGTCCCACAGACGCACGTTCTGGATGGTGGACGACTCGTTCTGGACGGCCGCCTGAGTGACCGTGGTCTGAGGTTGGTAGGGCGTCTGGTTGGCCGTCCAGCTGCTCAGGTTGAACGCCAGCCGGGTCATCTGGATGTTGTCCGTGATGTAGGGCGACTCCTGGGCCTGCTGGTTAGGCTCGACCGAGATGCGCTGGACCAGCTGCGGATAGGCGCCCTCGAGGATGACAAAGGCCCCCGCCCAGAAGACGAGCGTCAGAACCAGGGGAGTCCGCCAGCGCGTGAAGGCGAACGCGACAACGAAACAGCCGACGAACGCCGTCAAGACGGTCATGACGTTCATCGCCACCATCTTCGCGTTGGCATCGGTGTAGCTGACGCCCTGGAAGATCCCGCTCGTGCCGCTGTAGACCAGCTCGTACCGGTCGAGCTGGTAGCCGATGGCCACCGACCACAGGTACAGGGCGGCGAGAATGCCGAGATGCAGGCGCGCCGAGGTGGGCATCGATGCGCCCGACACGACGGCGATCAGGTATCTCGCGCCCACCACCACGAGAGAGACCAGGAGCAGTGAGTTCGCATAGCTCTGGAGAAGCCGGTAGAACGGCAGGTTGAACAGGAAGAAGCCGATGTCCAGGCCGAACGTGGGATCTTTCTGACCGTAGGACGTTCCGTGCAAGAACAGCTGGATGGTGCTCCAGCCGCTGAGGATGAGGCCGCCCATGGTCAGGGCGACCAGCAAAGAGATGGCCAGCACAGCCCAGAAGACGGGCCGGCCGAAGTCCGGTACCTGTATCGACTCGCCGGATCCCGGGCGACGCGGAGGCGCGGCCGGTCTGCCACCGAAGTTGTCGCCGCCCATGTAGCGGTCGAAGTTGAATCGGTCGATGAGGTCGTCCAGTGAGAACGAGCGCATTTGACCTTTTGGTATGAACCGGCCGGCCAGCCAGGCGTTCAACCACAACCAGACGAACGCGACCGCGGCGCCGACGAGGAAGAAGAGGATCTGCGAGCCCAGTCTCGTCCAGAAGACGTTGCCGAAGCCGACACTCTGGAACCAGATCGCGTCCGTGGCCAGACCGACCGACAGTGCGAAGATCGTCAGCAGAACGAATATGGCCAGGGCGATCAAGCCGACTACCAGCCAGCCGCGCCCGATGTGGATCTCCGGCATCTCCCCCGACGGGCCGCCTGGGTATCGGCGCGAACGCCCGCCGAAGCCGCCCCGGAAGCCGCCTCTGCCGAAGATTGGGCTCGGAGGTCCGTCGTCGTCGTGACCGTTGTCGTCAGGGTCGGGCCCGACAGACCTCATCGTCTCGTCCTCCGGTGTTTCGTCGTCTTGTGGACCGGCGTCGGCAGCGTCGTCCGCCCCACCGCTCGACTTGCCGCCGGCGCCCTCTTGCTCAGCCTGGCGCCGGCGCAACTCCTTCAGAAAATCGTCGAACATGTCATGCACGGGACGAGTCTAGCCGTACTAGCGGATTTGACGTAGTGGGGAACCTATCGGCGCGCAGTTCGGGTTGTCGAAGGGCGACATCCGGAACTCAATAGGACAGCCTCAGAACGGCATCGCGAAAGGCGCGCAAGACGGTCTGGGCGAGCTCGGTATCGCGCATCGCCAGCACCCGCGCAGGTTCGAACCTGAAGCCGGCCAGCACGGCCAGGGGGGCTTCCCACGGCTCTTCCTCGTTCTCCGGCGGCTGGCCGAGGCGCAAGCGGAGCTGCTGCCGGCCGTTCTCCTCGAGCACGAGGCCCGACAGCGTCCCGGAGAGTCCGGGACCGAGACGCAGCAGCGGCGATCCCGGTGGCGTGCCGTAGTCGGGCGCCAGGTCGGCGAAGGTCAGAAGTTCGCCTTCGCGCTCGCACCAGAGCAGCGTCACCCACCAGCCCTCGAGAATCTGGGGCGCGGACATGCCGGCCGCGCGATCGTCCCCCGGGTGTAGCTCGATCTCCTTGAGGAACGAGGGGCCGGGCCTGGGGAGGTTGCGAGAGGTTTGGGCCATGACGCGAGCATAACCGAGCTCGACGGAACGTCAGATGGCGGCGGGCTCGTCGGTACGGCAGATAGTCACGCCGGCCCGCCGGCATCGGTCCGATCGGTCGGCGCCCGCTCGCTGTCCGCCGGCGTGGTTTCGGCCGGAGCGGTCTCGGCGTCCTCGAGGGGCAGCGCACCCGCGGCTATCTCGGCGTCGAGGCGAGCCATCTCGGCCTTGAGTTCGGGGCTCGGCGGTCTGAGGGCAGATGGTTCGCTCGGCGGCGGCGTCTCCGCGGCCGTGGGAATCGAGTCTTCGCGGAAGATCATCCCCAGGAGGCTCGGCCGGCCGCCCTTGGCGGCGACCCTGTCGGCGTACCTCCGCAAGCCCGCCGGGACCTCGGTCAGGCCCGGGATGGGGATCGCCTCGGCTGCCGCCCCGTCCAGCGCCGCCCGACAGTTCGGGCAGACGGCCACGTCGGTGGGGATCGCGGTGGAGCACCACGGGCAGATCTGCTGAGCGATTGGAGTGGCGCGGCCGGAGCCACGACGGCGGCGTTTCCCGGTTTCCCCGACGGCCGGGGACGCGGTCGGCACCGGGGCCGGGGCCGGCTCGACGGCCACCGAAGCGATGGCGGCGGCCGAAACGCGGGACGCTGCCGTATCGGTCGAGATCGCCGGAACGGACTCCGCCGCCGGAGCTCCCGGGGTCGCCGGAACGTGCGGAGTGGCCGTCGAAGCCGCGATGGCAGGCTCGCCCGCGACCGCAGGCCCGGACTCGATCGGCGCAGCCAGGCCGGCGGCGAGCGTCTCGCGGTAGATCAGCTCGGCGCCGATCCAGAGACATACGGCACCGCCGAACAGCGGTACTCCGAAAGCCCGGCCCAACTCGTCGGGCAGCAGCACGATTCCGGTGATGGCCATCGCTCCGGCCAGGAGTCTGAGGTTGCGCCTCGGATCGGCCGCCACGATGGCCGAAGCCATCGGCACGCTGGTCAGCAGGGCGGCCGCCACGATTACCCACAGGATCATGAGGCCGGAGACGCCGTAGACCGCGGAGGGCGGCACCGCCCCCTCAACATGGGACAGACCGAAGAACTCCGAATACACGAGGCCCGCCATGGCCGATATGCCGATCGACAACCAGCCGGCGAAGATGGCGATGGCGCCGAAGATTCTCTGCACGCGGTTCTCCCGAGGCGCGACTAGCTCCGGACCCTCATTCCCATTCGATCGTGGCCGGCGGCTTTGAGCTTATGTCATAGACGACACGGTTTACGCCGGGTACTTCGTTCACGATGCGGGAGCTGATCCTGGCTAGGACCTCGTACGGTAACTTGGCCCAGTCGGCGGTCATCCCGTCTTCCGAGGTGACGGCCCGAATGGCCACGAGGTTGGCGTAGGTGCGGCCGTCGCCCATCACGCCGACCGATCGAACCGGCGTGAGGATCGCGAACGACTGCCAAACCTGGTTGTACAGCCCCGCCGCTTTGATCTCGTCGATCACGATCCAGTCGGCCTCGCGGAGCGTGTCCAATCGATCGGCGGTGACCTCGCCGATCACCCGGATCGCCAGACCGGGTCCGGGGAACGGCTGACGCTGGACCATCGAGTCCGGCAGGCCCAGCTCGGTCCCGACGGCCCGGACTTCGTCCTTGAACAGGTAGCGCAGTGGCTCGATCAGTTCGAAGGCGATGTCGTCCGGCAGGCCGCCCACGTTGTGGTGACTCTTGATCTTGGCGGCCGACTTCTCGTTCTTCGAGGTCGCGGATTCGATCACGTCCGGATAGAGCGTGCCCTGGGTCAGAAACGCGATCTCGCCGAGTTTGACCGCCTCTTCCTCGAACACGCGGATGAACTCGTTGCCGATGATGTGGCGCTTGCGCTCGGGGTCCGTAACGCCTTCGAGCTTACGCAGGAAGCGCTCTCTGGCGTTGACCACGATGACGCGAACCCCGAGCTGCTCGAAGGCGCTCTGCAGCAGTTCGGTCTCGTTCTTGCGCATCATGCCGTGGTCGACGTGGACGCAGATCAGCCGATCGCCGACGGCTCGGTGGACCAGCGTCGCTGCAACTGCCGAATCCACTCCGCCGGAGAGTGCGCACAGGACCTTGCCGTTCGAACCTGTCGCCCGGCTTTGTTCGTCGACGCGGCGGCGGATCTCCTGGACGTTCGAGGCGATGAAGTTGGCCGGCGTCCAGTTCTGGCGGGCTCCGGCGATTTCCACGACGAAGTTGCGCAGGATGTCGCGGCCGCACCGGGTGTGGACGACCTCGGGATGGAACTGGATGCCGTACATGCGGCGGGCGGGGTCCGCCGCGGCGGCATAAGGCGTCGAATCCGTCCTGGCCGTCGGCCGGAAGCCCGGCGGCAGCCGCTCGATCGAATCGCCGTGGCTCATCCAGACGGGCTGCTCGGCATCGACGCCGGCGAATAGGCCGCTGGTCTCGGTTACCGAAACCACGGCCGGCCCGAACTCCTTGCGCTCGAACGAGACGACCTCGCCGCCGAGCGCCTGGGCCATCAGATGCATGCCGTAGCAGATGCCTAGCATGGGGAGGCCGCTCGACCAGAGCGCGGGGTCGGGATGAGGCGAGCCGTCTTCGTAGACACTCGAGGGGCCGCCCGACAGGATGATGGCCCTCGGCCGGCGCGCCGCCAGCTCACTCCACGGGGTATCGAACGGGAGCAGCTCCGAATAGATGTTGAGTTCGCGGACGCGGCGGGCGATCAGCTGGCTGTACTGGCTGCCGAAGTCGAGGACGACGACGACGTCGACGCCCGCGGCCTCGGGCACCGCAGGCGCCGTCTGAACCCTATCCCTGGCGCTACCGTCGCTCAATCTCGACCTCAGCCAGCTGCGAACGTCGACCGAATGTCGGCGGACTGACAGCAGTCTACCGGGCGGGGCGTATGAGGGCGGCGTGCGAGTGGCAGTGCTGGTGGTGCCGGCGACACGCGCCGCTCGCCTGTCTCGGCCTAACCGCGCTCGGTCGGGTAGCCCTGCTTGCGCCAGGTCTCGAGGCCGCCGTGCAGTTCCTTGACCGTGAAGCCCAGCCCCTCGAGGCGTCGGGCCACTTTGGCCGAGGCGCGGCAGCTGGCATCCCAGCAGTACACCACGTACACCGACTCACGCGGCAGGTGGGCCGTGGTGGTTTCGTCGAGATCTCGCGCAGGCAGGTTGATCGCCGTCGGGAGGTGCTCGCGGGCGTAGGCCTCGGCGTAGCGGGCGTCGACGACGACCAGATTGGGCGTGCCGGCGACGATATCGGCGTACAGATCCGCCGGATGACGGCGATCGACGAACCCGCCTATCCAGTGGATCCGAGCCGTGGGTTGGTCCGGTAGCACTACGTGCGCGAGCGGCACAGGCGGCGGCGACGGCGAGATGTGCAGCGCTTCCGCCGGTTCATCCGACTCGATGGGCGACTTCAGCAGCTCGAGATGAGGGCTCTCTGCGCCGGTCGCGAGTTCGTCGTCGGTGGTTACCGGAACGGATAGCATCGGCGGAACTCCAATGGGTGGGGCGTCGTGCGGGAATAGTAGCGACTTACGTCAATACCCGCGACCCACATTCGGCCCGCCGACCGGTCCACATCGGTTGCGATTTGGTTGCAGTGACGCGCATGGCTGCGGGGCCTTCATGGATGTTCACACCGCCCTCCCTGCGACGACATCGCTTCGGCCGCCGACGTCGGCGCGTTCGACTGCGCCGCCGCTACTCGTCGTCCAGATTGAGCGCGAGCCAGCGTGCGGCTTCATCGACCGACCAGCTCTTGCGCCGGGCGTAGTCCTCGAGCTGGTCCCGGCCGATCCGGCCGATACCGAAGTAGCGCGCTTCGGGGCGCCAGAAGTAGAAGCCGGAGACCGACGCCGGCGGTAGCATCGCGAACGATTCGGTCAGGCTGATCCCCGCGCGCGCCTCGGCGTCGAGCAGCGCGAAGAGCGTCGCCTTCTCGGTGTGGTCCGGGCATGCCGGATATCCCGGCGCCGGTCTGATGCCTTGATACTCCTCGCCGATTATCTGGGACTTATCCAGCGCTTCACCGGGTGCATAGCCCCACAGCTCGCGCCGGACCAGCGAGTGCATGCTTTCGGCGAGTGCCTCCGCCAGGCGGTCGGCCAGGGCCTTGCTCATGATGGCGTGGTAGTCGTCGTTGGCGGCCTCGAAGGACGCGGCCCGCTCGGCCGAGCCGATGCCCGCCGTCACGGCGAATCCGCCCAGGTAGTCCACGACGTCGAGCGATCGAGGCGCGACGAAGTCCGACAGGGCCTGGTTCGGCCGGCCAGGCGGCTTCTCCATCTGCTGGCGGATCGTGTGGACCACCGCCAGCACCTCGGCCCGTGAGCTGTCGGCATAGACCTCGACGTCGTCACCGACCGCATTGGCCGGCCAGAGCCCCACCACGGCCCGCGCCCTGAGCAGGCGTTCGGCGACGATCCGATCCAGCAGGCGCCGTCCGTCCTCATACAAGGAACGCGCCGACGCACCAAGCCGCGCATCGTCGAGGATCGCGGGGTAGGCGCCCTTCAACTCCCAGGCCGCGAAGAAAGGCGACCAATCGATCCAGTCGACAAGCTCGGAGACAGGAATCTCGAAGTCGCGGACACCGAGGAAGCTCGGCCGGGGCGCCGCCAGCGTGAAGTCCACGGCCGTGGCGTTACGCCGCGCCGCCTCGATCGACACTCGAGCCACTCGTTCGCGACGCCCGGCGCGTTCGACACGCGTCTTCTCCTGGCCTTCGCGAACTGCCGCCGCATAAGACACACCGCGGTCCCCGAGGAGCTCCGAAACCACGCCCACCGCTCTGGACGCGTCCGCCACGTGAACCACCGGCGCCGAGTAGCGCGGCGCGATCTTGACCGCGGTGTGGGCCCCGGAAGTGGTCGCCCCGCCGATGAGCAGCGGCACCACAAACCCCTCGCGCTCCATCTCGCCGGCCACGTGAGCCATCTCCTCGAGCGAAGGCGTGATCAGGCCCGACAGGCCGACTACGTCCACCTTCTGCGCCCGCGCCTCGTCGAGGATCCGGGCGGCGGGGACCATGACTCCGAGGTCGATCACTTCGTAGTTGTTGCACTGGAGGACGACGCCGACGATGTTCTTGCCGATGTCGTGGACGTCGCCCTTGACCGTGGCCATGAGGACCTTACCGCGCGGTCGCAGATCGCCCGAGGCCGCCTTCTCCGCCTCGAGGTACGGCACCAGATGCGCGACTGCCTTCTTCATCACTCTCGCGCTCTTGACTACCTGGGGCAGGAACATCTTGCCAGCGCCGAAGAGATCGCCGACTTCGTTCATGCCGGCCATCAGCGGCCCTTCGATCACGTCGATCGGGTGGGCGGCGGCGGCGCGCGCTTCCTCCGTGTCGTCGACCACGTAGGCGTCGAGCCCTTCCACGAGCGCGTGACGCAGCCGATCGGTCACCGGCCAGCCGCGCCAGGCCAGGTCGGCCTCCGGTCGCGCGGCGCCACCGGCCGCGTAGTTGGCGGCGATCTCCAGCAGCCGCTCGGTGGCGTCCGGCCGCCGGTTGAGCACCAGGTCCTCGACCCGCGCGTGCAGCTCGGCCGGTATTTCCGAGTAGACCGCGAGCTGGCCCGGATTGACGATGCCCATGTCCATGCCGGCGGCGATGGCGTGATACAGGAAGACCGCGTGGATCGCCTCACGGACCGTGTCGTTGCCGCGGAACGCGAATGAGACGTTGCTGACGCCGCCGCTGACCCGTACGCCGGGCAGTTCCGCCTTGATCCGCCTGACCGCTTCGATGTATGCGACCGCATATCCGGCGTGCTCTTCGATGCCGGTGCCGATGGCGAAGATGTTGGGATCGACGATTACGTCCTCGGCGGCGAATCCGACCCGCCCGGTCAGGAGTTCGAAGGCGCGCCGGCAGATCGAGACCTTGCGCTCGACCGTGTCGGCCTGGCCCTGCTCGTCGAAAGCCATGACGATGACCGCCGCGCCGTAGCGCCTGGCCAGGCGAGCCTGCCTGAGGAACTGCTCCTCGCCTTCCTTGAGCGATATCGAGTTCACGATGGGCTTGCCGCCGATGCAGCGCAGGCCGGCCTCGATGACCGACCACTTGGACGAGTCGACGACGATCGGCACCCGCGCGATGGCCGGCTCGGTGGCGACGAGGTTCAGGAACCGCGTCATGGCCGCCTCAGAGTCGAGCATGGCCTCGTCCATGTTGACGTCGATCGCCTGGGCGCCCCCGTCGACCTGATTGCGGGCGATCTCAAGCGCCGCGTCGAAATTGCCCTCGACGATGCGCCGGGCGAATGCGCGCGACCCGGCAACGTTGGTCCGCTCGCCGATGTTGAGGAAGAGGCTGCCCTGGCCGACGTTCCAGGCCTCGAGCCCGGCCAGCCGGAGTGCCTCCGGCCGCGCCGGCACGATCCGCGGGGCGAAGCCGCGGGCAGCCTCGGCGATGGCCGTCACGTGCGCGGGTCCGGTTCCGCAGCAGCCGCCGACGATGTTCACGATTCCGGCGGCGGCGAACTCGCGGATGACGGCCGACATCGTCTCCGGCGACTCGTCGTAGCCGCCGAATTCGTTTGGCAGCCCGGCGTTGGGGTGCGCGGCCACGAACGTGTCGGCCAGACCCGAAAGCTCCTCGACGTGTCCTCGCAGCTGGCGGGCGCCGAGGGCGCAGTTCAAACCCACGATCAGCGGTCGGGCGTGACGTATCGCATTCCAGAACGCTTCGACCGTGTGTCCGGACAGCGTTCGGCCGCTGGCGTCGGTGATGGTTCCCGAGATCCAGAGCGGGACGCGGAGGCCGAGTTCGTCGAAAACCTGCTCGATGCCGAAGATGGCGGCCTTGGCGTTGAGGACATCGAAGATGGTCTCGACCATGAGCAGGTCCGCGCCGCCGACCAGGAGCCCGCGAGCCGCCTCGGCGTACGCCGAGGCGAGTTCCTCGAAGGTGACCGAGCGCGCGGACGGATCCGACACGTCAGGCGATATCGAGGCGGTCTTGTTGGTAGGCCCGAGAGACCCGGCCACGAAACGAGGCCGGTCGGGTTCCAGCGCCTCGGCGGCGTCCGCGGCCGCACGAGCGATTCGTGCCGCCTCGACGTGCATCTCGTAGACCACGTCCTGCAGCCCGTAGTCGGCCTGGGCGATGCGTGTGGCCGTGAACGTGTCCGTGGTGATGATGTCGGCGCCGGCCGCCAGATACGCGTCGTGAACCGCGCGAACGACGTCGGGGCGGGTCAGCGTCAGGACGTCGGAGTCGCCGCGCAGGTCCCGCGGGTGGTCGCGGAAGCGCTCGCCTCGGAAGTCGGCTTCGCTCAGGCGGTAACGCTGGATGAGCGTGCCGGTGGCTCCGTCCAGTACGAGGATCCGCTCCTTCAGCAGCGGTCGAAGCAGGAGCAACCGCTCCTCACGCGTCAACGACGCTCGCGGCTTCGCGCCCGCCGGCGTCTCGCTGCCTGTCGGCTCGTCTATGGGCGGCGTTGCCGGCCTGGCTGGAGCGACCTCCGCGGGCGGGGTCGAGGGGTCGTGAGTCTTGGTTGGCCTGCCTCCTTCTTGGCCGAAGTGTATCGATGAACTGAAACGGCGCCCCGCGGCGACCCGGCCGGGTTCGCCCAGGGAGGCCCCGATCCGGTCTCGTGGCCGGAGCCGGGCCACTAACCTGATGAACGCGGGGAGGTTCCGACCGGGACATCTCCATTCCTGGTGCGCCCGGTGAGCCTCCTCTTGTCACGGTACCGAAGGCCTCACTAGTCTGCTCCCATACCACCCGAACTGGTAGAGCCACGGGCCCCCACCGGCCCGGCAGCCCGCCGCCTTTGAAGACGTGCTCCCTGTCGGGACCCCCCGAGCCTCGGCCTTGCCGACCGACCCGAGTCAGGTGGACATAGCGAGCGAGGACGGGCTCCTGCGTCCCGACGATGAGCCCCCCGATCGGGCGGGGCTGGCCCGATGACCGCGGGCTGCCCCCGGAAACGTCCGGTTGCGGGCGCTGCCGCGGCCCAGTGGACCGGCCCGAGTCACGGCCGTGACCGTGAAGGACGGAGGTGTGTCCGTTGCCTGTCGTATCCACCAAAGATCTTGTGGACCGCGCCTTCAAGGCCAAGTACGGCGTGGCAGCCATCAATGTCGTCAATGACCTGACTCTGGAGGCCGTCCTCGCGGCAGCCGAGGAAGCCCGCTCTCCGCTCATCGTCCAGACGTCCGTGAAGACCGTCAAGGCCACAGGGATCGACGTCCTGTTCGCGATGTGGCAGGAGATGACCCGCTCGATAACCGTTCCAGTGGCCATCCATCTCGACCATTGCCCCGAACGAGACGTGATCAGCGCCTGCCTGAAGAAGGGTTGGAACTCGGTCCTGTTCGACGGCTCCAAGCTGAGCGTCGAGGAGAACAAGCGCGAAACCGTCGAAGTGGTCGCCGAGGCCCGCAAGTACGGCGCCACGGTGGAAGGGGAGATCGAAGGCTTCAAGCGCACCGAGGAAATGGCCGAGGACGAGACCGTCAATGAGCAACTGCTCGACGTCGCGGTCGACTTCGTGCGGTCGACCGGCGTGGACGTGTTTGCCCCGGCGATCGGCAATGCCCACGGCATGTACAAGACGACGCCCAAGCTCGACTCGCAGCGGGTGACGGACATCGTGACCGCCACCGGCGTGCCCGTGGCTCTTCACGGCGGGACCGGAATGACGCCGGCCCAGTTCAGCGACCTGATCGCTCGCGGCTGCGCCAAGGTGAACATCTCGACCGCGCTCAAGATCAGGTTCATGAAGTCGGGCTACGACTACATCACCGACCACCCGACCGAGTACGACCCGCCGTCGCTGTTCAAGCATCAGCGGGCCGAGGTGATGGCGATGGCCAAGGAGTACTTCGGGCTCTTCGGCAGCGAAGGCAAGGCCTGGTGAGCACGCTCATCTTCGACTGCGACGGAGTGCTGTCGGATACCGAGCGATACGGCCACCTGCCCGCCTTCAATCAGACCTTTCGAGAGTTCGGACTGCCCGTCCAGTGGTCCGAAGAGGAATACGGCCGGAAGCTCCTGATCGCCGGCGGCAAGGAGCGAATGGCCAGCCTGTTGACTCCGGAGTTCGTCGAGGCCGCGGGCCTGCCCGCCGACCGCGACGCCCAGCTGGCCGAAGTAGCCCGCTGGCACAAGCGCAAGACGGAGATCTACACGGAGATGGTTTCCGCCGGCAAGCTGCCGCCGCGGCCGGGCATCCGGCGGATCATCGAGTCCGCGCAGGACGGCGGCTGGAAGATGGCCGTGGCCTCGACGTCGGCCGAGCCTTCGGTTCGGGCGATCCTGTCGAACGCGGCCGGGGCGGATCGGGCGGCACGTTTCGACCTCGTTCTGGCAGGCGACGTGGTCGCCCACAAGAAGCCCGCCCCGGACATCTACCTGCTCGCTCGTGAAAGGCTCGGCGTTCCGGCCCCGGAGGTCCTCGTGATCGAGGACTCGCGCAACGGCCTGGAAGCCGCGCGCGACGCGGGTCTGCGCTGCCTCATGACCCTCAACGGCTACACCGAACAGGACGACACCACCGAGGCCGTTCTGGTCGTGTCCTCGTTGGGCGATCCGGCAGGGGAGAAGACCCGGGTGCTCGCCAATCGCAGCCCGGCCCGACCGGGCGACTTCGTTACCCTCGCCGACCTTGCCGCCTGCCTGGCCGCCGGAGCCTGATCGGCATCAATTCGGAAGGAGAGATGTATGGCAGAGTCGTCGCTCGAGGACGTCGATCTCGTCCTCAAGACGATGGCCCAGACGATCGTCGACAACGCGGTCTACTTTGCGCAGCTCGACTCGATCGTCGGCGACGGCGATTTCGGGTATTCACTCCGAAACGGCTTCGATGTCGTCCTGAGCGATTGGGACAGCCTCGACCGCTCGAACCCGGGAACGCTCCTCAAGAAGGTCGGGCTCATCATCGCCGGCAAGGTCGGCGGAGTGAGCGGCCCGATCTGGGGCACGGCCTTCCTGCGTGCGGCGACGGCCGCCGGAGACAAGGAGACGCTCACCGGCGACGACGTGGTGGCGATGCTTCGGGCCTCTATTGCCGGGATCATGCAGCGCGGTGGCGCTTCCCTCGGCGAAAAGACGTTGCTCGACGCGCTCTCACCCGCCACGGACAGCCTGGAGCAGAGCCTCAAGGACCCCGCGACTGCTTCCGACCACGGCGTGGAGGCAGTCCAGCGTATGGCGGACGTGGCGGTCAAGGCCGCCGAAGACACCAAGTCGATGCTCGCCCAACGTGGCCGTGCCGCCTACACGGGTGAGCGGAGCATCGGCTCAGTGGACGCGGGAGCGACGGCGATCGGCGTGATCCTGCAGGCCATCAGCAAGGCGTGGCGCGAGAAGTACGGCAACGGGAGGAGTCAGTCGTGAAGAAGTTCATCAACGACCCCAAGAACTTCGTGGACGAGTTCCTCGAGGGCGTGGCGCTGGCGAGCGGCGGCGTCCTCAAATACGAGCCGAAGTACCACCTCATCTATCGGGCCGACATGCCCAAGAAGGACAAGGTCACGATCATCCAGGGTTCCGGGTCGGGCCACGAACCGGCCCACACGATGATCGTCGGCAAGGGCATGCTCGACGGCGCCTGCCCCGGCGACGTCTTCGCCGGCCCTCCGGTGGAGTTCGTGACCGAGACTTCCAAGCTTCTCAACTCGCCCATGGGGATCCTGCACATCGTCAACAACTACACCGGCGACCGAACCGCCTGGGACATGGGCCGCGAGCTGGCCGAAGCCGAGGGCATGAAGATCGGCACGCTCCTGGTCAATGACGACGTTGCCGTCAAGGACTCGACCTGGACGGTCGGCCGGCGCGGCGTGGCCGGCAACTTCTTCGTGATCAAGGCGGTCGGCGCCGCGTCCGAGGAAGGCGCCAGCCTGGAGGAGTTGCTCCGCATCGGTAACAAGGTGATCGCGAACGTTCGGACGATGGGTATCGCCCTCAGTTCGTGCACCCCGCCGGTACGCGGCACGCCGCTCTTCGAAATCGCGGACGACGAGATGGAAGTCGGCATCGGCATCCACGGCGAGCCGGGTCGCCAGCGAACCAAGCTGGTCCCGGCCAGCAAGATCGTCGACATCCTCCTGGACGCGGTCGTTCCGGACCTGCCGTTCAAGAGCGGCGACGAGGTTGCCCTGATGATCAACGGCCTGGGCGGCACGCCGATCAGCGAGCTATACCTCCTGTACGGCGACGCTCACAAGAAGCTCGAGAAGATGGGCATCAAGGTCTTCCGCAGCTACGTGAACGAGTACTGCACCTCGCTCGAAATGGCGGGCGCTTCGCTCACGCTCTGCAAGGTGGACGACGAGCTCAAGAAGCTCTTCCTGGCACCCGCGGAGGTCTCGATCAGAGTCTTCTGATCGATCTCTCGGAACGTCTCGGGGCGGTCGGCTGGTTCGGTCACCGACCGCCCCTTTACGTGCCCGCCGGCCCTGCCCGCTAGGTTCTTCGGAGGCGAGCCAGCCAGGCGTGCACGCGGCCGACCCGCAGCCGGGTTTCCAGAAACTCGTCCTCTATGGCCTCGATCGACCAGCCGCTCCGAAAGCTGGCCCGGATGTCCGCCCGGGCAATCCGCTCGGGGCCGTAGCCAAGTGGATTGCGCGTGCTCCAGCAGACGATGAATACGACGCCGCCGGGCACGAGGGCGCGCCGAAGACTGGTCGCGTACGCCGTGCGCTGATCCGGCTGCAGCGAGTGGAATAGACCGACGTCGATCGCGGTCCGGAATTCGCGGCCCATGTCGCCGGCACGCAGCGCGTCCCAGAGGAGGAACTCCAGCCGGCCCGGCGTGGGCCGCGTGGCTACCTTTGTCCGGGCTTTGTCGACGGCCGCATGGGCCAGATCGATGCCGGTGACGTCCAACCCGAGCGACGCAAGATGGAGCGAGTTCTCGCCCGTGCCGCAGCCCACGTCCAGGACCGGGCCGGCGATCGCCCCGGCCGCCGCCAGCCGCACGATTACGCCCTGCGGCCGGCCGATGTCCCAGGTCGGAGTGCCTTCGTAGGCGTTGTCGAAGAACTGCATGCTTCGAGCGTGGCTCAGATACCGGGGCCGTGTCGCCGCCGACGATGGCGCCGGCCGTAAGGCTGTTGGGCCGATCGCCACTACCCTCGGCCGGGGACTCTTGCCGACCCGTCGCCGTGGGGCATTATTGTCCCATGCACGATCTGGCGAACAACGGCGAGAGGCAGCGCCGGGATGGGCTCCACGCGACGGTCGATTGTGCGATCGTCGGCGGCGGTCCGGCCGGCTTGTCGGCGGCGGTCTGTCTGGGCCGCATGCGGCGCACCATCCTCATGATCGACGATCGAGACGGCCGCTCGCTCTGGGGCCAAACGAACCGCAACTACCTCGGGTTCCCCGATGGGATCCCCGCGGCCGAGATTTCGGCTGGCCGGCCGGAAGCAGGCGGCGCGCTACGGAGCTCGGTTCCTGCTCGGCCACGTTGGCGCCGCGGCGCGTGACGGAGACGCGTTCCGCCTGCGAGTGGAGCCTCGCCCGGAGCGGCGGCCCGGCCAGGCCGCCGGCCGCCAGAGCAACGCGGCCCGGGACGTGGAAACCGGCCTCGCCCTCGGCGAGAAACCGGTGACGGCGCCGATCGAAGTCCTGGCCCGGACCGTCATCATCGCCACGGGCGTGCGCGACCACTTCCCCGACTTCGAAGGCTGGGCCGATTGCGTCGGCCGGAGCCTCTTCTGGTGCATCAACTGCGACGGCTACGAGACCATCGACCACGTCGTCGGGGTCGTCGGGGACGACGAGGACGCAGCCCAGACCGCCCTGGAACTGCTCGACTTCACGCCCCAGGTCACGCTCGTAGCGGGACGGGACGAAGGGTTCAGCATTCCGGACTCACGCCTGGCGGACCTGGCCGAGAACGGCATCGCGGCGTACCCGTGTGCCGTGACCGCATACCAGAATGAAGGCGGTCAGATCTCCGCCTTGCTACTGGGCGATGAGGCCAGGACTCGGTTGCCGGTGGAGATGGTTTTCACGTACCGGCGGCCGAGGGCGCGCACCGAAGTGGCGGAGATGTTGGGCGTGGAGCTGGACGCGGTAGGCCAGATAGTCGTGGATCACGATCAGCGCACCAACGTGTCGGGCGTGTATGCCGCCGGCGACGTCACCAGTCCACACGACCACCAGATAAGCGCCGCTGTGCATGAGGGCAACCAGGCCGCCTGCGCCGCCAACTACCACCTCTATCGGCCGGTGCAGCGGGAGCCGGACAAGGCGGAGTGCTGAGCCGGCGAACCGCCGCCTGAGCGGACCGGCGCCCCGGGAGGGAGTCGCGCTCCGGCCGGCGTGCCTTAGCTTTCGTTTGACGGTCGCGGCCTGCCTATGCGTCGGGCGAGGACGAAGACCGACGGTCCCGGCGTGATCGAGCCGAGCGGCTCCTGAAGCCGCCCCTCCAACCGGGCCAGCGCTCCGGGTGACACGCGGCGCGTCAGGCGCGGCAGCCGGAAGAGCGAGACCGCCCGGGTTCGCTCGACCCTGAAGCCGGCCGCGCGGAGGGCGCGACGGATGCTCACGGGGGCGTGATCATGGTGGAACGGCTTGTACTCGACCGACCCCAGGTCGAACGGCGACCAATCCTGGCGGCCGAGCATGCGCCGCGCGATCGCCTTCAGGTTGCGCTTGTTGGCGTATTCGAGCACCAGGATTCCGCCATCGCGGACGACTCGACCCAACTCGGCGGCGACCGGGCGTGGGTCGGCGAAATGGTGGAGGACTCGCACGCACACGGCGGCATCGAAGTAGCCGTCGGGGAAGGGGAGGGTCGCGGCGTCGCCGAGCGTGACTCGATATCTGGGGTCTTCGCCGACGACTTCGAGAGCTGTGGCCACGTGGACGTCCGAAGAGTCGAGCAGGACGACTTCCCGGTAGCCCGAATACTCGCCCGCCAGTCTTCCGAACCCGGCTCCGACTTCGATCAGCCGGCCGCCCTCAGGGGGCAACAGCGCCCGCAGCGCCAACCGATCGCAGATGTCCTCGTATGTCCGGGCAGCCCAAAACACGTCCCGATATCCGAGATCCTCGTACGTGGCGAGGGGCTGGCGGGGCGGTTGCGGCGAGGTCAACGCAGTGACGTCCGAATTTCGCGAGCGCCTGGGCGTCGCGAGTCGACCGGTCAGGATGGGCTGGTGGCGCCCACCGCACGACGATGTACGGCAAAGTCGTCGGCGTTGCCCGACCAGCCGCAGTCGCACCGGACCACGTTGGTCCGGGCGTTGTACTCCTCGATCAGATGCGACTTGACCGGTCGGAGAGGGTTAGGGGCGACCGCCGTGCGGACTGGCCGAGCCATGCTGCCTCCTCCATCTCCCTACCCTGGCGCCGCCGCCGCGATTCGGTCGCATGGCGACCGTCGCCAGACAGATCCGCGGGCGCTCGGATACGACCACGCCAATTGGGGAGCGGCTGACATTCTACCAGAGGTTGGGTCCGAGCCCATTTCTGGATGATCGGGCGGTGGATTCTCGAACGCGCAGTCGCGGACATGTGTTGTCGTGACGCAACGAACAGTCTGTGGCGCTACTTTCGAAAGGCGGATGGCAAGTCGGCTCGCGTAAAATCGGCGCCTGCGAGGAGTTGCCTGGGGGACGGCGCACGCCGATGGAACTGTTGGTTGGGGTTCTCTTGCTCAGCGTGGTGGTGAACGCCGCGCTGCTGGTGTGGTTCGCGCGCGCCGATCACGTCAAGATCCACTGGAACCGCCGGCTTCAGGCGGTCTCGGACCGAATGCGGCAAGGCCAGCCCAACCGGGAAAGCCCGGTTTCGGCGAGACGATCTCTGGTCGTTGCAGCGACCCCGGCTGCGCACGAAGCGCCGACATGGTTCCCGATCTCGGCCGCCGAATCGCTGCCCCCGGAGAGAACGCCACTTTCGGAGACCCTGCCCAGGGAGTTGGCCGAGTTTCTATCCCAGCCCGCGGCCATTGCCCCTAATGCGCAGGGATTTGACGTACGACCGTCCGGCAACGGCTCCGGCCACTCCAACGGCTCCGACCACTCCAATGGCTCCGACCACGGCTCCATCGCGGGCAACGCGCTCGATGGGCTCGACGCGTATGAAACCACCGCCCTGGCCCCGCGGCGGGGGCCGTCTCAGGCTCGGCCGGCAGGCCTGTCGCTCGATCCTCTGACCGGACTCGAAGACCCGGCCAGCTGGAGTCGGATCGTCACCATCGAGAACGCCAGGCTGCTTCGATACCGACGGCCCTCGACGGTCATCATGGCCGAAGTGGAAGGTATCGGGCGCCTGGCCGAACGACTCGGCGAGGAACCGGTCGAGCGGCTCCTGCCCGTGGTCGCCGACGCATTCCGTCGAGAGGCTCGCGCGTCTGACTGGGTGGCCCGGGTCGGCCCCAGCCGCTTTGCCGCTTTCCTGCCGGAGACGGACGAGATCCAGGCCATCAACTACGTGGAGCGGATCCGCTTCGTCTGTGAGCCGTGGCTTGCCTCGGCGGCCGTTCCCCTGAGGCTGGCTATCGGCTGGTCCAGCCCGGCGGCCTCGTCGGACCTGGACTACGCGCTGCGGCGGGCCGAGGAGAGGATGCATCTCGATCGCCGGACGCCCGGAAAGGCGATTCCGCAGCCGAGAATCTCGCCGGCACGGATCGTTTCGCCGCCACAAACGGACCCCTGCTCGGGGACAGCGCCAGCCGAAGAGGAGCCCACGGTTCCACCTGCCGAAACGGGCAGGTCGAGTGGCACCGGGCGGCATCAATTCCATCCGGAAAGTTACGAGGACCTTAGCGCTGGTGGAATATCCGGCGCAAAAGGCCACGCCCGAACCCCTGGGACCAGCAGCCGTGCGGACTCCGAATTGAAGGTTGAGCCACCAGGCGGGCCGCCAAACGGCTCCGGTTGGGACCAGTAATACCCATCTGGTCAGGGTAAGTAGCGCGGTGTAGGCTGCGCACGTTCTCATCGGCCTCGGAACCCGTCATGCAGGCCGTGGAGACAGGGATTTCGGCCAGGGACGGCCCTGATCAAGGTGGAGAAGGAGGCTCGACTCGTGGTTCAGGAAGTCTGGGCAAAGATATCGGCTCGTGAGCGCCTTGTGGTCTATGGCGCAGCGGCCGTGCTGGTGGGTTGGATCGTCGGCGAGTTCGTCGCGACGGTAAACCTGTGCGCGGGATTTAACGTTGGCGGTTGCTCGTTCAGCTACTTCGCCGCCGGCAATTCGGGCCTCTTCGCGATCCTCGGTCTGATTGCAGGCATCGCCGCGGCCGTGGTGGTCTACCTGAAGGTCGCCCCGAACATGAACATCACCTGGCCGATGCCCGTTTCGCAGATTCTGCTCGGCGTCTCCGCCGCGACCCTGGTCTGCGGCGTGCTCGTCGTGCTGATGCAGGTCTCGTACGGCCTGGGCGATGCCCCGGTCACGATGTGGATCGCGGACATCATCTTCGTCGGTGGCGGGGCCTTGCAGACCTACGCTGCCTACATGGAGTACACGGCCAACAAAGCCGCCATCTGATCGACTCAGCGCGAGCGGCGGTCGCCTTCGGGCGATCGCCGCTTTCTATTTGCCGGTGGCCCGCGAAGGGCCGCGAGGGATCAGGCGCCTGCGCCCTGGGCGTGGACGACGCGGAAGCAGTCGGAGCAGTAGACCGGCCGGTCCATGTGCGGCTTGAACGGGACTTGAGCCTGGTTGCCGCAACGGGTGCAGACCACGGCGAAATACTCGCGCGGTCCGGCGCTGCCGTGATCCCGGCCGGCTCCTTCGCCGTTCTCCCTCATCGAGCGCCGCGCCGCCCGGCAGCTCGGGCAGCGCTTGGGGTCCGACACGAACCCCTTCTGCGTGTAGTACTCCTGGTCCTCGGCCGAGTGCACGAACTCGGCGCCGCAGTCGACACACGTTAGTGTTCGATCGACGTAGATCACGCTCTTTCCTCCCGGAGCCGCGGATATCGCCGAACGGTCCCGGGACAGGCTTAGCGAACCGCGCCGGGCCGCGCTGGGGCGCTGGGAGGCTTAGGCGGATTCCGGTCGACAGTCTTCGGTTTGCATGCCTGTCTGGGACGCACCGGCAAGGGCGGCACGATAGCACGCAGCGAGCCCGAACTGAATGGGCGTTCCGAAGCGTCGGACAGACAGGGACGGCGAGCGGGACAATACGATCTGCGGCGTAGCAACTGCGTTGCGTCAGGCCGCCCGGAACCTGGCACAATCGCCCCGTCGGAACGTCTCCGCGACAAGCGGTGCCGCGGCTACGGCCCGAGCGTATCCGTCCCGTGACCAAACAGCGCGAACTTCCGGGGATGGCGCGCACTTCAGGAGTCGCGGCGCAAGAGGAACCGATACCGTCTCATGCTGCGTTTGCTTCACACGGCCGACGTCCATCTCGGGGCGAGGCACACGGATCTGGGAGAACGCGCGGCGGTCCTCCGCGAGCGGCAGTTCACCGCGTTCCGGACGTCCGTGGAACTGGCCATCGCCGAGAAAGTGGACATCTTCCTCATCGCCGGCGACCTGTTCGATTCCAACACCCAGCCGCGCCGTTCGGTGGAGAGGGTTGCCGCGGAACTTGGCCGCCTCGCCCGCGCTGGCATCCGCACCGTGATCATCCCCGGGACCCACGACGTCTACGACGGGGCCTCGATCTATCGATCCTACGATCTGGCCGGCATGGCTCGCGCCGCCAGCGACTGGGTCGTGGTGCTGACGCCCTATCTGCCGGAGATCGTCTTCCCGCCGCTGGACGCCATCGTCTACGGCCGGGTCTTCGACACGAAGCGTTCGCCCCGGAGCCCGCTGGCCGGGCTCGACGCCCGATCCGACCCGCGGGCCACCTGGAAGGTGGGCATGGTCCACGGAGCGGTGGCGATCCCGGGCCGGACGGAATCGGACTCCGTCGTCGTGACGGAGGAGGAAATCGCCCGAACCGGCCTGGACTACCTCGCCATGGGCCACTGGCATTCGGCCATCGAGGGCCGGGCCGGCAACGTTTCCTACGCCTACTCCGGTGCGCCCGAGCCGGTGGCGGTCGACCAGGACGGCGCCGGCCAGGTGTTGCTGGTGACTCTGCAGAACCAGGGCGGCCGCCATCTCATCACGATCGAACCCAAACGTGTCGGCCAGACTCGCTCGGAGAAGCTGGACCTCGACGTCAGCGGCGTTCACAGCCAGCCGGAACTCATCGACGTCCTGGGCCGTCATTCGGACTCGGACCTCGTCTTCGACGTCAGGCTGACCGGGCTGTACCCGGACGAACTCGACCTCGATCTCGACGAAGTCGAGCGGGCTCTGGCGCCGTCCTTCCTGCGCTTCCGGATCCGGGACGTGTCAATACCGTCCTCTCCGGAGGGCGTTCCCCCGCCTCCGGAGACTGTGCTTGGTGCTTTCGTGCGCAGCGTCGGCGATCAGATCGCAGAACTGGAAAGAGTCAGCGCCGCGGCCGGGTATGCGCCGTCGGCTCGAGCTTCGGCCGGGCCCGACGCGTCCGGCTCCGACGTGCCGCCGCCGGCCGGTGAACCCAACCCGGCGGAGCAGCTCGACGACCTGCGCGAAGTCCTGAGGCTCGGCCGCCACCTTCTCGAAGGCCGCCAGGTGACGCTGTGAGCGGGAGCGCGGCACGATGAGAATCACGCGTCTGCAGTTGCGCGACTTCGGCAGGCACCGGGACCTCGATATCGCACTGGCGCCCGGCTTCACGATCATTCGGGGCCCCAACGAAGCCGGCAAGTCCACCGTCCAGCGCGGGCTCGAGCTGGCCCTCTTCCGCAAGGCGACGGCGGCGACCGCGGAGTTGGAGGCGCTGCGCTCGTGGGGCGCAGCCGAGGAGCAGCGTTCGTCCATCCGGATGGAGTTCGTCGCCGACGACGACGCCGGGCTCGATGACAAGGGCGGCGGCGGGTACGGCGCCCTGGAGAAGGAGTTCCGCGGCCAGCGCGGCCGGGTCTCACTTCAGCTGGACGGCCAGACCTACACCGACCCGGCTCGGGTCGACGAGGTCATCGCCGAACTGACGGGCATCCCCAACGAGGCCTTCTTCCGGTCGACCGCTTCGATCCGCCACGAGGAGCTCGACGAGCTCGATCGCGACGAGGACGCGCTCCGGGACAGGCTCCAGGCCAGCATCGGCGGCGGCGACAAGGGTTCGTCGCGGGCACGAACCAGGCTCGAGGATGCGATCCGGGCTCTGAAATCCAAGGGCGACAAGAACCCCGGCCGTCTCAAGATCGCCGAAGAGGCGGTAGCCCGCGCCGAGCAGGCCCTCAAGAGCGGCGAGGCGGCTCTCGAAAAGCTCGAAAAGGACCGCGACGCCCAGGCCCAGGCTCGCGACGCCAGGCTCCGTGCCGAGACCGCCCTTGGAGAGAGCCGGAACATGCTGGAGGCCGCCCGACAGGCGGATCGCCTCCGCTCTGATCGCGCCGTCGTCTCCGAACGATTCGAGCGCTACCGCCAGGCTGCGGAGGCCCAGCAGCGGCTCCAGGATCTGGAGGCTACCCCGGAGCGGTCGATGTCCGGCCTGCGAGAGCAACTCGACCGCATGCGAACGCTGCAGAGTCGCGTCTCCATCATGCAGGAGACGCTGCGCGAGGATCTCGGGCCGGAAGTGGAACCCGACGAGCCCGAGCCGGAGTTCATGACGAACGGATTCCTGGCGCTGGGAGCCCTGGTCGCTGCCCTCCTGTTCATCGTGGTGGGCATTTTCATGGCTCTGCTCCCGGCGTTCGTGCTGGCCGCCGTCTTCATTGTCCTGGCCGTGCTGCTCTTCAGCCGATTCCAGGAACGCCGCGGCGTGGCCATGAACGTCCGCCGGATCAACTCGTCGCGAGAGAGGGACCGTACGCTGCGGCGCCAGGGCCGTGTCGGCACGGAGGAAGGCCTGCGGGTCGCACAGTCGGGCGTGCAGAACATCCTGCGCGAGCTCGGCGTCCCGGACGTTGCATCGGCCGAGAAGATGCTGGCGGGGGAGCAGGGCCGGCGCCAGGAGATCGCCACGCTGCAGGTGCAGGTTTCGGCGCTCCTGGCGGGTCAAAGCGGCGGCAGCGTCGCCGAACTGCGGGATCGCGCCGCACTGGAGATGGAGCAGAAGAGTGCCGCGCTGGAAGCCATCGGCCCGCTCGGCACCGACGCCCGCGCCCGCGAGCGGCTCGAGGCCGAAGTGCGCGAGAGGCACGCGGCCCTGGAACGGGCTCGTGACGCCGAAGCCGGGGCAATCGCTCGCGTCGACGCGAATCCCGTCGATGCCGAGCAGGTCGCCGGCGAAGCCGAGCGGCTGGTCACGTGGCGGACGCAACTCGCCGCGCTCAAGCGACGCGTCCGGATCTATGAGAAGACGCTGGCGGCCATCGAGGCCTCCGAGAGCGGCACGATGCGCAAGGCGACCCGCTTCCTGGAGCAGCAGGTCGGTCGCGACATCGCCCGTCTGACCGGTGGGCGATACCGGCGCGTGAGCATCGACGACCACACCCTGGACATCCAGATCTGGGCGCCGGAGCGCGGCGATTGGGTCGCGGCGAGCCAGCTCAGCAAGGGCACGATCGACCAGGTGTTCCTGGCAGCGCGGATCGGCCTGGTGAGGCTGGTCACCCAGGGGCGTCGCCCGCCGCTGATCCTGGACGACCCGTTCGTGACTTTCGACGACACCCGTGCGGCCCGGGCGGCGCTGCTGCTGCGCGAAATCTCCTCCGACTTCCAGGTGATCTACCTCGCCTGCTCAAACCGCTACGACGGCCTGGCGGACTCGGTAATCGAACTGCCGGGCCCCGCCGAAATCGAATCTTCGGCGAGCCCGGCCGGATCGCGGGCGACTCCGCAGCCCGAATCTGGCAGCCTCGAGCCCCGCGCCGGCCGTCGCCGAGACGGCCGAACTGACGCAGACGCCGGCCGCGGCACAGGCGCCGGTGTCCGGGACGGGATCAGGCTTCGCAGACTCGTCGGAATCGCCGGCGCCGGATGATGTCGTGGCGACGCCGGATCCGGACGAGCCGGATGAGCCGGCAACGTCCGAGACGCCGGCGAGTTCAACGCCGGAGGCTCCGCGCGGGATGGCCAGCGCGCTGCTGGCGGAGGCGCAGACGTCGGCCGCCGAGATCGAGGCCGGCTCCGACTGGCTCCAGGACGACGGCGAAGGCCCCGTCCTGTTTTCCGCGGCCCCGGATCCGATCGACGACGGCGAAGAGGAGCCTGCAAGCCAGGTCAGCCCTGAGGATTCGGCGGCCGAATCGGGTCCGGCCGAGGTCCGGCCCGAGCCGGGCGAGGCCTAGGCCGTGGCGGAGATTCCCGAGGGACTCGCGATCGAGCGGATCTGGGTCGTGGAGGCCGCGTACGGTCCAGATGCCGCGGAGCGACGTCCGGCCGTCCGGGCCGAGCACCTGACGCGAATCGACGAGCTCCGGCGCAAGGGAACGATCGTCGAGGCGGGCGCCTACGCCGATATGTCGTCATCTCTGCTGCTGGTGCGCACGGAGACCGAGGCGGATGCCATGGACCTGATCCGCGCCGACGTCTATTTCCGCTCCGGCGTCTGGACCGAAGTTCGCATCAAGGCGCTTGGCCGAGTGGTCAGGCTGGACGAGCTGCCCGGCGACTGAGGCCGAGTCCGGCGAGGTCTACGGGAAGGTGATCGTGGCGGTGAGACTCGGCCGTCCGGCGTCGGGACCGAGATTGAAGAGAACGAGCGTGTACGTTCGACCGGCCCGGACGCCCAGCGAATACGTCGGCCAGACCGAGCTCGTGGCCGGATAGCTGGCTTTGCCGGCCGTCGCCGGCGCGACGCCCGACGCGTCGCTGACCACGAGGGACGCGTTCGTGTCGATCGGCGGCCAGGCGGCGTCGAAGCTGAGGTTGCCGGCCGATCTCGTGGTGAACGTGGCGGTCAGGCTGCGCAGCGAGTCCGGATTGGGGGAGCCCTGAAGGCGGCCCTGGGTCAGTTCGATGCTCGGATGGATCGCCGGCCAGCTGAACGCCACGTCGACCGTGGCGGTCGAATCGCCGGCGGAGATGAACGTGACCGTCCACTCCGAGTGAACGGTGGTCGTGACTTGGGTGAAGCCGGGCGTCGCCCCGGTTGTGCAGACCGGCGGGGCCGCGTCGACGGCGAGACACTCCTTCGTGGTGGCCTGGGTCGAAGTGGCCACTACCTGGGCGGACACCAGACCGCCGCCGTCGCTCACGAACGAGAAGGTGCGAACCCGCCCGCTGGCCCCCACGGCCGAATCCAGGACCAGGTCGCTGAACCTGATCGTGGCCGTCGGCGCGGTCTGGGACGGTACGGCCACGGGCGACTCCGGCGTCGAAGTTGGGCTCGGCTCGGGCGCGCCGGTTTCGAAGCCGCTCGGCTCGGGCGACGCGGAGTCGTGCCCTGAGGAGAGTGGAAGCGCACGAGTTGGAGTGGCGGTGTTCGTGGGGGTCGAAGCGGCGACGGCCGGCGAAACCGTCGCCGACAGGCTCTGAGACGGTGCCGCGCCGCTGAGGCCGAGCACCAGGGCCGCCGCCAGGGCCACGATGGCCATACGCCCACGCCACGGACGGCCGTTGCCACGGAAGCGGGGTCTGGCCCATCGGCGAGGGTGTCCAAGGAGCGCGATGCCGGACCGAAGCTTGCCGGCGGACTCCTGAGCGTCCGCCTGTGACTCGGTCGACTCAGCCAATTCGGCCGACGCGCCCGACGCGCCCGGTTCGCTCGGTTCGCTCGGTGACGCGGAGCTCCCCAGTTCGGCTAGATCGCGTAGTTCGGCTCCGGCCAGTGTCGTAGCCATCTCGGCCAGAGCGGCCGCTGCCTCGCGATTCTCGATGTTCTCGGGCAGCTCCTGCGCCGGCCGTTCGTCCACCCTGCGTCCTCCCATGCCAGGGCGCGGGCGCGATCGAAGCTCGCGCCTACAGCTCGCCCTCGGATGCGCTAGGTGTCGGTTGCCGGTCGCCTCCGGTACACTACCAATTCACGCGCGCAGCGTCAGGCGCGCTCGCGAGGCCGCAAATTGGGCCCTCCGGGACCCGCGTGGACTATGGGAAGGAGATCTGGGCCGTGAGCTCGGGACGTCCGCTGTCCGCGGACAGATCCCGGAGCTCGACCTGATAGGTCTTCGTCGGGTCGACGTTGGTAGTGAAGGTCGGGGTCACGTACGTGGCGGCCTTGTACTGACGCGTATCCACCGTGACCGACGGCGGCGAGGTCGCGTCCAGAAGCGTCAGGCTGGCGTCGGCCGTGACGGTCCAGGCCGCCTGGACGCTGAGTGCGCCGTTCTGCCGGGGCTTGAACGACGCGGTGAAGCCGTTGAGCAATTCCGGGATACCCGAGGTGGAGCTGCCCTGGAAGCGCCCGTGGCTGATCGTGATCTTGGGGCTCGAGGTGGTCCAGGTGAACGAGACGTCGATCGTGGGCTTTGACGAGCCATAGCCGAAGAACGACACGACCCAGGTATTTGGTGTTGGGTCGGACTTGAAATTGAAGGTGTACAGGGCGCCGGCCTTGCTGTCCTTGCAGTGGGCGCCCTGCGAATCCACGTCGGCGCACATCCTTGCGGTGCCCCCGCCGGTGATCTTGGTCACGGCCAGAACCACCGGCCCGGCGCCGTCGCTGACGATGGTGAAGGTCCTGGATGTGCCGTTCTTGTCGTTGGCGGCGTCCAGGCCCAGGCCGGTGAAAGCGATCGTGGCGGGCGCGGGCGGACCGGGAGTCGCGGTCGGAGCCGGGGTTGGAGTCACTCTGGGGCTACCGTCCGGGGACGTGCTGTCGCCCGGGAGCCCTGTTTCGCTGACCAGTCCGCTCGGAGGTGTTGAGGCATCGGCCGTCCCGCCCCTGTGCCCGACGATCATCAGCGCGCCGGCTACCCCGATCAGGAGCGCGCATACCACGCCCAGCACGATGGAGATGTTCTTCCAGACCCTGTCGTCCAACCCGGCTCCTCCTGTCCCATCCATCAAGCGTCGCCGATGGACCTGCGAAAGATACCGCCTGTGACTCCGGGAAGGAAAATCACGGCGAGACCTTCCTGCCGTGGACGGCCTCGCGTCGACTCGGACTCGAGTCGGCCCAGGGCAGCCCTGCGCGGTCCATGCTGCCACATCCGCCCGTCTCGGATAGGCTGCCCGGGTGAACTTTCGGCCCGCGCCGGACTGGCGCCCCCTCCTGGCGATGTACTGGATCGCCTCGTTCGTCGAGGGTCTGGGCGTCTCTCAGATCTATGCGTTCATGCCCAATCGGCTCGCCGAGGTCGGCGTGGCCGCGCCCGACGTCGAGCGTTTGGTGGGAGTGTTCGGGTCTTTGTTCTTCCTGACCGGGCTGCCGTTCATCCCGCTCTGGGGCGTGTGGGCGGACAAATACAGCCGCAAGGCCGTTATCGTCAGAAGCTCGCTCGTCGAAGCCCTGGTGTTTGGCGTCATCGCCGCCAGCGCCGCTCCATGGCAGCTGGTTGTCGGGTTGCTCCTGGTCGGTTTCCAGCTCGGCAACACCGGCGTGATGATGGCCGCCATCCACGATGCCACTCCCCGCCACCGGCTCGGCCTGGCATTGGGCATCTTCGCGGCCAGCGGCCCGCTCGGCCTGGGCTCGGGGCCGACGCTCGGCTCGTTCATGATCGACCAGATGCATCTCGCCAGTTCCGCGGTGTTCGGTCTGGCGGCTGTCCTGTCGGTGGCAGTTGCCCTGCTGCTCGTGTTCGCCTCGGCGGAGGTGCGGCCCGAAGTCGTGCCGACCGGCAGCACTATCCGGCTCGCCTTCGGTGCGGTCCGCGGGGTCATGTCCGACCCGCTCGTGCGCTGGCTGTTCGTGGTCTACGGCATGGTGTTCGTCGGTCGCCAGATGACAACGCAGTACATGCCGCTGCTCGTTCACAGCGTCGAGCACACGACGTTCCTGTCGTCGGGGTCTGTCGGGCTGGTGCTCGGCATCGCGCCGGTCGTGGGCGCGGCGGTTTCGCCGCTGGGCGGTTGGATCGCCGACCGGGTGGGCTTCCGGCCGGTCCTGGTGGTCGCGATTGCGGGCATCGCCGTGGCGTTCACGATCCTGTCCGCGGCCACGGCCGTGGTGTGGCTGGCGGTGGCGTACAGCCTGGCGTTCGGTCTTCAGGCGGTGGTCGGGGCCATGGTCTCGGGGCTGTTGGCCACCGAACTGCCGGCCGAACGCCGCTCGGCCACGCTGAACTTGATCTACCTGCCGCTCTACCTGGGCGGCATTGCCGGGCCGGCCATCGGGGCGGGCGTCGTCGGCTCGGGCATATCGGCGGTGTTTATCGTCGGCGCAGCGTTCGTTGGCCTGGCCACGGTTCTGGCGGCCGGTTTCGCCCGGCAGACGAGTGGCCGTGCGGCGGCCGCGGGCGAGCCACGTTAGCGAGCGAATCTGCGGCCACGAGCCACCGGGGACGGACCCGTGGCGAACGATTTGGCTAGCGAGCGCTGAAAGTCGGGACGTCCATTTCGGCCGGCCCCACGTATCGGGCGTCGGGCCGGATCAGTTTGTCGGCCGAGGCTTGTTCGATCGCGTGTGCACCCCAGCCGGCCATTCTGGCCAGGGCGAATGTCGGCGGGAAGAGGTCCGGCGGCAGGCCGACGCCCTGGAGAACGGCCGCGGCGTAATACTCGACGTTCGTCTTGATGACCCGGTCCGGCTTGAGCTCGCCAAAGACGCGCAGGACCACATCCTCGACCTTGACGGCCGTGTCGAGCCAGTCGGCCATGTCGGCCATGCCCTCGGCGACCTTGCGGAGGGCGGCGGCGCGGGGGTCGTAGGCGCGGTAGACGCGGTGGCCGAAGCCCATGATCTTGTCTCCGCGCTCGATGGCCTCGCGGACCCACTTCTCGGCGCGGTCCGGGGAGCCGATCTCGTGCAGCTGGCTCACGACCTCGGCCGGAGCGCCACCGTGGAGCGGGCCTTTCAGCGCGCCGATGGCTCCGCAGATGGCGCTGGCCAGATCTGATCGGGTCGAGATGATCACCCGGCAGGTGAACGTGGATGCGTTGAGGCCGTGCTCTGCGCCGACGATGAAATACGCGTCGAGGGCGCGTGCCGCCGCGGGGTCGGGGTCCTTGCCGGAGAGTTGCTGGAGGAAACCGCCCGCCAGGGAGAGCTTCGGGTTTGGTGCGACGGGATCGAGACCCTGGCGCAGGCGGATGAACGCCGCCAGGGCCGAAGGCGCGATGGCTGTTATCTCGCGAGCCTGGTCCACGGTGGGCGGCCAGTGAGGC
This sequence comes from uncultured Chloroflexia bacterium, assembly GCA_963835845.1. Classification (GTDB taxonomy): domain Bacteria; phylum Chloroflexota; class Limnocylindria; order Limnocylindrales; family CSP1-4; genus Fen-1039. The sequence continues at coordinate 579,117 of CAWIGT010000006.1, read as the reverse complement.
CGGCGCCAGGCACCCCACACCGAAACCGCGGTCCGGAGCGCGTCCATCGGATGCGTATGGTTCGGCAGTTCATGCAGAGCGCACATGACCGGCTCGGGAACGGGAGTGGGAACGAGCTTGGCGCTCTTGCGCCACTCTCCGGTCCAGAGCAACTCGGCCACGCGCCCGTAGGTGCCCTTCTCGACGAGCTGTCCGATCGGATAACCGCGATAGAGAAGGCGACCGTTCTGGCCGTCGACCATGCCGATCGCCGTTTCGGCGGCGATGACGCCTTCCAGGCCGGGTGAATACGGTCGCTCGGCAGGGGCTTTGGCCTCTGCCGGCGCTGCCGCCGCTGATGCCTCCGGCTTGGGTGATTTGGCGGTCTCGACGTTGCTCGTGGTCATCGTCGCCCTCCTTGGGGCCAGTCTCGAGAGGCGGTCCGTTCCGGCGCGGCAGCTTGCCCGGGTCGGACTTATGGCCCGCGCATGCTACCGCGAACGCGGCGAGACGCGTCGTTTAGGCCGAAAGCAGCACACCTGGCGAAACGGGTAGGTGAGGCTCCCATGGGCGCTCGGCGGCTGGGGCCCTCGCCGCTGGCAACTCGGCCGGGCGTCGGGTTCACGCGACGGGTTTCGGCGACGCACCCAACGGTTCCGACCGGCGCCGATCCCGCCGTACGCGTCAGCCCTGGCGGCGACGCCTGTCGCGTCGGTCGCCGCCCTCGAGTGCGTCGAGGATCAGCCTGATCACAACCGCGCCGAGGAACGCCACGAGCAGGGCACCCAGAAAGCCGTGAGTGGTGTCCTGGTTCAGCTGCGCTGTGGCGAACCAGCCACCGAGCAGGCCGCCGAGGATGCCGACCAGCGTATTGGCCAGGCAGCCGTGGGGACCCCGCTCGACCACGGCGCCGGAAAGTGCTCCGGCCAGAAAGCCGACCACGATCCAGCCCACGAAATCCATCTGGGGCACGAGGAACTCCTGCAGTCAATGAGGAAGGTTGGACGCCGGCATCGATGATATCGGCGGCCGCGCCCGTCGGATCAGCCGACCGGACGATCTGCGGTCGACCTCGCGCACGATTCCGGCCGGCCAGGCCCGCCGATATTCTCCGCGCCCGCCGTCCGTCAACGGATCTGGACTCCTCGGGTGCGAGCCGTCGGAATACGGCGTTTGCTGTAGGTAATTCCCCTGGTTATCGCCGATAACCCAAACGAAACCGACCGCGTCTGCCCGACTGTGCGCCTCAGCAGCAGCGCCGGAAGCTGAAGAGCGACCTCGATGAACTACGACACCAGGACCAGTACCGAGACGCCGGAAACGTCGACGACGGTCTCGGCCTCTGAAGGTCACGAATGCCCCGCCCCTCCGATCGGCAGCCGGCGCTCGTTCTCACGCCGGGTTCGCGTTCCCCTCGAGGTCCAGCCATGAACGCGGTTGGATTCGTCGCGAGTGGCGTGAGGTCCGCCGCCGTGGGCACGGTCAAGTCGATCGGGACCTACCCGGGCAAGGTCCGCCGCGGCGAAGCGCGCCTCCCCGGCCGGCGGGATTTCACCCCTTCACGCCCCGAGAACTGGTCGATCCGGACCCGGTTGCTCATGGTCGCGATCCTGCCGGTCGCCGTACTAGCCACGCTCGACGGTATCGCCGGCCGCCTGAACCTCCTGGCGGTCGTCGTCGTCCTGGTCGCCGTCGTCGCCGCCATCCGAGTCGCTCGATCCGTCTCCGCGCCCATCGAGATCGTCATCGAACGGGCGACGCACGTTGCCACCGGCGACCTGACCGAATCGGAAAGCGACGCCATATCCGGCCGGGGCGAACTCGGTCGCCTGGCCGAGGCGTTCAGTGGAATTCGGGTCTACATGGAGGAGCTTGCCGCCCTGGCCGATCGCGTCGCCTCCGGGGACCTGACCCGCGAAGTCAACCCGCGCTCCGAGCAGGACGGCCTGGCCCAGGCTTTCCGGTACATGATCGCCCGGCTGCGGAAGATGGTCACCGAACTCAACAAGGCCGGCGCCAGCGTCGCCGAATCGGCCGGCAAGGTGAACGACGCCGCCTCATTGTCGGAGCAGAGTTCGGCCCAGATCGCCCAGACGATAAGCCAGGTGGCAGCCGGCGCCGCCGACCAGGCCCGCGGCTCGACCGATACCAGCATGGCCATGATCGAGTTGGGTCAGGTCATCGAGCAGGTCGGCTCGGGCGCGGCCCAGACTGCGGCCAGCGTGGAAGCCCAGGCCGACGCAATCGGCCAGATGACGGCGGCCATTCGTGAGGCGTCCACCGCTTCGGACGAGGTCAATGCGGCCGGGGCCGCCGCCGGGAAAGCCGCCGACAAGGGCGCCTCGACCGTCCGCGAGTCGGCCGCCGGCATGGCCCGGATCAAGAAGGCCGTCGACACGAGCGCTGCCGTGGTCACGAGTCTCGGGGCCAAAGGCAGCCGGATCGGTGCCATCGTCCAGACCATCGACGAAATCGCCGACCAGACGAACCTGCTCGCCCTCAACGCCGCCATCGAAGCCGCTCGCGCCGGAGAACAGGGCAAAGGCTTTGCCGTGGTAGCGGATGAAGTCAGGAAGCTGGCCGAGCGGTCTCGGGCCGCAACCAAGGAGATCGCCTCGCTGATCGGCGAGGTTCAGAAGGGAACCGCCGAGGCCGTCGCCGCGATGCGCATCGGGGCCCGCGAAGTTGAGACGGGCTCGGAATTGGCCGAACGCTCGGCCTCGGCACTCGATGAGATCGCGGCAGCCGTGTCCGCATCCAACGCGGCCGTCGCTCGCATCACGGGCGCCGTCGAGGCCATGGAAGCGGCCTCGTCCAACGTGGTCTCGGCATCGGACACGATCGCATCGATCGCCCAGTCGACCAACGCCGCGGCAAGTTCGATGAGCGCCAGCGCCCTTCGCGTCAACGACTCGGTGGAGTCGATCGCGGCCATCAGCGAGGAGAACTCGGCCTCGGCCGAAGAGGTTTCGGCCGCTACCCACGAACTGAGCGACCAGGCCCAGGGCGTCGTACAAGCCGCCGGCAGCCTGACCGAGCAATCCGAGAAGCTCCGCCGACTCGTCTCTCGCTGGCGCCTGCCCGAGGAAGAAAGCGACGCGGACTCGAACGCCGGCTCGCAACGCAACGCGGCCTGATCGCGGCCTAATCGCGGCGGACGGCGGTTCGATGGTGGCCTGACGCCGCCGCAACGGCGGTCTGAAGGCGGCCCGACGGCGGCGCGATAAGCCGCCCGCTGCGGGCAGCAAGGGCGGCCGCCGGCCTGTACCCGCGGGGGCAATCGATACGGCTACCTGACGATACGGTCGTGCCGTCCATCAGAACAGGCCGTTGGATTCCTGCAACCCGCTCGAATTCCGGTGCATAGTGCTGCTCGAACGGGTGGGCGCCGCCGACGTCGGCGGAGTCGGCAGGTCGCTCGCCGTCGCCTGGAGCACCGATGAATATCCGTCGTCGCTGGCTTGTTGTCGCCGCCGCAGTCCTCTTCCTCGGTTCGGTGGAGGCCCTGAGCGACACTGCCTTCGACGCGATCCTGGCGTTTCCGTTCCACACGCTGCTCGTCGTGGCGGTCGTCTCGTCGGTTCTGGCCGCTGGGGCGTGGTACTCGTTCCGCCAGATCGACGGATTGACGGCCAACCTGCGCGAACGCAACGCGGTCCTCGAGTCGCGCAACGCGGTCCTACGAGCCGTCTACGACGTGAGCCTGGCCGTTTCCGGCCAGGACGATCCGGACTGCACAATCAGCGAAATCGTCGAGCACTGCCGCGTGCTCCTGAAGGCCGACGCGGTGCTGCTCGCCCTCGACGGCACCGCCGGGACGCTCCGGCTGCGGGCGGCCAGCGCCGCCCCCGACGTGCTCGTGGGCGCGGACCCGGGTGGTACCGGTCCGATCTCTCGAGCCGAGGACGAGCTCGACTGCTATCTCCGGCCCGGCTACCAGATCCGCCTCAGCGCGCCGGTGGGTCATGCCGAGAAGAGAGTGGGCATCCTCGGAGTCGCGATCGCGGACGGCGCAAGTCGGGAGTTCGACCCGTTCGAGGTCGAGACCCTTTCCGCGCTGGCGACGCAGGTGGGCCTGGCGCTCGAGGCCGCCCGCCTCCAGAACGAGCTCCAGGTGCTGGCCATCCAGGGCGAACGGGAACGCATCGCCCGCGACATGCACGACGGCCTAGCCCAGGTGCTCGGCTACGTCAATACGAAGTCGCAGGCCGTCGAGGAGCTCCTAGCCGACGGCCGTGTGGTCGAAGCCCGGCGCCAGCTCGAGGAGTTGGCCGCCGCCGCCCGCACCGTCTACATGGACGTCCGTGAAGCCATCCTGAGCCTGTCCACGCCCGTGCCTCCGGGTCGGGGCCTGGCCGCGGCTCTGGAGGAATACGCAACTTCCTACGCCCAATCGGCTCAACTATCGCTGCGCTTCAAAGCCGGCCCGGACGCCGCCATGGCGAAGCTGTCTGCGGCCGCTCAGGCCGAGGTCTTCAGCATCGCCAGAGAGGCGCTCACGAACGTCCGCAAGCATGCCCACGCTCATAGCGTGTCGGTCACCATGGTTCTCGAGGGTCGAGAGCTGGTCCTGAGCATCAAGGACGACGGGATCGGTTTCGAGGCCGCCTTGCTGGCCGCGGGTCCGGAACGGTGGCCTCATTTCGGCCTGGCCGGAATGCGGGAACGCGCCGAATCGATCGGCGGACGCATCGTCTGGCAAAGCAGAACAGGTGCCGGCACTGAAGTCCAACTTCGCGTACCCGTCGGAGGGCCCAGGGTCGGTGGCCCGACCGTGAGCTCTTCGCGGCGAACCGCTCGCTCGCCCGGCGGGACAGCCCGGCCCGCAAGACGGCACCAGGCGGTCCGATTGCCCGCTATCACAGTATCGGAGGCAGACTGAAGCCATGAGAACCGTGCTCGTAGACGATCATGCGCTCTTCCGCGACGGCGTGGCCTCACTGCTCCTGGCCTGGGGCCACGAAGTAGTGGGCCAGGCGTCGGACGGTGGCGAAGCCATCGACCTCGTGGATGAGACCTCGCCGGATGTCGTCCTGATGGACGTCCGGATGCCGCGGGTCTCCGGCCTGGAGGCTACGGCCAGGATCAAGGAGCGCCATCCTGAGGTCGCGATCGTCATGCTGACGGTCAGCGAAGAGGAGGCGGATCTCTTCCGCGCAATCAAGGCGGGGGCCCAGGGCTACCTGCTCAAGAATCTCGAAGCTCCGCAGCTGCGGTCCATGCTCGAGGGCGTGGCGCGCGGCGAGCCGGCCATCACGCCCGCCACGGCGGCGCGCATCATCGACGAATTCCTGCGCACGCCGGGCGGCAGCTCGCAGGCCACGCAGCGTCTCACCGATCGAGAGCTGGAGGTTCTCAAGCTCGTGACCGCCGGCCAGCGGAACCGCGAGATAGCGACCGAGCTGGGTATCAGCGAGAACACGGTCAAGTTCCACCTGAAGAACATCGTCGAGAAGCTCCACGCCCAGAACCGGGCCGAGCTGGCCGCGCGCGCCGTGCGAGAAGGCCTGGTGCCCGACCCGCCGCGAGACATGGCCTCGCACGACCGGTCTCACGTTCTGCCCTACCGGCACCGCTGAGGTTCGGCCGCCGCCGGTTCGCGGCGGGCCCGTCCGGCCGCGTGCCTGGCGACGGGCGGTTGGGCTCGAGGGTTACCGAGCGGCCCGTTCGGCGTTCCGGAGCGGGAACTCAGCGCAGGTTCTCGGGTATCTGAGCGGCTGCAGCCTCGTCGACGATCCAGATCGCGCCGGTGCGGCGAGTACGCTGAACAGGCCAGCGCCGCTCGTCGCGCTCATGGCCGAAGACGTGGCCCAGCGCGTCGGCCTTCCTCTCGCCCGACGTCACCACCATCACCGGGGCCGCTTCGAGCAGTCTCGGGTTGACAGTCATGCGCGGTATGTGCGGCCCCACATGCGACGGGGCGGGCACGCCCATGGTCCAGGCCATGCTCTTCAGAATCGGCAATTCAGGGAAGCAGGACAGGACGTGGCCGTCGTCGCCGACACCGACCAGGATCAGATCGAAGCCCGGCCAGTTGCCGTCGACGATCGGCAGTTGGTCGCACATCTGCTCGGCATATCGAGCCGCGCACCAGTGCGTATCGTGGAACTCGGCCAGGGCACGGTCCGTCGGGAAGGGATGGATGTTCGCCGACGGGATCGGCGCCCCGCCAAGCGATCGACCGCCGCCGAGCAGCACGTCGTCGAGCGAGGTTACGTTCGAGTCCGGGTGCCCGCGGGGTACGAATCGTTCGTCACCCCACCAGAAGTGAACATGGGGCCACGAGATCCGATCGACCAGTGGGGCATGCGCCAGCAGGCGATAGATCGGGATCGGCGTGCCTCCGCCCGTGGTGCAGAAGTCCGCTCGGCCGCGCCGCTCGATGGCAGCCATCAGGGCGGCGGCGATCCTCTCGGCGGCCTCCAGCGCGACGGCCTCCGGATCGGCTTCGACGATCAACTCCGGCTCGCCCTTGTTCGGCGCGGGCAGCGACGAGGCGCTCCGTCCGAGCAGGCTATCGGTCGCAGGCGAGAGATCCGGTTCCTGTTCGGTCATGGCTGCCGCTCCTGTGACTGCCGGTTGGACCCGCCGGGCTTGTGTGCAGCGGACTCTACCCCCAGGAGCCGATGAGCGGTCGCCAGCGTTCCAACTGCAACGGGATCGGCAACATCCGACTCGATCGCGTGACCCAGCAGGTCGACGTCGGTCAGTCGCGGCGAGGGGTATCTTCGCCGGACCCTCTCGCGGCCGTTGTCGCGGATCGAGACGTCGACGGAGTAATCGCCGGCCGTAACGCTGCCGATCAGCTCGGCGCCACGCAACCGCGACTCGATCGAGACGCTCACCGTCGAGCCCGCTCCGAGGCTCGAGACGACCGGCCGAAGCTGGACCTGTACCTCGTGCTCTTTCTGGCGGAGCGTGGCGACACGCCGGCCGTCGTCGGAGCGACTGAGTGTCGAGACGACGTTCATTGCCAGGCGCGACGCGAGCCAGGCGACGTGGTAGAACGGCCGCACCACGTTGATCAGCCCGTCCGGGTCGCCACCGGCCGGCGTCGCGTATTCCACGTCGATGCGACGGACGGCGCCGAGATGGGGCCGAAGGTCCGGCAGGTCGTAGAAGGATGCCATGGCCTCGCGCCAGCGAGCCTGACGCAGCAGCGCCCAATCGGCCACGACCAGATGGCGCTGGTCTGCGGCGGCCGCCAGGCTGGCCAGGAAGTCGAGGCCGCTGCCGGACCAGGCCGAGCCGTCGACGATGAGCCGGTCGGCGATGGGCAGCAACCGCTCGGCCCGATGCGTGCCGAAGGGGGGGTCCTTGGGCCACCATAGGGCCACGGGCAGATCGTGGACCAGGAGCGGCACGATGATCGACGCGAGGTGCTGGCCCGTCTCGCCGTGAGCGGCGACGTAGATTGTCTCCGCCCCCGTCTCGGCCTTGCCCGCGTTGGTCGCCACCGCCAGACCCTCGATCGTGGCCTCCAGGCCGGCCGGCCCCTGTGGATCCACTTCGCTCAGAATCAGCGAGCGCGAGGCGTGGCGGCCGGCCGTTCCGGCGATCGTTCGGGCGCATTGCTCGGCCGTGGTTCGATCCACCGCCACGACCACGAGGTTCAGCACGTTGCTTCGCGCCGCGACGTGGTGGCCGCCGGAGTCGCTCGTCTCGCGCGCGGAGGCGAGTGCCGCCGCCGCGCGAGCCGCCGCCTCGGCCTGGGCGGCGAGCAGGGCCGTCTCCGCTTTGGCGGCCTCGGCTCGGGCAATCGCGGCCCGGGCCCACAGGCGGCCCAGCTGTCCCTCGATTTCGGAAAAGGAGTGGGCCACGGGCCGTGGCCCGGTCAGATCCTTCGCCACCGCCGGCCGTCCCGTTCCAGCAACTCGTCCGCCGCCTCGGGGCCCCACGATCCGCCCGCGTAGCTCGGGAAGTGCGGAGGCGGCATGTCGGCCCAGGCGTTGGTGATCGGCGTCACCACGGACCAGGCCGCTTCGACTTCGTCCGCTCGAGTGAAGAGCGAGGCATCGCCCAGGAGCGCGTCCAGGATCAGCGTTTCGTACGCGTCCGGCGAGTCCACGACGAAGGAGGCGTCGTATGCGAAGTCCATGTTCACCGCCCGGACGTCGAGACCCAGGCCGGGAACCTTGGCGGCGAAGCGAAGCATGATTCCCTCGTCGGGCTGGATGCGCATCGCCAGGACATTGGGCGCCGGGTCCGCCGAGGACTCACGGAAGAGACGGAGCGGCACGTCCTTGAACTGGATCGCGATCTCCGTGGCCCGCTTCGGGAGCCGTTTGCCGGCGCGCAGGTAGAAGGGGACGCCGCTCCAGCGCCAGTCGTCGATCGTGAAGCGGCCGGCGACGTAAGTCTCGGTCTCCGATTCCGGGTCGACCTCCGGTTCCTGGCGGTATCCCGGCGTGGACTCGCCCTGGACCCAGCCCGGACCGTACTGGCCGCGAACCACGTCGCGCTTGACTTCCTCCGGACTGGGGGCGGCGATGGCGCGCAGGACCTGCAGCTTCTGGTCTCGCAGCGCGTCGGCCTGGAACGAAGAGGGTGGCTCCATGGCCACCAGGGTCATCAGCTGCAGCAAGTGGTTCTGCAGGATGTCGCGGCTGGCGCCGGTCTCCTCGTAGAACGCCCCGCGACCTTCGGCCCCGATGGACTCGGCGACGGTGATCTGGACGTGGTCCACGTAGCTCCGATTCCATACCGGCTCGAAGATGCCGTTGCCGAAGCGGAAGACCATGAGGTTGCGGACCGTCTCTTTGCCCAGGTAGTGATCGATGCGATAGACCTGCGACTCGCGAAAGACCTTGTTGACCTCGTGGTTGAGGTGGCGGGCCGACTCGAGGTCGTGCCCGAACGGCTTCTCGACGATGAGGCGACGCCAACCCGCGCCGCGCAGCTCGTGGTCCAGGCCGACCCGGCCGAGCTGGCGGACGATCTCGGTCACCTGCGACGGCTGAGTGGCCAGGTAGTAGAGCCGGTTGCCGGCGGTGCCGCATTTCGCGTCCAGCTCGTCGAGCTTCTGGCTCAGCGCGTCGAAGCCGGCGTCTTCCGAGAAGTCCAGTTGCTGGTAGGTGATGCGCTCGGCCAGCGTGGCCCAGGCCGCCTCGTCGATGGGCTGCACGCGCGAATACTTCTCGAGCGAGGCTCGGAGCTCGGCGGCGAAGGTTTCGCTCGGTGTACGGGCCGTCGGGCCACGGCCACGAGGCTGAACTCGGTCGGGAGCAGGTTGGTGCGCCAGAGCTGGTAGATGGCCGGCACGACCTTGCGGTGAGAGAGATCGCCGGTGGCGCCGAACAGGACGAAGGCGCAGGGGTCCGGCACGCGCTCCAGGCGCAGGCCCCGACGAAGTGGATTCGCGTCGCCGTCGGGTCGCTGTCGGCGCCGGGCCGCGGTCGCCGCCTCGCGGAGCTGGCGGGCGGTTCTGGCGACCGGCGCCGCCGCCGGGGCGGTCTTGCGGGCAGGTCGCGCGGGCGTTGGTGCGGTCAATTGCTACTCCGTCTTCACGGCGTGGCCGCCGAACTCGTTCCTGATCGCGGTCAGGACTCTCGCCTGGTAGCTGTCGTCCTGGCGGGCCCGGAACCGGTTGAGCAGGCTGAACGCGATCACCTGCGCCGGGACGTCTTTCGTCGATCGCCTCCTGGACTGTCCAGCGACCTTCGCTCGACTCGGCGATCCAGGCCTTCGTGTGGAGGAAGTCCTGGTCCTTCGCGAAAGCCGACGCCGCCAGCTCCAGGAGAAGCGATCGAACCACCGAGCCGTGGTTCCACATATCGGCGATGGCCGCAAGGTCCAGCTTGTAGTCCGAGGCGTGCAGTATTTCGAAACCCTCGGCGTAGGCCTGCAACAGGCCGTACTCGATGCCGTTGTGGATCATCTTGACGTAGTGGCCGGCGCCGGGCCCGCCGGCGTGCAGATAGCCGCCCTCGGGAGCCAGCGATCGGAAGATCGGCTCCAGGCGCCGCACCGGCTCCGCATCGCCGCCGACCATGAGGCAATAACCGGACTCGAGACCCCAGACGCCGCCCGAGGTCCCCGCATCGACGAAGTCGACGCCTCGAGCGCCGACCTTGGCGTGGCGCCGGATCGTGTCGTGGAAGTTGCCGTTGCCGCCGTCCACGATCATGTCGCCGGGTTCCAGGAGCTCTATCAACTCGTCGATCATAGACTCGGTCGCGTCGCCGGCCGGAACCATCACCCACACGGCACGAGGCTTCTCCAGCTTCGATGCCAGTTCCGCCAGGGAGAAGGCGCCGTCGGCGCCCGCGGCCATGATCTCGCGCGTCTTCTCCGCGGTCCGGTTGTAGGCCACGACGCGATGACCGTCGCGCATCAGGCGCCGGACCATGTTGGCGCCCATGCAGTCCAAGCCCGACGAAGCCGAGGTCCATCGCCTCAACCCTCTCCGAGGGCAGATCTCAGGGCGCGTTCCAGGGCGGCCAGTCCCGAGTCGGGATCCTTGCCGAGGTTGATGCGAAGGACCGGGAGCTTGTGGTCTGCCAGCGTCCGAGCGTCGCCGATGGCCTGCGCGTCGATGAGCTGCCCGAAGGTGTAGGCCTTGCCGGGGATCTGCCGATCCTCGGGATGCTCGGCCACCAGCTGCAGGAACCAGCCGATCGGGGCGCCGCCCTTGTGGAGCTGGCCGGTCGAGTGGAGGAAACGCGGGCCGTAACCTACGGTCGTGGCTCGGCGAGTTCCGTCGCGCAACAACGTCCGTATCCGGGCCAGCGCCGCGTCCCGTTCCGGCGTCTGGGCGACGTACGCCTGGATCGAGACATAGCCGTTGGCGACGAGCCGGCCGAGAGCGGTCTTGACGGCGCCACTGACCGTGTCCTCGGCGGCCGCGGAAAGGGGCTGATCGGCGGCCGAGGCGGTCGGGGCGGCCGCCGCGCCATCTTCGAACGTGGCGATGACGGCTCTCGTGTTGGCCTTGGCCTCTTCGACGTTCGGCTGGTCGAATGGATCGATGCCGAGCACTACGCCGGCGAGCGCGGTGGCAACTTCCCAGCGCACGAACTCGGCTCCGATGTCGATCCTGTCGGCCACGGAGATGCGGATGACCGGATGGCCTGCGTCCGCCAGCTCGTCCAGTCGTGCCTCGACCTCCGAGCCGATGGCCGGCTCCGGGCCGGCGGAACCGTCGAGGGCGATGCGGACGAAGACACGGTCGGAGCCGTAGGCCGCGGCGGTGGCCAGCGGCTCGCCGTCGACCGGGACGACGCCGACGCCGTGTTTGCCGGTGCTCTCCGCAATCAGTTGCTCCACCCATGGCCCAAACGCCGCCAGCTCGCGATCGATCACAAAGGTGAGCTTGTCGCGGCCGTTCTTCGCCAGCACGCCCATGGCCAGGCCCAGCGCCAGGCCCGGGTTCGACGCCGGGTCGGTTGCCGTGCAAGCCTCGACCATCGCCCGCGCCCGCTCCAGCAGCCGGTCCAGGTCGATGCCGAGCAGCGCGCCCGGCACCAGGCCGACATAGGTGAGTGCGGAGTAGCGGCCGCCGACGTCGGGCGGGTTGAGGAAGACCTCGCGAAGCTGGTCGTGGTGCGGAATGGCCTTCAGGCTCTTGTCCGGGTCGGTGACCGCGGCCATGAAGTCGCCCGGCTGGACGGTCCGGCCGGAGCGGGTCTTCTTGAGTTCGTCGCCGGTGCGCTCCCACTGATAGGCCTGGAACGAGAGCGACTCGGCCGTGGTGCCCGACTTGGTGGAAACGATGAAGAGTGTCCGGGTCGGGTCAAGGTCATCCAGTGTCGCGGCAACCGCCGCCGGATCAGTCGAGTCGAGCACCCGGACCGGAATCGCGTTCGCGGCCGCGCCGAAGACGTGGGCCAGCAGGGCCGGGGCCAGGCTGCTGCCGCCCATGCCACCCAGCACGGCCGTCGTGAAGCCCTCGGTTCGGAGCGCCACCGCGAAGGCCCGCAGCTCGGCCACTTCGTCGGCGAAGTGGTAGGGCGCCTCGAGCCAGCCGAGGCGAGTGGCAACTGCGCGCTGGACTATTTCCTCCCTGGACCAGACCGATGGGTCGCGCCGGCCGATGCCGCGCTCGGCCCAATCCTCGGTCCGGGCCGCCGCCGCGGCGTCCGCGAGGGCAGCCTGGAGGTTCGGATCGCCGAGTGTCAGATCCAGCGCCAGAGAGCCTGAGGACTTCGATACGGTCATGGCTTGGGCCTCAAGAGTGATTGCCGGTCGAGACGTCGAAACGACGCGGTGGGCCTATCGGGTCGCCTGGCCGGCCTCTCGCGAAGTCTCCAGATGAACCGCGTCCTGCTCGATAGCGCGGATCTTGTTCATCCGGCGGACATGGCGAGGAGCGCCGCTGAAACTCGCGGCCAGGAACGATTCGGAGCACGAGACTGCCGTCTCGATGCCGATCACCCGAGCGCCCAGCGCGAGCACGTTCATGTCGTCGTGCTCCACGCCTTGCGCCGCGGAGTAGGTGTCGTGGCACAGACCAGCCCGGACGCCGGGAATCTTGGAAGCGGCAATCGACGCTCCGACGCCGCTGCCGCAGACCAGGATGCCCCGATCGGCCCGGCCCGAGATGATTGCCTGACCGAGAGCCAGGCTGTAGTCCGGATAGTCGTCGTTGGGGTCAGAGCCGTCTCCACCGAGGTCGATCAGCTCGTGACCCAGCGGCGCGAGTCGGGTCAGCAGGTCCGCCTTGAGTTCCGCCCCGGCGTGGTCGGCGGCGAGTGCGATGCGCATTCGCGTTCCTCTCGAGTTCTTGCCGGAAGCGGCTTCGGGGGTTGGGACGCAACCGTAGAACCCGTCCCGGACCACCTTGCGGCCGACCTCCGCCACATGCTCGGCGGTGAAACCGAACGCCGGGAAGATCGCCTCCACCGGAGCCGACGCGCCGAAGCGGTCGATGCCCATCATGGCGCCCTCGTCGCCGGCGTAGCGCTCCCAGCCGAACTGTGTCCCCGCCTCCACGGTCAGCCGCTTGCGGCTGACCCGGGGCAGGACCGCCTCACGGTAGGCCGGATCCTGGGCTTCGAACCTGTCCCACGAAGGCAGGCTCACCACGCGGGTCCGAATGCCATCCTGCTCGAGCTGGTCCGCCGCGGCAATGGCCAGCTGCAGCTCGGAGCCGGTGGCGATCACGATGAGATCGGGCCGCGCGGCGTCGCCCGACGCGTCGCGAAGGACGTAGCCGCCTCGCGCGACACCGTCGCGGGCCTTCTCGGCGGTGCCGGCCAGTGTCAGGAGCTTCTGGCGGCTGAGGATCAGCGCCGTCGGCCCGTCATTCCGTTCGACGGCGCAGGCCCACGCGGCCGCGGTTTCGTTGGCGTCGCCGGGTCGGATAAGGCTCATGTGCGGGATGGCGCGAACCGCCGCAATTTGCTCGACCGGCTCGTGGGTCGGCCCGTCCTCGCCCACGCCGATGGAGTCGTGAGTCCAGACGTAGACGACGTGCAGGCGCGTCATGGCCGCCAGCCGGACCGAACCGCGCATGTAGTCGCTGAAGGTGAAGAACGTGGCCACGTACGGGATAAAGCCGCCGTACAGGGCCATGCCGTTGGCGATGCCGCCCATGGCATGTTCGCGGACGCCGAAGCGGATGTTGCGCCCGATCGCGTTGTCCGGGCCGAAGAGGCCGGCGCCGGAGATGTCCGTGAGGTTCGACTCGGACAGGTCCGCCGATCCGCCGAAGAGTTCCGGGAGAGGTGCGGCCAGGGCGTTGAGGGCTTCGCTGCCGGCCTTGCGGGAGGCCAGGTCCTGGCCCAGCGCGTACTTGGGCAGGCTGTTCGCCCAGCCTTCGGGCAGGCGTCCGGCCAGCCGGCGCTCGAGCTCGCGGGCTTCGGCCGGGTATTCGGCCGCGTAGCGGGCCAGCTTTGCCTTCCAATCGGCGACGAGCTTCTCGCCGTCCGGAACGGCCTCGCGGAAATGCGCCAGGGCATCTTCGGGAACGAAGAAGTGCTTGTCCGGATCCCAGCCGTAGGCTTCCTTGGCGCCGCGGACTTCGTCCTCGCCGAGCGGCGCGCCGTGCGCCTTCTGGGTGTCGTGCTTGGTGGGGGCGCCGAAACCGATGTGCGTCCGAACCGCTATCAGGCTTGGCCGGTCATCGCGGCGGGCCGATTCGATGGCCGCGGCGATGGCGTCGACGTCGTTGCCGTCCTCGACCCGGACCGTGTGCCAGCCGTATGCGTCGAACCGCTCCAGGGTCTTGTCGGTGAAGGCCATGGCAGTCGGGCCGTCGAGCTGGATGTGGTTGTCGTCATAGAGGTAGATGAGCCGGCCCAGGCGCAGGTGCCCGGCCAGTGACGCGGCCTCGGCGCTGATGCCTTCCTGGAGGTCGCCGTCGGAGCAGATGCCGTAGACGAAATGGTCGATGAGCTGGTGGCCCGGGCGGTTGAACTCGGTCCCGAGACGGCGGGCGGCGATGGCCATACCGATGCCGTTGGCGAAGCCCTGGCCGAGCGGTCCGGTCGTGGCCTCGACTCCGACGGTGTGGCCGTGTTCGGGGTGCCCCGGCGTCAGGGAGCCCAGCCGCCGGAACGACTCGAGATCCTCGAGCTTCAGCCCGTATCCGGTGAGGTACAGCAACGAGTAGAGCAGCATGCTGGCGTGCCCGGCGGACAGGACGAATCGATCGCGATCAGGCCAGGTTGGATCGCTCGGGGCATGGCGCAGGAATCGCGTCCACAGCGTGTAGGCCATCGGCGCCATTCCCATCGGGGCGCCCGGATGGCCGGAGTTGGCTTTCTGAACGGCGTCCATCGATAGCGTTCTGATGGTGTCGATCGCGAGCCGATCCAGTGTCTCGGCGACTTCCGTCATTGGCCTTGCGCTCCTTGTCGTGCCTGTTCTTCCGGGACCGGCATTTTCGTTCTCGTTCGTGTGTGCCGATGGCAGCGGCGCGTGACGCCGTGTGCCGGACAGTCTGGTGACCGGTCGAGTTCCCTGCTCGATCCGAACCCCCGGAACGACGGTGGCGGCGAGACAGCAATGGGCCAAGCCGTCATTCAGGCGTTTCGTTTCCGATCGGCCCGTGCATTTTACGGCGCAATCGAGATCAGACTCGCACCCACATGCGACGACCCGGCTGACGTCACGAGGCAATGCCGTTGCGGGCGGACAGGAGGCTGGTACACTCGCCGCCAGGCGGCGATATGCCCTGAACGGACGGGGCCGGCCTCCGAGGAGCTGGACCGCGGTCTCAAACCTGACCGTCATCGTGAGTGCGAGGAAGCGTAATGCGGATATACGACGGCAGTCCTCGCCAGAACTTCGAGGAAGTGCTGCGATCGATCGGCGCATTCCTGGACCAGCGCGGCATGAAAGAGGTTCTGCTGGTGGAGGCGCCCGACGGCTTCATCGTTCAGGGGATGATCGTGGAGGCGGCGTCCTCCGGCTGGGGAGAACGGCTCGGCCAGCAAACCAAGGAGACCTTCACCTTCCTCGACGATGACATCGCCCGATTCATGGAAGAAGGCCATGCCAGGCGGGACAACGTTCAGAAGGCGGTCACCTGGGGTCAGGCCGGGCTACTATGAGCAGGCCTTCCGTGTGGTCGGTCGATACGTGGATGAGCAGAAGCCGCGGGACATATTCTTCTTCGAGCAGGAAGGCGCGTTCGTGCTCCGACTGCTTCTGTCGAGCCAATCCGGTAGCAGGCACGTTATCGCAGAATTCACACGCGAAGAGGTCGAAGCGATGATCGCCTCGGCCCCGGACTTCAGAGGTGAGAGGACGGCCAGGCCCCAAACCGGAGCTTGAGCGGCCAGGCGGTTCGTTCGATCTGGCAGTGAGGTAGACGATGAAGATCCTGAAGGTTGCGTTGACGCTCATGCTGGTCACGGTTGCGGCGCTGGTGATCATTCCGCTCATCGTTCTGGCCGGCTTGTTCGTCTGGCTGAAGCTCACCGAAGAGGGTGACGAGGAGTCGCTGGAGCTGGACCAGGAGAACATCTGACGCCCAGCCTCGATCCCACACCGTCGCCCGGGCCATCGGCCCGGGCGATTGAGTTTCCAGGCCCCGAGCCGGTCACCGGCGTCCTGAGGGTGCCGCGCCGGGCCGACCTGGCGAGTCCGCGGGTCCGCCTTGTCGCCGAGCTTGCGACCCTGCTCGTCATGCTCAGCTGGGGCGCAAACGTGGTCGCGGTCAAGGCCGCGATCGCGGACGTCCCGCCGGTCCTGTTCGCGTTCTTCCGCTTCGGCTCGGCATTCCTGGTGCTGCTCGCATTCCTCTGGTGGCGCGAAGGTGGCATCACCCTGCCCCGACGCGACGTCGTACCGATCGCCCTGCTCGGCCTGGCCGGGTTCGGCATCTACCAGGACCTGTGGGCGTCGGCCCTGGGCCAGACCACGGCCGCCAACTCTGCGCTGCTGACGGCGGCGACGCCCGTGTCGACGATGCTCATCGCCGCGGCCATCGGCTCGGACACACTCTCGCCGGCGAGGGCGATCGGTGCGGCCGTGGCTTTCTGTGGGGCGTTCGGCGTGGTCGCGGCCACTCACGGATTCGCGCTGAGCGGCGCCTCCGCCGGGGATCTGATGACGCTGGCGGCGACCGTGTCGTGGGCCTGTTACGTGGCCTTCGGCGCGCCGGTTCTGCGGCGCCACTCCCCGTTGAAGACGGCGACGTGGGCTATCGGCTTCGGCTGCCTCGGCATGCTCCCCTTTGCGATCATCCAGGCCCAGGGCTACGACACGGCACGCATCCAGCCAGGAACCCTGGCCCTTCTGGCGTTCTGCGCCCTGGTGCCGGCGGCCGTCGCGAACGTCGTTGTCTTCGCGGCGATCAAAGTCCTGGGCCCCACCACGGTGACGTTCTTCCAGTTCCTGGTGCCGGCCTTCGCCGTCCTAATGGCCGCCGCGTTTCTGGGCGAGGCGATCGTGGCGGGTCAGGTGATCGGCGGGGCAGTGATCATGCTCGGCATCCTCGTGGCACGCTCGGGCAGGCTGGCTGCGCGAATCGGCTGATCGCGGCGCTCCCGCGCGACGAGTGCGGCCCGCGGCGCGACGGCCTATCCTCACGGCCATGTCACGACATGGTTTCGACCCCGAGGAGGGAGAGCGACACGCCTGGCCGGCCCCGGCTCAGGGCTTGCCCGGTCCGCTCGACGGCTCGCACAAGGCGGCCGACGGCTCGCCCAAGGCGCCCGACGGCGCGCCCGACCGTCCGCCCGAGCGGACCAGGGCCGCAAACGACTCGGCGATCCCCGTTCCGATACTCCGGCCCGGCCAGCCACCGATCGCTCTGCTCGTGGATTACGACGGCACGATCGCCACGACCGACGTTTCGGGCAAGATCCTCTACGAGTTCGTGGGGGAGAAGTACGCGCAGGAAGACGCGGCGTACTCCAGCGGCCAGGTCGGGTCGCGTACGCTCTTCGCGAGTCAGGTCCCGCTTCTGCCGGGAGTGCCGGACGAGATCGTGGCTCTCGCGGAGGCGCAGCCTCACGACCCCGGTTTTGCCGGGTTCGTCGAGCGTGCCCTGGAGTTGCAGATCCCCGTCGAGGTAGTGAGCGACGGCTTCGGCTTCTTCATCGAACCGGCGCTGAGGCGGTTGGGCGTGCCGCCCATCCCTGTCATCACGGCCCGCACGCGTTTCGATGGTCGGCGCGCGACCATGAGCTTCCCGAACGGCCACCCCCACTGCCTGGTCTGCGGAACCTGCAAGCGTGGTCGCGTACTGGCCCACCAGGCCGCCGGACGGACCGTCGTCTTCATCGGCGACGGAGAGAGCGACAGATATGCCGCGGCCTATTCCGACTTGACCTTCGCCAAGCGGGATCTGGTGGCGATGTGCCGACGGGAGGGCTGGCCGTTCGAGACCTGGGAGGACTTCGCCGGATTGCGTCGCTGGCTCGACGATGCCGTCGCCGCCTGGCGGATCGAGCCCTCCAGCCTGCCCGGACATCGCCCGAGACCGTTCATCTGCGGCCCCGAAGTGTGGGGTGAGGACCGCCTGAACCCGCCCGGACCGGCAGGCTAGCGGCCGTCCGGCGCCGCACGACGACAGGCCCGGGCCCCGGAAACGCCGGTCCCCGTCCTTTTGGGTGGCCCAGGGTAGTTGCGAAGCTACACGAACGGTGATCCTTGCGGTCCGGTTCTGCGAATAGATGATCAGCGGGCAAAAGGGTGCAAACGCCGTCAAAGCCTGGTCTAGAATGCTGATGCGCCTGCCTGTCGCCTTGGAGCGGCACCGTCACCGGCCGTAGCCTACCCATAAAGGTTGACACGGCCCCGCCGCATGTAGGAGGCTACAACATACGTTTGCGAGGTCACGTATGCGTGGAAGCGGGACCGGACGAGTAGGTAGCTGTCACCCTTCGCAGGGGTCCGGTCCGCGCCAGCCTGAGTGAGACCTGGCAAGCACAAGCTCGGCGGTCACGCGCCGGGCACCTGCACGCAGTCGGCCTCCCGATCGATGAGCGGAGATTGGCGATCGAGGCCGGAGGCGGAGAGGAGGTCGGAAAGCCCTAGCGGGAAATTGCTCTGGACTGTGTCCAAACAGTGGTAGATCCGAACGCGTTATTCGGACAGTCCACAGGAGGAAGGATTCCTATGTTGTTGAACCGCAAAGCGGCAGCTCTCGTAGCCGTCGCCGCGCTCGTCGCGTCGGCATGCTCGTCGGCAGCGGCCACCCCGACCACGGCCCCCGTCACCCAGGCCCCCGTCACCCAGGCGCCCGCGAGCGCAGCTGCCCCGGCCAGCGCGGCCACCGCTTGCACCGTCGGCGTCTCCTGGAACAACTACCAGGAAGAGCGCTGGGCGAAGTGGGACGAGCCCGCTATCAAAGCCGCTCTCACTGCCGGCGGCGCCAACTACATCTCGAACGACGCAAAGTCTTCGCCTGAGACCCAGATCACCAACGTCGAGAACCTGATCTCCCAGGGCGCCAAGGTAGTCATCATCCTGGCCCAGGACGGCACCGCCATCAAGCCTGCCGTCACCAAGCCGCCCTTCAGGCCGGTGTCGGCGTCATCGCTTACGACCGCCTCATCGAGGATCCGGGCGCTCTCTACATCACCTTCGACAACGTCATGGTCGGACACCTGCAGGCCCAGTACGTGTTCGCCGTCGAAGGCCTCGGGCAACTACGCCATCATCAAGGGCAACCAGGCCGACGCCAACGCGGACTTCCTGCGCCAGGGCATGGTACGAAGTCATCAAGTCCGCGGTCGACTCCGGCGCGATCAAGATCGTCGGCGAGACCTACACGGACAACTGGGACCCGACCAAGGCCCAGACCGAGATGGAGCAGTTCCTCACCAGCTACCAACAACAAGATTGACGCCGTTCTCTCCGAGAACGACGGCATGGCCGGTGGCGTCGTCGCTGCGCTCAAGGCCCAGGGCCTCGCAGGCAAGGTTCCGGTCTCCGGCCAGGACGGCGACGCCGCCGCTCTCAACCGCATCGCGCTCGGGCACCCAGACGGTGGACGTCTGGAAGGACGCCCGCGCTGCTTGGCAAGGCTGCCGGTGATGTCGGCTGCCGCAGATGTGCGGCGGCACCACCATCGACAAGATCGCAGGCGCTGCGCCCTTTACCTGCCCCGCCAAGAACACCCTCAGCTCGATCCTCCTTACCCCGCATTGCGATCACCAAGGACAACCTCGCGTCGTCCTCGACGCCAAGTGGATCGACAAGGCCACCCTTTGCCAGGGCGTGACTGCCGGCTCCGTCGCAGGCTGCTAGTCGTCACCCTAGAAACCTGAAATGGCTTATGCGCCCTGCGCCGGTGGACAACATTCCGCCGCGCAGGGCGCATAACATAAGTGCCGTCGACAGGCGCATAACCGGCGGCGGTCAATTCGCAGCAGCCGCCGCGCAGAGGCGCCAACCACAGCCGGCGAGAGAGGCGTCAGGATGACCCAGGCTACGATCGTCACAAAACCCTCCACAGAGAAGCCTCTGCGCTCGATGCGGCAGATGTTGTTCTCGATGGAACTCGACACCCGGCTGCTCGGCATGCTCGCGGCTCTGGCAATCATCTGGATCGGCTTCAACGTCGCGTCCGGCGGTTTATTCCTGACGCCGCGCAACCTGTGGAACCTGTCGGTCCAGAGTTCCGCAATCGCGATCATGTCAACGGGCATGGTCCTCATCATCGTGTCCCGTAACATCGACCTATCCGTGGGTTCGATCCTCGGCTTGACGGGCTACGTGATGGCCATGGTGCAGGCCGTGTGGATCCCCACGACTTTGGGCCTCGGCTTCGACAAGCCTGGTACACGTGGGTCATCGCGCTTGCGATCGGCGTGGCCCTTGGGGCGATCCTCGGGGGTCTGCAGGGGTTCCTCGATCGCCTACGCCGGCGTGCCGTCGTTCATCGTCACCCTCGGCGGCCAGTTGGTCTGCCGCGGCCTGATCTTCGAGGATCCAACAGGGACAGACCATCTCCCCGGTGGACTGGCCTTCTCGACCCTCGGCGGTGGTTTGCCGAACGGCGCCCTTGGATCGACCCTGAGTTGGATATTGGGCGCGATCGGGTGTGCCGCCGTCTTGTACTACATAGTCACCAGTCGCAGGAAGCGCCGGGAATACGGTTTCCCCGTCCAGCCCACGTGGGCCCTGCTGACGATCGCCGTCGTCGGCTGCATCCTCATTCTCGCCGCGGTGTGGTGAGCATCAACTACGTATGGCCGCCCGCTCTCGCACACCAGCACGCCATCACCAACAGCATCCCCGAACCGCCTGGCGGCCTGCAGATCCCAGTAGGGATCGCGGTCCCGCTGCTCATCATGATCGGCGTCGACCCTGGTGATGACCTTCATCACAAAGCGACGGCGCTTCGGGCGATATGTATTCGCCATCGGCGGAAACCCGGAGGCGGCCCAGCTCGCCGGCATCAACTACCCGCAGGACCATCATGTCGACCTTCGTCCTCATGGGAGTCCTGTGCGCCATCAGCGGGGCCATCCAGACGGCCCGAGTCGGAGCCGGCGTGACGAGCCTCGGCACATCTAGACGAACTGGACGTGATTGCGGCCGCGGTAGTCGGCGGCACCTCGTTCGCGGGCGGCATCGGCACCATCCCCGGTGCGGTGCTGGGGGCGGTCGTCATGCAGTCGCTCCGCTCGGGCATGCTCCTGCTGGGGTACGACTCCCCGCCTCAGGACATCGCCGTAGGCGCGGTCCTGATTGCGGCAGTGGGCGCTCGAGAACTTCCTTCACCGGACTCGCTGAGCTAACCCAGGAGCAGAGTGATGACCATCGCCATGCCTGATCCGGCGACCCAGCCGGATCAGGGAGTACAAACCGATCCACCCCTGGTCGAGATGCGCAACGATACGCGTCTCCTTCGGCGGCGTCCACGCCGTAGACAACGTCAGCGTCGACCTGCATGCCGGCGAAGTCGTCGGCCTGGTCGGCGGCAACGGCGCCGGCAAGACGACGCTCATGCGAGCCCTCTCGGGCGCCCACCCGGCGGATGAGGGCGAGATCCTCGATCGATGGCAAGCCTGTGGCGATCCCCAACCCGCGCGCGGCGAAAGCCCTGGGCATCGAGACGATCTATCAGACTCTGGCGCTCGCCGAGAACGTCGACGCGGCTGCAAACATGTTCCTCGGGCGCGAACTGATGACTCGTGTCGGCTCGCTCGACGACACGGTCATGGAATCCGCCACGCGCAAGGTCATCGGTCGCTTGAACCCCAACTTCAAGAACTTCAAGACGCCGGTCCTGTCGCTTTCCGGCGGGCAGCGACAGTCGGTCGCCATTGCTCGAGCCATCCATTTCAACGCCGGCATCCTGATCATGGACGAGCCCACGGCCGCTCTTGGACCGGCCGAGACTGCTCAGGTTCGCGACCTCATCAAGCAGCTCAAGAGCGAGGGCATCGGGATCTTCCTGATCAGCCACGACATCCACGACGTCTTCGACCTTGCCGATCGGATCAGCGTGATGCTGCACGGCCACCTGGTCGGGACCGTCAACAAGAGCGACGTCACGACGGACGAAGTTCTGGGCATGATCATCATGGGCAAGTTGCCCAGCGAGGTCTC
Organism: uncultured Chloroflexia bacterium; assembly: GCA_963835845.1. Lineage (GTDB taxonomy): Bacteria > Chloroflexota > Limnocylindria > Limnocylindrales > CSP1-4 > Fen-1039. The sequence goes on along the minus strand of CAWIGT010000006.1, from coordinate 557,184 downwards.
CCAGAAGGAGCTGGCCGAACTCCACGGCTGATCTCCGGCGCTTCCCGCAGTAGCGATGCAAAACCTCGGCAGGGTCCTACCCTACCGGGGTTTGCTTTAGGTCGGCCTCCTCCGTAGAATTGGAAAAACCCCCGGAGGAGAACGAGCCTTATGGCCAAGTATGTCTTTGTGACCGGAGGGGTCACCTCCTCACTCGGGAAGGGAATCACGGCGGCCTCGGTGGGTCGTCTCCTGAAGGCGCGAGGCCTCGCCGTCTCTGTCCTGAAGCTCGATCCTTACATCAACGTGGATCCGGGCACCATGTCCCCGTACCAGCACGGCGAGGTCTTCGTCACCGACGACGGCGCCGAGACGGACCTGGACCTGGGCCACTACGAACGCTTCATCGACGAGAACCTGTCGCAGCTCTCGAACGTGACGACCGGACGCATCTATCAGGCCGTCATCGGCAAGGAGCGCCGGGGCGACTACCTGGGCGGCACGGTTCAGGTCATCCCGCACATCACCAACGAGATCAAGGAGCGGATCCAGCGTCTGGCCCGCGATGGTCGCGCTGACGTCGTCATCGTCGAGGTCGGCGGGACCGTCGGCGACATCGAGTCGCTGCCGTTCCTCGAGGCCATCCGGCAGATGCGCAAAGACGTCGGCCGGCGGAACGTGATGTACGTTCACGTCACGCTGCTGCCTGCGCTGGCCGCGACGGGCGAACTCAAGACCAAGCCCACCCAGCACTCGGTCAAGGAACTGCGCAGCATCGGCATCCAGCCGGACGTGATCGTCCTGCGCTCGGACCATCCGGTGAGCCAGGAGATCCGCGACAAGATCGCCCTCTTCACGGACGTAGCCAGTGAAGCGGTGATCCCCGCCGAGACGGCGGAGACGATCTACGAAGTGCCGCTCCTGTTCGAAGAGGCCGGCCTCGGTTCGCTGCTCGTGCGCGAGCTGGGCCTGGACGCGGCGACGCCCGAGCCGGATCTCGAAGCCTGGCGGAGCCTGGTCGAGCTGATCAAGCGCCCCAAGCCCGTCCTCGAGGTCGCTCTCGTCGGGAAATACATAGAGCTGCCGGACGCCTACCTGTCGGTCGTCGAGTCACTCAAACACGCGGCCTGGGCCAACGACGTCGACGTCAAAATCCGCTGGATCGATTCCGAATTGCTGACTAAGGAAAGCGTCGACGGCATCCTGGCCGGGGTTCGCGGGGTCGTCGTGCCGGGTGGTTTCGGTCATCGCGGCATCGAGGGCAAGATCCTGGCCGCTCGGTACGCCCGCGAGAACCTCCTGCCGTACCTCGGTTTGTGCCTGGGGCTGCAGTGCGCGGTAATCGAGTTCGCGCGGGACGTGCTGGGCACGGACGACGCCAACTCCACCGAGTTCGACATGTTCACCGAGCACCCGGTCATCGACTTCATGCCCGACCAGCGGACCATGGAGGAAAAGGGCGGGACGATGCGCCTCGGCATCTACCCGGCAAGACTCACTCCGGGTTCAAAGGCGAACATCGTCTACGGCAGCGAGCTCATCTACGAGCGGCATCGCCACCGTTTCGAGGTGAACAACCGCTACCGGCCGCTCCTCGAGGCAGCCGGAATGGTCCTGTCGGGGCAGTCTCCGGATGGCCGGCTGGTCGAGATAATCGAGCTCAAGGATCATCCCTGGTTCGTCGCCAGTCAGTTCCACCCCGAGTTCCGGAGCAGGCCCGACCGGCCGCATCCGCTCTTCGACGGCTTCATCAGCACGGCCGTCGCGCTTTCGAACGGCCTCGAGCCTCGGTTGAACGAGCCGGCTCGCGAGGCGGCCCCCGACGGAGCGCTGTTGGGAGTGGCCCCGGCGGAGTAGCCGACTCGAGTCGGACTCGCAGCCGAAGAACCCGTCGCTCGAGACCGAACTTTTCGGCGCCTTCGTGCGTCTTTGTGTTTGAAGAGACAGCCACGAGATTGCTGGTGAGGTCGATCGGCGCGATGGGACATGGCGCCGGTTGAGGCGGCGGCCTCACCAATTCACCCGATCGGCCCGGCGGCCCTCAACCGCAGCCATCCAGACGTCCGCCCCGACGGCCCGTCCGACCGGTTCGACGGTCAAGTTGTCCGGCGCGCCATCCTCCTCGGGCCCGAGGTGCCGGCCCTCGGAATGGTACGATCCAGATAGAGGACGAGCGAACATCTTCGGGCTGGAACGATGCGGCCCTGGGCCCGTCCACCAGAGCCAGGAGCTGCCGGATGAAGATCTTCCTCGACACCGCAGACATCGAAGAGATCAGGACCGCCGCCCGATGGGGCGTTCTGGACGGGGTCACCACGAACCCCAGCCTCTACGCCAAGGTCGGCGGCTCATATGACTCGATCCTTCAGGAGATCTGCAAGATCACCTCGGGTCCGGTGTCGGCCGAGGTCATTGCCGACGACGTCGAGGGGATGCTCGAAGAAGGCCGCCACTTCGCCAAGCTGGCCCCGAACATCGTGGTCAAGGTAGCCATGAGCGAGAACGGCCTGGAGGCCATCTCTCGCTTCGCGGACGAGGGCATCAAGACCAACTGCACGCTGGTCTTCAGCACCAACCAGGGACTCCTGGCGGCCAAGGCCGGGGCAAGCCTGGTGTCCCCGTTCGTCGGCAGGCTCGACGACATCAACCAGGATGGCATGACGATCATCCGCGAACTGGCGGAGATCTTCTCGCTGTACGACATCGAGGCCGAGATCCTGGCCGCTTCGATCCGGAACCCGCTGCATGTGACACAGGCCGCGCTGGCCGGTTCTCACATCGCCACTCTGCCGATGAAAGTGCTGCAGCAGATGGTTCACCATCCGCTGACCGACAAGGGCATCGTCCAGTTCAAGAAGGACTGGGAGACTGCGCGCCAGTCCGCCGGTAAGGGTGCGTAACCCGACCGCGGTATGACCGCGGGAACGGACCCTCGCTCCACATCGGCCGGCGGCCCGCCGGACTCGGCGCCGGACGCAGTCGCTCCTGCCGAAGGCTCGGCCGCAATCTCGGCCGCGGGTTCGGCCGCTCCTTCTTCCAGCGCCGGCGACGCCCCGACTTCGCGACTCGGCAGCAGGCTCGACTCGGTCCCGCCTGAGCTGCTCATCCTTACCGGGGCGCTCTCGGTCCAGTGCGGCGCCGGTCTGGCCACGACGCTGCTGAGGGAGTACGGGCCGCTGCCCGTCGTATCGATGCGCATCTTCTTCGGTGCGCTGATGCTGCTCGCCTTCCAGCCGCTGCGAGTACGTGGCATGACGCGCACGGCCCTGGGCTACTGCGTGGTCCTCGGCCTGATCCTCGCGTCGATGAATTCGCTGTTCTACGTGGCCCTGTCCCGCATTCCGCTCGGCGTCGCGGTGACTATCGAGTTCTCCGGGCCGCTGGCCGTGGCCGTTCTCGGTTCCCGCCGCCGGCTGGACCTCGTTTGGGTCGTCCTGGCGGCGGCCGGCATCTACATCCTTGCCGGCGGGCGCCTCGTCGCCGACGACGCCCTTGGAGTTGCGGCGGTCTTTGGGGCGGGCATCTGCTGGGCGCTCTACATCGTGACCGGACGACGCATGGCAGCACACTGGCCCGACGGCCGCGGGCTGACCCTGGCGATGCTCGTCGCCTCGGCCGCAGTTCTGCCGGTGACCTTCGTCCTGTCGGACGCGAGACCTCTGCTGGTCGCTCCTCTGGCGATCGCCGCCGGTGTCGTGGTCGCGCTTTTCAGCAGCGCGATTCCGTACACAGCCGAGCTGGCGGCGCTCCGGCGGCTGCCCGCAGCCACGTTCGGGGTTCTGATGAGCCTCGAGCCGGCGATCGCGGCGACCGTTGGCTTCCTCCTGCTGGGCCAGGTGCTGGGCGCCCACGACCTGGTCGCCATCGCCTTCGTCGCGGTCGCGAGCGCAGGGGCCAGCCTTTCGGCGCGCCGCCTGGCCGCGACTCCCGGCGAGCTCGAAGCGGCCTGAACTTCGCGACCCGAACCTTCGCCGGGGACGCCATTTCCCGTGCCGGAGGTCTCGGTTCGCATGTGCCTGCCGGGCCGCCCGACCGCCAATTCGGGAAACTGGCGGTCCAGCTCATTGACGCCGCACGCGGGGCCTTGTATTCTCCGGCTCGCCCCGACCGTGCACACCCGCTGCGGACCGATTCCGCGCGAACCGTCGCACGGCACCTTCCCCACATGAGCTCTGCCCCCATGCCTGCCAACGGTCCCGACCAGCGTTCTCGCAATCGCCGCCCCCGCCGCCGCCCTGCCGGTCGTGCGCCAATGGCGGAATTCGACGATTTCCAGGACGGCGACACACGCGATCTCGACATCAACGAGCTTCGCGGGATGAGCGTCAATGAGTTGCAGACGGTCGGCCAGGAGCTCGAGATGGAGGCCGCGTCGGCCGCCAAGGAAGATCTCGTCGACCAGATCCTGGCCCGTCAGAGCGAACTGGCGGGGCACGCCTACGCCACGGGCATCCTCGACATCGTCGAGGAGGGCTTCGGGTTCATGCGTCGCCACGGCCTCATGCCCACGCCCGACGACGTCTACGTTTCCTCCAGCCAGATCCGGCGCTTCGGCCTTCGCATCGGGGATCGCATCAGCGGCTCGGTCCGGGCGCCGCGCGAGGGTGAAAAGTACTGGGGCATGATCCGGGTCGACCGCGTCAACGGCGTCGACCCCGAGACGGCGCGACGGCGGCCCAGGTTCGAGGATCTCACGCCGATCCACCCGAACGTCCTGATCAACCTGGAGACGGACCCGAAGAACCTCAGCCAGCGGTTGATCAACCTGGTCAACCCCATCGGCAAGGGCCAGCGCGCCCTGATCGTCAGCCCGCCGAAGGCCGGCAAGACGATGCTGCTCAAGCAGATCGCCAACGGCATCAGCCAGAACTATCCGGAAGTCCTCCTCATGGTCGCCCTCATCGGCGAGCGGCCCGAGGAAGTCACGGACATGCGCCGATCGGTCAAGGGCGAAGTCATCAGCTCCACTTTCGACGAGCCGACCGAGAACCACACGCACGTCGCCGAGATGGCCCTCGAGATCGCCAAGCGCCAGGTCGAGACCGGCCGCGACGTCGTGATCCTGCTGGACTCCATCACCCGCCTGGCACGTGCCTACAACCTTGCTCTGCCGCCGTCGGGTCGAACCCTATCCGGCGGACTCGACCCGATCGCCCTCTATCCGCCCAAGCGCTTCTTCGGCGCCGCGCGCAACATCGAAGAAGGCGGCTCGCTGACGATCATCGGCACGTGCCTCGTGGATACCGGCTCGCGCATGGACGACGTCATCTACGAGGAATTCAAGGGCACCGGCAACAGCGAGCTCATCCTGGACCGCAAGCTGGCCGAGAAGCGCATCTTCCCGGCAATCGACGTCCAGCGTTCCGGCACCCGTCGTGAGGAGCTGCTTCTCGAAGAGCCCGTCCTCAAGATGGTTTGGACGATGCGCCGGATGCTCTCCGCAGTCGGCACGAACGAAGGCATCGAGCTGCTTCTCAATCGGCTGGTCAAAACGGACAGCAACGTCCAATTCCTGGCAACCCTCACCAAGTCACTGGACCAATAGCCAAGCCGTTGCGGCCTGGCTTTAAGGAGTTCGGCCGGGAGGTCGAACTCCTGCGGGTCGCCACTCGACCGGGAGGTCGAACTCGTGCGGGTCTCACCGTTCCGGCTTGGGTCCGTGTCGGCCGGGTCTGGCGGTCGAACCCTGGCGGGCCACGGCGACCGGGATGTCGAACTCCTGCGGGTCTCACCGTTCCGGCCTGGCCGTGTCGGTCAGTCTGGGTAGCGTTCGCGCGCCCTATCTACGGTCGTATCGACCCGGCGCTCCCGGCGGCGTCTACCTCATTCGGCAGCAGTCGCGCGCATGACGCGTGCGAGAATTGAGCCATGTTTCTCGATCGAGTCCGAATCCTTGTTCACGCCGGGGACGGCGGCGACGGCGCAGCGACGTTCCGACATGAGGCCCACGTGCCGCGCGGCGGTCCCGACGGCGGCGACGGCGGCCGCGGCGGCTCCATATACCTGACCGTGGATCCGGGCGAGACGAGCTTGCGGGACTATCGATCCGCCCATCACTTCAAGGGCAAGTCCGGTGGCCGCGGAGCCGGCGCTCGAATGCACGGCAAGGCCGGCGACGACATGACTCTCAAGGTCCCGCCCGGCACGAGCGTATTCGAGGACGAGGAGGGCGGGCTGCTCGGCGACCTCGTCGCGGCCGAGCAAACGCTGATGGTGGCGCGCGGCGGCAAAGGCGGCCTCGGCAACGTCCACTTCGCGACATCCACTCACCAGACGCCACGCCACGCCCAGAAGGGCGAGCCCGGAGAAGAGCGCTGGATCCGGCTGGAGTTGCGCCTGATCGCCGACATCGGTCTGGTCGGGCTGCCCAACGCCGGCAAGTCCACCTTGCTCGCGGCCCTGACCGCCGCCCGGCCGAAGATCGCGGATTACCCGTTCACCACGCTGGAGCCGAATCTCGGCGTCCTGGACCTGAGCGACGTGCTGGACGAGGCCGACCCGGAGATCCGCCGGCCGACGATCGCCGACGTCCCCGGGCTTATCGAGGGCGCCAGCTCCGGGGCCGGTCTGGGCCACGCATTCCTGCGCCACGTCGAGCGGACGCGGATCCTCGTACATCTGGTCGACGGCGCCGACCGCGACCCCGAGTGGGGCTACAACGTCATCCGTGACGAGCTGGAAGCGCACGATCCGGCGCTGCTGAAGAAGCCAATGCTTATCGCGTTCAACAAGATGGATCAGCCCCGAGCGGCCGAGGCATGGCCGGCTTTCGAGAAGGCACGCCGGGCCCAGGGCGTCCCGGTCGTGGCGATTTCGGCGGCCGGCGGCGAGGGTCTCGAGGAGTTGCGCAAGCGCCTGGCCGTACTCCTGCCGGCCGCCGACGAGCTCGCCGAGCCGCCGCAATCGGCCGGCATCGTCGTCCACCGCATCGAGTCGGTCGGCGACTCGTTCCGCGTGGACCTCGAGGAAGGTGTGTTCGTGGTCCGGGGCAAGAAGATCGAGCGTCTCGCTGCCCAGACCAACTTCGAGGTCGAGGAATCGGCCGAACGGTTCCAGCGCGAGCTGGCTCGCCTGGGAGTGGACGAGGAGTTGCGCCGCCAGGGAGTGGAGCCGGGCCTTACCGTCCGAATCGGCGCCACCGAGCTCGAGTGGGAACCCGAAGCCTGGGACGACCGTTGAACACGCCTACGGAAAAGGATCGGCCGTCGGCCGCAGACGGCGTGGCGCGCGGCGCTCGGCCGGACGGCCGCAGAACCTTCTGGATAGAACCGGCCGACTTGCGAGTCGGAATTCTCGGCGGAACCTTCGATCCCATCCACTACGGCCATCTCGTGATCGCCGAACAGGTTCGCGAGGCGCTCTCACTCGATCGTGTCCTGTTCGTGCCCGCCGCCCTGCCGCCCCACAAACTCCTTGAATACGTGACTCCGCCGGAGGATCGGGCCGCCATGGTGGAGCTGGCCATCGCCGGCAACCCGGCTTTCGCAATCAGCCGGATCGAGCTGGAACGTGACGGCCCCTCATACAGCGTCGACACCATGAGGGAGCTGGTCGACGAGGCTGCTCATCAGGGAGTGGCCCGGGACTTCCACTTCATCCTCTCCGTCGAGGCACTGGCGGGGGTCAACGCCTGGCACGAACCCGCCGAGCTGCTGGCGCTGACTCGCCTGGCCGTGGTGGCCCGGCCGGGCACGCCGCTTCCGGACCCGGCCGGGCTGGAGGCGATGCTGCCGGACGGAGCCGCCTCCGCGGACCGTGTCGATTGCATCGAAACCGTGCCACTGGCCCACTCCTCGTCCGACGTCCGCGCTCGCGCAGCCGCCGGCAAGTCGATCAGATATCTCGTACCACCGGCGGTGGAGGCGTACATCCGCCACCATCGGCTGTATCGTTCCAACAACCCCCGGAGGATCGCTTGACGTGACCGACCCAACCCCTTCGCCCGCCGCCGCATCGATTTCGACCGAAAAGACGCCCCGCCCCGACGGATTGCCGCGCCGGCGTGGCAAGGCCGTCCTCGACGAGGCGGCACTGGCCGACGCTCTCGAGGCGGAGGTCGAGCTCGAGGCCGAAGTCGACGCGATCCCGGCCGAGCCCGAGATCGAAGAGTCGCTCCGGGAGCGCGGCGCCCGGCTCAGCGCGCTCGAGGTTGCGCGCAAGATCGTCGAGGCCGCCGAAGACAAGAAGGCCGCCGACATCGTCCTGCTCGACGTCAGCGAGCTGACTTCCATGGCGGACTACTTCGTCATCTGCTCGGGCGGCTCCGAGCGTCAGCTCGGCGCTATAGGCGACGGCATCGCCGCCTCGCTGCGCGACGAGGGGGTCCGGACGATCGGGCGAGAGGGCGGCTCGAACTCGCACTGGACGCTGCTCGACTTCGGCGCCGTGATCGTCCACATATTTGCCCCGCCGGAGCGCGAGTATTACCAGCTCGAGCGCCACTGGTCCAAGGCGAAGACGGTGCTGCGGGTCCAGTAGGGGCAAAGCCGGAGCCCGAAAGCGGGTCCGTGGCCAGCCTTTTCGGCGCGTCCGACGGGCCGGGCGTCGTGGCGCTGAGCGTGAGGACGCCCGATTACGTAGACTTTCAGCAGCCAATGCCCCCGGTGGCCCACTAACGAGCATGGAGAATCAGCCACGACAGCTCCATATGCCGCCGAAAAGAGACCGCATCGCGCGCCCACCATCGTTGACTTCGTCAACATCCGCTGGGTCGACGAATGGTGCAAGCGCTGCAACATCTGCGTCGAGATCTGCCCCAAGGACAGTCTGATCCTGACCCACGACGCCATCATCGAGGCCACGGACTGCATCCGCTGCGGCCTGTGCGAGCGCTACTGCCCGGACCTCGCGATCGAGGTTCTGCCCAAGCGTGACGAGAACGGCAGGCTGCCGCCAGGCGACGCCAGGCCGAAGAGGCAGTCCCCGCCCGGCACACCCGAAATCGCCGCACGTACCAGACGCAGCTCGCGGTCCGGCCGTCGCCGGCAACGACCCACATCGCGGCATCACCGACACGGAGAGCGCTCCGGACGTCGACCGCGACAACCCGACCTGATCGGACAGGGGACAACGATGACCAAACGACTCGTCCAGGGTAACGAGGCCGTCCTGCTCGGCGCCGTGAAGGCCGGCGCGAGCTTCTTCGCGGGCTACCCGATCAGCCCCGTCGTCCGAGATTCTCGCGCAGGCGTCGGTCGTACGCCGCCGCCCATCCCGAGTTCCGCTTCCTCCAGGCAGAGGACGAGATCGCCAGCGCGAACGCGATCCTGGGCGCCAGCCTGGCCGGCGCCAAGTCGTTCACGGCCACGTCCGGGCCGGGCTTCAGCCTGATGCAGGAAGCGATCGGCTACGGCCACAAGCTCGGCATCCCCTGCGTGATCGTCGACGTGATGCGTGTCGGGCCGGCCACGGGCATGCCGACGATGCCGGGCCAGGGCGACATCAACCAGACCCGGTACGGGTCGACCGGCGACTACACCAGCATCGTGTTCTACCCGTCCACGGTGGCCGAGTGCTACGAGTACACGATCCACGCGTTCAACGCGCCGAGGAGAGCCGGAGCCCGGTCATCCTGCTGTCGGACGCGTTCCTCGGCCACCTCAACGAGGTCGTCGGACCTCGACGCGATCGACGTGCACGGTCGTGCCGCGGACGCTCGAGCCGCTGGCTTCGGGAAACACCCGACTGTTCTCGGGCGTGGCCACTTACCCCGACGGCGAACCGGCCACCGCGGACGCCGACGAGTACATCCGCCAATACGAGGAGGCGCGGCGATCACCGGCTCGAGGTCGCCGAGCCGCTACGCGTTCTACGAATACGGCTGGAACAAGGACGCCGAGACGCTCGTCATCGCCTTCGGGATCACCCGCCGCATCGCCCAGCCTCTCGCCGCCCATTTCGCCCTGTTCCGGCCCGATCCGCATCTGGCCGACCCTGACAAGGAGCTTGGCGAGATCGCCGCGCTACAAGAAGATCGTCGTCATCGAGGGCAGCGACGGCCAGTACGCCAACGTCGTCGAGCGCATGCTCTACCGCGCGTCCAGCGCGTCCCGCTGCTCGGCGGCCGCATGAGCCTCGAGGCGATCCGCGAGGGCCTCGACCGCATCGGGCTGCTGCCCCGCGAGCTCGCCTGTCCGGTAGCACCGGCGGCCCTCGGAGCCAGCCACGCGGCCGGCTACCCGCGTCCCCACGAGGTTCATCGCCATGGCAGTCAAGGACAAGGTCAAGACCGAGCTCTTCCCCACGATCTGGTGCCCCGGCTGCGGGATCGGCCTGATCATGCAGCAGCTGGCCATGGTCATGGACGAGCTCGGCCTGGACAAGGACAACACGGTTATGGTCACCGGCATCGGTGCACCGGGCGCATGGGCGCCTACATGAACTTCGACTCCGTGTACACGCTCCACGGTCGAACTCTGCCCGTCGCGGAGGCCATCAGCCACGGTCCGCCCCGAGCTGAACGTCATCGTCGTGTCCGGCGACGGCGACATGGCCTCGATCGGCGGCAACCACCTGCTGCACTCGATCCGCCGCAACGCCCGACATCACCGTGCTCTGCAACAACAACGAGATCTACGGCCTCACCGGCGGCCAGACGGGCCCGACCACGCCGCAGGGCACGAAGACCGTCTCGTCGCCCGGCGGGCGCGACGCTACAGCCCGATCAACCTGCAGGGCCTGGTCAACACGAACCCGAACGCGTACTACGCCAAGACGCACCGTCTATCACCAGGGCCCAGATGCGCGGGCGATCAAGGAAGCCATCGAGTGGCCGGGCTTCGCCTTCGTGGACATCACCAGCCAGTGCATCGAGAACAACGGCCGGCGGATCGGCTTCCCGAGCGCCAACGAGATGCTCAACTACTACAAGAAGGAATACCGGCAGGCTCCCCCAGGTTCCACCCAGCTGGCGAACCACCAGCTCGGGATCGTCAAGGCGGCCGTGCCGCGGCGAGCCCGTCCCGGCCGGGCGCCGGATCCGCCGGGAAGGGGAGCGGCGAGGCATTGACCGAGCAAGTCGATCGTCATCGACGGCGTCGGCGGCCAGGGCGTCCGCGTCATCGGCAACACGATGGCGACGCCTGCTGGCGGTGATGGGCTACGAGGTCACCCTGCTCTTCGACTACGATTCGTCGCGTTCGCGGCGGCATGAGCGAGGCGTTCCTCAAGCTACGCCGCGAGCCCATCGCGAACCCGTGGTCGAGCACGCCAACGTGACCCTGCGCCTCGCCGACCACGGTCCCACCATCTGGCCAGCGACTACGTCGTGCCGACATCGGCCTGGCCAAGCCGGGCGAACACGCCGAGGAGATCCCGTTCCTCGCAGCTCGGCGTGCGAGCAAGTTCGGCCGCGACCTCTTCGGCAACATGATCGCGCTGGGCCGGCTGCTCCGCTCTGTCGACGTCCACTTCGACGAGGCCGCCCTGGTCGCCGCGCTGCCCATGAAGTACCGTCGAGGAGAACATCGGCGCGATGCGGTACGGCTATGAGCTGGATTCAGGCCGATCCGCCAGATCGTCCCCGAGCAGGCCGCCAGTCGGTTCGCCGGCCGCTACGCGGAGGCGGTGCTTGCCGGCGTCGTGCCCGGCGAGGCCATCGAGCTGGCCACGGCTCGGACCTGACGGTCGCTGCATGAGCCCCAGACGACACGGCCGCGGCCATCGCCCGGCCGGCAACGCCGTCGTCGGCGTACCCGGAGCGTTGGGTCCGCTACGTCCCGAGGGAGATCCCGTGACGACCGTCGACGCGGCCGGTTCGCCGACCGTGCATTACCGCGCCGTCGACGGAGCAGCGAACGGAGCCGCGAACGGAGCCACGGGAAGCGGTCTGGCGGCGAATGACGTCGCCAGGACGGGGGCCGCCGGCAACGGGGGAAGTTCGAATGGCGTGGCTCCGTATCGGGGCGGCGGCTTCGCTCGCGCACCTCGGATGGTTGCCCCGCGGCGTCAATCGAGGCTCCCGGTCGAAGCCCCGGCCACTGCCACCGACGCCCCCGCAACCGACGAGGTCGTGGCCGGCCGAGCGTCCTGCACCCTCGCTCAGATGCGGCGCTTCATCAAGAGCCGTCCGTACGTGCCGGTGCACGAGCTGCGCCGCCGTTTCGAGATCGAAGGGATCGAGGACGAGGTGAGCCCGATGTCGACCGGCAAAGGCACGCTGTTCGTCGGCCTGCCAGAGCTGGAGGCCGGTTTCCTCGGGGAGCTCGTCAAGGCCGGCGAGGTCGGCTGTGAACTCCTGCTCGATCCGACCAGCCCGGCGGTCGTGGGCGTGTTCCCGATGAGGCCGGTGGCCCGCCAGTAGACTGCCACTCGATCGTTGCACCGCCGCCGCCACGGGACGGCCCGACCCGGACCGCTCGGCGCGCTAGCTTGGCTGGCCCCAGATTCGGATGCTCTTGTCGGCACTGGCGGACGCCAGCATCTTGCCATCCGGGCTGAAGGCAATGCCTCTCACGCCCAGGGCATGACCTTCGAGCGTTTGGGTGCAGTGCCCCGAAGAGGTGTCCCAGAGACGGATGCTCTTGTCTTCGCTGGCCGACGCCAGCTGCCTCCTCGTGGAGCTGAGCGAGATGGCTTCGACGGGACGTGTGTGAGCCTTCAGGACGCGAGACCCGGCCCAGGACGCCGTGTCCCACAACCGGATGGTCCTGTCCTGCCCGGAGGAGGCCAGCAGCCGGCCGTCCGAACTGAAGGCAATGGAATTGACCCAGTTGGCATGGCCCTCCAGGGTCCGGACGCAACGCCCGGAGGTCGGGTCCCAGAGGCGGATGCCGCGATCCTGGCTCGCCGAGGCGAGCAGCGCGCCGTCGGGGCTGAAAGCGACGCTGTTCACGTCGTCGCTGTGCCCTTCGAGGGTCCTCAAGCAGCGGCCGGTGGCCGTGTCCCACAGCCTTACGGTGTGGTCGGCGCTTGCGGAGGCCAGGATGCTCCCCGTTGGATCGAAGGCGACCGCAAGAACCCAGCCGGAATGGCCCTCGAGTGTTCGCGCGCAACGACGTGAGGCCGGGTCCCACAGCCTGATGGTCTGGTCCCAGCCCGTCGAAGCCATCAGCAGTCCGTTGAGGCTGAATGCGACGGCCAGAACCGTGTCCGTATGCCCCTCCAGAGTTCCGACACAACGACCGTAGGCCGTATCCCACAGCATGACGGTCCTGTCGGCGCTGGCCGACGCCAGAAGCCGTCCGTCCGGGCTGAAGGCGACGTCGTTTACCCAGTGGTCGTGGCCTTCGAGAGTTCGAAGGCACGTCCACTTAGGCTGGATCCCCAACATGCTCAACAACGGCCTACCCGCCCGATTGTTCGCTGCGTCTCACCAAGGCGGTCATTGTGCGGATGACGCCCGCGCCATTCTAGTGGGACTTATGCCGCCATACGACGACATTCCCCAGTACCGTCCGAAGTCGGTGCGCGCACGCACCTGATCACACGGTGCGGCCATGAGGGCTGTCCGGGCCGATCCGACCGACGGTCACGAACTGCAGGCCGAGCGATCGTAGAGTGGCCAGGCCGCAGCCCGTTCGGTGTAGAATCGGACCGCGGCCTGAAGGCGTCGATCAGAACGGAGCCACGATGAAGCGGCCGTAGGCGACGAACGCCGCGACGACGAGGAAGGCGCCGCTGAATGCGATCTGCGGGATTTCGCGACGGGCGACGTGGAAGCCGATCGCGAGGGCCATCAGCACGACCAGGGCCAGCGCCGTCGTCGCGGTCAACCACGACATGAAGCCCAGCCAGGCCGGCACGATGAGGCCGATCGCGGCCAGGATCTCGAGCCCGCCGAGCACCAGGGCGAACCGTCTCGGCAGGGCGGCGACCCAGGCCAGCCGCTGCCTGGAGCTGTCGTAGTTGGCTGCCTGGTCGAAACCGGCGCCGAGGATAGCCAGGGCAAGTATCGCCTGGACCACCCAGAGGACCTGGTTCAACGTGAGTCTCCTTGGCTACCGTGGCTTGTGCTGGGCCCGGATCGTAAGACGGCAATTCCGGGTGCGGCGGATGGGTCGACCGGAAATCAATTCTGCGGGTAGGTGGCCATCCTTCGAGGTAGGCGCCCGGCCGGCGCAACGTCGTCTCATTCTCGCTGCCTGCCGGCCTCGACAACCAGTCCCGGTGGGCCCGCACCGCGGCTCCCGGTGGCTCCGGGTGGTCGGCCTCGAGCTTCGGCCGGCCGCCGTCAGTAAGCCACGACCGCCCGATCCGACCGGGCTATTCGGCGGGCATCGCCAGAACAGCTGCGCCGCGAACCTCTCCGGCCGCCAGCGCGCGCAAGGCCGCGTTCGCCGACTCCAGCGGGAACAGCTGCGACTGCGTTCGGATCGGGATCGAGCCGGCCAGTTCCATGAACTCCGCCGCATCTCGGCGGGTGACGTTGGCGACGCTGCGGAGCTGGCGCTCCCACCAGAGCAGCTCGTACGGGAACTCCGGCACTCGATCCAGGTGGATCGCGTTGACTGCCACCACTCCGCCCCGGTCGACGGCCCGCAGCGCCGCCACGACCACGTCGCCGGCCGGCGCGGTAGTGATGGCCGCGTCGAGAGGATGCGGCGGCGGGTCGTCATAGCCTCCGACGGTCGTTGCGCCGAGTTCAATGACTCGCCGGCGCTCGCCCTCGGACCTGGCCCGGACGTGGACCTCGCAGCCCCAGTGACGCGCCACCTGGATGCACAGCAGCGCCGAGGCGCCGAATCCGTACAGTCCCAGCCGTGCGCCTGGCTGAATGCCTGAAACGCGCAACGCCCGGTAGCCGATGACCCCGCCGCAGAGGAGAGGCGCGGCGTCCAGGTCGTCGAACCCGTCCGGGATCCGCACTGCCACGTTTGCACGCACGAGCATGGCCTCGGCGAATCCTCCGTCGCGATCCCAGCCCGTGAACTCCGCCGCCTGGCATAGATTCTCGCGCCCGCTCCGGCAGAAACGGCACGTGCCGTCGGTCCCGAACAACCAGTAAGCGCCGGCACGATCGCCGATCGACCAGCCGGTCGCGCCGGGTCCGACCGCGGCCACTCGCCCCACGGCCTGATGGCCGGGCACGATCGGAGTGCGCCTCGCGGCCAGGTCGCCGGTCGCCAGCTGGAGGTCGGTTCGGCACACGGCGCAGGCGGTCACCTTCAGGAGCAACTCGCCGTGTCCGGGTTTAGGTTCGGGCCGCTCTACAAGTCGGAGTGGATCCGCGGTGACGGGGGCGGGTCGGACGAGTTCGAGTGCGCGCACGACACCAGACTATCGCGGGGCGACAAGCCCGGCTCGGGGCTCGGGCGACAACCCCAGAGATGCATTCCGTCGCCGGAGTCCTTGACAGATCTACATCGTAGAACTATCTTCTACACGGTAGAAGTCTACGCTGTAGAGGTTGTGAAAATGCTTGAAGTCAGGGGCCTGACCAAGGCCTACGGGGAGAAGGAAGTGCTTCGGGGCGTGGACCTCGAAGCCCGAGCCGGCGAGATCGTCGGCTTGCTCGGGCCGAATGGTGCCGGCAAGACAACCCTCGTTTCCATCGTCGCCGGTTTGCGTCGGGCGGATGCGGGGACGGCGACCGTGGCCGGCATCGATGCGCTGGCCCATCCGGCCCAGGCTCGCGAAGTGCTCGGTCTGGCGCCACAGGAATTGGGTATATACCCGGTGCTCTCGGTGGAACGGAACCTGGTGTTCTTCGCGGAGCTGGCCGGTCTCCGCGGACGGACTCTCCGGGCCCGAGTCACCGACGTCGCCGACGCGCTCGGCCTGACCGGGCTGCTCGGCCGGAAAGCGGCCACTTTATCCGGCGGCCAGAAGCGACGGCTGCATACGGCAATGGCCCTGGTAAACCAGCCCCGCGTACTCTTCCTGGACGAGCCGACCGTCGGCGCCGACGTCAGAACCCGGAACCAGATCCTCGAGGTCGTTCGACACCGGGCCGAGGCCGGTTGCGCGATCGTCTACACCTCGCACTACTTGACCGAGATCGAAGACCTGGCCGCCACCGTTGCCCTCCTCGAGGCGGGTCGGATCATCGCGCGCGGACCTCTGGCCGATCTCGTCGCCCGCCATGGCAGCCCGGCACTCCGGCTCACATTCGAAGGGCCGGCTCCCGCGCTCGCGGGCTTCGATGCCGCGGGCTCGGTAGCGACGCTCCACACGCCCGATCCGGCCCGCGCCGCCGCCGGCATCCTCGGTCGGCTGAATGGCTCGACCGAGCGGCTTCGCAGCGTCGACATCGTCCGGCCAAGTCTCGAGGCCGCCTACCTGGCGCTAACTGGACGCCGCTCCAACGACGACGCAGCCGCCGACGGCAACACCACCGAGGGGGTCATCGATGAATTGGTCGCGTAGTCTCGTCTTGATGCGCCAGAACTGGGCGCTGCTCATGGCCGATCCGGCGCCGATAGTCCTGCTCACGGCCATGCCAATCGTGATGATGACCTTTCTTCAGGGCACGAGCCAGGCCGTGCTGCGTGGCATGGGTTATGCCGACGTCAGCGGTGCCGAGCTCGTCGTGCCCGGAATGGCCGTGATGTTCTCCTTCTTCGGTGTCGGTTTCATCGGCACCGCGTTCTTCAGCGAACACGGTTGGGGAACCTGGGATCGTCTCCGTGCCAGCCAAGCAACCACCATCGAGATCGTTCTGGGCAAAATCCTGCCGTCGGCCGGCCTGATGCTCGTCCAGCTGGCTGCGTTGTTCACCTTCGGCGTCGTCGCCTTCGGGATGCGGATCAGCGGATCCGTCGCGGGGGTGGGCATCATGATGGTCGCCTGCGTGGCGATGCTCGTCGCCTTCTCGATGCTGCTGACCGCGGTTCTCAAGACGGCGAACCAGATGATGGCCGTCGTCAACCTCGCCGCCATGGTCGTGGCCGGCCTGGGCGGCGCGCTGGCTCCGGTGGACGTCCTGCCCGGCTGGGCTCAGGCGATCGCCCCGGTAAGCCCGGCCTACTGGATGCTCCAGGGCTTCCGCGCCGTGATCCTCGAAGGCCGTGGCCCGGACGCTACCATCGTTCCTGCAGCTATGACTCTGGCGTTCGCGGCGGTCATGGCCGCGGTCGCAGTGTGGCGGTTCTCGGTCACCGACGAGAAGGTCTGGGACAACTGATGGCGCAACGGGCAGACGAAATCGGACCGACCGAGTACGCCGGCGACGGCGGCCCGGCCGGCGACGGCGTCCGAGCCGGCGATCGAGGCGACAGGGGCGCGACGCTGGTCCGGCCCGCGCGAGCACCTCACTCGGCCGCGGGTGGTGGCCGCCGCTCTGGCGATTGTCGACCGGGACGGTCTCGACGGGCTGACGATGCGGGCGCTCGGCCGCGAGCTCGGCGTAGATCCGATGGCGGCGTACCACTGGTTCCCCAGCAAGCCGGCGATCCTGCAGGGCGTGGCCGAGGCCATCCTGTCCGAAGTCGGCCTGCCTGTGTCAAACCCCAACGTGCCCTGGCGGAGAGTGGCGATGGACATGGGCCGCGACTACCGGACTGCACTCCTGCGCCACCCAAACGCCATCCCGGTGGCGTCGACCCAGCCCGTAATGACGCCGCGCGGTTTCGAGCTGATCGAGCGGACGTCGGCTGCGCTCGTCGCCGGGGGGCTCCGGCCCGGTGCCGCGCTGGAGGCGATCAACACCGTCGCGGCGCTCGTCATCGGCTCCGCCGTCGCCGAGGCGGGCTTCACGCCGGGATCCGAGCCGGTGGCCAAGGAGGCGATCGAAGGCGCATACACGGGCATCGATCCGGAGCAGTTTCCGACGATGGCGGCGGCGATGGCCGAGTCGATGGCCCTTCTCGCCAACGACGAAGCCCAGTTCGAGACGGCGATCGACGCGCTGATCCGCGGCCTTGAGGCGAGCTTCCGGGACCGAGGCATGTTGATTTGAGACAAGGAGGCGCTGGCGTGGGCTGGAAGGCGAGCGGGATTCCCGACCAATCGGGCAGAGTAGCGGTCGTGACCGGAGGCAACGGCGGGCTCGGACTCGAGACCGTTCGCCAGATGGCGGCGCACGGAGCCCATGTCGTCGTCGGGGCACGTAACCTCGACAAGGCGGAGGCCGCCCGCAAGAAGATCGAAACGGTCGTGCCGCATGCCTCGCTGGAGATCCGTCCGCTGGACCTGGGCTCGCTGGCTTCTGTCGCCGCGTTCGCGGACGCCGTCAAGTCGACCCACCCGCGCATCGACGTGCTGTTCAACAACGCCGCGGTCATGGCGGTCAAGGAAGGGACCACTTCGGATGGCTTCGAGACTCAGTTCGGGACGAACCATCTGGGTCACTTCGCCCTGACGATGCGCCTGCTGCCGGCGTTGCTCGCCGCGGCCGCGCCGCGCGTGGTCAGTACCACCTCTACGGCGCGTTTCCAGGCCGGTAAGTACGACATCTCCAACCCGTACATGCACGGCTGCTACGACCCGTGGGAGGCCTACGGGATGTCCAAGCGAGCAAACCTGCAGTTCGCCCTAGAGCTGAACCGCCGCCTCCGGGACCGGGGACTGACCGCTTATGCCGCCGACCCCGGCTTGTCCAAGACGGACCTCCAGCAAGCCAGCGTGCGAGTCAATCCCGGCTTCATGCAGCGGTTCTGGAAATTCACGGTAGCTGTCGGCGGCCAGTCGGCGGCGATGGGGGCGCTGCCGCAGCTTCGCGCCGCGACGGATCCGGCGGCGGTCGGAGGAACGCTGTACACGCCGCGGTGGATCTCGTTCGGGGCGCCGGTTGTCCGCCGGGTCGGCAAGAAGATAGACGATCCGGCGCAGATGGCCCGGCTCTGGGAACTCTCCGAACGCGAGACGGGTCTGACTCTGCAAGCGGCACTCAACTAGCGGACGAACCCGGGTCCGCGGGTCCCTTCGCGCACCGCGGCCGGCGATGCCACTCACCGGCGAGTGGCCACGGAGTGAGTCGCTCGGTGCGCTCGGTCCGCTCGGGGTGCATCATCGGCGCCGATGAACGCCGTCGCCCTGGTTCTGGGCCTCCTGCTCGTTGCCAGCGTCGTCTGGGATCTCTTCCAGACGATCGTGGTTCCGCGGCCGTCGCCGAGCCGGTTCCGCATCGCCCGCTACCTGGTGCGCGGCTCGTGGACGGTGGCTCGGGCAATCGGGCGCGGACGCGACGGCCGGACCCACGATACGTTCCTGGGCCTGTTCGCTCCATCCATGACGCTGGCCCTGCTCGTGACCTGGATCGGGGCACTGATCCTCGGGGACGGACTGATCTTGTACGCGCTGCGAGACCAGCTGAGCCCCAGCCCGTCAGATCTGGGCACGACCATGTACTTCGCCGCCAGCTCGATCCTTACGATCGGGTTCGGTGACATCGTGCCCATCGGCCCGGCTGCCCGCGCGGTGGTCGTCGTAGCCGCCGTCAGCGGGCTCGGCGCGGTGGCGCTGGTCGTGACGTTCCTTTTCTCGCTCTATGGCTCCTACCAGCGCCGGGAGGTCAGGGTCGTGACCCTGCAGGCCGCCGCAGGCGCGCCGCCGTCCGCGGTGACCCTCCTCGAAACCTACGCCGAACTTGACCTCGTGGCGCAATTGCCCGACCTCTTCGCCGGTTGGGAGCGCTGGGCCGCCGAAGTGCTGGACACGCACGTCGCCTTTCCGCTCCTGGGCTTCTTCCGGTCGAGCCACGACAACCTGTCCTGGATCAGCGCTCTCGGCACGGTCCTCGATGCGGCGTGCCTCGTTCTGACAACTGCCGACGGGATCCCACGCGGTGAAGCGGAGCTGTTCCGGCGGGTCGGCTCTCATCTCGTCGAAGACATCACCAACCTCGGCTTCCGAGTCGGCGTGACTTCGGACGTCCACCCGATCGAGGCGGGCGTCGGCTTGGATCGGGCCGCCTTCGACGAAGCCTGCATCCGACTTGCCCGGGCGGGCTACCGGCTCACGCCGGACGATCGGGCGTGGCAGGCTTTCCAGGCGAAGCGCTTCGGCTACGCCGGTCGGCTCGAAGCGATGGCGGCTTACTGGGCGACGCCCACCAACTCGTGGCTCCACTCCGACGGGAGCCTGCGTTCGCCCGCCCATGTCGATACCGATCTGGCGGGCAGCGGGAGCTGAGACCCGCATCCGCTTTGCCGGTGCCTCTCCGACCCTGGTTGCAGGCGAGTGCCCGACCGCCGAGGGCCAGCGACCGTCGTCGTCGAGCGGCCGTAACTCTGCGATGAACCGGTACACTCGCGGACACACACGGCACGGAGGGGTCTCGATGAAGCGTGTCATGGTGCTGCTGGTTCTCGCAGGGATCGTGACCGGGTGCTCCGAAGAGGGGCCAACCTCCACGAACCCTTCGACGCCGATAGTCTGGGCATTGCCGGCCCAAACGGAGGCGACTCCGGCGGACTGCCCCGGCGTCGCCCTGACACCCGTGCGGGTCGACTGGGATGCGACGCATCGAAGTCTCAGCATGGGTGGGGAGAAGATGCTGTGGCCCGCCGGTTTTTCGGCCCGAATCCTCACGACCGGACATCTGGAGATCCTGGCTCCGGACGGCACGGTCGTCGCCGGGGATGGCCAGACGATTGCGCTCGACGGCACCGACTACCAGCATGTCTGCAGAATCCAGGGCAGGTCGTATTGACGCCCGGCGGGCTGTCGACCTAGCCGCGCGTCGTTGTGCCTTCGAACGCGAGCAGGCTCCGCTTCATCGCCAGGGCGGCCTGGCGGGCGGCGTAGTTCGACCCGCCGTAACCGCCGAGCGATCCGCCGGCGCCGATGATGCGGTGACACGGAATCAGAATCGGCACGGGATTGCGGCTCATCGCCCCGCCGACGGCCTGGGCCGCGCCCGGGCTTCCAATCCGTCGTGCCAGTTCGCCGTAACTCGCGGTCTCGCCGAAATGGAGCGCTGCCGCTCCGGTCAGCACGCGACGATCCCAATCGGAAACCCGCAGGTCTATCGGCAACTCGAAGACCCGCCGACCACTCGCGAAGAACTCGCCGATCTGCAGCGTAGCCTCGGTCAGCATGACCCGCCACTCCGGCGGGACATCGCCGTCCTCGGCGGGGAGCACCGGGCCGTGGAGCCGCCGCGCCAGACCGTCGACGAACTCCGCGGTCTCGGCGCCCAGGTCCACAGCCACGATACCCACGCCGGTCGCGGCAACGTGCAGCATTCCCCAGGGAGCCGGGCAAATGGTGAACGCGGCGGCGGGCGTGGTCATGACTGGAGTCTGATCGTTCGGATCGGTCGGGGGAAGAGGGTTGGTTGTCGTCTCGCCAATCGCACGCTATACTCCCCGGGAGTATGCAGACGATCGCAGAATCCAACGCCAGCACCGAGCCCCCGAGCCTCTCCGCGGAAGTGCAGCTGCCCATCGAGGGCATGAGCTGCGCTTCGTGCGTGAATCGAATCGAGCGGTATCTCCGCAAGACGCCCGGCGTCGCCGAAGCCAGCGTGAACCTGGCCACCGAGGTGGCCACGGTCACGTACCTGCCGGAAATAGCCGGCCTGGACGAGCTGGCCCGGGCCATCGAGGCGGCCGGTTACGAAATTCGCCAGAAGCCGAAGTCGGAGACCGGGGCGAAGGCCAGCCTTATCGATGAGGCGGACGCCGACGCCAGGGAACGCGCCCGCGAGCAGCGATCACTCGGTCTGTCGGCCGCCTTCGCGCTCGTTGTGGCAGCCGCGACCATGTTCCTGATGTATGCCCCCAACCTTCCGCTGGCGATGGAGCAGATCGCCTGGGTGGTCATCGGGCCCGCGACGCTCGTCCAGTTCTGGGCCGGCCGCCGCTTCTACCGCGCAGCATGGCGGGCTGCAGTCCACGGCTCGACGAGCATGGACACACTGGTCGTGGTCGGCACCAGCACCGCCTGGGCCTTCAGCGTGCTCGTGACTCTCGCGCCGGAGATCTTTCGCTCGGCCGGCATAGAGCCTCAGACGTACTTCGACAGCTCGACCGCGATCGTCGGGCTGGTCCTCATGGGTCGCTGGCTCGAGGCCCGCGCGAAGGCGCAGACCGTCGGCGCAATCAAAGAACTGCTGGGGCTCCAGGCCAGCTCAGCCCGAATCGTCCGGGCGGGGGCCGAGGTGGACGTGCCGCTCGAGGAGGTCTGCGTCGGCGACCTGGTACGCGTCCGGCCCGGCGAGCGGGTGCCGGTGGACGGCCGAGTAGTCGAGGGCGAATCGTCGGTCGATGAGTCGATGCTCACCGGCGAGCCCATGCCCGTCGAGAAAGGGCCCGGCGCTCAGGTCATTGGGGCCACGATGAACGGCCGCGGCACCTTCCTGTTCCGGGCGACTCGAGTCGGCCGCGACACTGCCCTGGCTCACATCGTGGACCTGGTGCAGCGGGCCCAGGGCTCCAAGGCGCCGATCCAGCGACTAGCAGATCGGATCGGCGGCATTTTCGTTCCGGTGGTCCTGGGCGTCGGTGCCGTCACTTTTGGGCTGTGGTTCCTGTTCGGACCGGATCCGAAGGTGACCCATGCGCTCGTCGCGTTCATCACGGTCGTGGTTATCTCGTGCCCGTGTGCGATGGGTTTGGCGACGCCGACCGCAATCATGGTGGGCACGGGCAAGGGCGCCGAGGCGGGCATCCTCATCCGAGGCGGCGAGGCTCTCGAGCTGGCGGCCGCCGTCAACGCGGTCATCTTCGACAAGACCGGGACCCTGACGCGCGGCCGGCCCACGCTTGGCGAGGTGGTCGCGGGGCCGGGCTTCAGCCCGGCCGAGGTCCTCGATCTGGCGGCGTCGGTGGAGCGGGGAAGCGAGCATCCTCTGGCGGCGGCGATCCTGGCGGGCGCAGACGAGGCGGGCCTGGGCCGGCTAACCGTCGAGGGGTTCGAGGCGGTCGTCGGCCGAGGGGTCCGCGGCCGGGTCGACGGGCGTGACGCCCTGGTGGGAACCGCCGCATTCCTGGAGGCGAATGGCATCGACGCTGGTGCCCTGGCCGGAGCGTCCGGTGGCGTCGGCTCGGCGGTCACGTACCTCGCCATCGACGGTCACGTGGCGGGCGCGTTGCCGACCGTCGACGAAATCAAGCCCGAGGCCGCGGCCGCGGTCCAGGAGTTGCAGAGGGACGGCATCGAGGTCTGGCTGGTCACAGGCGATCAGGAGGCGGTCGCGCGATCGGTCGCTGCCGCGGTCGGAATTCCGCCCGAGCGCGTTCTGGCGGAAGTTCTGCCTGCCGGCAAAGCCGATGCGGTCGCCGCGATCCAGGCCCGGGGCCTGCGCGTGGCGATGGTCGGCGACGGCATCAACGACGCGCCGGCGCTGGCGCGCGCCGACGTCGGCATCGCCATCGGCACGGGCGCCGACGTGGCGATGGAGGCATCAGACGTGACGCTGGTCGGGGGCGACCCGCGTGCGGTGGCGAGCGCCATCCGCCTCTCCCGCCAGACCAGGCGGATCATCCGCCAGAATCTGATGTGGGCCTTCGGCTACAACGTGGTGCTGATTCCGGTGGCGATGGGTGCGCTGTTCCCGATCTTCGGCGTCACCTTGAACCCGGCGCTCGCCGCAGGCGCGATGGCCTTCTCGTCGGTCAGTGTGGTTTCCAACTCGCTGCGGCTCCGCCGAGCGTCTCTTGGAGTGCGCGAGCCTGCGACCGGCACCGGTTCGACGGCCCCGTCCGCGGCCACCGCCCGCTAGCGGGTTCGGACCGAGGTTCAGATCGCGTAGGCGACAGCGACAACGACTATCAAACCCAGCGCCGCGCCGCCGACGGCGGAACGCAGCCCGGTCGACCGGCCGAAACCCAGAGGCGCGGTCAGCTGCCCAACCAGCAGGCCCGCGATGGCGACCGGCACCGCGATGGCGGCCGCGACGACACCGAGCGGGAAGCTGCGCCCCAGTGGATGGACGAGGATCTCGTCTCGCGCGATGAACGACACCAGCATGAAGGCGTCCGCGGCGATCAGGAATGCCGCTACGACTCCCAGGACCGCATCCTCGCGCGTCGCGGCGAGGAAGGTGGGGTAGGTGACCACGAAGATCCCGAGCGCGACCACGGCCGGTGTCAGGATCAGCGAACTGTCGAGGCCGTTGGGAAGGGTCAGGCGCGGCGCGGGCCTGCTCAGCTGGAACGCAACGAGCGTGCCAATCGACAGTAAGGCACCGATCACGCCCGCTTCGAAGCCTCGTCGAATCCATGGTGGAAGCAGTCGGCGGGGCAGCACGCCATGGATCGTACACTGCCCGCCCACAACGAGCCCCGCTGTGGCTCGCGAGACCGCATTCCACAAGACTTCGAGTTCCGGCCCGGCCGATCGGGGCTCGATCCGCCCCACTGCGACCCGGCGGGCCCTACGGCTGGAGCACCTCGGCGCTCGAGAGGTAGTTCGACGTCGCGTCCTTTCCCCCGACGATCAAGACGCGGCCGTCGTCCAGGGGCGTGGCCGTGTGGTAGGAGCGTGGCCCGGTCATGGTTGCGGCCGAGGCGAAGATGCCCGTAGCGGGATCGAACACCTCCGCAGACGCGAGGGCCGGCGATTCGCTCGCGCCACCCGCCACGAGAACCCGACCGTCGGCCAGGATCGTCGCGGTCTGCGCTGCGCGGGCGTCGAGCATGGCCCCGGTCGAGGCGAACAGGCCGGTGGTCGGGTCGTAGATCTCCGCCGAAGCGAGGGCGCTCTGGCTGCTGCCGCCCGCCCCGCCCGCGACGAGGACGCGGCCGTCGACGAGCGTCGTCGCCGTGTGGAGCGCCCTCCCAACGCCCATCGAACCGGTTGTCCCGAAGGTGCCCGCCTTGGGATCGTAGAGTTCGGCAGTGGCCAGGCTCGACTTCCCTGAGAGGCCGCCCGCGATCAGAACGTGACCATCCGGCAACAGCGTCGCGGTGTGGTAGATGCGGCCAGTCGCAAGAGAACCTGTCGCGGCGAACTTGCCGGTCTTCGGGTCGAATATCTCGGCAGTCGCCGCCGGGTGACCTTGCGTATCCTGGGATCCGCCCGCGATAAGCACTCGACCGTCCGCGAGAACCGTCGCCGTGTGGAAGGCTCGAGGTCCGGTCATCGAGCCGGTGAGGCTGAACGTCCCGGTCCTGGGATCGAACAGCTCCGCCGTCTCCAGAAGCCGCCGGCCGTCATATCCGCCCGCGATAAGAACCCTGCCGTCGGCGAGTGGCGTCGCCGTCTGGTACGCGCGAGCAGTCGTCATCGAACCCGTAGGCGCGAAGCGTCCCGTGACCGGGTCGTAGATCTCGGCGCTCGAGAGGTAGGCGGCATCGGCGGATCGACCGCCGGCCACGAGAACACGGCCATCCTGTAGCGGCGTCGCCGTATGCGAGATCCGAGCTGAAGCCATCGATCCGGTCGCCACGAACCGCGCGAAGGGCGTCGGCGGGGGCGTCGGAGTCCCCGTCCTGGCCGTCGGGAGGGGCACGAACGGGGTCGGCGAAGGCGTGGCCGTACTGGAGCCGCAGCCCGCGAACGCGACCGCCGCAAGAGTCGCGGCCAGAAGGATTCGGGCGCCCGCTCCGGGTCGCCGGGCCAATTCCGTCATCCGGCCGTCAGCCCCGGCCGCGGTTATACCTCGAAGCGACGGAAGACTGTGACTGCATTCTGCCCGCCGAAACCGAAGCCGTTGATGATCGCCGTGTCGACCTTCTTGGCTCGCTTGACGTTCGGGATGTAATCCAGGTCGCACTCGGGATCCGGGTTCGTCAGGTTTGCCGTCGGTGGCATCACGCCCTCACGGATGGCGCCGATCGCGGCCAGGCCGCTCACCGCACCGGCTGCGCCCAGCAGATGGCCGACCATCGACTTGGGCGAGCTGATCGCGACCTTGTACGCGTGAGCCCCAAACGCGGACTTGATGGCTCGCGTCTCGGTCACGTCGTTGAGCGGTGTCGAGGTTCCGTGGGCCACGATGTAGTCCACTTCGTCCGGCGCGATTTCGGCGTTGCGGAGGGCCTTGGTCATGGCCGCGGCCGCGCCCCGGCCGGTCGGCTCGGGGGCGCTGATGTGGAACGCGTCGGCCGTGATGCCGCCGCCAATCACTTCGCAGATGATGTTCGCGCCGCGCTTCATCGCATGCTCGGCCGACTCGAGGACCACGACGGCCGCGCCTTCCCCGAAGACAAAACCGTCTCGGTCGCGGTCGAACGGTCGCGATGCATGGGTGGGGTCGTCGTTGCGACGCGACAGGGCGCCCATGTTGCCAAGTGCGGCAAATGCGATCGGCAGCAGCGACCCTTCGGTGCCGCCGACCAGGGCGATGTCGACCTCGCCATCGCGGATCATCCTCAGGCCGTCGACGAACGCAATCACGCTGCTGGCGCAGGCTGCGACCTGGGTCAGGACCGGGCCCGTGATGCAGTACTTCATGGACACCTGGCAGGCTGCCATCGAACCCGACAGAGCGGGGATAGCAAAAGGCGATACCTGCCCGGGGCCTTTCTCGGCGATGACGGCCGTCCCGATGATCACCTGATCCATGCCGCCGCCGCCGGTGTTGATCTCGACCGCAACCCGATCGCGTTGATCCTGATCCATGCTTCCGAAGTCCAGGCCGGCGTCTTCGACCGCCTCGGTCGCGGCGGCCATGGCCAGGTGGATGAAGCGGCTCATCCGGCGCGCCATCTTCCTATCCATGGCGATAGCCGGATCGAAATCCCGCACTTCGGCGGCGATCTTGACGTCCAGCCCGGAAGGATCGAACTGCGTTATCGCGCCCACGCCAGAAACGCCGGCGAGGAGATTCTCCCAGTACGCTTTGGCTGTGTTGCCGATAGGCGTAACGGCCCCGAGGCCGGTGACGACGGCGCGACGGGCAGGATCCTTGGTGGGCACAGGCCATCTCCTAGACGTGTAGCGATCGGAGGCGACCACCGCTGGCGGCGCCCGGCTCTGCAGGCCCGGCGGAACATCGAGGTCCACCGGTGGGACGGCGGTCGGCGCCCCCGAGCCTCAAACGGCGTGACGACATCCGACTGGGGGATTGTACTGGCTCGGGGCTCGATACGGGCCGGTCTGAGGTCGGAGAAAGGCAGACAAGGGGCTGGGGAGACCGGCCGCTAACCCCGATCCGACCCCGGCCACGGGCCCGTGACGAGCGGGCGGCGGATCCGCCACGGCGCTCAGGATCGTTCCGTCTGACCTTCTCGCAGCAGTTCGGTCACTCGACGAAGGAACGCCCGGACGGCGTCCTTCTCCGAAACCGTGAGCGGCTCGAGGGCCTGCTCGACCGCCCGCCCGCGCCAGCGGTAAGCCCGTTCGACCTCCTCGAGCTTCTCCGGGTTGAGCCGCACCCGGACGATCCGTCGATCGTCAGGGTCTCGTTCTCGTTGGAGATAACCGGAGGCTTCGAGTTCCTCGACCACGCGGCTGGCCCAGCCGTACGAGATGCCCAGGCCCGAGGCCAGCTGGCCGACCGTTCGCTCGCCGTGCTGATAGACGTGGATCGCGGCCCGGACGGCGTGACCCGAGAGCGGCCGGGAAGTCGGTGCGAGCGACCCTTCGACCGGGACCTCGCCGCCGTCCTCAGAGTCCCGGCTGCGGGTTGCGTAAGCCGCGTGGAGGAACTCGACCAGCAACCGGCTCGTCTCGATCGCCTCGTCAGAAAGGCGTCGATTCGGGGGCACGTTCAGATCGACCGGCCTCCTGTCAATCATGTCGTCAATTTACCATAAGCACTGTACTCAGCATTGCAGAGCGGATGGGCGCACGTCTGAAGGCTGTGCTCGCGGCCGAAAACCCGGGCCGGCCGGCACGCGGGAGCCGCTCGACGCTACAGCCCGGACGGGCCGCTGCCGAATCCCCGGATGTGGGTTTCGTATCCGCCGTGGCGTCACCGCCGGTCCTAAAGCGCTAATCGAGGAATCTCCGTGGCGAGCCAGAAAGTCATCGACAACGACACAATCACCCTCATCTACCACTCGGACAGCGGAATCGTGCATCACGAGTTCCACAAGTTCGTTCACGGCGCGTCCTTCCAGGAAGCGTTGATGCAGGGCTACGACCTGATGAACAAGAACCACGCGACCAAGTGGCTCTCCGACGACCGGGGCAACTCCGCCCTGTCGCCGGAGGATTCGCAGTGGGCGCAGACGGTCTGGTTCCCGGCTGTCAAGGCCGCGGGCTGGAAGCACTGGGCTGTCGTCCTGCCGGAGAAGGTCGTCGGCCAGCTCAACATGAAGCAGTGGGTCGACATGTACAAAGGCCTGGGCATCAACTCGCAGGTCTTCGACGACCCGGCGAAGGCGATGGCCTGGCTCGCGGCCCAGTAGGGCGCGGCGGCCGGTAGGGCTTGACGGCCGCGACTCAACAATTCGGAAAGCCGGCGGCCGGCGTCCCACGGCCCGGTCGCGCCGATGCGCGACCGGGCCGAACAACGCCGGCTCCGACCTCGGCAGGCCGGTCCGTCAGTTCTGCGCAGGCGAGTCGGCCGCGAGGCTCAGACGCGAATGCCAATAAGGCCTCAGGTTGGCGGCGGTCACGCCCGATGCCATAGACGTACGCCGCAACTATCAACGGTCGGAGGTCCATTCTTCGTGAAAATGCCCGGGCTAACGCTTGCACGCAAGGTGGTTCTTCTCGCCGTCCTGGTGCCCGTTGCGATTGCGACGCTGGGTTACGTATCCCTCCAAGGTACGGGCCAGCTCAAATCCCAGTACGACAACCTCTATGGATTCATGCTCATCCCAATCGCCAACCTGGACGCGGCCAATCTGGCCCGCCAGCAGATCGAGACCGACCTTGTCCCGATCGGCGACGGCAGCGTGACTTCGCTGTCGACCGCGGTGGTTGCGGACGTCAAGACGCAGGATGCCGTCGTTTCGTCGCTGATCGACCAATACACCAACGATTGGCTGTCCACCCTCAGCCCCGACTTCACCGCGGCCGTGGCGGCGGCGGGCAAGCAGTCGCTCCAGAACAGCGAGGCGAGTTCCCTGGCGAATCTGCAGGCCGCCTACGCTGCCTGGACCCCGATGCGCGATGCCATCGAGGCAGGGTCGGCGCCGGGCGACTTCCACTCTGTCATGACCAGCATGAAGGCCGCGCTCGATGGTCTGGTGACCGTCAACATGGCCTTCGCAGACCTGTCCAATTCGAGCGCTCAGGGCGTCATCGGCGGCACTGAGCAGCAGATGTTGCTGCTCGGACTCGCCCTCAGCGGAATCGGCGTCCTGATCGCCGTTGGGCTTGGCTTGTCGATAATGCGCCCGATACGACGGCTGACGTCGACGGCCGAGCAACTTGCGCTCGGTGACGTCACGGTCGAGGTTCGGGCCGGCGGCCACGACGAGATCGGCCGCATGGCGGGCGCCTTCACTTCGATAGTCGAATACATGAGGAACATGGCCGCGGTGGCCGAACGTCTGGCTCGCAACGACCTCTCGGTCCGGCCCGAGCCCAGGTCCGACCAGGATGCCCTCGGCCGGGCGTTCGTCCAGATGACGGACGACCTGCGGGCCACCGTCGGCGAGGTCCGAGCGGCTTCGGCCATGCTCGCGGAAACGAGCGCCCAGGTAAACGCGGCCGCAGCCCAATCCGGCCTGGCATCGAGCCAGGTGGCCGCGACGATCAACCAGGTCGCATCGGGAGCCAACGACCAGGCGGCCGCCGCGTCGATGACGTCCGGCGCGGTCGGCGACCTGTCGGACTCGATCGCCCAGGTTGGCAGCGGGGCGGCCGACACTACCCGCAAAGTCCACGCAGCCAGCGAGTCGATCCAGGAGATGACGGCCGCGATCGAGGCGGCCAACCTGGCCTCCCGCGAAGTCAACGACGTCGCCACGGCCGCCGCGGTAGCCGCCGAAAACGGCACCGCCGCCGTCCGGGAGACCGTGACGGGCATGCAAAGGATTCAGGCAGCCGTCGAAGGCGCCGCCGTCAAGGTGACCGAGCTCGGAGCCAAGGGCGAGCAGATCGGGGCCATCGTCGAGACGATCGACGACATCGCCGAGCAGACGAATCTTCTGGCATTGAATGCGGCCATCGAGGCGGCCCGCGCCGGCGAGCAGGGCAAGGGCTTTGCCGTCGTCGCCGACGAGGTTCGCAAGCTGGCCGAACGCTCCTCCCGTGCCACCAAGGAGATCGCTGCGCTCATCGCCGAGGTCCAGAAGGGCACCTCCGAAGCGGTCGCGGCCATGACCGCCGGCGCCCGTGAAGTGCAGGCCGGGACCGCGATCGCCGATCAGGCCGGGGCTTCGCTATCGGAGATATCCGGATCGGTCGGTGCCACGCGAGCATCCGTCGAACGGATCGCCGACGCCGTGGAGGCGATGGCGCGCGCAAGCGCGGGAGTCGTCTCTTCGTCGGATGCCATCGCCGCGATCGCGTCGCACACCGACGATGCGGCCGCCGAAATGATGGGCGCCGCCGAGACGGTATCGCGTGCCGTGCAGTCGATCGCGGCCGTCTCTCAGCAGAATTCCGCAGCGGTCCAGGAGGTCTCGGCCGCGACCGAAGAGATGTCGGCCCAGGCCGAAGAAGTCGTGGCCTCGGCTGAGACTCTGGCCCAGATGGCCCGCCAACTCGACGACCTGGTGGCCCGGTTCCGCCTCGAGGGCGATCAAAGCGAAAGCGGCGCGACCGCCGGCGGCGGCTCATGGGATCGCCCGCGAGTCGTGGCTCGGCCTGACTCCGGTGCGTCATCGACGCGACGGGCGGCCTGATCGGTCTCAGGATCTCGCCTCGCGGTCACGCCCTCGAGCCGGACGGCGCCAGGCTTGGTCGTCGCTCCTGGTCGCTCCTAGTCGCCGGTGTACTGCTTGAAGATGACCGCGGAGTTGTGCCCGCCAAGACCGATGTTGTTGGAGAGCGCATAGCGCAGCGGCTTCTCGACCGTTTCGCTGGCGACATTGACGTTGCACTCGGGATCCGGTTCGTTGTAGTTGAGCGTCCCGGGCACGGTCTGGTGATAGACCGACAGGACGGTCGCGAGGCCTTCGAATGCCCCTGCGGCGCCCATCATGTGGCCCGTCATCGATTTGGTCGCGGAGATGAGGATGTCCGGGGTGTGGCTCCCGAACGCGGTCCAGATGGCCTCGGCCTCGCGCTTGTCTCCGACCGACGTCGAAGTCCCGTGGGGGTTGATCATGCCGACCTCCTCGGCCGGGACGCCGCGTCGCTCGAGGGCCATCTTCATGGCCCGGGCCGAACCCTCGCCGCCCTCGGCCGGGGCGATCATGTCGAATCCATCGGCGGCCGAGCCGTAGCCGACGATCTCGGCGTAGATCCTGGCGCCGCGGGCCCTGGCAAGGTCGAGATCCTCGAGGATCAGCGCCGCGGCGCCTTCGCCCAGGACGAACCCGTCGCGCGTGCGGTCGAACGGCCGGCAGACTGTTGCGATCGGCTGGCCCGGCAGCGGCGTTCCCATGCCGCGCATGTTCGTGAAGCCGATGTGCACCAGCTCGAGAAGGGGCGACTCGGCCGCGCCGGCGATGACCGCGGTGCAGTCGCCACGGCGGATCGCCTCGGCCGCCTCGCCTATTGCCAGCGTGCCGGTTGAGCACGCGGCCACCGGGCAGAAGTTGTGGCCCTTGGCGCCCGTCTCGATGGCAATCGTGCCTGAGCTCGCGTCGACCAGGCCGTTGGCGATGAAGAACGGACTGACCGCTCGAACGCCCTTCGTGTGCCAGGTCTCCTGGTTGGAGATGAATAGCCCCTGGCCCCCGCCGCCCGAGCCGTAGATGACGCCGACGTCGTAATGGTTCTCGTCGTTGATCTCCAGGCCGGAATCCGCGAGCGCCATTCGAGCCGAAGCAACCGCGAAGTGGACCGTGGTCTCGGTTCGACGCGCGTCCTTGAAATTCCAGAACTTGGTCACGTCGAAGTCGCGTACTTCGCCGCCGGCCTTGTGCTCGTATGGCGTGGTGTCGAAATGCGTTATCTCGCCGATGCCCGAGTGGCCGGACACCAGGTTGTTCCAGACGGTGTCCAGGTCGTTGCCGATCGGGCTTACGACCCCAAGCCCTGTGACGACGACTCGCCTGTCGTAATCAGGTTTGCGCACGGGATGCTCTTCCTCCTGGGATCCTTGCCGGCCGCTGAGCGGCGGTCGGGAATTGGCTCAATTGGTGACGGCGGCGCCGTCGATGAAGGGCACGGCAATGCCGCCGGGGGCCGCGGCGTCATCCACGGCCAAAACGTTTGCTTCTGGTGCGATGCGCTTGATCAGGCCGGTCAGGACTTTTCCGGGCCCGATCTCGACGAAGGTGGTCACTCCGTCGGCGGTCATGCGCTGGACGGCGGCGACCCAATCGACGCCTCGAGTCAGGTGGTCGATCAGCTCCGCCCGCGCGCCGTCGGCCGTGGTAATGGGTCCGGCGTCGGCGTTGGCCAGCAGCGTCACTGAGGGAGCGGCGAATGCCACCGGGGCCAGGACGCGGGTCATGCCCTCAGCCGCTTCGACCATGAGCGATGAGTGGGCCGCGACCGAGACCGGCAGCAGAATCCCGCGGCGGGCGCCGAGATCCTTGACTCCGGCCACGGCGGCCTCGACGGCGGCTCGGTCGCCCGAGATGACGATCTGGCCCGGAGAGTTCCTGTTGGCCACGGTCACGCTGCCCAGGGACTCGCCCAGGGCCAGCAACTCCGGGATTCGGGCGTCGTCCAGGCCGATGATGGCGGCCATGGCGCCCGAGCGGCCCTGGCCGGAAGCCTGCATCTGGTGTCCACGTTCGCGAACCAGGCGCACGGCGTCGGCCAGCGAGATGACACCGGCCGCGACCATGGCCGAGTACTGGCCCATGGAGTGCCCCGCGGCATAGGTCGGGATCGGGGCGGCTACTCCGGCGGCCACCCAACGCTCACGCAGAGCGGCGAGGAAGGCGATCGACACGGCCACGAGCGCAGGCTGGGCGTTGGCGGTGAGGTCCAGCTCCTCAGCCGGGCCGTCGAACGCCAGGCGGCTGATCGACTCTCCAAGTGCGGCGTCGGCCTCCGCCAGAACGGCTGCAGCCGCCGGCGAAGCCTCGACCAGGGCCTTCCCCATGCCCACCGATTGGGATCCCTGGCCGGGGAATACGAAGGCGATTCGATCCATGGGCTGTGTATGGACTCCCTTCGGCTCGCCTGCGCACGCCGGGACGGGCGGACCTGGAGGGCCGGAACTTCATAACCACGCGATCGACCACGAGCGGCGATCTCTCATGGGCAGCGTAAACCTGCGGCCAATATGCATGAGCAAAACGTGTGCAGGATTGCATGGATCGGCCTTCCGGGCTTACTCTGAGGCCATGCCACAGTTCCGCCCGAAGCTTCCAAACATCGGACCGCGCTCAATCGAGAACGCATCGGGCCAGCTCCCACCACCAGACACCGACGCGCGCCCCGAAGCGGAAACCGCGTGGCGGATGCCGAACGCCGGAACCGTCGCCGATGACGTGGACGCCACGGGCGAGGCTGCATCCCCGCGCCACGCCGCCCCGCGCGACCCTGCCCCGCCTGCCCCGCCCGCCCCGCCTGCGTCGCGCTCCGGCGGGTCCACCGCCCTCCACTTGTTGCGCAGCCGTCAGCGCCCATTTCTGCATCTGCCCACTCTGACCGTCCCGAGCCGAGTGGCGGTCGAGTCGGCCGCTCGCGAACTCCTGTCCGCGCCCGTCGAAGCCGCCCGCAGCCGGCTGCAGAACCCGCGGGAGCTGTCGGATCGGATCGCGATGGGCCGGGCCATCTGGCGCGACCTGGTGATCGGCTTCGCGGCCCAGCTGGGGGAGCTGAACCTCGGCTTCACGCAACTCGCCGCCCTCTACGCGCTGGCCGACAGCGGCACGATGACGGTGGCGGATCTGGCCGACACGCTGGGTCGGTCACAATCGGCGGCGAGCCGCCTAGTTGACGGCCTGGTGAAGCGGCAGCTGATCGAGAGGAACCAGGATTCCGAGGATCGCCGGCTGCGGACGTTGACGCTGACCGGCCGCGGCCAGGCACTGCTGGGCATCGTGGATCGTGCCCGCGCCCAGGAGTTCCTATCGATTGTGCGGCCGTTGCCGTCAGCCGAGCGCGCCGTCGTTGCGATGGGCGTCGCGGCGCTCTCTACCCACGCCATGACCCGCCGCGGCCGGCTGATCAAGCAGCGACCTGCCCGCTAGTCCCGAGGGCGCGCCAACAACCTGCATGCCTGATGACGGATCGTCCTGACGATGCCATGCCGCCAACGCACGGCCACGGCCCAGCTCAGCAAGGGGCGGGGACGATCTCGCGAGATCAGCCCCCGACAGTCTCCTGTGCGTCGGCGGGCTCAGGGAGTCCGAGGACTTCACGGGCGCGCGCCTCGTCGTCGACCGCGAGGGTCCAGGTGGCCACGCCGTTGGCGCGACCCAGGACGCAGCAGCCCTTGATGCCGACCCCGGCATGGGCCAGCTTGTCACTTACCTCGCCGAACGCGCAGGGCGAATCCTCGATCTCTACCGTCACGCCGGTGCCGACTACGAACGGATAGCCCATGCCGCGCAGGACGTCGATCGTGTCGTCGTCGCAGCAGTCGGTGAAGATCTCTGCCGAGGTGAGATTGCCGGCCGTGGCCTGGTGCACCTGGACGATGTTTACACCGCGCGCGCAAAGGGCTCTCGCCAGATGAGCGAGTTCGCCGGGCTTGTTTGGCAGCTGAACGACGAATTGTTGGCTCATGTCTCCCCTCCCGACGATGCCGTCAGGCGGTGCTGTCGATGCATTGGCTGACCGGCTGGCCGCCGCGCGAGGTCAGGCTAATCGATCGCCGCTTCCTGCGCCAGAAGCAGGTCCATGACCGCTTGGGCAGCCGCCGGGACCGCCGCCGCTACCTCCGGGCTGAGTTGCTCGCCGAATACCTCGGTCCTGCAGGCCTGGACCGTGATCGTCTGGATGTTGGCCGGCAAGGCCGCGCCGAGGCTGCGGCCGAGCTTGAGCGCCGTCCGCAGGGACGCGTCGTGGGACGAGTCCAGGTGACCGGCCGCGTAGTCCTGGAGATCATCGAGGCTGCACAACCGGACCTCGCCGGCGGGCCGGCCCGGGAATTCCGCCGCGTCCACGAGGATCGCCGAGTCGAAGCCGGTCAGCGATTCCATCAGCCGCAGGCCCCCGACGCCCAGGCGTTCGACCTCCACGCCATCGAACGGCCGGCCCGACTCGCGTTCCGCGGCCAGCCACGACTCCACCTCGTCTGCGACGCGCCAGCCCACGCCGTCGTCGCCGAGCAGGGTATTGCCCATGCCCACGACGATCGTGCGTGCCGGCGCGGCCACGATCTCCTTTCGGGGCAGCGCCCGATGAGGCTGGCCCGGGACGCGATCAGCCACCAGTCCGACCTAGCAGTCTTGGCGGAACTGCATCAGCAGTTCTGCTAGAGTACCTCGATGACTTTGCCGTCCGAGTTGCGGATGGCAACCTGCAGCGGCATCTGGCCGGGCAGGCTGTGCGTGGCGCAGCCGAAGCACGGATCGTAGGGCCGGAAGGCCATCTCGACCATGTTCAGCAGGCCCTCGCTCACACCTTGCCCTTCTGGATCAGGCCTTGGGCGGCCTTCTTGACCGACATGCAGATCGGCGGCGTTGTTGTTCGTCGTGCCGACGATCAGGTTGACCCGTGAGGATGCCCCGCTCGTCGGTCGTGTAGTGGTGGGTCAGCGTGCCGCGCGGGGCCTCGACGCATGCCGACGCCCTCGGTCGGCGTTTCGGTGGGCACGCGTGCGATACCTTGCCGGAGGTGATCTCCGGGATCGGTGGCCAGTTCGACCATGCGCTCGGCCGCATAGAGCAACTCGATCAGCCGGGCCCAGTGCGTGGCCAGCGGTGTGGTCGATCGGCTTGCCGCCCCCCTCCAGGGTTTCGTACAACCGCTTGTACGCGGCCTGGGCCAGCGGCGTGGCCATGCCGTCGGCGGCGTTGAGCCGCGACAGCGGCGTGGCCTTGTACACGCCCGAATCCTCGCCGTCGACGAAGCCCTTCCAGCCGATCTTCTTCAGGTAGGGGAATTTCAGGTACGGTCCACGGCTCGACGCGCTCGGCGATGTACTCGCGATACTCGGCCGAGGCGTACTTGCCGACGCCTTGCCGTCGGGCGACGGTGACGCGGATCTTGCCGTCGTAGAAGTTGATCTTGTTGTTCGGCGTCCACCATGCCCATGTTGTAGGTCTGGTGGACGTAGATCGTCGCGCAGTGATCATCTCCACGTAGGCGTAGTTGGCCAGGACGATCTCGTCGAAGATCCTCAGGGTGAACTTGGCGAACTCGACGGCCTCGCGGCCGAGCTTCTCGATCTCCGCGCGCTGCTCCTCGGTGATGCCGTGGCTCACGCCGCCGGGCAGGCCCCAGTTGCGGATGCACCCTGCGGCCGCCGATCATCTGGATCAAGGCGTGGCCGTCGCTGCGCATCTTGATGCACCTTGCCGCCGACGTCCATGCCCACCTTGGCCACGACGCCCAGGATGTTTCGCTCGGCCGGCGGCGCGTCCGGGCCGACGACGAAGTCCGGCCCGCCCAGGGCGTAGAAGTGCGTCGTGTGGTCGGTGGCGTAGAAGATGCTGTAGAACAGCTCGCGGAGCTTCTTGGCCGCCGGCGGCGGATCGACGTGGAACACCGCGTCGCGCGGCCTTGGTGGCCGCCATGTGGTGGGCCTCGGGGCAGACGCCGCAGATCCGGTTGGTCAGGTTGGGCATCTCCTCGGCCGGCCGGCCCACGCAGAACTGCTCGAAGCCGCGCAGCTCCGGGATCTGCAAGTAGGCGTTGGCCACGTCGCCCTCCTCGTCGAGGAAGATGTCGATCTTGCCGTGGCCTTCCAGCCGGGTGATGGGGTCGATGGTGATTCGTTTCATGGGTGGCTACTCCCCGTCCGTGTCTGCCAGGCCGGCCGTCGGCGCTGCGGAGCAGGGATCCCGCCAGGCTGAAGCGGTAGAACTGGCCGACCGGGTCGACTATGCCGTCGAAGCACCTGTCGATCTCGTCCGGCTCGTTGCTGTCGATCACCGAGGCGAAGGCCGCCATCAGGCGGGCCCGTAGTCGACCACGCCTTCGGCCGGTCCGTAGCAGCCGATGCACGGCGACGACCGGCCGGGCAGAGCGCGCCGCAGCCGCTCCGGGTGGCCGAGCCGTAGCAGGGCAGGCCCTGCTCGAGCAGGCAGATCTCCGGGTCGAACCTGGCGACCTGCTGGATGCGGACGAACTGGCCTGATCTTCTTGTCGTCGCGCTTGCGCGCGCACTCGTCGCAGACGGTCGAGTCGCCGGCGCCCAGGACCGAGCCCTTCGGCGGCAGCGGCCCGGTGCCGTTGAGCGCCGTGACCACCGCCTCGAGCGCCGCCCAGATCTGCTCGGCCTCGGGCGGGCAGCCGGGGATCGTAGTAGTCCACGTCCACCATCTGGTCGAGCGTCCGCAGCATCGGCTCGAAGCTCGGCAGGTGCAGCACGCCCTCCGGCACCTGCGTCTCCCAGATCGGCCGAATGCCGTCGGGGTTGTCGGTGCTGCGGTCGTCGAGAACGCCGTGTCGAAGATGTCCTTGCGGCTCGTCAGGTTGGCCAGGCCGGGGATGCAGCCCTCGCTGGCGCACGAGCCGAAGGCCACCAGGAACTTGCGACTTGCGGCGCAGCAGTTGGGCCATGTATCCTCTCGCTGGTGCGGATGCCGCCGTTGAACGAGCAGACGTCGATCTCGCCGTCGGCCATCGTCTCGATGTCGCGTACTTGCCGTCCATGACGTGGGCCACAGGACGATGTCGAAGGCCGCGGCCACGTCGAGGATCTGCTCGTGGATGTCGAGGATGGCGATTTCGCAGCCGCCGCACGAGGCCGCCCAGAAGATCGCCAGCTTGGGCTTCTTGGAGCTGATCGCGGCGCTCACTGCGTCACCTCCGTCGCCGCTCGTGCGTGCTCCGGGTTGACTCCGCCGGGCGCTTCGGGCGGACCGCCTCGCGTCGCCGCCGGTCGCCTCCCAGGCCGTCTCCAGGTCGATGCCGTCGACGTCGACGAGCTCGCCGGCGGCCAGTCGAGCGGCCCGAGGCTCGCACTTCTTCGGTGACGCGGGCGATCTCGCCGGCCAGCCGGACGCCCTCGGCGGCGCTGGCCCAGACCAGCTGGAGCCGTCGGGCTCGATGCCCAGTCGCCTCGATGGTCCGCTGCAGCAGCTGGAACCGGCGCATGGCCTTGTAGTTCTGCTCGATGTAGTGGCACTCGCCGGGGTGGCAGCCGGCTGACCATCACGCGCGTCGGCGCCCTCGGCAAAGGCCTTGAAGACGAACGTGGGATCGAGCCGGCCGCTAGCACATCAGCCGGATGAGGCGGACGTTGGGCGGGTACTTGGTCCGGGCCGTGCCGGCCAGGTCCGCGGCCCGATAGCTGCACCAGTTGCAGGTGAAGCCGATGATTTTCGGCTCGAATGTGGCGTCCTGCGGCGTCGCCTCGGCGGGAGCCGGTGCTGACGGCGGTCTGCGTGCTCATGCTCGCGCCACCTCCTCGAGTTCGGCCGAAGCCTTGTGGCTGTTGCCGTCGTTGGCCGCCACCGGGTAGGCGGGCCGTCTGAGCGGCGTCCCGTCGGCTCCGACTCTGAGCAGGCCTTCGATCTCGGCGAAAATCTGCTCGTCGTTGAAGCCCGTGCCCGTGATCGCTCCGGCGGGGCAGGCGGCCACGCAGGTGCCGCAGCCCTTGCACATGGCCGCGTTGATGCACGCGACGCCCTTCTCCTCGTCGAAGCTCGATGGCGTTGTAGGGGCACATGCTGTTGCAGATGCGGCAGCCGGAGCAGTGCTCCTCGTCGATCGAGGCCACGATCGGCTCGAGTCATCTCGCTCCTCTGGGATCATGCCCAGCACGCGGGCGGCGGCCGCCGCGCCCTGGGCCACCGAGGTCGGGAATGTCCTTCGGGCCCTGCACGCAGCCGGCCATGAACACGCCGTCGGTCATCGTGGCCACCGGGTCGAGCTTGGGGTGGCGTCTCGGTGTACCAGCCGGCCATGCTGCACGAGATGCCGCACTTGCGCCAGTTCCTTGGCGTCGGCGCTGCGGCTCCAGCCCGCCCGATCAAGACCACCATGTCGACCGGGATGCGGCGCTGCCTGCCCAGCCAGCGTGTCTTCCACCTGGACGATGAGCTTGCCTTCCTCGCCGGGCAGTCGGGCGGCGTCGGTCACCTCGGCCACCTTGCCGCGGACGAAGATGCATGCCCTCTTCCATGACGCCGCTGGTAGAACTCCTCGTAGCCCTTCACCGGGGTCCGCATGTCGATGTAGAAGGTGTAGACCTCGGCCCTGGTCTTCTCCAGCACCAGGTGCGCGAACTTCAAGGCCGCCATGCAGCAGATCGCGGAGCAATAGGCGTTGAAGTTCGCGGTCGCGGCTGCCGACGCAGTGGATGATGGCCACCGCCTTGGGCTCGGTCTTGCCGTCGCGGAGCACGATCTTGCCGTTGGTCGGGCCGGCGGCGTTGCAGAGCCGCTCGAACTCCAGGTTGGTGAAGACGTTGGCCAGCCGGCCGTAGCCGTACTGCGGCATCCGCCTGCAGTCGAACAGCTTCCAGCCGGTGGCCATGATGATGTTGCCCACCTCGACCGTCGACGATCTCGTCCTGCTGGTCGTAGTCGACGGCGTTCGGTGGGGCAGACCTTCTCGCAGGCCTTGCACTTGCCGCTGGTGAACCACGTGCAGTTGGCCGATCGATCACCGGGGTCCGCGGCACGGCCTGGGGGAAGGGCGTGTAGATCGCCTTGCGATAGCCCATGCCGGCCTCGAAGACGTCGTCGATGACCTTCTTGCGGGCACTTCTCCATGCAGATGCCGCAGCCGGTGCAGCGCTCGTCGTCCACGTAGCGGGCCTTCTTGCGGATCTTCACCTTGAAGTTGCCCACGGAGCCGTCGACCTCTCCAACTCGGAGTAGGTGAGCATCGTGACGTTCGGGTGCTGCCGGCCTCCGACATCTTGGGCGTCAGGATGCAGGCCGAGCAGTCCAGGGTGGGGAAGGTCTTGTCGAACTGGGCCATGTGGCCGCCGATCGACGGCTCGCGCTCGACGAGGTAGACGTGGTAGCCGGCGTCGGCCAGTTCGAGCGTGGCCTGGATGCCGGCGATGCCGCCGCCGACGACCAGCGTGGCGGGTTGACCTTCACCGTGCATCGGTTCGAGCGGCTGCTGTTGCTTCGGACCCGCTCGGCACGCCGCCGGGACGAGCGCCTTGGCCTTGGCCGTGGCCGCGGCCTTGTCGGTGTGGACCCACGAGACGTGCTCGCGGATGTTGGTCATCTGGCACAGGTAGGGATTCAGCCCGGCCCGCTTGCAGGCGCGTGCGGAAGGTCTTCTCGTGCAGGTGCGGCGAGCAGGCCGCCGACCACCACGCCGGTCAGGCCCTCTCCTGGATGTCGTCGCTCGATCAGCTCCTGGCCCAGGACGAGCACATGAACTTGTAGTCGCGGGCGACGACGACACCGTCCTTGAGGTTCTCGCCGGCCCAGCGGGCGACCTCCTCGACGTCGACGATGCCGGCGATGTTGCTGCCGCAGTGGCAGACGTAAATGCCGATTCCGGATCTCGCCTTCTCTCGGGAGATGTGCGTGCTCGCTCATCGCCTGGTCTCCGCGAGTCGCGGCCGTCGGGAGCCGCGTCGCTCTCCATGCGGGGCATGGGCAGGGCTCGCTTGTCCGGCCTGGCCCTGTGGGCCGGCTCCGGCTCGCCGGCGCTCGCGACGGCCTGTCGCCGATCTTCTTGAGGGCCGGCGCGGGCGCCGGTCATCTCACGGCCGATGCCCAGCTTCTTGGGCGTCGAGCCCGAAGGCCACGCCCATCAGCTGGGTGAAGAACACGATCGGCATCTTGTGCTTGGTATGGAACTGGGCGTTCATCTCGCCCTGGTAGGCGTCGATGTTGATCTGGCACATCGGGCAGACCGTGACCATCATGTCGGCCTGGTGGTGCTCGGCGCTCGTCGCACCAGGCGCCGGATCAGTTCGAGGCCGACCTTCGGGCGCGATCTGGGTCATGTGGCCGCCGCAGCACTCGGTCTTGAGCGGGAAGTCCACGACCTCGGCGCCCAGGGCTTCGAGCAGGCCGATCGAGATCGTCCGGGCGTTCGTGGTTCTTCCAGCGGTGGTCCGGATCCGGGCCGCGGGAGCATGCAGCCGAGGTACGGCGCGACGCGCAGGCCGGCCAGCGGCTTGACCACGGCTGGCCGTGACCGCGTCCAGCCGACGTCGTTCATGATCACTTCGAGGAGGTGGCGGATCTCGACCGGTGCCCGGGTCGTAGTGCAGGCCGCCGGCGCCAGGGCCTCGTTGACACGCTCGCCCAGCGCGGGGCTGTTCCTTCATGTAGCGGTCGGCCTTGGCCAGGTTCAGGTAGCAGGCGCTGCAGGCGGCGACGAGCGGCTCGTCATCCGTCTTGGCCTGTCTCGGCGATGGCCAGGTTGCGGGCGATCAGGGCGTAGGCCGGGCTCAGGCTGACGCCGACGTACTCGGTGGCGCCGCAGCAGTTCCAGTCGTCGATCTCCTTCGAGCGTCGAGGCCGAGCGTCTCGCAGACCGCGTTCAGCGACTCGCCGTAGGATCGGCCGCTGCCGTCCATGGAGCAGCCTGGGTAGTAGAGGTAGCGGCTCATTGCACCTGCTCCAGCTCTTCGGCCCGAGCCAGGATCGCGTGGAGTTGCTCGCGCTGTCTCGATCCTGTGGGGCATGATTCCGATGCGGCCCTTGAAGAACAGCCCCATGGCCCATCGGGCGTCATGCGAGGCAGCCGGCAGGATGAGTGGCGCAGGTAGTGGCGAGCCGTCAGGCCGACCTCCAAGCTGCGCCCGAAGGTCTCGACCTGACCGACGAAGACGCGGGCGAAACCGGGCGGCGTGGAGTCCCGATATGACTTGCCTGTGTTCCGCCATGCCCTTGAGCGTGTACATGACGTCGGCGATGTGGACACCCTGCGGGCAGCGGACGACGCAGTGGTAGCACGACACGCACATCCACGGGCGTGTTGCTGCGCAGCACCTGTTCCTCATGCCCGCCCGGATCATGGCGAAGAGCATGCGTGGGGTGTGATCCATGTCGTCGGCGGACGGGCAGGATCCCCCGCAGGTGCCGCACTGGATGCACATCTCGAGGCGGGACACGCCCGCCGTCTTTGCGCTGACCTCTTCCAGGAAGCGAACGCCTGCGTCCACTTCGGGGAGTGGGACCTGAGCCACGGCCATCCAATCGCCCCTTTGGTCTCCCCGGAGTCGCCCTCGCGATCTGCTCCGCCGGTCGCACGCGTCGACGGACGTCCGCGCCTGCCTCGTGCGCGAGCGTCCGGTAGCAGCGGGACCGGTCGGCCTTGACGGCGATGGGTTCGGCCGGGGTTGCGAATATGTGGTGGATCGCGCTCGTTGGGCGGGCGCGTCCCGTGCCGGCTCCGGCGGCAACGTCTCCGGAACCGACCTGAGATACCGCATGAGGCGGCCGACCATTCGTTGCCTGGACTGCATTCTCGGAGGCCGAAGGGTGTGCCGGTAGGGCCGCATGACCCGGCCCATATGGGGCCAACCCGCCCGCGTTCTCGGGCTCTTGTGTTCTCGGCACGGGTGCGGCCCGGCCGAGCGGTCGCTGGGAGCTGAAGCGGCTGACGTAGTCCGAACAGCCGGCCGCCGGGACGGGTTCTGCTATGCGTCCGGCTGGGGCGGGTGAGCCGCCTCACGGCGGCGAGCAAGCAGTCCGATTGTGCCGCTGACCACGATGGCGACGCCCGCGGCGACGTCGAGATAGATCCCAGGCCCGACCGAAGCCAGGCCGCTCGACCTGCTGGTTGACCTGCTCGGACAGGTCGCGCAGGTCCACGACGCCGTACATGACGATGTAGCCGCCCGCCAGGATCCAGATCCACGGGCCGGTGCCGAGCAATCGCCCCACCGTGGCGACGATGTTGGCCGGGAGCGTTCCGGCGGCCAGCCGGGTGCCGGACGTAACGATCACAAGGATCCCCATGAGGATGAAGATCTTGCCGTCGAAGAACGTGGCGCCAATCTGCGAGTTGGCGGCCGTCGCCGCCGTCGCGGCGTTCGCCCACGGGAGGACCGAGCCGACGATTGCCGGCAGGCCTCCGGTCATCGCCAGGATCGCGTCGAGGGCCAGGGCTCGACTTGGGGCCGCGACGGTCATTCGCTACTCCTCTGATGCCGCACGGCTCCAAATCGCGGGGCAGGTGCCGGATGCTCGGCCATGGTACGCGCCCGGCGGAACCGTTTCGCGGCGATGGGCTCGGCGGCGTCTCAGGAGCAGAAGCGCGCCGACCGCGTCTGCGAGAACCGGCAGGCCCCACCGCAATGCCTCGACGCTG
Organism: uncultured Chloroflexia bacterium; assembly: GCA_963835845.1. Classification (GTDB taxonomy): domain Bacteria; phylum Chloroflexota; class Limnocylindria; order Limnocylindrales; family CSP1-4; genus Fen-1039. The sequence continues at coordinate 514,116 of CAWIGT010000006.1, read as the reverse complement.
ACCCGCTCGTCGTCGCCGTGCATCAGCGCCAGCAGGCCGTCGCGGTTGTCGACTTTGAGCGGCGAGAAGCCGTAGGTCGGGACGCCGAGGCGTGCCAGGTGCTTGGCGTCCGTGGCGAACGGCGCGAGGAACGGCAGCGGCACGCCGTCGGGGTCGTGGTCGGTCACGATCTGCTCGAGCAGTCGGTATAGCGGACTGTCGAGGGGGGACTGGGCCGGCGGTCCGACCTGCACGCACTCGACTTCTATCCGCTGCCAGAGCTCCTCGCCGATGCGGCGGCGAAGCTCCGCGCGCAAGGCCGGTTCGTCCGTGCCGGGCAGTGTGCGACAGTCCAACTCGATCTCCGCCACGCCCGGAATGACGTTGTATTTCACTCCGGCCCGGACGACTCCCACCGACACGGTGTCCCGGATCATCGCCGCGATGGTTCGGGCAAGGACCGGCTCGCACAGCTCGCGGACGGTCGCGTCGACGGCGGCCGCGGTGGGGGCCGTGGCCGCCGTGGTCAAGCTTCGAATCGCCGCACCCGCCCGCGCCGTGAGGTGGGGCGTCGCCCGAGCGAGCGACGCCACGATCGGCTCGGTCAGGCGGATCGGCCCGGGTTCCGCCAGAGCCGTCACTACTGAGCGGCCAGGACGGCGGCGTTGTCATCGGTCGGTATCGAGCCGTGGCCCCATCGTCCCTTGACGTGGACCTTGTATACGGCCAGTCCCTTCTCGGCGACCTGGATGGGGTAGAACCGGACGCCGGCGACCGTCGTCGAGATGCCGCCCGCCTCGTTGATCGCGCCGGCCGCTCGGAGCCATTCAGGGTGGTTGTTCACCAGCCAGTTGGCGCCCTGATACCCGCCCGCCTCTTCGTCCGCTGCCGAGCAGAAGATCACGTCGCGGCGCAGGCCGGGAATCGGATCGGTGGCCGGGTTGCGCCCCGCTGCACGGGCCGAGCGGGCCAGGCGGCGCATGACCTGCACTTCCATGGCCACCATCGATTTCATGTCGATGGCGCCGCGTCCCCAGACGTAGCCGTCGGCGAGGTCGCCGCCGAACGGGTCGTGCGTCCAACCCGCGGGTTCGGCCGGGACCACGTCCAGATGCGATAGGAGCATGAGGGGGTCACCGCCCGTGCCGTCGCCGTGAACGCGGACGACTATCGAGCCGCGTCCGGGATACGGCTCCACGACCGTGGCCGCAAGCCCCTCGTCGGCGAGGACTTGCTCCAGGAATCGGGCCGCGAGGATCTCGTCGCCGGGTGGGTTGACGCTGCGGATGCGGATCAGTGCCCTTATCAGCTCGACCAGCTCGGCGAGCTCGACCTCGTCGATGGCCGCTTCGATACCCCTGGCCTCAGCCACTGTTTCCCCCACTACTACCTGGTCGCGGTCGATGTCCCGAGGCGCTCCGCCAGCCGCTCTCCCGTGGTGACGGCTCCGTAGCTCGCGGAAGAGACCAGCGCTGCGTACTTGGCCATGACGCCGGTCTTGTAACGCGGAGCCGGAGCGGTCCAGCGAGCTCGCCGCTCAGCGAGGACGCCCGCAGGAACGTTGAGGTCCAGGGCGTGGCGATCGACGTCGATGACGATCTCGTCGCCGTCCTCGACCAGGGCGATCGGGCCGCCCAGCGCCGCCTCCGGCGCCACGTGGCCGATCATCAACCCGTGGGTGCCGCCGGAGAACCGGCCGTCGGTGAGCAGGGCGACGTGCTCGCCCATGCCCTCGCCTGAGAGCGCCGCCGTCACCGACAGCATCTCCTGCATGCCCGGGCCGCCGACCGGTCCCTCGTAGCGGATCACGATCACGTCGCCCTTGTCGATCTTCTGGTCGCGGACGGCCGCGTAGCAGGCGTTCTCGTTGTCGAAGACTCGGGCCGGACCCTTGTGGAAGCGGCGCTCGTGGCCGGCCAGCTTGATGACGCAGCCGTCGGGCGCCAGCGTCCCGTGCAGGATCGTCGAGCCCGCCGGTCTCCTTGAGCGGCGCCTCGATCGGCACGACGACCTGCTGGCCTTCCGTTTCGACCGTTGCCGCCGCCGCCGAAGCGATCGTGCCGCCGTCTACGTTCGCAGTCGAGCCGTCGATCAAGCCCTTCTTGAGCAACTCGCGAGTCACGAGCGACAATCCGCCGGCCTCGAACAGGTCCGCCGCGGTGAAGCGTCCACCGGGAACCAGGTCGCCGACGATCGGCGTCCGGTCGGCGATCTTGCCGAAGTCGTCGATGCCGAGCGGCAGTCCGTACTCGTGGGCGATCGCCAGCAGATGCAGGACGGCGTTGGTGGAGCCGCCGGTCGCGGCGACGCAGGCGATGGCGTTGTCGATCGAGTCGCGGGTGACGAACTCCTTGGGCCGGACGTCGCGCCGGATCAGGTCCATGACGATCTCGCCGCACCGCTCGGCGGCCTTGTCCTTGTCGGGGTGTTCGGCCGGGATGCCGTTGAGGCCTGCCGGAGAGAGCCCCAGGATCTCCAGGACCATCGACATCGTGTTGGCCGTGTACTGCCCGCCGCAGGCCCCCGCTCCGGGGCAGCTGACCGACTCGATCTCGTAGAGCTCCTCGGCCTTCATGTTGCCGGCCCGGTAGGCGCCGATCGCCTCGAAGATCGTGACGATCGTGGCGTCGCGCTTGCCCTTGTACACGCCCGGATAGATGGTGCCGTTGTAGAGGATGACGCCCGGCCGATCCAGGCGGCCGAGGGCGATGATCGCTCCGGGGATGGTCTTGTCGCAGCCCACCAGGCAGACGACGCCATCCAGCATGTGGCCGCGGACGCACAACTCGATCGAATCGGCGATGACTTCGCGGCTGATCAGGCTGGCCTTCATGCCTTCGGTGCCCATCGAGGTGCCGTCCGAGACGGAGATCGTGCTGAATTCCATCGGCGTGCCGCCGGCGGCCCGGATGCCCGCCTTGACGTGCTCGGCCAGCCGGCGCTGGTTGTAGTTGCACGGCATCGTTTCTGTCCAGGTCGTGGCCACACCGATCAGCGGCCGGGCCAGATCCTTGTCGTCGAAGCCGATGGCCTTGAGCATCCCGCGCGCCGCCGCCCGGTCCGGGCCATCGGTCAAGGCCGCGCTGTGGCGCTTGTCCGGGTTGCTGGGCAGGTCGTAGGGCAGGGGATTCGGGATGTCGTTCGACATGACGGGCTTTCTCCGGACTGCAGCGGCTCGATCTGTCGGGTCAAGTCTAGACGCTGAGTGGCGGCCCGGCGAAAGCTCAGGTATGGCCGAGCATCTGGCTGATGATGTTGTGCGGTACCGCGCCAGGACCGCCGTAGTGGATGTCGGTCGCGAGGGTCCGTCGGGCGCCGTCCGAACCGACCGCGGTCAGGATGACCCACCAGTCGTTGTCAGAACTCTCGAAGCGGCTCAGGTCCACCGTGTCGCCCGGCAGAGCGGTGAAGGTCGGTTGCGTGGCGCGCGAGTCCGGAACGATTGCCACGCCTTGCCGAATTGCCGGCCAGAATTCCAGCTTCGCGTCCCGCCATGACGCCGAATCCAGGCCGGGCGCGCTCACGATCCAGGAATTGTGTCCGGCATTGCTGCTGTCCCACGCGATCCGCGTCGCGGACGACGTCGGCGCCGGCGCGGCCGGCGGGCCCGCGGCCGGGTCGAAGGTCCAGACCCGGAACCCGGGCGCGAGCAGGAGCACGGCCAGGAGCACGGCCGCTCCGGCGATGCCCTTCCGAGACACGAGGTCGTCTTCGTGGCCCTGCGAAAGCCAGGTGCCGCCGACGAAGCCGACGGGAATAGCAAGCAAAGCGACGACGACCAGCGCATCGAGCGACGCGGGCATGACCAGCGCAAAGATCAGGAGCGGGATGCCGCCGGCCAGCGCCCAGAGGGGTCGCACGAGCGATTCGTCTCTGCCGGTCTGCAGGGCCACGAGCGGCAGGCTCCGGCGGGCGGCCAGGAACGCCGCGACTGAAAGGGCCAGGAACAGCTGCTGCGACCACCACACGCTGTTCTCGGGGGCATAGAGATGGACGCCGACCAGGCCGGCCAGAACGCTCAGGAATCGGGCGATGATCGGGGTGAAGGCGATGGACGTGCCGGCGACCGCCAGGCCCAACGCGCCACCGAAGAGAGCCGCGATGCTCGCGCCGCGCAAACCTCTGACGAGCCGGAGGCGCGTCAGCTTGGCCGAGTTCACGGCAGCGGCGAGATCCTCGGGCGGTCCAAGACGCGCGATGGCCTCGGTCGCGGCAGCGGTCGACTCCATCCCCAGCTCGACCAGGCTGCTGCGAGAATCCTCGATGTGGTGGCGGATCTCGTCGCGAACCGACGTTCGGTCCGTCTCGCTCAGCCGTAGGTCGCTCTCGAGGCGATCGAGGTAGTCATCGATCGCCCGCGACTCGACTCGCGGGCCGTCGATCAGAGCCGTCCGCGCCGGGTCTGCGATCCCATCGGCCGGTGCGGGCGCCTGAGCTTCGGAACCGGGGATCTTTGCCGCGATCGCCCCTGTCAGGATGGGGTCCAGTTCCGTTCGGTGGGCGATGACGGGCCAGCCGCGGCGCGCGACCAGATCGACGCCGAGGCTGGAGAGCCGGTACAGACGCCTCGTCCTTTCGGTCTCCCGCCAGGTACCGCCGATCATCCGCTCCGCCTCCAGGCGGTACAGGATCGGGTAGAGCGTCGCTTCGGAGAGTACTTCGCGCGCCCCGTGCACCGGGCCGATCCAGCGCCAGAGCTCGAAGCCGGAACGATCGCGCTCGCGCAGGGCCCCCATCACGGCCCGCGCAATCCTTTCGTCCATCCGCCTCTCCGGTGTTGGGCACGACCGACAAATGCGCCATCGCCTGGAACGAGGCTCTCGGCGCTCGCCACGGAGCATCAGCTGCGGCCCCGCCGTGGTTCAGAGAGTATCCCGTCTCGCCGTGGCGGGCGAGCCCATCGGGCACCGGACCCGCGCTCGCGTCGGCCATCCGCAACGGATCCCCGGCCCACGTTCGCCCATTTAGTGGGAGGCAGTCAGCCAGTCCCGGGCACTGCCCTCGGTGCTGCCTATCAGTGGCTGGCCCTCCGACAGACGGTATCGGACTCCGTCAGGAGCCACTCCGGTAAACATGACCCACCAGACCCGTCCGTCGCGCCGCATGCCCGGCACGATCCGCCCGTAAACGAGGGCCGGCCGAGATCGGGCCACCGGCGCCACTCTTGTGGCCGACGTGGTGAATACCGCGCCGCCGACCTGCGGGGCGAGTCCGGCATCGGGGTAGCCCGCCGAATTCACGGGCCAGGATTGCTCTGTGCGGATGGCGAAGATGCAAAGGGCTGGCTGCGGATCCCGCCTGCCCTTACTCGACGCCCGCGCTACGTCGCTATCCGATGTAGATGCTACGCACGCGAGAAAAGCGGGTCGATACGACCCGGCTGCCAATCTTCGAAGTTGGCGCGCCCGGTTGTTTCCGACGAGTCGGGACTATCGCGTCGTCGCGACCTTGAGAGTGTCGATGCGCGCCGGATGGGCCGCTTCCCAGGCGTCGATGGCGGGCATCTTCCCCAGGACGTAGCCGATCTCGTCGGTGCCGGCCAGGATCATGGTCCGGGCGAACGGATCGATTTCGAAGGCGAAGGCTTCGCCGCTCGGCAGAGTCACCTGCTGAGTCTCGAGATCGACGGTCCACTCTCCGTCCGGCTGTCCGGCGACGAGCTCCTGAAGAGCCGCATGGCGCTCCGGCGTGACGACGATCGGCAGCAGCGCGTTCTTCATGGAGTTGCCCTTGAAGATGTCCGCGAAGCTGGTCGAGAAGATGGCTCGAATGCCCCAGGCTCGCAGCGCCCACGGAGCGTGCTCGCGCGAGGAACCGGAACCGAAGTTGTCGCCTGCGAGCAGGAACTGGCGGCCGGCGTTGCGAGGTTCGTCGATGAACGAGGGCGGCACCCGGCGGGTCCCGTCGGGATTGAACCGCCAGTCGAAGAAGAGCGCGTCGGCCAGATTCTCCTTGTCGGTGATCTTCAGGAAGCGGGCCGGGCAAATCTGATCCGTGTCGATGTTGGAGCGCGGGATCGGGATCACGCGGCTGGTCGTCTTGACGAAAGGTTCGGGCATGTCAGTGGGCCTCCCCAGTGGCGGCGGTGCCGGCCAGTGTGCGCGGGTCGGTGACGACGCCGGTGATGGCGCTGGCCGCCGCGGTGAGCGGCGAGGCCAGGAACGACCGACCGCCCTTGCCCTGGCGCCCCTGGAAGTTGCGGTTCGAGGTGCTGATGCCGTACTGCCCCGGCTCGAGCTGGTCGCCGTTCATGGCGATGCACATGGAGCAGCCCGACTCACGCCACTCCGCTCCTGCCGCGCGGAAGATCTCGTCCAGGCCCTCGCTCTCGGCTTGCTTCTTGACCTGCTGCGAACCCGGAACCACGAGCACGCGCAAGCCCTCGGCCACGCGGTGACCGCTCAGGACGGAGGCGGCGGCGCGCAGGTCTTCGATCCGGCCGTTCGTGCACGAGCCGATGAAGACGACGTCGAGCTTCTGACCGGCGATCGTGCTGCCGGCCTGGAGACCCATGTAGGCGAGAGCGCGTTCAAGATCCTCGCGGTCGCCCGGCTCGGCGTCGGCGGGCGAGGGGATTCGGCCGGTGATCCCGATGCCCATGCCCGGGTTGGTGCCGTAGGTGACCATTGGTTCGAGGCTGTCGCCGTCGATGACGATCGTTCGGTCGTAGGTCGCGCCGGCGTCGCTGGGGAGCTTCCGCCAGGCCTCTACCGCGGCCTCCCAGGCCGCACCCTTCGGCGCGAAGTCGCGGCCCTTCAGGTAGGCGAAAGTAGTCTCGTCCGGGGCGATCAGTCCGGCCCGTGCCCCGCCTTCGATCGACATGTTGCAGACCGTCATGCGCTCTTCCATCGAGAGCGCACGGATCGCGTCGCCGGTGTATTCGAATACGTGGCCCGTGCCGCCGCCGACGCCGATGCGCGCGATCAGCGCCAGGATGATGTCCTTGGCCCCAACCCCGGGCTGGAGCTGGCCGTCGATCTGGACGCGGAACGTCCTGGGCTTGCGCTGCAGGAGCGTCTGCGTGGCCAGGACCATCTCGATCTCGCTCGTCCCGATGCCGAACGCGAGCGCCCCGAATGCGCCGTGAGTAGCCGTGTGGGAGTCGCCGCAGACGATGGTCATGCCCGGCTGCGTCAGCCCGAGCTCCGGCCCGATGACGTGGACGATGCCGCGCGTCGGCGAGCCCTTGCCGTGGAACGGAATGCCGAACTCGCGGCAGTTCTCCTCGATCTGGGCCAGCTGCTTGCGAGCCAGCTCGTCGACTATCGGCAGCGACGGATCCGTCGTTGGGATCGAGTGGTCGGCGGTGGCGACTGTCAGGTCCGGCCGCCGGACGCGGAGTCCGCGCTGGCGGAGGCCGGTGAAGGCCTGTGGGCTCGTGACTTCGTGGACGAGGTGAAGGTCGATCGCGAGGACTGCCGGCGCGCCGGGGTCGGACGACACGACGTGGCCGTCCCAAATCTTCTCCAGAAGTGTGCGCGGTCTCTCAGTCATGGTTCCACTCGCGATTCGATGGCCCTGTCTCAGAGCGGACAGGGCCATCGAGGTTACCAGAACGAGGCAACCCGAGCCTCGCGAAGTGTCGTTGCCCAGGGTAGCGGCGCCATGGCGCGAGCGTCCGTCGGGTGGGAGCCACCGTAGCCCGCTCCATTCATGTCAGATGTTCATGGGGGGCACGCTTAGCGGGGTGGACGTCGTAGTTGGCCACGCCCTGGCACCGATTGTCTGCCCTTGGAGCCGGGCGCTAAGCGATTCTCTGCCAGATGCGCGCCGGGCACGCCGCGTGGCCAGGCGCTCCCGGGCGGCGGGAGCCCCACGCTCCGCAGCGTCCCCTGGGCGTACTTCTGGCAGGTTCTCGAGCCGAAACCGAGGTTGATGTCCCCAGGGCGAACGGATGGCAGGACAGGCCGCGCCCAGTCCAGCGCCGGTCGGTGAGGCCGTCAGGCGAGTTCGAACGACTGCCGCAGGCGGATGTCCCCGGCCGACCGGCCGACCTGGATCTCGAACCGGCCCGGCTCGATCCGCCAGGAGCGGCGCTCGACATCCCAGTAGGCCAGGTCGCGGTCTTCGAGGGTGAGAACCAGGTCCGCAACTTCTCCGGGGGCCAGTCGCACGACGGCGAAGCCCTTGAGCTCACGGGGCGGGCGCGGGACCGTGGTCTCGAGGTCGGCAACGTAGACCTGAACCACTTCCTTGCCCGGTCGAGAGCCGGAGTTGCGAAGCCTGACCCGTAGCTCCACTGGCTCGCCATCGGCCAGCCCTTCGGATCGCAATTCCAGCGACTCGTATTCGAACGTCGTGTAGCCCAGCCCGTGCCCGAAGGCGAAGCGTGGTTCGGTTCCGGCGGCCTCGAAGCCGCGGTAGCCGACGTTCACGCCTTCGCTGTAGACCAGCTCCTCGTCCGGACCCGGTGTGGTGTCGAACGCGGGGAAGTCGGCGGAGTTGCGGGCCAGCGTGACCGGCAGACGGCCGCCCGGTTCCCGGATGCCCAACAGCACGTCGGCCAGGGCGTGGCCGAACTCCTGGCCGGGGAACCAGGCGTAGATGACGGCCGCCACGCGATCAACCCAGGGCAGGTCCATCGGGCAGCCGGCGTTGACGACGACGATCGTCCGGCGGTTCGCCGCGGCCACTTTCTCCACGAGCTCGTCCTGGCGGCCGGGCAGGGTGACCGTCTTTCGGTCCCGCCCCTCGCTTTCCCAGGCCTCATCCGTGCCGACGACGACGATCGCAACGTCCGCGGCGGCTGCCGCGGCGACTGCCGAGGCCACCGAATCGCCCGACTCGGGCTCGGCGCAGCCGATCGCCAGGAGGCTGGGATCGTGCGAGGACGAGTGAGCCTCGCCGGTGATCAGGACCCGCTGCCCCGCCTCGAACTCGAACGTCCCGCCGCGTTCCTTGCCCTCGAACAGGGCCGTCGGGACGTCAACTCCGGCCGGGGCGGCCCACTCGTCCGCCGCGGGGACTCCGTCGACGAAGACGCGGCGTCCGCCGAGGCCGCGCATGGCGACTTGATATGCGCCGTTGATCCGCGGCGTAAGCCAGGTGGACAGTCGGACGGCGAAGTCGTTCTGCGGCAGACCCGCCGGCAAGTCGCCGAAGAGATGCAGGTCGCTCGACCGAACGTTGTACCGGGCGACGGGCACGCCCTGCGGCTCCTGACCGCGGAAGAACTCGATGGTCAGGCCGGGATTTCCGTCCATGTCCGTGAGGTCCATGCGCGTCAGCGGCGGCAGGAACAGGTCGATGCCGCAGCCACGCTCGTGTGTGATCTCGACCGTCTCCGGAAGTGCGGCGCGCAGGCCTTCGAGCGGAGAGACCGCGTACGGCGCGTCGATGTGCGCGGCGCCGCCGCCCTGGATGCACGGTCGGGCCGCGTTGGGGCCGATGACCGCGACACGTTTCAGTTCGGCGGCCGCGAGCGGCAGGATGCCGTCGTTCTCGAGAAGCACGAACGTCTCGGCGGCGGCTCGCCGCATCAGCGCGGCGGCAGTGGCATCGGACAGGTGGACGAGCGCCGGCGGATCGGCCTCGACGCTCGACGCCGCTCCCAGCGGGCCGTCGCCGGAAACCGTCCCGGGAGCGGCAGCCGACGGCAGGGCCCCGACTCTTGCTGCGAGCGTGAGGACGTGCAGCGCGGCCCGGTTCAGTGTCTCCTCCGGAACTTCGCCGCGCCGGACGGCCGCCGCAAGATTCGGTCCGAAGTGGCGCGGCGGCCCCGGCATCTCGAGATCCAGCCCGGCCGCGGCATCCGACACGGTGTCGTGAGTGGCGTCCCAGTCCGACATCAGGACGCCGTCCCAGCCCCACTCGTCGCGCAGGATGCCGGCGACCAGGGCGGAATTGCGGGAGCAGTGCACGCCGTTGACGCGGTTGTAGGCGGCCATCATCGACCACGCCCCGGCCCGGGCCACCGCCTCGAAGGGCAGCAGGTAGACCTCGCGAAGCGTACGTTCGTCGACGATGCAGTTGACCGTGGTGCGGTGGGACTCCGAGTCGTTGGCCACGAAATGCTTGGGGCAGGCGGCCACGCCCTGCGACTGGATGCCTGTCACGTACGCGGCGCCCAGGTCCGCGGCCAGGAGCGGATCCTCGGAGTAGCACTCGAAGACGCGGCCGCCGAGTGGCGATCGAACCAGGTTCAGCACGGGCCCGAGCATGTAGTCGATCCCGCCACGCCTGGCTTCCAGCCCTATCCGGGCCGCGACTTCGGCCACGAGGTCCACGTCCCAGGTGGCTCCCAGGCCCGTGCCGCAGGGCGTGCAGGTCGCGCTCGATCCCTTCGGAAACGTCATCCCGCGGACCCCGTTGGGGCCGTCGAGGGTCGTCATTTCCGGCAGGCCGATCGAATCGACACCGGCCGCGTGCCAGGCATCGACGCCGGAGGTCAGTCGGGCCCGATCCTCGATGCTGAGTGAGCGGACCAGCGCCTCGAGGCGCTCGATAGTCGCGGTAACCTGCGTGGCGGTTTCGGCCGGGTGCGTCATTTCGTCCTTCCGATGGGTGGCAGGGCCAAATCGTACCGCCGAACCCGGACAGTACGTGCGGCCGGCTTACCACGCCAATTCGGTTGGCCTAACCTTCATCCGGACCCCACTCGGGTGCCGACTGGAAGGGGAGGACGATGGCTATCGCGGACGAAACCTCGAGGGTGTCTCCGGGTTCGGGTTCGGGTTCGGGTTCGGGTTCGGGTTCGGGTTCGGGCCGGGCGAACTCGACGGACGGGCTGCCGGCCGACGGCCAATGGGGCGAAGGCCTGCCGTACCCGCCGGCGGTCGCCGCCGCCTTGCCCGCCCTTCACGCGGCCTTCAACTCGGCCAACAAGTACGTGGGCGTGCCGGCTCTGAAGATGGGCCTGGGCCGCTACATGTCCAACCCGCTGACCGGCTACTTGATGATTCTGCGGACGCGGGGCCGGAAGAGCGGCGAGATGCGGGACGCTCCGCTCGGCTACACGATCGTCGGCGATCGTGTCTACTGCATCGCCGGTTTCGGGCGGCGCGCTCACTGGTTCCGGAACGTTCTGGCCGATTCCAGCGTCGAAGTGATCCTGCCCGGCCGCGCCATTTCCGGGGTTGCCGAAGAGGTCACCGATCCGGACGAGCGGCGCCGCGTTCTGCCTCCACTTCTTCGCAGCATGGGAGTCGTCGCCGGCATGGTCGGCATGGGCAACCCGTGGCGGGACAGCCCCGACGAGATCGCCCGCAAGTGCGAGGGCATGCCGCTCGTCCGCGTCCGCGCCACGGGCATCGCGGCCGGGCCGGAGGATCCCGGTGGGCGCTACTGGATAGTCCCGCTCGCCGCCGGCACGCTTCTGGCGGTGTGGTGGCTGCGGCGGCGGAGATGCGACAAGGCATGACGCGAGTGGACTCGGGTGGCGCGAGCGGGGCCGGCATTACGCGCGGCCCGGGCGGCGCGTTCAGTCCCGACCCGTCCCGCCAGCACCTGGCTCGAATCGCCTGTCTGGTAGCTGCGCTGTTCGGTTGGGGCAACGTCGCGATCCTCGGCTACGCGGGCATGTCGCAGCACCCGCCGGCGGCCGGGTTCGACCTTCAGCTGCTGCTGGATGCGGCCAGGCGGGTCGCGTCCGGCGAGTCGCCCTACGACTTCAACGCGGTCGCCCACGGCCTGCACGCCCGCGACCTGTTCTACTCGTACCCGCCGATCGTGGCCCAGTTCCTGGCTCCCCTTTCGTCGCTGCCTTCCTGGCTGATACTCGCCGGGTGGTGCCTGGGAGCGGGCCTCGGCCTGGCGGCGATCGCCGGATTCGTCGCCGCTTCGACGATCGCGCGGTCGGACAAGGCCTCGCCGCCGGCCCCGGTCGACGCCGTGCTCCTGACTCTGGCCGCGGCGCCGTTCTTCTTCCCGCTGCTCGTGTCGCTCGTCTTCGGCAACATCGATGCCTGGTTCCCGCTGCTCTTCGGCGCCGTCGCTCTGGCCGTCGCGTCAGGCAGGGCGGCGCCGTCTCGCGCGGCTTCGATTGCGGGCGGAGTAGCGCTGGCCATCGCGGCGGTCGTCAAGCTCCATCCCGGCTCGCTCGCCGTCTGGCTGACCGTGCGATGGCATCGCGGTTGGGAATCGCGGAGGGGTTATGCGACTGCCCTTGTTGCCGCCGTGGCGACCGGCTTCGTCCTGCTGGCGGCGAGCCTGGCGGTCGGTGGCATCGGGCCGTGGCGTGACTACGTCGACTATCTGCGCGTGACCGCCAACGCGGACCTCACGACGTGGGTCAACATCGGCCCCGCCAGCGTGCTGGCTCTGCTTGCCGGCGACGGCAACCTGGCCCATGGCCTGGCCATCGCCTTCGCCGTGGCGGCCCTCGTGGTGACCGTGGCCGCCGCACGACTCGTCCGCGACCCGCTGCTCAGCCTGGCATGCGCGATCGTGGCATCTCTGATCGTGCTGCCCGTGACCTGGTACCACTACCCGGTGGCGCTGATCCCGGTCGCCCTGGCGGCCTGGCTCCGCAGCCGCGGCTCGCCGGACGGCGGCCGCGTCACCAGGGCGTTGATCAGCGCGTACGTCGTTGCGGACCTGGCGATTCTCGTCCCGGTGGCGTTATGGATTGGCGTGGCCCTGCTGTTCGCCGCAATCTCGTGGTCGCGTCCCGCGTTGCCGCAGCCCGCTCCGGCAGGCCTGCGTTCCGAGATTGGTACACGGGCGGAGGTGCAGGTGGCTCCGGCGATAACCAGCTAGACCAGCCCGCCGCAGGTTGCAGCTCGATCGCGGGGCGCAGCGCATCCCATCGACGGGTCGGGCTCCAGGCCCACTTGATTCCACCGCGGGCTCCGGCCTGCTTACAATTTGCCCATCAGATCCCGCTCCCTCGATTCGCCCCGATCGACCCAGGGGAGCCAGCGCAGGGAGTCCTGATGTTCGATCGACTCGGCTGGCTGGTATTTCGACTCCGGTACGTGTTCGTCGTCGGCTGGCTCGTTGCCGCCGCCCTGCTTGGCGCCCTGGCCCCGTCGCTGTCGCAGGCCGGCTCCGCCGACGAGACCAGCTTCCTGCCGCATGACGCCGAATCGCTCACTGCTCGCCAGGTCATCGCCAACGCCTTCCCGGCGGATGCTTCCGCGAGCACGGCGCTCGTCGTGTTCTCGCGAACGGGCGGCCTGACCGATGCCGACCGGCTCGCCATCGAAGGGTTGCGCAGTTACTTCGAGGGCAGCGGCCATCCGGACGCGGTCCAGAGCTACGTCACCGCCGAGAGTTCCCCGTCGCTGGCATCGCTGTTCCGCAGCTCGGACAACGTCGTCGAGCTTGCACAGGTCGACCTGAACCAGCCTTCGTTCCTGCCGCGGACCAACGCCGCGATCAACGTGATTCGAGCGCATCTGTCCGACGCGGGTGTCCTGCCGGCGGGTCTCCAGGCGCAGGTGACCGGCCAGGCCGGGATCGGTCGCGACTACCTGCAGGCGATCCAGGACGGCACCGACCGTACCACCGTGGTCACGATCATCCTGGTCGTGATCGTGCTGCTCCTCATCTACCGCGCTCCGCTGGCGGCGATGGCGCCGCTCCTTACCATCGGGTCGGCGTTCCTGGTGTCGCGCGGAGTCCTCGGCTTCATGGCCCAAGGCGGCTGGCAGCTGTCGTCCGTGCTGGACTCATTCATCGTCGTCCTGGTCTTCGGCGTGGGCACCGACTACACCATCTTCTTCATCTCGCGCTTCCGGGAGGAGCTGACCCGCAACGACCACAAGGCGGCATTGCAGGTTACGGTCAGTCGGATCAGCGCAGTGATAACCGCGTCGGCGGCAACCGTCATGGTGGGTCTGTGTTCGATGCTGGCGGCGCGGTTCGGGATGATCCAGACCACGGGTCCGGCGCTGGCGATCACGGTGTTCATCACTCTGGTGGCGGGGCTGACGCTCACGCCATCTCTCCTGGCGATCTTCGGGCGGCGCCTGTTCTGGCCGCAACACGAAACGACGCGGACGCCCGGCGACGACGATCGCGGCGCCTGGGCGGCCCTGGCCAGACGGATAACGGCTCGGCCGGGCGTGCTCGCCGGAGCTGTCCTGGTCCTGCTGTTCGTGCCTGCGCTCGGCCTGCCGCTGCTCAAGGAGAACTTCGACGTCCTCAACGAATTGCCGGCGAGCGCACAGTCGCGTCAGGGTTTCGAGACCCTGAGCCAGCATCTCGCGGAGGGGCAGCTGATGCCCCTCACCGTGCTCGTGAAGGAGCCGGCCGGCTCGGGCACTACCTTCACGTCGTCGCAAGGATTGGCGTACACGGCCGCCCTCGAGCAGTCGATCGCCGCCGTTCCGGACATCCAGAGCGTTCGGAGCGTGGTCGACCCGATGGGCGAAGGCAAGGTTTCGGATCTGCTCCGTCCCGCCGTCCAGCTGAGCGCTGCCGCTGCCGCCTTCCGCCAGCCGCCCAGCGCGGACATCAACGTCCAGCTGAGCGACGCGAGTCTTGCCGGCGTCAAGTCGACCGCGAGCTACGTGGCCGGCCTGCCGGCGGCATTCCCCAGCCTTCCGGCCGATAAGGTCGCGGCGGCCGGCGCCGACCTGACGACGCTGTCCTCCGGACTCGAGGACCTCCGCCAGTCGGCGCTCGTCGCGAACCAGCTCGAGGCGATCGTGAAGCAGCTCCAGGCCGCGGCGACTGCTCAGACCTCGCCCGCCTCGGCGACGCAGGCGACCGCACAGCTCGTGACCCAACTGGCCGCGCTCGGCTCGTACCTCGACGAGTTGGGCGCGGCCCTGCCCGCCGTAAAGTCGCAGCCGTCATATCAATCGGCGGTCAAGGCCGTCGGGCTGCTGGCCGCCGGCGCTAATCCCATGGCCGCTCTCCAGCTGGTCGCCGCGATCGACGACCTTTCGACGTGGTTCCGAGCTCAGCCGACGCCGTTCTACTTCTCGCCGACCGCGATGCCGCCGGACGCGGCAACGGTCGCGGAGCAGCAGGCCATGGCCGCGGCTCGCTCCAGGCTGCCGGCCGAGCTCGACGCGCTCGCGGGCAACTTCACCGCCGCGGACCTGTTCGTGACTCCGGATCTGCGAGCGGCCTACGTATCGGACGACGGCACCGTTGCCCGGCTTTACGTCACCACCACGACCGACCCGTACGACACCAGGTCTTTCGACACGGTTCGGAATCTGAGGGCGTTGCTGGCCGCGAACCCGGGCGTCGCGGGCTCGGCGGGACAGGAGGCAATCGTCGGCGTTCAGGCGTACGTCGGCGGACCGACCGCCGAGTTCGCCGACGTCCAGGACACCATCTCCGCCGACTTCCTGCGAGTCGCGGCGATCACGATCATCGGCATCCTGATCGTCCTGATCCTGCTGCTCCGCGCCGTGGTCGCGCCCGATCTACCTGGTCCTCACCGTTCTGCTGTCGTACGCGATGAGTCTCAGCGTGTCGGCCCTGATCCTCCAGCACCTGTTCGGACAGGCGGGGATCAACTACTTCATACCTCTCATGGTCTTCGTGTTACTCGTGGCCCTCGGGTCGGACTACAACATCTTCCTGATGTCGCGGGTTCGCGAAGAGAGCGCCACGCGGCCCCTCCGCGCTGGCATACGGATCGCCTCCGCCAGGACGGGCACGGTCATCACTTCTGCCGGGCTGATCCTGGCCGGGACGTTCGGCGCGCTCGTGACATCACCGCTTCAGCTGCTCTTCCAGGTGGGACTCGCCGTTGCCCTTGGCGTGCTGATCGACACCTTTGTCGTGCGCAGCCTGCTCGTGCCCGCCATCACCGCGTTCATCGGCGAGCGCGCCTGGTGGCCCTTCCATCGACGCCGCGAGCCGGTCGAGTAGCATTCCGGCTCGCGCGGCTGAGGTAGCGCCGGGCGGCGCCGACTCTCAGGCGGGAGAGTAGCGAGGGAGCGAACCTCGGGCGGAAGCCCCAGACTTCAGCCGGAGACGATCCTGACGATCCCTCTAGTACCACGGCCCGCCCCCCCGAGTGGGGCATGGCGCACAGCTTGACCGCTGCTGCTACACTCGCCGGACGGCGCGGGATCAAAACCCGCGCGCGCTAGTCTACGGAGAACCAGGTTGGGTCTCTTCAACAGCCGGAACCGCCGCCACGTCGCCATCCTCGTCAGGACGGATGGTCGGCGCGTGCAGGTTCCGTCCGAAGATCTCGGCCTGATCGACGTCTCCTTGTTCGGCCTGCTCCGGTTCGTAGAGCTTGGAATTGAGCGCGTACTCGTACTCATTACCGGCTCCCGGCGGGAGGATGGACGAAGGGACAAGCGCTAGCGACGCAAGCCCGAAACGACCAGAACCCTCGCCGGAGCGGCGAGGGTTTTTTGATGGGCCGGGCAAGGCCGCAGATCTCGGGCCGGACACCCGGACCCTGAGCAGGAAGGGACGCAGCGATGGGCACGAAAGAGGACGACACTCGCGCCGTTGCGCGAGATGGCCGTTCGCCGACCGCGACGACTGCCGCGTCGACTGTCGCGACGGTCGGCATCGGGAACGCGGGGGCACCGGACCAAGCCACTTCCGTCGAGGCGGCGCCGGCCGCCGGCGGCTCGGCCGCCGGACGGTCGCGCATCAACCACATGCCCGGAGCCGGCACCGCGAGAGCTGACGCCATCTCCGCCGGCCGGCACGAGATGCTGAGCGACGCCCATCGCCTCCACATCAAGAGCCTGGCCGAGCGCGGCGTCAAGCGACCCCGCATCGGCGCGGACGCGGTCTGTGAGGCTCTCCTGCTGCAGTCCGCCGACGTGGTCTTCGGGTTCCCGGGCGGCGTCCTCCTGCCCCTCTACGACGTCCTCGGGGATTACCCGGAACTGCGCCACATCCTGGTCCGCCACGAGCAGGGCGCCGCCCATGCCGCCGACGGCTTCGCCCGCGCCACGGGCAAGGTCGGGGTGTGCATGGCCACGTCGGGTCCCGGCGCCACGAACCTGGTCACGGGCATCGGCAACGCCATGCTCGACTCGGTGCCGATGGTCGCCATCACCGGCAACGTCGTCTCCTCGCTCCTGGGCAAGGATGCCTTCCAGGAGATCGACATCACCGGCATCACGCTGCCGTGCACCAAGCACAACTACCTGGTCCGAGATCCCAACGACATCCCACGCGTTTTCGCCGAAGCCTTCCGCATCGCCGCCACAGGCCGGCCGGGCCCGGTCCACATCGACCTGACCAAGGACGCGCTCATGGGTGTCTGCACGGCCGGGCATCCCGAGACGCTCGACCTGCCGGGCTTCAAGCCCAACCTCGAGGGCCATTTCCGCCAGATCAAGCTGGCGGCCCAGGAAATCGCACGGGCGGAACGGCCGGTCATCCTGGCCGGCCACGGCGTCCTGATCTCCGACGCGACCGAGGAACTGGCGCAGCTCGCCGAGAAGGCCCAGATCCCGGTCGCCCACACGCTGCTCGGCGTCAGCGCGATGGATGAGACGCACCCGCTCAGCCTCGGCTGGGTCGGCATGCACGGCTGGAAGCACGTCAACCGGGCCATCCAGTCGGCCGACCTGCTGATCGCGCTGGGGATGCGGTTCGACGACCGTGTCACCGGCCACGTGCCGACCTTCGCGCCGTACGCGCGCATCATCCACGTCGACATAGACCCTGCCGAGATCGGCAAGAACGTGGCCGTCGAGGTCCCGATCGTGGGCGACGTCAAGCGCGTTCTGCGGGCCCTCATCCCCCAGGTCGAGCCGGTCACGCCGGAACGCCGCAAGCCCTATCTGGACGAGCTGGCGGCCTGGCGCGACGAGTCGGAGAAGATGCCCTGGCACGGCTCCGGGGCGTGGCGGAACGGCCAGCTCTCGGCCGACTTCGTCGTCGGTCGGATCGGCGAGGCCAGCGGCCACGACGCCACGATCGTCGCCGACGTCGGCCAGAACCAGATGTGGGCGGCCCGATACGCCGGTTTCCGACGGCCCAACAGCCACATCAGCTCGGGCGGCCTCGGAACGATGGGCTTCGGTTTGCCGGCGGCGATGGGCGCCGCGGTTGGCTTGCCCGAGAAGGAGACGTGGGCGATCGTCGGCGACGGCGGCCTGCAGATGACGGTCCAGGAGCTGATGACCCTCGTCCAGGACCAGATCCCCGTCAAGATCGCCCTGCTCAACAACCACAAGCTGGGCATGATCCGGCAGTGGCAGGAGCTCGTGTACGCGGGCAACTACCACTCCAGCCATCTGCTCGGCCCGGACTGGTGCAAGCTGGCGGAGGCCTATGGCGTCCCGGGGTTCCAGGCCAGCACGCCGGACGAGGTCGACGCGGCCATCGCCTCGGCCCGGGCCGTCGACGGGCCGGCCCTGGTCGAGTTCGTGATCGCCGCGGAACAGAACGTCTTCCCCATGATGCCGGCCGGCAAAGGCCTGTCCGACCTGCTCGAGGAACAGTTCGAGGAGCCCAAGCTATGAGCCCCACCGGAGATTCCGGCGCAACCGCCGGCCAATCGACCCACGTCGCGCCGGCCCACACCGCTCCGCCCGCCCGAGCGCTGCCGGGCGGCGGCGACTTCCACCGCCACGTCCTCGTGGCCATCGTGCTCAACAAGCCCGGTGTCCTCAACCGCGTCGCCAGCCTCATGCGAGCGCGCAACTTCAACATCGATACCCTGGCGGTCAGTCACACTGATCAGCCGGAAGTCAGCCGCATGACGATTACGCTGCGTGGCGACGACGTCCTGGTCGAACAGGCGGCCAAGCAGCTGTACCGGCTCATCGACGTGCTCAAGGTCCAGGACGTCACCAGCGACCCGACGGTCGAGCACGAGATTGCGCTCATCAAGGTTCGGGCCGACGAACGCAATCGCGGCGAAGTGCTGACAATTGCCGAGATGTACAAGGCCCGTGTCGTGGATCTGGCAGCCGAGTCGCTCATCGTCGAGGCGACCGGGACGGAGGCAGAGGTGGACGCTCTGATCGCCCTGCTGCGCGGGTTCGGCATCAAGGAGCTGGTCCGCTCCGGAACCGTCGTCATGTCCCGGGGTACCGGGTCCATCGAGGAGGCAGTGAAACGATGACCGCGCGCATGTACTACGACGCCGATGCCGATCCGTCGGCTCTTGCCGGCCAGAGGGTCGCGATCATCGGATACGGCAGCCAGGGGCACGCCCATGCCCAGAACCTGCACGACTCCGGCATCGACGTCGTGGTCGGCCTGCCCTCGACGAGCAGGAGCCGTGCCCTCGTGTCAGAGGCCGGTCTCGAGGTCGCCGACATCGCCGACGCGGTCAAGGCCGCCGACGTGATCATGATCCTGGTTCCGGACACCATCCAGAAGATGGTGTACGAGACCTCGATAGAACCGAACATGCACGCCGGCCAGCTGCTCATGTTCGCCCACGGCTTCAACATCCGGTTCGACCGCATCCGGCCCGGCGCCGGCATCGACGTCGGCATGGTCGCACCCAAGGGTCCCGGCCATCTCGTCCGTTCCGTGTTCGAGCAGGGCGGCGGCGTTCCGGCCCTCTTCGCCGTCGAGAAGGATTCAACAGGCACGGCTCGCGCCCGAACTCTCGCCTATGCGCGCGGTATCGGCGCGACGCGGGCAGGCGTTCTCGAAACCACGTTCAAAGAGGAGACCGAGACGGATCTCTTCGGCGAGCAGGTGGTGCTGTGCGGCGGCGTCACGAGTCTGATCCGCAACGGCTTCGAGACCCTGGTCGAGGCTGGCTACCAGCCGGAGCTCGCGTACTTCGAAGTCATGCACGAACTCAAGCTCATCGTCGACCTGATGTACCGCGGCGGCATGAACTTCATGCGCTTCTCGGTGAGCGACACGGCCGAATACGGCGACTACGTTTCCGGACCGCGCATTGTCGACGCCCGAGTTCGCGCGGAGATGAAGAAGGTCCTCGGCGAGATCCAGGACGGCACCTTCGCGGCGCGCTGGATCGCCGAGAACGATGCCGGGCTGCCGGAATTCAAGAAGATGCGGGAAGCCGGCCGCGACCACCAGGTCGAGCAGGTTGGCGCCCGACTCCGCAAGGCCATGCCGTTCCTCAATCCGGTCGAAGTCGTCGACGGCCAGCCGCAGGCCGCCGCCCGGTCCAAGGACTGAGCTCCCGATCTTGGGGGAAAACCTATGAACGAGCAGGATCCCGCCAGCGTACTTCGCCCGGGCGTCCCCCCGGGTGCGATACGGATTTTCGATACGACTCTTCGCGATGGCGAGCAGGCGCCCGGTGCCGGGCTCACGGTCGCGGAGAAGATCGAGGTCGCCCGCCAGCTCGTCCGCCTCAAGGTCGACGTGATTGAGGCCGGTTTTCCGGCCTCTTCACCCGGCGAGTTCGAGGCGGTCCAGGCGATCGCCCGCGAAAGTCGGGGAGTGGCCGTCGCCGCGCTCGCTCGCTGCAAGGACGGCGATCCGCAGCGGGCCGTGGAAGCGATCCGCGTCGCCGAGCGGCCGCACCTCCACGTCTTCATCGCGTCCAGCGACATCCACCTCAAGCACAAGCTGCGCATCTCGCGTGACGAGGCGCTGCTGGCGGCCGCGAAGTGGGTCGCGTACGGGCGCAAGGCCCTCGGCCCCGACGCTGAAATCGAGTTCAGCGCCGAGGATGCCACTCGGACCGACTTCGACTTCCTGATGAAGATCTACGAGGCCGCAGCGGATGCGGGCGCCAGCACGCTCAATATCCCGGACACGGTCGGCTACGCCATTCCGGCGGAGTTCGGCGGACTCGTCGGCCGGGTCGTGGAGCGGTTCGGCGGAGCGGCCACCGTATCCGTCCACTGCCACAACGACCTGGGCCTGGCCACGTCCAACACCCTGGCGGCGCTGCAGAACGGCGCCCGGCAGCTGGAGGTATGCGTCAACGGTCTGGGCGAGAGAGCCGGCAACGCTTCGCTCGAAGAAGTGGTGATGGGTATCAAGACCCGCCCAACGCAGTTCCCCGGACTCGCGACTCGAGTCGTGACCGAGCAGCTCACGCCCGCCAGCCGGCTGGTGAGCTATCTGACCGGCTTCGCCGTCCAGCCCAACAAGGCCATCGTCGGCGGCAACGCCTTCGCCCACGAGTCGGGCATCCACCAGGACGGCGTGATCAAGAATCCGCTCACGTACGAAATCATGACGCCACAGTCCGTCGGGCTTTCGGGCAGCCAGCTGACCATCGGCAAGCTTTCCGGCCGGCGCGGCCTCCGCGAGAAGCTGCATACGCTCGGCCAGGACGTCGAAGGCGAGGCGCTCGACGCGATCTACGCCCAGGTGATAGCCCTGGCTGACACTAAGAAGGACGTGACCGACGCGGATCTGCTGGCGATCGTCGAGCAGAGAGCCGCGGCGGTACCCGGCACTATCGCTCTCCAGGGCTGGAGCGTGACCAGTTCCCACGGCGGTCGCGCGATGGGCATGATCTCGCTCGGCATCGCCGACCAGTCGCGTTCGGTCGAAGCGACCGGCAACGGTCCGGTGGATGCGCTCTACGGAGCGATCGACCAGGCCCTCGAGTCCGTGCTGGGTTGGAAGCCGGTCCTGGCCGAATACGAAATCAGGGCCGTTTCCGGCGGCGAGGACGCCCAGGGCCAGGTAGTGGTCCGCGTCCGCCGTTCAACCGACGAGAGCCCGGACGCTTTCGTGGCGACCGGCCACGGCCTGTCCACCAACATCATCGAAGCATCCGTCGCCGCCTATCTGTCCGGCGCCGAGAAGCTCCAGCGGGACGCCGTCGCCTCGGCGGCGGTGCTGGACGCGGCCCGTGCCTCCGGACAGCCACCAGAGAAGGTAGAGAAGCTCCCGTGACCGACACCTCCCGCGCAGAGGCCGGAACCACGCCTGCCGGCAGCAAGTACAACCTCGTGTTCGTGCCCGGTGACGGGATCGGGCCGGAGGTCATCGCCGCCGGCCGGCGCGTCATCGAGGCGGCCGGTCCGCTTTTCGGCTTCGGCGTCGACTGGACGGAAGTGCTGGTCGGTGGGGTGGCCATCGATGCATATGGCGTCGGTGTCCGCGACGAAGACGTCGACAGATGCGCGGCTGCCGACGCCGTCTTCTTCGGCGCGATCGGGGACCCGCGCTTCAACGATCCCAAAGCCAAGGTTCGGCCCGAGCAGGCTCTCCTGAGGCTCCGCAAGGACCTGTCGCTCTATGCGAACCTCCGGCCGGTCACGGTTCAGCCCATCCTCGCCGCCAGCTCGCCCGTTCGCGAGTCGCTGGTCAAGGACGTGGATCTGCTGATCGTGCGAGAGCTGACCGGTGGCCTCTACTTCGGGAAGCCGTCCGAGCAGCGGGTGACCCCTGCCGGTCGCGAGGTGGTCGACACGCTGGCCTACACCGAGCACGAAATCCGGCGCGTCGTGAAGCTGGGCTTTGAGCTGGCCCGCAGCCGGCGCAAGAAGCTGACGAGCGTGGACAAGGCCAACGTGCTCGAGTCGAGCCGACTGTGGCGGACGATCGTCGAGGAGGTCAAGCCCGAGTTCCCGGACGTCGAGCTTGAGCATCGTCTGGTGGACGCTTGCGCCATGTCGCTCGTCACTCGTCCCGCGCAGTTCGACGTCATGGTCATGGAGAACCTCTTCGGCGACATCCTGAGCGACGAGGCCAGCGTGCTGGCGGGCTCGCTGGGCATGCTGCCGTCGGCCTCTCTGGGCGAAAAGCGGACGGCGCACGGCCTGTTCGGGTTGTATGAGCCGATCCATGGCTCCGCGCCGGACATCGCCGGCCAGGACATCGCCAACCCCATCGCCACGATCCTGTCGGCGGCGATGATGCTGCGCTGGTCTCTCGGCCAGCCCGGCGCCGCCGAGGCGATAGAGCGGGCCGTCGGTGCCGCGCTGGACGAGGGTTACCGGACGCCGGATCTCGTGGCCGCGACGGGCGACGTGGCCGGCACCAGAAAGGTCGGAACGCAGGAGATGGCCGACGCCGTGGTCGCCGCCATGCAGTCGACCGAGCCCCGGGGTCTCGGGGCCGCAGAGGGCGTGATGCGATGAGCGACCGCGTAGTCCTCTACGACACGACGCTCCGCGACGGGACTCAGCGCGAAGGCCTGATCGTCTCGTTGGCCGACAAGATCAAAGTCGCGCGACGCCTGGACGAATTCGGCTTCGCATATGTCGAAGGCGGCTGGCCGGGGTCGAACCCGAAAGACGTCGACTTCTTCGCGGCCGCCCGTTCGATCGCCTGGAAGAACGCCAGGCTGGCGGCGTTCGGCTCGACTCGACATCGAAACAACCGCGCTGAGACCGACCCGAATCTCGTCGCGATCGTGGCCGCCCAGACGCCTGTGGTCACGATCTTCGGCAAGAGCTGGCTGCTCCACGTCCGCGATGTGCTGGGCGCCACGCCGGAGGAGAACCTGGCCATGGTGGCCGACTCGGTGGCGTTCCCGTTCGCCGCCGGACGCGAGCTGGTCTACGACGCCGAGCACTACTTCGACGGCTACAAGGACGACTCCGCCTACGCGCTGGCCACATTGCGAGCCGCTCGCGACGCCGGCGCCACGACCCTCGTTCTGTGCGATACCAACGGCGGCACCATGACCGACGATCTGGTCCGGATCGTGCGGTCGAGCATGGCGCAGCTTGCCGAGGACGATCTTGCGACCGGTGGCGCGCCCGTGGTCGTGTGGGGCATCCACACTCACAACGACTCGGAGCTGGCAGTGGCCAACTCCCTGGCGGCGGTGGCCGCCGGCGTTCGCCACGTTCAGGGCACGATCAACGGCTACGGCGAGCGCTGCGGCAACGCCAACCTGGTCAGCATCCTGGCCGACCTTGAGCTCAAGACGCAATTCGCGCCCGTGCCGTCCGGCAAGCTGGCCGAGTTGACGGAGATGGCCCGCTACGTTGCAGAGATCGTCAACATCGCCCCGGACGACCACCAGCCGTACGTGGGCCGCTCGGCTTTTGCGCACAAGGGCGGCGTCCACGGCGCTGCGACCGCCCGCGCCAGCAGCGCCTATCAGCACGTGGATCCGGGCGTGGTCGGCAACGTCATGCGGCTCGTGGTCAGCGAGCTGGGCGGCAAAGCCAACACCCAGATCCGCGCCGAGCAACTCGGCCAGCAGCTGGACGGCGTCGATCCAAGGGCCCTGAGCCAGGTTATCAAGCAGCTCGAAGCCGACGGCCTCGCCTTCGAAGGCGCCGAGGCCTCGTTCGAGCTGCTGGTCAAGCGCCACAAGGCTGGTTACCGGCGGCCGTTCGAGTTGTGCGACTTCACCGTCCTGGTGGAGCAGCGCGGCGGCGCCGAGTTGCTGTCCGAAGCCACGGTCAAGGTGGAAGTGGACGGCGAAACGCTGCACACGGCCGCCGACGGCAACGGCCCGGTCAACGCCCTGGATACCGCGCTGCGCAAGGCGCTCGGCGCCTTCTACCCGGTGCTGGACTCCGTCCACCTGGTCGACTACAAGGTCCGCATCCTAGACAGCGAGGAAGCGACGGGCGCGCAGACGCGGGTCATCATCGACTCATCGAATGGCGTCCTGGAGTGGTCGACCGATCGGCAGTGGCACGAACATCATCGCGGCCTCGTGCCTGGCCCTGTGCGATTCCCTGGAGTACGCGATCTGGAAGACGGGCGCGGAACTGCGGCGCCGCGACGAACGCCACTTCACGACCGTGGTCCAGCCCGGCGGCGCCGCTCCTTCGGGCCGGCCCACGCCTTCCCAGTAGCCGACGGAGGGTCCCATGGCAGCGCCCGCGTCCGACGGTTCTTCGGGTGGCTCGTCGCGATCGGTGGAACCGGCCGACCTGACAGGGACGGCGCCCAGGGCCGTGTCGTCATCGGCTGCCCATGTCCCGCGCGTCGCTTTCCAGGGCGAACCCGGTGCGTTCAGTGAGGAGGGTGTCCTGTCGGCCTTCGCCGACCCCGCGGCCGTGGCTCTGCCGACCTGGCGGGCCGTGTTCGAGGCGGTCCACGACGGAAGCGTCGACGCCGGCGTCGTCCCGATCGAGCGGTCGCAGGGCGGCAGCGTGCGCGAGATCTACGACCTGCTCTTCAAGTTCGACGAGATCCGAATCGCGGCTGAAGTGACGGTCCCGGTTCATCTCGCCTTGCTGGCGTTGCCCGGCCAGAGCCTGGACCAGATCGAGCGGGTCTACAGCATTGCCCAGGCGCTGGATCAGGCCGACGAGTTCCTGCGGTCCAGGCCGTGGCAGGTAATGACCAGCTACAACACTGCCGGCGCCGCCAAGTCCATCGCCGACAAGGCCGAACTCGGCGCTGCGGCCGTCGCCTCGGCGCGCGTGGCCCCGCTCTACGGCCTGGAGGTTCTCGCCGCCGACATCCAGACCGGCGCCGCCAATCGGACCCGCTTCGCCGTCCTGATCCGCGAGCCCATTCCGGACGAGTGGTTCGCCTCGGCGACCCTCGCCGGCCCGATGAAGACGACGCTGGTGTGGGCAGTCCGGAACGTTCCTGGCAGCCTGTACCGCTGCCTGGGATGTTTCGCCGAGCGCAGGATCAACCTGTCGCGGCTGGAATCGCGGCCGAGCCGTGGGGTGCGCTGGGAGTACGTCTTCTGGGCGGACATGGACGCCGATCCGGACGACGCGGATTGCGCCGCGGCCCTTGCCGCGCTTCTGCGTGAAGCGGTCATGGTCCGCGTAGCCGGCGTCTACCACCGCTCCGCCGAAGAGTAGCGGGCCGCCGGGCGGGCGGCTCGGAAGCGGGCCGCTGGGTTGCAGCCGGCTCGGTATCGCCACGCGACGTCGGATCCGCTAGCGCCGGATCCGGTGGCGTCGTGCCTTCCGGAGCGGACTACCTCCGCTCCGCTCCCCACTGCATTGCTTCATGCGCTCCGGCCCGTTCGTAGGCCGCGCGACCGCGGCCCTGGCGGCGTTTGCGCTGGACCGCGAAGATGTGCCTGATGATGCGGTCCTGGGCTGCCTCCGGGATCGAGACAAACCGCACCGCGACCGCAGTCCGCGGCGGCCGCGGCCGCGTGACCGGCGGGAGCAGGCGCCCGTCCGGTCCGATTTCCGTGACATCCTCGACCCGCACAACCTCTGCCTCGGCCAGTAGCGCGCCCTGACCGATCGCGAGCCGGATCTCCAGTGAATCTCCGACCGACACCGTCTCGCCGATCGCAGCCCGGACCGTGAATCGCAAACCGCCCGCACTGAGATCGAGGGTCGTGCCTTCACCGGTCACGCCGGCGCCCGTGTCGCCCTGGCTGACCACCACGTATTCGAGCTGGCACTCGGTGTCGAGTCGCAGGTATTCCCGGCGCTGTACCAGCTTGCAATCCGACGGCATCTCCACGGACATGAATCGCGACTGGCTCGTCCCGAGGTGGCTCAGGAAGAAAGACTCGGCGACCATGCCGACGCCGCCACGGCTGAAAGTCAGGACGATGGGATCCCCGGCGCAGAGCCGGGCAAGGAGCGGATTGGGCTTGGCGAGGCCCAGCCAGAGCGCGGTCGGCGGGATGCTGATGACGACCGCGCGGAATCGAACCACTCTCCCGTCGATCTCGGCTTCGACGAGAACCTGGTCCTGTACCACCGGCTTCTGATTGGTGTCGATCATCCCGGCCGATTGCTCTCGTTGACTGTGGATTGACTCGTTGCATATGGCGCCGGTCTTGCCGACCGGTCCCGATTTCGGGCACCCGAACCAGGCAGGGGACGCCGCCGGGTCGCTGTTGAGTCGTCAAACAGGGAGTCGGATCGGCTTCGGGCCGTCTTTAGGGCGTACGGACCGCCTACCTGCCCGGCTGCTCCTCAGGCCGATCGGGCCCCGCCCCGGTACCCCATAGGTCCCGGTGCAATGGCGCTATAGCCTCTGGCCCTTTGTGGCGGCCTTCTCGGCCGGAAGTCCGGGTGCTCTGCGGCAACGCCATCGGCTACGGAGTTTTCACTCTGAAGGTAACCAAAGTACCAGCAGCGCCTGCCCTGAGGTCCGGTTGTGAGCACTCTGTTTGGAGGGTTTGATGGACTCACCGCGCTGGGCGGGTCGAGGCAATCGGTGCCGAAAGGCACCACTCGGCGCCCCGCTGCCAGGCCGAGGGAGTCTCTCGCTCCCGGCGAACAGGAAGGAATGGAGTATGGAGAACACTCAGAGGACTCATCGCCGACGCAGGCGAGGACTCATGGCCCTGATGATGGGGCTCGCCGCCGTAGGTAGTGTGACGACGGCCACTTTGTCGATGGCATTCTTCGGGTCCACCGTCAACGCAGCCGGCGGTTTCGGGACCGGCTCGATCATCCTCGGCGTCGACGCCAGCACCACGCTGAACGTCACCGGAATGATGCCGGGCGATACCGTCAATCTGCCCCTCCAGCTCGACAATACCGGCACGGGTGAGCTGCGCTACGTCCTGACGTCGACCACGGTCAATACAGACGTCAAGAGCCTGGCCCCTCAGATCACTCTGACCATCAAGACTCTGGTCGGCACCGACTGCAACAACAACGCCGCCGGCGTCACTCTCTCCACGGGGCTGCTAAGTGCCAACCCGCACTTCGGCACTCTGAACCCGGCTCCTCACGCAGGCGCTCGGGTCCTGGCCGCAACCACCCATGAAACCCTTTGCTTCACGGCCTTCCTGCCGACTTCTGTCGGCGACGCGTACCAGACCGCCACGGCAAACGTGACGTTCGTGTTCGACGCCCAGCAGACCGCTAACAATCCGTAATCTGACGGCTGCACCGCCGCCGGTCATGGCTCGCGTCAGCGAGCCCATGACCGGCGGTAACTTCTCGAAAGGCATCAGGCTATGAAGACGGCATTGCGAACGATCCGCAGGCTGCTCGACCTGGCTTTGCTGCTGCTCGTCGTGTCCGTGGCGGCGCTCGTCATTGCCGCCAACGCGTTCCCCAGCCTCGGGCATGAGCTGGTGATAATCCGCGGCGGCTCGATGTCGCCGGCCATCCCGATCGGCGCCCTCGTCGACGAGGTGGCCGTGCCGCTCGACCAGATCCACGTAGGCGACGTGCTTACCTACAAGGAACCCAACGGAGTGGTTGTGACCCACCGGGTCACCCACGTCGCGACCGAGGCGGACGGGCTGTACTTCCAGGTCCAGGGCGACGCCAACAACGGCCCCGACCCGGATCTGGTGCCCGGGACGGCGGTCACAGGCGTGGTCGTGCGATCGGCGCCTTTCCTCGGCTTCTTGATGTACATGCTGACCGTTCCCACGGGCATCGCCTCGCTGCTATGCCTCGCCATAACGCTGCTGCTGGCGATCTGGCTGATCGAGGACTTCGAGGACGGGGACGACGACCTGATCCCATATGAGTACGAAAGCGAGCTGGCTCGCTTCCTCGATGCGGAGCGGAGACGCGCCGCCGAAGTCAGGCGTGCCGCCCTGGGACCGTCATGATCCGAATCGGCCGACACGGGCTGCTGCTGGCGATCCTGGTTACGGCCTGCGTCGTGATGGTCGGGCCCGGATCGAGCCTCGCCATGTTCGGCCGGACCGTGAACGCCGGAGCATCTTTCGCCTCGGGTAACTGGCGCTTCTACCTGCACAACAACCCGCCGTCGCCGACGGGCAATACCAGGGCCCAGGTGAACCTGACCGCGACGACGACGGCGTCTACGCAAACCACCCTCTTCCGCTACGACACCGATACCGGCTGCGCCAATCGGGCAGGACGCGGTCTGATCAGGGCCACTCCCAACCCGACCCAGGCCAGCGCCTGCTACTACGTGAACTGGCGGACCCCACTGATGACGACGCCGCTGACATTGCGTGGATCGGTCACAGTGGACATCTGGTCGGCGACCAATACCAACACCACCGGCGTCAACGGAGCTCTCGTCGTCTATCTGCGCGATTACAACGCGACGGCGGGAACCTACGCTGAGATCACGAACCTGACCTTCAGCCGTGGATATACGCGACGGAATTGGATACACACTCCGATCACGATCCCCATCACGGGGACCGTCTCGCTGGCCCCCGGCCACCAGCTCGAGGTCAAGATCGAGGCGCCTACCACGGGCACGTCGACCAACATGCTCGTCGCGTACGACACCACGGTGTATCCGTCGTTCGTGCGCGTAAGGTAGGCGTCGATCCCAGCCCGATAGACCAACGGCGAGGTGCCACGTGAGTGATGCGGCGATGTCGCGGGAGGTCGAACTCGTCCGGCAACGCGCCGCGGCCCTGGCGCAGCGGTTCTCCGAGGTCGCCCGCCGCTCGGCGACCATCGCCCAGGAGCGGGCGGTTCTGCGCATGCTCGGCGTGGACGGGCTCGATCGCGCCGGCCGGCCGCTGGCCGCGTCGCTCGCGGAGCGCTACTGCGGCCCCGACGCCGGTCGTCTGGCTCGGGGCGTGATCCTGCCTTTCGTCGTGGCCATGCTGGAATACGACCTGCCGCCGCGCGACGTGGCCCTGGACGGTGCGTCCGGCGCGATCGACCTCGGCCTCGAAGCCGAACTGCTGAGCCGGCCCGAACGTTTGGCCGCGGCGGAGACGCGGGCCGCCGAGCTGATGGACGCAGCCTTCGTCCGCTTTGACGCAAACCGCACCGCGACGCACGAGATGCGCGACGTCCTGGGCATGCCGGCGGAGCCCTGGCTGGGCGTTTCACTGCAAGCGCCTGAGGTCGGACCCGCAGCGTCCGAGGTTCGGGCGGCAGTCGCCGCCGGCGCCGACGTCGTCCAGGTCCGCGTCCCGGCCAGCTGGGAATTCGCGGAGGCACGCCGCCAGGCAGGCCTGGAAACGCCGGGCTTGTTCGACTTCGACGGTTCGCCCAGAGGCCGCCAGCCACGTCTTGGCGGCCATCGCCGTACGGCGACGGCGGCGTCCGCGAATGCCGGGCCGGTGCCGGCCGGAAGCCAGCGTGGGCTATCGTCGTTGCGGCGGGCGGCCGACGACGCCGCCGCGGGACGTCGATCCTACGCCAGCCTCATGACCGTCACGTCGGCCTTCGCCGCGCCCGAGCAGGCGGTCGTGGCCGCGTTCGAACGCATCGATTTCGTCGGCGCCGATCCCATTCGCGAGATCGTCGAGGACAATCTGGACCCGGAACGGGCGCTCGCGGATCACGCCTTCGCGCATCGTCTTCAGGCCCGCGCCGGTTGCCGGGTGGTCATCGGCCCCGGCCCGCTGGCGCTCGGAGCAGACGTGGCCAGCGGCATCCCGTCCGACGCCGCCACTCGCGCGGGCCGTGCCCTGGCGCTCCAGGCGCTCGGCGTGGAGCTGGCCCTCGCCGACGGGTTGCCCGCCGACCGGCTGATGCTCGGGGCGGTGCCGAACTGGATCGCCGCCGAAGGCGAAACGCGGGCGATCCTGCTCCAGGCGTGGCTTCGACGAGCCGTCTTCCCCGGCCACCGGCTGGTCCTCAATGACAGCAAGGCCTGGCTGGGCACGCCCGGAGCGACCGCAGCGGCCGTCTCAGCCCTCGCCGGCGCAGACGTCTCCCTTGTCGTGGAGTCGACCGCCACGGGTGGAGTGGCGACGGCCGCGGCAGACCTGGCATCGGCCGCGAGGGCCGCACGCGGAATTCGCTCGTCTCTGAGCGACGGAACCCTTCACGGCGAGATCCACGAGATCGCTATCAGGATCATGCGAGAGGCCGGGCTGGCCCTCGACAGACTCTCGGCCGAGGGCTGGAGCAGCCTCCTCGGGCCGGCGGGTCCCGACGCCGACAACGAACGATTGGGCCGATCCGCGGTCGTAGAGCGCGCCGGCGGCCCGACATCGGGGGCGCGGTTGCTGAAGGGCCTCGTCTGAGTCGGGACGGCCGGTCAATTCGTCGGCGATCCGGAACGCTGCCTCGCGACAGTGCCACGCCATTGCCGGCCGGGCCTTAGCCACCGGGCTTCGCGTTTGTGGCTCGGTGCTAGCATGCCCCGGGGCTTGGGAGTGCCCGGAGCGAGGAGAAGATTCTGAAAACGTCCACCGAACGAACGGCTGCGTTCGCGGGCCGGCGGGTGCCCCTGATCCCCGCGGTCGGCTTCGCCGCACTCGCCGCCGCCTGGCTCGGCATCGTCTACTTCGCCGAACCGTGGAGCAAGACCGCGCTGCCTTCCGGAATGGACGCCATCTGCTACTGGGCGCCCACTCTGGCCAATCCGTATCTGCACTCGAACTGGACCGACCAGATCGCCTATCCGTACTCGCCGGCCTTCCTCCAGCTGCTCGAGCCCATCCGGTGGTTGCCCTGGCAGGTCTTCATGGGGGTCTGGGCGGCGATCCTCATGGCGGCCATGGCCTATCTGACCGGCCCGCGTCTGATCCTGCTCGGCCTGGCGTTCTTCGGGTTGATGGAGATCTGGGGAGGCAACATCGAACTCCTCGTGGCGCTGGCGATCGTGGTGGGGTTTCGGTGGCCCGCGGCATGGTCGTTCGTGCTGCTGACCAAGATCACGCCGGGCGTCGCGCTGCTGTGGTTCGCCGTGCGTCGAGAGTGGCGATCTCTGGCCATAGCGCTCGCGGCGACCGCGGCCATCGTGATCGTCTCGTTCGTGTCGATGCCCGACGCCTGGCGCACCTGGCCGCAGGTTCTGGCCAACAACGTCGGCAAGAACGGTACCTGGGCGGCGGTGCCGATCCCGTTCGCGGTCAGGCTGCCCTTCGCCGTCGTACTCGTGGTCTGGGGCGCTCGCACCGACCACCGCTGGACAGTGCCCGTTTCGGCGATGCTCGCTCTGCCGGCGCTATGGTACGGCGGGCTGAGCATCATGCTGGCCACGTTGCCGCTGATCGACGCGCGGTCCTGGGGCGATCTCCGAAGAGTTCTGGCTCAGGGTCGGGCCGACGTCGAGAACTGGGCTTCGGGCGCCCGATGGCCGGGCCGCCGGCGACCGGCCGGGGAGTCGATCTCGCGCGCCGATTGAGCGTTCTGCCCGGCGGTCGGGCCGCCGTTCTCCTACGATTGCAGCAACAGCTATCAAGCCCCGTCACGGAGGAGCAATCAGTTGCCAGATAGCTCTCCATTGCCGGCTCGTGAGGCCGCATGGCCGTCACTCCATGTCTCGCGTCATCCGGCGATCCTCCACAAGCTGCGCGATCCTGCGCGACGTCAACGACGGAGCCCAAGAAGTTCCGCGAGGTCGTCCGCGAGCTCTCGTGGCTGCTCGGGTACGAGGCGCTGGCGGACGTCGAAGTCCGGCCGTGCCGGTCGAGCACGCCGCTCGAGATGACCGATGCCCACGAGCTGGGCGACCGCATCGGCCTCGTGCCGATCCTGCGGGCCGGCCTGGGCATGGTCGACGCGATGCTCGAGCTGATGCCCACGGCCGAGGTCTGGCATCTGGGCCTGTTCCGAGACGAGCGGACCCTGAGACCGGTCGAGTACTACAACAAGCTGCCTGACTCAGCGACCGTCGACCTGTGCCTCATCCTGGACCCGATGCTGGCCACCGGCGGCTCCGCCACGGCGGCGATCGAGGTCCTCAAGCGCTGGGGCGCCACCCGCATCAAGCTCGTCAACCTGATCGCGGCCCCGGAAGGCGTCGCCGCGGTCACGGCCGCCCATCCGGATGTCGAGATCTACTGCGCGGCGCTCGATCGCCAGCTCAACGAGCACGGCTACATCCTGCCCGGGCTCGGCGACGCGGGCGACCGCCAGTTCGGTACGGGCCGCCCGGCATAGGCGGCCGCGGCTTATCACCAAATAGAGAAGCGGGCGGCCGATGGGCCGCCCGCTTCGTTTCTCCGAGAGATTCGCCTAGGGGGCGACGGGCTCCACAGCCGCATCCGCTATCGGCGCCGGTGCCGTGCTGCCCAATCCAAACTTGTTGAGGATCTGATAGACCAGCAGGGCGCCGATGCAGGCGGTACCGATGCCACCCAGAGAGAAATCGCCCTGGGTGATCGCCAGGTTGCCGGCGCCGAGGGTAAGCGCGACGGCCGCGGTTATGAAGTTCTTGTTGTCGGTGAAGTCGACCTTGTTCTCGACCCAGATGCGGGCTCCTGTGGTGGCGATCAGACCGAAGAGCACGATCGCCATTCCGCCGAGGACGGGCTGCGGGATCGAGAGGACCAGCGCCCCGAACATCGGCGAGAAGCCGAGGAGGATCGCGACGCAGGCCGCGATGACGAAGACCAGGCTGGAGTAGATCTTGGTGACGGCCATGACGCCGATGTTCTCGGCGTAGGTCGTTACGCCCGTGCCGCCGCCGGAGCCGGAGATCATGGTCGCCACGCCGTCGGCCAGGAATGCCCGTCCGATATACGGATCGAGGTCGCGGCCGGTCATGGTCGCGACGGCCTTGATGTGGCCGAGGTTCTCGGCGACGAGGACGAGCGCGACGGGGATGATCAGGGTTACGGCGTGCGAGTCGAACTGGGGTGTGGTCAGAGCCGGCCAGCCGACCAGCGGCGCGCTGGTGACGGCGTTGAAGTCGATGTGTGTGCCGCCGACGTTGAGGACGTTGGAGAGGATGGCGTACAGGACGTATCCGAAGATGCCGCCGATGAGTATGGGCAGCCGCCTTATGGATCCGGGGGCGTAGACGGCGACCATCGCGACGGCCAGAGCGGTAACGAGGCCGATCAGGATGCCGAAGTTGTCCGGGTGGCTGGCGTCCGAGCCGATCATGTAGTTGATCGCGGCGGGGGCGAGGTTCAGGCCGACCACCGCAACGACGGCACCGGTCACGATCGGAGGCATCAGGAACTCGACCCATCGGTAGCCGATCGCCATGACGATCAAGCCGATGATCGCGTAGACGAGGCCGCAGGCGATGATCCCGCCCAGCGCGACCGGGATGTTGTGGCCGCCACCGATCGCTTCAGCGGAGAGAACGACGGCGATGAACGAGAAGCTCGAGCCGAGGTAGCTCGGGACTCGGCCGCGGACGAAGAGGAAGAAGATCAGCGTGCCGATGCCCGAGAAGAAGATGGCCGTGTTCGGGTTGAAGCCCATGATCACCGGGGCCAGCACCGTCGCGCCGAACATCGCGAAGATGTGCTGCAGGCCCAGGGCAGCGGTCTGGGCGGCCGGCGGCCGCTCGTCCGGGGCGATGATTCCTTCGCGCTTCAGGGTCCACTGGAACATGCTCCGGACGTACCCGGCAGCAGCAGCCATGAGCGAACCTCCTCCGACCTGTCGACTCCTCCTTCCGGGCGTGACGACCCCTCCTCCGAGGGCACCCGGCGCCGGACAAGGGTCGCAAAAAGGGCCGCCCCGCGTACGCCCATCGCGCACCCGAGTGTGGGTAAACGGTGGGCAACTCCGAGGCGCAGTCCCCTAGGCCGGGCGGCGGCCCTCCAGGTTTGCCTTCGCGTCCGGAACGCCGGCCAGGAACGAAGCGAGTCTGTCGCAGCCGTAGGCGGCGCATTCCGCGCACGTGCTCACGCCTCTTGTGACGCCGCACTCGCGGATCTCGCAGCCGCTCTCGCAGTAAGGTGGGTGCCGGCCCTCGTGTGTACAGCCGGCGCAGTCGATGTCCGCGGCAGTGTGAGTGCCGCCGAACTCGACGTTCCACTTCTCCGCGACCGCTTGCCGCTCTTCCATGCCGAGCCGCTCGGACGCGTGAAAGGCCGGGCAGGCGCCGCAATCGAGTCCGCAGTAGGCGATGTCGATGACCATGGCCACGGTTTGTTCTCCCGATTCGAGTACCCCGACGGGCAGGACGGTACGTCCACTACATGACAAACCATGTCAGGAGCAAACCGCGGCTTAAGCGTTGACACAGCCGAGGGCAGTCCGGCAGGGACCGGGATCCTGGTTCGGTCAGACGGCCAGGACGCCGCGTCGCGACAGGGCTTCGAGCCAGTAGTCGACCGAAGCGGCGAGGTCGTCGAGAACAGTTTCGTCGTCCTGCTCGAACGCTGGGATGATCTCGAGGACAAGAGCCAGCTGGTCGGCGCCGCCGTCACCGAGGGCGTCTATCATGCGGTCGGCGTCGATCCGGCCGCGGCCGTTCGCGTCCGGTGTGAAGGGCCAGTGGTGGTCGCCCGCATCGTCCGATTGCTGGAGCTGGACCTCGAAGGCCGAACGACCGAATTCGCGAAGCCATGCGTATGGATCTCTATCCGCGCCCGAGGTGCCGGGGACGCACATGTGGCCCACGTCTAGGGCGAGCCGGATCGCCGCCCTGTCGACGCCTCCTTCGTTGGTCAGTTCCCGGATCATCGCCATCGTCGAAGGCTCGCGAGCCGCGGCGAGATTCTCGACCAGCAAGGCTTCGAGACCTGCGGCGCGCGCCTTCAGGGCGAGCAAGTCGAGTGATGCCCTCAGCCCATCCCAGCGTTCAGCCCGTTGCGGTCCAAAGCGCCAGTCCGCCACAGAAAACGCGCCGACGTGTCCTCCGGTAGCCGCCGCCCCGACCCGCCCGCTGAAGTCGATCGCCCTTTCGAACCAGGCCGCGGCCGCCGCACGGGTTGCTGGGTCGGGGCTCAACAGCAGGTTCGACGAATAGGCGGCCAGCCCGGTGAACGTGGAGTTGAGACGCAGCCCGTACGCCGCTGCGGCGGCGCGCAGCGCCTGCACCGAGGAATCGAGTGCCGGCTCGGAGTCGAGGTCCACCAGATCGAAGGAATGCTCCACGAGCTTCAGGCCCAGCCGCTCCTGCACGATCGGAGCCCAATCGGTTGGGAGCGGCCACCGTTTCACCGCGAAACAAGTGTTGATGCCGAGTTCGAGCTGCATGGCGAATGCTCCTCAGCCTTGACCGGTTGACGGCGTGGTGGAGGCTCCGGCCTGTCGACGCGCGACGGCGGAGTCGACGAGCTGGAGATATGAACCGTACGGGTCGTCGTAGGCGGCGTGGGCTTCTTTCGACGGCTCGATCGGCGGGTCCATCCGGACGCAGCGCTCGATGGCCTCGGCGGAGTCTCGGTAGGCGCCCGCGCCGACGCCGGCCAGCATCGCAACTCCCAGAGCGGCCGCATCGCCGGGGACCGGCCGGACCGGCAGCCCGGTGACTTCGGCCTTGATGCGGTTCCAGGTCCCGAGCCGTGTATCGCCGCCGGAAACCCTGAGTTCCGTGACCGAGGCGCCGGCACTGCTCAGCAGCTCGAGTTGGGCCCGGATGGCGAACGCCGCGCCTTCCAGCACCGCCCGAGCCAGCACGGCCCGACCGTGGCGCTGGGAGAGCCCGGTGAAGGCGCCGCGCAGGTCCGGGTCGGTGCGCTCGCCGTCGCCGAGCACCGCGAGAGCGAGGACGCCGTCCGCACCGGCGGGAACCGCGCCGGCCTCGGCGTCCATGGCGAGGTAGTCTCGACCCCGCGCCCGACCACCCCGCCGGCCGTAGACCAGATCGGCCAGCCACCCTACGGCTGCGCCCGTGGTGTTGATCCCCGTCTCGGTTGTATAGAGCCCGGCCAGCACGTGGGGATAGTGGGTGATCAGGAGCTCGCCGAGCGGTTCCTTCACCACCGCGTTGAGGCATGTCGACGAGCCGGCCATCTCGCTGACCGGCCCGGGCGCGACCACGCCACAGCCGAGTGCGCAGGCCTGAGAGTCGGCCCCGCCGAGGACGATCGGCACCGAGCCCGGAAGCCCGAACCGCCGAATGAGCTCGTGTCGGAGCTCGCCGATCACCTCGTCCGACCGCCTGATGGGCGGCAGCATCTCGGCGCCGATTTCGAGGTCGCGGAACATGCCGGCGCTCCAGCCGCGCGACCGGATGTCGTACAGGAGAGTCGCCGCTGCGTGAGTTCCGTCCGTGGCTGCGAGCCCCGTCAAGGTGAGTGCGGCCAGATCTCGCGGCTGGAGAAAC
Source organism: uncultured Chloroflexia bacterium (assembly GCA_963835845.1). Lineage (GTDB taxonomy): Bacteria > Chloroflexota > Limnocylindria > Limnocylindrales > CSP1-4 > Fen-1039. The sequence continues at coordinate 477,633 of CAWIGT010000006.1, read as the reverse complement.
AACGGATCGGCGGCCCATACGTCGGGCCGGTGGCGTCGCAGCCACATCAGTTTCGGGGCGATGTGGAAGGCGGCGGGCAGGTGACCCGTCAGGGCGTGGATCCGCTCGTCGCCGAAGCGTTGCCGGAGGTCTGCGGCCTCGGCCGTGGCGCGGTTGTCGCGGTACATCATGCCGGGCCCGAGTGGCTCGCCCGTGCGATCCACGGGAACCACCGTCGGGCACTGGCCGGTCAATCCGATGGCGCGGATGCGCGTGCTCCGAGCCAGGCTGGGGCGCGAGCTGGGCCGGGCAACTCGCCTCGACCTGGACCCGAGTCGACGAACTGCTTCGCCGAGGGCCGAGAGCATCGCCGAGCGCCACAGCCGGGCGTCCTGCTCCGCCCAGCCCGGCGCGGGAGAGCGGATCGGGTAGCCACGGCGCACTTCGAGCAGCTGATGTCCTTCGAGGTCGAAGGCTACCGCTCGGGCACCCGAGGTCCCGACGTCGATCGCCAGCAGCACCTCGCCCGCCGAGTCGGCTCCGGACGACCCGCTCACGTCAGCCCCTGACGAGCTGGTGCGCGGCGATCTTGTCGCGCTCCAGCGTGATCAGTGCCCCGTTCAGCGTTCCTGTGGAGTAATCGCTACCCGGGTTGATGGCGACGCTCCGGCCGATTCGCCGGATACCCGACGCTTCGTGGATGTGGCCGTGCAGGCCCAGGAGGGGCTGGCGTTCGGTGAGGAAGTCGCACACCGCGGTGCTCCCGACCGGAGCCATCTTGGCCTGGCCCAGAACCTGCTGGACCTGGAGGTTCTCGTCGAGAACCGGAGCGTCGTCGAGCTGAGTGTCGAACGGCGGCACGTGGGCGTTGAGGATGGCCCGCTCCGGATGGGCAAGCCCCGTCGCCATCTTCGCCAGAGACGCCGCCAGGTCCTGTTCGTCCTGCTCGCGATAGCTGTTCCACGGAGTCCGGTTGGAGAAACCCCAGCTGATCATCTCGTGGTCGTCGTCGATCCAGACGATCTTGCCCTCGTCGTGCTCGCCCCACGGCGCCGCATCGAGCAGGCGTGCCAGCGGTGGCGGATCGTCGTTGCCGAGCATGAAGAGCAGCCGCTTCCCGAGCGGCCGGAGCCGCTCGTCGGCGAGGTTCAGCCAGCCTGTCAAACGTTCCTGCATCAGCTCGAGGAACAGGTCGTCGAGCGTGCCCGTCGGCCTGTCGCGCTTCCAGTTCTCCCGGCTCGGCTCGATACGGGTAGTAGCCGTGGTCGGCGATGAGCTTCTCCAGCGCCTCGAGCTCGGGGCCATCGGCGACTTCGTGGCCGGTCCCGATGAAATTGCAGACCCACTTTCCGCCCGGCTGGCGGACGATCGACTGGATCGCCTTCCCGGCGAGGTCGCCGCCCAGGATCATGACGTCGGCCTTGTAGACCGGTCCGGCGTTGAGGAACTTGCGGAAGCACTTGGACGAGCCGTGGAGATCCGTGGCGAAGTAGATGCGAGTCGTGCGTGCCATGGTTCCGCCGTCAGGATGCGTGCTGGGCGGCGCGGAACTCGCGAAAGGCGTCAACCAGAACTCGGGCCCGCGCCGGGTCGACCGCGTTCCAGGTTATGCCGTCGACCTTCAGGCTGGTGCCGACGATCGCGCCGTCGGCGACCTTCATGATCTCGGCGACCCGGTCCGCCCGAACGCCCGTATTGGCGATGATCGGCGTGTTCGGCGCCGCCTCCTTGGCCGCCAGCAGATCGCTCATGGCCATGGGACTGCCGGCCGCCCAGCCGCTGATCAGGATCGCGTCCATGCCCAGGAACTCTGCGCCCCTGGCCCGATCTGCCACCGAGCGCGAACCGAGCGGGCTACTGAACTCCGGCGATATGTTGTCGAACAGGGCGACGCCGGCGGCGCCGATGGCGACCCGATAACCGGCGATCGACCCAATATCCGGCGTGATGATGCCCAGGTCAGATTCGTAGACGCCCGTCAGGACCTCGCGGATGAACGCCGCGCCGGTGGCTCGAGCCACTGCCAGGCTGGCGCTTGGATCCCAGAGCAGGTTGACACCGAACGGGACGCGTATCCGGTCACGCAACCGGCCCACGGTCGCAGCCATGGCCGTAGCCGCCTCCACTCCGACCTTCAGCTGGTAGGGGTAGTCCTTCTCGTTGCAGAAGAGCAGGCCGTCCACTCCGGCGTTCTGGAGCACGTCCAGGTCACGCGCCACGGGGTCGAGGATGGCGTCCGGTCCGCCGGCCACGTCGTGGAGCGGCCGGCCCGGCAGCCCGGGCAGATGGAGCATGGCGATGACCGGTTTGGATACGCCGAAGATCTGAGCAAGGCTGCTCATTTCGCTCATGCCTCCGTACTGGCGCCGATGATCGGCGCGGCTTGATCCGCGTGCCGGCGGGCGTCGCCGGTTGCGATTACGATCTCGACTCCAAGGGCCCTGAGCGGCTCCAGCTCGTTCTCGGGCGCCGACGCGTCCGTTACCAGGGTCTGGATGCGGGCTGCCGGAGCCACCACCGAACTGGTCACCTGGCCGAGTTTGGAGCCGTCGCCGATGACCATGAGCCTCTCGCTGCGGTCGATGGCGACGCGGTGGACCTCGGCCTCCTCCTCGTTGAGGTCTGTGAGACCCCAGCGAGCGGTCAGGCCCGCGGTGCCGATCACCGCCAGATCGAATCGGTAGCGCTCCAGGGCCGCTCGGGCTATCGGGCCGACACATGTCAATTCGTCGCGCCTGATCGTGCCGCCCAGCACGACCACTCGCTGGGGTCGCGTGCCGAGGACGCTGCCGATCGGCAGCGAGCCGGTGACGATCGTGGTGTCGTTGTGAGCCGGCAGGAAGCGAGCGAATTGCTCGGCCGTAGTGCCGATGCCCAGGAAGATATGCCGGGCGTCGCCCAGCAGGCCGACTGCCGCCAGGCCGATCATCCGCTTCTCTCGGGCGTTGGCCAGGGCCCGGGCGTTGAAGGCTATATCGAGCGAGCGGGTGAGGTGCGCCGTGGCGCCGCCGTACGTCTGCCGGAGGAACCCGTCGCGCTCGAGTCGCTGGATGTCGCGCCGGATGGTCATCTCCGAACAGCAGAACTCGCGAGCCAGATCGCCCACGGCGATCGAGACCCCTTCCGCCACCATCTCGACGATCTTGAGCCGACGATCTGCCGCCAGCGGCATGGTTGCCTCCCCACGTCGAGGGTTCGTCACCCTTCGTTGGGTCACATATTCGCACATCGGCTGAGTTTGCCCAAACATATTTCGTTGACGTGCGATGTTCGATTGTGTTTACTACGCATGGGCTGAGGAAGCTGTCTGGCGTCGAGCCCATGAGTTTGGCCCGGGCGGCGACTGCGCACGGCCTGCGATGGCGGTTCCTTGCGGAACACGCCAGGAGGTGATGAGTGGCAGGAGGAAGTCAGCTGTTCGTTCGCCAGAGTACTGGCCTGGTGAGAGAGGCCAGCGCACTCGACGCGACGATCTTCAACGCGGTGTTCTCGGCACCCGTCGGCGCGACGCTCGCCTGGGGCGTCTTCTTCGCTCTATCCGCTTTCCCAGGCTCCGACATCGTCTGGGCAACGATCGTCTCGTTCATCATCAACATCCCCGTCCTGCTGATGATGTCTCTGCTCTCGTCGAGCATGCCGCGCACCGGCGGCGACTACGTCTGGGTGAGCCGGATCCTGTCGCCGCCGCTTGCCCTGGTCTCCAACTTCGGGGCGGCCCTATCCGCGACGATCGGGGCCACGTTCTGGGCCCGCTACTTCCCCGTCTTCGCGCTGGGCCCGGTTCTCTCCACGCTGGGCTACACGTTCGACAACGCCACGCTCCGCGACTGGGGCCTGAGCTTCCAGACGGACACTCACTGGATCTTCGGCGGGGCGATGGTCATGGTCGTGCTGATGGGCGCGATCCTCGTCGCCGGCCTGCGGACGACATTCCGGTGGCAGAACGCGTTCTGGATCATCGCTTCGCTGGGCACGTTCCTGGCATTCATCGTGCTCGTCTTCGGCAACCACGCCGACTTCATCAACAACTTCAACACGATCAGCACCAAGTACGGCAGCCCTGAGGCGGCCACGCTCATCACCAACGCTGGCGTGACGCCCGGATCGTCGCCAGATGCGGGCAACCTGAGCGCCACGCTGCCGTCGATCTTCGTGATCATGACCTTCATGATGTGGAACTGGTGGTCCGTGTACCTGAGCGGCGAGCTCAAGAGCGCCGCCAATCGCGCCCGCCAACTGACCATCATGTTCGGCGCACTCGCCTGGGACGTGATCTTCATCGTCGTCGGCGTGATCCTCCTCTTCAGGATCACCGGCTACGACTTCATGGTTGCCGTCAACTCAACCGCTGCCGGATACGCCCTCCAGACGGGGCCCTGGTTCCACTTCCTGGCGGCGCTCGTCTACAACGCTCCTATCCTCACCTTCCTGATCGTCGGTTCGTTCCTGTTCTGGAGCCTGCCGGCGATGGTCGGGAACACCTACATGCCGATCCGGAGCTGGTTCGCCTGGTCGTTCGACCGGCTGTTGCCGGAGAAGCTCTCCGAGGTCAACGAGCGCACGCACTCCCCAGTTTGGGCGATCATGTTCGAAATGGTGCTGGTCACCCTGATGCTCATCTGGAGCATCGTCAGCACCACGTTCGGAACCTGGCTCGCGCTCGGCGTCCTTGCGGGCGTAGTCTGCGTCGTGATCGTCGGGGTTGCGGCGGTCGTCTTCCCGACCAAGCGGCCGGACCTCTACCAGGCTTCGCCGGCCAACGTCAGGTTCCTCGGCATCCCGGTCCTGTACATCGTGGCCCCGCTCTCGATCGCGGTCATGTGCTTCCTGACCTGGTGCGTACTGGCCTACCCGGCCCTGGCGATCGGCACCACTGCCAATTCATGGTGGGTCCCGGCCTTCATCGGGATGATCGTCGTCGTCGGACTCGCGGTCTATGTCATTTCCTGGTTCGTGCGAAAGCGCCAGGGCATCGACATCACCCTCGTCTACAAGGAACTTCCGCCTGAGTCGATTCCCCGCTCCCAGGGAATTCGCAGCGACCCCGGCCAACAGCCGGGGTCGCTGCTGTTACTCTCCATTCATCGCCTCCGCAGCCACGCTGGAGTGATCAGAAGTGCCCGACAACGCGGCCATCCTTCCGGACATCAAGGCCGAGGCCGAACGCCTCTCTGGGCTGGCGGTCGCAGGCGGAATACCGATGCGGCTGATGGGCGGCCTGGCCATATGGATGCGGTCCGAGTCTGTGCATGAACCGCCGTTCGCCCGGCAGTATGCCGACATCGATTTCGCCGTCAGTTCGCGGGCGCGGGCCGAGGTCAAGGCGTTCCTGGACGACCAGGGCTACGTGCCTGAGAAGCTATTCAATGCGATCCACGGAGCGCAGCGGCTCAACTACGCGGAGCCCAACGGCCGCTGGACCATGGACGTCTTGATCGACGAGCTGTCGATGAGCCACAAGCTCGACCTGCGCGGCCGGCTCGACGGGCCGGAGCCCACAATTCCGCTCTCGGACCTGCTTCTGACCAAGCTCCAGATCTGGCAGATCAACCGCAAGGACCTCGGCGACGCGCTCTGCCTGCTCGCGGACCATCCGCTGGGAAAGGACGGCGCCGACGGCGAGATCGGCCTGGATCGAATGGCGGCTGTGCTGGGGGCCGACTGGGGTTTCTGCCACACGGTCGAGCGTAACCTCGGCAAGATCGCCGAGTTGTGGGCCGTCGAGCCCGTGCCAGGGGCCCGTTTCGACGTCGCCCGTCAGGTGGAGGCCGCGCTGGCGGCGATCGACGCCGCGCCCAAGACGCTGCGCTGGAAGACGAGGGCGCGTGTCGGGGAGCGGCTGCAGTGGTACGAGACCCCGGAGGAGGTCCAGCACTGAGCGTCTGCGCCGCGGCCTAATCCCGGGCCTCGCCGCCCTTGCCGCACCGGCAGCCCGTGGACCATCGAGCGACATCAGGACGCCGGCGGCGCTTCGCTGTTCGGCATGGCGGGACTGGCCAACCGGGCCACCGTCCTGCCGGCCGCCGGGGCGGATGCGGGCTCACTTCGTCAGACGCTCTTCGGCCTGCCGGGCGTGGTCTCGGCCCAGCCTGTCAACGCCCTCGTGAGCAGCATGCGAGCCCTCATTGGCGATCGCCGCCGGACTGGGCATCGTCGCGGTTGCGCTCGCGCCGGGGCTCACCTGGCGGCGGTTGACCCGCATGAACTTGCCCGCGACGCTTCGAGTGGTCGAGCAGGCAGGCGCGCGTCGAAAGGGGAGGGCGGCCGAGTTCCAGGGCGGAGTTCCCGCTGGCCGGCTCGCCCCGGTCGGATGCGTAGACGGCGCCGCGCGGGGCGCTCGCTATCCGCCTCGGTCGGCCGTTCGGGCATCGTCCGTCCGAGCGCGCCGCGCCGCCCCACCCGTCGGTCGAGTCGGTGGCTCCTAGACGAAGGCCGGCAAGACCTCGCGACCGAGCAGAGCGATCGACTCCGGAGTGGCCGGACCCGGCCAGGCGTCCAGGACGAGCCGCTCCACGCCGGCGGCGGCGTAGCGCGCCAGCAACTCGCGTTGTGCCGGCGGAGGGGCCAACGCGATCGGTCCATCCCAGGCCAGCATCGCCGACCGGCGCACGGCCCGCGGCTCGCGACCAGTGACGACGCAAGCCTCATCCAGCCGCCCGAAGATCTCCCGGCACGATTCGGGCGTGGGGTTGTCCAGATTGAGTTCATCGGCGTACGTGGCCGCGAGACGGACGATGCCCGGCTTGCCGTAGCCGCCGACCACGATGGGCGGATGTGGCCGCTGGACCGGCTTCGGCTCGCATACGGCGTCGCGTAGCTGATAGTGGCGGCCTTCGAAGGTGAAGCTCGGCTGCGTCCAGAGCCCGATGATGATGCGGAGCTGCTCTTCGAGCATTTCGAACCGCACGGCTCTGGGTGGGTAGGGAATGCCCAGGCGCTGGTGTTCGGCGTCGAACCAACCGGCTCCAAGGCCCAGTTCGACCCGGCCGCCACTCATTTCGTCGACGGTGGTGACGGCCTTCGCGAGTGCGATCGGCAGACGGAATGTCACAGGTGTGACCATCGTGCCGAGCCGGATCCGCTCGGTCTCGCGGGCCAGCCCGGCCAGCGTCGTCCAGGCATCGGTCGCTGCAGCGGTCCAGTTCCCCTGCAGCGAGAGCCAATGATCGGAGCGGACGAACGCCACAGAATCCGGCCGCCTCGGCGGACTGCGCGAGCTCGAGCATGCGGCCGTACGTCAGGCCTTCCTGTGGATCGACCATGAACACGAAGTGCATTCGAGTGTCCTGTTCGAGTGGGTGGCTCGGCCGGGACCCGCGTCGTCCGTAACGAATCGAGCCGCGAGGCGATGGCGTCGAGCGGAACGGATAACATGCTGCCACATGGCCACTCGGAAGGCTTCCACAGGAAAGGATCCAGTGGCGACCGCGGGCTCGCCGACCGTCTCGACGCCTGCTCAGCCCGCGGCCGGCCTGACCACGGCCGAGGCGGCGCAGCGTCTGCGACAGGACGGGCCGAACGCGCTGGGTGGCGAAGGCCATCGCGGTCCCCTGGCGGTGCTGATCAGCCAGTTCGCGAGTCCCTTGGTGCTGATCCTGGTAGCGGCCAGCCTGGTCAGCATCGCCGTCGGGGACCGCGTCGAAGCCGGAATCATCCTGGCCATCGTGGCCATGAGCGCGCTCCTCGGCTTCGTCCAGGAGGCGCGGTCGGAGGCGGCCGTGGCGGCGCTGCAGGCCCGCCTCGCCCTGCGCGCCACGGTGATCCGTGACGGTAAGCAGCAGGAGATCCAGATCCGGGAGGTGGTCCGCGGCGACGTTGTGGTCCTGGGGGCCGGCGACATCGTGCCCGCCGACGCGCGCCTGCTCGAGGCCAACCACCTCTTCGTCGACGAGTCGCTCTCTCACCGGCGAATCCGCCGCGGCATTGAAGACGCCGCGGCCCGGCGACCTGGATCCCGACAAGGACGATGACCGCGCCGGGCTCGCCTTCTTCGGCACCAGCGTCGTCAGCGGCACCGGCAAGGCCCTCGTAACCGCGACCGGCGCGCGGACGAGTTACGGCGTGATTGCCCATCGGCTCGCCGAGCGCGCCCCCGAAACGGACTTCCAGCACGGCGTTCGTGCCTTCAGCCTGCTGATCGGCAAGGTGACGTTGATCCTCGTGGTCGGGGTCGTCGCCATCAACGTGGCTCGGGAGCGGCCGCTCTTCGACGCGTTGCTCTTCTCGATCGCCCTCGCCGTGGGCCTGACGCCGGAGTTGCTGCCGGCAATCGTTACCTTGAACCTGACCCGCGGCGCACGCGCCCTCACCGCCCACGGCGTCCTCGTGAAGCGGTTGCCGGCCATTCAGAACCTGGGCAGCGTCACGGTCCTATGCACCGACAAGACCGGCACCCTCACCCTGGGCAAGCTCGAGCTGGTCAAAGCGGTCGGGATCGACAAGGACGACGCCGGCGAAGCGTCGAATGCGCTCGGACTCGCTTACCTCAACAGCCATTTCGAGTCGAGCTTCCAGAACCCGCTGGATACGGCCGTACTGGCAGGCGCGCCCAAACCGGCGGACCTGGACTCCTACCGAAAGCTCGCCGAGCTGCCCTACGACTTCAACCGGCGCATGCTCAGCGTCGTCGTCCAGCGCGGCAACGAACCGCCGCTGCTGGTGACCAAGGGGGCGCCCGAAGCGATCGCCGCGATCAGCGTCAGCGTACGGGAGGACCACACGGCGCGAGCGATCCACAAGGCCGAGCACGATCGACTGGCTGCGCTCGTGGACGGCGCGTCCGCCGAGGGCTTCAGACTGGTGGCGGTTGGGTCGCGGGTATTGACCCACGAGGAGGTGGCCGGCCTCTCGATCGCGCCGGTCACGGCGCCGGAACCGGCGCCTGCGGCAGCCGGAGTCCCGGCACTCGGCTCGGCGGGAATGGCCGGAAGGAAGAATGCCGCCCCGGCCGGCGTCGCACTGGCGACGGCCCCGATCGCCATGACCGAGGCCGGTCGGCTCGAGCGCGACCTCACATTCGAAGGCGTGATCCTGTTCAGCGATCCGCCCAAGCCCGACGTCGGCGCGGCCATCGCCGCCCTCGCAGACCAGCGCATAGCTCTCAAGATCATCACCGGCGACAACGATCTGGTTGCTCGTCACGTTGCCGGGCTCGTCGGCCTGGAGGTCGAAAACGTCCTGACCGGCGACCAGATGCGCAAGCTGACCCATCCCGCACTGGTCGCCCGAGCGTCGCGAACCACGATCTTCGCTCGGGTCGATCCGGACCAGAAGCTGCAGGTGATCCGCGCTCTTCGCGAGTCCGGCCACGTCGTCGGTTACATGGGCGACGGAATCAACGACGCTCCGGCCCTCCACGTCGCCGACGTTGGCATCAGCGTCGACAACGCCACTGACGTGGCCCGTTCCGCGGCCGACATCATCCTGCTCGAACCGAGCCTGGCGGCCATATCGCAGGGTGTCACCGAAGGGCGGCGCACGTTCGCCAACACGCTCAAGTACATCCGAATGGGCACAAGCTCCAACTTCGGCAACATGCTGAGCATGGCCGGCGCAGCGCTCGTCCTGCCGTTCCTGCCCATGTCGCCGGGCCAGATCCTCTTGAATAACCTGATCTACGACGCTTCCCAGACCGCGCTGCCGTCGGACAACGTCGATCCGGACGTCGAGTCCGAGCCCGCGCGCTGGGACGTTCACGCGATCGAGAGATTCATGGTCGTGTTCGGGCCGATCTCGTCGATTTTCGACTACGTCACGTTCGGACTGCTGCTCCTGATGCTCGGCACGAATAACGAGGACTCGTTCCACACTGGCTGGTTCGTGGAGTCGTTGTTCACCCAGATCCTGGTCGTCCTCGCCATTCGAACGCGGCGGAGTCCGTTCTGGTTGAGTCGGCCCAGCAAGCAACTGGCCGCCGCGATCGCCGCTGCCCTGGCCGCGGCCCTGATCATGCCGCTGAGCCCGCTGGGCGCCGTGATCGGTTTCGGGGCCTTGCCGTGGCAGTTCTGGCCGCTCCTCGTCGTTCTGGTGATCGCCTATCTGACTCTCATCGAGATCGTGAAGCGCATCTTCGACAGGCACGAATGGGGACGACCGGACGCCCTGGCCCGCCGGAAGATCGGCGTCCGAGGCCGTGTCGGGAGGGCCGGCGCCGCTGCCGCGCAGCGGTGACGCTGTGCGTCGAGGCGGCCTCGGGCATCGTCGCGGCGTCGGGCTCCGCATCGGCCAGCCTGGTCAACGAGGCCAGCCAGGCTCGAGGCGCATGGGGCGTGGCCGTCCTATCGAGAGTGGCAAACCGTTCGGCCACTATCGAATCCACATGCCAGCCCGTGGCGAAAGTGGTTCGGATTTCGGCCTGGCTTACTCGACGGGGACCGCCGCCCCAGGGTTCGAGATCGCTGAAGCACAACATGAAGTAGCGCCCGCCGGGCCGGAGCAACTCTCTCAGCCCTCGCTCGAAGCGTGCTCTCTCTTCGTCGGAGAAGACGTGGAACAGCCCCGAATCGAAGGCCGCGTCGAACGTCCGGCCGAGCGCAGCCAGCGCCAGTGCGTCGGCGACGACGAAGGATGCGCGAATGCCCCGATCGGCGGCCTTCTGGCGGGCCCGAGCGATGGCGGTCGGGGCGGCGTCGAGCCCGGTGACTTCGAGGCCGCGAGACGCCAGGAACAAGGCATTCTCGCCGGTCCCGCAGCCGAGATCGATCACGGAACCGGCGAACGCGCCCTCCTCGGCGAGTCGCGCGACCACGGGTTGCGGGCGGCCTATGTCCCAGGGAGGTGGATCAGCGTTGCGGTATGCCCATTCGAAGCCCATGGCGGGACGATAGTGCGATCGCTCCGGCGGCTTCGTTGCGGCCGGGCCCCTGGCCGTAGCACAGGACTGAGCGCTTGCGGGTGCGCCGCGGCTCTTCGCCGGCCGGGGCGGCTACATCTTGTCGATGATGTCCCTGGCGTCCACGGCCGACAGGCCGGTGTCGGCGCGGAGTTGCCGCATCGCGTCCACGCGCTTGCCCGTGGCCACGAGGGCTCGAACCTCCGGCGACACTCCGTCGCCGGGTCTCTCGTACGGGATGGCGGCCTTGTCCGAAAGAACGGCGAGCTGGCTTTCGGCCAGGTCCAGACGCTTCCGAAGGCCTTCGATCAGCTGCAGTATCGCCGGGTCCACGATCCCTCCTGGCTATGCCCAGGGCGAAACTGTATCAGTGTCCGGGAGCTATCTTGTCCTCGGCGGTGGCCGCCGCGGATCCGCGGGCTCGGCGACCAATCCGAGCAGGGAGTCGTCAGATGGAATCATCCGGCCGGTCCGTCGTGGCCGAGAGTCGCATCGACTACCGAGAGGAGCCGCCGTCGCGCGAAGGCTTTCTGCGACTCTTCGCGTCGACGGGTTGGACGACGAAGCTATCCGACGACCGACTCTTCAGCGCAATCGGGTCGAGCTGGCACTCGGTGTCCGCATACCACGATGATCGGCTCGTCGCCATGGGACGCACTATTTCCGACGGCGCGCTACACGCCCTCATTGTCGAAGTGATCGTCGAGCCGGCGTGGCAACGTCGCGGCATCGGCCACGAAATCGTGGCCCGGCTCGTGCGACGGTGTCGTGAAGCCGGGATCGACGAGGTGCATCTCTCCTGCGCCGCCGGCAAGCGGTCGTTCTACGAATCATTGGGCTTCAAGGCCAGGCCGGACGACGGGCCGGGCATGCAACTCGACCAGGATTAGCGCGGGAGGAGGATCGATGGCGAAGGTTAACGCCGGCCGAGCGCGCGTGCGGCGCCCGCTGTCGCTACCCGATCTCACCGCTTTCGCCGGTGAAGTCCTCCAGGCCGGCCGCGACTACGATGCGATCGACTTTGCGGACCGCGATTTCACGGGTCAGGATGCCGGCGACGCCCGGTTCCTGGAGTGCCGTTTCCACCACTGCAATTTCGACCGGCTGTCGATGCGCCGGTCGCGTCTCGTCGAGAGCTCGATTGCCGAGGCTCACGGCGCGAGCTTCGACTGCACCAATTCTTCATGGCGAGACTCCGAGATGACGGGCGGCCGGCTCGGAGCGATGACGCTGCCCGGCGCGACGCTGGCCTCAGTCCGATTTCGCGGCGTCAAGTTCGGGTTCCTGGACCTCGCCGGTTCTCATCTCGATGACATCGTGCTCGAGTCCTGCGAGATAGACAGCCTGGACGCCAGATCCGCCCAGATGCGTTCGGTGGGCTTCGTCGATTGCATCGTCCATGAGTTGAATGTGAGCGAGGCTACTCTCTCCAAGGTCGATCTTTCCGGGGCGAGGCTGCAGAGGCTCGTCGGGGTTGGGAGTCTTCGCGGCGCCATCGTCAGCCACGACCAGCTGCTCGATCTGGCACCTCTTCTCGCCGCTCAACTCGGACTCGAGGTCCGCCCGGACTGAGCGTGCCGGATGCGAGTCCGGGCAGCCGGGAGCAGCCACTGCCCGCCGGTGCTCGATGAGTCAGCCTGGGCCGAGTGCGGCGGCGATTTCGCCGGCGACTCCAGCGTTGTTGACGATGAGGGACACGTTGGCCTTGACCGAGCGGCCGCCGGAGATCTCGGCGACACGCGCAAGCAGCCAGGGCGTGACCGCGGGACCCTCGATCCCGGCCGCGGCTGCGTCGGCAAGGGCCTGATCCACTGCGGCGCGCACTTCGGGCAGCGGGTACTCATCCGCCGCAGGCACAGGTAAGCAGATGAGCACGCCGGATCCGAGTTCCAGGCTCAGGTGGGTCGCGACCAGGGCCGCGGCCGCGGCCACGTCCGGCACGGAGGCGGGGCTGGCGATGCCACTCCGCCGCGACCAGAAGCCCGGGATCTCGTCGCTGCCGACGGTGACGACCGACACCCCTCGCGTCTCCAGGTACTCGAGGGTCAGCGGCACGTCGAGGATCGCCTTCGGGCCGGCACAGACGACCGCGACCGGGGTGCGCGCCAGCTCTTCGAGGTCCGACGAGATGTCGAAGGTGGCCCGGGCCGGGGTGGAGTCTGCCCCGGCTGCCGGCGCTGCCCCGTTGACTCCGAGTGCGCCCCGATGGACGCCGCCGATGCCGCCCGTGGCGAAGACGCGAATCCCGGCCGCGGCGGCCGCGATCATCGTCCCCGAGACGGTGGTTGCCGCCCAACCACCGCCCGCCAGCGCGATCGACAGGCTTGGGCGGGCCGCCTTCATGACGCCGCCGGTGGTTGCCAGGGTCAGCAGTCGCTCGTCGTCTAGGCCGACCAGGATCCGACCGCCGTGGATTGCGACCGTTGCCGGGACTGCGCCGCTCTCCCGGACCGCGGCTTCGGCGGCGCGAGCCACTTCAACGTTCTGCGGGTAGGGGAGTCCGTGGCTGATCAGCGTCGACTCGAGGGCGACCACGGGCCGGGCGGCGGCCAGCGCGGCGGCCACTTCGGGCCTGATGTCGAGCCGGTCGCGAAGTCCGTTGCGGATCGGTCGTTCGGCGGGCGTGTGCATGTTCGAATCGTACATGGCCTGCTCGATCCCGGGCCGGGCCTCGAATCAGCCGAGGCGCAACTCCTCACGTGGGCGCGTCAGTTGCCTGGCCGCGAACCCGTGGCCGGCCGCGACCGCCCGCCGCAGGCCGTCGGGGACGGACGCCCCGTTCCGTCGCGAGGCCAGCCAGGCCAGGATGAAGCCGGCGTCGAATGCGTCCCCCGCTCCGGTCGTGTCGGGCGCTTCGACCGCGTTCGCCGCTACCTCGAGTCGATGGGGAGTCGTCGCCTCCCGGTATATGGCCGTGGCGCCCGCGGGGCCGTGCTTCAGCACCACGACCGGAGCGACGCCGAGCAGACTCTCGTCGATGGTCGTGAGTGCGCGAGCCTCGTCGTCGTTTGCGAACAGCAGATCCGGGGCAACGGCCCGAACGACCGCCAGCGCCGCCTGGCGACCGACCGCCCGAAGCGGAGCAGCCGACGACAGGTCCACCGCGACCAATCCACCGGCGGCGTGGGTCAGTTCGGCCGCCCGCCTTCCGGCGTCACCGAGCGGTCGATCGAGCAGCGAGTAGGTCGGCAGGTGGAGCAGATCGGCGGCGACGAACCACTCGGCGCGGAGGTGCCCGGGTGCAAGTTCGAGCGTCGCGGCCCGGTCCTGGACGAATGAGCGCTCGCCGTCCGCGGCCACCACGACGCCGACGCGGCCCGTCCGCCGGCCGGCGATGCGGGCAACGTGAGGCGTGACGCCGTCCCTGCGGATCGTTTTGACGAGCGCGCGGCCCTCGGCGTCGCGGCCGACAGCCGCGATCAGGGCCACGCGAGCCCCGCCGCGGCCGAGCCACCTGGCTGTCGTCGTGGCCGAACCGCCCTGTCGGAGCATGACCCGGCCCGGCACGTCCGTGCCCGACTCCATGTCGATGCTCGGTGCGATCACGACGTCGACGACCAGGTCGCCCAGGACCAGAATCCGGGGCCGCGTCTCGGGCACTCCTCTCCTCGATCGCCAAATAGCCGGCCCGGCCGATGCCCCCGAGTTCGTCGGGCCCACCGTCATCGAGTCGGCTTCGCGGCCTGGGCGAGGTACTCGGCGTCGCTGACCTGCGGACCCCATTCGCTTTCGACGCCGGCCGCAGGCGCCTCCCAGATGGCGAGGTGAGTCATGAAATGGTCGGGTGCCGCGCCATGCCAGTGCCACTCGCCCGGTGCCGTGTAGATGGTGTCGCCGGCACGGATCTCCATGACGTTGCCACCGCGGGCCTGGATACGCCCGATGCCGTCGGTCACGTGCAGCGTCTGGCCTACGGCGTGCGCGTGCCACGCGTTCCGGGCGCCCGGCGCGAACCGCACGACGTTGACGCGGACGCGAGACGGCTCCTCGCCGCGCGCCAATACGTCGATCCAGACATCGCCGATGAACGTCTCGGCGGGAGCCTTCGCCGTCGGCTGACCTGGCTTGAACTCCATTTCGTCCTCCTTGTCGTCAGACGTCGAAAGAAGCGGGTCCAGAGACCGTCCGGCCCTGATCCTTCGGCTCGGTGGCCGCGTAATAATGGCAGGGGCCAGCGAAGAGACGAGCCAGGTGGGGGGAAGTTGTTCGACCAGGCTGATGCGATCAGGACCGGGCCGTCACGAGGCCGAATTGGCCGTCGACTCGAGTTCGCCGGCGTCGTGCTCGCCGGCGTCACGCTCGCACTCATCGTTTCGATCTCGGCCGCCGTGCTGGTGCCGATCGACTCCTGCGCCTGCGCCACGCCACTGGATCTCGGCGTCCAGAACTACAGCCGCCAGGACGTTTCCGTGAGCTGGAGTCAGCCCGGACTGTTCGGTACGCCGCTTAGGGGATTGTCCGGGGGCGCAGCGGCCGTCGGCTGCCGGACCCTTTCGGCCGGGCTGCGGAGCGGAGTAGTCGAAGTGTCCGTGATCGCGAGCGGATCGGCGCGGACCTTCTCCCTGCACGTTCGGGATGCACAGGCGGGCGGTCCGACGGCGATCGTCATTGACGCCGATGGGCGCATCGGGGATCCGATCCACGGTGACCCCCCGGGTGGTTGGCGCCAGCAGGATGCGCTCTGCTGATCTCTGGCAATCTGGCAATCTGGCAATCTGGCAATCTGGCGATCGAGACCGAGTGCGACGTCGCCACGGCAGCGACACCGAGCCCGGAGCCGTTCGAGCCCCAGGAGGCGAGGGCGGGCTGACGGACGGGTTCACCTGCCCGGCCGTCTTTCCGTAGTCCAGATGGCGACCCCGCCGTCCAGACGGCAGCTAGATGTCCCCCTTTTCTATCGCGCGCACGCGAACCTCGTACTCAACGGGTGAGATCTCACCGGCAGCCATCCGACGCTTGAGTTCCGCGATGCCGGGATCCTCGGCGGGTGGGATCGCTCGTCGCATCGCAAACATGATCACGCCCACGACCAGCAGGGCGATGACGAGTATCGAGAGAAAGGTCCCGGCGACGATCGCCAGCGCCAGATCGAATCCAGAGTTCATTGAGAGCTCCGCTGGTCGGGGTAACGGGCACGCTGTGTGCCTGCCCGGCCATTGTGTTCAGCCCAGGCAAGGAGTCAAGTCCATGCCCCTCGCCGAAGCCAGGCCCGCCAGGGAAAAGGCCGCGACTACGAGGTCGCCCGGGTCACAAACGGGCATGGCAAGCGGATCCCGCTGGTGGGCCCGCAGGGGATCTGGAAGCCTGCAGCGTGCGAGCTGCCGCGGACCCAGCTCACAGAGACTGCGTCGGTCTGCGGACTGCTTGGACGGAGCGCATCCCCCTCTATATCTCCGCGCACTCGAGGAACTCGCGATCGAAAACCGGCGGGATCCCCGAACCGCCGATCGGTTCTGAACTCACCGCCATCCTTCATGTCCGGGGTGCCATGTGCCGGCGGCGACCTCGCCCGACAGGATCGGGTCCAGCAGCCGAGCCGCAAGAGCGTGCCCGGCTGCGAGGTCCGGGTCGAGTCCGATCTCGCGAGCCATGCGGCCGTACGGCACGCGCCAGTCCGGCGGCGGACCCGGGAGCGTCGGCGGCACCCGCTGGCCGGGCCGGCGCGCGAACGTTTGGTCAATGGCGATGCGCAGAACGGTGGCCTCTGGCGCTCCTTCGGTCGCGATCAGGGCCAGGTCGACGAGATCCTTGACGCGCGTGCTGGGAGTCCGATCGCCGTACCCGCGCGTGTAGGCGTGGACCTTCTCCGCGATCTGGAACTCGAGCGGCAACGCCGCGACCTCCACGGG
This sequence comes from uncultured Chloroflexia bacterium, assembly GCA_963835845.1. Taxonomy (GTDB): domain Bacteria; phylum Chloroflexota; class Limnocylindria; order Limnocylindrales; family CSP1-4; genus Fen-1039. Next base: position 460,974 of record CAWIGT010000006.1, on the reverse strand, counting down.
CGCCAGGTGGGCGAAGGCGAGCAGGTCGGGTCCGCGCAGCCGAGCGAGTTCGACACCTGTGGGCGGGTCGAAACCAACGTCGAGCACAAACTCGTCGAACGTGCGGCCGGCCAGTTCCGCAATGACGTGATACCGAACGGCGGCACCATCGCGAAGGCGGTCGAGAGCGGTGGTGCGCTCGATGGCGAAGGTGAAGAAGTCGCCGAGATCGACCGCCTGGGCTGCCAGCAGGCCCGCCGTCGCCGATTCTTCGTCACCAGCAGTCGCCAGGTCGATGTCTCGGGTCGTTCGGGCGTGGCTGCCGAACCGGTAGTCGAGCGCGAGGGCACCCTTGAGCAGCCAGCGATCGGGCGCGATAGCCACCAGTCGGGCGAGCAGTCGATCGAACGCGACCTCCTTGCGCAGGCGGACAGGCGAGCGGCCGGTTTCCTCGCTGAGCGCGGGCAGCCGCCTCTCCAGAGCCTGGCGGAAGTCCGGCGCGGATCGGTACTTCATGTCGGAGGGTCCGTCAGGGCCTGGTCGATAAGCCGCTGGACTCGTCGACCCCGCGTTCGGGCGGCGTCCCGCAGTCGAGAGGATGTCGTAATGCCTCGATCTAGGGCGCTCCGAACTGCCGCGACGACCTGGTCCGGCGCGACCCCGACTTCGGCAACATCCACGACCGTGCGTTCCGGTCCGGTGACCCGAACGCCCTGGCGCGAGACGACATCGGCTTCGGCGAGAGGCCGCGTCGTCGTGTGGATGACGACGCCGGGCTGGCTCACCAGCCTGCGGCGGATCCGGGGCACCGTGAGATGCACGGCGTCGGCGATGACGTCGGAGAGCCCCAGGAGCGCGAGTGCCGACTCGTGCGAGACAACGGCGTCGGGCGACTGACGCAGCCAAGCAGCGACGATCTCCTCGTGGGTCTCGTGAGGGTAGTCACGCAGGCGGTACAGGCCCCTGGCCACGCGCAGGAAGCGCCCGCTCTTGGCGTGGTGTGTGAGCAGCGCCGAACTGAAGCCGCACGCCTGGGCCTGCGACGTTGTGAAGTAGCCCGCCTGCGCGCTAGCCACGGCGAAGAGCGCTTCGTGGTTCGGAGGTTCTGTCTTGTCGTTCACACCCTAGATCATACTTAGGAAGTCAACGACACCTTGGCGCCTCGGTCAAGTCTGGCTCGTGAGCAACTCGACGGCGCGGGCGATGTCGAGACTCAGATCACGCTTCCCATCGCAGTCTGGGTAGCGCGGGCACCGAAACCACCACCCCTGGGTCGAGCGGGCCAAGAGCATCGTCGCATCGCACTTCGGACAGGGCTCGGACCGTCGGACTTTCTCAATGCGGGCTACCAGGTCGGGACCTTCGACCAGGCTGAGGCCGAGTTTCAGTGCCTCGTCACGAGCCTGGCCAGTGAAGCTCGACAGAGTCACGTACACGCCGGCGCTTGTCGGCATCTGTTCGCGGGCAAGCGTGCCGGCGAATGCTCTGACCTCGTCCACGCCCACTTGCCTGGATGTCCACCGCTTGCACTGAACGATCCGCGAGTCGATGCCCCGCTTGGCGCGTAGATCGATGTTGCCGTCGGGACCGTCTTGGCGGCCCGTTTCCTCGACATTCCACCCTTCGCGCCGCAGAAGTTCGCCCACGAGCCATTCGAACTCGGCTGCGCTGAGGAGTCGAAGATCGCTCGTCCATTCCAGAAGATGGGCGCGGTCGCGGGCCTGAACCTGAAGCGCCAGCCAGCCCATACCGACGCACGCGGCGAATATCGCTCCCATTAGATTGGCGTCCACGAACCACCAGCTTGACCAGCCCAGGCCGAAGGGAAGGACGAGCGCGATCCCGGGGTAGAGGATGATGACAACCGCCGCGACCACAGCCCCCGGCATCTTGGCCACGTGTTCCCGAAGCAACCAGTCAAGAAACCCATCGAGCTTGTGCATGAACTGCCAATTGTCGCAGCCGTGCGCGCCGGCAGTAGAGCCATGCGGGTGAGGGCTTCCGGCCTACGTCGAGCTGGCCTTCTGTGTGCCCGGCGGCCCCGCTATCCTTGCTAGGTGATCGGCTCGCGCGACATCACGATCAGGCGGGCTGTGTTCGACTGGCTGACCGAGCAGCGCCAGGAGCACGGGGAGGCGCTGGCGCGCGCCTCGCTTGAGTCGTTCTCGTTGGATGGCAAGCGGATCCCGCTCGTTGGGCCAGCGGGTATCTGGAAACCCGCCGTCTGCGAGTTGCCGCTGTCGATCACGACGGTCGTCCGCGGACCGTACGACGACGCGTTCGACGAGCGGACCGGGAGGCTCTCGTACGCATACCGAGGTACGGACCCAACCCACAAAGACAACGTCGGTCTGCGGACCGCCTGGGCCGAGCACGTCCCCCTCGTCTATTTCCATGCGCTCGAGCCGGGGGCCTATGTCGCCTGGTACCCCACGTTCGTTGTCGCCGACGATCCGGCGGCTCTGAGGTTCGCGGTCCAGGTCGACGACATCTCGGCTGCCTACGCGGTCTCGGCCCGCCAGGTCGCCGACGGCACGGAGGAGGCGCGCCGCGAGTACGTGACTCGGACTGTCCGCCAGCGGCTCCATCAGGAACGCTTCCGCGAAAGGGTGTTGCGTGCCTACCAGGACCGATGCGCACTCTGCAGCCTGCGGCACCAGGAGTTGCTGGACGCCGCCCACATCACCCCGGACAGCCACCCCGAAGGCGAGCCCGTTGTGAGCAATGGCGTCGCTCTCTGCAAGCTGCACCACGCGGCGTTCGACCGCCTCTTCTTCGCGGTCCGCCCGGACTACATGATCGAGGTCAAGCCGTCGATCCTCGCCGAGCACGATGGCCCGATGCTCGTCGTAGGCCTGCAGCAGATCCACGGCAAGCTGCTGCTCCTGCCGCGGCGCCCGTCAGATCGACCAGACCCGAAGAGGCTTGAGCAGCGTTACGCGGACTTCCTTCGGGCGAGCTGACTCGCCGCCGAGCTTCGATCAGGCGTCGTCGCGCCGATCCATCTGATCGAGCAGAACTCGGATTAGGCCTATCGCCGTTTCGAGCAATCCGAGTAGACCCTCAACCCCGACCCGCGCGTCTCCCGAGCTGTGCGCCTCGGCCGACAAGGTCGCATAGGTCTCGTCGATGCCAGTAGACTACGGCGTCGGCCCACCTTGCCAGCGACTTGCTCCCCGAGACGATGAAGAGGACGCGACGGCGCCGCGGTCGCTGGCCGTTGGCGTCGGGCGGGATTGCGGAATCGGGCGCGAGGAAATGCAGCGTGTGGGTGATCACTTCCCGCGTAAGGTGAGCCCCACCCTTGACGAAGCCGGGGCCCTGGCCCTTGATGATTTCGAAGGCGGCCTCCAGGTCATCAGCTGAACGTGACGCTCCCGCGGCCCGAAGCCGCCGAGCCAGATCCTCGACGGATCGCTCGACAGGCTCGACCTGAGGCTCGGTAGCGAGCCCGACTAGGGTCTCTCGCGCGGTCCTCGTAAAGGCCGCAGTCGTGACCGTAGGTGTGATCACTCTCGCGGCCAGTCCTGGGTACGGCGGCGTCGGATCAACCACAAGTGCAGCTAACGTTGATGCCAACAGTCGGCCATGAGCATCTACAACGTGGGCAACAGACTGACCGAGTGATTGCTGGAGTGCAGCGATCCCATCGTCGACTCGGGCGAACTGAGAGATGGCTCCCATGTCGGCGGCGATCCGAGTCGTGGAGGCCAGGTTCTCGGCGAGCAATTGAGACCACCAGACTCCAGACGGTTGGACCGCTGCCAAAGCATTGGTCTGGGCCTGGATGCCTTGTACGGCCAGCGACCACGAGCGGTCAAGGGCGAGAGGGAGGTCAAGCCCCTGCGTCATCCATTTGGTTGGCAGCGCCAGCGCTTCGAACGGCAACCTCAGATCGGCAAACGACGATGCCATCTGTGTGGCGATCGCAGCCGCCCCCGATACCGGTGGCATCTCGAGGACTCGTGCCGCCTGGACAGTAGCGTCGATAAGTGGCTGCGCGGCCATCCTGGACAAGGCGTCGTACTGGGCACTCGCGATTGATAGGCTCTGCGCAAGCCTCAGGGTTGAGCTGGAGTCGAGGAGGCGCTGGAAGGACGCTAGATAGTGAGCATCCGCTCCTACTTGCCTAGCCACGCTCAGCTGCCGGGCCAGCTGACGCTGTACTCGTTGGCTCGTTGCTCCCATCTCGCGTGCTGCCTCTCCGATCTGAGTTCGGCCGGCCGCGGTTGCCGCCCAGCCTCGCGTGCCAACACGCTCAACGAGACCGAGTTCAAGCATGGCGCTCAGGGCACGACTGACGGATGGTCTTGGCGCGCCCACGCGTTGCGCCAGCGCAGTCGCCGATGGCATTGGGGCATTTGCCAACGCAAGCAGCAGCTTCCGCTGAAGGGTCGCCTGGGGCTTCAGGTCGCTCATGCCAGTAATTGTACCATCTGACCCAATTGATACAGTTGGCAAGGTCGCATCTCGCCCTGACTAGTACCGATCGCCCGGCCCTAGTTTTTTGTGCGCCTCACGCGCCCGCTCGTCCGCGGCCGAGGCGCCGTAGCGGGTGAGCATCGTCCGGCTCCGCCAGCCGGCCAGGCGCATGAGGTCGCCCTCGTTGCCGCCGGCGGCGAGCCACTGGTGGGCGTACGTGTGGCGGAAGCGGTGCGGGTGCACGTCGGCAATGCTGGCCGCGGCGCCACGGCGGCGGACGGCATCGGCCACGCCGTTCGCAGTCATCGGACCGGCCAGGCCGAGCCAGAACTCCGGCCGAGCCTTGTCGCGATGGCCTCCGCGGACGCGGAGGTAGCGATCGAGAGCCTGCGCAGTCTTGTGCCCGAATGGGCAAGCCCGCTGGCGCCGTCCCTTCCCCAGTACGAGCGCGATGTTCTGCTCGAAGTCGACGTCCGCCATCCGCAGCCCGGCGAGCTCTGCCAGGCGCATCCCGGTATCCAGGAACAGCCGGACGATCGCCATGTCGCGCCGATCGTCGAAGCCACGCCCCTCGCAAGCGGCCAGTAACCGCCGCAGCTCGTCATCCGAGTACACGGCCGGCGGCGTCTCGGGGACGTGCGGCGGCCGCATCGTTGCCATCGGGCTCGCCTCGAGTTCGCCCTCGGCGACCGCCCAGCGGAAGAACGTCTGGAGGGCGCGATATCGAACGGACGCCGTCGCTGGCTTGAATCGCGCCAGTTGGTCGGCGATGAAGTCCAGGCAGAATGTCTTAGGGATGCGGTCTACGGAGGTCGGGAGACGTTTCGCCCGCAGGTACGCTTCGAACCCTGTAACCGCGTCGAGGTACGTCGTCACGGTCTTCGGGCTCTTGTTTTCGGCCAGCAGCGACCGCCGGAAACTGTCGGCGAGGACGCCGAGCGTCGCTCCGGACGGCGAATCGGGGGTCTTTGGGGCCATTTCGAGCCCTCCGAAACTTGTCCAGTTAGAGTGTCGGAGAGCATAGTGCCAGGCCAGAGAATTGTCGAGCCCCTCAGTTAGAGGGGCTCTCGGAGCGTGAAACGGTGTTTTGGAGCGGGAGACGGGATTCGAACCCGCGACATTCTGCTTGGGAAGCAGACACTCTGCCAGCTGAGTTACTCCCGCTCGGAGCATGCACTTTATAGCAGATCACGCTCCGGCCGACGACGCCTCCTGTCGTTGCCGACGACGCCTCCAATCCCGCCCATCGCCCAGGTACCGATTGAGCCCGGCATCTGAGACCGCGCGAGGGTCAGTGGTGGAGGAGGGGAGCGGCGACGAAGCTGAGCCCCTGCTCGGTCAGCGCCCGCGCCGTCTCGTTCGTGGCGTCGAGCTTGTCCATGAAGTTCTGCTGTAGAGCGTCCCAGTCGCCGCTGGCGATGACCTCGTCCTTGTCCCGGAAGTAGTCCAGGATGTCGGACGGGTGGGGCCGGGCGGCGTCGACCTCCGGATCGCCGCCTTCGTGTTTGGCCGAGATGTTCGGCACGCGATGGGCGAGGTCGATGAGTTCCTCGCGCCGGTCGTAGGGCTGGCGAACGATGCTCTTCTGGGTCTCCGTGATGTGATGCTCGAACCGGACCGCGTCCTCGAATCCGAGCGCTCGCCGCGCCTCCGCCGCCAGCTCGAGGGTGTCGCAGTCTGCCGAGTTGCTCCAGTTCAACCCGACCAGCGGAGTGCTGCCGTCGTCCCGCGCGAACAGGCTTGCCGCCAGCAGGATCCACAGACCCGAGAACGGGTTGTCGATCCCCATGAACACCGAAATCTTGAACTGGATATCCACCCCAAGCCGGTAAAGCAGGAGACCGGCCAGCACCGTGCCCGGGTTGACGTTGAGAACCTGGCGCACGCCATAGGTCGTGTAGTAGTGCAGGTACTCGTCCACCCACAGCAGTGGATGGTCGTTGGGTTCGCCCACGCCCCCGAAATACCCGGTAATAGTGTCGGGCCCGTTCAGATGCACGTTCGAACCGTCGGTGCCCTTCGTATCGAGCGTCTCGACCACGCCGGCGCCGATGATCGACATCGCCGCCGACACGGCCGGTAGGTCGCCGTCCGCTTCCTGCTCTTTCATCTTTCGAACCCGAATCCATCGACCGGGCAACAGCGACCGATCTGCGATCGCGCGGTGGGCCGCGGCGATGACCCAGGGGAAGTACTGAAGCGAACTGACCTCGAGCGTCACGGCCAGGTCGTCTCGGAATGACGCCGCGTCGAAACGACTCCCAAGGACGGCGCGCCGGTACTCGTCGACGCGGACGAAGGCGCCACGATCTCGCTGCTCGATCAGCCATTCGAGATCGGCGAAATAGCCGGGGTTGGCCATCCGAACCCGATCGAGAAGTGCGGGCAATGCGCCTGCCTCGCGTGCCCGACGGTTTATCTCCTCGGGAGTTCCATAGCGGGCGACGACGGCAAGAAGATCGTCGACGATCCGCGAAGAGGGATCCAGCAGGAAGGCATTGAACGCGTCGAGCCGATCGTTGGGAACCTCCAGTCGATGCCGGAGATCGGACCTTGCCGCCATCTTCACCACCGTGGTCGCGACCATCTGGACTCGCGTGATCTGCGCAGGTGGTCTGCCGCTCAAGCGAGTATTTGTGCGATCGATGGTACAAGCTCTTGGCCGCTGATCCCAAGCTATCCAGGCCCGCTAAGGCGACCGACGGCACCGCTACCGGCCAGCTGTCGTCATAGGCTGGGGGCGGTTTCGGCCAAGAACCGGCGCACGGTACGACCTCGGCGCGCCCCGACTCCTTCAGAAACGCTACAGTTTGGGTGGACCGCTTGACGGAGCGGGACGGGTTGCTCCGAGTATCGGCGGGAGGTGTGGGGACTCGATGCGCAGTCGGATCAAGCGCGATCCATGGGCCTTGCTTGGGTTTGCCGCCGCCGCCGCGATCGCGGCCGAACTGATCGTCGGATTCGGCCGGCTCGGATGGAATGGCGACGTCGGCGTCGATTACAAGATCTACATGGACGCGACGGTCCGATGGCTCGGCGGCGGCTCGTACTTCCTGCCGCGTCAACTCGCTGGGCCGTACCAGCTGCAGATGGGCGACGTCTTCTATCCGCCGGTGGCCCTCTGGCTGTTCGTGCCCTTCACCGTGCTTCCGGCCCTGCTGTGGTGGGCGCTCCCCATCGGCATTACGGCCGCCGCGCTGAAACGTCTCCGCCCCCCTGAATGGACACTCGCGCTTTCGCTCGTCGTCTTCATCTGTCCCAAGTACCTCGAGCTGGTCTTCGACGGTAACCCCGGGATGTTCCTCATCGCGGCCCTTGCGGCAGCCGCGGCCTGGGGCACACCGGCCTCGCTGGCCCTGTTCAAACCGTCGCTGTTTCCACTCGCCCTTTTCGGCGTGAGAAGCCGGGGCTGGTGGTACGGTCTTGCCGCGCTCGCCGTGCTGAGCCTGCCCGTCCTGCCCCTGACCGTCACGTGGTTACAGGTGGTGCTCGACGTGAGGCCGGGCGGTCTGACCTACTCGCTGCTCGACATGCCGGTTTGCGCGCTGCCGCTGCTGTGGTGGTACGGCCGAAACAGGTCGGGAAGTCGATCGTCGCCGGAGGGTGGCAGGCTGGGCGTCCTCGCGGAAGGCTTCTAGCCGGGCGAGGATCGCCAACCGCGCCAGATGGGATCTCCGGCGCTCCCGGCGCAGCGGCCCTCGCCGCCCCGATAGACTCAGCCGAGTGAGCGGGGTCATGGCTCTGGTCGGTTCGGGCGAGTTCACCCCGGCGATGGACGAGGTGGACCGCGAGTTGCTGGCCGCGACCGGCTGTGAGCGGCCGCGAGTGGCCATCGTCCCGACGGCTTCCTGGCCCGACGGCGAGACGGTGTTCAAGCGCTGGGCCGACATGGGAGAGGCCCATTTCGCCGCTCTCGGTGCTTCGCCGGTGCCGGTCCCGATCCGAGACCGCGCTTCGGCCGACGATCCCACCGCAGTCGCCGCGCTATCCGGGGCCGACCTCATCTACTTCTCGGGCGGCAAACCGGGTCATCTCCTCACGGCTCTCGCCGACAGCGCGGCCGGGGCCGCCCTTCGAGATGCGAGCGCTCGGGGAATCGTGATCGCCGGCTGCTCCGCAGGGGCAATGGTGCTGGGCGGTCATCAGCTCCGGTTCGGCGGCCGCAGCTTCCCCCAGCCGCCGTTCGGGTGGCAGGACGCCCTCGGCTTCGTGCCCGGCATCGTGGTGCTGCCCCACTACGACGCCATGCCGGAGACGCTGGTTGTGCCTCTGGCCCTGGCCGCTCCGGAGGGCACGGTCGTCGTCGGGATCGACGAGGATACGGCCGCGGTCGGTCGGGACGGAGAGTGGCGGGTCCGTGGCCGCGGCCGCGTGACGCTCTGGCGGGGGAGCCATCGCCGGCGCTACCGGGCCGGTTCGAGTGTGTCCTTCTAGCGCGCTGACGAGCCACGGAGCGTCCGGCGGGCGGATGGTCGACTCCCGGCGCCGCGCCGGCCCGAGGTGATGGCCAGGTACCTTGCCTCGATCCGATCCGCGACGGTGGACATCGAATAGCGGCTGTGGACCTGATCGCTGGCCCCTTGCCCCAGGGATCTTCTGAGGTCTGCGTCGCCCAGGAGGCGGATCAGTCCGTCCGCCAGCGCGTCCGAATCGGCGGGCGGCACCAGTAGCCCGCTGATGCCGTCGTCGATCATCTGCGGCGCGGCCCCGACCGTCGTGGCGAGCACAGGCAGACCGCAGGCCATGGCCTCGAGCAGGGCGTTCGACATCCCTTCCACGTGGGAGGGTTGCACGAACACGTCCGCCGCCTGATAGAGCAACTCGGGGCGGCTCGTCCAGCTGCGCACCGTGACGTGTTCGACGTCCTCCGGGATCGGGTAGCCATCGTTGTAGGGCACGAAGCCGCACAGCACGCACTCCGCCGGATGCTCCGCCGTTACGCGGGGCCAGGCTTCCAGGAGTTCGGCGATTCCCTTGACCCTGGCGAACCGTCCGACAAAGAGTACGATCGGGCGATCATCGGGCAAGCCCAGCGTGCTTCGGATGACATTCCGTTCAGACTCGGGCACCGGGTGGAAGACGGACGGGTCGAAGCCGTTGGGGATGGCGGCGATCCTCTTGGGGTTCACGCGGAGCCCGACAAGTTGAGCCTGTATCTCCGCCGAGATGGCCTGCACGCAGGCGGCATGTCGAATTCCGTAGTAGCGGGTCATGCGCGAGACGACGGCCTGCCCTCCGAGTTCGCCGAGCGATCCGCCGGAACCGACCTTGACATAGAGCGGCGTGCGCCGTAGTCGGCAGATCAGGGCAGCCACGTCCGCCCGGGCGTCGGCCAGGTGGACGTGGACGAGGTCGAACGAGCCGCCGTAGCGCAGCAAGTACCAGGCCAGCGACACGCAGGCCGCGATCGTTTGGAATGGCCGGCGATTGATGTGCCGGAGTCGAGAGACGTGGATTGAACCTACCGAGCCGGACGCCTCGCGGCCCTGACGAGGGCAGACGACCTGCACGTGGTGTCCTCTTTTGCTCAGCTCCTCGACCAGGAGCTGAGCCTGATGCTCGGCGCCGCCGGCGGCGCGAGGGGCGTAGTCGAGCGTGCAGTGAAGCACGCGCAATCTGGGTGCGTCCGGCAGGTCGGCTGTGCCGTCTCCCTGGCCGCCGCGATCCGGCTTCTGGGCTGGATCCGTCACTGCGCCCGCCTCATCCGCTCGTTCGCGGCCAGGACCTCCTCGAGCAGGGTCGGCTCGTAGCCGGCCGCGCGAGCGGCGGTGACCATGGCCAGGAGATCTTTCGGCAGGCACGGCCCGCCGAAACCGCGCTCCGACGGGAAGACGAAGGTGTGGCTTCGTCCCACTCTCGGATCGAGGAGCCACAACTCTCGCAGTTCGTTGTAGTCGACACCCAGGACGTTCGCCAGGTCGTAGAACTCGTTGCAGAACGTCACCTTGAGCGCCAGGAAACAGTTCTCCATGTACTTGGTGAGCTCCGCGGTCCGGGCATCGGTCTGATGTACACGGATGTCGGCATTGAAGACGGTCTTGTAGAGGTCCGCGACGGGTATCGTGTCGGATCGCTGGCCGCCGAGGATCACCCAGCGGATCTGACGCAGATCCTGAAAGGGATGATCCGGAGTCGCCGCCGGCCCATATTCCGGCTGGAAAACGATCGATTTGCCGGTCTGGCGCCGTAGCCGATCCGTAGTGCCGACGGGAACGGTCGAGCGCAGGACGATGTGGTCGCACTCGATCCAACCGACGGCCTCCTCGACTGTCGACAGATCGGCCGAGCCGTCCGCACGCGTCGGGGTGGGTACGGCGACCATGGCGAACTGGCAGGCGTTGACCGCCGCGCGCGTCCCGATGGATCGCGGGGGATCGTATGCCACGGCATCGCAGAACAAGCGCCCGATGCCTTGACCCACTGCACCGAAACCGACTATCGCGACGGATGGCTGCTTCACGTTCGGGCCACTCCCCCTGCTGTGGATGGACTCCAGGTGACTGTTATCCGACTACGGCGTGAAGTAGCCGGTCAGATCGAAGATCACGTGCGCCGTGGGCGGGAGGGTCGGCGCCGCGTAGGTGACCCAGATGCATCCGCCCGAACCCAGGGCCACTGTGACCGCGTTGGCCCGGTCGTCGCCCGCCGGGAAGTTGAGCGACGAGGTCGTTGGGTCGTCGGCCCGGGCGGGACCCGCGTACAAGAATCCCGGGACCGTCTGCTGGGTAACGGTGAGGTTCCCGGTTACGGCCACTGCGTTTCCGGGCAGGCCACCCACCTGGAGGCTGCGGGCGACGTGGGAGCTGAAAGCGCCCACGAGGCCTGTGCCGTTGCGGGTGTCGAGGATGCGAGTCGGGGGCAGCGCCAGGAAAGTGGCGCCGGTCATGTCCGGGGTGAAGTAGCCGGTGACGTCGAAGATGACCTGAGCAGTCGGCCCGGACGCGGGCGCGGCGAAGGTCACCCACAGAACGCCGCCGCTCCCCAGCGCCACTGTGACCGCGTTGGCCCGATCATCTCCGCCGGGGAAGTTGAGGGTGGAGCTGGTCGGGTTGTCGGTCTGGTTGGGGCCGACGTACAGGAAACCCAGGCTGGTCTGCTGGGTCACCGTCAAGTTGCCGGTGACCGCGGTGGCATTTGCCGGGACGCCCCCGCGGCCCGCGACGTGGAAGGACTGAGCCACGCGCGAGCTGAATATCGTCGTTGCGCCGGTCCCGTCGCGGGAGTCGAGCAGGCGCGCCGGCGTCAGCGCGTGGTATGTGGCCCCGCTGGTATCGGGCACGAAGTAGCCGGTCAGGTCGAAGATCACCTGGGCCGTGGGCCCGAGCATCGGGGCGGCGTAAGTGATCGAAAGCCGGCCACCGGAACCGAGCGCGACCGTCACCGCGTTGGCTCGGTCATCGCCGATTGGGAAGTTGAGCGTGGAGCTGGTCGGGTCGTTCATCGGGACCGGGCCCAGGTACAGGAAGCCGGCCGCCGTCTGCTGAGTGACGGTCAAGTTGCCGGTTACGGCCACGGCGCTGGCCGGCACTCCACCGTCTCCGCCGGTGATCTGGAGTGTCTGGGCGATATGTGAGTGGAATATCCCGAGCCCGCCGGTGCCGTCGCGGCTGTCGAGCAGCCTGGTCGGCGTCAGCGCCGTGTACGTCGCGCCGGAGTGGGGGACTACGGCCGCTGACGGGTCGGATGCGGGACCGGGCCCGACGCCGTTGGTGGCGAACACCGTGAACGTATAGCTCGTGCCGTTGACCAGACCGGTCACGGTGCAAGTGAGTCCGCCGCTTGTCGTGCAGGTCTTCGAGCCGGGTGACGAGGTGACTGCATAGCCCGTGATTGCCGATCCATTGTCGGGCGGCGCGGCCCACGTAACTGACGCCGTCCCGTTTCCGGCGGTCGCGGTAACGCCGCCGGGCTTCCCGGGCGGGCCGGCCGGGCACCGTGCCGGTGATGGTGTGCTGGGCGATGCTGGCGCCGCCCGAGTTGGTCGCCGTGAGCGTGACGGTGTACTGGCCGGCGAGGTAATAGCTATGAGTCGGGTTCTTGAGCGTCGAGAGCGGCGAGCTATCTCCGAAGTCCCAACTCCAGCCGGTGGGGCTTCCTGTGGAAGTGTCGGCGAACGAGACGGAGAGCGGGACGTCGCCGCCGGCGGGAGTGGCGGTGAAGGAGGCCACGGGCGGCGGCACCCTGACCGTGATGGTCGTTTGGGCGGTGCTCGAGCCGCCGGAGTTGGTCGCGGTCAGCTTGGCGGTGAACGTGCCCGCGCCGGCGTATATATGGTCAGGACTCTGGAGCGTTGAGAGCGGCGACCCATCGCCGAAATTCCAGCTCCAACTGGTCGGAATTCCGGTCGAAGTGTCCGTGAACGAGACGTCGAGCGGGAGCGTGCCGCTCGTCCGATCGGCGGTGAATGACGCGACGGGTGGCGGCACCGGATCTGCCAGCGACTCGTCCATGAACCAGTAGCGGCTGGTGCCGGTGTTGCTGGCGAGGACCACGAGCCCGGTCGCGCCCGTCACCGGCTGCTTGGTCGACGTCGGGTCGTTGATGTTCCGTGACGACGGGATCCTGGATGACCGGGGTGCCCGGACCGGAGGGGAATACCGGGTCGGCCATCGGCGCGGTCTTCTCGTAGATCGTGCCCGGTATGCCGGTGTAGGGGCAGGTGTCGCCGGCTGCCGGCGCCGTCGCGAACATGTGGACCACCTGATGCTGGCTGTCCAGGACGACGATCGGCCGCGTGTGACAGTCGGCCACCGTGCCGAACGGGTATTCGGGCCCAGTCGCCGGTCCCGGGCGTGAAGACGAGAAGGTCGATGAGGACGGCGGTACTGGGGCCGGTCAGGTCGGCGCTCGTCTTGATAGCTGCGTAGACCCGGCCGGCGCTGTCCGACTGGAGGGTCTTCACGTTCATGTGGTCGTCGGCGATGTTCGAGCCCGACAACGCCACGGATTGCTGCCACGTCCCGGCGGCGTCCCCGTCATGGTGCACGGCCCAGTAGAAGGCTCCGGTGAGCTGATTGCTCCACAGGACCCCGACGTAGTCGTTCTTGTACGAAACCAGCGCCGAGATGTCGTCGGGGCTGGGGTTGGCGGCGGAGCCCACCGGAAGAACGAACGGGGTGCCCCACGTCGACTGGTCGCCGGGGGAGGTGCTGTTGACGTACACCGCGGCGGTTGCGCTGTGTCCGGAACCGCTGACCTGCGTCCAGGTCGCCCAGAGCACCCCGGTCGAGTCTTCGTCGAGCGTCATCGATTTGCTGGACCACGTCGTGATCGTCGCCGGGAAGCCCGAGTCGAGGGAGTAGGTGTGACCGGTCGTCGAATATGAGTAGCGGTAGAGCAACGCCGGGCTGCCGGACGACGAAGGAACGGTCACGGAGTCGGTCGAGATGGTTGCCACGTGCGACGCGACGTATAGGTGGGTTCCGTCCCACAGCACATCGGCCAGCGTGTTGGCGCGCAAATCGATCGGAGTGCCGGTATCGACCCATGTCTCCGTGGAGCGCTCGAGTCGGAAGATATGCCACTGACCGCTTACTTGGTCGAACATGTCGGCCCACCAGAAGCCGTCGTTCCACCATAGCTTGCTCTCCGGTTTGTCGGAGGACGGCGAGTACGTCGCGCCCTGATATGAAGGCCCCTGGAATCCTTCTTGCAGAAGTGCGGCAGGGCTGACCTCATCGACCGGGGGCGCCGCGGCGGATCCGCCGTCGTTGGAGTTGATAGTCGGAAGGGCGCTCGCGCCCCCCTCGCTGTCAATAGTGGCGTCGACAACCTTGGTGTTGCCGTTCGCCGGGCCGGCCTCCGAAATGGCGGGCGGCGGCACATCTGCCGCGTATGCCGAGGCCGCAAAAACGGATGGCGAAGCGACGACGGTCACGCACAGGCCGACGCCGAGGAGAACGGTTGCCCAGGAGCGGCCCGGCCGCTTCAGCATCCCCCACCCCTTACGCATCGCGGGCGAATCCACCCGTGCCCCCACGGCCGGTCCCGCTGCGATGAAGGTACGAGTGCCAGGCGCGGAAAGCAACGTCTTCTTGGCCCAACGGACACCGCCTCAGTCGTAGAACAAGGGCAGCGGGCTCCGGAGCATCGGGTCGAGATTTTGACGAACCCACCAGGGGTTCTCTATTTCACGACCGGATCCCGCCAGGCTGCCGATGTGGCGGAGCCAGGCCAGGACGACCGCAAGTCGCAGGCCGGCAGGGTCCGCGGCCCAGCCGAGCCCGATGGTCCGCAGAATATGGTCTTCCGTCACGTCCAGGCTCGGGTCGTCGAGCATCGCTCGGGCAAGGACGCCGATGTCGCGCCGTTGCCGTATACGGCGGGCGAACAGGATCAGATCGATCGAGTCGTGCAGCAGGGGGAGCGCAGGCTCGGCCAGACTCCAATCCACTATGCCGGTGACCCGCGACCCGTCTTCGGACACGAGCACGTTGCCGGGCCAATAATCGCCGTGAACCCAGGCCACCGCGACGTCGCGCCCATCAAGCGCCGCGAAGACGTTGTCGCCGATGCGCTCGAGCGCGTCGCTCCGCCAGTCGGACCGCCCTGGCGCCGGGAGCGCGGCACCGACCGATCGGATCGGGCGCCACACCCAGGCGTCGACGACGGCTTCGTCTACGCACAACGTCCTGGCCGTCTGCTCGTGAATCCCCGCTATCGCCGTGGCCGCCGCACGAAGCGCTTGGCCGCCGTTTCCGGATGTGAGAATCGACGACGCCGGCCGGCCCGGCAGCAGGCCTTCGACGACGTAGTTGAGTTCGCCCGCCGCGCCCTCGCACCGGATCTCGGGTAGAAGCTCGAACCAGGCGCCGAGGCGCGAGTCGGCCGCAAGCCGCGTGACGACCCGGGCGTGCGACTCGAGAGCCTCCTTCGCCCACGGGCACAGCGGTATCTTCACGATCAATTGCGCCGCTCCACCGAGAGGGCCGACGGAAGCCACGCCCAGCCCGGTATCGGTGACGGCCACGCGACCTGCGGCCCATGTGTGGGGAAGAATCGATCGGTCCCGCAGGTCGGACATGACCAGGTCCAGGGCCCCGGCGGCTCGGGTCCTCCGTCTTGCGTCGCCGAAGCGCCGGCGGACCAGCCCGGCCGACGACACGCCGGCGGCTCGGCCGTAATCGAGGACCCCGGCAACCGATCGGCGCGCGATCGGGGCTCCGCGTGCGCCCTTCACCAGATGGCACCAGATCAGACGGTCGACCTGCCTGAAGACCTCGTCTGGGGCGGGGCTCACGTCCACGATGGCGGCGTTCTTCACTCGACCGGCAAGCGCCCGGAAAGCCCGGCGGTCATCCTCGAGGGAAATGGGATCCTCTTCTCCCTTTCGCGCGAAGAGCAGCTCGCCGGGGGCATCGAGGATGATCAGCAGGTCGGGGGCGGGCGCGCATCGCGCCAGGAACCAGAAGTAGGCTCGCTTCAGGCCGACCAATCGCCCCTTCGGCGGCAGCGTCGCGTCGAGCGGATAGCGATCGAAGACGACGATTTTGCCCAGACGCCGGTGACCGACCGCCCTCAGATAGCGGCCCCAGATGCGGAGTGGTCTGAAGCCGATCTCGACCACGCCGAACAGGCGCGGCAACCTAGAGGACCCGCGCTGCCACAACCCCATGTAGACGCACCGCACCGGCAGGCCCATATCGGACTTGATCCGCGCGGCCAGCGTGGACTTGCCCGAGCCGTCGGGGCCGACCAGCGCGACGGTCAGGCCGGGCCTTCTGAGCAAGAGCATCGGCTCGATCGTGCGAACTGCGGCTCTCATGAACGTCCGCCGCGTGGTCCCGATCGGATCGCGGCGACGCAACCGGCGCCCGAGCGGCCGGCGGAGCGAGGTCAGGCGCTTCCATTCGCGGGCCCGGACGGTCTGTTCGATCTCGGCGATTGTCCACTTGGGCGACACGAGATCCCCGACGAACCGGCGCACCGGGCCGGCCGCGCGCGGGGTCAGAACGAGTTGCTCGAGCTGGTCGGCTCGTCTCGGCGAGATGTGGCCTTTGTCCAGAAGGCAGTGCAGCAGGAGCGCGTAGAACTCGTCGTCGGGGTCGAGGTTCTGCCGGTTCGAGGGGCCGGACCGTCGGCCCAGGCACGCGGCGCCGAGGTGGGTCTGGAACTCGAACCGGCGACCATATGCCAGCTCAGTCACGATATCCAGGGCCAACCAATCGCCGTTGGATGGATCGTGGCCCATGAAGAAGCGATGCGAGCCACGTCCCCGACCCGGCAACTCCAGGAACCCCAGGTGGCGCAGAACGGTGCGAGCCATCGCATAGTCGGAGGCCCCGACCAGGACGTCCACGTCGTCGCCGGCCTCGGTGGTCGCAGATGGCCTGAGCATCGCCCACCGAACGCCGGCGTGCGTCAGCGCTTCGAACGCCCGATCCTGAAGGCCGGCGGGCACGGCGGTTGCGGGTCTGGGGATTGCGGGCGCCGTGAGCCCGGGTGCAGTTGCCTCGGAGAAGCCGGCGGTCGCGGCTTCGGGCGCCACCGAATTGGTCTGGTGTGGCTCCGAGGTCGGCGTCAGCACTCGCCGAAACCCGGTCAGGATCAGGAAGCCCGCGATGAGCGACTGTGCGACGAGGAACGCAACGCCTACGCCGGTGATCCCCATGGGCCGAAGAAGCAACAGACTCAAGAGAATCAGGAGCCCGGCCTCGGCACCTTGCACGGCGAACAGCCAGCGCACCCTTCGCCGGATGCGCGCAAGACTGAGAAATACCGTATTGACCGCATGCGGGAGCACGCCGATCGCGAGGAGGCGTAGCAGCGTCGACGCTTCGTCTGAATAGGCGCGGCCGAAAAGCTGCATCACCAATGGCGCGAAGACCACGACCGCCGTGACCAGAGGGATCTGGATTTCGAACGAGCAGTCGCCCGATCCTCCGCAGGCTCTGGGCAACTTCGTCCTGCCGTGCGGCGCCCTCCACGGTGAGTGACATGGCCGAGTTCAACGAAATGAGCTGCACGGAGTAGGCGATTGTCCAGGCCATGTAGAAGTAGGCGCTTGCGCTCGCCCCGGCCATCGACAGGATGAGCAACGGCAGGAGCCCCATCGCCGCATTCCAACATAACGAACCCAGGTAGTCGCCGGAGAGGTAGCGAGCGATCAGGCGCGGCGTCCCCTCGGGGGCTGCGCCACCGCTCTTCGCGGTGTGCGATGCGATGAAGCGCCGGAAGATCAAGACGTTGACGGGGATGATCGCCAGAGCTGCGGGGACCGTCCATGAGGCAAACACGGCGATGTCGGCCGCGGACCCGGCAAGCGCGACAAGGATGACGATCTTCGCGAGCGCAAAGGCGACGTTCTCGATGGGCACCCATACGGTTCGCCGCAGGCCCGTCAAGACGGCGTCCTGCAGCGCGAAGAGACTCCAGGCCATGGTGGCCAGGACGAACCAGGCGGCCAGCGAGATATTGGCCACGATTGGCCGAACGTCGGGTGCCCAGACGCCGATGCCCAGAATGAACACGACGGCGGCGACGCCGGAGGCGACGGCCGCGACACCGTACGCGCCGATCACCAGACGCGAGGTCGTCCTGCCTGCGGTCGGCACGAAGCGGGTCAATGCTCCGGAGAGGTTGAACTGGGCCAGGTAGGACAGGAACACCATCGCGGAGATTGCGGCCGCGTTCACGCCGACCTGTTCGGTCCCGCAGAGCCTCGCTGCGAGTGTCCAGTACAGCAGCCCAAGCACTGAAGTCGCGCCGCTGCTGACGATCAACGCGTAGGCTCCGCCGTACAGCGGAACTCGCAGGTGGCCGACGAGCCGGCCGACGGCCGCGCTGGAGCGAACGGGAGCGAGTCTCAGATTCTCCTGTGTCATCGGCCGAGTCGCACTCCCGAGGGCCGGCTTCGATGCGGCATGGCACGGCGCCAGAGACAGGCAGATTGACCAACGTCTAGGCCGACAGACATCGACCTCCCCTCCTCACCGAGCCGTGGACGCAATCGCCAGTTTACTCCGCCGATATGGGCCATTTGGCCGGGCCGCGTCGAAGATGACCCCCGAGAAGAGCGGCAACCGCAAGGCGATGCCTGGGTGGACCAAGCATTGATCGACCGTGGATCCGGTTCCGTGGTTGCCCAGGCTCCGTGGCTGCCCACGCCGGGCGAGCCCTTCGTACCGTGACCAATGGTGTGTTGGTTTTGACAAGGTGCGCGGCGTAGGCTGCGAGGCGAAGCACGTCGTGCTCCGGCATGCGCTATCGGTCTATAGGGATGTCCTCTCGTCGGGAGGTTTCGGGCAGAACACCAGGTGTGCCACCCGGCCGCGCAGGCTCAACTCGATCCGACCTGGCGAGCGACGCTTATCCGGCGCTTATCTCCGCCTTATCCTCGCCACTCTAGACTCCGAGGCCAGACGGTCGCGAGGCAAGGGAGTGTCACGACCGTTCGGCCAGTGCGTGGGTTCCGGCCAGGCCGACCCGCGACCCTCCCAGGACATGTGGTCTTCGAGGTTCTGGGAAACCTTGCGACACAGCAAAGAGGAATGGACCGGCGTCACCTCCGGCCCACCAGCCTGTCCGCTCATCGGATCGGCATTCGTAAGCCCGGGCGACCCGGGACGGCAGAGCCTCGGCAGGTCATGACTCAAGTCTGTCGAGCCTGTCATGGAGGGACCAGCGATGGCTTTCGGTCACGAAAAGCACATTCGGGGCAACGAGCCAAACGAATTGAGCCCTCAGGCAGGTGTGCAGTCTTCTCTCTACAGGGCTCCCCGCCGGGCAAGGCCGTACTCGACGTGGAGGGCTTCAGTCGCCGCGCTGGCGCTCGTGTTGGCCGGTGCCTCGATCCCGTCCGCGGTCCTCGCCGAACCCGTGCAGCCGCAGGTTTCCAGCAGCGGCTCCACCTACCACGCCCTGACTCCCACCCGGATCCTCGACACCCGCAGCGGCACCGGGCTCGCGGGTGCGTTCAGCTCCCACGTCGCTCGGACATTTGGCGTCATCGGTGGCAACGGCGGCGTGCCCGCGGGCGCCACCGCGGTGACCGGCAACCTGACCGTGACCGCTCAGACGAGCGGTGGCTTCCTGTTCATCGGCCCGGCCGGCACCAACAACCCGACCAGCTCCGCGCTCAACTTCCCCCTCGGTGACGATCGGGCCAGCGGCGTCACGGTCGCCCTCAGTGGCGCCGGCACGCTCTCGGTCACCTACGCCGCTCCCAGTCCGGGCGCCACCGCCCAGGTCCTGTTCGACGTGACCGGCTACTTCACGCCCGACAGCAGCGGCTCCACCTATCACGCCCTGACTCCCACCCGGATCCTCGACACCCGCAGCGGCACCGGGCTCGCGGGTGCGTTCAGCTCCCACGTCGCTCGGACATTCGGCGTCATCGGTGGCAACGGCGGCGTGCCCGCGGGCGCCACCGCGGTGACCGGCAACCTGACCGTGACCGCTCAGACGAGCGGTGGCTTCCTGTTCATCGGCCCGGCCGGCACCAACAACCCGACCAGCTCCGCGCTCAACTTCCCCCTCGGTGACGATCGGGCCAGCGGCGTCACGGTCGCCCTCAGTGGCGCCGGCACGCTCTCGGTCACCTACGCCGCTCCCAGTCCGGGCGCCACCGCCCAGGTCCTGTTCGACGTGACCGGCTACTTCACGCCCGACAGCAGCGGCTCCACCTATCACGCCCTGACTCCCACCCGGATCCTCGACACCCGCAGCGGCACCGGGCTCGCGGGTGCGTTCAGCTCCCACGTCGCTCGGACATTCGGCGTCATCGGTGGCAACGGCGGCGTGCCCGCGGGCGCCACCGCGGTGACCGGCAACCTGACCGTGACCGCTCAGACGAGCGGTGGCTTCCTGTTCATCGGCCCGGCCGGCACCAACAACCCGACCAGCTCCGCGCTCAACTTCCCCCTCGGTGACGATCGGGCCAGCGGCGTCACGGTCGCCCTCAGTGGCGCCGGCACGCTCTCGGTCACCTACGCCGCTCCCAGTCCGGGCGCCACCGCCCAGGTCCTGTTCGACGTGACCGGCTACTTCAGCGGCGGATCTCCGGCCGGTTGGCTGACCGTCGTCGACGACGAGTTCGACTCGGCCGGACTATCGAGTTGGTGGCGAAGTTACGACGGACCGTACGGGTCCGGGGCGGGCAACTGCGCCGTCCCATCGCATGCCGTCGTCTCGGGTGGCTATCTCCACCTCATCATGAGCTACGAGACCTCGTCCTCGTTGCCGTGCGGCGCGGGATGGTACACCGCCGGACTCGTCCTGAACGGTTACAGCTCAATCGATCAGCGCGTGACCGTGCGTTTTCGGGTCGTCGACAGCGGCGTGGCCGGCCACTTCATCATCCCCATGCGCTGGCCCGACAACGGCGGCTGGCCAGCCGCCGGCGAGGAGGACTACTGCGAAACGGATACCGCCACCGCCTGTATGACGTTCCTCCACTACTCGGCCGCCAACCAGCAGAACTGGCACTCCTACACCGTCGACATGACCCAGTGGCACACGTTCCGCTTCCAACGGCTCAACCACGTGGTTTCGACTTTCATCGACAACATGACGACCCCGGTTTGGACGTTCGCGGGCGACTCGAGTACGTTGCCCGATACGTTGAAGCACGTGGTCTTGCAGCAGGAATGCCAGTCCTCATGTCCGGTGGGGACGGCCGGTAGTGAGGACATCCAGATCGACTGGATCACAGTGGAGAACCCGGGCTGAGGGCGAGGTCGATCATGCCTACCTGGTCATCCCGCGTCGTCAACGGCAGACTCCGGCCGAGTCGGCAACGCGCGGTCAGGTCCTGTCGACCGTGTGGCGCGTTCTCGCGTCGAAGGCGAGTCTGAGCGCGCCGATCCGTTGGAGTGTCGCTCGGGCGGCGAGGCGAAGTCGCCGGTGGCTCAGGACGAAGCGAAGGACCGATTCGCGCGGAATGCTGACGGAGCGACGGAAGTAGCCGAGGGGCGTCGATCGCACCACCCAGCCCTCGCACAGGCACAGATCGCCCGTCTTGAGCCCTTGTTTGTAGGCCTCCTCGCCCTTCCCGAGGTCGTACAGGCGCAAGCCGGCCAACCCCGCCGCCTCGATCGTGCGCAGCGTACGAATTGTCCCGGGCGAATACTGGCTGAGATCGCAATCATGGGCCACGAACCAGCCGGCCATCGTGGTTGCGGAGCGGAGGCTGAACTCGACGGCCGCGAGGCGATCGCCGGCATAGAGCGTAACAAGCGTGCCCGACAGGTCCGGCGTCGCCGTCTCGGCAAGCTCCCGAACGAGCCGAACGTTGGTCTGACTCGCGAACCGATCATGCCGGCCCGTTCGTCGGAACTGCTCCGACTTCCACTCCATCAGCTTGCCCAGAGCTTCATCGTCACGGACCCCAAAGGCAAACCTGACGGGGCCGATCTCGCGGCCCAGCTTGCGCTCCTTCTGAAAGGTCATTCGACCACGCCGCCCCTCACCGGCGAGATACGCGTCGAAGCCTATCGTGAGATCGATGACCGGGGAGCTGCATTCCGTGGCGTTCGGGTCCACCAGCTGGCGCTCCATTCCGACGAGGTGGTCGAAGCGCCAGGTCGCCAGACCGCAGCGGGCCAGCAGGTCATGTATGTCGATTTCGAGCCCGGGCTCGCAGATGATCGCCTGGCAATCCGAGAGGCCGGCACCGATCGCGACCCCCAGGCCCAACGAGCGGAGCTCGAAAGGAAAGAAGGCGACCACTCGGCCGCCGTCTTCAACGACCGCCACACGAGCCGCAGGCCTGGTCCGGCCGACTGCCAGCGTGAACTCGGGCGACAGGAACGGGTTGTCGAGTACATCCCGCCCGGCGCGGATCGAGCGCCACCTGTCGAGTTCGGCGCTGCCCAGTTCGATCGGCCGGCAGACGGTCGCCTTCACGGCCGGCCGGGATCGATGCGAGTAGTCACGGCCGATAGATTTCCGCCGATCCGACAAAAACGCCGCTTGCGTCCCGACCTCCGACGATGAATACGTCGCCGTCGGCGAGCGCTGTGGCCGTATGTCCGGCTCGTGCGGTCGTCATGGAGCCTGTCTGGCTGAAGGTCCCCGTCCCGGGGTCGTAGGTTTCGGCGCTGGCGAGGCTGACGGCAGCCGTCCCGGTTCCCCCCGCCACCAGGACCAGGCCGCCTTGCATCAGAGTCGCGGTGTGGCCGTATCGCGCCGTCGTCATCGAGCCGGTGGCGCCGAATGCACCCGTCTTGGGGTCGTACACCTCGGCCGTGGCCAGGTGCGCCGGTCCCGCCGACCCGCCGGCGATGAGCACGCGTCCGTCGGACAACAGCGTCGCCGTGTAGTCCTGGCGAGGGGTCGTCATCGAGCCGGTCGCACTGAAGGTGCCGGTCCTGGGGTCGTACACCTCGGCCGATGCGAGGTACGACGAACCGTCGTCCCCACCCGCGATCAGAACGCGGCCGTCGGCCAGGGGCGTCGCCGTGTGGTCGTAGCGAGCGGTGGTCATGGACCCGGTCGGGCTGAATTTGCCCGATTTGGGGTCATACAGTTCGGCCGACGCAAGACGCTTCGACCCGGCCGATCCACCTGCGATGAGGACGCGGCCGTCCGGCAGCAGCGTCGCGGTGTGCCCGGACCGGGCCGAGCCCATCGATCCGGTTGGGCTGAAGGTACCGAGCTTGGGGTCGTACAGCTCGGCCGAGGACAGGTAGCCACCGCCGTCGTCGCCGCCCGTGATCAGCACGCGACCGTCCTGCAGCAACGTGGCGGTGTGGCGGTAGCTGCGTACGGTTTCCATGGAACCCGTGAGGGTGAAGCCGCCGGTCTTGGGGTCGTACACCTCGGCCGAGGCGAGCAGGCTCGAGCAGCCGGCGCCGCCGGCCACCAGAAGTCGACCATCGGCCAGCAGGGTGGTCGCCGGCTGAGCCGTGTCGGCGCGATCGCCCTGGAATTCGCGAACCTCAACGAGCGATCCGGCCGGGTTGAACCCGGCGTGCAACGTGCCCGGCACCGATGGCTGCGACACGGCAAGCGGGCTGGGGCACGACCAGGGCGGCGCCGTCACGTGGCGGGTCGGTGTCGCCGAGGGTGCCGCGTCCGAGCACCCGGCGATCGCGACGACCGCGATCAGGCTCGCCAGGACGACCCGCAGAGACAGGGCGAGCGAACTACGACCCGCTCGACCGGGTTGGCTTCCGCTCGATACATGGCAGTCCGACGACTCAAAACGGGTCTTCATCGATCCCTCTCTGCCCCGAGCTGTGCGAAATCCTGTCCGTCCCGCCAGGGCGTATCTCGGCTTCATGCGCCCTTGCCCGGCGCCACCCCCCCCGGACCGGGCCGTTATACCCGCCATTGTGAGAAGTCCCCGAGCGTCGCGGAGGTCCAACTCGACGCTCGACCCGTCAGCTCCCGCCGACACAGACGTCGTCGAAGTACTCAACCATCTTCTGCTGCGCATGCTCACTCCCCAAAAGGACCGTCGTGAGATGCGTGGTGGTATGGAGGTTGTAGGTCGTGCTCGGCGGCGAAACGAGCGCGCCGTCTATCCACACTTCGATCGTGCTGTTCGTCCCAGCCGGAACCACGTGAAGTGTTACCTGATGCCAGGTGTCGAGCGGCATCAGCACGTTCAACCGGGTGAATTGCCAGCCGCCGCTGCCATCCGCCCATCGGAGCCACGCATCCCCACCGCTATCCTGGCGGAACACGTCCACGATGCGGTTCGCGCCATCGAAGAACCGAAGATACGGGACATCCCAATCGGTCATTCCGGACGGTACGTGCACGTCGAACCAGCCGGAGGCCCAGACGTCGGTCTTGTTGCCGCCCAGGTTCTTCGTGATATTCGCGAGAGAGTCGCTGGCCGAGGACACATCGAACTTGCCGGCACAGGCACCCGTATGGGTACTCTCTCCGGAGATCGTGGCGGTGCCATCGCCGCCTTGATTGACGACCCAGGCGGAGCCAAAGGTGGTCGACTCGAAGTTGTCCCGCAGGAGCGTGGGCACCGTGGGATTCGTGACAAGCCAGGGAGGGGTCGGCAGCGGCGTCCCCGGAGTGCAGACGAGAGGCGTCGGCGTCGGCGTCGGAGTGGGTGTAGGCGTAGGTGTAGGTGTAGGTGTAGGTGTAGGTGTAGGTGTAGGTGTTGGCGTCGGCGTAGGCGTCGGCGTAGGAGTGGGCGTAGGAGTGGGCGTCGGGGTGGGATTGGGGGTCGCGGCCACGAAGTAGCCGGTCAGATCGAAGATGGCGTGGGAAGTCGGCACATTCGCCGCCGGTGCGGCATAGGTGACCCCGAGCTTGCCGCCGGTTCCGAGCTGGACCGCGGCGGCGTTGGCCCGGTCGTCGGCCATGGGGAAGTTGAGCGTGGAGCTGGTCGGGTCGTTGGCGGCGGCCGGACCGATGTAGAGGAAGCCGAGGCTGCTCTGCTGGGTCACGGTCAGGTTGCCCGTGACCGCGGTGGCATTGGCCGGGATGGTCACCGTCACGCCATTGACGAGGTGGTCGCCTGTGACCTGGAACGACTGGGCCACATGCGAGTGCAGCGAGCCCGCGATCCCAAGATTGGATCGCGTGTCGAGCAGGCGGCTCGGATCGAGTGGAACGAAGACGGCACCGGCCGGGTCGGGTGAGAAGTAGCCGGTGACGTCGAAGATGGCGTGGGCAGTCGGCACGTTCGCCACCGGTGCGGCATAGGTGACCCACAGCTTGCCGCCACTCCCGAGCTGGACCGTCACCGCGTTGGCCCGGTCGTCGGCCATGGGGAAGTTGAGCGTGGAGCTGGTCGGGTCGTTGGCGGCGGCCGGACCGATGTAGAGGAAGCCGAGGCTGCTCTGCTGGGTCACGGTCAGGTTGCCCGTGACCGCGGTGGCATTGGCCGGGATGGTCACCGTCACGCCATTGACGAGGTGGTCGCCTGTGACCTGGAACGACTGGGCCACATGCGAGTGCAGCGCGCCCGCGATCCCCACATTGGATCGCGTGTCGAGCAGGCGGCTCGGAGGCAGCGCGGCGTAGGTATAGCCGGTCATGTCGGGTGTGAAGTAGCCGGTGACGTCGAAGATGGCGTGGGCAGTCGGCACGTTCGCCACCGGTGCGGCATAGGTGACCCACAGCTTGCCGCCACTCCCGAGCTGGACCGTCACCGCGTTGGCCCGGTCGTCGGCCATGGGGAAGTTGAGCGTGGAGCTGGTCGGGTCGTTGGCGGCGGCCGGACCGATGTAGAGGAAGCCGAGGCTGCTCTGCTGGGTCACGGTCAGGTTGCCCGTGACCGCGGTGGCATTGGCCGGGATGGTCACCGTCACGCCATTGACGAGGTGGTCGCCTGTGACCTGGAACGACTGGGCCACATGCGAGTGCAGCGCGCCCGCGATCCCCACATTGGATCGCGTGTCGAGCAGGCGGCTCGGAGGCAGGCCGTGGTATGTGGAACTGGTGGTAGCGGTCTGGGGGACCGCCGCCGGCGCGGCCACCGAGCCCGCCGGAGCGGCCGAAGTGCCGGCCGGCGCCATGGCCACGACCGTCGCCAGAAGAGCGGCCGAACCGAGCGCCACCAACCTTGCCTGGAGCCGGTTCGAAGGCCCGTGGACCCTGCCCATCGAGGCGAGCAAACCCGCTCGAGGCTGAACAGCAGACGACGAATGTGGATTCATAGAACCACCCTCACGCTGACCGAACGATCCTTGATTGGTGGCGGTCTGGTGCGCCGGCCACTGGCGTGTACCGTGGCCGGCGCTCGCCATCCTGAGGTTCACCGAGCAAACGCGAGGGTGGTTCTATATATCAGGGCCGGATGCTTAGCTGGCCCCGATGGAGATATCGTCGAAGTACTCGACCATCGCCTGCTGGAGGAATTCGTTGCCCAGCTGGACGAGGGTGAGTTTCGTGGTAGGCAGCGTGTAGGTCGAGCTGCTGTAAACGGAGGTGCCGTCGATCAGCACGTCGATCTTGCTGGTCGCACCCGTGCCCGGGGCGACGTGGAGGGTGACCTGGTGCCAGGTGTTTAGCGGCATCAACGTGTACAGCGCGATGTAGTCCCGACCGGTGCCGTTGTAGACACCCAGCCAGGCAGCGCCGTCGGTATTCGAGCGGAGGACTTCGACAATTCGCGTCGAACCGTCGAAGAAGCGGAAGTACGGAGCATTGCCATCGGGTGCGCCGATCTGGGAGACGTCGAACCAGCCGGAGGCCCAGACGTCGGTCTTGTTGCCGCCGAGATCCTTGGTGATGTAGGCCCGCGATGTGGCCAGTGACGACACGGAGAGCTTTCCTGCGCACGTGCCCGTCTTGGCCGTTTCGCCGGAGATGGTGGCGGTGCCATCAGGTTCCTGATCGATCAGGGTCCACTGAGAGCCAAAGGTGGTCGACTCGAAGTTGTCCCGCAGGAGCGTGGGCACCGTGGGATTCGTGACAAGCCAGGGAGGGGTCGGCAGCGGCGTCCCCGGAGTGCAGACGAGAGGCGTCGGCGTCGGCGTCGGAGTGGGTGTAGGCGTAGGTGTAGGTGTAGGTGTAGGTGTAGGTGTAGGTGTAGGTGTAGGTGTCGGCGTAGGCGTCGGCGTAGGAGTGGGCGTAGGAGTGGGCGTCGGGGTGGGATTGGGGGTCGCGGCCACGAAGTAGCCGGTCAGATCGAAGATGGCGTGGGAAGTCGGCACATTCGCCGCCGGTGCGGCATAGGTGACCCCGAGCTTGCCGCCGGTTCCGAGCTGGACCGCGGCGGCGTTGGCCCGGTCGTCGGCCATGGGGAAGTTGAGCGTGGAGCTGGTCGGGTCGTTGGCGGCGGCCGGACCGATGTAGAGGAAGCCGAGGCTGCTCTGCTGGGTCACGGTCAGGTTGCCCGTGACCGCGGTGGCATTGGCCGGGATGGTCACCGTCACGCCATTGACGAGGTGGTCGCCTGTGACCTGGAACGACTGGGCCACATGCGAGTGCAGCGAGCCCGCGATCCCCAACATTGGATCGCGTGTCGAGCAGGCGGCTCGGATCGAGTGGAACGAAGACGGCACCGGCCGGGTCGGGTGAGAAGTAGCCGGTGACGTCGAAGATGGCGTGGGCAGTCGGCACGTTCGCCACCGGTGCGGCATAGGTGACCCACAGCTTGCCGCCACTCCCGAGCTGGACCGTCACCGCGTTGGCCCGGTCGTCGGCCATGGGGAAGTTGAGCGTGGAGCTGGTCGGGTCGTTGGCGGCGGCCGGACCGATGTAGAGGAAGCCGAGGCTGCTCTGCTGGGTCACGGTCAGGTTGCCCGTGACCGCGGTGGCATTGGCCGGGATGGTCACCGTCACGCCATTGACGAGGTGGTCGCCTGTGACCTGGAACGACTGGGCCACATGCGAGTGCAGCGCGCCCGCGATCCCCACATTGGATCGCGTGTCGAGCAGGCGGCTCGGAGGCAGCGCGGCGTAGGTATAGCCGGTCATGTCGGGTGTGAAGTAGCCGGTGACGTCGAAGATGGCGTGGGCAGTCGGCACGTTCGCCACCGGTGCGGCATAGGTGACCCACAGCTTGCCGCCACTCCCGAGCTGGACCGTCACCGCGTTGGCCCGGTCGTCGGCCATGGGGAAGTTGAGCGTGGAGCTGGTCGGGTCGTTGGCGGCGGCCGGACCGATGTAGAGGAAGCCGAGGCTGCTCTGCTGGGTCACGGTCAGGTTGCCCGTGACCGCGGTGGCATTGGCCGGGATGGTCACCGTCACGCCATTGACGAGGTGGTCGCCTGTGACCTGGAACGACTGGGCCACATGCGAGTGCAGCGCGCCCGCGATCCCCACATTGGATCGCGTGTCGAGCAGGCGGCTCGGAGGCAGGCCGTGGTATGTGGAACTGGTGGTAGCGGTCTGGGGGACCGCCGCCGGCGCGGCCACCGAGCCCGCCGGAGCGGCCGAAGTGCCGGCCGGCGCCATGGCCACGACCGTCGCCAGAAGAGCGGCCGAACCGAGCGCCACCAACCTTGCCTGGAGCCGGTTCGAAGGCCCGTGGACCCTGCCCATCGAGGCGAGCAAACCCGCTCGAGGCTGAACAGCAGACGACGAATGTGGATTCATAACGGTCACGCCCTCCTACCCGTATCCCGACTGCGCCATGTCGGCGCCTCGAACCCTGGCCGGGTCCGACTAGTCGCCCCCATACGCCATAGATAGGTCCCCGGTACTACCGGGCCTCGTCCGAAAGGACTAGACGTCAGAGCCTATCAGGTAGTTTTGGCGATTGAAAGGGGTAGGGAGGCGGCATGCGGTGACGCTGCGCACCGCCTATCGAGCGAGGTTCTGAACCAGCAGTCCCATCGTGGCGAGCATCAAGCCGTGGCTGAGTGCAACTCCCCAGAGCGATGCTCCGCGCACCATGGCGGCGCCAAGTGAGCAGCCCACCACTGCCATGAGCAGCGTGTACGGGATCGATCCGGATCCCCAATAGAGCGCCGTGCTGAGCGCCGCTCCGAAGGCGACGCCGGGCCACGAACCGAACGCCTCGATCGCCGCGCTCTGTACCAGGCCGCGAAAGATCAACTCCTCGAGCGCGCCACCGAACACGACCAGGATCGCGATCAGGGCCACATAACCGGCGGCGCCAGGGTGGGCCAACAGAGGCGCCGGCCGGAGCAGAACGTAGCCGATCACGCCGGCGCCGATGCCAGCCGCAGCCACTGCCCCGTCCAGGCGCGGGCGCCCCACGTCTAGATGGAGTTCCAGCCTGGGCCGATCCACAAGGCGAACCGCCAGCACTGCCCCGACTAACAAGGGCAGCCCGGCCAGGGCATACCAGCTCAGTGGCGCCAGTGCCGGAGTAGCGGCGGCGAGGCTGATGGGCCTTATCAGCGAAACGAGTGCCATGATGGGGAGCAGCCGCGCATGGACCACCGGCGGGCGCCACGTAAACAGGACCAGCACGACACAGGCCAGGATCGTGTCCAAGGCGGCCGCGAGGATCGCGCCGAAGATTGAGCTGCCCAATTCGGCGACGCCGAGGGCGATCGCACACGAGACGGCGATCGTCGCACCGGTTGGCCTGAACGCGGCGATCGCCGCGGCGAGGGACCGTGGCCCGGCCTGGGTCGCGAGATCGGCGCCGAAGTCGTCGCGTGTCCGGAGTCGCTGCCAGGCCGCACCGGACCTGAGGCCCACGAGTCGGTGCGCAAGCTCGAGCGCGTCGTCGTTCTCATAGTCGAGGAGAGGGCCGGTCGGCTCACGGACCGACTTCGGCGCAGGCGTGAGAGATGGCTCGGGCGGCGACGGCGGCAAGGATCGGCGGCGTGGCTGCACCCGACCGGTCGCGGTCACAGGAGCGTCCTTTTCGCGCTCATTTGAGCAGCTCGGCGAAGCGGGAGATCACGACTACCGCGAACACGAGGAGGAGTGGCACGAGCGCCATGTCAAGCGCGCGTATTTCTCGGCTTGCGTTGCCATGCCGCAGGATCGGCGCAAGTTCGCGCATCAAGAGCAGCACAGCCAGCGCCCCGATCACGATCAGGCCGATGGTCGACGAGAGCGCGTCGTAGGTGTTGGACAGGAGGGCCGCCGCCGTCAGCGACGTGACCGTCATGGTCATGACACGGCCGCCCGGAGCCCGTCCACTGCCCGGGTCGGCGGCCCGGCTGCCGGGCGCTCGTAGCCGAGCGGTGCCGATACCTCCGACGGTTGAGCAACGAGCTCGAAGATCCTGGTGTCGACGTTCTGGTACACGAGCCGGAATTCGGGCGAGGCCGCAATCTGCGCCACGAAGTCATCCCAGCTGCTCTTGGAAATACCTGAGAAGAGTTCAGCGGCCGCTTGCTCGCTGGTCGTCAGGATCAGATACGACTCGATGTGGCTCGTCTTCGCCATCTGAGTGGCGACATCCTGAGGAGTGCCGAGAAGAATTGTGTCCGCGAGCGCCACGTAGTCATATTCCTCGAACCCCTGACTCCTCCATGGCAGGTTGCCGTTGGTCGAGGCCAGGAGCGAGCCGGGCGGGGCGATCCCATAGATCTGCTGGACTCCCGTGACCTCGGCGGTTGTCATGAGGTCCATCCGCTCGTTGCCGTAGCGCGTCACGAGGAAGCCGAGGGTTATGGCCCCGCAGCCGACTAGCGCGGCACAAGTCTTCAGCAGGGATGGGACGGCCTTCGGCCGGCCATAGACGGTGCCCGCGGCGAGGATGGCCATGAACGGCAGCGTGAACAGGAAGAGGCGGAGCACCATCTCGCCGCCATATGCCTGGGCGGCGACGAGTGGCACCGGAGCGCCGGCAAGGATGATCATCGACAGGTCGCGCCGGCCGTCCCGGAGCCGGACGAAGAACCCGACGGCAGCCGTCGTCCAGATCGAAACGGAGAAGGCCATGTCGATCATCACGACCAGATGATGATCCGCGCTGCCGCTCAACCTGCCCGTCACGTTGGCCCCAAACGAACCCGAGATCTGGCCGAATTCCGAGACCAGCCCCGCCACGTGCCCTGAAAGGAACGGCACGGTCATGTAACTGACCCATACGACTGCCATCACGCCCATGAGGATGGGCAAGGTGCGCAGCCTGATCCGGTTGAAGGCTACCAGCGCCAGCAGCGCGGCCACCGTAAAGAAGGGCGTGAGCTGGTGGCTGAAGACCACGAAACCGAAGATGACGACGATCGCGAGCGTGAGGCCGGCCTTCCTGGCCGGCGACAGGTCGACTGCCGGCAACTGATCCGGCGCGACGAACGAATAGCCCCATGCCAACAGGGACCCTGCGCGGCGTCGTGAGCCCAGCCAATCTCTCAGGCGCGCGGATCCCGGGTGGGCCGTCCTGAAGTAGGTAAGCACCAGGCCCACGATCGACAGAAAGAGGAAGTAGTTGAGCCCTTGCGGGGAGAAGTAGTCCTGCCCCACCCAGTTGGAGAGGGCGAACAGGAAAAGTCCGGCCCAGACCAGTCGCACATCTCGCGTAATCGAGCGGAAAATCAGCGTTAGCGGCGCCATGTAGAGCAGGTTGAGGTAGACGGGCGCCCAGCCGGCCAGGTCCATGGAGTCGCGCAGGCCGATCGCCTGGCTCAGGAATGCAGCGAGGATGAAGAAGCCGGGCCAATCGAACCTGGCCTCGAGGCCGGGCGCGACCGTGCCGGTGCGGGCGATGTACTCCGCGAGCCCGACGTGAATGTAGGTTACGGCGAACCTGGGCTGGCCTTCGATCATGCTTGGGATCGCGTACAGGAAGACGATCAGGACCACGAGGTGCAGAGCCAGAAACGGCGCGCTTGGGCGATCTGATCGAAGCTGCCAGGCCGCGCTTGCGATCGTCAGAACGACGGCCAGAGGTACCGCCGGGGGTAGTACCGAGATCAGGCCCATGTCGGTCATGCGCGCCAGATCCGTCGTCGGCAGGAACACGGCCCACAGCGCCATGGCGACGGCGAGAGGGACCAGGTTTGCCGCCGCTCGCAGCCGGCTCGCATCCGCGAGGTGCCACTTCAGAGGAAGGGTTGCCTCCATAACCCCCGCATCATAGGAGCCGCTGTAGCGATGGGTAGGTCGTCGTGGGGGGCTTGGAACCGACCGGTCCTCATGGCCCGAGTTCGCGGCGGGGGCAAAGGATGCGACAAATGGTGCTTTATGTCACCGGAGTCGGGCTACCCCTTTTATTCCGGATACCTACCTGCTAGGCTCACAGACCTAGTCCTTTTGGGTGAGCAGCAGTAGTACTGGGGACCCAGTCCTGACACCAGGGTTGCGAGTAGGAAGGCCCCGTTGCAGGCCAGAAGCTCGTGGTTCATTAGGACGGAATCGACATCAACCAGCTCGAGGTCGGTGCGGTAGCTGACCCAAAGCGAGGCTATGCCATGTTTTCCAGCCACGAGGTTGCGACCGGGACTGGGACTGGTGCGGGGGGATTCTGAGGTGACCCAACAAGCGAGGGAAATCGAGGTTCACTGGCAGGCGCCGGAGCGCCGACCCTGTCAAGTGACCGTGATCATCCCGGCAAGAAACGAAGAGCGCAACATCGCCTGGGTTCTCGAGCACCTTCCGCTCGATGTGGACGAGGTCGTCCTGGTCGACGGCCATTCGACCGACCGGACCGTCGAGGTGGCGTTGAGCATCCGGCCGGACACGGTCGTGGTGGTGGACGACGCCCCAGGCAAGGGCTGCGCCATTCGCAAGGGGATCGAGACCGCGACAGGCGACTTCATCGTCATGCTCGACGCGGACGGCAGCATGGACCCTGCCGAGATCACGCGCTTCGTCCAGTCGCTCTGCGACGACCACGACCTCGTGCGGGGCTCGCGCTTCATGCCCGGCGGCGGCACGATCGACATGTCGCGACTCCGAATGGCGGGCAACCGAGCATTCCTGGTACTGACCAGGCTGCTATACGGAGTCTCGCGCTCGGACCTGTGCTACGGCTACGCTGCCTTCCGGCGGTCGAGCGTGATGGCTCTGGATCTCACCGCGACCGGCTTCGAGATCGAGGCGCAACTCTTCTTACGCGCGGATCGCGCCCGCCTGGCCGTGGCGGAGATCCCCAGCTTCGAGTCGCCCCGTCATGCCGGCACGTCGAACCTGCACACGTTCCGCGACGGCTGGAGGGTGCTGAGGACGATCATGTCCGAGCGCCTGCGCGCTCAGCCCCGGCTGCGGACCGGTGTGGAGCTGCCGTTCAGCCAGGGCGTGGCCGTGCCCATCGAGGACGGCGGATCGGGTGAGTTGGTAGCCATCGATATCGAGCGGCCATTGCTTCAGCGTCGAGACGCGGGCGGTTCGGGCCATCGCTGGGGCGGTCGTTCACTGAGACCGGCGCGGTTGGCCGCGGCCCGGCTGCCTCGCCGCCAGGTGCGGCCGAGCCCCATGCGCACCTCGACGGAGCAGGCGATGACGGCGGCGCTGGTCTGGTCGTTGGCGGTCAAGGAGCGCGACCATCGGCTGCGAGCCGTGGCCCTGACCTACTACCGCGACGCCCGACGCCAGGCGGGAACCGCTTTGCCGGTTCCGGGCTCCAGCCGGCTGCTGGAGATCCGCCAGGAGTTGGCGACCCAGCGTTAGCGGGTTCGTCTACCGGTGGCAGGCTCGAGCCGTCGCTCAGGGCCCGGTTGGTTCGGTCCCCGAGTCCGGCGTTTCCAGGCCCACGGCCAATCCGAGGCTCGTCATCGCGCTGCCTTCGAGCGGCGAGGGAACGATGATCCGCCGGACCGAGACGCCGCCGAACGCCACGGTCAGGAGCCGCTCCTCGCCGGCCTCGACGGCGCGCAGCCCGTCGCGCCATGAGTTGCCCGCGGCAAGGACCACGTGTTCGCGCTGCCCGCGAAGTAGCTCGAGCGCCAGGCGAACGGCCTCCTCGGCCGTCGCGGGTTCCGTCCGGAGACTGCCGGGTCCGGAGGCCCGCTCGAGTAGCACAATCCGGCGGACCGGGGCCGGATCAGGCGCGGACGCCTGGCCGAAGACCGAAGCGGACACGGCGAGTGCCGGGGCGATCGCCCCTCGCGAAAGCGTTCGCACCAGCCTGCGGGATCCGAGTTGCAGTCGGACCCGCAAGGGCAAGCGCCTATATGCCAGCGGCGCCCGCTCGCGCAGGTCCGTGTACAACCTCAGCCGGCGAGGAAACGCCCGGCACGTGCCGTCTGCCTCGATCAGGACCTGATCGTCACCGAGAACGGGGACACCGAGGGCAAGGGCGTGCATCGACAGTGACGTCTTGCCGCTACCGGAACCGCCCAGGACGACGATCGCGCCGGCCTGGTCCCGAAATGCCGCCGCCGGAAGGAGGACGGAACCGAGTCGCGCCGCCGCGACCGAGATGAGAGGTTCGACGAAGTAGCCCTGGACCAGCGTACGGGCGAAGGATCTGGGCCAGCCCGCGAGCTCGATGCAACCGCCGAGGACGGCTGCGTCGGGCGCCGTGAACTCGGTGCGCCAGCGCATGCTCTTGTAGCCCCCTGCGACCGCTTCGCCCCGTTGATCCGGGTCGTGGCCCCGGAACGCGACCTCTACGGTCGTCGGGGCCGACCCGTGCGCGGCCATCAGACCGTACTCGCGGTTGAAGTGCCTGAGCGTGGCTCCGTCGCCATCGACGGCGAGCCTCAGCCCGAGTGCGAACTCGTAGTGCGCCCTCATCGGTCTTCGAGTTCGCGGTGGATGCTTTCGACGGCTCGGCGCGGGTCGTCCGGAAACGGAATCTGGAGCCGGAGCAACCGAGTGGCCTCGAATCGGGCGCGGAGCAGATCGCTCTCGATCTCCGCGGCGGCTCGACCGTCGGTCCGCTCGTCGCCGGCCCCACCGTAGCGAACGCGCTCGGTTACGGAGAAGTATTCGCGGCGCTCGAATGCGGCGGCCTGGGCGAGTCGCCGAGCCACCGCGCCCGCATGAACGGGCACCGAGACCGGCGCAGCGCCTGGCGGCAAAGTAGTCAGCAGGACGACCAACCCGAGCGGAACTGGTGTGGTTACGTCGCCGGGGTTCCCGTAAATGGCCCGGACCTGGGTCAACGACAGAGCGGCACGATCGGCCAAGCCGGTCAGTTTCGTCGAGAGCGCGCCGGCCTGGCGCAGGATCGGATTGCGGAATGGCCGCCGGAACGGGCCCGTAACGAGTGATGCTCCGGCGGCCCCGAGAAGCTGCGTTCGAGCCGCGGCCGGCAGACCGGCGCGCAGGCCCGGCAGGTAAGGCAGCACCCAGCGGCGAATGCCAACCGAGGCCGGGAACGGGCAGACGAGCCCGTCCGAACGCACGATCGTCCACTTGTCCGAGAGGAATTCCGCCCCGGCTTCGGCGAGTCCCAGCGCGACCTCGGTCTTGCCGCTCTCCGACCAACCTCCGATTAGAACCGCCTGCCCATCGATGGCGACGGCCGAGGCGTGGACCACGACGGCTCCGTGGCGCAAGCCGGCAAGGGCAACGGCCGGGCGAATGAACGACCGCACCAGCTCGAGCACCGGAAAGTCCGGCGTATAGGCGAAGGCTGCCGGCGACTCGTTGATCGGGTCGGGCAGGGCGCAGGCGGTCTGGCCTCGAACCAGGAATGCTCGTGAGCCATCGAAGGCCGTGACCAGTCCGTCGCCGGCGGCGCCCTCGATGTCCTGGAAGGCCGGCATGTCAGCGATGGGCTGGATGGCAACGTCCGTCGAGACCGGTTGGGCGTGAGCCGGCCCCGGCACGTACGGCGCGAATGCTCGGGCGATACCCCACGCGATTTGAGGCCCAGCTTCCGCCGCGACGCCGAGCGTTGCCGCTCCCCCGATGTCGAGCCACATCAGAGGTCGCCTCGCCGCGTCGTCGCCGCACCGAAGTCGACCTGGGCAGCGGCGGAGCTCGGCGCCGGACCGCGCTCCGGGGCGCCACTGAGGCGAGCAATCCGTTGCTGCGGCATCATCGGCCTCCCCGAAGCCTGCGTCGCCGCCGCGCCGCGGCCCAGAACGTGTCGATCATCGACGAGTAGTTGAGCACGGCGTGAATGAGGTAATACGGGATGTACTGCGGTTCTCGATGCAGTGACGTAACCGTGACGCCGCGCACGGCATCGGCCAAAGGCATGAACAGGAGCAGCCCGCCGCCTTTGTGGGTCAGGGCCATCCGTCCCAGCCCGGCTCCATCCGCGCTCCACTGTTCCATTGCGAATCCCAGCGTGTCGCGGAAGCGATGATTCACGATGGTCTTGCGCGAGACGCCGATCCGGACGCCGGCCCGGCTGAGCCGCCACCTCAGGTCGATGTCTTCGCCGGAAAGGAACGAGGCATCCAACGGGTATGCCAGCAGCGTGTCCCGCCACAAGATCGTGGCCATCACGCCCATCCAATATCGGCTGCGGCCCGTATTGTGGTGGCGGGCGAGCGCCCGACCCCAGTAGCCCGGGCCTGAGCTGCTTTCCAGGCCGGCTTGCAATGCCGAGTAGTCGCCGCTCCGAAACTCGGCCAGCAGCGCCGCAAGGGCGCCCCGCGGCAGAACGATGTCGGCGTCGATCAGGGCGACGATCTCCGAGCTGGCCTCGTGGACGCCCATCATTCGCGCGGTCGCGACTCCTCGGCCGTCGTCGGAGAGAACGCGGACGCCGTAGCGCCCGACGATCTCGAGGGTTCGGTCGGTGGAGCAGCCGTCCACGACGATGATCTCGGCCGGTCCGGACTCGACGACCGACGCCAGGCACTCGTCGATGAAATCCTCGGCGTTTCGGACCGGGATGACGACGGTCAGCGGCAGTTTGCCGGGCACCGACTCGGCCCCGCTTCGAGGAGCGGCGCTCATGCCGGCGACTCTCCCGCCCCCGCGCCGGCCTCGTGAAGCGCGGCGCCGCCGGCCTGGGCCGTCGTGTGGGCCCGATCGGCGCGAAGCAGCGGACCGATCTGGCCGACGAAGGCCACCACCGCCACAGCCGACTGGGCCAGCAGGAAAGCGAGTCCGACGCCTGCGATACCCAGCGGCGGCAGGAGCACGATTGTCAGCGAGACGAACGAAATAGCCTGGGCCGCCTGGATGGCAAAGAGCACGCGGAGTTGCCGTCGGGCCCGGGCTACCCCCTGGCAGACCGCGTTGACGCCGTGGGGCAGAACGCCCAGGGCAAGGAGCCGCAAGAGCGTGGCGCTCTCGTCCGAATAGGCGCGTCCGAAGACCTGGAGGATCAGTGGAGCGAAGACCACGATCACCGCGGCCAGCGGCAGCTGCAACCCGACCAGTAGCCTGAGCATTCGCCGCATTCCCCGCGCGACCTCGGCGCCCTGTCCGGCGCCCTCGACACTCAGGGAGACGCCCATGTTGATGGAGAACATCTGCTGCGAGTACGCCACCGTCCAGGCCACGTAGTAGTAGGCACTCGCGCTCGGCCCGACGGTAGCGAGGACGAGCAGGGGGATGAGGCTCGTCGACGCGCTCACCAGCAGCGAGCCGCCGAAGTCCGAGGCCAGGTAGCGCGCGATCAGGCCGGCGCCGCTCTCGGGCTCCTCGTGGCCGTGTCGGCTCGCGTGGCTCGGCAGGAACCAGCGGAAGATCATGATGTTGATAGGCACGACGGACAGTGCGGCCGGCACGCTCCAGGAGACGTAGACGCCCGAGCCGGCGAGCGACCCGGCCAGAGCCACCAGGGCCAGGACCTTCACCACCGCGAAGATCGTGTTCTCCACGGGCACCCACACGGTCCGCCGAAGGCCGGTCAGGACGGCGTCTTGCAGCGCGAACAGGCTCCAGGCCATAGTCGCGGCAAGGAACCATGCCGCCGAGATGGGCGTGTCGACGAGAGACCGCACCTGCGGAGCCCAGATCCCGATCCCCAGGATGAAGCACGACGCGACGACCGCGGACATCAGCACGGCCAGGCCGTACGACGCCAGGATCAGCCTTCTGGTCGCACGGCCGGCCGTCGGAATGAAGCGAACCAGCGCCCCGGCCAGGCTCAACTGCGAGACGTACGAGAGGAACATCATGCTGGAGATGACTGCGGCGTTGATGCCCAGATCGCTGGCCCCGTACAGACGCGCGGCCAGCGTCCAGTAGAGCAGCCCCAGCACCGAGGTCGAGGCGCTGCTGAGGATCAACGCGTAGGCGCGGCTGTAGATCGGCGCCCGCAGATGCGCGATCACGCCCTCGACTGAGGAAACCCGGTCAGCCATGCACTTCAACCTGGTTACGAGCCGGGAGCGCCCCCTTCACCCGGCGCACCACGCGCCAGGCCCTCGTCTGAGGACGCTCGCCGCGCCAGCTGATCGGCAAGCCCTCGCCTCGCAGCCACGAATCCAGGGACTCAGTCGACATGTCCGAACTCACGATAGCCCTGGCCAGGGCGAAGGGATCGTCCTGTGGATGACTGAGCGCCTGCTTGACGGCGCATGCCGACTCGAAGCCGCTGTTCCGCAGATATCGCTTGATATTCGCGGTGTGATAGCCGAAGGGGTAGGCGAACGTCACGATCGAGTGGCCGAGAACCGCTTCGAGAGTTGCGCGGGACGTGTCAATGTCGTCGGCCGCCTTCGCAAAGGCCAATTCGTCCAGGGCGACGTGCCGGTGCCCATGAGCTCCGATTTCCACGCCGGCCGCGTCCAGCTCGCGGACCTGACCGGGCGAGAGCATCGGCCGGTCGCCTTCGCCGAGCGACGCCAGCCACCGGCTGCGGCCGCCGAGTGAGCTGGTCACGACGTACGTGGTGAACCTCAGCCCCAGCCTGGTCAGAACGGGCAGGGCGACGGAGTGCGTCTCCTCGAAGCCATCGTCGAACGTGATCACGAGTGGCTTTTCGGGGATCGACCCATCACGACCCGACATTGCCGCCACCAGCTGGGCCACGGTCAGAGTGTGGTAGCCGCTCGCGGCGACGTGCTCCATCTGCTCGGAGAACCGGCCGGGGTCCATTGAGAAACGCCGATATGGCTCGGTGGCTTCCGCTGTGATCGAGTGGTAGATCAAGATCGGGATCACTTTCGGAGGCATCGATTGGATCCTTTCACTCGAACCGACTCGGATCTCCTGCGCCTTCGCAACTCGACCCGTCCCAGGCCGTAGGCGAACGGTCTCCCAGGCGAGGCCGGCCAGTTCGCGGAACGTCAACTCGAGTGGATATCCGGCCGATTTGTGTGAGTTCTTGGGCGATTCGGGCGAGAGCAGATAGGCCAGTCCCGGAGGGACGCGACGGGCAACCTCGAGCACAGTCGAGGGGCGGTCGTAGATCGTCTTCGCCAGGTACGCGCCGAGGCCGATGCCGTATCCGAGAATGACCTTGCGCAGCTTGGAGTAGTCCGCGTGGTGGCGGTGCCTGACCATCATGCAGGGCTCGTAGACCAGCCGGCTGCCGGACAGGACTGCGCCGGCAAACGCGGCCAGGTCTTCGCCGCCGCGGGCCGCGGTCCCTATACCGAGCGCCGGATCGAAGCCGCCCATGCCGACGATCGTCCGGCGCCGGAAGGCCGTGCTGGCGCCGGATCCGTATGTACCGGCGGCATACGGGAAGAGAGGAACCTCGGGCGGTGAATCGTACGGATCGTAGGTCCGCCGTACGAAGCCCTTGGAGAACCCGCCGTATTCCTCGATCCACATCTGCGCTTGCGTGTTGAGTTCTGCGGCAATGATCGGGCCGGTCACGCAGCCCGCCATGGGCTCTTCGATGAACGCGGCCACGAGTGCGGCGGACCAGCCGGCATCGACTATGACGTCGTCGTCAACGAAGGCGAGGATGCCGGCGGTGGTGCGCTGAATTCCGCGGTTGCGGGCGAGCGAAGTGCCGGCTCGCTGCTCCCTGACGTACTCGACCCGCTCCGCCCAATCGGCTCGTCCCGCGACCAGGTCCGCGGTCTCGGGCCCCGACGGATCGTTGTCGACCACGATGACGTGGATGTGCCGATAGCCCGTGGCGAGGATGGAGTCCACGCACTCCACGAGCTGGTCCGGGCGGTTCCGAGTGGGAATAACCACGTCGAGCGCAGGGCCGGCTTCGTTGAGATTAGCCCGCACCCACTTGCACCTGGGCGTCGACGCGGGAGTCTCGACGCCACCTGCGACGATTTCGTCGACGGGCTGTTCGTCACGCCAGCGATGAGCCTGAACGGCTTCCGCGATGACCGGCGCCATGAGTTCCTGGAGCTGAGCCGGCGAGAAGCCCCCGGCCGGCAATGGAACGACGACGAGCCCGACGGGGCAATCGTGGAGGCGGACGAGCACCTGAATGCCGCCGGCGGGAGCGGCGCCGTCCGCCGACCCGGCGACCCGCGGCCAGCCTTCGTCGAGGTCGACCTCGATCTTGCGAACCGGTGGGGTGGGGATGGTCCTCCCAAGAGTTGAGCTCATGTCGCTTTGCCCCTGGCCGCATGCGTTGGCTTGCTCTCCGTAGTCCGTCGCCGGCGGAGAGCTGCGCTCGCGTATCCACAACTGGTGATGCACAGACCCGCGACGATGGCTGCCGCCCGCTGCGCCCCACCTCTGTCGCCGCGAACCAGCTCACCGACATTTCGCAGCACCCCTGCGGGGAGAACCCTGGCGGTGTAGGCGCGCTCCGAAGCGAGCGCCGTCGTCGAACCTTCGACACGAGACAGAATTGCCTTCGAGCGACCCTCCTGGAAGCAGCGCGATCGAAAGTACGCC
This sequence comes from uncultured Chloroflexia bacterium, assembly GCA_963835845.1. Classification (GTDB taxonomy): domain Bacteria; phylum Chloroflexota; class Limnocylindria; order Limnocylindrales; family CSP1-4; genus Fen-1039. The sequence goes on along the minus strand of CAWIGT010000006.1, from coordinate 420,666 downwards.
CACCGCGCCCGGCTGGCTGGGACGTGATGCTGAACCGTAGAGGTTGGTACGTAGACCACGCTCGATCCGGGGATCAGGCGACGCAGCCTGATGGCCATGTCCGTTTCTTCACACCCCGCCGGGATGGTTCCGACGCGCCCGACGTCGGTCCGAAAACTGCCCACGTCCACGGCGGCGCGGCGACGCAGCGTCATGCTGCAGCCGATCGGGTTGCGCATCGGCCCGGCCTTCACCGGCAGGCCGCGGTACGAGCAGCCGACGACCCAGTCGAACTCGTCGGGCATCCAGCGCGGTCGCGCGGTCTCCCATTTCGGTATGACTCTGCCGCCTGTCGCGACCACGCGCTCATCGTCGTAGGGCGCCACCAGAGCCTCCAGCCAGCCCGGGTCGGCCTGCGCGTCGTCATCGAGGAAGGCCGCTATCTCGCCGGTTGCCGTCTCCAGGCCTGTGTTCCGGCCTCCCGACAGGCCGATCGGTCCGGTGTTTTCGACGACCAGCACGTCGGCCAGTTCGCGCCGGGCCCGGTCCAGCAGTTGCGGGTTATGGTCGACGACGAGAATCACTTCACGCGGCGGTGGAACCTGGTCGGCCGCGGACCGCAAGGCCTTGGTCAGCTGATCCCAGCGGTCGAGCGTATACGCGCAAACGATGACCGAGACATCTCGGGTCACTGCGAGTCCCTCACGCCAGTCGTTCTTCCCCGCGGAGCGCCGCACGCCCTGACTGAACGAGCTCGCACCGGGTGCCGAAGCCGACACCGGGCGCGAACTCCAAGGACCAAATGGTACGCTAGCCGGGTGAGTGTCGGGTGACCGCCTGACCGTCGGCCGGGCGAACGTCCGGCGGGGGATTGAGCCTACGTCTTCTGAGCCGGGTCTCCAGCACGGCCGAGGCTGGGATCAGATCAGGTCCGAGTACTGGCCGGTGGTTATCGTCGCGTCCACCATTGCGGTGGAGTTGACCTCGCTCGTGACGGTGCACCCGATCGTGCGCGGCCCGCTGGTTCTGTGGTTCTCACTGGTCTGCACCGGCATGGCATGGGTGCGGCTGCTGCGCATCGACGAACCTGTGGCCGAGATCGTCACCGCGGTGGCACTGAGTATCGCCTTGTCCGGAATGGTCGCCTCCGCCTTCCTCTATGCGGGCCACTGGTCTCCGAACTGGACGCTGCTGGCGCTGGAAGGGATTACGCTCGTCGGGGTCGCGCTCGGGCGGTTCTTGCCGAAGCCTGCCTGAGTCGGGCCGCCATGGCCCGGTCGGCGACGCCTGTCCGGCCCTGACGGCAACGCCCAGCGGGGTCCTACCGCCCCGACCGGCATCGCGATCCTCTAGCCCGGGTTCTCGACGGTAATCCAGTCGATCTGGATGTCCTCGGTGCCATCGGTTCCGGCGGGGCACGAGGACTGGCACTCCTGCTGGAGCACGACGTGTTTCAACGTGTCTGGCAGGTTGCCGGCGTCGCCGCTGAAAGACCACACCGGGCCGGCCATGTCGTCGATGAAGGCTGATACGACGTGGTTGAGCCGCTCGAATCGGAGCGTGTGCCACTGCGACAGGTCCACCCCGTACGAGTGCTGGTTCTGCGAGTTGCTCGAGCCGTAGTGGAGGAAAGTCGTACAGCCAGAGGTCGTGTCCGTTTCGCAGAAGTCCTCTTCTCCGGCGGCTGGCCAGCCGTCGCCGTCGGGCCAGCGCATCGGAATGATGAAGTGGCTCGCGACGCCTGCGTCGATGACTCGGAAACGCACGGTCACTCGCTGGTCCACGGAGCTGTGGCCGCTCAGGGCGAGCCCGCCCGTGTACCAGCCGGGTCCGCACGGCAGCGAGCCAGATGTTTCGTAGCTCATCACCAGATGGAGATACCCGCCCGAAACGACCGCGTGCGAGGGAACCGCACAGTTGCCCGGACCGGAGCCGTACGGCCCGTCATAACTCTGCCAGTGGGACGGCAGGCCGCCGGAGTTGAACTGGTCGTTGACCACGACGACCCAGCCGGTCGACGGCGGCGCGGGGGTGGGGGCCGGCGGCGCCGGCGGGGCGGTGGGCGGCGGAGGCGGCAGCGGCGGAGCCGTCGTAGCCGCCGTCGGTGCCGGCGGCAAGGGCGTTTGGGTCGGTAGGACCTGCGCGGTCGGCGTCTCGCTTGGCGCCGCCGGCAACGTAGTGAGTGGCGTCCCGGAAGGGATCGCGCTCGCCGAACCGTCACTCTGCTGTGCTGAAACCGCGGAGCCCGCAACTACTCCAAGGAGCGTCCTGCCACCCGTCCGGAAGCCTGCGGGGGACGACGCCATGACGGTCGCCACCAGGACGGCGGCCAGGCCTACCGTGGCGGCCGTGAAGCGGACGCGACCGATCCGCCTTTCAATCGCCACGATCTGTGCTCCGAAGCATCGACGTACCCGGAACGTGGCAGAGCCACCAGGACCCGGGCTGCCGTGATTTGACGGACACGGACATGGCGCGAAGTATGCGCCTGCGGGGCGCACTTGAGCGAACTAGTCGATCGTCCGACCGGGTGCGGCCGGCTCCGGCTTCAGCTCCTGGTGGTAGGTGGCGACGGTATTTCGGCCGGATCGCTTGGAGCGGTACATGGCCGCGTCCGCGTCGGCCACGCAATCGCCCGCCGCGGCGCTGGCCGGATCGATGGCTGCGACCCCCGCGCTGACGGTCACGACGCCCCAGGGCTGGTTGCCTTCGTGGGCGAGTCCGAGGGTGGTGACCGCACACGCGATTCGAATCGCGATCGCTTCGCCCTCCTTCAGACCAGTGTCGCGAAGCAGGACCAGGAACTCCTCGCCGCCATACCTGTACAGGCGATCGCCCGGCCGGATCTCCTGCTGGATCCTGTGGGCCACGAGCCCCAGCACGTCGTCTCCGGCCGCGTGACCGTACTTGTCGTTGTACGCCTTGAAGTGGTCGATGTCGATCATGATCGCAGCCGCCGGCCGGTTCACCTCGATGGCCGCCCGCCGGATCTCCTCCAGGTCCGCGCTCATGACGAGCCTGTTGTATGCACCGGTCAGGGCGTCGTGGCGAGCGGCGATCTCGAGGCCGGTGGCCTCGATTTCCAGGCGCTTGCGAGCCTTGGAGAGCGTGGCCACCAGACCCTGAAGGCTCGACGACTCTGTGTTTAGAGTGGCGATGGCTACACCACTGTCGATGGCGCGGTTGAGGTAAGGGACCAGGTCGGAGTCGTAGATCGGGGTCGCTATTGCGTCGTAGCCTTCGCGAACGAGCGCCTCGAGTGCCGGCCCGCGGGTGGCCACCTCGAAGGTCCGATTGGTCTCGGGCACGATCCAATCGACGGTCGCGTTGAAGCCGGCGAGCTCCTCTGCGGCCGCCAGCGCTCCCGTACGGACCGGTGCCCAGAAATCGACGTCGTCCAGGCCGAGCACGCCGATGCGCAAATGGCGGCCGGACGGTCCGAGCGGGCGTGGACGGCGTTGTGCCATGGCCAGCGATTCGATCGTGCCCTCATACGGTCGCCAGAACTGACGGTAGTTCTCGCGGGACACCATCTGGGAGGTCGTGACGATGCGGTCCTCCGGTGGCCGCCAGCCATGGGCAATGGCGTTGAACAGGTATATCGGCGTGTCGTGGCCCTGCCCGTATGGATCCTGCGTGATCGCGGCCGAGATCAGACCGGCCTGGATTTCGGCCATGGTGCCGTCGAGCAGGTCGTGGCAGATGACGACGGTCTTGCCGGCGCGATCGGTCCCCGTCAGTCCCTCGACCGCCCCCAGGACGCCCATCGCCTCTGTGCAATAGATCCCGGCCAGGCGCGGGTGCGTCTTGATGAACGCTCGAACGCCCTCCGCGGTCCGGGCCGTCTGAGATCTGCTCTCCAGAACGCCGACGACCTCGACTCCGGGGAAGCGCTGTCGCAGCGTGCTCTGGAAGCCACGGCGTCTCAGCTCTACCCCGGCATGTCGGATGCGCGGTGCCAGCAGCAGGACCTGGCCGCCTTCGGGAAGCAACGTACCCATCGCTTCGCCACAGGTGCAGCCCAGCAGGTAGTCGTCGGGTCCGACATAGAAGAGGCGTCGGCACGGCTCTTCAGAGGCGGTGTAGAACTGGAAGGCCCCGGCCTGCAGGCGCGAGATCGTCGTGTTCAGTGCGTTCGCCACCCGTCTGACGCTGCGATCGGAGGGGAGCGGGACGGCGGATGCATGCACGACGAGCTGGTGGGCCTCGTCGCCCTGGGCGAGATTGGCGAATTCGTCGACAAGAGCCAGGACGTCGCGGGCGGCGAGCGTCTCCATTGAGTCCGCGATCTGTTCGAGCGGCCGGCTGACGTCGCGCCGGGCAACGGCCCACGTGACGCCCCAGCCGAGGGCGACGCCCATGCTGGCGGCGGCCAACCAGTCCGCGGCCCAGGACTGTCCGCCCAGCCGCAGCCCGAAGCTCACCAGCAGACCGCCGATCGCGACCCACAGACTCAGGGGAATGAAGCCGACCCCCGGAAGGCGCGCGGCCGCACGGCGACTCCAGCGAACCAGGCGCGCGCCGGGCGTGACGTCGCCGGCTCCGATCGCGCGGGCGGCAAATGTGGGCGTCAAGCTCTGTCCCAGGCTAGGTTGCGGTTCGACATCGGTTGCCGTTGCGACACCGGCGTTCCAGGCGCCGGATGGCCGCAGCGGCTCCACGAAGGCCTGCGTGGTCCGGAGCGCATGCCTTCAGTGGAGTTATCGGCGCTGCCGCCGCGTTGCCGGATATCGTAGCGGTGCTCGATACGGCGTCCAGGACCCGCGAGCTAGTACTAGCGTTCCGGCGCTGATGACTTCGTGACGAGACGCCCTCAGGCGCGGGCCGCGGCGCTCGACCGGACGGCTCGAACGGCCTCGGCCGTGCCGTCCGTCCATGCCGGCCCGTGACCGGGCAGAACCAGGCTGGCGTGGATGTCCTCGATGCGAGACAGGCTGGCGAGGGCCATGACTGGATCGGCCGAGAACGGGGCGATCCGCGGACCCTTCAACCCCGTCGTGACCGTATATGTGCTGAGGGCGTCGCCAACGAGCAGCGCGTCATGGCCGGCGAAATGGAGGACTGCGCTGCCGGGCGTGTGGCCGGGGACCAGTGTGATCTTGGGCGAACCCGGGACTTCGAGAGTGGCGCCGTCGCCATACGTGGCCACGGCCCCCAGATGGTGAGTCCGCGGTCCGTGGCGCATCGACCACCACAGGAACCCGAGCAGCGGAAGGGGTCGGAGCGGGCCGCCCTTCGCCGGGTTGGGGACCTCGCCCCTGGCCAGGGCGGCGTCCAGTTCGTGAACCCGCACGAGCCAGGTTCGTTCAGTGCGGCCGCGTTCGGCGAAACCGATGTGGTCGCTGTGGCCGTGGGTCAACACGATCGAGCGAACGTCGTCGAGGGTCCGGCCCATCGCCGCAAGCTCGGCCGGTAGATCGTTCCACAGCCCGGAAAGGCCCGCGTCCACGATCGTGATCTCGCCGCCGTCCTCGATGAGATACGAGTTGATGATGTTGTCGCGGCCGATCCGCCGGACACGAGGTGCTATCTCCACGCCCAAGGCCTCCGTACGCGCGCCCGAACGGCCGCGGCCCGCACTTACTAGTAGCACCCAATCGGGCGGCGGCGCCGGTACGGCCGCCACTGCTCTCAGGCCGTGCAACGCCGTTGCGGGGCCAATAGGAAGGGCGATCGCACCGGCGTTTGCTATCGTGGAGCCGATGGATCGAACAGTGCAGGATTCACTCGCCCCGACGGCCGCCTCGGTCTTCGCGGACGGCACGAAATCGGGCCCGCCCATACAGGCGTGGTGGCTCGGGCGGACGGCGTACAGGGACGCCTGGAATCTCCAGCACCGGCTCGTCGCCGCTCGCGCCGCCGGCCGCATTGGCGATCAGTTGCTGCTGGTCGAGCACGAGCCCGTGCTGACCCTCGGCCGCCACAGCGATCCCAGCCATGTCGTGGCCGGCCCGGCAGAACTCGCCGCTCGACATATAGAACTGATCGAGACGGAGCGTGGCGGCGAAGTGACATACCACGGCCCCGGTCAACTCACCGCTTACCCGATCCTCAAGCTGACCGATCGCGGGCTCCTCGTCCGGCCGCTCGTCAGAGCCCTGGAGGGCGCGCTTGCCCGCGCCTGCGAATCCTTCGGGGTGGCCGCCGGTCCCAGGGCCGGGTATCCGGGCTGCTGGTGTGGAGACGGCAGCCGCAAGATCGGCGCTGTCGGGGTCCGCATCGAGCACGGCGTGAGCTACCACGGCATTGCCCTCAACGTGACGGTCGCGCTGGGCGATTTCGGCCTGATCGACGCCTGCGGCATGCCCGGGGTCGAGTCCACCTCGGTCGCGCGCGAGCTTGGCCGGGACTCACAGCCCTCCACCGACTCGGTCGCCCGAGCCGGGGCGGCATTCGCCACCGCGCTCGCGGCGTTGCTGGATGCGCCGCTCTCCGGCCGGGTACCACCATGCGACTCGGCGGCCGCGCGGTCCGAACTCGAGGCGTTGCTTGCCGAGCCGGAGGCCGCTGCATCCGTCGCCTCCGGACCTGCCGGCCACTCGGCCACGCCCGCCTCGGCCGGTGATCGCTGATGGGAGCCGGACTGTTCGAGCTCCGTCGCGACGAGATCACCGGTTGGTGGGTCGCCACCGTGGTCGACCGCCAGTTCCAGCGCGGTAGGTTCTCGCTAGCGGCCGCGGCCGTCGACGACGGCGCCGCCTGCCAGAACTGCACTCAGCCTCCGGGCGAGGGCGTTCGAATGCGCGTGCTGAAGGATTACGCCTTCAACGTCGTAGGGGCCTGGGACGAAGCACGCGAGATGGATCGGAACCTGGCCCAGGTGGCCATGGCGCAGGCCCGGGCGTCCGGCAGCTGGCGAACCATCGTCGCGCCGCCGGGCGAGCATCGACCGATCCAGACCGTCGGCGGCGAGTTGCTCTGCGCAATGCTCGCCGCCGTGCGCAAGGCGTTCGTCGACGCCGAGAAGGTCGGCCAGACCGAATACCTCCAGGTCGTGCAGAACTGGGGCGCCCAGGCCGGTGCCCGCACCAACCACCTCTGCCTGGACCTGTACGACTTGCCGCAGATCCCGCATCGAGTCGGAGAGGAGATCGGCGGTGCGGCCCGGTTCGTCATTCGCGAGGGAGAATGCCCGTATTGCCGGCTTGCGCGCGAGGAACCGCGCCTCGGAACGAGAATGATCTGGCAGGACGAAGCCAGCGTCGCGTTCGCCCCGTACGCGTCGCGTTCGCCGTTCGAGGTCTGGGTCGTGCCGCGCCGCCACGCCGCCGACTTCGCCTCGGCGACAGATGCCGACATAGCCTCGACCGCTCAGGCGCTGCGCCAGGTGCTGGCTCGTCTGGCCTGTCTGGACGGCCCGCCACACAACCTGGTCCTGCACACGGCGCCGCTCCGCCAGCGCGTCGACGCGACGTACCATTGGCATTGGGAGGTCCACCCGAGGCTCCGAGAGATCGCCGGGCTGGAACTGGGTACCGGTCTGCCGGTAAACCCGGTCTCCCCGGAAGAGGCCGTCGAGGAGCTGTTGCGCCAGGGGCCCGAGGGTGGAGCTTCGGAGTTGCCATGAGACAGGGGGGACCGGTGTCGCGGCGTCACAGGATCGCGGGCCACACCGTCAAGTTTTCCCGGCGCGCAGGGACGCGTCTTTGGCTGTTGACCCGCAAGACAGCGCAGGCGAGAGAGTGTCCATCAGCGCGACTAACTGGCAACTGGGGTGGGGCGTGACGGCCGCATCGGAGAGCTCGGACGGCCGGACGTTCATCGAGGAGCTTTTCGCACTCCACCATGCCGAGATCTACGCGTACATCTACAGGATGGTTCGCGACGCCGACGTCGCCGCCGACTTCGCTCAGGACACCTTCATCAAGGCGTACAAGGCCCAGGATTCGCTGGAGGATCGTGCCAAAGCTCGTGCCTGGCTATACCAGATCGCCCATCGAGTCGTCCTCGACGAGATGCGTCGCCGGCGCATCGTCCGATTCATGCCCTGGACGGGGGAAAGTCACGGGGCCGCGCCCTCTGCCGAGCATCTGGCCATGGACATGCGCCTGTCCGGGCCGCTTGCCCGGGCGCTGGCTCGAATTCCGGAGCGGCAGCGAGCTGCGCTCCTGCTGGCCGAAGTGAACGACCTGACCGGACTCGAACTCGCCGCGACCCTGGGAGTCAGCCACGTGGCCGCCCGCGCTCTCCTGACCCGAGCGCGTGAGAGCCTCCGCCAGGCGCTCGCCGACGAACGGCGCCAGGAGAAGGAGAACGAAGCCGCGATCGATGCCGCGTACGCCGAGCGGGCGCGCGGCGGTGACTCTCGCCGGCCCACCGACGACTCCGTGAGGCCGGAGCGATGAACCCGGACACGAAGCACCTCGACGACGCCGCCGTCCATGACTTGGCGCGCAATCTTGCAGCGGAGTCCGTCGACGCGGAATTGCAGCCGTCGGACGCGCAGTGGCTGGCGCTGCATCTGGACGGCTGCCCCGACTGCGCCTCAGTTGCGGCCGAGTACCAGGCCATCCACGATGAGTTGCGTTCGCTGCCCAAGCCCGAACCGCCTCGCGATCTGTGGGCGCGAACATCGGCCGCACTGGACCAGCTCGAGCAGTCCTCGCCGCACCGATCGCCCGTCGCTCGGAAGGCCGCCCGCCCGAGCAGCCGGCCACTTGTGTCGACGGCCCTGGCAGTCGGGTTCGTGGTCGTGGTCGCGGCCGCATCGCTCCTGGTGCAGAGCCCGCTGACGAACACGGGCCCAAACTCCACTCGTTCCACCACCGTGTCGCTCGGGACCGCATCGCCGGGCCAGGCTACTGAGGTTCCTCAGGGGCCGCTGGCGGTTGTCAACGGCACGAGCTATTGGATCGCGTCGGACGCGGGCCTGTACGAGATCAAGGGCGGAACGGCCGAGTGCTCTGCCACCGATAGCAGCTGCACCGTGGCGAACGGAGCCGGCCAGACGCTTGGATCGATCGCCAGCGATTCTGCGGTCTCGGCTGTTATCGCCCCGGACGCCACGCAGGCCGCCGTTTGGACCGGCGACAAAGTTGCGATCCTGCCGCTGGCAGCGCAGCCGTCCACTGTCACGCTCGACCAGCTGACTCCGCGGCCGACTATCGCGGCTACGCCCACTCCCACCCTCTCGCCCACGCCCAGCGCCACCGAGCCGGCCGGCTCCCCGGAGACCGGATCGACGGGAACCCCGATCGCCGGCCAGGCAAGTGGACCAGGCGGGTCGGTCGTGGTCGGCACGCCGGTCCCGACCGCCGCTCCCACGCCGACCGCAACGCCGTCGGCCACGCCCGCTGCAACCCCCGCGGCGGCATCTCAACCCACCGCGATCCTGACCGGTTACGAGATCGTCGGCCACGACCCTCAGTTCTCGCCCGACGGCTCGCTGGTGGCCTTCTCCGCCCGGCCCGTAGACCATAGCGCCGGCCCGGACGTCTTCCTCTGGCGCGCCGGCCAGGAGCAGGCGACGGCTATCACCTCGAGTCACTCGGACCTGTTCGCCGGGTGGTACGGCCAGCGCATCTTGGTCAGCGAGATCTCCGCGTCGGGCTCCGGTGCGGACGGGGCTGCCGCTACGCCCGCCGCTCAGGCCGGGGCCCTGAGCTCCATCTCCTACGTGTTCGATCCGAGCAACGGATCCGTTCTCCAGATCGATCGGCCGATGTTGCTGCCGGCCGTCGACCCGACGGGCGCGTTCCTGGTGTACTGGTCCGGCTCGGTTGAATTCGATCCGGCCTCGGGTTTGTGGCAGCCAGGCAAGGGCGACCTCTATTTCGACAGCTGGTCGGACCTGCGGCTGACGCCGGCATCGTTCCAGCCGGTAGCCGCTTCGGCCTCACCGAGCCTCGCCGCCAGCCCCGGCGCCAGCGCCAGTGCAACCGCCTCGGCAACCGCGACGCCGACCTTCGTCGCTTCCCCGAGCGTCGAACCTGCTTCCCCGACTCCTGCCGCGACGGCCTCGCCGATCCCGATGCACAGTGCCGAGCCCGCCGCGTCACCTCTCCTTGCCGGCACCGCGACTCCCAGCGCCACGCCCACGAGCGAGCCGAGCCCCGCGGCACCGGAATTGGGACCGGCCGCCACCGCGCTGCCGCAGCTCCTCGCGGTCGCGGATCAACCCGGGGGCGTTCACGTCTGGAGCGTGCGCTGGGACTCGGCCGGCCAGCACGTGGCCATCTGGGTCGCCGATCCGGGTAGCTCCAGGATCGGACGCTTGCGTCTCCTCTCGATCGATCGAACGACCGGAGTTGCCGATCTGAACGAGAAGCTGCTGTCGGTGGACAAGGTCCTGCCGAACATCTCGATAGACGACGGTCATCTGGTGTACACGCTCGCCGTAGACGGCAAGACGTACATGATGGCCATTCCGGCCTTGCCGCCATCGCTGGTTTCCACGCCGGTGCCCACGACTCCGGGCCAGTTGCCCTCCGGCTCGACATCGTCGGGATCGCCCGCCCCGCAAGCTTCGGATCGCCCCGGCAACTAGTCCGTCGCCGGTCCGGGGTGGGCGTTCGGTGTCACGGCGCTGTATCCTTCCCACGACCTTTAACGACCGGCTCGGTGAGGCCGGGAAGGAGGACTGCGCCGTGCAGGGCAGCGAGCCACGATGACCGACCGGCAGATCATGACCGGGGACGAGATCCGGCGGGCAATCGTTCGGATTTCCCACGAAATCGTCGAGAAGCAGGCCGGCACTCAGGGTCTTGCCATTGTCGGTATCCAGCGCCGCGGCGTTCCGCTGGCGAACCGCGATGGCCGACGCGATCGAGGAGCACGAGGGCGTGCGGCTCCCGGTCGGGGCGCTCGACATCACCTTCTACCGCGACGATCTGTCGCTCGTCGCCCAGCAGCCGATCGTCAAGGGCACGGACCTTCCGTTCGACCTGAACGGCACCACGGTCGTCCTGGTCGACGACGTGCTGTACACGGGTCGGACGATCCGCGCGGCGATGGATGCGCTGATCGATTTCGGGCGGCCGCGGGCGATCCGGCTGGCGGTGCTGATAGACCGCGGCCATCGCGAGTTGCCCATCCGGGCGGACCACGTCGGCAAGAACGTGCCGACTTCGCGCGAGGAGATCGTCCGCGTCCACGTCGAGGAGGTTGACGGTCTGGACGAGGTCAGTATCGCGCGCCAGGTTCGAGCCCCCGAAACGGCCGCGGCGAGCAGCTGATGACCGACGGTCGCGTCGCCTTCGCCGGGATCGACTCCCGCGCCGGGCTCTATGCCGGCTTCCGGAGTTCCGGCCGTCGCGTGGCACCATCGCCACCTCTCGACGTCGACATCCTCTCCTGGCCGGAGACTCCAGCTGATCATGCGGACCACCGAGGAGATGAAACGACGTCCTCGCCCGGCCGATTCGCAAGGTCCCGGCCCTGAACGGCCGGCGGGTGACGACGCTTTTCTACGAGGCTTCGACTCGGACTCGCGTCTCCTTCGAGACTGCCGCCCGCAACCTCTCCGCGGACGTCGTTAGCGTCTCGACGGCCACATCCTCGGTCACCAAGGGCGAGTCGCTCGTGGACACGGTCCGGACTCTCGAAGCGCTCGGGGCCGAGATCCTGGTCATGCGCCACTCCGTCTCCGGAGCGCCGTATCTGGCGGCGGAGATCTTCGGCGGGCACGTGCTGAACGGCGGCGACGGCTGGCACGCCCATCCGACCCAGGCGCTGCTCGACCTCTACACGATGCGCGAGCATTTGCCCGGCGGAGACCTCCACGGCCGCAAAGTCGTCATCGTCGGCGACATCCTCCACTCGCGGGTTGCGCGGTCCAACATCTGGTCGCTGACCGCCGCCGGCGCGAACCTCTGGCTGTGCGGCCCGGCCACTCTCCTGCGGGGAATGGATCGCTGGGCCGGCGCGTGGGCCGGCGGGGCAATCCCGGGCCACGGCCGCTTCAACGTCACGAGCGACATCGACGCGGCCATCCGCGACGCGGACGTGATCATGGCCCTGCGGATCCAGCGCGAGCGGATGCAGAGCGGCCTACTCCCTTCGCTGCGCGAGTACGCGGCCCGGTACGGGCTGAACTCGGAACGGGTATCGCTGGCGAAGCCGGACGCCATCGTGATGCATCCGGGACCGATGAACGAGGGCGTCGAGATCGCACCGGACGTGGCGATCAGCGGCCGCTCGGTGATCACGGACCAGGTCGCCAACGGCGTGGCGGTTCGGATGGCGCTGCTCTATCTGCTGGCCGGATCCCACGACCCCGCGCACGGCGAGGCGAGTCTGTGAGCGCGACCGACGGCACGCGGACGGCCGCGACCGGGCCCAAGGTGGGCGAAACCGTCGAGCAGTTCGAGCTCCAGAAGGCCTGGCTGGTAGACCCGGTTTCCGGCCGCGAGGGCCCCGGCGAGATCGTCGTGATCGACGGCAGCCCTCGAGTCTGTCGTCTGGCTCGAAGGCGCCGACGCAGAAGGCGTCGACCGACGGCGGCGTCGTGGTGGCCCCCGGGTTCTTCGATCTGCACGCCCACTTCCGCGAGCCCGGCTTCGAGGACGCAGAGACCGTGGCCACGGGTTGCGCGGCGGCCGCTCACGGCGGCTACACGAGCGTCGCTCTGATGCCCAACACCGCTCCGGCGCTCGACGAGCCCGGGGTGCTGGAACGCGTTCGTTCTGCGGCTCGGGCCAGCGGCTCGCCGGTCGAAGTGCTGGCCTACGGCGCAGTTTCGGCCGGGCGGGCAGGGGAGCAGCTCTCGGCTATGGGCGAACTGGCCGACGCCGGCGTGCTCGGCTACTCAGACGACGGTGCGCCGGTGAGGACCTCGAAGCTGCTGCGGAGTGCGCTGCTTTACGCGGGCATGCTCGGGCTGCCGATCGTCGACCACGCCGAAGATCTGGAGCTGACCGCCGGTGCCGAAGCGCACGAGGGCTACGTGGCGTCGGTCCTGGGGCTGGCGGGCTGGCCGGTCGCGGCCGAGGTCCAGGCCGTCTGCGCGCGACCTCGCCGTCCTCGCGGACGCCCTCGGCGACGAGCCGCAGGCCCGCCTCCACCTGACCCACCTATCGACGGCCGCGGCCCTCGAACTCGTTCGACGGGCCAAAGCCGCCGGCCTGCCCGTGACGTGCGACGTCACGCCCCATCATCTCGGCATTCACCGACGAGTGGATCGCCGGAGCGCGGCGCTGGGCCTGGGAGGCGATCGACGCCGAGGGCAGGCCGCGCGACCCGTGGGCCGATGGCGCCCTCGTCGGTCTGGCCGTTCGACACGTCGCTCCGGGTCAATCCGCCGCTCCGCACCGCCGCCGACGCCGCAGCCTGCCTCGCGGCCCTGCTCGACGGCACGGCCGATGCCGTGGTCACGGACCACGCCCCGCACACTGTCGTGGACAAGGAAGTCGAGTTCGGCAAGGCCGCCAACGGCATCAGCGGCATCGAGACGGCGTTGGGCGTACTGCTCGCGCTCGTGGATGCCGGCAAGCTGCCGCTCCGCCGGGCCGTCGCAGCGCTCACCACCGGACCGGCCGGAGTGGCCGCCGGCTGGCCGGGCGTCGCCGGTTCGCCCGCCGCCCGCCCTCGCGGCCTGGTAGAAGGCGCGCCGGCGGACCTCGTCGTCTTCGACCGTTCCGACCGCATGGCAAGTGACGACGACAGCCCTGCTCTCCAAAGGCAAGAACTCGCCTCTGCTCGGTCGCGAGCTGCCCGGTCGCGTGCTGCTGACCATCGCCGCCGGCCGTCTCGCCTACGAGGATTCGCGGGCCGGCGAGGAGTGACTCGACCGACGTTGACTCGGCCCCGCGCAGGAACGGCCCGGCCGACCGGCGATCTCGTGCGAGAATAGGAGGCCGTGCGGCGGTCGGCGTCGCGACCGCCACCATTCGTACCAGGGAGATCGCCAAAACAGTGCCAGTCCTAGCGACCTTCTTCTCGGTCCGCCGCGGGCGTGACCCGTTCTTCAAGTTCTTCATGAAGACGCTCTTCCCCGCGCCAGATGCGGCAGTACGAGGAGAAGTTCGGGATCAAGTTCGTCGGCTGGTACAACGTGGCCCACGGCTGGGACTTCGACAACGTGATCCTGCTGGACCTGCCCGACTACGGCACGCTCGACAAGCTCGAAGCTGATGAAGCCGACTCGCGCCCTCGGCCACCGCGCCGGGGAGTGGATGTTCGAACGCCACCACTCGATGTTCCTCCGGGAGCGCATGGGCCCGGATCTCGAGTATCAAGGGCTACGGAGGGCCACGCGATGGATACGAGCCGCAACGACCAGCTCGGCGAACTCGCCGCGGACGCCTCGCTCGAGCGCACCGACTTCCTGGCCGTGGCCGCGGAGCAGCTCCAGAAGTTCCTGGACGCCAACCGCGACCGCATCGCGCGACCTCGGCGGGCTGATCCTGATCGACGACGAACCCGACTACCTGGCGATCGCGCCCGACCTCTCGTTCCGCAGCCGGAGCCGCTACCTGGACGACGCCACCGGCGAGTGGGTCAGCGAGACCGAGGTCGATCGAGAACGCGCGCCGAGCTGGTCGAGCTGTACAACCCGGCCGACGTCTTCGCCGCTTTCGCCGAGGCGGCACCAAGGCCGCAGCCGGGCTCGACGACGAGCCGACCGCGGCCGACGAGCTGCTGAAGTCGGCCGGCATCGCGCCCGACGAGACGGCCGTCGCGCTGGGCGCCCAGATCCCGTACGCCGCCGCCGCCGACGACTGGGCCGCCGCCAGGCCACGCGGACAAGAGCCGCCTGAGCGAGGAAGAAGCCGCCGAGCGGCTCTACGACCTGGCCCTCGCCTTCCAGGAACGCAGCCAGCAGACCGAGGCGCACCTGATCGAGCAGTTCGAGTCGGCGGCCTGCCAGATCACTGCCGTCCTGGGCGACCTGATCATCATCGACGACGACGACGAGCGACTGACCCTGCGAGCCTCCGGCACTTCACGGCCGAGGTTGTGCCCGAGGCCGATGCGGAAGCGAGGTGATCTGGAAGAAGCTCGACGCGCCCGGACGAGATCGTCGAGTTCTACGACCCGACGGACGTCTTCGGCGATCTGGCCGACACCCTGGCGAGGCTTTCCCGAGCATCGGCGGAACCGGCGACGCCGGCCACGGCGACGAGGAGGGCCCGACGAGGACGAAGCCGAGGGAGGACGACGCTGCAGGCGAGGAGGGCGACGACCGCCGGTGACGATGCGCCTGGTCGCGGCTGAACTGGTCGACAGCCGGCAGATCCTGCCGGGCCAATGGCTCCAGTCATTCCACGCTCCGGAGCTCGCCACCGGGTGCCGTGCCGGCCAGTTCGTCCACGTCCGGACGGGCGACTACTCCGGACTGGTTCTGCGGCGGCCTTTCTCGATCAACACCGCGATCCGGCCACGCGGCATCATCACGCTCCACTTCCGGACGGTCGGCCGCGGGACGGAGTGGCTGACCCGCACTCGAGCGGGCGAGCGGCTCGACATGCTCGGTCCGCTCGGGCGAGCCGTTCGAGGTCGACCCGCGAAGCCGGCACCTGCTGCTCGTCGCCGGCGGCCTCGGCATGGCCGGGGTCCGGATGCTCGCCGACGAGGCGATCCGCGACGGCCGCCAGGTCACGCTCCTGTTCGGGGCGCCGAGCGCCGCCAGGTCTACCCGTCGAGCCTCCTGCCGGACGAGGTCGAGTACGTCGTGGCCACCGACGACGGCTCGCTGGGCCATCACGGCTTCGTGACGGAACTGGTCCCGCAGTACGAGGCCTGGGCCGACCAGGCCTTCGCCTGCGGTCCGCATCCGATGCTGGCCGCGGCTGGCGCAGCTGGCGGCCGGTCGGCGCGAGCGGCTCGGCGTCGCCACGCTCGGCGCGCAAGCGTGGCGGCGGCAAGACCGATCCACGTCGGCTCGACCGCGGCTCGCCGCAAGGCGTTTCTGCAGGTTTCGATGGAGCAGACGATGGGCTGCGCGGTCGGGGCATGCCTGGGCTGCGTGGTCATGGGCGTCGAGGGACCGCTGCGCGTGTGTCGCGAGGGTCCGGTGTTCGCGGCCGACGAGATCGACTGGCCGGCCGTCGTTGAGCGCGACCCGATGACGCCGAAGCGACGAATCATCCATTTTGGCGACATGCGTCTCGGCGTGGACGCCGACAGGTCCAAGCGAACGCCGACGGTCCGAAAGTCAAAGGGCGCGATCGAGCCGGTCGACCGCTTCAAGGTGCCGGCGAGCCGACCTCGGGTCGAGGCCGGTTCCTCGGCCGTGGCCGACCTCGGTGCTCCGACCGCCGCTCGTCCCACGCTGGCGGAACGCGCCGCGCTCGATCGCATCGACCTGTCGGTCGATCTCGCACCGGAACGTGGCTGCCGCTGCGAATCCCATCCTCGTCGCCTCGGGCACGTTCGGCTACGGCATCGAATACGGCGAGGTCGTCGACGTCCAGCGCCTCGGCGCGATCTGCTGCAAGGGAACGACGCTGAAGCCGCGGGCCGGCAATCCGCCCCCGCGCGTGACCGAGACGCCGGGCGGGATGCTCAATTCGATCGGCCTGCAGAACCCCGGCGTCGACGCGGTCATCGAGAAGTACGGCCCGATCTGGCAGGACTGGCAGGTGCCGGTCATCGTCAACGTGGCCGGCGAGTCGATCGAGGACTACGTCGAGGTCGCCCGCCGGCTGGACGGCGTGCCCGGCGTGGCCGGCATCGAGCTGAACATCAGCTGCCCGAACGTCGGCAAGGGCGGGCTGCAGTTCGCGATCGACCGCGACGCCGCCCGGGCCGTGACCGCAGCCGTTCGCCGTGCCACGGAGCTGCCGCTGCTGGTCAAGCTCTCGCCCGAACGTGGCGGACGTCCGGCCGATCGCCCGGGCGATCGAGGACGGCCGGCGCCGACGCGATCTGCGCGATCAACACGCTGTCGGGGATCGCGGTCGTCGCCGGATCGGACGCGGGCCGTTCCTGGGCAACATCTACGGCGGGCTGTCCGGGCCGGCGATCAAGCCCGTCGCGCTGCGGATCGTCTACGAAGTCGCGCAGGTCGTCTCGATCCCGATCGTGGCCATCGGCGGCGTCACCGAATCTGGACGACGTGCTCGACTTCCTGGCCGCGGCGCGGTCGCGGTCCAGGTCGGCACGGCGATCTTCGCCGACCCGGAGCTGCCGGTCCGCCTGGTCGACGAGCTGCGGGCCGAATGCCGTGCGCCGCGGCCTGGACTCCTACCGGCCGCTCATCGGGACTGCCCTGCCGAAGCGCACCGGGGCGCCGTCGGCCAAAGGCGCGGAGTACCGGCCGTGACCGCACGGCAGTCCGCAACGCCGTCGACTCGGCTGGAGGCTCGCATGACGACGCCTCGATCGGAAGCCAGGCTTGCCGCCGCTCGGGCGCATCGCGGCCCGCACGGAGGAACTGTTCCGGCGATCCGGGGCGCTGAGGGACGGCCACTTCCTGCTGAAGAGCGGCAGGCACTCCGAGCGGTATCTCGAGAAGTTCCTGGTCCTGCAGGACCCGGCCGCGACGAGCGAGCTCTGCGGCTTCTGGGCGGCGAGGCCATCGAGACGCCGACGGCGACGCCGGCGGTCGACCTTGTGGCCGGCCCGACGACGGGCGGCGTCGTCCTCGCCTTCGAGACGGCCCGCCAGCTCGGCGTGCGGAGCATCTTCGCCGAGGAGGTCACGGCCGCGGACGGAACGACGCGGCGCGAGTTCCGGCGTGGCTTCACGATCGCGCCGGGGCGAGCGGGTCGCTGCTGGTCGACGACATCCTGACCACGGGCGGCTCGCTGCTGGCGATGCTGCCCGGCGGTCGAGGCGTTCGGCGGCGAGATCGTCGCCTGCGCCGTACTGGCCGATCGATCCGGCGGCCTGGCCACGCTCGACTCTCGCCGGGACCGGGCGGATCTACCCGCTCAGCGCGCTATGGCAGCTCCAGCTGCCGACCTACGATCCGGGCCCCGAGTCCTGCCCGGCCTGCGCCGCCGGGATCCCATTGCATGCGCCGGGGAGCACCGGCGCCGCCGCGGCTGGGTAGCGGCGATGGACGGCGCCAGGCTCGACAACGCTCCGGTGATCCTGGTCTCGCCGGACGTGCGAAGGACGGCGGCCTACTACCGCGACATCTTCGGCTTCCGCGTGGTGGAGCATCTGGACGCCCCGGAGCCGTTCGCGGCGTTGTATCGGGACAGAGTCGAGCTTGTGCTGGTGGAGGCGAAGCGCGGCGAGTTCGTGCCGAACAGGATCCGGCACGGCGCCGGATACGACGTCTACCTGGACCCGGACACGGTCGAAGGAGTGGACGAGCTGTTCGCCGAGCTGTCGGCTGCAGGTGCCCGCATCGTCCACCCGCCCGAGTCGACCACGTACGGCTCATACGAGTTCGTCGTCGAGGACGTGGACGGCCGCCACGTTGGGATCGGCCGCATCCGAGAACGCGAGACGTTCTTCCGCGGCGGCCTCGACTGATTCGCGGTCGCCTACTCCGAGATGGGCAAGATCAGCTCGAATTCCAGTTCATCGCGGATCGGGATGCCGTTGTCGCCGATCAGTGGTATCTCCGGCTTCAGACTCCGTCTTGATTCCGTGACCGCGTCGGTCCAGACGTGGACCAGGCGCAAGCCGCGGCGCTCGTAGAAACGCTGGGCGTGGAGGTTGTCGTTGGTCGTGACCAGCCACAGCCGCCGGCAGCCGGCCAGGCGAGCTACGTCGGCGGTTGCCGCGAGGAGCGCGTTGCCGACCCCTCGGCCACGCTCGAAGGCCTCGAGCAGGACGAGCTGGCACTCGTCGCCGGCCAGCCGGTAGGCGGCCAGGCCGACCCAGCGCTCACCCCGGATCGCGAGGAGGCACGCCAGCTCGGCTGCGCAATGAAGCCGGCCGCGGCTCGCGACCATGACCGAGCCCCAGCTATGTCGGACGACGCCGGCTAACTCATCGCGCTCGTCGTCCCGGATCGGGCGGATCGACCGCCCCGTGGGTTGAGCGTGTCTGATCGCGGCCACGGTCGACGCTCAGTCGAGGACGACGGCCTGGTGCCAGTGCGGGGCCATCGTCGGGAGGCCGAGGGCTTCGATCTTGGGTGCCAGCGCGTCCTGGGCATCCGGATCGCCGTGGACGATGAAGACGCGCCTCGGCACGCCTGCATCGCCGGGCTTGCGGCCTGCAATGAAGTTGCCCAGCCACGACAGCAGGCCGGGCTCGTCGGCGTGGGCCGAGAAACCGCTGATCGACCGGACCGCGCACCGAACGGTGAACTCCTGGCCGTCGATGCGGGCGACCTTGACGCCGCTCTGGAGATGGGCTCCCAGCGTAGCCTCGCCCTGATAGCCCACGAACAGGATCATGGCTTTCGTGTCGCCGACGAGATTCCGCAGGTGATTCAGTACGCGTCCGCCGGTGAGCATGCCGTTGGAGGCGACGACTACGTACGGCCGTCTGGCCCGCTCGATGGCTTCCGACTGAGCGGCCAGCGGAGTCTCCTTCGCGTCCGGATAGTCCATCGGGCCTTCGCCCTTCTTGAGCAGCGCCAGAGCGTCGGCATCGTAGTAGTCGACGTGCTCGCGATAGATCGTCGAAGCCTTGGACGCCATGGGCGAGTCCAGGAACAGCTTCAGGTTGGGGATCCTGCCGGCGTCCACAAGGTGGAGCAGTGCCCAGACCACTTCCTGAGTACGCCCGATCGCGAACGAGGGGATGAGCAGCACGCCCTTCTGGGCGTCGATGTCCTTGACCGCCTGCTCGAGCTGGGACAGCGACTCTTCTTCGGGCTCGTGCTGGCGGCCGCCGTAGGTCGACTCGATGAAAACGTAGTCCGCGGTCGACATCACCGTCGGATCGCGCAGAATCGGCGCGCCGACACGGCCGAGGTCGCCGGAGAAGACCAGCGTTCGGGCCGGCGTGTCTTTCTGGGCTTCCACGTGCAGCTCCACGATCGCCGAGCCCAGGATGTGGCCGGCATCATGGAAGGTAGCCGTGATGCCCGGCGCCACTTCGAGCGGCTTGTCGTAGTCCGTGGCCCGGAAGTGGGTCAGAGAATCCTGGGCCTGAGCCTGATCGTAGACGGGGTCTTCCATGACCAGCATGGGACGGGGCGGAGCCCCGGCCATCGCCGGACCATGGTTCGGGTGGCCGTAGGGCGGATAACCCAGGCGCGTTCCCAGGCCCTGTTCGTCGCGTAGCGCCAGTTCGTCAACGCCGGACGCGATCACGTGGCCGTCTGGCGTCAGGTCTCCGACGTGAGCGGCCACCGGCACGCCGGTAATCGCGTCGACCGGCGGGGCGTCGTCCTGCTGCTCGGCGATCTTCTCCTGGGCCTCGATCTCGGCTTCGTCGCGCCTATCCTCACTCGCGGCCTTGTCCGGGTTCTTGGCCGCCCAGTGACGGTGCCGTTTGGCGTATTCCTCCTGGAGCTTGCCCGAGTCCAGAAGGACCAGTGCGGCCAGTTCGATCGTGCCGCGGGTCGCGTAGATGGGGCCGCTGAAGCCCTGGGCCACGATGTGCGGAATCAGGCCGCAGTGATCGAGATGAGCGTGCGTCAGGACAATCGCATCCAGCGTGGCCGGATCGTACGCCAGGGGAACTCGGTTGCGGACCACCTCGTGCGGGCCACCCTGGAACATCCCGCAGTCGATCAGCACCCGGGCTCGATCGGTGATGAGGAGGAATTGGGAGCCGGTGACGGTGTTGGCAGCGCCGAGGAAGTGGATTTCCATGCGCGAATAGTGCCATCCATCCGGGTCGATTGCGCGCCCGGCGGGCCGCGATTTGCCGAGCCAGATCCAGACCGACCGGCTCATCCGAGACGGCCGACATGGCTCGGGCCGGCTGGGGCCAAGTCCCGCCGGCCGATCGGCTGTCGCGGTCCGTGCCACTTGAGGTCGAGACGCGAGCGCCGCGGCGCGTCGTGGCTAGATTCGAGGGCGGAAGGAGGCTGAGTCGATGCGCCTCGCCCCGCCCATTCGAGCCAGGGCTGTCCTCGCGACGGTGCTGCTCGCGACATCTCTGGCTGCGGCCGCCTGCTCGCCCGGGCCTTCGCCCGTGGCGTTGCCGAGTGTCCTTTCCGCTACCTCGGCGCCGTCCGCGCCTGCCGCTTCCACGCCGAACCCCGACGACTGGACCGCTGCGCGAGTGGAGCAGCCGGCCTCGATCGAGGCAGCCCCGACGAACGCGCCGGTTTTCTGTTCGCCCTGCCACCCCGTCGTGGGCACGTACATCGATGTGCTCCTGGCGGTAAGAGGCGGGTTCCTCGCCCTTGGCCACGACCAGCCGCCCTCGCACGCGGCTGCCTGGACGTCCGCCGACGGCGCCACGTGGCAGCGTCTTGGGACACTGCCGGCGCCGCAGGACAGCATCATCTCGGCCGCCACCCTGGCCAACGCGAGCGGCGCGGTTCTCGCAGTCGGCGAAAGTGGCGGAGACGCGGCCGTTTGGAATGGCGACGGCGGAGGGTGGACTCTCAGCGCGTTGCCGGCACCGCCGCCCGGCTCAACCGAGTGGCTCACGGCCGTGGCGTCGGACGCATCGGGCTACGTGGCGGGCGGCTACTTCGAGTCGGCCTCCGCAGTGAAGACGGCGTCGTTCTGGCGGTCGGCGGACGGTGTGAGTTGGGTTCGCGCCGCCGCCCAGGTACCCGCCGGTGCCAGCGAGGTGACCGGCATCGCCACGACCGCGGCCGGGCTCGTCGCCGTGGGCATTGCCGGGGATGAGCGACGTGGAACCGCCGCGGTCTGGCGGTCCACGGACGGCGGCCTGACCTGGCAGGCAGTCTCGAGCCCGGCTCTGGCGGCGGGCCGGATGCTGTCGGTCGTGGCAGACGGATCCGGCGCGGTCGCCGTCGGCGAGAGAACCGATCAGACGGGCGCCGCAGCCTGGTACTCGCCGGACGGTTCGGCCTGGGCCGCGGACTCGGGGCCGGGCCTGGACAACGGCGGGCTGCAGATGGTCATGAGCGGGGTCTCCGCCTACGGCTCGGGGTTCGTCGCGGCCGGTTGGCGCTCCGACGCGGGCAACGGCTCGGCCGTCGTGTGGCGCTCCACGGACGGTCGCACGTGGGTTCATCTGCCCCAGCAGGCCACGTTCTCGGGCGCCGGCCTGTCGTGCGTTCTCGGCTCGAGGCCACTCCTCGTCGGCGGCACGATGGGCTGGCCGGACACCCACGCCGCCGAGGTCTGGCAGGCGCCGGTCGACCTGCCTTCGGCCGGGTAGCGTCGGCCGCGGCCCGCCTCGCGCTACGCGGATCGAGCGCGGCAAGAGGGACGGACCCCCTCCGCCGGAGACCTTCGCCGCGGCGCGGTGGCTCATCCGTTGTACCTTGACGGGCCGACTGGGCTACCCTACGGGCGGATGGAGTTGGCCCGCGGGATCATCCCCGGGGCGGCCCGGTCCGAGCGTCAAACAGGTCCGGCACCCTGCGGCGGCGCCTCCACGAGGACGAACGATGAAGCGCGACGAAGACATCGAAGCGAAGCTCAGGCGCTCGCCGGCCGACGAGGGAGACGATTCAGATCTGCTGATCGGCAGCGGTTCCGGCGTGGGGCGCCGCTGGGTGCGGCCCGGCGGGCCGGCCGCGTCACGGCCCGGTTCATTCAAGCCTCAGAGCGAACCGTTGCCTCCCCTGAAGGTGCCGGCTGCGGCGCTGAAGAGCCGGTTGCCCAGCTACCCTGCATGGGAGAAGCCGCCGAGCCCTTACAACTACCCGCGATTGCGGGGTCGCGAAGAATACCGGCGGCCCATGCCGGCACTCTGGCCGGTCCTGATCGCCTCGATCGGAGTGGCTCTGCTCCTGGGCGTCCTGGTCGTGATCCCCGCCATCAGCGGGCACGGTGCCCATGCGCCGATCGCGAGTGCATCGACGTCGCCGGGCGAGTCCGCTTCGGGTCTGGCCGCCGACAGCGCCGCGCCTTCCGCGTCGCTGGTAGCGTCGGGTAGCGGCAGCGCTGCCACGCCTACGCCGGCGGGCCCGGCGATCAGCTACAAGCAGTACAAGGTTCAGGCAGGCGACACGGTCAGCAAGATCGCCCTCAAGAACGGGCTCAAGTCATGGGAACTGTTGGCCGCCAACCCCCAGGTGACCAACCCCGCCCTTCTTAAGATCGGGTCGGTGCTCAACATCCCGCCGGCCGGGGTCTTGACGCCGCCGCCGGCCTCGGCCGCCTCGTAGCCCGCGCCGGGCCGCGCCGCTTTCGCCGCGAGCTTCGAGCGTCAGTCGGAGAGGTCGATATAGACCGGGGCGTGGTCCGAAGGCAGCTTGCCCTTTCTGGCGTCTCGGTCGATCTCGGCTGAGACACAGCGCGCGGCCACCGGAGCGGTCACGTACAGCTGATCGATTCGCATGCCGAGGCCCTTGTGGAAGTTGCCCGCTCGGTAGTCCCACCACGAAAACTTGCCCGGTTCCGGATGGTGCAGCCTGTACGCGTCGACGAGCCCCCAATCCCGAAGGGCGGCCACTGCGGCTCGTTCGGCCGGGGACACGTGGGTGGACCCGGCGAAATCGGCCATGTCGTAGACGTCGATGTCTTCGGGCGCGACGTTGAAATCGCCGCCGATGACGACCGGTTGGGCCGGATCGCATTCTTCGTGCAGCCAGCGCGCCAGGCGCTCGAACCAGGCCAGCTTGGCCCGGTAGAAGGGCGTATCGAGGGCTCGACCGTTAGGGGCGTAGATGCTGACGACGCGAATGCCACCGCACACTGCCGACACCATCCGCGCCTCGTCGGCGGGCGCCTCCGAAGCCTCGGCCTCGAGCGCCTCCACGATTGCGTCGGCGCCCGGCGAACGCCGGACCGGTCCGTCGCCGAAGTTGGTGACGACGCCCTCGATCCCGACGCGACTCGCTATCGCCACGCCGTTCCAGCGCCCTTCCCCGTGGTGGAGCAGCTCATAGCCGGCCATGCTGAACGGCATCGCCGGAGCGGCTTCGTCCGACAGCTTGGTCTCCTGCATCAGGAGCACGTCCGGCGAGCGCTGGGCGAGCCACTCCTCCACCCGCTCCATGCGGGCTTTCAGCGAGTTGACGTTCCAGGTCGCGATGCGCATCGGTCTAGTAGCGCCGCCCCTTCTGGCGAGCGAAATCGAACTTGGCCGTGTCGGCGATGCCCATCACGGCCATCGTTCCGGCCTGAACCGGGTCCGTGACCACGAGGTCCGCCACGTCCGGCACGGTCCCGACCATATTGAGCGAGATCACGGGGATACCGACCGCCTGCAGCTCCTGAACTGCCCTGGTGATGTCGCCGCCCATGATGGAACCGGCCAGGAGCAGGGCACGCGCGCGGTCGAGGTCGGCCACAGCGCGGACCGCCGCGGCCAGGTTCTCTTCGCCCACCAGCGGAATGGTGTCGACGGATATCTTCTCGCCACGGAGGTTGTGGCGATCCGCTTCGCTGACCGCTCCGAGGACCGCCTGGGCGATCTGGGCTCCTCCGCCGATGACGATGAGGCGCTTGCCGAAGACCTTGTCGAGGGCTTTGGTGACCCGGCAGCCGCGCAGAGCCGTGAGCTTGTCCAGGATCGTGGTGACGTCGCCTTCTGTGAGCCCTTCGACTTCGAGCTCGACTTCGACCAGGGCTGCCCCGGTATCGTCCCGCCAGCGCCGCACCGTGCTCAGCGTTCGCAGCGTGCCACCGGCTGTCGCCACCTGGGCCACGATCTCCGTGAGCGCTTCCGGCTGGTCCGCGAAGTCGAGCCGAACGGCGACGGTCGCGGCGGCCTGGTCGGGGCGGGCCATCTCAGCCGACGTCCATGCCGTGGTCCGCCAGGCCCCGAGTGACGCGCGGATGATCCTCCAGGGTGAGGCCTTCCCCCGGGTCGTGCTCTTCGAACGCCAGCTTGAGGGCCGCGAACGTCTGGCGCGTTCCCTCGGCGTCGCTCGTTGCGAGCATGAGGGCGCCGTCGGTGTCTTCCGCGATGCCGACGATGGCGCCGATGTTTATGCCGCGGTCGCCGAGCGCGGCCGCCATCTTCGCCAGAGAACCCGGCTTGTCGCTCAACTCAACCGTGAACCAGACCACTCGACACCTCCTGCGGGGATGGTACCCGCCACGAAGCTCGCTGGGGAGGGGAGTGTGTGATGGGCTGCCCCAGCGCCGCCCGGGCCGCTACGCTTTTCCAATGCCGGCGCAGCAAGGTCCAACCGTCCAGATGTTCGGCCTGGTGGATTCGCGCCCGACCCAGGCCGCGCAGCGGTTCTTCAAGGAGCGCCGCGTCAACGTCACCTTCGTGGACCTGAGGCGCAAGCCGATCGCGCCCGGCGAGTTGCGCCGTTTCGTGGAGCGTCTCGGTGCCGCTGCCCTGCTCGACACGGACGGCCGGCCGTACAAGGAGCTGGGCCTGGCCTACATGAGGCTCGACGACGACGAGATAGTGGCCCGCCTTCTCGCGAGCAACGGACTTCTCCGCTTGCCGCTGGTCCGTTTCGGCAACGCCTTCACCGCCGGCCCGGCCGAAGCCACCTGGAAGAGCTGGCTCGCAGGCCCGACCAAGACCTGAGGGCCGGTCCGAAGGCCAGAGGGTCGATCTCGACAACTTGATTTGGGTCTGATTGCGAGCACAGGCGAGGTTCCCGCGATCCTTCACGGTACCCGTTCCGGGGGGTGATCAAACGGACTCGCCAACCGATCCCTCCTGAGTCGCCCGAACAGAGGGGTCACGGCCGTGGCATCCTCTCCTCGTACGATCAGGAGTCTCAGAATGCCTCACTCGCAATCAGGAAGAGCGGACGGTGCCAGGCCGGACAAGGACCAGCCGGACGCTCAACAGGCCACAACCCCGGAGCCCGGCGTTCCTGTGAGCGCCAACGGCCACGGCAATGGCAACGGCAACGGCCACGACCGGCGTCGCAGCGGTCGCGTCACATACCGCCCCAAGGCGGCGGAGATGTTGACCGTCCATGCCCGGACCGAAGACGAGCGGCTGCTCGCCTCGAGCGCTCGCCCGGCCTTCCTCGACTCCGATCCGTGGCGCTCGCTGCGCATCCTGGCGGAGTTCGTCGAAGGCTTCGACGCGCTGGCGGCCGTCGGCAAGGCCGTCACGATCTTCGGCTCGGCGCGCATGCCACGAAGGCGACCCGTACTACGCCCAGGCCCGCGAGCTCGGCCGGACTCCTCGCCGAAGAGGGCTTCGCGGTGATCACCGGCGGCGGCCCGGGCATCATGGAGGCGGCCAACCGCGGCTGCCACGAAGCCGGCGGCCTGTCGATCGGCTGCAACATCGAGTTGCCGCACGAGCAGGCGGTCAATCCGTACGTGGACCTCGGCGTCGAGTTCCGCTACTTCTTCGCCCGCAAGACGATGTTCGTGAAGTACGCCGACGGATTCGCCATCTTCCCCGGCGGCTACGGCACGCTCGACGAGCTGTTCGAGTCGCTGACGCTGATCCAGACCGGCAAGATCCGCCACTTCCCGGTGGTGCTGATCGGGCGCGAGTATTGGCGAGGCTTGCTCGACTGGCTTCGCAGCGAGGCCGTCGCGCACGGAAACGTGGGTCTTGCGGACCTGGATTTGATGCGCTGCACGGACGACATGGAACAGGCCTGCGCCTGGCTGACCGAGGCGTCGAACGAGCGCGCCACGGACGAGGCCATCGTCGACCGCGCCTGAGTTCGCCGGGCGAGAGTCGACCCGGCCGGTTGCCCGCCGGCATGCGGCCCGGGCCGCGGCCCGAATGCCGGGCTACTCGGGCAGTATCGGGAGTTGCGCTTCCAGCCGGCCGTCGCGAATCCGGATCGGGTAGTAGCGGAGCCTGTGGACTCTCGTGAGCCGTCGCGCTTCGAGCTTCTTGGACGGAGGCTCCGGCTTTGGCTCTGCGCCGGTGGGGGACCAGGGCCGGTGGTAGTCGCCGTCCGCATCCAATCCACCGGTCGTCGGCATCTGGACCGTCTCGCCCGTGATCAGGTCGAAGCGCCCTTCATGGAGGGGGCACGAGACCACGCATCCTGCCAGTTCCCCGATGCTGAGAGGCGCCGACATGTGCGGGCAGCGGTCGTCCGTCACCACGATGCCGTCGTCGGTCCAGGCGACCAGCAGGTCCAGGTCAGCGCGAGTCACGCGGCCCATGTGGCCGCGGCCGAGGTCCGCGATACGGGCGATCTCGACGAACGGAGCGGCCCGCGTGCCGGGAGCTCGCAACTCCCGAGGCACGACTGCGATCACCGGCCGTGGCGCGGACGGCGAGCCTTCGGGTCCCTCGGCCACAACCGGGTCGGCCGCATCCGCAACCGGCTCGGCCGCTTCGGCCGCCACAGCCTCGGCCAGCTCGTCCGGCGTCATGGAGAACATGACCGCGTCGATCGGGCGTTCCTCTCGATCCGCCTCCCAGTTTCGGGCCAGCCCCTCGAAGCGGAAGCCGGCTTTCTCGGCAACGGCCTGTGAGGCGGAGTTGCCCGGCAGCGTCCAGAGGGCCAGCCGCTCGATGGCCAGGCGATCGAAGCCCCAGCGCGTGATCAGGCGCAAGGCCCGGACTGCGTACCCGTGCCGTCTCGCCTCCGGCGCCACCAGATAGCCGACGGCATACCGCCTGGGATTGCGACCGGCGTGCAGCCCGATCGAACCGACATACAGGTCCGTGGCGGCGTCGACGATGGCGAACTCAAAGCCCGTGCCGTCGTGCCAGGCTTGCAGGGTCATGAGGATGAACCGGCGGGCGTCGGCTTCGGCGTACGGGACCGGGATGAGCGGGATCCAGCGCTGGATCTCCGGATCCTGGCAGGCGGCGGTGATGGCCGACGCGTCTTCGGCGCGGAGAGGCCGGAGCACTACGACGCCGTCGCTCAGCGGCGGATTGGGCGGGACCGGTCTCTCGAGCATGGTCAAAAGTATGACCCGAGTTGGCGTCGCGGCGCAGCAGGCCGGGCGCGCACGACCGCGGCAGATCGACTCGAGGCAAAGAAAGAGGCGGGCCGGTGAGGGGGGGCCGGCCCGCCTGTAGGAGTAAGCACGCTGAAGGACCGCGGCAATGTCTGTCGGCCCCGTCAGAACCATCGGCCCCTGATTCCGACGGAACGGGCGAAGTCTACCGGGGCGCGCGACTTCTTGCACCACGAAAGTGCTTTGTAGCGTTGCGCGAGATGATTGTTCACACTGAGATTCCGCAATTTCCCCGATTCAGCAGCTCACGGAGGCCGGCAAATGCGATTTGCGCTCATGATCGAGCCGCAGCAAGGGCTCAGCTACGCCGAACAGCTCGAGCACGCGCTTCTCGCCGAACGCCTCGGTTTCGACCGGTTCTTCCGGTCGGACCACTACCGCAGCTTTCCCGGGCCTGCCGATAAACCGACCACGGATGCGTGGGCGGTTCTGGCCGGTCTTGCCCGCGATACCAAAACGATCCGCATCGGCGCGCTCGTCTCCCCGGTCACGTTCCGCCATCCGGGGTCGTTCGCCAAAGTCGTGACCACCGTCGACGAGATGAGCGGCGGCCGCGTCGAGGTGGGCGTCGGGGCAGGCTGGAACGCGGCCGAGCACGCCCAGCTCGGGATGAGCTTCGCCGAGATAAGCGATCGGGCCGATCTGCTCGAAGACGAGCTGGCCATCCTGCACGGATTGTGGGAGGAGCCCGACGGCTGGTCGTTCGAGGGCAAGCAGGTCCGCGTCGAGTCGGCCGCGTTTCATCCCAAACCGGTTCAGCGGCCGCATCCCCCGATCATCGTCGGCGGCGAAGGAAGCCCGAGATCGCTGCGTCTGGCCGCTCGTTATGCGGACGAATACAACATCAGCGGCGGCAGCCCGGAGCGGTGCGCGGAGATGAATGCCCAGCTGGACGTCGAGTGCCGCAAGATCGGCCGCGATCCGGGGACGTTGCGCCGATCGTCGATGGCCGGGTTCCTCGTCGGCGCCGACGAGGCCGAACTCGAGGCCCGGGTTGGGCGCCAGCTGGCGATGGTCGGGGAAGCGGGCGGCGACGCGAAGGCCTGGCTGGACTCGCGTCGGCCGAACTGGGTCGCCGGAACACCGGACCAGGCCCGGGCGATGGTCGCCCGCTTCGCCGCGGCCGGGGCGCAGAGCATGGTCCTGCAGGACCTGTTGCCGCGTGACTACCCGATGATCGAACTCGTCGCTCGCGAGGTCATCGGCCGGATGTAGGCGCCACTCCCCGGCGAATTGGTCCGAGGCGATCGGCCGGCCCGTAGCGGAACCAGGCGCGTCCGACCAGCGCGGCCAGCGGCACCGGGCCGTAGCGGCGCGAGTCGATCGAGACGGCCCCGTTGTCGCCCAGCAGCCACGCCTCGTCGCCGGCCAGGTGCAGTATTCCGGCCGAGATTCTCACGCGATCTCCGGGCCGGGCGGCCACTCGCTTGATGGCGAGCGTGCCGGTATCCGGCTCGCGGAAGACCACGATCGAGCCACGACGAGGCCACGCAGCGCAGGTCGGGTCGAGCAGAAGCCAGTCGCCCGTGGCCAGAGCCGGGGCCATGCTCTCTTCGTCGACGGCCACTCGCCATATTCCGCCGCCCGCGCGACGCCACTTTTCGGCGAGGAGCGCGGGCCACTCTCCGGCGAGGATCGGTGCGCCACGGCCGTCGAGCATGGGCAATCCCCGAGCTTCCACCGGCGGCCGCTGAACGGCGGAGCCGAGCGCACGTAAGTCGGCCTCCGTCGGTCGGGCATGCGGGAACGCCGGAGGGCTGTCCTCCGGCGTCTCGTTCATCTCGAAAGCGTTCGCCTGTCGGCTACTTCTTGGTCGACCAGAAGATGTCGGCGAACTCCTTGACCGCCGCCTCGAGCTCGGCAGCCGCGGCGGCGTCGATGTTCTGCTTGTTCTTCGACGCGAGCTTGAGGATCTTCCAGGTTCGATCGTGCAGGTCCGGGTAGCGCTCGACGTGCTCCGGCTTGAAGTAGTCGCTCCAGATGACCTGGATCTCGTGCTTGACGATCTCGGCGTGCTGCTCCTTGACCATGATGCAACGGACCAGCTTGTGGCGGTCCGCCTCGCTTGGATTCTCCTTGGGCAGCTGGCCGATCAGCTCGACCATGCGAGCTACCGTGCGGGCGGCCAGTTCGGCCTGGTGCGGGTCGTATATGCCGCACGGCACGTCGCAGTGCGCGTAGACAGTCGTGGCGGGCTTCAGCCAGCCGCTCATACGGGACATCAGCGTCTCCTTCCGGCGCGCGGGACGTCATGCGAGGCGAGAGTCAAGCAGGCAGCTTTGCTGGGGCCTCGGCCGTGTGCAAGTGTTGGAGGCGCCGGGCCCGGCTGTCAATCTCGGGAGGCTGACGGCCCGGCTAACGGGTCCCTTGTGGCCGCATCGGATCGCGGCGCCGAGCCGGCGCGGCGAGGCGATGCCGCCTTCGTGACGGCGCGCAGGCTAACGGCGCCGGCCGGCGGCCGTTTCCTTCACGCTGCCTCCACGGGAAACACACGTGGGGCCCACCGGCCTTTCAGCCGCACTCCAGGAAGCGGCTCGACTATTTGCCCAGGCAAACAGAGTCGGCGCCAGCCACGGCATCGATTCAGGCCAGAGGCGGCGATAGCCGCAGATCGAGCAGCCAGACCGGAGCCCCGACAACTCGATGGACGGCACCTACCAAGTGACACGAACCAACACGCAGTCTTCATCGCCGACTCGCAAGGCTCGCCGCGTGCCCGTGCCCCGCATCTGGCCCGTCACGGCCGCCGACTTCTATCTGATCCTCACGCTAAACGCCCTGCTCATCATCGGCATGTGGATTCGTCACGGCGGGCTGGTCGAGTTCGGCACCACGGCCGGTATCTTCACCGCCGCAGGCGAGATCAGCGCCCTGTACGGCACCTACCTCGTCCTCATCCAGCTCGTCCTCATGTCGCGCAGTCCCTGGCTCGATCAGGTCTTCGGCCAGGACCGGATCACCGACGCTCACCGATGGGTCGGCTTCTCCGCAATCTGGTTGCTGGTTCTCCACGCGATCCTGACCACGATCGGCTACTCCATGACGGCCAACAGCAACGTGGTCGACGAGTTCCTGACGCTGCTGTCCACGTATCCCTACGTGCTCTGGTCCGCGGCCGCGATCGTGTTGTTCATCGGCGTCGGGATCAGCTCGGTGCGGGCCGTTCGGCGCCGCGCTTCCTACGAAACGTGGTACGCAATCCACCTCTATGCGTACCTCGCCATCGCCCTCGGTTTCCTGCACCAGTTGTTCGTCGGCGTCGACTTCACGACCGACCAGCTGGCCAGCCTTTACTGGATTGGGCTGTACGTCGTGGCCTTCGGGCTGCTGCTCACCTTCCGCTTCGGTCAGCCGATCGCGATCTCGTGGCGCCACCGGTTCCACGTCGCCAACGTCGTCGAGGAGGCGCCCGGAGTCGCGTCGCTGTACCTGACCGGCCGCGACATGGACCAGCTCGCCGTCCGCGCGGGCCAGTGGTTCCGGCTGCGCTTCCTCACCGGCCAGGGCTGGTTCCGCGCTCACCCGTTCTCCATTTCGGCGGCGCCGAACGGCAAGTTCCTGCGCTTCACCGTCAAGGAGCTCGGTGACTACACCAAGACACTCCAGAAGATGCCCATCGGGACGCCCGTCTTCCTCGAAGGGCCGTACGGAGCCCTCACCGGTGCGGCTCGGACACGGGCCAGGGTGCTCCTGGTCGCGGGCGGCATAGGCATAACGCCGTTGCGGGCCCTTCTCGAGGAGCTGCCGGCCTCGCGCGGCAATCTGACGCTCGTGTATCGCGCCAGCGGCCCGGAGGACGTGGTCTTCAAGCGCGAGATCGACGAGCTGGCCAGCCTGCGCGGCGCCACCGTCCACTACCTCGTGGGCCGGCGCGGGTCGCGCGAGATGCCGTCCGATCCGCTCGACCCGCGGTCGCTGCGGAAGCTCGTGCCCGACATTCAAAGCCGAGACATCTACGTCTGCGGCCCGACCGGGATGATGACTCGAACTCTGAGCAGCCTGCGCTGGCTCAGGATCCCGGCCAACCAGATCCACTACGAACGGTTTGCCTTCTGATGGACAGGAGACAGTCAAGATGACTAAACGACCTATCATCGCGAGCGGTCTCACGATCGCCGCGCTCGCCCTGCTGCTCAGCTTCAAGACGCCGCAGATGTCCACGCTTCCCACCAACGGCGGCGCCGGGGCCAACGTCGGCAACGGCGCGAACGCCACGGCGGGCACGAACACCGGTAACGGAACCACGACCGGCAACGGAACCACGACCGGCAACGGAACGACCCAGAATGCCGGCACCGGCAGCAGCTACTCGGGCACGCTCACCGGCCAGGCGGTCCAGATTCCGTTCGGAACCGTCCAGGTCCAGGTGACGATGCAAAACGGCAAGATCACCGACGTCCAGGCCCTGCAGCTGCCGACCGGACGCGGCCACACCGCCGAAGTCAGCGCCTATGCCGGCCCGCAACTCCGCAGCGAAGCTCTTCAGGCACAGAGCGCGCAGATCGACACGATCTCGGGCGCGACATACACCAGCGAGGGCTATATCCAGTCCCTGCAATCGGCGCTCTCTCAAGCGGCATGATCGGACGCCGTACCCAGAGCATCACCTGGACGTCACGGCGGTTGGTGACCAACCTGGGCCGATCCGGGCCGGCGTCCGCGCGGGGGCTTCGCGGCCGAAACGAGTGGCAGAATAGGTGGCGCCGGACGGCGATTGGCGCAAGAGCGCCACTCGCAGGTATCATCTGGACGTGATCGACGACCCAACCGACACGTACGAGGGCGGCCCGAGCGCTTGCCCGTTCGTCGCTTTCGAGGATGATCGAGACCACCGCTCGAGCAGCCCCGACTTCCGCCACCGCTGTTTCGCTGCGCCCGAGCCGGAGCCGCGAGCGTTCCCGCACCAGGAACGCTACTGCCTGACGGCGGGGTTCACGGCCTGCCCGGTCTTCCTCGACTGGGCCCGGCAGGAAGTCGCCGCGGTCAAGGCCGCCGGCGCCGGAGCGGGCAACGCGGCCGGTGCCGACGCCGCTGCAGCTGCGATCGGAGCCGAGCCCGCCTTCCTGGCCGCGCGCCCGCGCACGATATCCACTCCGGACGCGGCCGCTGCGACGCGTCATTCGGATGGCAGTTCCACTCTCTGGACGTACGACGGCGAGACGAAGCGCTCGCAGGCGCCCGCCCCAACGCCGCCCTCGTCGCTCGGGATTCCGGCAGTGGCCATGGCCCGGCGCGGCCCGAGCCACCCCGGCTGGGAGAACCCGCCGCGCGTGGAGAGTTTTCCGCGGCTTCGAAACCGGGAAGATCACCGGGCCAACTCGCCGCTGCTCTTCGTTGCGGTCGGCGTGGCCCTGGTCTTCGTGGCCTTGATCCTCTTCCCGATCATCACCAGTAATCACGGCGGCGGGACTGTCGGCAACGGTTCGCCGTCCGCGGCGGTGTCGGTCCATCCGGGATCTCCCGCGCCGTCGGACAGCGCCGCGCCGGAGGGTTCTCCCGGCACGAGCTTCCAGACGTACATCGTCCAGCCCGGCGACTACATGGCCAAGATCGCCCTGAAATTCAACCTGCAGCTCGGCGAGCTCGAACTGGCGAACCCGCAGATCACGGACCCGGCGCATATCGAGGTGGGAGATATCTTGCACATCCCGCCGGCGGGTCTGCTGACTCCTCCGCCGCCTTCGCCGTCGGCAAGCTGATCGCGACGCTCGCCCAGTCGGCGGTTGGCGGCCGACCCTAGCGCGGCGTCAGGTTGATCGCGGTAATCTTGCCCGCCTCGACCCGGAAGCTGGCGTCGAGTTGCTGTGTCGGGGCTCCGGGCCGGACCACCAGCAGGTTCGCCTGCCAGGTGTTGCCCATGTCGCGGACGTCGCCCGGGATCATTCGGAAGCCCGGCTCGGCGCGCAGGAACCAGCCCCCGACCTCTCGCAGGCCCTTGAGCGTTCGGGCGTTGCCGGCGATGTGGACGCGCAACTCCGCCCGCTCGTCCATGAGCGAGACCGCGCCTTCGCGATCGCCGGAGTTCAGCAGCTCGAAGAACTGCTCCATCGTATCGACTGCACCCATGCCCCGAGTTTAGCCGACAAGGACCGCTGCCCGTACGACGGCCACGACGAAGGCCCGGGGATCGGCGCTAGAACCCGCCTCCGGCCCCTCCACCGCCACCGCCGCCTCCACCTCCGAACCCGCCACCGCCGGCACCGCCGGATCCGGTCGATCCGATTGAACCGAGCGACGACATCATCGAACCGACGTCGGGAATCGCGCCGGCCGAAAACATGCCGGCGCCGCCGAGCCCGGAGCCGCCCGGCCCGCCACTGCTCCCGCCGCCGAACCCGGAATGTCCGGGGGCGTAGAACCACAACGGATACCAGCCGGCCTGCCGGCCGGAGGCCTGGCTGACCTCCACCGTGCGGCCCAGGACCGTCTCGATCTCGGCATTCAGGCCGAGCGCCACGCCCCAGGCCATGGCCGCATCCGGAGTGGTTACCCACGGCAGCGCCCGGCGCGCGACGACTTCGTCCATCGAACCGGACTGGGCCATCGTGTATTGGAGAGTCCGCTGGTACGCGGCGAGCATCGCCCGCAACATCGCCCCGAGCTGAGTCCGGCAGGGCATGAACCAGGCCGTGATGCCGGTGACCACTGCCGCGAGGAGGAGCGCCGCTCCTCCCAGGAAGCCGCCGCTGGCATCGAGTTGGAGCGTCCACCAGAAGAGCGGGATCGAGGCAAGGCCCTCACAGACGGCCACGACGATCCACACGGTCACCACTCGCGAGGGCCGGCCGGTAAACCAGAGCTTCTGGACTGCGAGGGTTTCCAGGTTGCTCTTGAGTTGCTTCACGGCCGGCAGCAGCTCGTGGGCGGTAGTCGCAGGCACGAAACCATCCGGCCCCGCCCAGGTGCCGATGGCGCCGAAGAGCCCGGCCTCGGGAGTAGCGATCGTCGCGGTCTGACCCGTAACCCCGATCAGGGTCTTCTTGGCAAACAGCACGGCGTCCTGGCGGAACCGCAGCAGGCCTCGGGCGGCCAGGTCGACCATGGCCGCCGACACCGTGCGACTCGAAGTCCTGTCGTCCATCAGCAGCGTCGCCATCGCGGGAGTGAGTCCGTCCGGTGGCGCCGGCATCAGGATGGAGTTGTCGTCGACGTAGACCGGGTCCCGGCCGTGCGTGTACCAGCGGAAGAAGACGACCAGGATCAGCAGCACGGCCAGCACAGCGACTCCGAATCCCACCAGCGAATTGAGGATCCGGGCCCGGCTGAGTTCGTCGGCGTGCTCGGGCGTGGCCGCCGCGTTCACGTCGTCCAGAGCGACCGTCAGAGCGCCGTCGAAGTCCTGGCTCGCCAGCCTGGGCTTCATGTCGTTGTCGAACACGGCCTGACGATCCGCATTGGTCATGAACGCGGCCTTGAAGCCGCTGCCCGCATACAGCGAGACCTGGCCGTGGATCAAGTTGTCCTGCATGTCGAAGAGGATCACGAGGCCGTCGTCGAAGCCCTTGCGGCCTACGCCCCACTGATTTATCAGGGCCAGCGCGTCAGCGTCGGCCGCGTCGAGGCTGTCGCTCTGGGGTTTGACCTGCGTGAAGACGGCGACCTGCGCCCCGGTCCGAACCTGGATGGCGGCGATCGTCTGTTCGGCCTGGGCGATGGTGCCGGCCGAGAAGATGCCGGCGTAGTCGTAGACGCGCTGATTGTCGACCGGGGCAGGGTAGGGTGGCCCGGCCGGCGGGGCCGCGGCGGCAGACAAGCCGGCGGAACCGAGCAAGAGAAGCCAGACCGCCACGCCCACGAAGACGACGACCCGCGGCCGCCATTGACTCCTCATTCGAAGCCCTCCCAGCTCGACGGTCAGTTCTTCTTGCTCGCTGATTGGCGGGCACGCAGGCGCCGGACCAGTTCCGCCGCCACTTCGTAGCGGCCGAAGCTCGGCATGACATACGTGCCTGTTACATGACCCTCGAAGGCGGCCAGTAGGTTCAGTGACATCTCCAGACCGACTTCCGCACCGCGCTCGCCGGCGGCGTGCATCGCCGCGCGCTGCTCGGCCGGGATCGTGATCCCCGGGACCTCGTTGTGGAGGAACTCGGCGTGACGGGCACTGTGCAGGGGCAGGACGCCGAGCAGCACGGGGACCGGAAACCCGCCCTGCCCGAAGCGCTCGCGACTGCAGGCCAGCATCGAGTCCACCTGCTCCTGCGAATAGAGCGGCTGGGTCATGATCAGGTTGGCGCCGGCCGCGAGCTTGCGCTCGAGGCGGGACCACTCCTTGTCCGGGTCCGCGGCGGTCGGGTCCAGGGCGCAGGCGATGGTGAAACCGGCCGCCTGCCCGATCGACAGCCCGGCGCCGTCCTGGCCTCTGTTGAGGCGGCGGATGATCTCGATCAGCCCGATCGAGTCCACGTCCCAGACGGCCGCGGTCGCGGGCCGGTCGGCGACGCGCGGCGGGTCTCCGGTGAGGGCCAGGACGTTGCGCAGCCCCAGCGCATGGGCGCCGAGCAGTTCGGCTTCCAGGGCCATGAGATTGCGGTCTCTGGTCGTCAGGTGGATCAGGCACTCGAGACCCAGCCGCGCCTGGATGCCGAACGCCACGGCGAGCGCGCCCATGCGGACGCGGCCGGTGGCGGAGTCGCTGACGTTGACGATGTCGACGCCCGCGTCCTTGAGTAGCCGTGCGGCCTCGATCGTCCTCTCGATGCGGATGGAACGCGGTGGGTCGATCTCCACGGAGATGACGAAGGAGCCGTCCGCGAGCTTCCGGGCAAGGCCGGACGGGGGAGTGGCCTGGCCATCGCCGGAGGCGTCGGCCCGGGGTGTCCGTGGCGCAGCCGCAGCGGCCGGGTCGGCGCCGGCGTCGAAGCCGCCACTCTCACCTCGGTCGCCATCCGGCGCAGGTGCCACGGCGGTTCGGGCAGCACGCCCGTCCGTCAGGGCGTCGATCGCGGCCCGCATGGCCTGCGTGTGGAGTGGCGTCGTGCCGCAGCAGCCCCCGACGATCCGCGCGCCGGCGGCGACCATGCTCGGGATCATCTGGCCGAAGTATTCCGGCCCGGCCGAATACACGAACTCGCCGTCGATCCGCCGCGGCAGCCCTGCATTCGGAACGATGGAGCGGGCCACGATTGGGGTCGGCGGCCCGGTCCTGACCAGTGCTTCGAGGCAGACCAGCGGCCCGGCGCCGCAATTCACCCCGACGGCGTCGACCCCCGCCAGCGCAAGCTCGGTCGCCGCCGTTTCGGGCGTGGTGCTGTCGTTGGCCGTGAGGTCGTCGCCGAACGTCATCTGGGCGATGATCGGCAGGTCGGAGGCGCGTCGTGCCTCTTCGATGGCGGCAAGCAGCATCTCCAGCCGATCGAAGGTTTCGAACGCGAATATGTCGACCCCGCCTTCGAGCAGCCCTTCGATCTGCTCGCGGAAAGCGGCCCTGGCGATGCCGGGATGGGGTCGGGGCAGCCGACCGACCGAGCCCAGCGGTCCGACCGAACCGGCGATCAGGACCTCCCTGCCGGAGGTCTCGCGGGCCTCGCGAGCCAGCTGGGCGCCACGGCGGCTCATTCGCCCGGCCAGCTTCTCCAGACCGTATTCCGCCAGCCGGAAACGATTGGCGCCGAACGTGTCCGTCTCGATCACGTCGGCTCGGGCTTCGATGTACTCGCGGTGGATCGCCGAGACGACTTCCGGCCGGGTCAGGACCAGCTCGTCGAGGCAGGCACGTTGCGGGATGCCGCGCGAGTAGAGGAGCGTGCCCATGGCGCCGTCGAGCAGCAGCGGCCGGCGCCGGAGGAGGATTTGGAAGCGCTCGCGTTCGGTCAGTGAGGCAGGCGCATCGGCCCGGTTGCGGACCCCGGACGCACCCGCGGCGAACAGACTGGCGAGAGACGAAGTCTCGGCGGCGGGCATGGAATCAAGCCTAGCGGGTCGGTTGCGTTCGGGATAACCGCGCGCGTTGTCGGAGGCGGCGCCGTCGGGTGCTGGCTAGATGCCGATGACCCTGCGCGGCACGAGAACGAGGTTTAGAACCGTGCTGACGATGCTGATCACGATCGAGGCAACTACGGCGCAACCGATGGCATCGTATCCCCAGGTCGGTGGGAACTTCCCGAGGGAGAAGCCGATGTCCAGAGTGCTGGCAGGGATCTGGTCGACGATCGCCGCGGTTGCGAGAAGCATGGCGGCGTTGATGACGAAAGCTACCAACCCCATTGTCAGGAAGCCGATCGGCAACGCGACGAGCTTCACGATGGGCTTGATGTACGTGTTGATCAGCGCGAACACCAGGGCGATGACGACGATAGCCAGCCAGTCTTCGAGCTTGTCGGTGTGGAAGGCCAGCTTGAAGTCCGGCACCAGATTGGCGGCAACCAGAAGCGCCGCGGCATTCACGGCGACCTTTACAACGAGGTCGAGCATCGGCGTCTCCTCCGACGACTGTGCGCCGACATCGGCGGCGCCGCATGCTCCGATCCTAGCGCGGGCGTCGAGCCTCCGTCAGGGCTGCGCGCGCGCCCGCACCTGATCCGGCCCGGACAGACAACAGCCCGGCTCGTTTTCTGCCGGGCTGTCGCCGAGCTGTGGCTTGACGCGCTAGCGGCGCATCTGCCGGAGCCGCGTTCTGAAGACGGCCACGGACGCGATCGACGACCCGAGCACGACGATCAGCAGCGGCAGCCCGGGGTTGTCCGGCGAAGGCGAGCCCGCCGCGCTCGTCGGTGGAGGTGTCGTAACCGGCACCCCGGTCGCGCCCTCGAACGACTGGAACGGGAGCGGGGTCGCCTGGCCGGTCGGCTGGCTGGTCGGCTGGCTGGTCGGCTGGCTGGTCGCTCCCGCGACCGACTGGCCCGGGGTCGGCGTCGCAGCCAGCGCATCGAAGACGGCGCAGGCCGCCGCGGTCTGGAAACCGTGATCGACCGAGTTGTCGGTGTTGTGGTTCGTCCCTCCGGCCTGGGTGCTGTGGTAGCCGGTCGTGAGGAACGGCTGTGTCGTACCCAGGTCGTAGATGATCACACAGACGTTGTACGTACCCGGCAGGGCGTACGTATGCGTAACCGGCCCCCAGCCACCGCTGGCTCCCTGCGAGGGCGTCGCCAGAGCGATCAGGTTGGTGGCCGCCGTCCCGTCGCCGATGTGGAATGTGCCGATGGCATTGCCACTGGTTACGTCACCCCAATCCACGGCGAACCCGACGAAGCTCTTGTGGCCGGCAGTTGCCATTGCCGGCCACGACCACGTGCCCGATGCGCTGATCGACAGCGGACCGGTCTGAGTCACAGTGGTCGTCGCCGGCACCCCGGTGTGGGCCGCCACGGTGCCGACCGCGAACAGGGCCAGCGAAACGGCTGCGAGCGGTATTCCCAGACGCTTAGCCACGCGTCGGCCTGGACGAAATGACATCGTGCCTCTCCTTGTCCACGAGTTGCCGCGCTCCGCGCTAAACAGTACTAAGGTACTTATTAAAACCGACCCTGCACACACCTTGATGGGGTAGGGATAAGCCACCGGTTCGAGCAGTCAGGCGGGACTCCGGGCAGACCGGCCCGGTGCCGTCGGACACGCGGTCGGAGGCCGCCCGTGGTGTCGATCCGGCTTCCGGCCGACGCGAGGCGCCCGGCCGGGAGTAGTGGGTCGGCGGCCGGGCGTTCTGGTCGATCGGTCGGCCGGTCGAGCTTCGCGCCGGCGTCCGGTCTCGGGGCTCGACCCGGGGTCCGGCTACACTCGATCCATTCGCAATGAAGGTGGAACGATGTCGCAGTTCGGCGATCGTGTGGACGGATTCCTGGGCGAGTTCTTCCGACTGTTTCCCGTGGCCGCGACGGCCATCGGCATGCATGCGTACGACGGCGAGTGGCCCGACCTGACCGAGGCCGGCCGCCTGGCCCGCCTGGACTTCGTCGATCGCTGGGAGGCAGAGCTGCGCGCCTTCGCCGACGCAATGCTTACCCCGGACGAGCGTGTCGACCGCGACCTGCTGCGCTCCGAACTGGCGGCGTTGCGTTTCGACGAGGCCGAGTTGCGTGAAGCCGCCTGGGACTCTCTCGGCTACGTCTACCTGCTGGGCGGCGGCATATTCCCGCTGCTGGCGCGCGACTTCGCTCCCCTCGCCGCCCGGCTCGGATCCGTGGCGTCGCGCCTCGAGGGAGTGCCCACCGTCCTTGCCGCCGCCAGAACCGAGTTGGGCGCGATGCCGGCGCGCCCGCCGTCGCAGCTGCACACCGAGATGGCCATCAAGCAGTTGCCCGGGATCGTGGCGCTGGCCGAGGACGCCGTGATCCAGGCCGATGCGGCCGCGACCGAGCCCGGAGTGGCCGAGTTGTTGCCTCGTTTGCGCGCCGCCGCCGCTGTGGCTCGCGGAGCCATCGAGAGCTTCGAGGCGTGGCTTGGCCGGGACCTGCTGCCCCGGTCTCTGGGGGAGGGACGGCTCGGCGCCGACCTCTACGCCCGCAAGCTGCGTCACACCTTCCGGTCGGACATCACGCCGGACCAGATCATGGCTCAGGCCCGCGTGGAGTACGACGCCGTTCGGGCCGAGATGATCAGGATCGCGCGCCAGATCTGGAGTCAGTGGGTGCCGAGCGAGCCGCCGCCCACAGCCGCGAGTGACGGCGGACAGGAGGCCGCGGACGCCCGGGCCGTCGCCAACGTCATCGCCGCCATCGGCCGGGACCACCACCCCGCGTCCGAACTGGTCGACTATTGCCGCGAGAGCTATCGCGGGATCGTCGAGTTCTGTCGCAGCCACGACGTCATTACCGTGCCGGACGAACCACTCGACATCGAATGGACGCCGCCGTTCCTGCGGGAGTTCGCCGGCGCCATGCTCGATTCGCCGGGCCCGCTGGACAAGGGCCAGCGATCGTTCTACTTCATGACACCGCCGCCGGACGACTGGACGTCCGAACAGGTCGAGTCTTACCTGGCCGAGGAGAACGACCGCCAGATCGACCTGACTACGATCCACGAGGGCACTCCCGGCCACTACCTCCAGCTCGTGTACTCGAATCGGTATCCATCGCTGGCGCGGGCCGTCTTCGGCAGCGGCGTCTTCATCGAGGGCTGGGCCGTATACGTGACCCAGGTCATGATCGATCTGGGCTTCCACGCCGACGATCCGGCGCTGTTGCTGATCCACTGGAAGTTCTACCTGCGCGCCATCACCAACGCCATGATCGACATCGGGATCCACTCCAACTCCATGACTGAACAGATGGCCATGGACCTGATGGTCAATGGCGGTTTCCAGGAGGAGTCCGAGGCGCGCAAGAAGTGGGATCGCGCCCGCCTGACGTCGACCCAGCTATCGACGTACTTCGTCGGGTCGATGGAAATGTGGAACCTCGAGAGGGAGCGGCGAGTGCGGGCGGCCGTGGCTTCGGGCGATCCACGCGGTGCCGCGGCCGTGCCCGTGCCGCGCGTAGTGGGTGGGCTCGGCGACACGCCGGGCTTCTCCTACAGGGAGCATCTCGAGTCGGTAATCGCCCACGGCTCGCCGCCGATTCCGCTGATCCGGCGGGTCCTGCTCGGAGAGTAGCTCAGGCCACGAGCCGTCGGCGGCGCTCCAGAAACGCTCGTTCCGCGACGTTTTCGGTTCGGGCGATCGCAGCCTCGTATGCCGCGGCCGCCTCCGGGTCGCGGCCGAGGCGCCGGAGAAGGTCGGCGCGGATGGCGTGGAAAAGGTAGAAGCCGCCGAGGCCCAGGTCGTCGACCAGGGCGAGCGCCGGCTCCGGCCCGTCGACTTCGGCCAGCGCGACCGCGCGATTGAGGGCTACCACAGGGCTCGGCGCCACTGCCTCGAGCTGGTCGTACAACTGCAGGATCTGCCGCCAGTCGGTGTCGGCCGCGGTCGGCGCGTCGCTGTGGACCGCGTTGATTGCGGCCTCGATCTGGTAAGGGCCGGGCTGATTGCGTCGCAGGCACTGGCGGACGATGGCCTGGCCCTCGGCGATCAGCGAACGATCCCATCGGCCGCGATCCTGGTCTGCCAGCAGCACCAGGTCGCCGTCCGCGGTCGTGCGACTGACGCGTCGAGATTCGGTCAGCAGCATCAGAGCCAGCAGCCCCAGGGCTTCGGCCTCGTCGGGCATGAGCTCGGCCACCAGCCGCCCCAGACGCACTGCCTCGGCGCACAGGTCGTCTCGAACCAGCCGGTCCCCTGAACTGGCGGCGTAGCCCTCGTTGAAGACGAGGTAAATCACGGCCAGAACGGAACGGAGACGCGCCGGAAGGTCCGCTTCGTCCGGGACGCGATAGGGGATGCCGGCGTCGCGGATCTTGGCCTTGGCCCTGACGATTCGCTGAGCCATGGTCGGCTCCGGCACCAGGAACGCTCGGGCGATCTCGTCGGTTGTGAGGCCGCCCAGCAGTCGGAGCGTCAGCGCAACCTGAGCGCCGGGCGACAGGGCGGGGTGGCAGCACGTGAAGATCAGCCGCAGCCGATCGTCGTGCACGGCACCCTC
Organism: uncultured Chloroflexia bacterium; assembly: GCA_963835845.1. Taxonomy (GTDB): domain Bacteria; phylum Chloroflexota; class Limnocylindria; order Limnocylindrales; family CSP1-4; genus Fen-1039. The sequence goes on along the minus strand of CAWIGT010000006.1, from coordinate 378,476 downwards.
CTCGATAGGCTCCTCGCGGGAGTGCAACAGCGCCGCCTGCTCGTGCCGGTCTTCACGAGACGCTTCACGCCGAAGCCGGTCGATGGCGCGGTTGCGAGCCGTCGTGATGATCCAGCCGGCTGGACTTGGTGGCGGGCCGGTGATCGGCCATTTCTGGACCGCGGTCGTGAACGCGTCCTGGACCGCCTCCTCGGCGACATCGATGTCACCACAGAGACGGACCAGGACGGCCACCGCCCGGCCGTACTCCTGCCGGAAGACACGGTCGATGTCCAGGTTTGCGGGCGCCTGCGGACCGGCCATCAGTCCTCGGGTTCGTCCTGGAACGGACGGACTTCGATCGGGACCTGGCAAGCCCTGGCCGCCTTTCGGGCCCAATCGAGCGCCGCGTCCAGGTCCGGGGCCTTGATCACCCAGAACCCGCCCACGTGTTCTTTGCCTTCGACGAAGGGACCGTCGATCGTGAGAACGTCGGCCCCCTCGACCCTGACGACGGTGGCCGTCGTCGACGGGAACAGCCCCCCGGCAAAGACCCACGCTCCGGCGGCCCGCATCTCGACGTTGAGGGCGTCCACGTCGGCCCGGACCTTGTCCATGTCCGGAGGCGCCAGTGCCTGATCTTCGGGGTGGTAAACGCTGAGCAGGTACTGCTTCATCCGAACTTCTCCTGTCTACGCCGGCATCTTGCCGGGCTTTCACCTGCTATACGAACTGGTTCCGCCAGGATCGACAGCCGGCGGTCGATAGTTTCGAATTCACGGGGTCTTCGCGGTTTGGCGCGAGCTGGCGTCCGCACGACGATCCGGTGACGCGTGTTGACGGGGACCGTGCGACAGCCGCCTGTGGGGCTGCGACAATCTGGCCGTGAATCCAGCCAACGCGCATCCGGGCGCACTGATCGTCCTCGAGGGGATCGACGGTTCCGGAACCACGACGCAGTCGGAGTTGCTGCTGCAGTGGCTTGGGCGCGTCGGCATTCCGGCCGCTCCTTCAGCAGAGCCTTCGAAAGGGCCGATCGGCACCGTTCTTCGTCGCCACCTCGGCCGACACCTCGAACTCGGCGGCCCCGAAGCGGAAGCTCTGGCTTTCGCCGCCGACAGGATGGATCACGTCGCGTCGGAGCTCGTGCCGGCGCTGGCCAGCGGGACCACGGTCGTGTCCGATCGCTACTACTTGTCCAGCCTCGCCTACCAGGCACTGGCGTGCGACCTGGCCTGGCTGCGCGAGATCAACCGCTTCGCACTGCGGCCGGACTTGACGGTGTTCCTCTCGGTTCCCGTGGACGAGGGGATGGCTCGCTTTGGCGGCCGGGCGACGCGGGAGAGGTTCGAGGAGGACCGGACGCAGCTGGCCCGCATCGCCGAGCGGTATGACGCCGCGATCGCGGCTCTCCGCGAGGGTGGCGAAGAGGTGATGGTCGTCGATGGCACGCAGTCGGCGGCCCAGGTCCACCTGGAAGTGGCCCGGTTGGCGGCATCGGCCCTGCGGCCGCGCTACCCGGCGGCATCGCTGGACGATGCCCCGGCGGAGACCCGGGAGCGGCCGGCGGCACCTACGGCCTGATACGCCGGCCGGACAATCGGCCCGGCGGCGCACGTCATCTCCGACGTGACCGGCTACTTCATGGAGGAGCCGGTTCGGCGGGGAGCGGCAGCGGTCAGCCCGCGGCGGCCTCGAGCTTGTCGAGCTGGTAGCCGCAGGCCTTTGCGGCCCTGGCCAGCTTCGTGGTCAGCCGCTCCGCCGCGGCCACGCGCTTCGCCACGTCCGCCCCGGACGCGGAGGGATAGGCGACCGCATCGAGCGCTTCCAGGGCGAGCATCCACCAGAGGACCTGGCCGAACGCCTCGCGGTTGAACCAGTTGACGCCTTCCCAGACGTTGACCCGGATGTACGGCCGGATGGACTCGCCGGCGACGAGCGCCCGGACCAGGGCCGGCGCCCGGTCGGCCGCGGGGCGATGGGCCACGGAAGCCGGCAGCGGCAGGGCACGCAGCATCCGCAACAGGGCAACGAGCCGCCAGGCGGCGGCATCGTCCAGCCCGAGGTCACAGAACACTTCCGCAATCACCGCGCCAAGTTGTAGTTCGTCGAGGAAGGAATCCGCGTCCTCACCGGATTCTGCGACCGAAGCGATCGCTCGCGAGACGAGCCGGCCCATGAGGGCGATCCACGACCACTCATCGCGAAGGCCTGCGCAGAGGGACTCGTGGCCCAGCGAAGGCAGGCGCAGCGCCGCCTCCATGTTCGCCCGGAAGGTGGCGGCGGCGCCCTCGACCTCGCCGGTGGCTCCGGTCACGTCGACGACGGCCCGAAGCGCTCGCAGAACGTGGCTCTGGGCGTCGTCCAGGAGAGCGGCCAGTTCGGGCTCGCTCGCGTCGGCCGGCGCCGGCGGAGTGACCGCGGCGATGGGCGCCACGGGCGTTCCGACAGCCGCGCCTCTCGCTGCCCGCGCGGAGCCTCTGGCGGCGGAGCCAGCCGGCGACTCCGGCCCTCGCAGCCCCAGATCGACGGCCGCCGCGCCCGGACACGCCGCGGCCGCTCGGGCCACGCCTACCCGTGCCAGCCGCTGAAGCGAGCCGTTTTCGGTGAGACCCCGGACGGCGTCGTGGACCGGCTGGAGCTGCATGTCGCGCATCGCGGCCGCGACGCTCGGTACGCCGGCTCCGCCGAGGCGATCCGCCAATCGCGCCAGCTGGCCGGAAGGTCCGTCCTGGACTTCGCGCACGTCCATGAATACCTGGCAGCCGTAGGCATGCAGTTCCACGTACAGCCCGTCCCGGCATAGATCCGAGGAGCGGCGGATGAATTCCAGCCCGGATCGCTGCTCGCGCAGCAGCGTCCACCAGTCCCCGTCCGGATGGAGACCCAATCCCTCGCCCAGCGACTTCTGGATCTGTTTCCGACCGCCCGCCCCGTCCGGCACGGAAAACGCCACCGACGTCTTGATCCAGCCCTTGGCCTCGGCGTATCGATTGTGATAGACGACCAGAGCGCGCTCGTCGCCGAACCGGTTCGAGTAGGCAAAGACGTCTTCGTTGACCCAGCCACCCGGATCGTAGACGTCGTAGAGGAGGAAGTCCGTCACGCCGGCGAAGAGATAGCGGCGGTGGAAGAGCGGGAAGATCTCGCGCTCGTGCCGCTCGACCAGCCAGCCGTCCGGCTGCTCGTCGCGGTACGCCCTCCGATACTCCATGCCGTACTTCTCGGCGAAGCCCTCGACCTGGCCGTGCCCGATCATCGGCAGCCCCGGCATCGTGGCCATGAGCGTCGCGACCCCGAAATACTTGTCGCCCTTGGCGAACTGGTCGACCGCCGTCCGCTCGTCGGGGTTGCTCATGAAGTTGACGAAGCGCTTGAGGACCTCCGGGTCGAATTCGAGCGTGTCCTTGATGACCTGCCGGTAGTTGGCGTTCTCCTCGTCGCGCATCATGTTCATGAAGGCGCTGTTGTAGACGCGATGCATGCCGAGCGTTCGGACGAAATAGCCCTCCAGCAGCCAGAACGCTTCGGCCAGCAGCAGGGTGTCGGGCACCTCCGCCGCGACGCGATCGACCACTTCCCGCCAGAACTCGTTGGGCATCCGCTCGTCGAACACGGCCCTGGTGGTGGCGTGCTCGGCGCGAGACGGGATGGCGCCGCCCTGGCCGGGCTCCGGGAACCAGAGACGCTGGATGTGGCGTCGCGCCAGGGTCATGGCGGCGTCGAAACGGATGATCGGGAACTGGCGGGCGACGTGCAGGATTGTCTGGATGACCGCCTCGCGGACCTCGGGGTTCAGGTAGTCCAGCTGGGCCGTGTCGTTCCACGGCATGCTCGTGCCGTCGTTGCCGTGGTAGATGTAGCGCGCCTCGCCGCTCCAGGTGTCGGTGCGCTTGAAGACCACGGCCGCGTCGGTCGAGTTCCAGTAGTGATCTTCGATCTGGATCGTGACCCGCTCATCGTCAGCCAGATTTCCGCCGGTGAACGAGTAAGCCGGATACGGCGCGTCGGGTAGAGACAGGAACCAGTCCGGATGTTCAATGACCCAGCGCGAATCGATGCCCATGTGGTTGGGCACCATGTCCGAACTGAGGCGTATCCCGCGCCCGGAGCACCTGGCTCGCAGCTGCTGGAACGCTTCCTCGCCGCCCAATTCGTCGGCAATGCGGTAGTCCATCAACGAGTAGGCGGACGCGGCCGCTTCGGGATTTCCACGCCACTGCTTGATCCGCTGGCTCGCCCGGCTGCGTTCCCAGAGGCCGATCAGCCACAGGCCGGTGAAGCCGCGGCGCGCCAGAGCTTCGAGTTCTTCGTCGGGGATCTCGTCGAGGCGGTGGATGTGGCGGCCGTAGCGTTTGGACAGCTGGTCGAGCCACACGTACGTGGTCTTGGCCATGAGCACGACGCGCGGCATCCATTCGCGATCCTGGCTGAATCGCTCGTACTCGTTCTCCAGGCCGCCCAAGCCGGGGCCGCCGACGGCCGCGGCCGGTCCGGGCGTCGGGTGCATGCGCATCCACAACGCCACCTCCTCCTCGTGGAGGACGTCGAGGCTGACGACCAGCCGGTCGAGGAAGGGCGTGAGCACGAGGCCCCAGCGGGTTCGAATGTATCGCAACTGCCCGGCCAGGGAGTCAGGCGAGGCGATCGCGGGGGCACGAAGGAAGGCGATGAGCGACAGGCCTTCCGGGCCGAATGACGGCTGGCCGTCGAAGAACTCGCGCAGGCCCGTGATCAGCATCTCGTAGTCCGAGCGCTCGACCAGGTCCGCGTCGTCGAACAACTCGTCGAAGGTGGCGAAGGCCGGGTTTACGTTGGCCAGCCACAGCATCAGCAGCTCTTCGAGAGCGATCTCGCGGTTGGGGTGGCCTTCGGTCTCTCCGGCCAGGTACACCACGGGGTCCTGGCCGTCGCGCATCACCGCCAGAGGCGGGAACTCCTCGACGAAGAGCGCCAGGGCGTGGTCGAGCACGTCCGGCTGGACGCGATCGACTAGGGCCGTGACCGCGTCCGACATGACATTGGGATTCACGGTCCGGCGGTAGATCTCGACCGCGTGATGGGAGATCTCGTCGATCAAGCCCATCGCGTTGAGTTCGGCCGCGTGAACCACTCGGTCGGGATATCGCACCTTGTCGGCGCGGTCGTTCATACGCTTGGCAAAGGCCCTGGCCGAAGGGAAGTCCGGAATGATTACGTTGCCCGTGGTCTGGAAAAGCGCACGATCGAAGTCGTAGCGGACGCGGGCCGCCTTCGAGATGTGGAACTCGAATGCCACGGTTGCGCTCCAGGCCTGTCAGCGGACCGGCGGCCCAGAACGATGGGCGTGGGCCGGTCCGGGCGAGTCTATCAGGGCCGCGCCCGGCGTCGACTGCCCGGGACAGGGCGATTACCGAGCCGAGGCCGTCTTCGGGCGCGAACCGGCGGTCGGCTGGCCGGCCTCCTCGAGCGCTTCGGCATAGATGCCGGCGCCGTCGATCCGGCGCGATGGGGAAGTGAAGAGCGACAGATCGTCCAGCAGACGGCCTTCGAGGTCGGTCCCCGCCGACTCGTCGATGATCCGGGCCGCTCGGGCCGCGCACATCAGGACCTGCTTCGTTTCGGGCCGAACCGGATCGCCCCAGAACCAGCCGTCGCTGGCGAACATCGCCAGGCGCCAGCGCTCGGCCTCCAGCAGGGAGAGGAAGCCCTCGCGCTGCGCATCGGTGGCCAGGGGCAGGCAGCGCCGTGCGAAGCTCGCGGCCGTCTCCGCTCCGACCACGACGTCCACGTACTGGTCACGGGCTTGCCAGATTGCGGCCGGCTCCATGAAATCGGCGGCGAGTCCTCCGGCCACCGTGTCGATCGCGGTGGCCAGTCGCTCGAGGGCGACGCGCAGCGGTCCCTTCCAGCGGCCATCGGACGCATCGGGGCATTCGCCGTACCAGCGCAGGACGCCGTGATGGCAGCTCCAGGAAGTCCGCTCGGCGATCTGCGTCGGCGGGAAGGCGCTCGCCGGCACGGCACCGACGACCCTGCCGACGGTCGTGACGTCGAAGCCACGGTCGGGCACGTCCGGACCGGGGTTGACGAGACGCGCCAGGAACAGGTCGCGGAACTTCTGGTGGTGTCCGTACAGCTCACCGTCGGTGGCGATGACCGCAAGTCGCGGCGTTCCGTCAGCGAAACCCGGACCCGTAAGGCGCGGCAGGATGCGTTCCCTCGCGAATGAGTCGGCGTTCATCGTCGCGTCCGACTCGAACGAGGCCGAAGCCGATAGCGCCGCGTCGTAGAAGACGACGACGATGGACTTGCGGTTGCCCAGGTCGACCCGATACGGCCGGCGAGTGTCCAGTCGCGAGTCCGCGGCCTGCCACGGCGCGAGGATCGTGTAGTGGACGCCCTCGTCGGCGAGGATTCTCAAAGTCGGCAGGTCGACGGCCGTCTCGGGCAGCCATACGCCGGTCGGTCGTCGATCGAAGCGCAGTTCGAAATCGCGCAGACCCCAGCGGATCTCGGTCCGCCGGTCGGCGAGCGAGGCCAGCGGCAGGATCGCGTGGTGATACGCCTGGGCCATCGCGTTCCCGGCATCCGGCGCGTCCACGTTCGGCCCGATGTCCGATTCCACGAAGCGTCTGTGGGTCGGCGCGTCGTGCTCCGCCAGCCAGGTGGCCAGGGTAGGGCCCAGATCGTAGGAGACGTGCACTAGATTGCCGCGCTCGGCGTTGGGCTTGTAGCACTCGGCGTCGATCCGGGCGTTCCAGTCGCGATACGGCGCCGCGGCCGGCTGGCGCGCGATCACGCCGCTGAACGGGTCGCGGCGTTCCGGCTGGTAGAAGTGGCCGTGAACGGCGAGCTTAGGGCGACTCACTGAATGGATGGTAGCGGAGCGGCCGCCGCCGGGCAGCCCCCGCCCGAGCACCCAATTGGAGCCATGACCTTTTCGTGCGGCTCGGCGAGATGGGCCGACGTTTCACCTCAGCCCAGCTCGGCCGCGGCGTGGTCGACGGATTGGGCCGTATCGAAGCTGACGCTGAAGGCCCGGCGCTCGCCCGCGGCAAGGGCGACCGGCCAGCGGAAGAGCAGCGAGCTGCCCTGGTAGCTGCGCTCGAAGCCGCTCTCGGAGTTGCTCACCGTCTCGACCGGATACCACGTCAGGCGCGCCGCCGGCTCCGGTCGGGCCTCCACGCGGACGCCCTCGAAGTCGTTGCCGAAGGCGATCGACCCGGCCGAAACGACTTCGCCCGCGGCATCGTGGGGCGTCCGCTCGCCCGCCGCAGTCTCGTAGTACGCGGCCGGATTGTGGCCGCCGCCGAGCAGGTTGACGTTCCACTCGACCGCCAGTTCGAAGGCCAGCGGCGTGTCGCCGGGGTTCTCGAGCGACACGTCCAGGGCCAGAGTCGGATCGGATCGACCGCCGCCGAAGCGGTACGTCTTCTCGATGAGGAGCGCGCGGTCGTTTCCCTCGAAGCGGACCGAGCCGAGCCGGCGGGCGATGACCCGATCGGCCTCGACGACGCCGGGCTCGAACGAGCCTTCGGCGAAGTCGCCCAATTCCTCGTAGTCGGCTCTCACAAACGCCGCGGCGTCCGTTGAGCCGTCGGCGGGCTGGAGATGCAGCAGCCCGCTGCGTCGCTCGTGCCGGTCGTAATGCAGGAACGCGGCCATGCCCGGCTCCTTGGCGGTGACGACATCGTGGATGCTCCTGGGTCCGCCCGACGCCGCGGCGACGGCGTCGGCCTGGTTCGACTCGTGGACGTCTTCGCCGAGCGCCGCTTCCTCGGCTCGCTCCTCGTGCGCGACCAGGCGTTCGTGATAAGCCTCGGGCCGGCGCCGCATGACCGAGGCCAGCGCGACCCGACTCGCCCGAAGATCCCACGACGACACGGCCGCGCCCTCGGCCAGGTCCAGCACGACGGTCTGGCCGGGTGTCGTGACCAGGACCTCGTCGATGGCGTCGAGGTCCGTGTCGACCATCCGGGCGCCGTACGGCTCGCCTCCGGTGGCCGCGTCGGCGGCGTCGGCGAGATCCTCGGCCGCGATCAGATGGGCGAGAGTGGCCAGGCGCATATGGACGATGTAGATGCCACCGAAGAGTCCATGCCAGTAGCAGTCGTTGGACTGGCCCTGGTACAGGTGGTCCACGGCCCGCGCCTTCAGCGCCGCGGCGGCCGCGCCAGCTTTGGCCTCGGCGCCGGTCGCGCCCACTGCGCCGGTGGCGCCGGTCGCGCCCGCCACGTCGGTTGCGCCCGCTGCGCCGGTGGCGTCGGCCGCCCCGGCTGCGTCGGCCCGGCCCCCGGTGACCACGGCCGGGTCGGCCGCCCCCGGCATCGCCGCGACCCGCTCCGATGCCCTCAGCATCTGCTTGTGGAGTTCGTTGATCTCGCGGTAACGGGCCTGGATAGTTGCGCCAGAAGCCGCCGCGCAGGAACCTCGCTGCGGGCAAGTTGCGCTCCGCGCGCTTCTTCCAGCAGCCGCACGAAGACGGGTGTCTCGTCCGGCGGGAGCACCCATTCGGTCATTTCCACGTACGAAGCGGTCGGGACGTAGACCCGTCGCGTCGGTGGCTGGCGATCCAGCCACTCGGACGGCGTGACCGTGGCCAGCCAGTCGCCGCTGCCCTCGAGCGCCGAGAACAGCCGGTCCACCCAATACTCGTGGCCCCAGCAGTACTCGTACGTGCCCGGCCACGCCCCGAACTTCTCGCCGTCGTCGCCCATCATCCCGACGATCGCCCGTCCTCGGTCGCGTCGCGCCGACAGGTACGAGATGACTTCTTCGACTGGCTGGAACGGGATGCGGTAGCGCAAGCCCTGCTCCGTCCCGAACACCGTCAGCCGCTTGCCCTGGTCGTCGGTCGTGAACGGCCGTCCACATTTCGTCCTCGCGGATCGACGCCGCCCGCAGGTGGTTGTCGTCGAGCACGGTCCACTCGTATCCGGCCGCGGCCAGGTCGTAGGCAGCGACGGCTCCCAGACCCGCTCGGCCAGCCAGGCGCCCCGCGGCCGCTGCCCAAAGTGCATCTCCAGTTCGTCGCGCATCCGAACGAGCTGCCCGAGCCGGTCGCGATCTGGCAGCGTCACCAGGATCGGCTCGTAGAAGCCGCCGCCCACGATCTCGACCTGGCCGCGCCCCACCAGGCCGCGTATCTGGTCCAGCGCTCGGGTCGGTTGGCGGCGAGCCACTGAAGCAGCGGGCCCGGTAGTGCAACGCCAAGCTGGATGCCCGGATGGCGCTCCAGGGCGAAGAGCATCGGCGAGTACGCCTGCTCGTAGACGTCCTCGAAGACCCAGCCGAAGTTGCCCGACCGGCTGGTGGTTGTGGATCACGAGCGCGAGCGAGACCGCTGGGCTCGCCCAATGCCTGGCTCAGCGGCCGTCTCTCGCGTGGCCGCGCGGCGGCTCGCCTGCGTTCTTCGATCTCGATCCCAGCCGCCGGCAGGTACAGCTGCTCGATGTATTCGTGGAGCATCCGCGTCGTCGAGAACCGCCAGATCGTGCTGGCGATCGAGCGGCGCATCATCTCGAGCCCACGCTTCGCGGGACGCCGTCTTCACTCGCGGTCGTAGTAGCGCGGCACGACCTCCTGCTCGAGGAGCCGATAGAGATCCTGCGACGTCGGCCCAGTCCTGGGCGCCCTCGTCCGGGTTCGTCTCCCGCCCGCCGATCGCCCAGCCGTTGTCGCCGGTCCAGCCTTCGTCCCACCAGCCGTCGAGGACGGACAGGTTGACGACGCCGTTGACGGCGGCCTTCATGCCGCTCGTCCCGGACGCCTCGAGCGGCCGGCGCGGATTGTTGAGCCACACGTCGACGCCCTGGACGAGGAACCGGGCGACGCGCATGTCGTAGTCCTCGAGGATGAAGACGCGGCCGCGCAGTTGTGGCGAGCGCGACCGGCGCGAAGATCTCCTGGATGACGCGCTGGCCCGGCCGGTCGGCCGGATGGGCCTTGCCGGCGAAGATGATCTGCACGGGCCGCTCCGCGTTCCACAGCAGCCGCGCCAGGCGGTCCATGTCGGTGAACAGCAGCGCCGGCGCGCTTGTAAGTGGCGAAGCGGCGGGCGAAGCCGATCGTCAGGGTGCCGACGATCGAGCACGTCCTCCAGCTCTTCGAGTGTGCCGGGCGACTCGCCGTGGCGGGCGAACTGGTGGCGCAGCCGGCTGCGGGCGAAGATCATGCAGCTCGAGCTTCTGGCGCTGGTGAGCTTCCCAGAGCTCGCCGTCCGGGATCTGCTCGATCGCGCTCCCAGAAACGGCCGGAGCCGTTCCGGCGTCGAGGTCGTCGAGCTCCGCCGCCGAGATAGCGCTCGTAGACGTCGCGCATCGGCTCGGCCGACCCAGGTGGGCATGTGGACGCCGTTGGTGATGCCCGAGGATCTGTTTGTTGCCCAGACCGCTGCCAGGTCGCGTTGGCCGTCTCGGCGTGCAGCTGGCTCACGGCGTTGGCCGCGTGCGTGACAGGCGCAGCGAGAAGGCGGTCATGTCGAACTGGCGCCGCGTCGCCGTCCACGCCGCGAGCCAGCTCCAGGACGCGTCCATCGCGATGCCGCCGGTGCCCTTGCGGCCGTCGCCCTCGAGAGCGGGCCGGCGACTGCGGCGCACCAGCTCCGCGTCGAAACGCTCGTTGCCGGCCGAGACCGGCGTGTGGATCGTGAAGACGCTGTTGCGCTCGGACGCGGTCGCAGGCGTCGTCCGAGAGCGGCACTGCCCTGGGCCACCAGCTCGCGGGCGCGCTCGACGAGCAGGAACGCCGAGTGGCCTTCGTTGAGGTGCCAGACCGGCGGGCGTGATGCCGAGCGCCTCGAGGGCGCGGACGCCGCCGACGCCCAGCACCAGCTCCTGGTGGAGGCGCATCTCGCGGCCGCGGACGTAGAGGATGTGCGTGATCGGCCGGTCCGCGTCTGCGTTGTCCGGGATGTCCGTGTCGAGGAGGAGGACCGGCACGCGTCCGACCTGGGCGAGCCAGACGGCCGCGACACGGCTGCGCCCGGGCAGCTCGACCCCAATCGTCAGCGGCTCGCCGTCCTGCCCGAGCACCGCGCAGGAGCGGCAGCTCGCGCCAGGTCGTAGTCCGGGTAGGCGTGCTCCTGGTGGCCGTCCGCGTCGATCGTCTGGCGGAAGTAGCCGTGCCGGTAGAGCAGACCCACGCCGACGAACGGCAGGGCCATGTCGCAGGCGGACTTGATGTGGTCGCCGGCGAGCACGCCCAGGCCGCCCGAGTAGATGCCCAGACGTCTCGTGGAAGCCGTATTCCGCGCAGAAGTAGGCGATCGGTCCCTCCATGGCCGGGCCGTGCTGGCGGTTGAACCAGTGGCTCGCGCGCCGTTCGCCATGTAGCGATCGAATGCCGCCAGAACGCTGCGTGTACTCGGCCATGAAGGCCGGGTCGTCCAGCAGGTCCGACCAGGCGATCGGCTGAGACAGAACCTCGACGGGATTTCGGTAGCGCGACCAGGACAGGCCGTCGATGCGGCTGTAGAGCGCTCGGGCGCGCGGGTTCCAGCTCCACCACAGGTTGTAGGCGAGGCGCCGCATGCCCTCGAGCTGCGGGGGCAGCCTGAAGGACGCGCCGGGGAGTGTGGGAACCTGGACCGATTGTTCCATCAGTGACGCATCATATCCGACGGCGCGCGTGACTTCGTTTGCTGTGGTCGAGCCGGCTCGAACGGCCGAACAGCGGGGCGGAGTCGGGGGTTGCGGGTGCCGGCGACCGGCAGTCGTCCGGCTGCTTTTTGTCTACCATGATCGACGAGCCGACAGGTCTTCGATCCCCACAGGAGTTGATGTATGCGGGTCGTCTGCATCGCCGCCGAGTGCGAGCCGTGGGCCAAGACAGGCGGCCTGGGCGACGTCGTGGACGCGCTGGCCCGCGCCGTCGGGGCCGCAGCGGGCGGCGCGGCCGAGAACGCCCCGGGTAGCGCGGCCGGGAGTCGAAGTCTGCCGCACGCTCCCCAGTCTCAAGTCTGGTTGGGAACGGGCGCCGTCGTGGCGGTAGGGCAGGGCGAGGCCGACCTGCCGGGCCACGTGGAGCCGCCCGTCGACGTGTTCCTGCCGCGCTACCGGGGAGTGGCGGTTCCGGAGCGAGCCACGACCCGGCCGCTGGCGGTGCCGGATCCGCTCGCCGAGAGCGGCACGACCGAGGTGACGCTGGTCGAGTTCGACGACCGCGGCTACCGAGTCCGCCTGGTCGACCATCCGCCGGCGTTCGACCGGGACGGTTACTACGGCGATTCCCGCGGTGACTACGCAGACAACGGCTGGCGCTTCGGGCTGCTCTGCCGGGCCGCGATCGAAGCCCTGCTGGCCGACGAGCGGCCGGTCGACGTGCTCCACCTCCACGACTGGCAGGCCATGCCCGCGGTCGTTCTGCGGGACGTCGCATACGAGGCGTATCCGCTCATCTCGCGGGCCGCGGTCATGGTCACGATCCACAACCTGGCCTATCAGGGTTGGCTCGGCCGCGACCAGGCCGCCGGAATGGCGTTCCCGGACGAGCTTGCCCAGGCGCTCCCTGCTGCGTCCGACGGCATCCTGCTCCTCAGGGAAGGGATCAGGCGCGCCGAGCTGGTGAATACCGTGAGCCCCGGATATGCCCAGGAGATCCTTCGGCCGGAGTTCGGGATGGGCCTGGAAAAGGATCTGGCCGGCCTCGGGCACCGTTTCGGCGGAATCCTCAACGGTCTGGATATGGCCGTCTGGGACCCGGCGACCGACGCCGCGCTCAGCCGGCCGTATTCGCGCCACGAGCTGGCCGGCAAGGCTGCTTGCCGCCGGGCATTGCTTGCAGAGCTCGACTTTGACCCGGACGACGATGGGCCGGTGCTGGGCATGATCGGCCGGCTCGATCCGCAGAAAGGTTTCGACCTGCTGGCCGAGGCCGCGCCAAAACTGATCGCGGACGGCGCTCGCGTCGTCGCCCTGGGCACGGGCGACCCGGCGTTGGTGGGCGGGTTGCGGCGGCTGGCGAAGCGGCAGCCCAGGTCGGTGGCGATCGTGGAAGCGTTCGATCGGGCGCTGGCGCGCCGCATCTACGCCGGGGCGGACCTGTACGTGATGCCTTCGCGGTTCGAGCCGTGCGGGCAAGGTCAGATGATCGCGCTCCGCTACGGGACCCCGCCGATCGTGCATCGGACCGGCGGTCTGGCCGACACGGTCGTCGACGTCGACGAGCATCCGATCGACGGCACGGGCTTCGTGCACAACGAGGCGACGACGGCCTCGCTGATCGAGGCCTGCCGGCGGGCCATGGACCGCCATCGCGCCGGCGGGACCGGCTGGGCGGCGCTGCTCGACCGCGGCATGGCCATCGACTGGTCGTGGGAAGCGGGTCCGGCCGAGCAGTACGCCGCCTCCTACCGTCGGGCCGTCTCCCTGCGTCGCGAGCACCGAAGCCAGCCCTAGCCGCACGCCGGGCCGGCAGGACGTCTGCCGAGCCGGAGACGGGCCGAGCGGTGGCACGACGCCGGCCCTCGGCCGTGGGCCATCTGGCGTAAGGTGGAAGCCACCGTTCGATTGCCTTCTCGCCAGGTCACCGTCAGAGGTCCGTCACAACTCAGATGTCCATGGAATCGTGCGACGTTCTCGTCGTGGGGACCGGCGCCGCCGGCTTGACCGCAGCGCTCACCGCGGCCGATCGCGGCGCCGCCGTGACGATGCTGACCAAGGGCCACGCTCCCGATTCGAGCAGCTGGCACGCGCAGGGTGGCATCGCCGGTGCCATCGGCGACGACGACACGGCGGCGCTGCACGGCCTCGACACGGAGCGGGCCGGTCGCGAGTTGTGCCGGCCCAGCGCCGTCCGCGTGCTGGTGGAGGAAGGCCCGGAACGCGTCCGCGAATTGATCACGATGGGCGTTCCGTTCGATCCCGAACTCAGCCTGGAGGGCGGGCACTCCAGGCGCCGCGTCTCGAGCGTCGACGGGGCCGCGACCGGCTGGGCGGTCACGAGCCTGCTCAGTCGCCGGGCGGTGAGTTCCGCAACGATCCTTACCCGCGAAACGACTGCTGTTCTCGGGCTCCTCGTCCAGGACGGCCGCTGCCTCGGGGCGATGACTCCCGAAGGACCGGTCACGGCCAGGGCGACGATCCTCGCCATGGGCGGTGCCGCCGCCCTGTGGGCTCGGACCACCAACCCGTCCGGACAGATCGGCGACGCGGTCGCGATCGGTGTCGCGGCGGGCGCGGCCGTCGCCGACATGGAATTCATGCAGTTCCACCCGACCGTGCTCGAAGGCTCCCGGCTGCTCCTGACCGAGGCGCTTCGGGGCGATGGCGCAACACTCCTCGACGCCGCGGGCGAGCGGTTCGTCGAAGAGCTGGCCCCGCGTGACGAGGTTGCGAGAGCGATGGTCAAGAAGGGGCGGGTATTCCTGGATCTGCGCTCGATCGATCGCTCGCGCTTCCCGGGTCTCATGGAGGAGATCCTGAAGTCTGGCTTCGACCCGGCGATCCAGCCGATCCCGGTTTCTCCCGCCGCGCATTACACGATCGGCGGCATAGTGACGGACCTCGACGGCCGAACGGACATCCTCGCTCTGTATGCGGCGGGCGAGTGCGCCGCAACCGGCGTCCACGGAGCCAACCGCCTGGCCTCGAACTCACTTCTCGAATGCCTGGTCTTCGGGCGGCGGGCCGCCCTGGCCGCGCTCGACGAGGCGCCGGAGCTTGCCGCGCGGCACGTCGCCGCTATGCGCGCCACGCCGATCCCGCCGGAGCGCGTCGCGTCGGAGGCCTTGCGCGAGCAGGTGTGGCGCCAGGCCGGCGTCGTCCGCGACCCAGCCGACCTTTCGGAACTCGCCGCCAGTCCGGACCCCGTGGCCTCGCTCGTGGCCCGTTTCGCCCTGGCCCGAGCCGAGAGTCGCGGCGTCCATTACCGTATCGACGCGCCCGTCGTCGACCCGGCGTTCGAAGGGCATTTCGTGTTGCGGCCGGGCCGGGACCTCGTTCTGGAGCAGTGGAGTTGACAGCCACCAAGCCCGTTGACAGGCCCGCACCTGCCGCCGCCTCGCCGTCCGCGCCCGCAGCTCAGTCCGCGCCCGCGGCCCCCTCGGCCCATGCGGCTCCGTCCGCGCCCCGCCAGATCCGTCCCATCCGCCCGCCGGACCCCGAGGCGGTGGCTCGGGTCGTGGCCTCGGCTCTGGCCGAGGATCTCGGGCTCGGCGATCCCACGACCGAGGGCCTGTTCGGCCCGGAAGCAACGGCCACGATGTCGCTCCTGGTCAAGGAGCCGGGCGTCGTCTGCGGTTTGCCCGTCGTCGCCGCCACGTTCGCGGCGCTGAGCCCGGACGTCGTGGTGACGCCGCTCGCCGGCGACGGCGACCGCGTCGACACCGCACCGCAGGAGATCGCCCGGATCACCGGTCCGACGCGGTCCATCCTGTCGGGCGAGCGGACGGCAATGAACCTGCTCGGCCGGCTCTCAGGCATCGCGACGCTGACGGCCCGCTGCGTCTCCGAACTGGAAGGAACCGGAGCCACGCTCCTGGACACGCGCAAAACCACCGCCGGCTTGCGGGAACTGGAGAAATACGCGGTTCGTTGCGGCGGTGGCACCAATCATCGTCTCAACCTGGGCGAGGCGCTGCTGGTCAAGGACAACCACCTCCGCCTCGCCGGGGGGATTGCCGCGGCCGCCGCGCGGCTTCGCGAGTCCGCGCCGCGCCTCCGCCTCGAAGTCGAGGCCGAAACGCTGGACGATGTTCGCGCTGCCCTGGAGGCGGGAGTCAACCGCATCCTGCTCGACAACATGAACGTCGATCAGTTGCGCCGGGCCGTCGCACTGGTCGGTGGCCGGGTCGAAACCGAGGCATCCGGCGGCATCACGCTCGACAACCTGCACGCCGTCGGCGAGACCGGCGTCGATTTCGTCTCGATCGGCGCCCTCACTCATTCGCCCAGGGCGCTCGACGTCTCGCTCGAGGTTGCCGAATGAACCCCGCAGACGCGGGCAGAACCGTCCCGGCCGCGAGTCGGCCGCCGGCCCCCGCCGAATGGCCCGCGAGCCTCGCTTTCGGCCCAACCTCCGTCCTCGTCCCGCCGCCGGGCGACCCCGCGACGTTCCCGGCCCTCCAGGCCGAGATCCGTGAGCTGGCGCGCGAACACAATGCCACGATCCTTGCCCATAGCTACGAGCGGCCGGAGATCCAGGACGTGGCCGACCACGTCGGGGACTCGCTGCGCCTGTCGCGCGTGGCCGCCTCCGCCCCGGAGTCGACCATCGTCTTCTGCGGGGTCTCGTTCATGGCGGAGACGGCCAAGATTTTCTCGCCGGGCAAGCGTGTCTTGCTGCCTGACCTTGCTGCCGGCTGCTCGCTGGCCGACTCGATCACGGTCGAGCAGCTGCGCAACTGGAAGGCCGAGCACCGTGGCGCCGTCGTGGTTTCGTACGTGAACACCACCGCGGCGGTGAAGGCAGAGAGCGATTACTGCTGCACGTCCGGCAACGCCCGGGCCGTAATCGACGCCATCCCAGCCGACCGTCAGATCCTGTTCCTGCCGGACATGTTCCTCGGGCTCTGGCTGCAGCGCGTGACGGGCCGCAAGCTCACCATCTGGCTGGGCGAGTGCCACGTTCACGCGGGCATCGGACCGGCGGACGTGGCGCAATGGCACCGCGACGTGCCAAACGCGGAGCTGCTCATTCATCCCGAGTGCGGCTGCACGAGCCAGGTAATCGAGGCCGTCGGCGACGGCGCTCACGTCCTGTCGACGGAGGGCATGGTCACTTACGCCGAGCAGTCGCCGGCCGATACATTCCTGATCGCGACCGAAGTCGGCATCCTGCATCGCCTCAACCGGAAAGCGCCCGGCAAGCGCTTCATCGCGGTGAACCGCGAAGCCATCTGCCAGTACATGAAGCTCACTACCCTTGAGAAGCTGCGCGACTCGCTGCGTCTGGGCGTCCACGAGATCGAAGTCCCGACCGAAACCGCGGCCCGCGCTCGCCTGGCTCTCGAGCGCATGATCGCGATCGCCTGACCGGGCCCGCCGGGAACCGGCTCTAGACCGGGTGGCCGATCTCCACCTCGACCGCGGCCAGCTGCTCCACCTGCGCGAGTCGGGTGAAGATGTTGCCCTGAGAGCGGTAGTGGTCCACCAGGCGCTCGTACTCGGACGCGACCCAGGCGTAATCCGGGTGGCCGGCCTGCCACTCGCGTCGGAACACAACCCCGCGCAAACGCACCTGCATCAGTTGCTTGAGGCAGTTGAAGCACGGCTGGAGCGTCGTGTAGAGGATCGCGCCGTCGATGGCGGTGCCGAACCGGGCGGCCGTGGCCATGGCGTTCTGTTCGGCGTGTACGCAGACGCAGATGTCGTAGAGCTTGCCCGACAGGCCGGCGTCGGGCTGCTCGACACGGAGCGCGCAACGGCGGCAGCCGCGTTCCGCTTCGGTGCAGTTGGGGTATCCGGCGGGAGTGCCGTTGTAGCCGCTGCCGAGTACCCGGTCGTCACGGACTATCACGGCTCCGACGTGTGAGCCCAGGCACTTCGCCCCGGATTCGACGACCATCGCCAGGCGCATGTAGAAGTCGTGGCGCTGCCAGGTGGCATCGCCCAGCTCGATGACGACCGGGCCCATGACGTCCTCGCTCAATTCGCTCCGGGCATCGCGATCGTGCGTCCACGAACCCGGCCCGTCACGACGTGACGGTACACGAGCCGTCGACCCGCCGCGCCTTGCGGCCGCAAACCGAAAGCCGCGATCACGCGACCGCAGGCGGCGACGGAGTGCCGCGGGTCCGCGAAGCTGGTTCCCCTCGGGGATATTTCGCTGGCCTCGCGGACTCCCATTGGCACTAGAATGCGGCCACAGGGCACGGAACCAGGGCTGGGGGCCTTGCGAGTGATCGTTCACCTGCTCGAGTACCGCGTGAAGCCGGGCCACGAGGCGGAAGTCGTGGCTCTGTTGCGTCACCGGTGGCCCCCGACGACGAGGCCCGAGGGGCTCGTGGCGGAGCATTCCGGCAGACGTCTGAGCGGGCATGGTCGCAAGCATCTCGAGGTAACGGCCTGGCAGGACGAGTCGACGTTCTTGGGGGGTACCAATTCGGAAGGACTTCCGGGCTTTCTTGCACGAGGGTCTTCACTACTTGGCGACAGGGCGCCGAGACAGTATCGTGTGATAGCCTCCACCGGACTCGGGCGCGAAGGAGCACAGGTTCTGCGCGTCTACAGGACGTCGATCGCGTCCGGCGAGGTTGGGTTATGGGAGCAACGAACTCTCGAGAACGTCTATCGAGTGGCCACCCTGGACGGCCATGTCTGGACGATCGCGGGAGTCGAGATCGAGGCAGCTGAGGAGGTCGAGACGGCGGCGCCGACGGGTCAGGTTTGCGTCGTCGTCCTGACAGCCTGGAAGGAATGGAATTTGTTGCTGGCGGCTACGGGCGGCCGACTCAACAGGGCACTTGTCGACACCGAACTCACGGATCTCGAACAACCGGCCACGGCCGACCATTTCGAGCTCCTCGAGGCGGAATCTGGACCTGAGTAGGGGTCACATTGGGAGCGTCCGAACCGTGAGGGGAATGAGCAGGGGCTCAGATCGCGGCACCGACCATCGCGACTCCGGCACGTCCCACCATGCCTCCGAACCATTTGATCGTCTTTGGCGTCTATTAGGGTGTGTCGACCTCGATCAGCGGGGGATGGGCCTTATGTGTTCAGGTAGCCGCCGGACGCGAGGATTCCTGCCATGACGTGGCCCTTGCCGGCTCACGCCCTGACAACCAGGTCGAGCCGCCCCGTTCGGGCCGTCTTCCACGCCTCCGCGGCCGCGCCGGCGGTTCTGTTGCTCATCTGTGCGGCGGCCGCCCTGGCCTACTTCTTCACGTTCCTTCGACCCGTGGCCGACGGTCTGGACTTCTTCCTGCCGATCGATCCCGCCGACGCCAACCCCACTGTCGCGGTCCTGTCCGCGATCGGGCTGGCGGCACTGACCATCGGGCTCCTGCGCGGCAAATCCGGGGCGTGGTGGCTGACCATGGCCACGCTGTCCGTCTCGCTCTTCGCCGAGGCGCGCGCCCTGTCGCATCCACTGGTCATCATCATCGTCGGCGGCCTGCTCGCCATCCTGCTGGCCGACCGTCGCCGCTACGTCGTGGAGACGGCCGTCGGCTGGCGCCGGCTCATCATCGCTCTCGTCATCGTCGGTGGCCTGGCGGTTGGCCTGGAAACGTCGCTCGTCATCGCCACGACGGGGGACTGGCCCCGGCCGCTGTCCGCTCTGAGTGACATCACTGCCTCGATCGGCAACGCACTCGGCATGAGCGATTCCACGGCCAACCGCGTCCTCGGCCAGACGAGCCGCGACGCGATCCTCGGGTTCCTCCTTCTGGCCACCCGCCTGCCCATCGTGCTGGCGGCCGTCGGGGTCCTGAGCCGCGTGCCCGAGCCGCCGGCCGATCCCACGACCAAAGCCCGGGCTCGAGCAATCGCCAACCAGTACGGCTGCGGCGCGTTGCTGCCGTTCCAGCTCGGCGAGGACAAGCTCGTGTTCTCCCCGTCGGAGGCGGACGGTCTGGTTGTGTACGGGCTCGCCGGTAGGACGGCTGTGATGCTGGGCGATCTCATCGGACCGGCAGAATCGGCGCCCAGAGTCCTCGGCGCGTTTCTCCAGCATTGCCGCAAGAACGACCGCATGCCGATCGTCTACCAGGCCAGCCCGGCCGGGCGAGCGGTGCTTGTGGGCGCGGGCTTCCGCGTCTTCAAGGTCGGTGAGGAAGCCCTGATTGACCTGCTGACCTTCGACACCACCGGTCCCCGGCGGGCTAACTTGCGCCACACGATCACCCGCTGCCGCAAGGACGGCGTGGCGTTCCGCTGGTTCCCCAACGGTATTCCGGCAGAGGAGCCCGCACTCCTGGACCAGCTGGAGTCGATCGACACGATCTGGCGCAAGAAGGCGGGCCCTCAGATGGGCTTCACCATAAGCGGCTTTGAGCGGAGCACTCTGACCTGGCAGGCGATCTCGGTCGCGGTTGCTCCCAACGGGCGCGCGCTGGCATACACGACCTTCCGCAAGACCGGCGTCGACGGGGGCTGGGTCCTCGATCTGATGCGCCGCGCCCCCGATGGTTCTCCCGGCGCGGTCGAGGCGTGCATCGCCGAGGCGGCGGTCAACTTCCGTGCGGCCGGTGCCAGGACCCTCTCCCTCGGGCTGGCGCCGCTGGCCGGTCTCGACACGCACAGCGCGGCGGTGGAGGAGAGGCTGCTCGCCTACACGGCCAGGCTGGCCCAACCCTGGTATGACACGGCCGGGCTGGCCCGCTTCAAGAACAAGTTCGATCCGTACTGGATCTCGCGCTATGGCGCAACGCGCAGGCGCCGCGACCTGCTCGGCTTCGTGGTCGGGTTGCTGCGGGTCCACCTTGCAGGGGCATTCCATCTCCCGGGTCGCCGTCCGGCGCCAAGGCAGGTCGCCGCCGCATGAGGTTGTCGTTCCCGAAGGTCGGCCGGCCCAAGTTCGGCCGCCCTCACCTTAGCCGCGCCCGATTCGGCCGTCCACGCGTCGCCCTGGCGGCGCCGTCGCGCCCGAGGCTCGGCTCGCTGAGGCCCGGCGCGCGGTTCGAGCGATTCGCGTGGCTCCCGGCCGGCGCTGCGATCTCCGCAGTCGTCGTGCTCGCGTCGGTCTACTCCGGCAGCGTGCGCGGCACCGACGTAACACTGGTGCTGATGGGCTTCGATCCGGATCGCGCCCAGCTGATCACAGCCCTGGTATTCAGTGCCGTGGCCGCCGGAGCCGCCGCGCTGGTGGTCAATCGGATCGGCTATCCCTCGATCCTCGGTATCGGCGCGCTCGTGGCCATGTTCGCGGAGACATTCGGCGCTGAAACGCAGAACGCCGCGGGATCGAGAGGGGCCACGGGCACTTTCGACCTGGGCGGCTGGATGTTGACGCTGGTGACGTTGCTCGTCATCGGCTTCGTCGCCTCGTGGGCGGGCGCGACTCTGGCAGCGGCGGTCAGGCCTGGGTTGATCGTCACCGGAAGAGACGTTCGGGATGCGCTGGCGAGCCACCGACCTTCGCTCCGGCTGGTGCGCCGGCCGCTCGCCGCGCTGCTCGTGCTGGTCCTGCTCGCGGTGACCGTGCCGGCCTTCAGCGACATGGTCAATCTCTCGCCCGATGCCTTGATGCTCCAGGGCAACCAGGGTATCGGCCTGGTGAACAACTTCACGCCTCCACCCTTTGTGGTCGCCAGTTCGACCCCAACCCCGGCAGCCACCCCAGGCAGCACGGCATCGGGCTCCGGCGTCGCGGGTACGCCGATTCCGACGCCGTCGCCGACGCCGATGATCACCGCCGCGCCGGGCACGAAGCCGTGGCTGGCGTGGAAGCCCACGGGCACCGGGCACGTAACGCTGATGAACATGCCGGCACCGTGGATCGGCGGCGACAAGTCGACCTCCGAGATCGACGTGTATACGCCGCCAGGCTACGACCCTGCGAGCGACCGGCGATACCCGGTCATCTTCGAAGCCCCGACCGGCCTGACGCTGTGGAACAAGGGCACGTCCATTCTCGATTCGCTCGACACGCTCATCGACGCAGGCGAGATGCCGGCCGCGATCGTCGTCTTCATCGACTCCCTCGGTCCGCCCTACGGCGACACCGAATGCGCAGACATGCCCAACTACCAGCAGTGGTTCGAGACCTACATCTCCACCACGGTCGTCTACTGGGTGGACCATCACTTCAACACCATCCGGGACCCGCGGGCGCGGGCCGTCATGGGCATGTCGGCCGGCGGCTTCTGTGCGCCGATGCTGGCAATCCGACACCCCGACGTCTTCAGCGTCTCGATCTCGTTTTCGGGCTACTTCTGGGCAGGCGCCGCCGGACCGAACGCCGCCTTCCCGTTCGGCAGCACGATCGAGGCGCATTCGCCCGCCCAGATTGCCCCGAAGGTGCCGACGGTCGATCGGGCCAGGACGTTCTTCATCATCGTCGCCGACCCGACGCAGGAGTTCTACGGCTCGGGAGCCGCAGCCTTCGAGCAGATTCTCAAGACCAGCGGGTACAAGTACTTGAACATCGACTCGCTCTATACGCACGGCTGGCCGCAGGTCCGCTACGAGACGCCGGGGGTCCTGGCGGCGTGGGGCGCGCAACTGGTGATCAACGGCATCTGGTGACTCGGGCTCGTCCAACCGTCCGGCGCCCGGCCGATGGTCCGGTTCGAAAATGACCGCTCGCTGCACGGACGGCGCCCGGTCGGGACGCCGGCGCGGCTATGCTGGCATCTGTGGAATCCCGGAGGGTTGACTAGATGGAGTTCTCGAACGAGCCCGCGATCAGAGATCGCGCGACGCTCGAGACTCTCGATGGATCGAAGGCGGATCGCCGTGAAGGCACCGTCGCCAATCTCACGCCGGAGGAAGTCTGGCTCGCGCTCGGCGAGTCGATGGAGGGGCTCCTGGCCCCGGGTACGCCGGTCCGTCTGATACTGGTCGGGTCCGACCACGAGCTGGAAGCGGAGACGGCGGTCAGGCGGTTCGTCGGCGGCTCCGGTCGAATGGTCGCCGTGCTGCGGCCGCAGGCCTGGATCACCAGTTCGCGCCGAGCCAACGGCCGCGTTCCACTGGCGATCCCCGGCTACCTGCATCCGGCCGAGGGAATGGTCGTCCCGGTCCGCACCACGAACATAAGCGTGGGCGGCTTCCATTGCGTAACCGATCTGGCCGTTTCCATCGGGCACGAGATGCCGGTGTCGCTGATGCTGACTCCGACCGAGCCGTTCGAATGCCGAGCGCAGGTGGTCCGCATCGACGACGACCCCGCGGATCCATCGCTCCGCCAGAGCGTCGTGGCCTTCCGCTTCGTGGACCTGCGCGTCGCCGACGATGCCCGGATCGCCGCGGCGCTGGCGGACCTCGGCGACGACACGGACTCCGTGGCGATCCCCACGGCCTGGCGCAGCGTCGGGCGACCCGACAGGCTCGCCCCGTAGCCTCGTAAATCCCGGCAGGGAAGCCGTCCGCCTCCGAGTGGCGTCTCCTCCAAATTCCGAACGATGCCGACGCGGAGCCTCAGCCCGTCCCTGACCCGATCCGGCGACTGGGGCTATGCCACCGCGAGGAGGTCGGCAAGGCCGAACATCTTCTCGAGCTCGGCCATGGGCACGAAGCCGAGTACGCCGCGTGGCTGGTCGCCGGGCTTGAAGAACGCTATCGTCGGGATGCTCTGGATGCCGAAGGCCTGTGAGATGCCCGGGTTTGCGTCCACGTCGACCTTCACGACGTCGATGAGACCGTCGTATTTCTCCGCGAGCTTCTCTAGCTCCGGCGCGACCATCCGGCACGGTGCGCACCAGGTCGCCCAGAAGTCGACCACGACGGGCCTGTCGCTCTCGAGGACGAGCTTCTCGAACGTCTCGTCGGTCGCGTGCTGGATAGCCATAACTCTTCTTACTCCTGCTCTGAATTGGGTTCGGCGATAGCTATCGTAATTGCGCAAGTACGCAATTGTCAACGGGGCAGATGGCCCGTTTAGGGCCTACCTGATCGAGTGGCTGGACGGGCCCAGCGGCAGCGGGCTTGTCGGCGTGGACGCATCAGGTGCGACGGACATCCAACGCCTTTGACGAGACGGCGACCGGAACTCACTCTCCCTGTGAGATTGCGACGCATTCGCAAATACAGCCCTGAGATGCCTGTCCTCGATCCGCTCAACATCCAACCGGCCGCCGGAGTGCCCGTCCTCCTTCTGGCCGCCTTCCTGTTGGGCGTGCTCCACGGCGTGACGCCCGACGAGCACACCTGGCCAATCACCGTGAGCTATGCGATCGGCGCCGCCTCGGGGAAGCGCGGGATGCAGGCCGGGCTCCTTTTCTCGGCCTCGTTCACCGCGCAGCGTGCGATCGCGTCTGAGCTGGCGTTCCTGGCGCTGGCGCCGATCCTGGCGTCGGGCGAGCTCAACTCGGCAATCGATCTCGTGGTCGGGATGGTGATGGCGGCCTCGGGCATCTACATCCTGCGGCTCGGCCGCGAACTGCATCTGACGGAGGGTCTCGAACAGTTCCTGCACCGTGTCTTCCGCGTCGGCCGAGACGACGACAGCGCGGGGATCCTGAGCGATGAGCACCGCCCGATCCCGATCCGGATGACTCTGGTCCACGGCTTCGTCGCCGGCTGGGGAACGGGCGCCTTCGCGATCATCATTTACACCGTCCTCGCGCCGGCAATGCCGAACGCGGCGACCGCGTGGCTTCCGGGCCTGTTCTTCGGCGTCGGAACGATGCTCGTGCAAGCGATCGCCGGCGCGGCCCTGGGGGCATGGATGAGGACGCGCGGGCTGGGCGAAGCCGCAATGAACTACGTGTCACGATCGGTCGCGGGCAATACGCTCTTGTGCGGCGGGCTGTTGTTCGGCGGCTGGGGCGTGATCTCCCTCGCCTTTCCCGGGCTCGTCGCGCCAATCAACGGTGGACTTCCGACGGGCATCGGCATTCCGAACCTTGACCGCGTCAACGCGGGGATCCTCCTAGTCGCCGGGATCGTGGGGATCATCGCGACCGGCAGCTTCGTCAGGGCGGTTCGACGAGTCCGGTCCGGCGAATTCGAGGGGAGCCGCGCATGACCGGAGACGAGGCCACCGCGCCGCGAGGCCTCGGCGACGCCGGAGTTGAACTCGCGTCCGCGCTGGCCGTGCTGGGCTCATCGGTCACCTCGCCGCGACGCGCGATCGTGGCCGCTTTGCTTGGATCGGACCACCTCCAGACCCCCGAGCAGCTCCTCTGGGCGGCCCGCGCCGGCGCCCCCGCGACGAGTCTTGCGACCGTCTATCGGACGCTCGAACGCCTCGACATGGCCGGGCGAATCAAGCGAGCCACGCTCGCATCGGGCGCGGTCGCTTACGCCTATTGCCCGGCCGACCACCACGAGCACGCGATCTGCGTGCGTTGCGGCCGAAGCTTCAGCGTGTCTGGATGCCTGGTCCACGAGCCCTCGATCGACGGCTTCACCATCTCCGCGCACGTGCTCGACCTGTACGGCAACTGCGACGCCTGCGCCCCCGACGCCGGCCACGTGGAGGGCGACACGTCCGAGTAGGGACTGACTACCTGCTTGGCATCGATAGTTGTAACCGCAGCGTTCGGCGTTCGTTTCTATAGGCAATCCAATCGCATGGATTGCCAGGACGCAGAACGGCAGGTGCAGAGATGATTGGTTTCTTGAACGGGCTCTTGCAGGCGGCCGCCGTGGCGAAGGCCGCGGCGGGCGTTGCCACGATTGCCGTGGCGGGCGCCGTCGCAACCGCGCCAATGACGATCGGTCCCACTTTCCAGTCAAGCTCGCCGACCCCCGTCGTGCAGCAGGATCGGGATCAGCTCCAGGATCGGGATCAGCTCCAGGATCGGGATCAGCTCCAGGACGGGACGGGCTACGTCAGCCAGATTCAGACTCAGATCCAGCTGCGAGCCGGGGATGAGGCCGGCAGCGGCGTCCAGGGCGAGCAGACGCAGACTCAAACCCAGAGCCAAACCCAGCTGAATACCGGGGATGAGGCCGGCAGCGGCCAGGGCGAACAGACCCAGACTCAAACTCAGACCCAAACCCAGGCTCAGACAGGGACGGGCGACGGGGCGGGGACCGGCGACCGGACCCAAACGCGCACCGAGACACAAACGCAGACTCGCGCCGGGGACGAGAGCTTGCCATCCGGTTCGACGCCCACGGCGTGTCCCAGCCCAAGCCAGACCCGGACGCGCTCAGCGGACGGAACCGGTGACGGCGACCAGAACCAAACTCGCGACCGCAGCTGCTGACAAACCACGGCGCGGAGGTACGGACTCCAACCCGATCGCGACACTCGGGCGGTCCGTGCCTCTCGCGCCTGGCGCATGATCGCGGTTCAAGCCGAATCGGCGGTGGCAGACAGGCCGCCAATCGTTTCCGGAAGTCGAGTGAATGTCCGAAGACGAGATCCGTCTCCTCGTCGTTCGCGCTCGTGAAGGGGACGACGTTGCCTTCACGGCTCTTTACGACGTGTTCGCGCCGCGGGTTCTCCGGTTCCTGCGCTGCCGCGTCGATACCCCCGAGGCCGCCGAGGACCTCCTCCAGCGAGTGTTTCTCAAGATGATCGAGGAGCTTCCGCAGTATCGAGACAGAGGCATCCCGTTCGCGGCCTGGCTGTTCCGTGTCGCCCGGAATGCGGTGATCGACCTCCATCGCACCGCCCACCCACAGCTGCCGCTCGACGGGCTCACTCAGCAGGCCGCGGACGCGGGCGACCCCGAGCTGCTGGCCGAGGCGAGCATGGACCGAGCCACCGTCCGGGCCGCAATCGGTCGCCTGCCGCAGCCCCAGCGCGAAGTGATCGAGTGCCGCTTCTTCGCCGACCTCTCCCCCGGTGAGACCGCGGCGGTCCTCCGCAGGAGCGAGAGTTCGGTTCGTGTTCTCCAGCACCGGGCCCTTGCGGTACTCCGCCGGCGCCTCGTCCTCGAACTGCCGCTCGCGGGGTCCAGGGCTGAGGCGGTGCACCGATGACGCTAGCCCGTTTCTTCCGACGAGCTCCGCGACGGCCCTATGGCTGGCACGACGAGCCGGACGAAATCGACGTCGTGGCCGCGGTCCATGACTACGCCCAGGCATCGGTGGCAGCCGACGAGGACGTCCTCGCTCGCTCGCGAGAGTCCCTCCGCGCCACCTTCCTGGCCACCCGAGCACCGCGCTCGGTCGGGAGCGCCGGGGCAGCTGAGACGCCGAGCGAGCGATTGGCCCCTCGACGATTCGCCCCTCGACGATTCGCCCCTCGACGATTCGCGCTTGGCGCGGCCGTGGTTGCCCTCCTGGCGGTCGGCGGCGTAGGCGGCGTGCTGGCGGAGAGCGGCCCGGGCGAGCCTTTCTATCGTTTCCGGCTCGACGTCGAAGCGCTGACGCTTCCTGCGCCCGGCACGCTCCAGCGCCTGGATGCGGACCTCGCGAGAGCGCAAGCCCGACTTGACGAGCTCGATCGGGCGGCATCGACAGGCAACTGGCAGGCCGCGGCCGCCGCCGCGGACGCCTACGCGGACGTTCTGACCGCGGTCGCCAACGAACCCGGGGTTAGCGCGCAAGCGGTCAGGTTGCGTCTCACGACCCAACTCGAGACCCTCGATCGAGTCCGTGCCGCGAGCAGCGGATCCACGCAAGCCGCGCTGGGCAGAGCGATCGAACGCGTCCGCGCTTGCCTGCAGGCGCCGGAAACGTCGCCCGGACCAACCTCGCCGGCCTCGGACGATGTGCCAAACGGCGGCCCCGGGCTCCTCCGGGCGGGGCCCCACGGGACCGAGCTCCACAGAACCGTCCAACGGGCCAAACCCGGACGGTTCGGCCGGGCCGAAGGCGTCGGGCGGACCTCAGGCGTCATCAGGGTCTCCGGGCGCGCCCGGTCCGAGCGCATCGGCCGGCCCGACGCTTCCGGTTGGGGGTGACGGCGGTGGCGGGAGAACCCCGAACCCGACGCCGGCCGGGACGAACGGCCCCGAAGGCAACGGTCCGGGATGGAACGCGAGCCCGGCCAGAACGGATCATGGCGCGGCCGCCAGCCCTGGGGCACAAATGGGCGGATCGTAGCGCCGCAGTCTCAGGCCGCCCCGATTTCGTCCTCCTGCAACTCCGGACCACCCAATACGACAGTGACTGGCCAGGAGGTGGGTCGCACGACTTTTGGGTAGGCTCCCGACATGCGAGACCATCGATGAGCTTTCCCCAGGCGATCCTGCTCGGGCTCCTCCAGGGCGTCACCGAGCTCTTTCCCGTTTCGAGCCTCGGCCATTCCGTCATCCTGCCGAAGCTTCTCGGCTGGAACGACGTCGTCGCCGCGCAATCTGCGAAGGAGTCGTACTTCCTCGCCTTCCTGGTCGGACTGCATGTCGCGACCGCCCTCGCGCTCGCCGTCTTCTACCGGCGGACGTGGGTCGAGATCGTCCGAGGCTTGCTCGTGTCGTTACGAACGCGGCGGATCGAGACTTCGACACAGCGCCTCGGCTGGCTCCTGATCGTGGCCACGATCCCGGCCGGACTCACCGGCTTGCTCCTCGAGCACCCGCTACGAACCCTGTTCGCCGTCCCGCTGGCCGCGGCGGCGTTCCTGTTCCTCAACGGCGTCGTCCTCGCCGTCGCCGAGGTCTTTCGGCGTCGCGCCGAAGTGCGTGCGGTCGCGGTCGCTCACGGCCTCAATCCCGAGGGTGCCCGCCGCCTCGACACGCTCGAGTACCGCGAGGCGGGCGTTGTCGGGGTCGCGCAGGTCTTCGCGCTGCTGGCCGGCATCAGCCGTTCGGGCATCACGATGGCGGCCGGGCTGGTCCGGGGCCTGGACCACGAGGATGCCGCCCGTTTCTCCTTCTTGCTCGCGACGCCGATCATCCTGGCGGCGGGTGTCTACAAGCTGCCGGACCTGATCGGACCAAACGGACACGGCGTCCTCGGTCAGGTGCTCGCCGGAAGCCTCGCCGCGGCGATCGCGGCCTATC
The DNA here is from genome assembly GCA_963835845.1 of uncultured Chloroflexia bacterium. Lineage (GTDB taxonomy): Bacteria > Chloroflexota > Limnocylindria > Limnocylindrales > CSP1-4 > Fen-1039. Next base: position 350,065 of record CAWIGT010000006.1, on the reverse strand, counting down.
TCTCGGTCCGCTTCCTGACCCGCTACTTCACCACCCGAACACTCACGCCGTTCGCGATCTACTGCCTCGTGGCCGGCGCGCTCCTCGTCGGCTGGTTCGGGATCCACGGCTGACGGTCGTCAGCTCCTCGACGCGGGCAACTCGCACCAGACGCTCGCGCCGCTCTCGGGCCGGTTCTCGGCCCCCACGCGGCCGCCATGAGCCTGGACGACGGCCTGGACGATCGAGAGTCCGAGTCCGCTCGTGCCGGTGCGCCGGTCCCGGGACGGGTCGGCCTGGTAGAAGCGATCGAACACATGCGGCAGGTCTTCCGCGGCGATGCCATCGCCGCTGTCCTCGACCGAGACGCGAACCGCGCTGGCCTTTGCCGTGGCCGCGAGCCTTACGGAACCGCCGGGTGGCGTATGGCGCAGCGCGTTGTCGGTGAGCGCGGCCAGGACCTGCCGGAGGCGCCGCGGATCGCCGTCCACGATCAGGCCCGGCGCGGCGGCCGTCTCGATGCTGATCGACTCCGCTTTCCCGCGAGCCTCGAAGGCCGCGGCCGTCGTGTCGAGCAGCTCCGACACGTCCACCGGCTCGCGTTCGAGCTCGAGCTGGCCGGCCTCCGCGAGGCTGATCGTCCGCAGGTCGTCCACGATATGGCTCAGCAACTGCGTCTGCTCACGGATGGTTCGCAGATGTCGCGGCTCGGCGGCGAAGATGCCCTCTTCGAGGGCGCCGGCCGTCCCGTCGATGACCGCCAGCGGCGTACGCAGCTCATGGACGGCGTCCTGGACGAACCGCCGGCGCTCATCATCGGCGCGCTGGAGTTCCGCGGACATCTCGTCGAACGCCCGCCCGACCTCGCCGAACTCGCCGCCTCGACCGGCGAGACCGGACCGCTGACCGAGATTGCCGGCGGCGACGTTGCGAGAAGCGTGAGCAAGCAGCGTGAGCGGGCGGGCCATCCTGCCGGCCGCGGCGAAACCGATCGCCGACGCGGCCAGCGCAGCGGCGAGCGCGACGAGGATCAGCGCCACGGTCGTGTCCTGCTGGATCTGCGCGGCATGCGTACCGGCGTAGGGGCCGGGTCCCGGGCCGTTCCCATGCCCCTGCGCGGGAATCTGACTCGCCGCGTCGGCCTCGAGCTGAGTGAAACCGCGCCCGACAATCGGCGGAACCGCGATCGCGACGACGGCGGCAGTGACGAGAGCGACGGCCGCGAAGCCCAGGCCGATCTTGACTCGAAGACTCATGCCCCGTCTTCCGCGCGAGGCGCCCGATAACCAACCCCGCGCACGGTCTCCACGTACGCCCCGCCCTCCGGCCGCTGGCCGAGCTTCGCCCGGAGGTTCTTCACGTGGCTGTCGATCGTCCGATCGAGCGACTCGAACGATTGGCCGAACAGCTGCTCGCCGATCTGCTCGCGCGTCCAGACTCGTCCCGGCTGGGAAGCGACAGTGGCGAGGAGGTCGAACTCCGTCCGCGTCAGCGGCACGAGATCGCCGTCTCGGCGGATCTCCCTTGTAGTGGTGTCGATGGCGAGGTCGAAATGACGGACGAGCGGTCCTTGCGTGGGCCGCTCCAGCCGCCGGAGCACCGCACCGACTCGGGCGACGAGTTCGCGTGGCTCGAACGGCTTGACCACGTAGTCGTCGGCGCCGAGCTCGAGCCCCGCCACCCGGTCGATGACATCGTCGCGGGCCGTGAGCATGATCACCGGCACCGACGAACCGGCGGAACGGAGAGCCCTGAGGACGTCGAAGCCGGATCGCCTCGGGAGCATGATGTCCAGGATCAGCAGATCCGGCTGCTCGTCCGTCGCGAGTTGCAGCGCGGCATCACCATCCGCCGCCGTCAGCACCACGTAGCCATCGCGCTCCAGGTAGCCGCGCACGAATTCGACAATGTGAGCTTCATCGTCCACGACGAGGATGCGGGCGTTCATGCCATCACCATAGGGAAACGGTCGGGCCTCGGAAAGGCCCGACCGTCCCAATTGCTGTGGCCTGGCTGACTATGGTCGGCCGGCGCCGTGCGGACCGGTTCCGTCGCAGGTCCCGGTGCCGGTGCCCGTGCCGGTGCCGTTGCCCGTGCCGCCCGCCCCGCCGTTGCCGGCTCCGCTACCGGGACCGGCTCCCACGGCCGCGCCCTGCATGCCACCCGGCGCGGTGCTGTTCACCATCGTCGTCGCCTTCGTCTGGAGCTGGGCCTTGAGCGCGGCCGCCTGGTCGGCGGTCAGGGCACCGTTCGTGACGCGGGCCGCGAGTCGCTCCTGCCACCGCGCTACGAGTGCGTCGACGACCTTCTGGACGGCCACCTTCTGACGCTCGGCGATCTGAGCGAGGCTGAGACCGTCGTGGCGGAGATCCTGGACCTGGGCCTGCGTCAGCCCGAGGACTACGGACACGGTGCCCGTCGAGGGGGAAGCCGGCGGCGGCGTCGGGGTTGGGTTGGCCGCGGCGACACTCGCCACGAGGAGCAAGGAACCGAACACTGTGCCGCCAATCGCGGCGATTACTCTGCGCATCGCGCCATCTCCATTCCACGCCCGTGGGGGCGGTTGCGGGCCGGCCGGGGGAGCTGCCTCGGTCATCTCAAGGACGGGCCGGTATCGATGGGTCCAGAGTCGATTGGGCGGATGGACGGTTCATGGAGCGGACGGACAAGTTCGATGGAGCCGCCCGATCGGGCGCCTTTGCCACTCCGCTGCGATGGCACGCTCGCCCCCGTATTCTGGTATTTGCGCAATGATGCAAATACTGGTAACGTAGGGTCCACGGTGACCACGATCAGGCAGAACGCGGCCCAGGCCGTCAAGAACGCGAGTAACCAGATGAGATTTGGAACTCTCCCATCGACAGAGGCAGACACGCCGCCCGAGGCCGGCCCCTCCCGCGCAGCGAAGGTCGTTATCGTCGGATCCGGCCCGGCGGGCCTGACCGCCGCGATATATGCCGCCCGAGCGAACCTGGAGCCCATCGTCCTCGGCGGCCTCGAGTCCGGAGGCCAGCTCATGACGACGAGCGAGGTCGAGAACTACCCAGGCTTCCCCCAGGGTATCCAGGGTCCGGAGCTCATGGCCCTCTTCCGGGAGCAGGCCGAGCGCTTCGGCGCACTGATCGCGGACGTGGACGTCGATCGCGTCGACTTCGGCATGCGCCCGTTCCGCCTCTGGGCGGCCGGTGTCGAGTACCGGGCGGACTCGGTCATCGTCGCAACCGGCGCTTCCGCCATCTGGCTTGGGCTGGAGTCGGAGACGCGGCTGCGTGGCCGCGGGGTGAGTGCGTGCGCGACGTGCGATGGCTTCTTCTTCCGAGGCAAGGAAGTGGCCGTCGTCGGCGGCGGCGACACCGCCATCGAGGAGGCGCTGTTCCTCACGCGGTTCGCCAGCAAGGTCCACCTCGTCCACCGTCGCGACGCCTTCCGGGCCAGCAAGATCATGGTTACCCGCGCGACTGAGCATCCCAGGATCGAGCTTCACCTGAGCCGGACCGTCGCCGAAGTCGTCGGATCAGACAGGGTCGAAGCGCTGCGGCTCTCCCGGACCGACGCGTCCGGGGACGAGACAATTCCCGTGGGGGGCGTCTTCGTCGCGATCGGCCATCGGCCCAACGGCGAGGCCTTCCGCGACTGGCTACCGGCCGACCCGAAGGGCTACCTGGCCGTCGAGGGCGAGACGACCGCGTCGTCGATCGGCGGCATCTTCATCGCCGGCGACATCCACGACCACCGATACAGGCAGGCGATCACGGCCGCGGGCGAAGGCGCTCGAGCGGCAATCGACGCCGAGCGTTGGCTCGAGGCCGCGGGCGCCGACGACGCCAACGCAGTCCAGCCCGCCGCGCTCGCCGTGGCTCGATAGGTGGCCGATCCAATGGCATTCATCCTGGGCACGGTTGTCGGGCTCGCGCTGGGCCTCGTCGGAGGCGGCGGATCGATCATCACCGTCCCGCTGCTCGTCGGCCCGCTCGGTGTCCCGGCGCACGCGGCGACGACGATGTCGCTCGTCATCGTCGGCATCACCGCCGCGTGGGCGAGCGCGGCCCATGCCCGCCGAGGCAACGTCCTGTGGAGCCGGGCGATCGCGTTTGGGGCCATTGGCATGGTCGGGACCATCGTGGGCGGCTATCTCAACCGCGCGGTTCCGGCCCGGCTGCTGCTGGCGGGATTCGTCGTATTGATGATCGCCGCGGCAATTGCCACCTGGCGACGTGCCGGCCACACGGAGGCGAGTCCCGCTCTGACTCGGATTGCCCTCGAATCCGCGCCGGTCCCTGGCAATCGGCCTCGATCGCTGCGAGTGCGCGTACGCGCGCTGCTGCCGGCGGCTTGTCCCATCGTCGACCACGGGCCGTTCCTGGTCGCAGCCATCGGCGTCGGACTGTTGACCGGGTTCTTCGGCGTCGGCGGCGGTTTTCTGATCGTCCCGACTCTGGTGCTCGTCGCGCGGCTGCCGATGGACAAGGCGATCGGTACTTCGCTGCCCATCATCGCCATCAACAGCGCGACCGCGCTCGCCGGCCACGTCGGCACCGGGATCGCGATCGACGCCTCGCTGACTCTATGGTTCACCGCCGGAGCGGTCCTCGCCGGACTTGTGGGCGGCACCGTGTCCACTCGGATGCCGGTAGCGACCCTCGGCCGTGGCTTCGCCGTGGTCGTCCTGACGCTCGCGGCGTATTTGTCCCTGCAGGTCGTCTAGCCATGCGAAACGCAGCTGACGACAGATGCCACGACCTGAAGGGTGGCGCCACACACCGGCGCTGTCGGACGGGGTCGCGCGCGAAGCGTTGATACCCCAGCTGCCGACCGAGGGCGCCCACGACTTCCTTCTGACTGCTGCCCGCGCGAGCGCACAGGGGACCGTCCGGGCGGCCTGGCCGCACGGTGGTCAGACCGTGGCGAGCCTGTCCAGCCACTCAGGCGGAAACGTCAGGTCCGTGTTGCCAAGAAGGATGGACCTGTAGGTCGTCATCGCCGCTTGCTCGAGGTTCAGGGCCCGACGCAACGCCATCGCGACGGTGTCGCCTAGGCAGGAGCAACCGTGGAAGGCGAGGATCACCGCGTTGCAGCCGAGGGCGGCCTCAGCTGCGGCATCTGCCAGCTCGTCAGAACCCGACGGGAAATAGGGCACGCGAGCAGTGGATCGCACGTAGTAGGCCTGGTCGAGCGAGATCAGGCGTATTTGATGACCCAGGCCGTCCAGCAGAACCGTGTACTGGGGATGCAGGTGGATCACGGCGTTGACGTCAGGCCGGACCTGATATGTGCGCTGGTGGAGCTTCCATTCGCTGGAGGGATCACGGCTTCCAGCCCGGACCTGGCCGTCGAGCCCCATTAGCGAGAAGTCGGTCTCGTCCAGTCGATCCAGGTAGGTGCCCGTGCCGGTGACCACGAACTCGTCCGAGCCGGGATAACGAGCCGACAGGTTCCCGCCCGATGCGAGGACCAGCCCCTGAGCAGCCGCCGTCCGGCCGGCGTCGGCCAGCTGCTCGATGAGATCGCCGTGGGCTGACATCAGACCCTCCTCAATAGGTACGCGTGCGCTCGGCGATATGCCGCAGGTGGAAGAGGGCGGCGTCCCATTCCGGGCTGCCGCGAGGTTCGTAGACGTCGAGTTGGACCGAGCCCGAAATGGCCGCCCGCCCCTCCGCCACGCTTGCCAGGTCGCCCGAGGCAATGGCCTGAACCATCACGTTGCCCAGCGCCGTGGCTTCGACCGGACCGGCGACGATCGGCAGACCGCAGGCATCAGCGGTGAGTTGACAGAGCAGGCGATTCCGGCTGCCGCCGCCGACCACGCGCAGCTTACGGGGCCGCTGGCCGGTTACCTCGGTCAAGTCGTCGAGCGCGACTCGGCATTTCAGCGCCAGGCTGTCCAGGCAGCAGCGCACAACTGCGCCCACATCATCCGGCGGCTCCTGGCCGGTCTCGCGAGAAAGCGCTCGCAGCGCGATCGGCATGTCGGGCGGGTTGATCAGGCCTGGATCGTCCGGGTCGATCACAGACCTCAGCCCGGGAGACCGCTCGGCCATCCCGATCAGCTCCTCCCACCCGTACTCTCGACCGTCGCGCCCCCACCGGCGGCGGCATTCGGCCACGAGCCAGAGTCCTGGGATGTTTCGAAGCAGGCGGGTGGTTCCCGCCACGCCGCCTTCGTTGGTGAATCCGGTCGACAGAACCGCATCTGTGATGAGCGGCGAGGCGATCTCTACGCCGATCAGGCTCCACGTGCCGCTGCTTATGTAGGCGCTGTCGCCATCGAGACCGGGTATCGCGGCGACGGCACTCGCCGTGTCGTGGGATGCGACGGCAAATACCGGCGCGGTTGGCAGTCCTGTCTCGAGGGCCACGTCTGCCGACAGCGGGCCAAGCAGCGTGCCCGGCTCTGCCAGCGGCGGCAGGAAGCGCGTCGGAATGCCCAAACGCTCCAGCAAATCGGTCGCCCAACCGCCGGTATCGGCGCGCAGACACTGGGTCGTGGTCGCGTGGGTCCGCTCGGCGACGCGTTCGCCGACCAGCCAGTAGGAGAACAGGTTGGGCATAGGGAGCATCGTCGCCGCCGCGTCGAGTTGCGGGTCTCCCGCGAGCGCCATGGCCAGGAGCTGGTAAAGCGTGTTGTAGGCCATCGGCTGCGCACCCGTGGCCACGAACACGTCGCGCCGGGGCACTCGCTCGAAGGCGCGCGCCATGGCTCCAACTGTTCGCCGGTCGCGGTAGTGGTACGGGTTGCCGAGGAGGTTGCCGACCCGGTCGAGCAACGCGAAGTCGACCCCCCAGGTGTCGAGACCCAGTCCCGTCAGTTCGCCCCGTCGCGGAGTCGAGCTCCCGGTCGATTCCTCTACCGGCTCCCGGCCCGCATAGCGAGCCAGCCCTGCCTTGACTTCGGACCAGAGAGCGAGGACGTCCCACTGGAGCCGGCCCATCTGCGAGACGGGCTCGTTGGAGAATTGGTGGACTTCATGAAGAGCGAACTTCGATCCGTCCCAGCCGCCGGCCAGCACCCGGCCGCTCGAAGCCCCCAGATCGACTGCCAGGAAGTCCCGAGTCCGCTGCATCTGGTCTCCGAAAGCCGAGCTCACCGCCGGCCGCAGGGTGGACCGGCTGCTGCCAAGGCCCGGAAGTCAGCGCCTCCGGACTGGCGGTTGCCCGGGTACGTACCGGAACAGCCCGAGTACGTACCGGACAGGCGGTGAGGAAGCGCCCACCCTGGGGCCGGCCTGGTCGTATGTCAGCCGTGCCGCGAGAGTCCGACCGGGGACCACCGAGTGCTCACGTTCACTGGGCGATGACCCCGTCGAGATCCCACAGGTCCGTCCAGTCCTGGTTGTCCCGCCAGAGGAACACCTGGCCCTTGATGAGGCGGCTGTTGCGATCCTCGGCGGCTATGGCGGCCATCTCCGCGTCGGTCAGCGGCTCGGTGATCGTCGACCGCAGGTTGCTCAGATACTCGTTGCGATGGACCGACATCGGAATGGGCACCTGGCCTCGCTGGACCGCCCATTTCACGCAAATCGTGGCGGGATGGACACCCAGCCGTTTCGCCGCCGCGACGATCGCCGGGGCCTCGATGTCGACGGCATCCTCAGGCGTCCGGTCGCGGTCGGGTCTCGTGGGCGACCCGATGGGGGAGAAGCCGATTGGGACCACGCCGTTGTCGACCGCAAACTTGAACAGCTCCGGCTGCGGGAAACAGGGGTGCAGTTCCATCTCGTTCGCGGCCGGTCGAATTCGGGCGTCTCGGAGAACCAGCTTGAGCTTGGCCACGCTCATGTTGGAGGTCCCGATATGGCGCACGAGACCCCGGTCGACGAGCTTCTCCAACTCGCGCCAGGTCGCCATGTACTCGTCGTGTATGTAGGGCCGCGCGTCCTTGGCTCGTGAGGTGACGTCCACGCCCGGAGCGTGGTGGTTCGGGAAAGGCCAATGGATCAGGTACAGGTCCAGGTAATCCAGACGGAGGTCGCGGAGCGACTTCTCGAGTGACGGCGCGACATCGGCCGGGGCGTGCTTGTCGTTCCAGAGCTTCGATGTGACCCAAAGCTCATCGCGGGGGATTCCGCCGGAGATGATCCGCTCGAGCGACGCGCCGATGAGATGCTCGTTTTCGTAGACCGACGCGCAGTCGAAATGTCGATACCCGACCTCGGCGGCCCCGACTACCGCGGCCGCGATGTCCTCGCCTGAGAAGCGATCCGAACCGAATGTCCCGAGGCCGATCGCAGGCATTCGAGCGCCCGTCCACAGCACGCGCTGGGGAACGAGTCGCGGGTCGACGCCATCGTTGGCGATGGTGAATGGTGATTGCTGGCTAGAGGTCAACGTCGGGTCTCCATCTGTTCCGCGAATGTGGTGGGCGCTGGCTTCGGGAGGCCAGAGTCAGTCGGGCCCGGGCGGGCCGTCGACCTGCGAATGACCAACTCGCTCGGAAGGACGATGCTCTGATGACCTTCCGGCGCCTTTCCCGCCAGGCGATCCAACAGTATCTCCGCCGCCCGTGTCCCGATTTCGTAGGCCGGCTGGGACACGACTGTCAGGAAAGGATCCAGGACCCAGCCTGGGGGCAGGTCGTCGAACACGACCATGGAAATGTCCTCAGGGATCCTGAGGCCGGCCTCGCGCAGAGCCCGGATTGCGCCGAAGGCAATGAAGTTGTTGGCCGCGAAGATCGCCGTCGGCCGGTTCTCCTCCTGGAGGATCTCGCGGGTCATCGCGTAGCCGCTGGCCTCGTTGAACTCGCCGAAGATGATCTGCCCACACTCACCGTTCGGGCACGCCTCGTGCAGGGCCTCACGGTAACCCGCGACGCGGTCCGTCGAGGTCGAGACTCCCTCGGGTCCGGCAAGAATGGCGATGCGGCGATGACCCAGCTCGGTCAGGTGGTGTACTGCCTCGTACGCGCCCGCTTTGGAGTCGGCCCGAACCTCGTCGGCCTCAGTGCCCGAAAGATGGCGGTCCAGGATGACCGTCGGCATGCCGTGCTCCTGGAGCAGCAGCACCGACTTGTCCGCACCGACTGCCGGGACCAGGAGGACTCCGTCGACCCGCCGCTCTATCAGGACGCGGACGTATTCGGCCTCCTCGGTCTCGGATTCGTAGGTGTTGCAGAACATGACCGCGTAGCCACGAGCACGAGCCGTGTCTTCCACGCCACTGGCGATCGTCGTGAAGAAGGGGTTGCGGATGTCGGTGACCACCAGGGCGATCGTCTTGGTCCGCTTGGAGCGGAGCTGGCGGGCGAGGCCGTTGGGCATGTAGCCAAGCTCCGCTATCGCCTGCTTCACACGGGCTTGAGCCTCAGGGCTCGTGTAGCCGGAGCCGTTGACGACTCTCGACACGGTCATGGTCGAGACGCCGGCAATCTTGGCGACATCATTGAGGGTGGTCACGACGCTTCAGGCCTCTGGAACGATCCTGTCGATTTGGGGTAGCGGACCGCCGCTGTTAGCGTTACCATGCCCGACACCAGGGTCCTGTTAGCGATAACACAGCCCGCCGGCTCGGTCCTGGTAACGGTAACACACCTCGAATCCACAGGCGAGCTAATGGAGAGAGAACGCCTCATGGCCCGGGCTACTGGCCCCGGACGGCCGGCGCCGGAACCACCAGAGTCCCCCGACTACAGGCATCGCGATCCGCGAACGAACGTCCCAACCGTCACGCATGAGGAGCGTATGCGATAGGACCGAAACCCCGGGGTTGACGTAAGTCACGATCAACTCACCTGGCAAATTGGGAGATGGAGTAGATGAAACGAGCCCTGGTTCTCATAGTTGCCGTGGTCTTCGCTGGCTGCTCGGGCGCGACAGCAACGCCAGTCCCGACAGCCACGCCGGCGCCGGCGGCTACACCCGCATCGAATTCGACTTCCGCGGCTGTGCAGTCCGCTGCGGCGGCCGCGGCCAGCGCCGGCATCGAGTCGGCCCAGGTCACTGACACCACCGATCCGATCACAGTCTGGATCGACCAGCCTCGCCAGCCCGTGGTCGACGGCTTCAAGGCGAAGTACCCGCAGTACGCGAGCTTGATCAACGCGACCGTGGTCGACCGCGAGACGCTGCCGGCCAAGACTCTCCTCTTCAACAACACGGGCTCCGGCTGGCCGGATGTCGTGTTCGCTGAGCCGCGACTCGTCGCACGCGTTTCGGACGCGGCGCACGCCTTCCCGCTCGACCTGACCAGCCTGGTTCCGGCCGACATGCTCAAGCAGTACGCGGCCGAGAGCAACTGCGTTTTCAACGGCAAGGTCTATTGCCTCCGCAACGACCTGGCCCAGATGGTGACGTATTACAACGCACCGCTCTTCACGCAGTTTGGCTACAAGGTTCCCACGACGTTCGAGGAGATGCAGACCCTCAGCGACCAGGTCGCCAAGGATCACCCCGGCTACTACCTCGGCACACTTGGTGACGGCTGGAGCTGGCTCTCGTACTTCGAGGCGAGCGGCTGCCCGTACGCCGACGTCAAGGACGTCGGAACCCTGGAGATCAACGTCAGCGACCCGACCTGCACCCGCGCCGCGCAGCTGATCGATCACATGGTCGCCAACAAGACCCTCTGGAACACTGACTACTTCACCGCCAGCTGGGTCCAGATCGCCAATAACAACAAGCTCCTGATGCTCATTGCGCCCGTTTGGGCCGCTCTCGGCACCTTCAAGGGCACCTACTACACCGACAAGACGACGCCCAGTCAGACCAGCCACGTCCTCGGCGTAGCCGCCCCCCTCAAGTGGGCTGCCGATGCCACCGCCCAGACCGCGGCCATGGGTGGCGCGGCGTGGACCATTTCCCAGCACACCAAGAACCCGGGCCTGTCGCTGCTCTTCGCCGAGTACGCGACCCAGGACCCGGACCTCTGGAAGGGCTCATCCAACTTCCCCTCCTTTACGCCGCTCCAGCCGTTGTTCAACGCGACGGTCAAGGACGACCCGATCTTCGCGAGCGACCCCACGCCCGCCTTCGCGCAGGCCGCTACGGAGATCTCGACCATCGGCGACAACTGGCCGCGGTTTGACCTGATCGCCCCGCTCAACACCGTCGTCAAGGACATGTACAGCAAGAACCAGACGATGGTGGCGACGTTGCCGGAGGTCACCTCGGTGCTGACTCCGCTCGCGGAGGCTCAGGGCTACAACGTCGTAGGCCAGTAGAGCTAGGCTCCTCAGGCAACTAGGGGTCTTCTCAGCCCAAGCAGTTGATTTCGAGGAAGGCGGCCACATGAGGTCGCCTTCCTCGTCTCACGTCAGCAAAGGACCTTCCATTGGCCACGCCTGATGCTCCTGCCGCGTTGCCGTTGACTCGACGCTCCCGGCTCTCGCGCCTGGGGATCGGGTGGCGGCGTCATCGGATGTCCTACCTGCTCGCACTGCCCTACATCATCTTCATGGCGATCTTCGGCATCGGGCCGGCTCTCTACGCCCTCCTGATGAGCTTCTCGAAGTTCAGCTTTGGGGTGCCGCAGTACTGGGCCGCCGGGCTCGACAACTACAAGCTCGCCTTCGGCGACGCTCGGTTCTTCCAGGTATTCGGAAACCTCCTCGAGTTCCTGATCATCTCGGTGCCACTCGGCATCGGGTTCGTGGTTCTGCTGGCCCTCCTGCTGGATATGCGACCCGGACGGTTCTCGTCCGCGTTGCGTCTGCTGTACTTCATTCCCGGTGCGGTAACAGGGCCTGCGCTCGTCCTTCTGGTGATCTGCATCCTGGACCCGACCATCAGCCCGTTCGGGCCGCTCTTCAAGTTCATCGGCGCAACGAACTTCGACTCTCTGGTTTATCCGGGAAGCCTGCCTTTCATGTTCACCCTGATGGGCTTCTTCTCCGGAGCCGGGATGTGGATCGCCATCCAGCATGGCGGCCTTCAAGGGATTTCCGTCGAGGTGCTCGAGGCGGCCGAACTCGACGGCTGCAATGCCTGGCAAAAGGCTATCTACATCAAGCTGCCGTTCATGCGCCCGTACATCGTGTACCAGACCATCCTGATCTTCGCTCTGAATGTGCAACTGTTCGTCGAGCCGCAGCTGTTGACTTCCACCTGGGTGCAGGCCAACGTACCACCCCAGTGGGCCCCGAATCAGCTCGCCTACTCGTACGCGTTTGACGTCGGTAACTTCGGCGCCGCGGCGGCCCTTTCACTTCTGATGCTCGTCATCGGTCTCGCCGGCGCGTTTGTGCTGATCCGATGGACCGGCTTCTTCAAGCTCGAGGCATAGCTATGACCCACCAGACCGCGACTAAGGAAAGGGCCCTGGGCCGACTGTCATTGACACGATACGTGGGAGAGCTTGGGATCATCGGGTATGTGATCCGCCTCGCAATCCTGCTGATCTTCGCGATCTACTTCGTCGTCCCGCTGGTGTGGTTGCTGTTCGCGACCACGCGGGACCCGGCCAGCCTGTATAGCAGCTGGTTCCCGCTCACGTTCGGATCTATCGATCGGCTCGTGACGTCATGGACGGACGTCATCGCCTACCAGAACGGCGAAATGCTCCTCTGGCTGGGTAACTCCATCCGATATGCCGGGCTATCGCTGATCGGCAGCCTCGCGATCTGCATTCCGGCTGGCTACGTCCTGGCAATCGGCCGTTTCCCGGGCCGCAGGGTGCTCCTCTGGCTCACGCTGATCACGATGTTGCTGCCGGTGTCGGCGATGGTGCTGCCGCTGTTCCTCGAACTGAACCTGGCCCATCTCATCAACACGCAGTGGGCGGTCATTCTGCCCGCGATGTTCTTTCCGTTTGGTGTGTATCTCAGCTACGTGTACTACGGCTCCAGCCTGCCCCGGGAACTCGTAGACGCCGCCCGCGTGGACGGCTGCTCGGAACTGAGGGTCTTCTGGAACCTCGCCCTCCCGCTGGCCAGGCCGCTCCTCGGACTTCTGGCGTTTATCAGCTTCAACGCAAACTGGAACAACTTCTTCGGTCCCTACGTAATGCTGAACGACGACAAGCTTTACAACTTGCCGGTTGGTTTGAACTCGGTCGTGGCCGCGACGTCGGCGCTTCGCCCAGGCTTCAATCCCACGCCTGGAGCAACGTCCTTCGTGCAGGCCGACGCCGCTATGGCCGCTCTGTTCATGATCGTTCCGGTTGTGATTGTGTTCATATTCTCTATGCGATACGTGACGAGCGGCGCGTTCACCGGCGGAGTCAAGGGTTGAGGTTCGAATCTCGAACCTTTGCCTTGGCCGGCTCCGTTCTCGGGAGCTCTTTGGTGTGCACGATATGACCTCCGATCGACTTACCGCCGATTTGGCGTTCATCGGGCACATGTGCCTCGACGAGGTGATCCCCTTCGGAGGCTCACCTCGCGTGGCGCCCGGCAGCGCTGTGTTGTGCGGGGCTCAAGCGGCGGCACGCATCGGGGCAAGGGTCGCGGTCGTGACCAGGATGGCGTCCAAGGACGAAAAGATCCTCGAGCCGATGCGGCGGAGCGGGATCATTGTCCAGGTGGTGCCGACCGACGTCACGACCTACATGAAGGTCGTGCATCCCAGCGCCGACGTCGACGATCGCGAGATGTTCCAGCTGGCCAACGCCGGAATGTTCGCGACATCGGACATACCGGCGCTGGACGTACGCCAGGTGCACCTGGCAGGGATCACCGACCAGGAATTCGATCTGGCGTTTGTCAGCGGGATGAAGTCTCGGGGCTATCGCTTGTCCGCCGACATGCAGAGCTTCGTGCGTCAAGTGGATCCCTCGACGCGCCGGATCTCGTTTGGCGACGTCGCCAATAAAGCCCAGATAGTGGCATTGCTGGACATGGTCAAACTCGACGTGGTCGAGGCGAAGGTGCTCACCGGAACCGACGACCTCGAGCGGGCGGCCATTCGTTTCGAGGCGTGGGGGAGCACGGAAACTCTCATCACGCGAGCGGACGGGGTGTTGGCCCGTGTGGACGGGAAGACGTACTGGGAACCGTTCTCCAATCGGAGCGTGGTAGGCCGGACGGGGCGTGGCGACACGACTTTCGCGGCCTATATGGCACGCCGCCTCGACCATGACGTGGCCGAATCGCTGAAGTTCGCCGCCGCGCTCGTGTCCCTCAAGATGGAGAAGACCGGGCCCTTTGACGGAAACCTCGCCCAGGTCCTGGAGCGAATGAACACGACCGCATCACCCTAGCCCGAGTCACCGCCCCTGTCACCGATCGCGGTTCGTCACGACCGCAAGACCCTGCCGGAGCCAGTAAATGCACCTGCCAAAGACGCCGATCGAGTACTTCCGCGGCGATCCCTGGACGATCGTCGAAGAGGCATTCGACCCGGCCTACCAGCGAGTCTCCGAGTCCGTGTTCTCGGTTGGCAATGAGTTCATGGGCGTCCGTGGCTACTTCGAGGAGGGCTACAGCGGCGACCATCTGCTAGGAAGCTACTTCAATCACCTGTACGAGCTGATGGACATTCGTCACGATCAGCTCTTCAAAGGATTCGTCACTCAAGGCGCCGCCATGATCAACGCCGTTGACTGGCTGTACACGCGCCTCTGGGTTGACGGCGAGCAGCTCGATCTTGCGAACTCGGCGTTCTCGGACTTCACCCGCCGGCTGGACATGCGCACCGGCGTCCTCAGCCGCGAGCTCGTCTGGCAAACGGTCGCTGGCAAGCACCTGAAGATCACGTTCATCCGCTTCACCGACATGGAGTCGACGCACGTCGGCTGCCAGCGCATCGTCCTCGAGCCGCTTGATTTCTCGGGCGCGGTGACCGTGCGAATTGGCCTGGACTTCAATACTCACTACGAAATCGGCGCCGGATGGGACCAGACGGGCAGCGGCGAGCGAAGCGGCGAGATCATCAACTTCTGGCGGTGCAATCGCAAGAGCCAGGTAGATGGTGGGCTGGCGATCCAGGCTGAGACGATGCGGAGCGGGCACCAGCTCTTCTCGGGCCTGTTGATCCAGACTGCCCAGCAAGTTGACCGCTCGAGTGTCGTTGACGATAAGTTCATCGGGGTGGACCTCGCCCTGAAGTTGGTACACGGCCAGCCCACGACGGTGGACAGGATCGTGGTCAACGACTGGGCCAGGACTGAGGACGCCGCCGCCGTGTGGAGCGGCGGCCTGGAGCGGATGCGGAGCCACGCCGGCGCAACCTTCGACACACTCATGGTCGAGCATGTCGCTGCCTGGCAGCGTGTCTGGAACGTACTGGACATCGACATCGAAGGCGACCCTTCAGTCCTGCAGGGTCTGCGCTTCTCCAGCTTCCAGACGTACCAGACCTACCACGGCGAGAATGCCGACCTCAATGCTCTGTGCAAGGGCATGACAGGCGAGGTCTATTTCGGCTGGGCCTTCTGGGATAGCGAGATCTACAGCCACCGGCTGATGATGTTCGTAAACCCGCCCGCCGCCCGAAACCTGCTCCTATACCGCCACCACCGACTCGCCCAGGCCATGGAGCGGGCACGCCAGCTCGACTGCGAGGGGGCGCGCTTCCCGTTCGCCACGATAACCGGGACCGAGGACTCGGGGACCTGGCAGCACGTGGATCTCGAGATCCACTCGGATCTGGCGGTCGCGTATGCCATCTGGCACCAGGACATCGTCTTGCGAGACAAGGAATTCCTGTATCGCGAAGGCATCGAGATGCTGCTGCAGATCTGCCGGTTCCTGGCGAGCGCCGGCGGATGGAGCCCCTCAAAGGGCGACTTCGGTTTCTACGGTGTGATGGGACCAGACGAATTCCACATGATGGTCAATCACAACTGCTACACCAACGTGATGGGCAAGAAGGCATTCGAGTTCACCCTGAAGGTGCTCGATGAAATGCAGGCCGAAGTACCCGAACTCTACCGGGATGCCCTGGCCGCGACAGCGCTTCGACCCGAGGAGCCCGAGAACTGGGCCCATATGGCCGCGAAGATGCGCATACCGAGGGACGAGAAGACGGGCATCTTTGAGCAGCATGCCGGCTACTTCGACCTGCCTCACGTGGACCTCGAGCACTTGCCACCTAATCAGATACCGATCTACAAGAACTGGGCCTACATCAAGATCTTCCGATATGACATGGTCAAGCAACCGGACGTGCTGAACCTGATGTACTTCTTCAGCCAGGACTACACACTGGAAGAGAAGCGCGCCAACTACGACTTCTACGAGGCGCGGACAATCCACGAGTCGTCGTTGTCTCCGTCGCTTCACTCCATCCTCGCTCTCGAGCTGGGCAAGCTCGAAGATGCGTACACCTTCTTCTCATACGGCGCACGGATGGACCTGGACAACTACAACAGAAACACCGAGCAGGGTTTGCATGTGACGTCCGCGGCCGGCGTCTGGGCCAGCATGGTGTTCGGGTATGGCGGCCTGCGCACGGACAGCGACGTCTTGATCCTCGAGCCGACGTTGCCATCTCAGTGGAGGTCCTTCCGCTTCCGGGTGCGATACCGGGGCGCCTTGCTCGAGGTCCGAGTGAACGACAAGAGCGTCGAGCTGAAGGTCCTCGAGGGTGGTCCCGTTACCGTCAGGGTGTACGGAGCGGACCTCGACGTCGACGCCCGTGGCATCTCCGTGCCGCAGAGACAGCCAGCGGAATTGATGAGGTTGCGGCAGGACAAGGCGGTAGGCGAATTGAACAAGTAGGGCGATCTACCGCACAACTGACGACAGTCACTTTCAAGCGGGGATTTCGAGGAAGGGAGCGCGATATGGCGCAGACGATGATGGGAGCAATCCTTCCTGGCAACAGCACGGTGGAATTGCGGGAGTTTCCAGTTCCGCAGCCGGGCCCGGGCCAGGTTCTCGTGAAGATGAAGGCCTCGACGATCTGCGGCAGCGACATCAGGGCCATATATCGCGAGCATCTTGGCAAGGGCCCGGAGGGGTATCGTGGCGTGATCTCCGGACACGAGCCCTCCGGCCAGATCGTGGCTACCGGCGCCGACATGCGCCGCTTCAAGGAGGGCGACCGCGTCCTCCTGTATCACATCAGCGGCTGCGGTCGATGCCACGACTGCCGCACGGGGTACCAGATCAGCTGCACCAGCCCTCGCCGCGCCGCATACGGCTGGCAGCGCGATGGCGGCAACGCCGCCTATTGCCTGGCCGAGGAGGCCGACTGCGTGGCGATGCCGGACTCGATGACCTACATCGACGGCGCCTGCGTGGCCTGCGGCTTCGGGACCTGCTACGAGGCCATCCGGCGCATCGGCGTCTCCGGCGACGACACCACGCTCGTAGTTGGGCTCGGCCCCATGGGCCTGGCCTCTCTGATGCTTGCCCGCGCCCGCGGTGCCACCAAGGTCATCGGCGCGGACGTGGTCCCGGAGCGGATCGCGCTGGCCGAGAAGCTCGGGCTGGCCGACGTGGTCATCCGGGCCGACGAGCATGCGCTCGAGGCCATTCGAGAGGCCACCGACGGGCTCGGCTGCGAGACGGCCATCGACTGCTCCGGCGTCTCCGCCGGTCGCCAGCTCGCGGTCCGCGGCGCGCGACGCTGGGGCCGCATCGCGTTCGTAGGTGAAGGCGGGACGATCGAACTGAATACCAGCCCGGACCTCATCCACGATCAGAAGACCGTGTTCGGCTCCTGGGTTACCAACCTGGGTAATGCCGAGGACCTGGTCGAGCGCATGCCGCGGTGGAGCATGCACCCGGATGTCACCTGCACCCACCGGTTCCCTCTCGATCAGGCCTCAGAGGCCTATCGGACCATGGACGAGGGCAAATGCGGAAAGGTTGCGATCGTCTTCGATGAGTGATCTCGCCCAAACCCGTGTCGGAACTGCCTCCGAGCCGACCAGACCTGCTCGCTCAGTGGTCATGGACGAGATCGAGTTTGCCGGCTGGGACGGATGCATTCGCCTTACCAACGGCCTGGTGGAACTTGTGGCCACCGGCGCCGTCGGCCCGCGCCTCATTCGTCTTGGCTTCGTCGGCGGCCAGAATTTCTTCAACGTCATCCCGGAGACCGCCGGGTTGACCGGTGGGAGTGAGTGGCACAACTTCGGCGGCCATCGGCTCTGGCATGCCCCCGAAGTGTCCCCCAGGACCTACGCCCCGGACAACGTGCCCGTCGACCACTCATGGGACGGCCAGACGCTCAGGCTCGCGAACGCCGAGCCCCAGAACGGCCTGGCGAAAGAGACGCTCGTGACCATGTCGCCCATTGCGGCACAGGTTGACGTGGTCCATCGGATCACGAATCGAAGCCCCTGGGCGATCGAGCTGGCCCCGTGGGCGCTGTCTGTCATGGCCCCCGGTGGTCGCGCCATCTACCCCCAGGAAGAGTTCAGGCCGCATCCGGAGTGTCTTGTTCCGGCACGGCCACTGGTGCTGTGGCATTTCACGGACATGACCGATCCACGCTGGACCTGGGGTCGTAAGTACATCCAGCTCAGCCAGGATCCTGCCGCGACATCCAAGCAGAAGGTCGGAATGCTCAACACCGCCGGTTGGGCGGCGTACGTGCTGGGGGCCGAGGTCTTCGTCAAGCGCTACGGCTTCGACCCCTCCGCGACGTACCCGGACATGGGGTGCAATACCGAGAGCTACACGGACCCCGAAATCCTCGAGATCGAGAGCCTCGGACCTCTGACCCGGCTCGAGCCGGGCGCCACCGCGGAGCACCGAGAGTCCTGGCTGCTGTCTCGTACCGAATGCGGCCAGGCTGAGGACGAGATCGATGCCCGGATACTTCCTCTCCTTGCACTCCTGCCTGTGGTGTAGACACCGAAGGAATGCATCAGGACGGGCTTGGAAATCGGCTCCGGGCCCGTCCCTGTTGCAGCCCCTCTTGAGTCGTGCGGAAAGCGAACATCCAAGTCGCGCCACCGGACCCGTGGCCGCATGGAAGAAACAGATGACTGAACTCACGGAACCGCATCGCCGATACAACGCCCTCACCGACGAGTGGCTGCTCGTGTCGTCCAACCGGACTTCACGACCGTGGCTCGGCCTCGGGGAGCCGGCGTCCGATCTGACGCGGCCGCAGTACGACTCGGCTTGCTACCTGTGCCCGGGCAACGTTCGGGCCAACGGCGAGCGGAACCCCGACTACGAGTCGACCTTCGTCTTCCGGAACGACTACGCGGCCCTCAAGCCCGACTCGCGCCTCGTCCATCTCGACGAAGGGCTGCTCCGCGCCGAGACCGCGCGCGGCACCTGCATGGTGATCTGCTTCTCGCCCCGACACGACCTGAATCTGGCGGGCATGGGCCAGGAGGACGCGCGCCGTGTCGTGGATCTGTGGGCCTCGCAGTCGGCCGAGCTCGGAAGCCGTTACCCCTGGGTTCAGGTCTTCGAGAACAGGGGCGCCGCGATGGGCGCCTCCAATCCCCATCCGCACGGCCAGATCTGGGCTGGCGAAGCGCTGCCGCGAGAAGCTATCCGTGAGGATGGCAGCCAGAGACGCCATTTCGAATCCACAGGCAATCGACTTCTTCTCGACTATGCCGCTCAGGAGAGCGGCGGGCCCAGAGACATCGGCGGCGACGACGAGTGGCTGCTCGTGGTCCCCTTCTGGGCGGCCTGGCCTTACGAGACGCTCCTGATCCCACGCCGCAGGGTCTCGCGACTTCCCGAGCTGGACGGGGCTCAGCGGGACAGCCTCGCGTCTTGCATCGGACGTCTGCTGCGCGGCTACGACCGGTTGTTCGACGCGCCCTTCCCTTACTCGATGGGCTGGCACCAGGCGCCCTTCGACGCGGAGGACCGGAGCCACTGGCAGCTCCACGCCCATTTCTACCCGCCGATGCTGCGGGCGACGACGCGCAAGTTCATGGTCGGCTACGAACTCCTGTCCGAACCTCAGCGGGACATCACCGCCGAAGACGCAGCCGAACGGCTCAGGTCGGCAATCGAAGCTGCCAAACCACGCCAGGCGCTGGCGACGGGCCGAACGATCGGAGGAGTAACCGATGGGCGAAGCCGCTGAAGACGGAGCCAACGACCGATCTCGCGTGGCTGCCGGTCATGCCGAAAGAGCTGCCGACCTGCGGCAGCGCCTGTCGGACTGGATCGGCGAAAGCCATGACGCCTGGATAGTTCGCGCGCCGGGGCGGGTCAATCTCATCGGCGAATACACCGACTTCAACCTCGGCTTCGTGCTGCCGGCGGCCATCGACCTCGAGGTCTGGATCGCCTTCCTGCCCTGGGACCGCCCGGAAGTGGAACTCACCTCCGTGGAGATGGGCGAAACGAGGTCGTTCTCGCTTGACGGCCTCGTCCGACCGGATCGCATCGAGAGGACCTGGATCGACTACGTCGCCGGGACGGCCTGGGCCATGCGCGAAGCCGGGCTGCCGGTCAGGGGTTTTCGGGGAGTCATGAATTCCACTGTCCCGGTCGGTTCGGGACTGAGCTCCTCTGCCGCGGTCGAGATGGCCTCGAGCTGGGCCCTTGCGGATGGTGTCACGACTCGACCTGAACCGCCACTGATGGCCGCAATCGCCCAGCGCGCGGAGAACGCCTACGTCGGCGTGAACTGCGGGATCATGGATCAATTCGCAAGCGCGGCGGGCAAGGCCGGCCATGCCCTTCTGATCGATTGCCGCACCAACATGGCGACGACGGCCCCGCTGCCGGGGCATGTGTCGCTGGTGGTGTGCGACACGGCCGCTCCGCGACAGCTGAATTCCTCCGCCTACAACACCCGTCGCCGCGAGTGCGAAACGGGCGTCCGGCTGATAGCCGAACGGGAGCCGGGAGTGCGGTCCCTCAGGGACGTAAACCCGGCGATGCTCGCCCGGAACCGCGACCGCCTGCCCGAGGTCGTCGCCCGCCGCTGCGAGCACATCGTCAACGAGAACGATCGGGTAATCGGCGCCGTGGACGCCCTGGCAGCCAATGATGTCGAGACCGTGGGCCGGCTGTTCGCTGCCTCCCACGAATCCCTGCGCGATCTCTTCGAGGTGAGTTCCACCGAGCTGGACGTGATGGTCGAAATCGCCCGGAAGGTCCCCGGCGTCGTGGCCAGCCGTCTGACCGGCGCCGGGTTCGGGGGCTGCACCATCAATCTCGTCGAGCGCGGCGCCGAAGATGCACTCCGGGAGTCTGTGGCCGACGAATACCCCAGGCGCACAGGCTTGCGGCCGAAGGTCTACGTGGTCCAGGCGGTCGACGGGGCCGGAACGCTCGTCGAGCGATGAGCGGCATTCCGCCCGGATCAGGCTTGGAGCAGCCAATCGAAATGTGAAAGCGCTTCGACTGCTGTATCTCGGGAATGGCTCCACTACGGCCGCGCTGAGCCCCTTTTTGGCTGTGATTATGTCGTCGCGGGGCATGGACCCTCCGGCCATCGGCCTCGTGAGCGGACTCGCCGCCAGCTGTCTGATTGTCGCGATCGCGTTCTGGGGCCACCTGGGCGATCGAGTTCTCGGCCGGCGTCTGACCTTGCAGGTATGCACGCTGGTGGCCATCGGCGTGGCCATAGGCATCGGTTTGCCCTTGCCTTTGCTCGTGCTGCCGGTGCTAACGATTGCCTTCACGTGCAGCCAGGGCGCCCTCCTGGCGCTGACAGACGCGGTGGTGCTAAGTGCGCTGAGGAACCCCGATCGCGAATACGGTCGGATACGGCTCATGGGCAGCATCTCGTTCGGCTGCAGCATCATCCTCGTCGGGTTCATCTGTGACCGGCTCGGGTACTCGGTTGCGAGCCTGCTCTATGTCCTGTTCGCCGTCGGTTTGATCGCGGCCACCGTCGGCGTGAACCCGAGGGCTGCCCAGGACGAGGCGTTCGACGAGCGCCCGGACCCAGCTGCTGGTCTCGTCGAGACCAGGACCGAGCAGCTCGGGTCGAGTAATCGCCCTCGAGCCCGGCTTGGTTCGGTGGGACAGGCGTTCCGCATCCAGCCCCGGCTGCTTCCCGTGCTGGCGACGGTGGCGGTCACCGGCACTGCCGTGACCGTGAGCGGGGGCATGCTCACTCTTCGCATCGTGGCCCTCGGTGGCCAGCCGTCGGACGTAGCGACGTCTTTCGGCGTTTCGGCGTTGTGCGAGATACCGGGCATGCTCCTCGCCGCGACGGTCGCTTCTCGAATAGGGCTCAAGGGCCTCTACTGCCTCGGCGCCCTGGGATTCTGCGCCGCCTTCGCGTCATGGTCGGTCCTCACGTCGCCCACCGCGATCGTGGCGACCCGCGCCGTGACCGGACTGTCGTTCGCGAGTATGACCATCGCCACCGTCCTGACCATGGCCCAGCTGTTGCCCAATCAACTCCAGGCGACCGGCCAGGCGCTCCTGCAGGGCACCCTGGCGGGCCTGGCATCGGTAGTGGGCAACGTGCTGGGCGGCTTCGTGTACGGCGGGCTGGGCCCTCCGCTGTTGTTCCTTTTGTGCGCGGCCACCTGCGCGACCGGCGGCCTGATAGCGCTGGTCACGTTCCCGGGCCGAGTACGGCTATTGCCGCGCGTCAGCCAGGAGTGAGCCGCGAGGAGCCGGCCGGCACGGAGTCGGCGACCGCAGGTGGTTTTCAGGCCCTCCCCGTCATGCTCCTCGACCGTCCCGTCAGGTCAGCCTCTCGCGACCGCCGCGATCGGTGCGCCTTCGGTAACCGCGCAGTCCTGGGCCGCTCGGCGCAGGTCGTTTGCCTGGAGGAGGATGTCGCGGCTGCGGTCGCCCTGAACGCTCAGGAATACCGCGACGTCGTCGAGCGGACGGCAGCCGTGCAGGTAGACGTGGCGGGCGTCTCGCAAACGCATCAGCGCTAACTCGCTCGATCCGCCGGCGCGCACGTTCGAGAGCTCCAGGTCCTCTACGTCGTCCGCTACCAGCGCGGGGCGCATGTCCGCGGTGGCGGATTCGACGGCGACATCCTCGAACGTCACGCCTTTGACGTGCCGAAGGTAGACGGCGTACGCGGGCAGAGTCCCGAACATGTGGTACTCGGGGTAGTGGTCGCGCATCTCGGGAATCGAGCGCCGGGCGTCCTCGCCGCTGCCGCCTCCGGGGAATAGCATCCGGACGCCGCTGAATGTCACATTCTCGACGAAGTGCCCGGGCACTCCCGTGATGTTGAGGCATGAGTTCCTTTCGCCTGGGAAGGGAGGCACCTCGTGCGGCAGCGGATAGGCGTTGTCGGCCACGGTGGCCTGGATGTTGCTGAACCGTATGTTCCGGATCACGCCGATGGGAAGCAATTCCTTCCGCTCCTGCCGCCAGCCGAGATAGCCGCCCAGACGCAGCGAGATCGGCCCGGTGACGTGGTTCATCACCAGGTTGTCGAACGAGACATTCTCGACCACTCCGCCCTCCACCTCCTGGATCTTGATGGCGGCGCCGTAGGTGTCGTATATCACGCAATTCGAGACGGCGATGTCGCGGAACACGCCCAGTGACTCGGGGCCAATCCGGATTGCGGCCCAGCGGGAGCTGATGATGCAGTTGGTGACCACGATGCGCTGGCCGCCCCACTTCAGGGCTATGGCGTCATCGCCCGAGTCGATGTGACAGTCGGAGATTGTCACGTCTGCGCAGTCGGTCAGGTCGAAGCCGTCGTTGTTCTGGTTGGCGCGGTTGAGGAGGTGCACTCCACGGATGCGCATCTCCGTGCATTTCTCGAGGTGGCAGCACCATGCCGGCGCGTTCGTCAGCGTGAGATTGCCGATCGTGACGTCGTGGCAGTCGGTGAAATTGAGGAGCGTGGGGCGGATGTGCGATTGTGCGCTTGGAGCGGCCGCCTCCGCCTCGACGTTGAAGCCTTCCGTGCCCGCGGTGAACGCGGCTCCCTGGCCGTCCACGCTGCCTTCGCCGGTCAGGGCAATATGCTCGGCCCCATACGCGCTGATCAGGCAGTAGTTGAGGTGCTCGGGATAGTCGGGGATGGCGCCGACATGCCCGAGGTCCGGGTAGTCGGCCAGATCGGTACTTCCGAGCAGACGGGCGCTCGGCCCGACGTGGAGGGTGACGTGGCTCTTGAGCGTGATCGTGCCCGTCAGGTAGTCGCCAGGCGCCAGATAGACGGTGCCGCCACCCATCCCGGAACAAGCGTCGATCGTCGCCTGAATGGCCGCCGTGTCGAGCGTGACGCCGTCGCCTTTCGCACCGAAATCTCGAACCGAGAGCGAAGTCATCGTCAGCTTGTTCTCCTGCACAAGAGCAACCTCACAGGTGGATCGTGGAGATCGAAAAGGAGTGACTTCGTGCCGCGGAAGCCCTGAATGATCGCCCTCGAACGGCAGACGACCTCAGAGAACCTGAGCGAGAGACCCATGGATCGGACAAGCGAGAGCCGGCTGGTAACGTTACCACAAGCGCGTCGTCGCGAAATCCCCATGGCCTGGCGACCCGGTTGCGGCGAGCGAAGGGCGCAATCGAGATCGGGCGACGTGGTTCACGTGGTCCAGGCTCTCGACGGCGCGGGCGCCCTCGCCGAGCGATGATCGGCAGCTCGCTCGCGCCGGCGCGCCGCGGAGCCCTGCACTTTCAGGCGCGGCGCATCTCGTGTAGGGCCGACACCGTCCTCACGACAACCGGCCCACTAGAGCCTGATTTGCTCGACTCGACCTTGGGTATCGACACACTTGACGACGGACTTCATCGAGGCGAAATCGACGTCCAGCACGCATTGCGCAACACCAGAGGACCAGGCGAGGCCCAGGCAACTGGCAGAAGACTCCAGGACGCGAAACTCACCGTCGAAGGCCGGATGTGTGTCTCGTAGTCGAATCAACCGCTCGAGCCGACGAACGACATCCTTGCCCGCAGCCGTCGCGATCTCTTCCATCGTGAAGTTGTGGCGATTGATCTCCCTGCCCTCGCCGGTGCGGGCGACGGCTTCGTCGTCGTTGGTGCCGGCAAGAAGGCCCACGTAGTAGACCTGCGGCACGCCCGGCGCGAAGAACTGGATCGCGCGCGCCGCGATGTACGCGTCGTCGTCGCAGTCCAGAAGCGAGTAGTAGGAACCCCTGATCTGATGGACATTGAAGCCGTCGGGATCCTGGTGCTGGGCCGAGACCACCAGGCTGAGGTTGCCGCCGCGATCCAGGCACGTCTGGACAACCCGGCTCGCGTTCTGCGGTGTGTACAGCCCATCGATATCGGGCTTCACCGGGACTCCGTCATGGCAGTCCAGCATGGTGACCTGCCTCGGGGATCGAGAAAGCAAGTACGGCCGGAGCCGCACCGGGGACCGGATGATCAGCGCTTCGAGGATCGTGTACGGCAGGATGAAGTCGTATGTCCAGTAGCCGTGCTGTGAAAGGCGGCTCTGGATTGCCGGCTGCGAGTGGACTTCCGGCAAGAGCGTGATGCCCTTTCTCTCAGCCAGGACGCAGATCCACTCCATGAATTGGTAGATCTCGGGCTCGACGAAGAAGCAGCTCGTACCGAGCTTCTTGACCAGGTAGCCAACGGCATCGAGCCTCACGATCTTCACGCCATGGCGCGAGAACTCGTCGAGGAACCGGGCGATCAGCTCGCCAAACAGGGGCGAATGCCAGTCGAGGTCTATCTGCTCTGACGGATCGGTCCTGCCGAAGGTCGTCCAGACCCTCTCGGGGATGCCCGCCGTGCCTGTCTTGAAGGTGGAATATGGTCGTGACCTGCGCAGGAACATTCTGTCGACGTCAGATTGCGCCGGCTCGCCGTCCGGCCAGTACTTGTCGAGCGTGATGAAGAGATCGGCCCATTTGGAAGCGCGACCGTTGGCCACGAAGTCGGCGAAGAAGGCCGACTTGCTGGAGATGTGGTTGACCATGAGGTCCAGCACGATGTCGTAGCGCTCGCTCAGCCGCCCAATGTCGTCCCACGAACCGAAGGCCGGATCTATCTCCAGGTACGTCAGGGGGGCGAAGCCTCGGTCACCTGACGACGGGAACGGCGGCAGGATATGGATCCCGCCCTGGAACATGTCGGGAAAGAAGCGCGCCAGGGCATCGTCGAGGCCCCGCAGCGAACCGCCCAGCAAATCCGGATACGTGATGAGTTGGACCTTGTTCTTGATGGTCATCGAGTCTGCCGCTTACCGGGCCACGACGACGTCATAGTCGTTCGTCACGACGAGATCGGCGAGATGGCAATGTCCCGCGATGATCTTGTGCTCAATGCCGAGCACAGACTCGACGAACGGGTCACGAACTTCATTGCCCCTGTTCCGCCTGACCCGGTGCTCGAGCGTCTCGAGGCGAGTTCTGGCGATGAATATCCTGACGTCAACGTGTCGCAGCAGTGACACGTACGTCCCCTCGACGATTAAGACCTTCACTCCGGTCAGGCTGAGAGTCTCCGTGACGACGGTATTTGCCGAGTAGTCGATCGTGGGCTTGTCGATCGACGCCGCGCCGGCCAGGGCGGAGTCGACGTTCGCTTGGAGAAGATCGAGGCGCACCTCGACGTGTGGCCCGAGCCAGTCCGGGTCCTGGCGGCGACGAGCGTCGTTGGCCTTGGGCGGTAGCCCGAAGTAGTCGTCTTGACCGAGGATTGCGGAGTGAATCCCGGCGTTGAGCAGCTGCTCCGCCAGAGCCGCCGCGGTCTCCGATTTGCCCGAGCCCGACTCGCCGGCGACGGTGACGAGGAAGCGCCCCGGTCTCGCGTCGAGTTGCTCTCGGATCATCGCCGCGATGGTCGCCGCAACCCGGCGGTGGCTATCGTCAACGACGATGACGTCGCCCTTCACCATGTCCTCCAAAAGCCCAATTCACACTGCCCAATCTTGCAACCTGGCCATGACGTCCGTAGAGCGGACTGGCTGACGGTCTTTGCGGCCGCTCGGGTCATGGCTCGCCGGTAAGGCAGCGCTTGACGGCTGCGGTGAGTAGATTTGCACGCTCATCGACGAGTCCGCCCATCTGGTTGCTCAGGTAGGCAAATCCGACGCCGTACTCGTCGTCGGCGAAGGCCAGCTGGCCTCCCGCGCCGTCGTGGCCAAAGCTTCGGTCGCCCAGCAAGGGTCTGGCCGGAGGCGAATTGAGCATGAAATCCAGTGCCCCAGCGCTGACCAGCGTCGGGCGGTCCGAACACTTGCTGACCGGATGACTGGACCCGGAGGGCATCGTCGACGGACGAGCGACTCAGGATCCGATCCATGCCGGCCAACTCCGAGACGCAGCCGGCATAGAGACGGGCCAGCGAGCCCGCGGTGCTGATGCCGTTGGCGGCTGGCACCTCCGCGGCCTGTATCTCTGGGCTGTTGAATGCCACGATGCCGTTCTCGAGCGGGAACCCGAAGGCGCCGCCCATCGAACTGCCCCGTAGCGACACCGGCGAGGCGAGGGAATCGGCGATCGCCTGGACGGCGGCCGCGTCCTCATCTGGTAGGGGCGGCTCCATCCAGGCCACCGACTCGCGGGCCGAGGCAGGCAAGCCGAGCCAGGTGTGCAGGCCCAGAGGGTCTCCAAGGTTGTCGCGAAAGAACACTCCCGGCAGACTGCCCGTGATCCGGTGGATGACCTCGCCGATCATCCAGCCGTGGGTCATCGCGTGGTATGAATGCGCGGTGCCTGGAGGCCAGAGTGGAGACTGGATTTCGAGTGCTCGTATGACGGGCTCCCAGGCCAGGACCTCGGAGATCGTCATATCTCGATCCAGCGCAGGTAGACCGGCGCGGTGGCTGAGCAGGCAACGGACGGTGATGCTTTCCTTGCCGTGTTGAGCGAACTCAGGCCAGTAGCGACCGACGGGAGCGTCGAGGTCCAGGCGGCCCGCCTGCACGAGCAAGTAGGCGCAGATCGCGAGAATTCCCTTCGAGCACGAGAAGATGACGGCCGCGCTGTCCTCACTCCACATCCGGCCGGTCCGAGCGTCGGCGACGCCGGCCCAGACGTCTACCACCGGCCGGCCGGCCACGTAGACGGCGCACGCGGCGCCGAGGTCGCCGCGCTCCGTGAAGTTGTCCGCGAAGACATCCATCACCGGACCGAACCCGTCGTCGACGTGGCCGCGCACGCGCACCGGCGCACGCGCCTGGTCGGCAGTGATCGACTTCGCGCGACTTGCCCCAGGTGGAAGGCTTCTACTCATCCCTTGACCGATCCTTGCAGCAGAGCTGCGATCACCTGGCGCTGGAAGAGGATGAAGACGATAAGGGTGGGCAGGAGGATTTCCAGAGAGCCGGCGCACAGCAAGGGGATATCGGTCGCGTAGTGGCCCTGGAATGCTCCCAGCGCGCCGGCCGCCGTCCGCTGGTTCGGGTCCTCCACGAGGACCAGGGCGAGCACGAACTGGTTCCATGTCCACACCGACATGAGGATCCCGAGCGACGCGATCGGGGCCCGAGCCAGCGGGACATGGATCCGCCAGAAAAGATCCCACGTGCTGGCCCCGTCAACGCGGGCCGCCTCGCTGATCTCCGGCGGCATGTTGACGAAATGCGCTCGCATCCAATACACCGCGAAGGGCATATACAGCGCGATCAGCGGCAGTGTGATCGCCAGGCGGCCGTTCAGGATCCCGAGCTGGCGCTCGAGGTAGTAGAGCGGCGTCACGATGCCCTCGTACGGGAGGGTCAGCCCGAACACGAAGAGAAGTAACAGCCAGCGAGAACCCGGCACTCGCAGATGTCCGATGGCGAACCCGGCCATCGTCGAGATCACGAGTGAGATAGGTACCGTGAGGAGCACGATCAAGAGGCTCGAGGACAGCATCGTGCTCAAGTTGGCTATCTTGAAGGCCTCGACGAAGTTGCCCCATTGCGGGTCCGCGGGCCAGTTGGGGAGCCCCTGAGGGTAGGACTCGGAGGGGTACAGCGCGGTCGTGAACATGCTGAGGAACGGCACGAGAGTGACGACCATGAGCACGATGAGTACAAATCGGCCGGTGAAGAGCTCCGCGGCGAGGCGACCTTCATTTCCCGTCCTCCCGGCTCAGCCACTGGATCGGAATGATCAGTACCAGGATGAGGACGATCAGCACCACGGCGAGCGCCGATGCGACGCCCACGGCACGTGCCTGGAAGGCAAGCAGATAGATGTCGAGTCCCGGCACCATCGTCGCCAGCCCCGGTCCGCCGCCCGTGGCTACGTAGACGATATCGAAGCTCCTCAACGCCGCGATGACCGTGACCGTGACACACACGGCGATCTCTTGCTTGAGGCTCGGCAGAGTGATTGCCAGGAACTCCCGAACGGCACCGGCGCCGTCGATTCTCGCGGACTCGTACAGAGCGGGATCGATCTTCGTCATGCCTGTCAGAAGCAGGAGGGTGCAGAGACCGAGCAGCACCCAGGTGCCGATCAGACCGACCGCGGCAGGGCCCAATCGAAATCGCCCAGCCAGGCCCGAGTGACGCTGCCGAGCCCGATCGCGTGACAGAAACGCGTTGACGGCGCCCGTAGGTCGAGAGCACCATCTCCACACAATGCCGGCGGCCACGAGCGGGATGACTTGCGGCAGAAACAGAACCGTCCGGGCAGACGTTGCCCAGCCCGCCTGTGGCGGTCCGCCGAATGATGCGAGGCCACCACCAGCCCGAGAGCCGACCGGGATGAGGCTGAAGAAGAAGATGAGCTTGAAGGCGTTGAAGATCGTGTCGAGCAAGTCCGGATCGGTAGAACACGTTCACGTAGTTCTTGAGACCGACCCACTGCCGGAGCGCCGATGCCGTCCCACCGGTACAGCGAGTACTGCACCGTCATGGCGAGCGGGAGCAGCACGAACGCGAGGTAGATCGCCAGCGCAGGTACGACGAACAGCCAGCCGAGCAGGGTTTCCCTGCGGACCTTCCGGAAGTCGGAAGGTCCGCCGGGCCGCGCGCGGCTGACGGTCAGCGGCTCTGAGCATCGCGATCCGGCGAGGATGGTCTCAGTCATCGATCGGTCAGCGGCTTGCATTACTGGGAGAGTTCCTTCACGTACTCGGCCTGGACGTCCTTGAGGAGTGACGCGGCATCCTCCTTTCCGCCGACCATCTTCTGGAGCTCGGGCGTCCAGCCCTGCGCGAAGATGGAGCCCGTGGAGTTGGCGATGAAGTCCATCGCCGCCGCTGTCCTTGATGACCAGTCGGCGCCTTGGCGCGAGGGTGTCGTTGGTGATCGAACCCGCAGCGGCACGGCGGGACCGGCAGGTCGGCGGGCCGCCGGGGTTCGAGCCGCCGACTGTCACGTCGATCTGGCGAGCCGTCGCGTTGGTCGCGACCCAGTTGAGGAAGAAGGCCGCGCAGTCGGCGTTCTTGGCCTTGGCCGCGATGCCGTAGGTGAGCGGCGACGACATGGCCGCGTAGCTCCCGCCCGACGGTAGCCGGCGGGAACGAGGAAGAACCCGATGTTGCCGGGCTTGCTTGTCGTAGTCGGCATTCTCCCAGTCGCCGTTGAAGGTGAAGACGCCCTCACCCTTCACGAAGCGGCCGTTGGAGTCTGTGTACTCGATGGCGTTGACGTCCGTGGGGAAGTACCCGGCCTGTGATCCACTGCTGGAGGTGCTGTGCGGCCGTGCAGGTTGGTCGGCGTGTCGATCGTCGCGCCCTTGCCTTCTGGAAGATCCAGTCGTTGATCGGCGCTGGTCGGGCCGTAGTCGGCCATCAGGTTCTGGAGCGGGAAGGCGAGCCCGCCGCCGCTCGCGGAGGCGTTCCACTGCATGATCGGCTGGAGGCCGGCGGCCTTCGCCTTGGCCAGCAGGGCCTCGAATTCGGCGAGCGTCGTCGGCGGCTGCGTCATGCCGATCTGGGCGGCCAGCTTCTTGTTGTAGAAGACGCCGGTCATGCTGTAGTTGAGGCCCATCGCGTACAGCGAGCCGGAGCCGCGGACGCCGGTCGGCCCGACTCGGTTCTGGACGAGCTCGGACGCCGGCCACTTGTCCCAGCCGAACGCCGTCGCGTAGCTGTCCAGGTTCTTGAGCAGACCGTCCTTGACGAGCGAGACCATCGTCGGCAGCCGGATGAGGTCGGGCGGGTTGTCCCCCGCCAGCAGCCGCGGCGTCTCGTTGATCAGGTTCGTGAACTGATCCTGGCTGATCTTCCAGGTGACGTTCGGGTACTCCTTGGTGAACTCCGTCGAGAGCTTGAAAGGCAGGTCGAACCCAGTCTCGAAGCACGCATTGAGCACGACGGGCAGCGTACCGCAAGTACGGGGCCGGCGCGACGCGCCGTCGGCGAAGCCGCGACGGACGCAACTGGCTACCTGGCGGCGCGCTGCCGCCGCGCTCGCGGCTGGTGTGGCGGCGGACGACGGCGTCGGGGTCGCGGCCGTGGAACTGGCGCGCGCATGCGGCCGCACGAGCGCGGCCGCAGGGATGGCGGGAATGGCCGCTGGACGGCCAGGTGTCCTCCGTCCAATCGATTGAAGGCGAGACAACATCTGTTCAGCCTCCTCCTTGGGCAATTGATCCAGGCACTCGCGATGCGGTCGTCAAGCCGTAGGCAGACCCTCCTTCGGTGGCGCCGTCGTAGCGCGGACGACGAGCTCGGGTCGGCAAGTCAGTGGAGCGGGGGACGTCAGAACGCTGCTCGATTTCCTTCAGCAGGAGCTCGGCCCCCAGGCGCCCGACTCGAACAACTGCTGACGCACCGTGGTCAGCCCGACGTATTCGGCGGCCTCGATGTCGTCGTATCCGACGATGGAAAGGTCGCCGGGTATGTCGAGCCCCATTTCGTGTGCGGCGGCGATGCACGCCCAGAGCCTGCGTGTCGCTGGCCGCGAAGATGGCGGTGGGTCGGTCGGGTCCGGAAAGCAGGCGGCAGGCCAGTTCCCGAGCCTCGTAGCGGCCGTGGGCGCCGAGGGCCGTCCATTCGGGCCTGGGACGCCAGCCCGGCACTCGCGAGGGCTTTCTCGTAGCCGGTGTATCGGTCGCGGCTTGACGTGAACCCAAACGGATTCTCGAACTCGTCGCCGATGTATCCGATCTCGCGATGTCCCAGTTCGAGCAGGTGCCGGGCGGCCAGTTCACCGCCGGCAATGTCGTCGCCCATGACGCGAGGGAGGCCGCGCGAGCACGGGTGATGAACGTCGACGACTACGACCGGGACTGCCGCCGCGGCCAGCCGCGCCACATCCTCGGGCCGGGGCGGCAATGAGATGACCGGAGCATGCCGTCGGTCCGTTGGGCCAGCGGCAGGCTTCGCATGTACTGATCGCGCTTCTCGGCGGTCTCCACGTTGTAGATGACCAGGTCGAATTCGCTGTCGCTCAGGACGGCATCGACACCGCGAAGTCGCTCGACCGCCTGCGGCCGGGTCAGGAACCAGGTCACGACGACGCGTGATCGTCATCGTCCGGCCGAGGCTCAGGCGCCGCGCGGAAGTGCTGGGAGTGAATTGCAACTCGTCCATGACCTGCCGGACCCGCGTCCGGGTGGACTCGGTTAGTCTCTCGCTACCGTTGAGAACCCTTGAAGCGGTGGCGATGCTCACGCCCGCAGCCCGGGCGACATCTCGGATCGTGACCGTCTTCGTCATCGTGACCTCGGGTGATGTAACCGGTTACCTGAGTGACGAGAGGCTACTGGGCTTGGTCAACCGAATCGGGGAGGCGGGGGTGTGGGCGCGGCCCCCTTCGACGCTGTCCTGGGCAATGTAACCGGTTACATTTGCCTTGCAAAAAGAATACCAGCGATGTCAACCAGTCAGATGCCCCACAGCCCACCGCGGTCGGTGCAGGGACTGGGTACGGGGGAGCTGCCGCGCCTCGATGAGCGGTGGCCGTCCGCGCCCGTCGGACGACGAGGATGTCCGGGCCCCTTCCACGTGGACTCAGACGCGAGGCATGGTGATCCGATCGTGGACGACCAGCCGGCGTGGATCCGAACTGACGGTGTGTTGGTCGTCATCCCAGGATGCGGTCACGCGCGGTTGATCAATACCCGCGTCATGTCCGCCGTCGGCACCTGATCCCGACCTGATTGGGCCCTGGCTATTGCACCGGTTGCGCCCGCAGAGGGCGCGGATCGTGCTCCCTCAGCCGTTCGCCTGTGCCGCGACTGCGCCTGCCGCCCGGGCTGCCGCGTCCGGATCGCCCAGGTAGAACGAGCGGATCGGCTTGAGCTGGTCGTCCAGTTCGTATACGAGCGGGATGCCCGTCGGGATGTTGAGGTCCACGATCTCGGCGTCGCTGATCCCGTCCAGCTCCTTCACGAGCGCACGCAGGCTGTTGCCGTGTGCGGCGATGAGAACACGCTGGCCGCCGAGGATCGCCGGGGCGATGTCGCTTCTCCAGAACGGCAGCATCCGCGCGACGGTGTCCTTCAGGCTCTCGGCGCAGGGGACGTCGGCAGGGGCCAGCCCGGCGTAACGCGGGTCGTGACCGGGCCAGCGCTCATCGCTCTTGTCGAGGGCCGGCGGGGGAACGTCGTAGCTGCGGCGCCACAGCTTCACCTGGTCGGCCCCGTGGCGTGCTGCCGTCTCGGCCTTGTCGAGCCCCTGCAGGGCGCCGTACATCCGCTCGTTGAGGCGCCAGCTGTTCACGACCGGGATCCACATCCGGTCGTTCTGCTCGAGAACGATCCAGAGGGTCTTGATGGCGCGCCTCAACACGGAGGTGTAGGCGAGGTCGAACGTGTAGCCGCCCTCGCGTATCAGCTTCGCGGCAAGCGCAGCCTCTGCAACTCCCTCATCGCTCAGCGGGACATCGGTCCAGCCGGTGAACCGGTTCTCCTTGTTCCACTGGCTCTGACCGTGCCGCAGGAGGATCAGTGTCTTCACGGGCGTTCCTCATTGAAGGCGTTTGGAATGTCCACGATGCGTCCGGCTGCGCATTCGACGCCAGCCATATTGGCGCCTGGCAAGTCTGTCACGATGGATCGGATTGCGTTTTGGCGGTAATACGATCGGGTCGCGGATGCGGGTTGAGCCCACTTGTCAGGGCCGGGCACTCCCTGCGGTCGCCAGAAACCGTTGCCGGTCGCGTCGGATCGGGCCTGAGCTGCTCTCGGGGCCGGGCGCCACCGTCTCGCCGGTTCTCACCTGCCCCTTAGGTGCGAGCTGGTCGGTTCGCACCGGTGGGGACCCGGCTCAATAGATGCTCAATACCACCTCTGAATCTGATCCACCACGCAGCGGTCGGACTAGCATTGCGAGAATGGAACTGATCCGACGTTGGCTGCCCGCGCCTCGGAGGTTCACGACTTCGACGGTCGTTGCCGGCGCGTCGCTCGCTCTCTCGACTCTAGTGATTGCGCTTCTGCGAGAGACGATCCATGTGACCTATCCGGCACCGGTCTACCTGCTGGCGGTGCTTGTCGTAGGGGCCAGGTATGGCACGCTGCCGGCCATGGCGACGTCGATCGCGGCGTTCCTGCTGTACGACTTCCTGTTCGTCCAGCCGCTCTACACGCTGACGATCAATAGTCCCGACGAGTGGCTGAACCTTCTACTCCTCCTCGCCGTGGCTGTGGTGATTGGCCGGATGGCGGCCATCCAGGCTGCACGCGCCGCCGAGGCTGCCGACCGTGCCCGTCAGGCGGAGGGGCTCCACTCGATCACGGGCGTGCTGGCTGCGACCCGGACGGTCGCCGAAGCGGCTCCGACCGTCGTGAAGCGCCTGTGCGACGTGACGTCGATGGATCGGGTCTGGGTCGGGCTCGGACCAAGCCCCGCCGAGGAACGGACGCTCGCCGACACCGATTCCGGGAAGCCGATACCGCGCGCCGGTTTTCAGATGGTGCTCCAGCGTGGCCCCGACGGGCGGATGCGTTGGGCCAGAGCCCACATTCCGGGCAGTCCGGCCTGGCCGAGAGCGACAGTTCACCGCATCCGGGTCGAGGCCGCGGGCGATTCGATCGGCTCTCTCTGGGCCTTGCGACAACCGGGCAAACCCGAGCCGGATCGGGCGGAGACGCGCATCCTCTCGGCCGCGGCCGACCAGCTCGGACAGGCCATCGTTCGCGACCAGCTGACGGCCGAGGCTACAAAGGCGGAGGTCGCTCGCCAGAGCGATGCCCTCAAGAGCGCGCTGCTCGACTCCGTCTCGCACGATCTTCGGACTCCGCTGGCCACGATCCGCGCCGCCGCCGGGAGCATGCTCGACCCGCAGATCCAGTGGTCAGAGTCGGACAAGCACGAAGCCTTCGAGGCGATCGACCAGGAGGCCGAACGTATGGGCCGTCTGGTGCGCAACTTGCTCGACCTGAGCAGGATCGAAGGTGGCGCCCTCAAGCCCGAGCTCGAAGCTCGAGACCTGAGCGATTTCGCCCGCCAATCGATCGCCCGGCTGGCGACCGAGGGCAAGCGTGTCGTAGTCCGCTCCGAAGTAGCCGCCCCGATCGGGGTCGTCGACGAGGTCTATCTGGCCCAGATCCTCGCGAACCTGCTCGAGAACGCCGTGCGCTATGGCGGTGACACGATCGAGGTCGCGATACGCTCGGCGGAGGAGCCCGGTCTTGCAATGACCGTTGAAGATAATGGGGAGGGCGTTCCGGACGCGTCTGTCTCGCGGTTGTTCGACAAGTTCTATCAGGTGCCGCGGGGCGAGCGAGCGGGTCGGCGCGGCATGGGTATCGGCCTGACAGTCGTCGCCGGCCTGGCGCGTGCCATGGGCGGAACCGTGGCGGCGAGCCGGAGCCGACTGGGCGGTCTGGCGGTGACAGTCACTCTGCCGGCGGCCGAGCTCCCGGCCGAAGCCGAAACTGAAGCGGGCGTTCGATGAACGCGACCGGGCCGCGCCTCCTGCTCGTGGAAGACGAGCCGCCCACGCGGAAATCGTTGGCCTCCTATCTGAGGCGGCGCGATTACCGGGTTGAGGAAGCTGGCAGCGCGGCCGAGGCGATGGCCGCCTGGGATGCCGGTCGTCCGGATGCGATCCTGCTCGATCTGGGGCTGCCCGATCTCGATGGCGTCGACGTGATCAGGCGTATTCGACGTGAGGCCGGGACCCCGATCATCGTGTTGTCGGCGCGCGGCGAAGAGCGCGACCGGATCTCAGGGCTGGACGCCGGCGCGGACGACTACCTCGCAAAGCCGTTCTCGGTAGACGAGCTGAATGCCCGTATCCGCGCCGTACTCCGTCGAACAGGCGGAACCAGCGCACAACCCGACGGTAGCCTCCGACTCGGCCCGATCGAGCTCGATCCGGTCCAACGTCAGGTGCAGGTCGGTGGCGAACCGCTCCGGCTCACGCCACGGGAGTTCGAGCTGCTCAGGGTGCTGCTATCGAATCAGGGCCGGCTGGTCACGCGAGAGCGATTGCTTCGTGCCGTCTGGGGCCTCGCGTACGCGGACGCGAGTGAGTACGTCCACGTATACGTGAGCCGGCTTCGCCGTAAGCTGGCTGAAGCCGCCGGTCAGGAGACCGCCGATCGCCTCTTCACCACCGAAACGGGCGTCGGCTATCGCGTTGCCGACGAGTCGGCATTCAACCAGGGACTCGGCCGGGCCGCCGAACCGGAGATCGTCTAGACCGGATTTAGCCCCGCCGTCCTGAAACTGGCCAGCCTCTCTTGGGCGCCGATCGACGATGGGACCTCACGACCTCACGACCTCGCGACCTCGCGACCCCGCGAGCGCGACGGCAGGCTGATCCCAGAACCGTACAGGGTTTCTCATTCCCTTGTCCGCGTGATACTATCCTACTGATATCACCTAGATAGCATGGAGAGGCAGATATGGTCCAGGAGCGGAAGGCGCCGGCGCTCAACGGGTTCGCGGTCCTGCTCGTGCTGCTCGTGGCCACCCTGGTCCCGCTTGGCGCGGTCGTCTTCAACGTCGCCGATATCGGGACCCAGGTCTGGAACGGCCCGAGGTATTCCCACATCGGGATCATCGCCTATGTCGTCCTCATCGCCCTCGGCTGGAGGGGCCTGACGGTGGTGAACCCCAACGAGGCGCGTGCGCTCGTGCTGTTCGGTCGCTACGCCGGCAGCCTCAAGTCGCAGGGCTTCTGGTGGGTCAATCCCTTCACTCTCCGTCCCCGCATATCGATCAAGGTGCGCAACTTCGAGAGCCAGAAGCTCAAGGTCAACGACCACGACGGCAATCCGATCGAGATCGCGGCGGTCGTGGTGTGGCGTGTCGCCGATACCGCGGAGGCATTGTTCGAGGTCGACGATTACTCGCAATTCCTCAAGGTCCAGACCGAAGCCGCGATCCGGACACTGACGACCTCGTACCCGTACGAGCCCCACGGCGACGAGCTCTCGCTGCGCGGCAACCCACACGAGGTTGGCGAGAAGCTCCAGGCCGAGGTGCAAGGCCGTCTCCAGAAGGCCGGCATCGAGGTGATGGACACCCGCATCAGCCACCTGGCATACGCCCCCGAGATCGCCAATGCCATGCTGCGACGTCAGCAGGCCAGCGCCGTCATCGACGCTCGGACGCGGATCGTCGAGGGTGCCGTGAGCATGGTCCAGATGGCGCTCGATCAGCTCTCGGAGAAGCACATCGTGGACCTCGACGAGGAACGCAAAGCGCAGATGGTCAGCAACCTCCTGGTCGTGCTTTGCAGCGAGCACGAGACCCAACCGGTGGTGAACACAGGAACCCTGTACCAGTAGCAGGCCGCAGGACAAGACGATGGAACGCAAGTCGTTCCTGCTGCGGCTCGATCCGGCCACGATGGAGGCGCTGCGCTCCTGGGCAGGCGACGATCTGCGCAGCCTGAACGGTCAGATGGAGTTCCTCCTTCGCCGGGCTCTTCGGGATGCCGGACGCCTTACTGACGGAAAGCGGACGCGTCCCGGGAAGTACCAAAGCACAGAGCGGACGGACGCGGACACTTCGGCCGCACCCGGACATGCGGCGCTTGAACCGGAGAACAGATGAGTAGCGATCGCAGGCTCGAGATCAGTGCGATCTCGAAAAGATACGGGCAGACCGTCGCCGTACAGGACCTCACATTCGACGTCCACGCCGGCGAGTTGTTCGGGTTTGTCGGCCGCAACGGCGCGGGCAAGACCACCACGATGCGGATCGTGCTCGGAGTCCTGGCTCCCGACGCGGGCGAGGTCAAGTGGAACGGCAGGCCGCTCGACCTTGCGGCGCGCCGGCGCATCGGCTACATGCCCGAGGAACGTGGGCTGTATCCGAAGATGCGGCTGGCCGAGCAGCTGGCTTACCTCGGCGAGCTTCACGGCATGAGCGGCTCGGAGGCGCGCGCATCGGCCGTGCGCTGGCTTGATCGCTTCGGCCTGAAAGACAGGACAAGCGACGATCTTCAGGCCCTCAGCCTGGGCAACCAGCAACGTGTCCAGCTGGCCGCCGCCCTCGTCTTCGGGCCGGAAGTCCTCGTGCTCGACGAGCCGTTCGCCGGGCTCGACCCGGTCGCGGTCGACGTGATGGCCGGCGTGCTGCGCGAGCGGGCGGACGCAGGAGTCCCCGTCATCTTCTCGAGCCACGAGCTCGAGCTGGTAGAACGGCTGTGCGACCGGGTGGGAATCGTCGACCGTGGCCGGATGGTCGCGTGCGGCACCGTCAGCGAGCTCCGGGCCGGCGGGCAGGAGCGCCGCTGGATCGACGTCCCCGGGGCCCCGGCCGACTGGGAAGCAGGCGTGCCGGGCGTGCGGCTCGTGCAGAGCGACGGCACGCGGCGGCTGTTCGAATTGGATCCGGGCGTCGACGATCAGGCGCTGCTCCAGGCGGGGTTGGACACTGGACCGGTGCGCGAGTTCGAGCGTGTCGAGCCTACCCTCGGCGAGATCTTCCGGAACGTAATCGAGGAGGCAGCGGCATGAACGCGCGGTTCTCCAGTCTGGGCGGAACGCGACGCCTGCCGACCATAGTCCTTGTCGGCCGGCGCGAGGTCCGAATGCGTCTGCGCTCACGTGTCTTCGTCGGCGGCACAATCGTGATGGCCGCCCTCGTGGTGATCGGCATCATTGCGGCGTCCCTGGTCGCCGGCAAGACCAACCCCGTGCGGGTGGGCTTCAGCGGCGGATCGCAGGCGCTCGAGCGTTCGTTCACGGCGTCGGCCGCGGCCCTGGGCGTGCAGGTGACGGTCAGCGACATCACCGACGTCACCGCCGGAGAGGCGCAGGTAACGGCGGGCACGCTCGACGTTCTCGTGACCGGGTCGTCGACCTCGCCGACGGCTGTGGCGAAGGATGCTGTCCCATCGAACGTCGAGTCGGCCCTATCCCTGGCCGCGGAGTCTGCACGCCTCACCGACGCCGGTCTCTCACCGACGGCAGTCGCTTCGGCCATGGCCCTGGTCCCGGTCCAGCTTCTGGCGCCCACCACTCCCAAAGACACCCAGAACCTGATCGCCAGCCTGGCCCTGGGAATCATCCTCTGGATCGCGCTCGGTCAGTACGGCAACCTGGTGGCCCAGGGCGTGGTCGAGGAGAAGGCGACGCGAATCATGGAGATCCTGCTCGCCACGATCCAGCCGAGTCGCCTGCTCGCGGGCAAGGTCATTGGAATCGGCCTCGTCGGTCTGCTGCAGCTCACGATCGTGGGCGCGGCCGCGCTCGTCGCGGTCCACGTGACCAATGTCGCCGCAATCCCGGCCCTGGGCGTGGCCTCGATCCTGGGCGATATCTTCTGGTTCATGCTCGGCTTCCTCTTCTACGCCACTGCCTACGCCGCGGTCGCCTCCCTGGTCTCGCGGCACGAGGAGGTGCAGGGTGCCGTCGGGCCCATCTCCATCCTCCAGGTCGCCGGCTATCTGCTCATGTACGCTGCGCTCCCGAATCCAAACGGGCCCCTGGCGACGATCTGCTCGATGCTGCCGCCGTTCGCGCCCATCCTTATGCCGGTCAGGATGGCGGCCACCGACGTGCCGCCGTGGGAGATCGGCCTGGCCGCAGGGCTGACCATCGCATCCATCGGCGGCCTGACCTGGCTGGCCGGCCGTATGTACACCAACGCAGCCATGCGTATCGGGACACGGGTGCGGTTCATGGATGCGTTCCGTGGCTAACGCTCGTGGGCACGTCCATCATGTTCGGGCCCTACCGGGCCTCAGAGATCGGAGGATCTAGATGCCGCCTCGTATCAAGTCTCATCCATTTCTGACCCTGATGGCGGTGGTTTCCGCGATCCTCATCCTGCTGGGCCGCATCAACAAGGACATGTGGTGGGGCAACTGGGTCTTTGTCGCCGGAATCGCGGTCCTCGTGGTTGCCGGCGCACTTTTCGTCCTGCTGACAGACAGGTGATCGAAAAGACCTCGTTTCGGCTCGATTCGGCCCCCAACTTGAGGCCGCCCGGCCGCAAGTAGTAAGGAGCGATGCCCGAAAGATGAGAGCACTTGCCCTGATCATCATCCTGGTCGGCGCCATACTCGTCGTGGTGACCCGCGTCCGCAGGAATACGCCCGGCGCGATCGGTGCGTACGCGATCCTCGGGATCGGTCTGCTCCTGGGCGTGCTGTCGCGCTGACTCCCGACATCGGTGAAGCGCGCGCCATGACATCCGCTTCGACGGCACAGGCAGGTTCGCTATTGCCGGCACTAAATCCGTCGCTGCCTTCGTTCCGGGCGCCTCGGCATCGGTCATGGGCGCCTGGCGTTGCAGCCTATGGCCCTGGTTTGCTGCTGAGGCAAGAGCCAGGCTTGACTTGATGTTGTATAAGTACAACAGGACAAGGTGCTTATAGGAGATTGCGTCCCATGACTCACGTCATTGCCAGCTCACGATCGCGGATAGAGCGCCTATCTCGACGATCGCGGCGGCTCGTGGCCGCCGCTTCGTTGCTCGGGCTGCCGGCCATGTTCACCTGGTCGGCGCTCTGGGCCGGCACGACCGCCCCCACGATCGTTTGGGGTCCGGTGAGCTTCCTGCTCATCGGCGCGACCCTGGTCGGGGCATTCATCCTGTACGGGTACGCTCGCAATCGCGCGGACATGCCCGGCACGGGCCTGGACGAGCGCGAGCAGGCGTTGCGCGATCAGGCCTGGATCCTGAGCTACGAGGTTCTGTCGGTCGTGGTCGTGCTCCTCATCGGGGCGATCGTCGTGGCTGTCCTGGGTTTCGGCCGGACGATCACGATCGACACCGGGGCGGCCACGGCAGGCGCCCTCTGCCTGGGCGTGTTGCTCCCGCTCCTGCCCGCGGCTGCCCTCGCCTGGCTCGAGCCCGACCTGCCACAGGAGCTTTGATGGCCAGGCCCACCGAACGCACCGATCCGGTCCTGTACAACCGGCTGGCCGTCCTTCGCGCCGAGCGCAGCCTGAGCCGGCAGGACCTCGCGGCTGCGGTCGGCGTCAACTACCAGACGATCGGCTACCTCGAACGAGGCGAGTTCAATCCGAGCCTCGAGCTCGCCCTGCGTACGGCCGAGTTTTTCGGCTTGCCGGTCGAGGCCGTGTTCAGCCGGCGGCCCTTTGCCCCAATGTCCTCGCAGCTATATGGCAGCCGAGCCGGAGCGCCGAGGGCCGACGGCGGCGAGGCGACCGATACGCTGAGGTAAGCGTCAAGAGTCTCCCAAGCGACTGTGCATGTGGGTTGGCGCCCTGCATCCCGGCTGCCAAGTACGATGACGTCTTCCGGGCCGACCATCGGGTCGAGCGGAACGCTGAGCTAGAGGGCTTCTGAAATGCGATCGCCGTTCGCGCGCCGCGCCGTTGCCTTCTTCGTGCCGCTCGCGGTTCTCGCGACACTGTGCTGTGGGCTCGTCTACGCCTCCGACCAGCAGGACCTGCGCTCGGGAGCCAACGACCCGCAGATCCAGATGGCTAACGATGCTGCGACGGCTCTCGACGCGGGCGCAAAGCCCTCGAACCTGGTCAGTGTCGGTCGGATAGATGTGCGTCAGAGCCTGGCGCCATTCCTGGTTGTCTTCGACTCCTCGGGCAAAGTCCTCGCGACCGACGGCCAACTCGACGGCCACGACCCGATCCCGCCCGCCGGCGTACTCACCAGTGCGGCCAACAATCCGCCCGACATTGTTACCTGGCAACCTGGCAGTGGCGTGCGGATCGCGGCCGTGGTGTCGCCCTGGCACGGCGGCACCGTCCTCGCTGGCCGCTCGTTGGCACAGGTGGAGATGCGCGAGAACGACGCCTTGATCATCGTGATCGCAGCGTGGATGGCGATGCTGGTGGCACTCGCGCTGGCCAGCCTCGCCGCGGCCTGGTTGTGGCCCATACTTCCGATGGCGAACGAGGCTGCCCCGCGCTGATGAGATGCCCGTGGCCCAGAGGTGATGGGTACACCGGGGAACAGTCAGGGGGGCATCGTGTCCTACGGCTTAGGCAATCAGTCGAGCCGTTCGCTCTACCGCCGCCCGAAGCGGCGCGATGGTCGTCATCGTTTCTATTGATCGATCTAGACCCTAGCGATTCGGCCCACGTTGTCCTTCCCCGAACCCGCTCCCGTCGGTGGTCGTCTCATTCAAGGACGGAACTGGCACCGGTATCATGCTGGCGTCGCGTGGCCTCAACGCGGATGGACGGTGGCCGCGGCTTCTTGAGGAGGATCCGGTGGTTCTGATCGCGGGGTTGTTGCTGATCCTTGTGCTCGGGCTCTTCTGGGGCTACTGGTACGGCGGCAAGCGCGGGGACGAGGATGGCCCGCTCTCACTGGCGACGATGCTGACCGTCGTGACGGGGATATTCGCGGTCGCCGCCTTCTACGGTGAGGAGCCGAAATGGGCTCCGCTCGCGCTGATGGTGGTGCCGCTCGCCGTCTGGTCGATCGGGGGCATCGTGCTCACCGTCGTCGACAAGAAGTTCTTCCAGGGCCCCGTGATTTGTTCGTCTTTCGTTGAAATGGGACTGCTGCTCGTCCACACGATCGACTGGGCCTGGGTCCTCGAGGCCACGGTCGGCTCGTTCGTCGGCTTCGCGGTCCTTGCCTTTGCCCTGCGCGCGGCCCGTTCGCAGAGGGCCGCGAGCCACTGACGGAAGTGAAAGCCGGAGTGTCGACGCTGACGGTGTTGCCGGTGCGGTCGGTCTCGCTGGCCCGCCAGCCCAATTCTCTCGCCAGGCCCGGCCTTGCTTGCCGGGCCTTCACTGTGTGAGTGCGATCTGCTCATGAAGGTAGCGACCATTTCAAAGGGTGGCCAGATCTCCATGCCCGCCGAGGTTCGACGACGCTGGCGAACGAGCCGCGTCTCTGTCGATGATCAAGGCAGTGCCATAGTCATCCGACCGATCCCCGATGATCCGATCGGCGAGGCGATAGGATCGCTCCGTGGCCGGGGGCCGGACGGCGACAGACTACGTGCGATCGGTCGAAACGAAGAGTCGGCCAGAGACGCGAGCGTTCATGCCTGCGGCTCCACATGCCGCGGACGGCCTTGACCGCATCGTAGTTCTTGATCAGCCAGCGGACGCCAGGAGGTTCTCCGGCACGGCGGCCGCCGTGCCGCGGTCCAGCATCGGGTCTCGATGACCGGACCGACGGAGTTCAGTTGATGTGCTTGAGCTGCGGCCAGATCTGCGACCAGGGCGCGCTGGTGCCATGGCACACCCAGATGGCCGTGCCTTGCTCTTGGGTCGGCAGATCCATGCCGTTGTCCACGCTGGCCTCGATCGCGCAACCTGTAAACACGGGCGGCGGCGTGCCCCAGTCGCCCACCAGGATGGTTGGGCCGGCTCCGTCGGCCGGGCGGCCCCAGTACCAGACCGAGTTGTGGCCCGAATACAGCGGCGGCAGGTCGTGGCCGTAGAAGGTCAGGGCGCCGTACTGACCGTAGGCGGCTGTCACGATGACGGCATGGGCGCGCTGGTCGGCGGGCAGCGAGATCACCACCGACTCCACCTGATCGGCCAGCTGCGGCCAGCCGAGCTGGGCGATCGACTCGCCGTAGATGGTCGGTATGGGCGTTGCGTGAAGGTCGTTCG
This sequence comes from uncultured Chloroflexia bacterium, assembly GCA_963835845.1. Lineage (GTDB taxonomy): Bacteria > Chloroflexota > Limnocylindria > Limnocylindrales > CSP1-4 > Fen-1039. The sequence continues at coordinate 306,559 of CAWIGT010000006.1, read as the reverse complement.
GCGGGACGAGTGGCAGCCCGATGAGGGCCATGACGACCGCCGAGCCGACGGCCACCGGCGCGAGCACCGACCACTTGATCCCGATGTGCCCACGGGATAGCCAACGGTCCATTCGGATCGCGCCTGCCGCCAGGGCGAGAGGGATGAAGCCGCCGGCGTAGTAGCTCTTGCCGGCGGTCACGAACATCAGGACCACGTCGATGACAAGGGCCAACCCGAGGGCACGCCAGGCCCGGGAGTCGTCTGAGCGCAGCAGCCAGATCAGCCCGACGATCGCCCAGGGGAAGAGGAGCGGGCCGCTGAGCAGGACCAGGTCGACGATCTCCTTGATCCGATCACCGATCGACTGCTGACCCGAGCTGATCGCCTGGGCCATGGTTAGCTGCGGCCATCCATTGGCCGCCTGCCAGACGACGTTGGGTGCCCAGATGACCGCGGCGATTGCCATCGAGGCCCACAGTCCGGGGGAGCGGACGACGTCCCAACGCCGACACAGCAGTACTCCGCCGGCCACGCTCGCCCCGAGGAAGATGGGGAGGGTCTTGTTCTCCAGGGCGATACCCATGACGAGCCCCAACGCCAGCCAGCGGCGCCACTCCCTGCCCGGGTCCGGGGCGGCCAGGATGGGGATGATCAGCCACAGGGCGAGGGTCCAGAAGAAGACGTCAAACGTCGCGGTGACGTCGAGGTGGCCCGCGGCCATCCAGCCCGACGCCGCGAGCAACCCCGCTGCAAAGACCTGGGCGCGGCGGGGGCCGCCGAGGAGGCGAGCCATGTCGGCGCACAGGAGCACGCCCAGGCCGGTGACGATGGCGGGCAGGATCCGGACGGCGAACGGGGTCGCACCGAGCAACTGCGCCGCGGCCGCCGAAAGCAGGGGAGTAAGCGGTGGCTGGTCCACGTAACCGAAGTCGGGGTGGCGGCCGGCGATGATGAAGTACATCTCGTCGCGGTGAAAGCCATAAGCGCTGGCCAGGGCCAGGAGCAACAGCACGAGCGCTCCAGCGATGACCCAGACCAGCGGCGGCACGCCACCGGGGGAACCTCGGTCGGTCCTCCTGGGAGCGGCACCCTCACCGACTGTTGCGCCGGGTGCACCAGCTCGGCTCACCTGCGTCCTCCTGAGGCTTGATGCCGAGTACCCCGCCACGGGCATCTGAGGCGATCGCGACTATGTGGGATGACTCGATCCTAGTCACCGGGGCGCCCGGCCCGTGATCGGAACCATCAGGCGCGTCTTCGATGGTCGCCGGCCTATTCGCGGACTCGACCACGAAGACGCCACCTCTTCTCACCTGACTCCGTTCGAGATCTATTGCCTCGCGCCCGGGGCTCTCGAGAGGCTCCGTTTCGCAGCTTAGGTGAAGCTCAGTCGAGGCAGAAGTTGGACTCTCGCGGATGCCGCCAGCCGCTACTTCCTTCCGACGAGCAGCAGGCTCAGTGCGCCGATACTCGCGACCAGAGCGAAGAGAACTGCTCCTGACAGCCCACCAGGAGCTCCACTCCGAACAACGAGCCAGCCGATGGCCAAGGTCACGATCGGACCGATAAATAGCTCGGGCCTGTCCCCGACGAGGAAGTCGGACCAGAAGCCGACAAAGCGGCGCAAGTAGCTCATTGCGCCGCTCCCAGGTGAGTCGACGCCAGCCCGGCTCCGACTTGCGCTCTCAGCAGCCACACGCCCACAAGCGACAGAACCGCATACCCAGCCAGCAGCACCACGATCGCAAGATCCTCGCCCGGCCAGGCGATGCCAACGCCCTCGCCTGACCAGAACGTCCCGAAGCTAACCAGCATCAACCCGACCGCGAACTTGAGGGCGTTCTCAGGCACCATCGCGAGCGGTCGATGCACGAGGGCGGCGATCGACAGCACCAAAAGGGCGGCCGCCGCCGCTCCGAGAGCGGCAGGTCCGAGCGTTCCCGCGGTCGCCCCGAATGTCACGACGATGAACGCCACCTCGAGCCCTTCGAGCAGCACTCCCTTGAATGCAACGGTAAAGCTGATCCAGTCGATGCCCGAGGCGGGCAATGGAGGTTCCTCAGTCAAGGCCTGGATTTGTCGCGAGTAGATCGCGGTTTCGTCGTGCTTGGCCTTTGCTCCGGCTGCGCGCAGGATCGCCTTGGTCAGCCACTGCAGGCCGAAAATCAATAGGAAACCCCCGATCACGACACGGAGCACGTCGATCGGGATCAGCAGAACGATCGCGCTTCCGAAGATGCCCACGAGCAACGCGAGAACCGCGATCGCCGCGCCGACGCCCAGCAGCGTGGAGTGCCAGCCTCGCGTAACACCCACGGCAAGGACGATGGTCACGGCCTCGACGAACTCGACCGCGGAGGCAAGGAAGCTGGAGACGAATGTGACGACGACGAGCGATGACAAGCCTGGCTCCCGGCTGCGGTCGTGAACGGCGTCAAGACCCGCCTCGGGCCACGCGACCGAGCTTGATCATATAGCGGCGCAGTCGTAGTTTCTCTCAACCATGCGTGTCCTGACTACTCGGACATTCGAGACTGGGATTTCGGCGCCCGTGAATTTTCACCCAGGCGGAAGACTCGCTCGATTGGCCCCGGCAACCATCACGGCACTGGGCGTGCTCGTGGTGGGGCACACGATCGACTTCCTGCTCGACTACGGGCCGGAGTATTCCTGGAGGCTGTCCGCGAGAGGAGACGGGCAGACGTGGGACGCCACGGTCATCGCAGTGCTGGCGGCGGTCGCGCTCCTGGTTATTGCGGCTAGCTTTCGCATCGGTTACCTGGTCTTGCGGCTGCGTCGAGTAGATCCGGACTGTCCAGCGTTACGGTTTTCGCGGACGACATACTTGACTTCGGTCGGGCGCGTCTGGCTGAGGCTCTTTGTTGCGTCCGTCCCGATGTTCGTTATCCATGAGAATTTCGAGCAATGGACCGCGGGGCTGGGGCTACCGGGGCTATACGTCCTGGCGGGCACAGGGCTGGTCAATCCAACGCTCATCTTCGCCCTGGTCAGTCTCGTCTTTGCGCTGATCGTCGGGCTGTTCACCGTTGGGATGGCATTCCTCGAGGCCGCGATCGGCCGGGCGGCTGCCCGACAGTCTCACGGGCCGGCCGCTGTCCGCCGTCTCTCATACGACCTCGAGCGTATCCCCTGGTCGGTCATCGCCCGAAACCTCGCCGGTCGCGCTCCTCCGGTTCGTCTCGTCCCCTAGCCCTGAACCCCGCTCGGATTTCCCGGGCTGTTCAGTGCTACCTGCACAGCCGTTGCGCCTTTCTCCGGAGGACAAGGACGATGATCGGTCGACCAACACGCGTTTCCATTGAACAACGTCCCGTTGCCGAGCTGAAGCTCGGCGCAGGCGACCCGAGCGGGCCGCGTCGGATCGCCGGTAGCCGTCGCCCTCGGACCCGCCCCGCCCTCCTCGCCGTGATCGCGCTCGTCGTCTGGTCCTGCGGCAACGCCGGCCCGAGCCCGACCCCGACGCCGCCAGCCACGGCGACCCCGCACCCGTCGCCCTCCGAGAGCTTGGCTGCTTCGTCATCCCTCGCAGCTCCTACCGCAACGTCGAGTGTGCTGGCGGCGAGTGCGACGCCCATTTCCGGCTCAACTCCGCTGGGCGGGCCGGGCCGCTACGCCGGAAGCCGGCCAGGACCGACGCTCCCTCCAGCAAACCCAACCGCGGCGCCATTGCCCGCCCGGATAGTCACGATCGCCGCCGCGGGCGACATAGCCTGCGACCCGGCCCACAACACCGGCGCGCCCAAAGACTGCGACCAGGCCGCGACTGCCAACCTGATCGGCCAGCTCCATCCGACTGCCGTGCTGACGCTCGGCGACAACCAGTACCAGGTCAACGCGCCCGCGGCTTATCAATCGGTCTTCAACCCAACCTGGGGAGCGTACAAGTCGATCATCCATCCCACGATCGGCAACCACGAGTACCTGACCGCCGGAGCGGCCGGCTACTTCGGCTACTTCCACGTCCCGGCCTACTACAGCTTCAACCTCGGCGACTGGCACATAGTCAGCCTCGACTCCGAGTGCTACTTCGTGGGCGGCTGCCAGGTCGGCTCCGTCCAGGAGCGCTGGCTCAAGGCCGACCTCGCGGCCAATCCGCGAGTCTGCACCCTCGTGACATGGCACGAGCCGCGATGGTCCTCGGGTCAGCACGGGGATGCTACGCAAATGTCGGCGATCTGGGCCGATCTCGTGGCCGCCCACGTGGACGTGGTTCTGAGCGGTCATAACCACGACTACGAGCGATTCCTGCCGCTCGATGCCAATGGGAAACCTGACCCGAACGGGACGATGGAGTTCGTGGTTGGGACCGGCGGTAAGAACGACTACACGTTCCCTCAGCCTCCTCTCACTGGCGAGGTCGTGCGTGGCTCGGGCTTCTTCGGCCTGCTGTCGATGACTCTTGGCCCGACCAGCTTCTCGTGGCGGTTCGTGCCGGCCCCGAGCTTCTCGTTCTCGGACTCCGGCTCAGCCAATTGCCATTGACGTGAGCCGCCGTGAAGGCATGGCCTCGTCCGTGAGCTCTTGCCGGCTCTGGCGTTCGGATTTGGCCAAGGCAGCCGGCAGGCTCGACTGACACGGACATGTGGGTCCCGGGCCTTCAGACTCAAGTCGTAGCCAGAGTTTCCATATATGGCCGCCTCGGCCGATAACCCTTGCACGTAGTCGGGGCCAAGGACACCATGGACGTTAGAGCAGTAGATCCAACTACGACAGCACTCAGTGCAGCTGCGGCCAATGCCCCGGCGAAGAAGGCAGCACCGGCCGCCACCGCGCCCGTTCATACGGCGGCCGCGGCGACGCCGGCCCCCGCCGCACCCGTGGCGACGCCGGCCGCCAAGGTCGCCATATCTGGCGTTCCCGCGACGGTGAAGCCCGAAGACCGCGCGCTCTACATGCAGATCCTCAAGTCCGTCGGGGGCAACGTGAACGCGGCCCTGGCCGGACTCGCCGCCGCCGAGGCCAAGGAGACCAACAAGTAATACCGATCGCGAAATGGCTGAGATCGAGCGTGCTCGATGTTCGGCTTGATCAGTCGCGATCATGTCGCCGACGATGGACTCCGATTTATCGTCCTTGCCCTTCACGACCTGAGACGCCCAAACGCGACGGTGTAGCGTCCGGAATGGCGCGGCGATGGCCGCTCTCCGTCACGGGCGTCCAGTACGGCGGCCAACCGGTCAGCGCGTGAACAACTCCGCCATGGCGTTCGCGGAGCACGTCTGGTTCATAGGCGAGCCGCCAGGAACTCTCGATCGTCCGTGGCAGCGACTGCAGGGCAGCGCTGCTTGTCGTTGCACGCGCTCGGTACGGTAGGTAGAAGTCCGCGTCCGCAGGATCGAACCCCGTCAGGCCCAACATGTCGGGGCAACGACTCCGATATCGGGCCGCGAACTCGGCGCTGACGTCATTGCCGACGCCCTGTCCAGATCTGGGCAGCAATCGCCGGCCGAAGTGGCGGCGGCCAGTGCTACCTATCGTCCAACCGGGACCCTGTTAGCGCGGTCCGTCGCGACTGGATCGCTGCTCACGCGGCACGTCCAGCCTCGTCAGCGCGAGATAGCCGACGAGGATGACGATGAGGACGGTCAGGACGATGCTGACCGGTCCGGTGCCCAGGCCGAGGCCGCTCAGGCTCTGCGCCTTCCCGGTCCAATCCGCAAACGAGGCGCCGAATGGGCGTGTCAGGACATAGGCCGTCCAGAACGTCAGGATCGGGTTGAGCCTACCGAATTGATAGCCGATGGCCGGGAGGACGAAAAGGACTCCGAAGAGCACTCCCGAGGCGAAGTACCCCAGGCCCATCGTGCTCGCGGTCATGTCACCGGCCGCGGTTCCCAGAGCGAACGTTGCCATGACCGTGGCCCAGTAGAAGAGCTCGCGCCGGGGGGTGTAGATGCTGTGGATCGAGAGCGTCCGCTCGGTCGCGAACCAGACCGCGAAGATCACCGCCAGGCAAACGGCGAAGAAGGCCGTGGACACGACATACGGAACTCCAAGCCCGATGTGGACGACATCGGCGCCCATCGTGCCGAAGACCGCGACCATCGCGACCGCCAGCCAGTAGACCGGCGCGAAATAGCGGCGCATGAGCAGCTGTAGCGTCATCGCGATCGCGAGGCCGATGGCCCCGATGATGGCAGTCGTGGCCGTCCCGGTTCTCGGGGCTCCTTCCGGCAGTCATCGTCACCTCGGTCGCCTCGGTCATCGGCGCCTGGCTCGGAGCCCGTTTCATGGTGGGACGGGTCAAGAGCGCGACGCTTTCGCGGATCTTCGCCATCGCGCTTGTTGCCCTCGCCGCGCAGCGCGCCTGGAACCTGCTCTCATGACGACCCGGACCATGGCTCGGGGCTCTCAATCGATGGCCCGAGCCTCCGCCTCTGGCGTTCCCGTGGAGGTGCCAAATGCCTGCTGATACTTCAACTCTTCCCGAGATCCGCCTCAACCTCGCCGCCCCCGAAATCGAGGCGCCGGTCGCCGTGGCCGTCCTGCTCGCCGATCGCAACCGGGCCACCATCCTCGCGATCCTGCGCGATGGGCCGCATTGCGTGTGCGAGCTTGCCGCGGCGCTCGACGAACGCTCGAACAACGTCAGCAACCATCTGGCCCGCCTTCGCGAGGCCGGACTCGTTCGCGCTTCCCGCATGTCGGCCGACACGCGCCGCAACTACTACGAGCGCGACGAAGCCGCCTGCACCGCGGCCCTGGCGCAGCTCATGACCGTCCTGGAGCCAATTCGATGACCACTCTTAGCCTCGGCGCCGTCCGTGGACGCTTCCATCTGCCACTCAAGCTCACGGTCGGCATTTCGGTCGTGGCCTGGCTCGTCGCCTGGTTTGCCGAGGCGCCGCTCTCGGACTGGCTGACCTTCACGGTCTTCGGCCTCGAGCGCGGCAGCCCACTTCGGCGAGGCGATCGCCTTCTTCCTCCTCGACGTGCCCAAGGTGCTGCTGCTCCTTCTCGGGCATCATCACCGTTGTGACCCTGATCCGGGGCTTCTTTCCGCCGGAGAGGGTTCGAGCCGCGCTTGCCGGGCCGGGGCAATGTCGCGGGCTCCGCGGCGGCTGCCTCGTTCGGCATCGTCACGCCGTTCTGTTCCTGCTCGGCCGTGCCGCTCTTCATCGGCTTCGTGGAGGCCGGCATCCCGCTCGGCGTCACCTTCGCCTTCCTGATCAGTTCGCCGATGGTCAACGAAGTCGCGCTGGTCCTGCTGTGGGGCCTGTTCGGACCCGGAATCGCGCTCGTCTACATGGCCGCCGGACTGACCGTCGCCGATGATCGGCGGGCTCGTCATCGGCAAGCTTCACATGGAGCGCTTTGTCGAGGACTATGTCTGGGCGCTCCAGGGCAAGGGCGGCACTGCCATCGAGATCCACCTGACGTGGGAAGACCGCATCCACGATGCCTGGGCATACACCAAGGACCTGGTCAAGCGGATCACGCCCTACCTGTTGATCGGCATCAGCATCGGCGCCCTCATCCACGGCTACGCGCCGACCGATCTCGTGGCCGCCATCGGCGGTCGCTCCAACCCGTTCGCGGTGCCGATCGTCGTACTGATCGCGCTGCCGCTCTACTCCAACGCCGCAGGCACCATCCCGATCGTCCAGGCCCTGCTGGGCAAGGGCATGCCGATGGGCACGACGCTCGCTTTCATGATGGCGATCACTGCCATCAGCCTGCCTGAGTTCATCATCCTGCGCCGCGTCATCAAGTGGCCCCTGATCGCCGTCTTCGCCACGGTGGTGACGATTGGGGTCCTGTTCGTCGGCTATCTCTTCAACTTCCTGATCGCTTAGTACAAGGAGTTCACCGTGAAGAAGATCGAAGTTCTCGGTCCCGGTTGCGCCAACTGCGTCCGCCTGGAGAAGGTCGCCCGCGAGGCCGTGATGATGGCCGGTGTCGAGGCCGAGGTGGTCAAGGTCACCGACTACGGCGCGATCGCCGCCTACGGGATCATGAGCACGCCCGGACTTGTCATCGACGGCAAGGTCGTGAGCTACGGCCGTATCCCCTCAGCCGGCGACATCGCCCTCTGGCTGAGCGAGTAGATCCAAAGTCTGCGCCACGCGGCGGGGGAGGTCCCAATGGTCATCGAGTCTGTCGGTTTCGTCGGCGGCGGCCGCGTCGCTCGCATCATGCTCGCGGGCTGGCACCGCGCCGGCGCGATGCCGGGTAAGGTCCTCGTCAGCGATCCCAGCCAGGCCACGCTGGATGCGCTCAAGTCGCGCTACCCGGCCATCGAAACCTGCCTCGGGGACAACTGCGCGGCCGCGGGCCGGCAGGTCGTCTTCCTCGGGCTTCATCCGCCGGTCTTCGCCGATTCGGTGCCGGAGCTCGGGGCCGTTCTTCGGCCGGACGCAATCGCGGTCTCGCTGGCGCCCAAGGTGACGATCGCCAGGCTTTCGAGCCTCCTCGGAGGCTTTGAGCGGCTTGCGCGCCTGATCCCGAACGCGCCGTCAATCGTGGGCGCCGGCTTCAACCCCGTCGCGTTCGGACCGGGTCTCGGTGCCGCGGGCCGCGATGCGCTTCTTGAGCTTCTCGCGCCACTCGGCGACACCCCCGTCGTCGACGAGACAAGTCTCGAGGCATACGCCGTCACCTCTGCCATGGGCCCCACATATCTGTGGTTCCAGCTCTACGAGCTGCGCGACCTGGCCCGCCCGTTCGGCCTGTCCGACGAGGCCTCGGCCCTGGCTGTGGAGCGGACGGTGGCCGGTGCTCTCGCGACGATGGACTCCGAGCTGACCCCGGCCGAGGTGATGGACCTGGTTCCGGTCCGCCCGCTGGCCGAATCCGAGCCGGCCGTGCTCGATGCCTACCGAACCAGATTGCCCGCGGTCATGGACCGCATCCGGCCCGCATAACCGGGCCGCCCGAGGGGCGGCTTCTCAAAGCCAGACAACGCCTACAGGCCCATCGCGGATAAACGCGCCCTCGAATTGGACGGAGCCATGAGCCCCGCGACCGTTTCCTTACGCCCGCGAGCCATCCGGAGGTATCCATGTCAGTCGCTCCAGGCCAAGTCCAACCCGCCGTCCCGCCACTCGGGCGCCTGCGGGGCTTCCATCCCGGCTGGTTCGGGGCGGTCATGGGGACCGCGATCGTCGGCATCGTCGGTTACCAGAATCCGGGCAACGCGGCCGGACTGAAGGATGGGGCCCACACCTTCGGCGTCGCGCTGGTCGCCGCCTCCGCCGTCCTGGCGATCGGCTTGGGCGTGCCCTACCTGGTCCGCTGGCTCCGCCACCCGGGGGCGGCAATCGCCGACTTCCGCAATCCCGTGGCCGGCGCTCTGTATGGAACGTTCCCCGGCGGCCTGCTCGTGTTGGCCGTCGGCATCGCGACCGTTGGACCGTCGCTCGGTGCCCCGGACGCCGTTAATGCCACCGTTGCGGTGCTCGCGGTCGTCGGCATCGTGCTCGCCTTCGCCGTGAGCGTCGTCTTCGCCTACCTGCTGTTCGCCGCTCCCCAGATCGGCCCCCAGACCGCCAACGGCGCCTGGTTCATTCCGCCGGTCGTCAACATCGTGGCGCCGCTCGCCCTCGTCCCGCTGGTGCCGCATGTTGCCGCCGGCGACGCCGCCACGCTCATCCTGATCGGTTACGCGTTCCTGGGCATGGGCCTGCTGTTGTTCGTCCTCGTCGCTTCGCTCATCTACGACCGGCTCGTCTTCCACCCGCTCCCGGCGGCGCCGCTCGCGCCCTCGCTCTGGATCGGTCTGGGACCGGTTGGCGTGGGCGTTCTCGGATTGCTGCGTCTGGCGCAGGCCGGCGCACCGATCTGGGGTCCGTCCGCGGGTGCCGTCTCGGCCGTGTCTTCGGTCGGCGCGACGATCCTGTGGGGCTTCGGGCTGTGGTGGCTCGCGGCCGCGATCCTCTTGCTGGCGGGTTACCTGCGCGCCGGGGGACTCCCGTACAGCGTCGGCTGGTGGGCCTTCACCTTCCCGCTTGGCGCCTACGCCGCGGCGACCCTCGCCCTGGCGCGAGCCTGGCAGTCGAGCCCGCTCGAGGACTTCGCGGGGCTGCTGTTCATCCTTCTTTGTCTCTTCTGGGTCGTGGTGGCTCTCGGCACGCTGAAGGCTCTTCGGTCCGGCGCCGCTTGGGCCCGCTGAAATGCCTATGTGACACCGGCTCGCGCTGCCTTCCGGCATCGGGGCGAGGACCAGCTAGGCGCCCGGTTGCGACGGCCTTTCCTGCGCCGGCAATCCGACGCGGTCGCGCTCGAGCATTCGCTCCAGGCCGAACATGATGAGATCGACCGTGTTCTGCCACCAGCGGTGCGGATCGCTGAGCCAGACCTCGGCCGTATCCTCCGCGCTTTCGACCAGGTTGGGGAACTTGTCGGGGGGCAGGCTCAGCTGTGCAAGCACGAACCGCCGTCTCAGGAGATCAATCTGGTGGGCGTCGGGCGGGGCGGCATCCCAGGTCGAGCCCTGCTGGAGGAGCAGCATGTAGCCGGCCAGGAGGGTCGAGATCATGCGGATCTGGACGATCGCCTCCCGCCGCCCAAAACCCGCATCGAGCAGAATGGCCAGGAGGTCCTCGAGTTGCCTCCAGAAGCCCAGGGGACCGGCAGAGCCGTCGCCGTTGTAGGCGATGCTGAGGGGAAGGGCAAGTGGGCGCGCTTCGATCTGCTCCTTGTAATTGTCGATCGCCAGGCGCATCCGTTCCGTCCACGTCATCTCGGGTCGAAGCCCGGTCGTGGTGTCGATCCCGTCGAGGACCACTTCCGTCATGGCGTTGATGAGGTCCTGCTTGTCGCGAACGTGGCGGTAGAGCGCCATGGGCGTGACGCCGAGTTCCTGCGCGAGGCGCCGCAGGCTGACCGCCTCGAGGCCTTCGGCGTTGCCGATCTCGAGCGCACGAGCAACGACGGCCTCACGGGTCAGGCCGGGCCGTGCCCGCGCTTGCAGCACCTTCTCTGTCGCGTTCGACGGTTCCATCGCTTGACAAGTATACAGCGCATACCTAGGCTGAGCGAGCGTCAGTCTACACCGTATGCTGACGGTGATAACAAGATGGAATGTGGAACACGAAGAAGAGAACCGATGACCACCGATCAAGCGCCTGAACCCGCCATCCGCGTCCGGGGCCTGGAGAAGTCCTACAAGCAGCTGCAGGTGCTGCGCGGCGTCGACTTCGACATCGCGCGGGGCAGCATCTTCGCCCTGCTCGGGTCGAACGGAGCGGGCAAGACCACGGTCGTGAAGATCCTGTCCACGTTGCTGCGGGCCGACGCGGGGACCGCCAGCGTAAACGGCTTCGATGTCGCGACGCAGGCTCCGGAGGTGCGCGAGGCCATCAGCCTCACCGGACAGTTCGCCGCCGTCGACGAGATCCTCAGCGGGCGGGAGAACCTCATCCTGGTTGCGCGGTTGCGGCACCTCAAGGACGCGGGCAGGATCGCGGATGGCTCTGCTCGAGCGATTCGCGCTGACCGACGCTGCGGCGCGGAGGGTGTCGACCTATTCGGGCGGGATGCGTCGCCGCCTCGACATCGCGATGAGCCTGATCGGGAATCCGCCGGTCATCTTCCTCGACGAGCCGACCGCCGGGCTCGACCCCGAAGGGCGCCTCGAGGTCTGGCGGGCGGTCAGAGGAACTCGCGGGGCATGGCACGACGGTGCTGCTCACGACGCAGTATCTCGAGGAGGCCGAACAGCTCGCCGACCGGGTCGCGATTTTGCACGACGGTCGTATCAAGGTGAACGGCACCCTCGCCGAGCTCAAGCGGCTGTACCCGCCCGCGAAGGTCGAATACGTCGAGAAGCAGCCGACCCTCGAGGACATCTTCCTAGCCACCGTCGGCGACAAGGGCAAGGACGAGTAGGGACGACGATGACCACGCATTTCTTCGGCGACACCGCGGTCCTGACCGAACGATCCCTGCGCCACATCACGCGCAGCCCGGACACCATCATCACGACCGTGCTCACACCGATCGCCATGATGCTCATGTTCGTCTACGTGTTCGGCGGCGCGATCAACACGGGGTCGGATTCCTATGTGAGCTACCAACTGCCCGGCATTCTGCTAATCACGATCGCGTCGGGCATCTCATACACCGCGTTCCGGCTCTTCCTGGACATGCAGACCGGCATCTTCGAGCGCTTCCAGTCGATGCCGATTGCACGGTCGTCCGTGCTGTGGGCACACGTGCTGACCTCGCTGGTCGCCAATCTGGTCGCGCTTGTGCTCGTCGTGCTCGTTGCCTTCCTCATGGGCTTCCGCACGTCGGCGGGAGTGACGGCGTGGCTCGAGGTCGCCGGCATCCTGATCCTGTTCACGCTGGCATTGACGTGGCTCGCCGTCATCCCGGGCCTGACCGCGACCTCCGCCACCGGCGCCAGTGGCTTCGCCTACCCGCTCATCTTCCTGCCGTTCGTCAGCTCGGCGTTCGTGCCCACCGACGACCATGCCCGGCCCCGTGCGCGTTTTCGCGGAGAACCAGCCGGTGACCTCGATCGTCAACTCGATCCGCGACCTGTTCACCCAGAAGCCGGTCGGCAACGACATGTGGGTCGCCCTCGCCTGGTGCGTCGGCATTCTCGTCGTCGCGTACATCCTCGCGATACGGGCCTACCGACGCCGGATCGCGGGGTAGGGGGTCGAGTGGGGACTGTGCTCGGGCGGCGCGCTCGTGCCCAAGCCGCGTTAGTGCGGCGCGCCCGTGCCCGAGCACAGGGCATGCATGGCGCCCCTGAGGGGCAGTATCTCGGAGGTGGATCAGATCGCGACTTCGCCCGGTGGGGCGTCGGCTTAGCCCAGCCAGGGCTACCGGTTCATTCCAACGTTCTCAAATCGGGGATGGGACCAGGGCCGGAGACAGGACCAGCGTCCGCCCCCGATGACGAAACGTAATGACCACCTGGGACGCCTACCGCACGCTGTTGGGCGAACGTAAAGGCCAGTCTGTCTGGTCCACGCTCCGAATTGGGGCGCGGACCCACCCCCGACCCCCGGAGCACCACGGAGGCGGTCGCCTCGACTCGGGGTCCCTCCGGCGTAGGGCGAGCAGCCCGATCGATCCGGCCCAGGAGGTCATCGTGAACGAGCGACGCGCCCGTGAACTCGTTGCCCGCGAGCGAACGCGAATCGAAGCCCTGCTAGCCGAGCAGGTCGGCGAGATCCGCGCCGATGGGTCTCTCCAGCGCCAGCAGACCGGCGAATACGAAGACGCCGCCAGCGAGCTCGACTCGGAAGCGGTCTCGGTCGCCCTGGCGGCCGACCTCCGCGAGCAACTCGCCGCCGTCGGTCGCGCCGAGGAGCGCATCGCGCAGGGCACCTATGGGATATCGGTCGAGAGCGGCTCGTCGATCCCGGACGAGCGACTCGAGGCCGAACCACTAGCCGAACGCACCATCGAGGAGCAGAGGGGTTACGAGACGCATGGTTCCAGGAGGTTCGAAACATGACCACCGAGAAGACCGCGGCCGATCAGCAGGACGCCGAGAAGGTCCCACAACTCGTCAGGCTGCGTGACACCGACCAGACCGTCTCGAGTTCCGACGAGGACATCCGCGGACGGATGGCCAAGGACAAGGACGGCCACGATCTCGGCACGATCGAAGGCCTGCTTGTCGATGAAGCCGAACGAAAAGTCCGCTTCATGGAAGTCGGGTCCGGCGGCTTCCTGGGCCTGGGCGAGAGCAAGTCGTTGATCCCGGTCGAAGCGATCACGCGGGTGACGGCAGATGCGGTCTACATCGGCCACACCCGCGAGCACGTGGCCGGCGCTCCGCGCTACGACCCGAAGCTCATGCACGCCGAACTGGAGTACTTCTTCAACCTCTACCCCTACTACGGCTACCCGCCGTCCTTTGGCCTGCTCCCATCGACGGCCGCAGCTCCGCAAGCCAGGAGCGACAAGACCGCCGCCAAAGGCACTCAGCGGTGAGGTGCCGGGGCCATGGCCGGTAGGAGCGTCTTCGTCTCTACGTACCCGCCGCGCCGTTGCGGGATCGCGACTTTCACACGGGACCTGGCGGGCGCCACCGGCGACCACGAGATAGCGGCACTTCATGCGCCGGGCGATACCGACCTCTACCCATCCGAGGTGCGTCACCGCATCAGGCGCGATGTCCTGGGCGACTACCTCGAGGTCGCGCGCAGACTGAACCGTTCCGGCGTGGGCGTGGTGTCGGTTCAGCACGAGTACGGCATCTGGGGTGGCGACGAGGGCGAGTTCGTCCTGGACTTCGTGGGCGCCCTGACCAAGCGAGTGGTGACGACGCTCCACACCGTTCCACAGAACCCGTCGACGCGACAGCGGGCGATCCTCGTAGGCCTCATCGATGCAAGCACCGCCAGCGTGGTGATGTCGCAGTCGGCCGCGCGGCTGTTGACTCGTGTCTATGGCATCGCCCCGAACCGACTCGACGTCGTGCCACACGGCGTACCCGATCTGCCCCTGGTCGATCCGGACTCGGTCAAACCCAGGCTGGGCCTGGCGCCTGGACCGGTGATCCTGAGCTTTGGCCTGCTCGGTCCGGGCAAGGGCTACGAAACGGTGATCGAGGCGATGCCGTCGGTCATCGAGGTCGATCAGGCCGCGCGATATGTGGTTCTTGGAGCCACGCACCCGGAGTTGCTGCGCAGCGAGGGTGAGGCTTACCGAACCAAGCTCATGCGTCTCGCCGAAGCCCTGGGCGTCTCCGCGAACGTGCTGTTCGTGGATCGGTACGTCACCCGGACCGAGCTTGGGACCTGGCTGAAGGCCGCAGACATCTTCGTCACGCCCTATCCGAACCGGGACCAGATCGTCTCCGGGACTCTGGCCTATGCCATGAGCGCCGGCAAGGCGGTTGTGTCCACGCCCTACCCCTACGCGGTCGAGATGCTCGATGCGGGCCGTGGCAGATTGGTTGCTGCGGGCTCATCCAAGGACTTCGCAGAAGTCCTGTCCGAGTTGCTTCGAGATCCGGATACGCGCGACCAACTCGGCCGGCAGGCCTACGAATTCAGCAGAACCATGATCTGGCCCGAGGTCGGAGCGCGATATGCGCGGATCTTCTCCCGGATCGGCGCCGCCGCACCTCGGCTGGTCGAAAGTGCCCAACGCGCCGAGGTGGGCTATGGCCGAGCTTGAGACGGGCCAAACGCCGGCGAAGCCGACCAACCGAATCACCTGCCTGTTTGTAGACATCGGTGGCGTGCTGCTAACCGACGGCTGGACACATGACGGCCGGAAGCGGGCGGCGGCGAACTTCGTAAGAAGGGGACGCTCATCATGCTGAGCAGGGCCAAGATGCTCACGGGCTACACGCTCCGCGGCCTCGACGACCTGTTTGGGAAGGTCAAGGACTTCTACTTCGACGACCGCGCGTGGACCGTTCGCTATCTAGTTGCCGACACCGACAAATGGGCGGTGGGCAGGCAGATCCTGATCCCGCCCAATGCACTGGTCGCCGTCAACCGCGACGACGAATACATCTCCATCGCTCTGACAAAGAAACAGATCGAGGACAGCCCGCCGTTGCGGACGGACAAGCCCGTCTCGCGGCAGTTCGAGCAGGCCTACTACGGCTTCTTCGGCTGGCCGATCTATTGGGGTTTTGAGGAGGAACGAGCCAAGGATGAAGAGAGGGCTCGACGGCGAAACCGAGGGGACCCGGATCTGCGCAGCGCCAACGCCGTCCGGGGTTACCACATCCACGCTTCAGACGGAGCGGTCGGGCACGTCGATGACTTCATCATCGACGATGAGACGTGGGTCATTCGCTACTTGATCGTGGATACCAAGGATTGGCTGCCAGGCAAGAAAGTCCTGATCTCGCCGCGATGGATCGAGCGCATCAGCTGGAAGGAAAAGCAGGTCTTCATCGCGCACAGCCGCGACGCAATCGGGCGGGCGCCTGAATACGGTGATGAGCCCCACGTTGCGCGAGATTACGAGGCAGCGTTGCACGACCACTACAACTCGACCGGCTATTGGACGGATGAGCCGCCGCCCACAAAGCTCCGCCCGTGAGCCGTCGCGCGCCGGGGGTTCTCGGACGGCCGCCTTATCCGATCGGCAAGTCAGTGTAGGAAGCGAGCAATGACCACCGAAGCGCCCAGCCCGGATCTCCTCGACAAGATGGACGCGTACTGGCGCGCCGCCAACTACCTGTCGGTCGGGCAGATCTATCTCTATGACAATCCGCTGCTGAAGAAGCCCCTCGAAGTTGGCGCATGTGAAGCCGCTGGTGGTCGGGCATTGGGGCACGACGCCGGGCCAGAACTTCATTTACGTTCACCTGAACCGGGTCATCAAGAAGTACGACCTCGATATGTTCTACGTCGCCGGCCCGGGTCACGGCGGCCCGGCGATCGTGGGCAACGTCTATCTCGAAGGCACGTGGAGCGAGATCTATCCAAATGTGACCCAGGACGAGGCCGGGCTGAAGAAGCTGTTCAAGCAGTTCTCGTTCCCCGGCGGAATCTCCAGCCATGTTGCCCCGACGACGCCGGGTTCGATTCACGAAGGCGGCGAGCTTGGCTACTCGCTCAGCCATGCCTTTGGGGCCGCGTTCGACAACCCCGATCTGGTCGTCGCCTGCGTCGTCGGCGACGGCGAAGCGGAAACGGGCCCGCTCGCGACCGCGTGGCAGTCCAACAAGTTCCTCAACCCGATCAGCGACGGCGCCGTGCTGCCGATCCTGCATCTCAACGGCTACAAGATCAGCAACCCGACCGTTCTCGCCCGCATCGAGCACGACGAGCTGGAACAGTTCCTTCGGGGCTGCGGCTGGACGCCCTATTTCGTCGAGGGCGACGACCCGGCGGCGATGCATGAGCTGATGGCCACCACCCTGGACGACGCCATCGAGGAGATCCGCCGCATCCAGGGCAATGCGCGGGACAAGAACGACACCACCCGCCAGCGCTGGCCGATGATCGTCCTGCGGTCCCCGAAGGGCTGGACCGGGCCGAAAGTCGTCGACGGCCTGCAGATCGAAGGCACCTTCCGAGCGCACCAGGTGCCGCTCCTTGTGGACGCTGACCATCCCGATCACGTCGAGCAGCTCGAAAGCTGGATGAAGAGCTACAAGCCCGAGGAGCTGTTCGACGAGAATGGCCGGCTCATTGCGGAGCTGGCCGAGCTGGCGCCCAAGGGCGACCGGCGGATGGGCGCCAATCCGCACGCCAACGGCGGCAGCCTGCTGCGCGACCTGCGGATGCCGGATTTCCACGACCACGCGGTCAAGGTGGTTTCGCCCGGCGCCGTTCAAGGTCAGGACACGCTCGTGCTCGGCAGCTTCCTGCGCGACGTGGCCAGGCTCAATGCGGACCAGCGCAATTTCCGCCTGTTCGGGCCCGACGAAACGGTGTCGAACCTGCTGCAAGCGATCTTCGAAGTCACCGACCGCCAGTGGGACCTCCCGGTCGAGAAGAACGACGAGTTCCTCGCGCCGGCCGGAGAGGTTCTCGACTCGATGCTCAGCGAGCACCAGAGCGAGGGCTGGCTGGAGGGCTACCTGCTCACTGGTCGCCACGGGCTGTTCAACTGCTACGAGGCGTTCGTTCGCATCGTCGACTCGATGTTCAGCCAGCACGCCAAGTGGCTGAAGGTTTGCGCGGAGCTGCCCTGGCGCCGGGACATCTCGTCGCTGAACTACATCCTCGCCTCGCATGTCTGGCAGCAGGATCACAACGGCTTCACCCACCAGGATCCGGGCTTTCTCGATCACGTGGTCAACAAGAAGGCCAGCATCGTGCGCGCCTATCTACCGCCCGACGCGAACTGCCTGTTGTCGGTTGTCGATCACTGCCTGCGCAGCCGGAACTACGTCAACGTCGTGGTCGCCGGCAAACACGCCCTGCCGCAGTGGCTGACCATGGACGAAGCGGTCGTGCACTGCACCGAAGGGATCGGCATCTGGCAGTGGGCCAGCAACGACCAGGGCTCGGAGCCGGACGTGGTCATGGCCTGCTGCGGCGACACGCCCACTCTGGAGATCCTCGCCGCCGTCTCGATCCTGCGCGAGCACCTGCCCGACCTGAAGATCCGGGTGATCAACGTCGTGGATCTGATGAAGCTGCAGTCCGCGAGCGAGCACCCACACGGCCTCGACGAGACCGACTACGACTCGCTGTTCACCACCGACAAGCACATCATCTTCGGCTTCCATGGATACCCCTGGCTCATCCACCGCCTGACCTATCGGCGAGCGAACCGCAACCTGCATGTCCGGGGCTACATCGAGGAAGGCACGATCACCACGGCCTTCGACATGCGGGTCCAGAACAAGCTCGATCGGTTCCATCTCGTGCAGGATGTGGTCGATCGGGTGCCGAACCTGGGCGCCGCCGGCGACTATCTCAAGCAGATGATGGCGGACAAGCTCGTCGAGCACGGCCAGTACATCGACGCTCACGGCGAAGACATGCCGGAGATCCGGAACTGGAAGTGGGGCGACCTCAAATGAAGGCCGCGGCCATTCTCGAGACGGCCGGGGCCCTGGTCGCCGGCGACAAGGGCCTGCTGGCGATGGACGAGAGCGTTCCGACCTGTGACAAGCGATTTGCCGCGCTTGGGATTCCCCAGACCGACGAGGCCCGGCGCGCCTACCGCGAGATGATCGCGACCACGCCCAACCTGGGACGGTGCATCAGCGGCGCGATCCTCTTCGACCAGACGATCCACCAGGCGACAAAGTCCGGCATTCCTTTTGTCAAAGTCCTGATCGATGCCGGGATCATTCCAGGGATCAAGGTCGACGCCGGCGCCAAGGACCTTGCGGGACACCCGGGAGAGAAGATCACCGAAGGCCTCGATGGATTGCGTGACCGCCTGGCCGAGCTACGCTCAGATGGGCGCGCGCTTTGCCAAGTGGCGCGCGGTCATCGTCCCAGGCGACGGCATTCCAAGCCGTGGTTGCATCGAGGCCAACGCGCAGGCGCTGGCTCGATATGCCGCACTGTGCCAGGAGGCTGGGTTGGTCCCGGTCGTCGAACCAGAGGTTCTCATGGACGGCGACCACACCCTGGCTCGGTGTGCGCAGATAACCGAGGAAGTCCTGCGGGCGGTCTTCGAGCAGCTCTACCTCCAGCGGGTGACTCTGGAAGGCATGATCCTCAAGCCCAACATGGTTGTCCCCGGGCTCGGCTGCGGCACGCAGCCAACCGTGGACGAAGTGGCCGACGCCACCGTGAAGTGTCTCCTGCGAGCGGTTCCCGCCGCCGTTCCCGGCATCGCTTTCCTCTCGGGCGGTCAACCCAGCGAACTCGCTTCGGCCCGGCTGAATGCCATGAACGTTCGGTTCAAGGCGCGTGTGCCCTGGGCCGTGGCGTTCTCGTTTGCCCGCGCCATCCAGCAACCCGCGTTGGAGATCTGGCGAGGCGAGGCCGCGAATGTCCCGGCCGCCCAGAAGGCTCTGTTCCATCGAGCCAACTGCAACCGGGCTGCGCGTCGTGGCGAGTACAGCGCCGCGATGGAGAGCGCGTGAACACGACCATGAAGCCGGGCGACCCGGCGCGGACGGCTCTGTATCCGCTGCGATTTGAGCCCATCTACCAGTACCGCCTCTGGGGCGGCCGACGCCTGAGCGATCTTCTGACCTCGCCGTTGCCGGGCGACGACCCGATTGGCGAGGCGTGGGTGCTGAGCGACCGCGACGACCATGCCAGCCGGGTGGCCGATGGTCCTCTCGAAGGGCGAACCCTGGGCGAACTGCTGGAGCTCCTGCCGGAGCAGATGCAGGCCTATGCCGCCGGAAGGGCGGACCTCCTGCTTCTCCCGGCGGCATTCGGAGCTTGTGTCTTCCGGCCGAGCGGCTCCGTGACCTTGCTGGAAGCAGCGCTGCCGGAATGAAGAAACTCATCGTCTACGACCTCGACGGCACGCTGGCGGCGAGCAAGTCCGCGCTCGATGCCGAGATGGCGGGACTGCTCCACGACCTCCTGGGCATCGTCAAAGTAGCCGTGATATCCGGCGGCGCCTGGAAGCAGTTCGAAGAGCAGCTGCTCTCGAACCTTCCTCGCGATGAGCGGCTGGCGAATCTGTCTCTTCTTCCGACGTGCGGGACTCAGTTCTTCCGATACGACGGGGACTGGAAGAAGCTTTACTCGGAGGACCTCACCGACGACGAGAAGGCCAAGATCGAGAGCTCGCTGCAGAAGGCGGTCTCCGAGGCGGGCTTCAAGCCCAGCAAGCTCTGGGGAGAGCAGATCGAAGATCGGGGAAGCCAGATCACGTTCTCGGCGTTGGGGCAGGAGGCGCCCCTCGACGAAAAGGGCAAATGGGATCCGGACTACGCCAAGCGAAAGAAGATCAAGGCGATCCTCGACAAGTTGCTTCCGGAGTTCTCGGTCCGAATGGGCGGCGCCACCTCGATCGATGTGACCAAACCCGGCATCGACAAGGCCTACGGCGTCCGGAAGCTGCGAGACATCCTCGGCCTCTCGCTCGAGGAGATGATCTTCATCGGCGACGCCCTGTTCGCCGGTGGCAACGACTACCCGGCCGAAGAAGCGGGCGTCGTCTCGATACCCGGTGAAGAGTCCCGACGAGACCAAGCGGGTGACCGAGACGATCATCGCCTGTCTTGATCCGGGCATCGATGGATCCGCGCACCGATGGACAGCGTCGTGACGGGCACGGCAGGCGCGGCGGGCGTGGCCGGCCCGCTCCTGCTGCGCCGCCTGGGGACGATCATGGAGCCGGAGCCGGGCAACCCCAACGAAGTCGAGGGCGTGCTGAACCCGGCCGCCGCGCGCGGGCCCGACGGCAATCTCTACCTGTTTCCCCGCCTCGTGGCAGCCGGCAACTACTCGCGCATCGGCATCGCAAGAGTTCGGTTCAACGACGACGGCGATCCGACGGCGTCGAGCGCCTCGGCATCGCCCTTGAGCCCGAAGCCGACTACGAGCTGCGGCCCGACGGCAGCGGCGGCTGCGAGGATCCGCGAGTCACGTTCGTGGAACCGCTCGGAAGCTACGTCATGACCTACACGGCGTTCTCGCCGCAAGGCCCGCGCATCGCCCTGGCCACTTCGAAGGACCTCTTCCACTGGCAGCGCCTGGGGCTCGTGACCTTCGCGAACTACCACGACGGCCGCGATCCCGACGGCGTGCGACGACAAGGATGCGAGTCTCTTCCCGGTCGCCATCCCCAATCCATCCGGGCGACCCGAACTCGCCATCCTGCACCGGCCACTCTTCCCTGGCACGCGTCCGGAGGAGACCGCCCTGCCACCCCGCCACCCGCGACGTCGACCTCAACCGCGAGAGCATCTGGATTTCGTATTGCGAGAGGGCTCCGGCGGGCGATCCTCTGAGTCGCTTCGGCCGGTTCGCCTCGCATCACCGCCTGGCGAGTCCGGTGTCCCCATGGGAGCGGCTCAAGATCGGCGGAGGCACGCCCCCGATCCTGACCCGCCACGGCTGGCTCATCGTCTATCACGGCGTGAGCGAGGTGGACGGGCGAGCCGACGCCGGGCGCCATCTCTGCTACTCGGCCGGGGTGATGGTGCTCTCGAGCGAGCATCCGCAGATGATCCGATATCGATCGACGCAGCCGGTGCTGACTCCCGAACTACCCCAGGAACGAAGCGGGACGATCGCCAACGTCGTTTTCCCCACGGGCATCGACCGGCGCGACGATCTCGGGATGCCGGACCGGTTCGATGTCTATTACGGCATGGCCGACGACAGGATCGGCGTCGCTCGCCTCGACCTGCCGGAGGCCCTGCCACTCGGAGGACTCGCCCACTCGCCGGGCGCAAAGGTGTAACCGAGGCAACGGCATCATGAAAACGAGTTCGAACAAGCCCAAGACCAAGCCCGGGTCAGAGCCCAAGGCGAAGAGCGACCTCCAATCCATGCCCATGGCGGATCTCCAGGCGAAGCTGGAGTCATCGTCCGACGGCCTCACCCAGGCCGAAGCCGCGAAGCGCCTCGCTCAATACGGGCCCAACGAGATCGAGGAGAAGAAGGACAACCCGTTCCTGAAGTTCCTCACCTACCTCTGGGGCCCGATCCCGTGGATGATCGAGGCGGCCGTAGTCCTCTCGGCGCTGGCCCAGCACTGGCCGGACTTCGGCATCATCCTCGTCCTGCTTCTGGCCAACGCCGTGGTCGGGTTCTGGGAAGAACACCAGGCCGGCAACGCCATCGCCGCACTGAAGGCCAAGCTGGCGGTCGAGGCCAGGGTGCTGCGGGACGGCAAATGGGTCACGCCGCCGGCGCGCGAGCTGGTGCCGGGCGACGTCATCCGCATGCGTCTGGGCGACATCGTGCCCGCGGATGCCCGCCTGCTCGACGGCGACCCGATCGAGGTGGATCAGTCCGCGCTGACCGGCGAGTCGCTGCCCGCAACGCGGAAACCAGGCGAGGCCGTGTTCTCGGGCTCGATCGTGCGCCAGGGCGAGATCAGCGCGCTCGTCTATGCGACCGGCGCCAACACCTATTTCGGCAAGACGGCGGAACTGGTGCAGGAGGCGCACACCGTCAGCCACTTCCAGCGCGCGGTGCTCAAGATCGGCGACTACCTGATCATCCTCGCGGTGGCCCTGGTGGCCGTGATCATCACCGTCTCGGTCATCCGCGGCGACCCGATCCTGACCACCCTGCAGTTCGCCCTGGTGCTGACCGTGGCCGCGATCCCGGTGGCGATGCCGACGGTGCTGTCGGTGACCATGGCAGTTGGCGCGCGCCTGCTGGCCAAGCGCGAGGCGATCGTCACCCGTCTGGCGGCCATCGAAGAGCTGGCGGGCGTGGACGTGCTATGCGCGGACAAGACCGGCACCCTGACCCAGAACAAGCTGACCCTGGGCGATCCGTTCGGCGTCAGCGGCGTCGAGGCCGATGAGGTAATCCTCTGCGCCGCCCTGGCGTCGCGCGAGGAAGACAAGGACACCATCGACATGGCGGTGCTCGACGGCCTCAAGGACGCCAAGGCCCTGAAGGGCTACAAGGTGACCCACTTCCAGCCCTTCGACCCGGTCCACAAGCGCACCGAAGCCACCGTCAAGGGCCCGGATGGCAAGACGTTCCAGGTGGCCAAGGGCGCGCCTCAAGTGATCCTGGAGATGGCCGCGAATGCCGGGAAGGTGAAGGCCGCCGTCGACAAGGCGGTCAACGAGTTCGCGGCGCGGGGCTTTCGCTCGCTCGGCGTGGCCCGAGCGGACGGCAAGGGAAA
Source organism: uncultured Chloroflexia bacterium (assembly GCA_963835845.1). GTDB lineage: Bacteria > Chloroflexota > Limnocylindria > Limnocylindrales > CSP1-4 > Fen-1039. The sequence continues at coordinate 283,435 of CAWIGT010000006.1, read as the reverse complement.
TGGCAGTTCCTCGGCGTGCTGCCTCTCTTCGATCCGCCCCGCGCTGAGGCCAAGGCGACCATCGCGACGGCCCGCCAGATGGGCGTGACGATCAAGATGGTCACTGGCGACGCGCTGGCCATCGCCGTGGAGACCGCCAAGAAGCTCGGGATGGGCACGAACATCCTCGACGCCAGCGGCTTCGGCGATCACCAAGCATCAGGCGTCGGCAAAGCTCGTCAAGGAAATCGAGAGCGCAGACGGCTTCGCGCAGGTGTTCCCCGAGCACAAGTTCCACATCGTCGAGACCCTTCAGAAGCACGGTCACATCGTGGGCATGACCGGCGACGGCGTGAACGACGCCCCGGCTCTGAAGAAGGCCGACTGCGGGATCGCTGTTTCGGGCGCGACGGATGCGGCACGGGCCGCGGCGTCCATCGTGCTGCTGACCTCCGGGCTGTCGGTGATCATCGAGGCCATCAAGGAGAGCCGCAAGATCTTCCAGCGGATGAACAGCTACGCGATCTACCGCATCGCGGAGACGCTGCGGGTGCTGCTGTTCATGACCCTGGCGATCCTGGTGTTCAACTTCTATCCGGTGACGGCGGTGATGATCGTGATGCTGGCGTTGCTCAACGACGGCGCGATCCTGTCGATCGCCTATGACAACGTCCACTACAAGGACCAGCCCGAAGCCTGGAACATGCGCATGGTGCTGGGGATCTCGACGGTACTCGGGATCATCGGGGTCGTGTCGGCCTTCGGCCTGTTCTACCTCGCCGAGCGAGTCTTCAACATCGATCGCGACCACATCCAGACGCTCATGTATCTGAAGCTGTCCGTGGCCGGGCACCTGACGATCTTCCTGACGCGCACACGCGGCCGGTTCTGGACCATCCGCCCCGCACGGGTTCTGTTGCTGGCAGTGTTCGGCACGCAGGCCGTGGCCACGTTGATAGCCGTATATGGGCTGTTCATGACACCGCTGGGCTGGGGCTGGGCTCTGTTCGTTTGGGGTTACGCGCTGGCGTGGTTCCTCGTGAACGACCAGGTCAAAGTGCTCGCCTATCGGCTCCTCGATCCCGTCAAAGCCGATCCGCCGAACGCGGCGACGGCACCGAAGACGGCAGAATCTTTGGTCAAAGCGGCGTAGAGACGGCTGAGCCCAAGGCCATGCAGCGGCCCGACCGAATCGGTCCATGAACTGTGGTGGAACTGGCGCGCTCGGACCTTCGAGTACCTCACATGAGAGGCGTCTGGATCGAGGCCGACCCAATACATGAACTCGTGCGATCAGGTGTCCGCTCCATTGCAGAGCGTGTCCGCAAGGCGATCGGCGATTGAGTGGCTTGTCGCAAGATCGGATTCGGGGAGATACGGATCGATCGGTTCGAGGACGCTCTACCGGAACTAATTACACGCTGTCGCGCTGAAGATGTCGGCGCCCGAGATCAGCGCCTGTCCACCCTGATCGAGGTCTTGAGGCTCGCTCCTCTGCCTGGCGGGGCCAGGTGGTTATCGAGCGGCGCCGTAATAGGCGGCCACGGCGCGGAAGGAAGCCTTCGGTTCCCAGGTCATGTCCGGGTAGGTCGTGCCGTGCTTGCCGCCGGTGAAGGTCTTGACCAGGGTCGAAGCGGACATGTCGAGATCGTAGAGGGGGTCTTCGTCATAGGGATTGATCGTGTGGAGGAAGGTGGCGACGAATGCCCCATCGACCCCGGCGCCGTCGAGTATCGCCAGTGTTTCAGTGAGCGCCCGAGCCTGGAGCTCCTCGTCGCGCACGTACCGGCCGTTCAGTCGAGGACGTACAAGGCGGCCAACGAGCGGGAGCGCATGCGCGAATAGCCTCTTGACGTCGACCATCCCGCCCAGGTTCGCGAGCATGCCCTTCTCGTCGGCTCCTACGTAGGTGCCCATGCCGAACTCGGTGTTGACGACGGGCTTGCCGGTGGCGAAGAGAGGCTCGAGCATCTCGACGTACCGCTCCCTTGCCGGCCCCATCCGGTAATGGTCGATGCCGACGATATCGAAGCGGCCCCAGTCGACGGTCTCGAAGGGGAGCGAGGCATAGGTGAGCGGGCCGTGGTAGACGCGTCTGACGGCGGCGGCCGTGCGAGCGAGGAACGCGTTGAGCGGCGCGTTGTGGCGCCCGGACATGAGGCTCTCCCGGAAGGCCGGGTCCTTGACGCGATTCATGAGCATCTTGCCCGGGAGGATCCCTTGCATGAAGAGCGTGAATTCCTGACCGATGACGAACACGAACTTGTCGGGCCAGCGCAGCCGGAGCTTCTCGGCCTCCACGGCCGCGCGCTCGATGTAGGCCAGCGTGTCGTCGGGGCTACGGTCCCAAATGACCGCCGAGAACCACACTTCCAGGCCCTGGGCGAGCGCGTCCGCGGCCGCTGTCGTCACCCGCCTCAGGTCCGTTCCGCCGATCCGAATTGCGTTGCAGTGGAGATCGTTGCGGATGATCTCCAACTCTCGGTGGACGACATGGACGTCGAAAACCGGGCGCCAGTTGATGCCCATAACGTGGCCGACGTCGTAGCAGACTCCGCGGCGGTTCATCATGCCTCCGGCTTGGGACGGCTCTCCGAAGTCGTCCAGGGCGCGCTTCAGCGAAGCAAAGGTCAGAGAAGGAGCCGGCGCTCCAAGCGGTCCTCGGAAACGGCCCTGTCCGTTTGGGACTCAGCCGTTGGGCGTGAGCGCATCCAATCGGCGCCGAACCTCCGACGTGTTCACGCCGAGAGCGCCCAGCAGCGCCGCCGCAGGATCTGGCGGTTGGAGGGTGAGGATCTGGGCAAGCACCTGCCGGGCCGTGACCTGGGTCTTCTGCCGATTGGGCTTAACCGCATCCTCAAGCGCTTTCTTTGCCGCGGGCGTCATGCGGAGGCGATCCCCGTTCATGACGGCTCTGAACGCCGGCTTCTTCGGCACGGCGCGCATGGCCAGTGGGGGAGCGTCGGCGCCGGACCTCATGCCCAGGGCACCCAGGGCTGCCTGATCGAGCGACTCAAGGGCCCCGCGAGCTTGCTGCAGGTTCACGCCCAACACGGCTTCGATCGAGGGATCTTCAAACAAGGCGAGCAAGAGGTGATCGGTGCCAGTTCGGCGGTCACCTCGGCGACGCGCCTCCTCACTGGCCCGCAGATAGATGTGCCAGACGTGAAGCACCTCTGGCACCACCGATTCGGTGGTCATGATGATTCCTTGTTGTATTTGGTGTGCACGGATTGGCGGGTGACGCCCAAGGCGTCGCCGATCTGCTGCCACGACCAGCCCTTTTCGCGGGCCGACGCGACTTGGTTCGCTTCGACCCTCTCAGCCAGGCGATGGAGCGCCAACGAGGCGCGAAGCCCAATTGCCGGGTCATCCGACGAGAGATTCACGCGGAGCTCTTCGAGGTCCATGCCTGTCAGTCTAGACTGACAGGCATGATTTGTCAACCTAAACTGACGCGTCAGATCGCCACCAGCGCCGACGAACGGCCGAACCGCTCGTTCCGGGCTCTAGCGAATATCGCGCCGGTTGCCGCCGGGCTGGTAGTTGCGGCGCAGTCGGCCGACCGACCGGAGTCCGGCCGAGACTGATCTCGGCAGCACTAACCAACCGCGTCAGGTCGCGCGGGATTCAACCGAGAAGAGGTCCAGGCCAGCTGTTGCACGGATGAGGTTATGAGCGGAGGCTCCTCAGGCCACTACGGATTTCGCCTGTGAGAATCTCGGGCTGCTCGAAAGCCGCGAAGTGTCCGCCCTTTTCGGCCTCGCCGTAATAAATCAAGTTGGTGTACGTGTCTTCGATCCAGCTTCGGGGCAGGCGCGGGATGTCGCGTGGGAACACAGTCACCGCGACCGGCAGTGCGAGCTTTGGGCCAGCCATGCTGCCCCCCTTGTTCTCCCAGTAGATGCGGGCGGACGACGCGGCACTGTTCGTGAACCAGTAGAGAGATATTGCGTCCAGGATCTCATCGGTGGTGAGGGCGTCCTCGGCGAGCCCGCGATTGTCGGTCTTGGATTGGAACTTGTCGTAAATCCAGGCTGCCTGGCCGGCCGGGGAGTCCGCCAGAGCGATTCCGATGGTCTCTGGCTTCGTGCCTTGAAGGTGGTTTGCTCCACCCATATCGCCCGTGTACAGGGCGAGGGTGTCCACGGCGTAGCGCTCTTCGGGCGACAGCCTGTCGGGTATCTGTGCGGGGAAGGCGTACGGACTGTTCAAATGAATCCCGAGCAGACCCTCAGGCCGCATAGCCCCGAGGGCGGACGTTACGACGGATCCCCAGTCACCGCCTTGAGCCGCCCACTTCCTATAGCCAAGACGCTTCATGAGTTCCACCCACGCAGTCGCGATGCGTGTGACGTTCCACCCCGTCTCGGTCGGCTTTTGGGAAAACCCAAATCCGGGCAGTGACGGGATGACGACGTCGAATGAATCTTCGACGTTCCCTCCGTACGCCACCGGGTCGGTGAGAGGGCCAATGAGTTTCAGGAATTCGACGATCGAACCTGGCCATCCGTGCGTCAAGATGAGGGGCATCGCGTTTGGATTCTTGGACTTGACGTGGATGAAGTGAATATCCAGCCCGTCGATCGCGGTCAGGAATTGGGGGAAGCGATTGAGCTCTGATTCGAATCGGCGCCAGTCGTACTCTCGCTCCCAGTAGTCGATGAGCGACTTGGCGTTTTCCAAGCGGACTCCTTGCGACCAGTCGGGGACGGTTTCCGGATTCGGCCATCGAGTTCTGGCCAATCGCTGTTTCAGGTCGTCGATCTCGGAGTCCGCGATCGCGACGGTGAATGGACGGACGAGGGTTGAGGATGCGCGCGTCGATGCGGTCATTACCGTGTTCTCCTGAACTTTTGCCTTCGATGTAGCGAAATTGCCCACCCAGGCATGCGCGCCTGCGCCGCGAGGTTCCCTGGTGGGGTGCGGTATTGGATGCGGCTTGTCCGTCGCGGGTCACGACCCGCTGCTGGCGGCTCGGTCGGTGCTGGCGCTCAGGAAACGCCATTCGTCCATTTCGGTGGTGCGCGCTTGCTGGGTTGCGGCCACGGCGTTCAGGGCGTCGGTCCCAAGCAACAGATGTACAGGCGGGTTCTCCGTGCCGAGGACCGCGAGGATCGCTCGACCTGCGAGTGATGGATCGCCGGGCTGGTGTCCGTTGTATGCGGCGCGCGCGGACCGGATCGGATCGGCGAGGGAGTCGTAGTCGGCGATCAATCGGGGAGCGCGGACCATGGAACGGCTGGACCAGTCGGTCCGGAACCCGCCCGGCTCGATCGCGGTCACGTGCACCCCGAACTGCGCGACCTCCGCAGCGAGGGACGTGACGATGCCCTCCATCGCGAACTTACTGCCGTGATAGAACGACAGAGTCGGCGACGCAACGACTCCACCGACCGAGGTGACGACAAAGATGTGGCCGCTCCGACGTTCTCGCATGCCGGGCAGGACCGCCTTCATGACAGCAACGGTCCCGAAGACGTTGACGTCGAACTGGCGGTGCAAGTCCTCCATGGTCGACTCTTCGAAGGTGCCCTCGTGACCGTAGCCGGCGTTGGCGATCAGGACGTCGATCGGCGCGACATCCGACTCGATTGCTCGGACGACCCCGAAGACGGCCGCCTCGTCGGTGATGTCGAGGATGCGGGCAATGGCCCGCCCGGGGGCGAGAGCTTCGAACTCGGCCGCGTCGGCGTCCGTTCGCACTGTTCCAACGACGACGTGACCGGCTGCCAGGGCTTCCTGGGCAAAGGCGCGCCCGAAGCCGCTGCTCACGCCGGTGATGAGAAGGGTCCTGGAGGTCATGGCTCGAGTGTCCGTCTGACTTACGTGTACGTCAACTACCTGGCCGAAAGGCGCTATCCTATGGAACGTGGGAAAGCCGACGGATGGCGCAAAGTCGGATGGTCGACGCACCGAGACGCGCGACCGGATCAATGAGGTCGCCCTTGATGTCTTCATCGAGCGGGGCTACGACGGCGCGACACTGCGCGAGATCGCCGAACGGCTGGGCGTAACCCGGCCGGCGCTCTACTACCACGTCAAGAACAAGGAAGAGTTACTGACGGGCATCCACCAGGAGCTCGCGGAATCCCTCGACCCGATCATCGCCGCAGCCGTCGACGCCGGCCCGGGCTCGAGCAGTCGCACCGACCTGCTCACTCGGATGGCCGAACTGATCGGTGGACAGTGGGGTCAATTCACCAGCTTCGCCCAGGCCGACGAGGCCGCCATGCGGACATTGGAAGCTGCCGCCGCATTCCGCGAACGAATGGAGGTCCTCACCGTCATCCTTGCGCCCACCGATGACATCGAAGGCCGCATGCGGGCCCGGCTCGCGCTCGACGCCCTGTTCATGGCCAGCGCTCGAGACCGCCCGCTCGGCGGCACGGATCGAGAACGGATGAAGGTCGCTCTGTCCATGGCCCTGCGATTGGTGTTGCCCGACGAGCTCCACGTCCGCAAGCCGAGTTGATCCGCTCGGACATGGGCGGCCTGCCGATCTGCCCGGATGGCTAGCGGAAGTAATGGCCCAGTTCGAGATCGTCGATGAGCCCGGGCTGGGTTGGCTGCCATCCCACGAGCTCGCGGGTGAGAGCGCTCGAGGCAGGGCTACCCATCCCGATGAAGCCGCCGAGCCAGCGGAAGTGCTCGTTCGCATCCTCGGCGGCAATCGACACCACCGGGATCCCGAGATGCCTGCCGATCACTTCGGCGACCTCGCGGATCGGTACGCCTTCGTCCGCGACCGAGTGAAGCGTCGATCCCGCCGGCGCCTTCTCCAACGCGAGGCGGAACAGGTGCCCGGAATCGAGACGATGGACGGCAGGCCAGCGGTTGGATCCGTCGCCGACATAGCCTGAGACGCCGCTCTCGCGGGCAATGCCGACGATGGTCGCCATGAAGCCGTGGTCCCCGTCGCCGTGATTTGTAGGAGACAGCCGCACGATCGAAGAGCGGACTCCGCGCGATGCCAGGGAGAGCACGAACTCTGCCGTCGCGTGGCGGGCTAGAGGACCGCCGGGCATGGCCGCGGCCACGACCGGGTCGATGATGTGCCCGTCCAATTCGGTGGTCACTCGCCCGCGTGTGAGTCCCAACACGCCGGAGGCGACGACCAGCGGTCGGCCCGAACCGGCGAGTACTTCCGCCAAGGTCTCGACGGCACGGCGATCGGCGTCGGCGGCCGCCTGGAAGCCCCCCGAAAAGGCAAGGCCGTGATTGAACGCAAGGTGGATCACGCCATCCGACTCAGCGGCCGCGCTTTGAAGAACGTCGAGATCGTCGGTCGTGCCTCGGCGGACTTCCGCTCCGGCAGCGGCCAGGGCGGCGGCGGAAGCATCCGAGCGGGCCAACCCGACGACCTGGTGGCCTGCGCCGATGAGTTCGGGAACGGCGGCGGAGCCGATCCAGCCGGACGCGCCGGTGACAAACACACGCATGAGAAACCTCCAAGGATTGAACGCCGTTCCGGCGTCGCCCCGAGTTCGAGGGTCGATGTCAGCTGCTGTCATCACTGTAGCACTTGATGTCTGCCACTGTCATCAGTTAGGATCGCATCATGGGACGATGGGAACCGAACGCTCGCGGCAGGCTCGAGCAGGCGGCGCTGGATCTCTACCTGGAGCGTGGCTTCGAGCAGACGACAACCGCGGAAATAGCCAGGCGGGCGAGACTCACGGAGCGGACGTTCTTCCGGCACTTTGCCGACAAGCGAGAAGTCCTGTTCGGAGGTCAGGGCGCCCTGAGGGACTTCATCGTGGATGCGGTCGCCGGCGCGCCTGCAACTGCGACTCCGATCGACGCCGTCGCCGCCGCCATGGAGGCTACAGGCCCAATCTTCCAGGACCGCCGCGAGTTTGCCCGTCGACGCCAGGCGGTCATCGATGCCAACGCCGAGCTACGCGAACGGGAGCTGATCAAGATGGCGGCGCTGGCGTCGGCCGTTGCCGAGGTCTTGCGCGGGCGCGGCGTCGGCGACCTACCGGCGAGCCTGGCCGCAGAGGCGGGGATCGCCGTGTTCAAGATCGCTTTCGAGCGCTGGACAGTCGCAACCGGTCAGGAAGACCTTGCGGGGCTGATGCGGGAGTCGTTCGAAGAGCTGAAGGCCGTGACCGCGGGCAGGTGATCGCGGAGCTTTGGCGCAGAGAGCCTACCTGCCTGAATGGTCGGGTCGAGAGGTCTGGCGCCGCTGCCCTTCCCGTCCGGCGGATTGTCGTGCCGCGGGCGATCGAGTTGGCGCTCCGGGAGGCTGGCCGATGCCTCTATGACTGTGGCTTTTCGACGAGCCCGTCCCAGGACCAGTGCGGGATTTCCAGGTCCGCCGGGACGTCATCGGCCGAATCCGGGTACATCGCCAGGCTCCTCGTGGCCCAGGCGAAGTAGTCGTGGAGGACACGGGCCAGGGCTTCGTCTTTCGCCAGACCAACGTCCTCGAGCGCCCGATCGAAGCATTCAATGGCCCTCTGGTCCATCTCCTCGTGCTCTCCCTCTCCGCTGTGGAGCCGGACGACGAACGTCTCGTCGCCGAGCACGCTCGAATACGCCGCCGGACCGCCGAGCGCCTCGGCCCAGTACGCGGCCAGTCGGCTCGTGTGCTCCGGATGGAAGCCGTGGCTGAAGGCATGGCTCACCACCTCGTCCGCCAGCACTCGCGCGTGCCAGGCCTGTGCCAGCCGGAGCAGACCGTCCTGTCCGCCCGCGGCCTCGTAAACGGTTCGTGCCTCCGTCAAGTTGGCCTCCAGAGGTTGTGGGCGACGTCATACACAGGGCAGGGCTTCGGGGCGGATACTCGCCGATCGGCGAAAAGGATGGTCGATGCCGCACGCATCGACCCGTTGGGCGAGCTTCGGAGCTCATGGGCACATCGACCAAGTCCCAGCAGATACACCGGGATGCACCCGAGCTTGCCGCCGCTGCGGTATTGCCTCGAGCCGTCTGTATCCGTTCCGCGGTCGATCTTGCCGAACAGAACGTCGGTGGCGTAAGCTTTACCCATGAGTACACGAGTAAAGACCGCTCGCCGCCGAGGATACACGAAAGTGAGCGCCAAGAATCAGGTCACAATCCCCCAGGACGCCCTCCTGAGGGCCGGGCTCAAAGTGGGCGATCGCCTCCGAGCTGAGGCTGGCCGGCCGGGTGAGTTGATCCTGGTCCGTGAGGAGGATCCGGTCGATCGATTTGCCGGCGCCTTGACGGGCGCCTTCGCGCCAGATCAAGTTGACAAACTGCGCCGCGAATGGCGCTGACGATCCTCGACGCCGGCATCATCATCGCGATCCTCGACGCGAGCGACGCCCACCATGTGGCGGCCAGGGAGGCCCTGACTCGCGCTCGGAGTCAGGGTGAAGAGTTGGCCATCCCAGCTTCCGCCTACGCTGAGGTACTCGTCGGCCCTTTCCGGCAGGGGGCCGGCGCGGTTGCAAAAGTCGATGAGTTTCTCGCGGCTCTTCCTGCTCGAGTTGAGCCAGCCACTCGGGAGATTGCCGCAACCGCGGCGAGTTTGAGGGCCCAGCGCGGAACCAAGTTGCGGCTGCCGGATGCGCTGGTCGTGGCCACCGCGGTTGAACTTGGTGCCGCGCTACTGCTGACGACAGACGCCAGATGGCCATCACTGCCGATCCCCGTCACCGTCGTTGGGGGATCGGCCACCCGCTGACGCCGGGACGTCGGTGATCGCTGTCCGAGCAGGCTCACCTGCCTGAATGGTCAGGGCGAGAGGAATCACAACATGCCGTTATCCTTCGGGGATGGATGCCGCCGCGTTCCGGATCGCCCTCGATTCATGGCACGACTTCTACTTGGCGGTGGGTTCGGCGTCGGCCGCGTTGCTCGGGTTGCTGTTCGTCGGCGTGTCGATCAACCTCTCGGCCATCGCCGTATCCGAGAGAGCGGACCTGCGGACGAAGGCAAACGTTGCCTTCTCGAACCTGCTCTACCTGCTATCCATAGCCCTTATCGCCTTGATCCCGGGCCTGGACACCCGCTCGATCGCCATCAGTCTCGCGGGAGTTGCGGGAGTCGGTCTCACCCGCGTCATCCGAGGAGGGCTGGAGCTTGTGCGAGCCCGCAAGAAGCTCCGGAAGGGCATTTCCGCCGTGCGGCGCCTCGGATGGACTTTGATCGCCGATCTGGCTCTGCTCTATGTAGCGGTCTCGCTGTCGATGAGCGGCGACAGCACCTGGCTATATGACCTGACCTTCGTGGTCTTCGTCCTCCTCATCGGCGCCGCCGACATTTCGTGGGATCTGCTCGTTCGCGAGAGCGAGGAAGTTCAGCCTCTTGGGCTGCCCTCGATCAGCACGCCCAGCCACGCTGACTTGGATCCGTCGGCCGACTCGGCGTCCGACGCCGGGTCGTAGCGATCGATCACGTCCGTTGTCGCCCTCCGCATTACCTCCCTGACCTGCTTCGCACCGGGTCCTAACAAAGTATGGCTCACGGGCGGGAGTAGCTCAGTCGGTAGAGCGTCGGCCTTCCAAGTCAGAATCTCCTGAGCGCGGTGCTCGCTTCGTGGGATTCACGCTTGAAATGCCCACTCCGTGTCCATCTATACGCTCTACGTGACAGCGTCATACCGCGTTACAGAGTCAGCCTTTTGGGCGTTCAGTAGGCCGTCTTGAAAGATTTCGGCGGCCCCGTGGAGGGCGTTCAGGCGCCTCAGATGCGCGGTGCTAACCCCGCTGAATCGGCGTGTCTGAGGCGATCTGCTCAAAACTAAGAATCGGAGGCGGACGGCACCCAGAAGCGTGGTGCTCAGGCCCTCGAATTCACCAGCGGAGATCCAGATCGGGAGGAAGGCGGTCGGAGCGTAAGGAATAGAGCCGACACACCGTCGCCATCTTTGCTGATCCCAATCGCCAACATACCGAGCAACGTGGGCCGGGTCCCGAAGACGGCTTGAGGACGTTCCTTCAAGCCGCCCGGCGAGTACGAGTATCTCGAGCCGTGATGAGGCCGGAGCTCTCAATGTGCTCGACGCATCGGCCAAGACGGCCGGTCAGATCCTCGCCAAAACGGTGCGCAGCCCCGAGCGCCAAGCGAATTGGGGCCTAGCGCTTCCAGTCAGAGCGGCTCTGTTCAGGCGGAGACGCTGAACGTGCTCGGAGTGCCAGACACAGCCGTCGACCACGGCTGTGTCTGGTTGTTCTGAGGCGTGCCCGTGGCCAGTGCGGTCGCCAGTTGGGTGGCCTGGCTTGAAGACATTGACGAGTCCGAGCCCTGAAGCGCCGTCGCGATCGCGCTAACCAGCGACTGCTGGCTCACGCCCTTTGACGAAGCGATCTGAGTGAGGCTCTGCCCGCTCTGGGTAGCGGTCGCGAGGTCCGTAGTGGTAGTGCCGAGAAGCGTGGCCACAGAGTCCATCGCCGCCGACACGGCCTTGTGCCCGTGGTGATGGTGGTGCCCACCTGCCGCGCTCGTTCCGGTTGCGCCGTCGGCCTGAACGGGTGGCACCCCGCCCGCCGGCGGCATGCCACCAGCCACAAAGGGGGGCGGTCAGCCAGGGAGCAGTGGAACGGCAGCCGCATCAGGAGGCGCAACGACTGCCGCGACGGTGGCCGCCCTGCTGACCCCTGCTGCCACCAATAGCACGTCTGGCGTACCAGCCAGCGTGAAGCCTGAGGACCGGGCGGTGTATGCGCAGATCCTCAAGTCAGTCGGCGGCAACGCCAGCGCGGCGCTTGCGGCACTCGCGGCGATCGAGGCAAAGGAGGCCTCAAAGGCGTAGAGCCTCCGCGTCGCGGCTTTGGCCGACATGCTCGCAGGTAGCACCGGAGGCTGATTTGAGCGCCCTCGCGAGGGTCAGATACGAGCATCCACCAGCGCGGCCTGCTCGTGGAGCTGGCCATCGCGGATGTGAACCGATCGATCTGCCGCTTCGGCGACCTCGGCGTCGTGGGTGATCATCACGATCGTCCGGCCGAGCTCATGCAGGTACCGAAAGAGGGTCAGCACCTCTGTGCCGGAGTGGCTGTCGAGGTTGCCGGTCGGTTCGTCTGCCAGGATGAGCGCGGGCTCGGTCACGATCGCCCGAGCGATCCCGACGCGTTGCTGTTGACCGCCGGAAAGCTCCGAGGGCTCGTGGTCCAGCCGATCGCCGAGCCCCAGTCGGTCCAGGGCGGCTTGGGCGCGCCTCAGTCGATCCTTCCTGCTGAAACCCTGGTACATGAGCGGCGCGGCCACGTTCTCGAGCGCGGATGTGCGAGGCAACAGGTTGTAGCTCTGGAAGACGAAGCCGATCGACCGACTGCGGACCTCGGCGAGGCCGTCGTCGTCGAGCTCGTCAACGAGCTGACCGTCGAGGATGTAGCGGCCGGAGGTGGGTCGGTCGAGGCAACCGAGGATGTTCATCATGGTGGACTTGCCCGAGCCCGAAGGGCCGATGATGGCGAGGAACTCGCCGTTGGCGACCTTCAGCTCGGCATCCACTAGGGCCGGAACCTGAACCTTGCCGGCGTCGTAGGTGCGGCTGACGTGCTGCAGCTCGATGATCGGAGCGGTGGGGCGCGCGCTCATCGTATGAACCCACCGAAGCCGTCGGTCCCGCTGTTCATATTCATCCGCTAATGCCTCTCACGCCAGGGTCAGCCACGACTCCCAGGCCACGGATTGTGGAGGGCGACATGTGAGGTATCGCTGCGGCGCCTGTAATCGCCCTGAATATGTGAATCGCCTACCTTCAGGAAATTTCAAGCATTCTTGCGGATGCTGGCGGCCCCGCCAACGGATCGGCAGAGGTTCTGTGGTCTAGTGGTTGGCCAGCCCGAGGGTAGGAGAGGATGTCGCGACGAATCCGCCACACCCGAGCGAGGTGGGACGGTCGGCAGGGCCCGGCTACAAGCACGATTCCGTTGGAGGCCGAGCCTGACGAGATCGATACCGACGATCACGATGCTGACGGGATCGAGACCGAGTTCATTGATCAGGACGACCAGGACGAGATCGATGTGGACGAAACAGTAGCGGAGGCGGCCGAGCTAGAAGGGATCGACGACCGCCGAGCCAGAGGACGGGTCCGAAGACTGCAGGCGGACGCAGTGTCGCCGAGTCGCTCCCGTTCGCGAAGCTCGCGCCCTTCGATACTCGAGGATGAGCCGCCGGAGCCTCGACGCCGGAGGGTACCGTGGCTGAAGCTGCTTGGCGCCGGCATGCTGGTAATCGGGCTGGTCGGGCTGACCCTCGGCTTCGTCCGGCCATGGATCGCCAGGTCCGTTACCACCACGTACACAACCGCTGCTGTGACGTACGGTGACGTCATCGCGACCTCAGTCGCGACCGGCACTGTCGAGGCCAGCACCGTCTACGGCCTCAAGTTCGGCTCGAGCCCGGACATCGTCAGCTCCACCACCACGACTTCCGGCTCCGGTGGCTCCGTGGCCTCCGGCTGGGCGGGCGACCAGGCTCAGTCCCTGAACTGGCCCGTGAAGACAGTCGTAGCCACGCAGGGCCAGAAGGTCAAGCAGGGCGACGTTCTCGCCACCGCCGATTCGTCGGACGCCCAGGTCGCATTGCTCAGTGCCCAGGCAAACCTGAGCGCGGCCCAATCGAGACTAACCAACGACCAGGCCGATTCGAAGACACCGAGCTCGACGATCTTGCAGGACCAGGCGCAGGTGGCGACGGCTCAGGCATCGTACGACCACGCCCAGGCGGCGGCTTCGCAGGACCAGCTGGTCGCTCCGGCCGACGGTCTGGTCATCGCGGTGAACATCCTGCCCGGGGTCAACGCACCCTCGGGCTATGCGATCGAGGTCCAGTCGGGATCGCTCGTGGCGGTCGCGAGCTTCACCGAATCCGACGTCAACAACCTCGAACCGGGCCAGCCGGCCACCATCTCAGTCACCGCGCTCGACACGAGCGTCCCGGGCGTGGTGGCCTCGATAGCGCCCGCGCCCACATCGGCGACGACTGGGTCCTCCTCATCTGCCGTCGGAGGTTCGCCGAGCAGCGTCGTGGCCTACTCCGTCCGGATCACGCTCACGAGCCCGCCCGAGACGGTTCGGGCTGGCATGACCGCGACCGTCACGATCACCACCGGCTCTTCCACTAACGTCATGCGGGTCCCCGCTACGGCTGTGTCTGGCGGCGCCTCGACCGGCTACACCGTTCGAGTGATCCAGTCGGACGGTAGTGCCTCACCGGTGACCGTTGGGATCGGGCTCGTGACCTCGTCCTACGTCGAGATCACATACGGTCTGTCGAGTCAGGACACGGTGGTCACAGGCACAACGGCAACTCGAAACGGGACGACGACCACTGGTGGCGGGTTCCAGCTGCCCGGCGTTGGTGGCGGCGCCGTCCCCTTCGGCCGATGAGATTAATCGATCTCCTGGCCCAGGCCCGCTCAAGATTCCAGACTGGCAAGCTGCGGACCTTCCTTACCATGCTGGGCGTGATCATCGGAGTGGCCTCGGTCGTCATCCTCGTCAGCGTCGCCCAGGGTGCTACCAAGGGCATCGGCGATCGGCTGCAAGCCCTGGGCACGAACCTGCTCACCGTCAATCCGGGTTTCAGCGCCACCGGCGGCGCGAACCGCGGTCAGTTCGGAACAGCCACCACGCTCACGCTCGCAGACTCCGATGCCATCGCGAAGCTCGACAACATCTCGTTCGTGGCGCCGCAGGTCTCTTCGAATGAGCTGGTAGTCGCCGGCCTCCAGAACGAGACCGTATCCGTAATCGGAACCACCTCCACCTACGCGGACGTCTTCGCCTACCAGACCTGGGCGGGCTCATTCCTGTCGGAGCTGTCCGTCGAGCACAACATGCGCGTCGCCGTCATCGGTGCCACCACGGCGGATAACCTCGGACTCACAGACAACTCGATCGGCTCGACCATCTACATCGGGGGGCTTCCGTTCGACCTCGTGGGCATTCTCCAACCCAAGGGGGGCACGACCAACTCGGACGACCGCGTGCTCATCCCCCTGTCCACCGCGCGCGAGCTGTTCGTCGGCAGCAACGCCAGCCTCTCCTCAATCGGCATCAGCGCGAAATCGCCATCCGCAATCGACTCTGTCTCCACGGAGATCACGTCGACACTGAGCGAGCGGCACAACATCTCGTCCACCGGCAGTGCGGACTTCTCGGTCAGCACCCAATCCCAGCTCCTGGGCACGGTCAGCTCTGTCAGCGACGTGCTGACGCTACTCCTCGCCGGTATCGCCTCGATCTCACTACTCGTCGGCGGGATCGGGATCATGAACATCATGCTCGTCTCGGTTCGCGAACGGACTCGTGAGATCGGCATCCGAAAGGCGATCGGAGCGCGCGGCCGAGACATCCTCTCTCAATTCCTCGTGGAGGCGCTGGGTCTGTCGATGGCAGGGGGGCTCATCGGCATCGGGGTCGGCGTGGTCGGATCGTGGGCGATCGGAGCGCTGGCGGGCTGGGGATTCATCTTCGACCCGATAACCCCAGTGGCCGCCATGAGCTTCAGCTTGCTGGTCGGTGTCGTTTTCGGAGTATGGCCTGCCATCCAGGCGGCCCGACTCGACCCAGTGGTCGCGCTTCGCTATGAGTAGAGGTGAATACATGAGTCGGCGGACGCGAAGAGAGCGGGCAATTCCTGGCCGCGTGGGGAGTCGCGGCAAGCTAACGGACAAGTCGACCGCGCGGATGGATCGAGGCACCCGGGCCCTGCTGATAGTCGGTGCTCTGGTCGCGGCAAGCGGCGTCAGCTTCCTGGTGGGTACGGCCACAGGCGGATCGATACCGGGCCTCTTCAATGGCGGTGCCGGCCGATCGTTCAGCCTGAACGGCCTCGGCTTCCCGAATTTTGCGGCGCCCTCGCGAGTTGCGGGTGATGGCGGCGCTATCAGCGGCACGGTGAAGTCGATCAACTCGAACTCGATGGTCGTGCAGATGGCCGACGGTTCGACCGTGACGATCGACATGACCGGCGATCCGGGCTATCACCAGGAAGCGGGGCCTTCAGGCTCGCCTGCCGTGGGAGCCGCGGTCGTGGTGCAGCTCGATGCCAACGCCTCCGCCGATCCCAATGTCGACGCCAACTCGGCCGACACGGTTCTGCGGGCTCTGGACGTTATCGTAACGAACCACTAGTTCGCGAGCCTCGCCGCCGCCCAGGAAGCACTGGCTTACACGCTATGCGCTGAGCGTGAAATGCCCGTGCTCGGCTACAGTTATATGCTCTACGAGCGTGGTGCTAATCGCGATCGTGTGGTGTCGGCGCCAAATCGTGGCCTTGACCAACGATTTGTTAGGCAAACGAGGTCTCGTAGCCAGCTCTAGCCTAACAATCTAAGGCAAACGGGCGGGAGTAGCTCAGTCGGTAGAGCGTCAGCCTTCCAAGTCAAACGCTCCTGAGCGCGGTGCTCTTTTCGTGGAACCCACGCACGAAACGCCCATTTTATGTCCAGTTGAACGCTCTACGTGGCAGCGTCAGATTCGAGTAACAGCGTCAGCCTATTTGACCCTTGACTGGGCTGTCTTGAAAGATTCGGCGGCCCCGTGGAGGGCGTTCAGGCGCCTCAGATGCGCGGTGCTAACCTCGCTGCATCGGCGTGTCTGAGGCGATCTGCCCAAACCTGAGAATTGAAGGCGGAACGCAGCCGAGAAGCGCGGTGCCAAAGCGGGGTATGACGCTCAGCCGGGACTGGACTTGTGCGCCGCCAAGGCCTCGCGCGTGGCGCTCCAGCCCAAGAGTCCGCGCAGTGCCTCGGCCGAAGCGTCGGCGGTGTTCGCGACAAGCGATGGCCCTGGATCCGCCGGCAGCGGGATTGATTCGAACGCGAGCATTAGCTCGCCGACCCGCGGGTTGCCGCAAGCGCTTCGTGCCGGTGCGGTGGAAGCGCACGGGACAACTCCGAGTGAGGAGCCCGGTGGGGCTGACACTCTCCCGGCCTCGGGAACTCCATGATGCTCACTGAGAACGAGGGCACGCCGTCGTACGTCATGGTGCACGCGCTGATCCAAAGATCCGTGTGCCTCCTGATCCTCCGGATCGTGAAATCCCTCTCCGCCGGATGCCCGACGCGCTGCGCCCGGATATTGCCGCGACCTCTGAAACGCTCACCGGACTGCGGGTAGTCAAGACCCGCGTCGGCGGCGTAGATGGCGTGTTCGGCTTCGGTGTCGCCACGCTCGGACGCATGCCGGTGTTCATCCAGCCTGGCCCGAATCCGCCGGTCACTGTCCAGGGTCACGCTCTTCGGACTGCACAGTCCTCGCCATCTTCGTGGAGCTGCGAATGGTCGCGCTAAGCGAAACCTTTGGAGGCCGCTGGTAGAGACGCGCGAGAGAGGTCGAGCCTTCTGGGGGCCGAGCTTTCGCGGTCGGAAGGAGCGCCTCGCATGGACTACAGGTTGGAAGTCCTCGTGATCCCGGTCTCGGACGTGGATCGGGCCAACGAGTTCTACAGGCGCCTCGGCTGGCGCCTCGACGCCGACGTCGTCGCCGACCGAGATTTCCGGTTGGTGCAGGTTACGCCGCCCGGCTCCCGGTGCTCCATCCAGTTCGGTACAGGTCTCACAACCGCGGCGCCCGGCAGCGCCCACGCCACGCACCTCGCCGTGAGCGACATAGCGGCCGCGCGCGCCGAACTTGTGGATCGCGGTGTCAAGGTCAGCGACGTGTACCACTGTGAGTCGGGCTTCGCCTGCCGTTACGGCGCACCCGGCGAGCACGGCGCGCGGGTACCGGGACCGGCGCCGGCTCACGCCACGTATGCCTCCTTTGCATCGTTTGCCGATCCCGACGGCAATGAGTGGGTGCTGCAGGAGATCACAACCCGGCTTCCCGGTCGGTGAACAGCGACCAAACGCGGGAGGTTTCAGGTGTGGACGTCGCGACCCTGGCGCTGCTCCTACACGAAACGGCAGAGCATCACGACGCGTTCGAAAAGCGCGCACCCAAGCACGACTGGTGGGATTGGTACGCCCCGTACCTCGACGCTCGCCAGCGGGGAAGCACGCCGGAGGAGGCGTCGCGGGCGGCCGACCGGTATATGGCCGAGGTCCGCCACGTGGTCGCCGGCGACGCCGGGAGACAGGCGGCTTCGGCCGAGCCCAAGGATCATCCGTCCGACGCAAACGCCATGGAGCGGATCGTGGTTGCGGCAGACGGGTCCACGGGGGCGACCGAAGCCGTCGAGATGGCGGCCGATCTCGCGGCGGAGCATGGGTCGCAGCTGACCGTCGTCCACGTCATGCCGGCCTTCGACGTCGTGACACCTTCCATTAACGCGGTCGGCACCGCCGTCCCGCACGAGCCGACCGCGTACGATCACGTGGTGCTTCGGGATGCGGCCGCAGCGGCTGCCCAGAAGGGCGTGGTTGCCAAGACGGCGCTGCTCGCGGGATTGCCCGCCGAGTCCATCGTGGAATACGGGGAGTCGCAAGCCGCGGACCTTCTCGTCGTCGGTTCTCGCGGTCATGGAGCAGTCGCAAGCGCGTTCCTTGGCAGCGTCTCGCTCGGCGTGCTCCGCGCCTCGAAGCGACCGGTGCTCATCGTGCGCGGTTCTCAGACCGATGAGCACGCGGCGGCGTCGACGATGGAGCGGGAGTCGGCCGATGCGCGCTGACATCGTGCCCGGCGGCGTTTTTCCCGACTACGCCCTGCCCGACCACGAAGAAACCGTGCGCACCCTCAGCGAGCTCCAGGGCGACACCCGATGATTCTCACGCTGGCGCGCGGGCACTACTGACCTCTCAACATGCGGGTCGCAGACATCCGAGCGGTGTACGCCGAATGGAGCGCTCGGGGTGCTCAATTCTTGACGCCGCCGAAGCAGCACCAGTACGAGATCCGTTGCTACATCCGCGATCCCGACGGTTATCTGATCGAGGTGGGGCAAACCACCGACCCGACGGGGGACTTTGCGCCCTGGCCCATCCCGCCAACAAGGTGACGCAACCGGCTGGCCCGGACACCACGCCGAACGAGGCCCCCCAGGCCGCCCATGTCGAAGACGCTCGCTCGCCGGATGGTTCCTCGATGCGGCTGCTGCGCCGCTCGAAGACCGGGGTCGTATATTCGGCATTGTGACCAAGCTGCCGAATCCGCCGGTCGCGGGCGGAAGAGTCGCCATCATCACCGGCGCATCCCAGGGCATCGGCGCAGGGCTCGTCGCGGCCTTCCGCCTGGCCGGGTATTCGGTTGTCGCGAACGCGCGGTCGATCGGCGCGTCCGATGACTGTGACATCCTCACGATGCAAGGCGACATCGCACAGGCCGAAACCGCCGAGATGGTCGTGAAGCAGGCACTGGAGCGGTTCGGCCGGATCGACACCCTCGTCAACAACGCGGGGGTCTTCATCGGCAAACCGTTCGCCGACTACACGCCCGACGACTATCAGGCGATCACCGCGGTCAACCTCGCGGGCTTCTTCCACATCACCCAGCGGGTAATCCGGCAGATGCTTACCCAGGGCGGCGGTCACATCGTCAATATCACCACCAGCCTCGTCGACCACCCCGAGAGCGAACGGCCCTCGGCTTTGGCGGCGCTGACCAAAGGCGGATTGGCGGCGGTGACACGATCCCTGGCCATCGAGTACGCGTCACGCGGTGTGCGGGTCAACGCCGTGTCGCTCGGCGTCATCGAGACCCCGATACATGACCCCGCGTCCTACGCCGAGCTGGCCGAGCTTCACCCGTTGGGTCGAGTCGGCGAGATCGCCGACGTTGTCGACGGGATCCTCTACCTCGAACGCGCCACATTCGTCACCGGCGAGATTCTGCACATCGACGGCGGTCAGGCCGCCGGAGGGTGACGCTCCTGGCCGGGTCGCGGGTTCGGGCGCGCGCGGGATGGGGAGCGGCGGCGGGGGGAGCCGGGGACGGCGCACCGGATTTACGCGGTTACCTGACCGGCCCAGCTGGTGGCTTGGGTGGGGTATAGCGCCGCCGCTGCCGCCGCCCGCGGTCCGGATCGCCGCGCGGCAGCGGAAGGAGATCGAATGCTTGCTGGTGTAACGTCGGCTTCAGTCTCCGTCGTGAAGCGGGGCGTGAGACCCAATCAGTGGAGGTGCCAGATGGCCGAGCTCCCGCCGCCCCCCGAGGGAATTGTGCTGGCTCACTTCATAGTCTCGAACGATGTGGAACGCTCTCGGCGCTTCTACACCGAGATACTCGGCGGCCGAGTGGTCTTCTCGGGCCCGGGAGGGCTGACGTATGTTGCCCTGTCCAACACCTGGATCATCATCAATGTCGGCGGAGGACCGACCGACGACAAGCCTGCGGTCACCCTCGAAACGCCGCGGGATCCCGACCGGGTCAGCAGCTTCCTCAATATCCGGGTCAGAGACATCGCGGCTGTGTACGCCGATTGGAGCGCCAGGGGCGCTCAATTCCTGACGCCGCCGAAACAGCATCAGTACGAGATTCGCTGCTACCTCCGCGATCCCGACGGCCATCTGATCGAAGTGGGGCAGACCACTGACCCACAGGGTGACTGGTCGCCGCCTCACTGGCCGTCGACGACGCCCAACTGATGACAGCCCTCCCTTCCCAGATGGCGGCGCTCCTGGTTCGGGAGCGAGGCCAAGCACCCGAGCGAACCATGAGTCTAGAGGAGCGCCCGCTCCCCAATCCTCAACTCGGCGATGTCTTGATCCAGATAGAGGCGGCGAGCTTCACTCCGAACGAGTTGCAGTGGCCCTCGACGTGGACGGACCGCTCCGGCAGGGACCGTCGGCCGGTGATACCCGGTCACGAAATGTCGGGGGCGGTCGTCGGCCTCGGATGGGGCACCGCCGGGCTCAGCGTCGGTGACGAGGTGTTCGGGCTGACCGACTGATACCGAGACGGTTCCCTTGCCGAATTCGCGGCGGTCGAGGCCAGAAACCTGACCATCAAGCCCGGTTCCGTCTCCCACGTCGACGCAGCGGCATTCGCCATGGCCGCGCTGACGGCCTGGCAGGCGCTCTTTGTCCACGGCCACCTCGAAGCCGGCCAGACGGTCGTCATCTACGGTGCGGGCGGGGGCGTGGGGACGTTGGCGGTCCAGCTTGCCGTTACTGCGGGCGCCCGAGTGATCGGGACCGGCTGGCCCAAATCCCGCGACCTGGTTCTCGGGCTGGGGGCAGAACAGTATCTCGACCTTGTTCGCGACGGGTTGGATGGCGTCAACGCGGTGGACGTCGTGTTCGACCTCATCGGTGGGGAGGTCTACCACCGCTCGTGGCCAACGCTTCGACCGGGCGGCTCGTTGGTCTCCGTCGTCGAGTCACCCGAGCCGAGCGCGCCGACGTGAACTGCGTCTTCTTCGTCGTCGAACCGAACCGTGACCAACTCTCAGAGCTGGCTCGGCGCATGGACACCGAGGCCCTTCGTCCGGTCGTGGGCAGGGTCGGTTCACTCTCCGAGGGGCCGCGTCTTTGGGCAGAGAAGATCGCGGGCGCCATACCTGGGAAGGTCGTGCTCACGCCTTCCAGCCCTGCCGTGCGTTGAATTGCCGAGAAGCGTGCCTCGCGCCGTTCTGGACAGGACCGGCCCTCGTTTCGGCCACAATCAGCGCCGGCGACCCAAGCGCCGCCCTCCTGCGCGAGTTGCGGGTCGACGCCGCATGACCCCAGCCGAGTGTTTCTAGCCACCCTGGCCGACCGCTGCGTCGGGCGCACGGCGTCGCGGAATTCGAGCCGGCAGCATGAGGCGGAGTGGATACAGAGAGGGTAGCCGGCAACCTCCATACTCTCTGGCATGTCACGACGCTCCAACCATTCTTCGCGAGATGCCCGCGTCGGAGGATGGTGGTTCCTTGCCGGATACATCGGGTTGGCGGGCTTCTTCGCCGTCGAAGCGGTGGCTCGTGAACGGGGCCACACCTCTAGCCTTCGCGCCGACTCAGACGATCAGGACAGCACGCGCCAGATCGTGACCGCCGACATCCTCGCTGCGAGTCTTTCACCGCTGCTTCGAAACCTGCCTCCCCGACCGCTGCCTCGGGCAGCCGCGGCTTTTGGTGTGGCATTGCAGGCGACCGGGCTAGGACTCCGGATCTGGTCGATGCGGACCCTCGGCGCGTCCTACTCCAGAACATTGCAAAGTGACGCTGAGCAGAGAGTCGTGACCGAGGGACCCTACCGTCTCGTCCGCCATCCTGGCTATCTTGGATCTCTGCTCACCTGGACCGGATTCGGACTGACATCGCGCAGTCTGCCGGTCCTCGCGGGCGTGATCGGCCTGGTCGGTCGCGCTTACCGCCACCGTATCGCCGCAGAGGAAGACCTGCTCCGACGTGAATTGCCCGGTTACATCGAATACAGCCAGCGCACCAAGATGATCCCGTTCATCTGGTAGCGGCGAGAGCCGATCGGCAACACCTGAATTAGCCGGGGACCGACAGGACGTGCTGGGTCCCGATGCCGATGCAAGTATCGCCTTGCGAGGGTGAAAAGCAGTTCTGGAGAAGCGCCTACGGCGTGTCGCACTACCATGAACGCATGGCAAAATCCAAGAAGTCCCGCCCCGAAGCCACGGCCGAAGAGCGCGCGGCCACGCGTCAGCGGGCAAAGGAACTCAAAGCGCAGGAGGCTGCGGCAGCGGCGTTGAAGTCGGTACTCGACAAGATCGCTTCCCTGGACGAGCCGGACAAGACGAACGCTGAGCGCATCCACGCGATCGTCATGCGGGTCGCGCCGTCGCTGGCACCGAAGCTGCTCTTTGGCAGCCCCGCCTATGCCAACGCGGACGGCAAGCCCGTGGTGTTCTACCAGGAGCGTGCGAGGTTCAAGGCTCGCTACGGCAGCCTCACGTTCTTCGGGACGGCCAAGCTCGACCAGGGCACGATGTGGCCCGTGTCCTACGCCATCACCGAGCTCTCATCGGCCGACGAGAAGGTCATCGCGGAGCGTGTCCGCAAGGCGATCGGCGATTGAGAAGCCGCTGACCTGGTAGGCCTCAACGCAAGGCTGCCGAAATGGCTCGGAGGCACTGGGTAAGGTCAGGGCATGCTGCGAGTGCGGCCGTTCAAAGCCGGTTATCCGCGGCGCGTTCCGCTCGGCAACGCCGCAAAAACCTACTGAACGATTGCTCGCCACGCCCGGTCAGGCTGGGAACGAAGATCCCAATGGGTTTGCGGATGCCCTCGGCGCTTTGTCTCGATCTCTCCGAGTCGGCACAGCCCGAGTCGTCCTCGAACCGACCCTTGGAGTCCGTGACTTGTCGCCCGGGATCCGGGACATTGACATCGGGCGGTGCAGGATCACCCTCGATCGGGCAGGTTAGACGCAGTCCGGCCCAACCGCTCAGGAGAGTCGAAACTTCGATGCCAGAACTCCTCATCGACTTCATCACTTCACTCGATGGCTATGCCGCTGCCGACGGCTGGCCGGGCTGGTGGGGGCTCGAAGGCCCCGAGTACCTCGCGTGGCTGGGGCAGCAGCCGGAAGGCGACTACGCGATCCTGATGGGTGCGACGACGTACCGGCTCATGTCCCGGTTCGCCGCCGAGGGCGAGCCAGGCACCGGTGCTCTGGCCGCCATGCCGAAGATCGTCTTCTCGACCACGTTGAGCGAGCCACTCTCCTGGCTGAACACGCAACTCGTGGCTCGAGACGCCGTCGAGGCCGTGCGCGAGATGAAGGGCAAAGCTTCCAGGTCGATGCGCACGATCGGCAGCCTTACCCTGTGCCGTTCCCTGCTCAAGGCGGGCCTTGTCGACCGCTTCCGCGTTGTCGTGTTTCCCGTCATCACCGGAGGCACCGGTCGGGAACGGATCTACGACGGCTATCCCGATGTCGCACTCGACATGATCGGCAGCCGCACCTTCGATGGTCGCATCCAACTCCTGGAATACGTTCCGACCATTCTGGCCGGGCCGCCCGGCACAGGCCGGGTCAAGGCCTGACGGGTACCGGCGGGGCACGGCAGAGCGGCTGCGCCTTTCTGGAGTCCCCCCAAGAGGAGCACGAGCTATGTCACTCGCTCGCGTCCAATTCTTCGCGGTCTCGCTCGACGGATTCGGCACCGGCGAAGGTCCGAGCCGCGACGCGCCGTTTGGCCACGCCGGCGATAGGTTGCTCGAATGGATGTTCGCCACCCAGTGGTGGCACAAGACGGTCGGCGAGCCCGGCGGCAGCCGCGGCATCGACGACGTCTTCGTGCGGCTCTACGATCTGGGGGTCGGCGCGGAGATCATGGGCGCAGGCAAGTTCGGGCCGCCCGGATGGCAGGCGGATCCCGACTGGAAGGGCTGGTGGGGTCCCAACCCCCCGTTCCACACACCTGTCTTCGTCCTCACTCATCACGTGCGCCAGTCGATCGAGATGGAAGGCGGCACGACGTTCCACTTCATCGACGCGTCGCCCGCCGAGGCGCTCGAGACGGCCCGTAAGGCTGCGAGCGGCCAGGATGTGCGCATCGGTGGGGGGCCCACCATGCTCCGTGAGTTCCTGGAGGCGCGGCTCATCGACCACATGCACATCGTGGTGGTCCCGATCCTGCTCGGCCGGGGCGTGCGTCTTTGGGACGGGCTGGAGGGCCTCGAGAAGGACTACGAGATCGAAGCTACCTTGTCGCCTAGCGGAGTGACCCACATGACGTTTACCCGGACGCTTGGTTGAACGCTCGACGCTCCGATAGGGGGGGTTCGGCGGGCGCTGCTGGAGCGTGTGCTGCCGAGATCAGAGAAACAATGAAATTCGCGCCAGTCCGGCACAGCCAGGGAATGCTCGACAGCGTGAGCTTGTGGAGTGCGGAGAAGGGCTTCCGTGGCCGAACGCGCGCGTCCGCCACCGCAGTGTCAACGCCGTCTCCGCCTGACAGCGAATCCTCTCTAAATGGGCAGTCTTTGCGTGCAATTGGTAAGGCATCGCCCCCGCTCAGTCGGATGGGCTGTGAGGCGCAAGGCCGTGCAATCCTCCGCGAGGTTGAGTTCGCCGGCCTCCGGGCTCGAGCAAATCGTCTTCGAAGCTCAAGAGCGACAGCGTGTAACTACACGCTGTACGCTGAGCGTGGAACGACAGGAATCCGGTACAGTTAAGCGCTGTACGAGCGTGGTGCAAACCGAGCTTTGGCCACCGCGAGGGTCAAATGCTCATCGGACCCACTGTTTGTTAGGCTTATAGCTCCCCTTACGGGTAGCTTGGCCTAACAAAGTGTGGATCACGGGCGGGAGTAGCTCAGTCGGTAGAGCGTCAGCCTTCCAAGCTGAATGTCGCGGGTTCGAGACCCGTCTCCCGCTCCAAACCCCTTTTCGCGCTTGGCGCGACACTCAGCCTGTGAACTTGCAGACGAATTAGGCTGCGACTACGCTTCACCAGATGATAACTGGACATCTGGCGGAAGGCGATTACGTGGCCCTGAGGGACAGCTGGCAGCGGACGCTGGTCGCCGAGAACAAGGCGCCGCGCACGATTTCGACCTATCTGGCCGCGGCCGACGAGCTCGGCAGCTTCCTCACCGAACGGGGGATGCCGACGGTGATGGCCAACCTCCGGCGCGAGCATATCGAGACTTGGGTCGGCCAATTGCTGAGCCAACACAAGCCGGCCACGGCTTCGGTGCGTTTCAGGGCGGTTCAGCAGTTCTTCCGCTGGGCGGTCGAAGAAGGCGAGATCCCCGACTCCCCGATGGCGCGAATGCGCCCGCCGATCATCCCGGAAGAGCCGCCGCCGGTGCTGGGCGAGGATGCCCTTCGAAAGCTGCTCGCATCGGTGTCGGGCAAGACCTTCACGGACCGTCGCGACATGGCGATCGTCGCTCTCTTCATCGACACCGGCCTCAGGCGGGCCGAATGCGCCGGCCTTCGGTTGGAGGACGTCGATCTCACGACGGGCCAGGCGACCGTGCTCGGGAAGGGCCGTCGACCGCGGATACTCTCGCTCGGCGGCAAGACGATCCAGGCGCTGGATCGATACCTCCGCATTCGGTCCAAACACCTGTATGCAAGTCGCCCAGAGCTTTGGCTAGGCCACGGCGGCCCGATGACCGACTCTGGGATCTACCAGGTCGTGCGGGACAGGGCCGCAGCTGCGGGTCTCGGCGCTATTGGCCCGCATCGGTTCCGACACACGTTCGCCCACGCCTGGCTGGCGTCGGGTGGGACCGAGGGCGACCTGATGCGACTCGCCGGCTGGAAGTCACGATCGATGCTGAGCCGTTACGGCGCGAGCGCCGCCGACGAACGGGCAAGGGCGGCGCACAAGAAGCTGTCGCCGATGGATAGGTTGTAGGCCGAGCAGCCCCGTTGTCAGGCGCACGACAGGCATTCGCGTCTTGGGCGACTACAGTTCAAGCGCCGATGCAGGGACTGGGCCGGCAGGCGATATCGCCAGAGGGGAAACACCAGATGGTGAGAAGAACATTCTGTTGGCGAGAACACCAGCAGGAGTTGAGCCCACCCGCCTGCGCTTCTTCGTAGTCGGCGCGGCAATTGTCCAGTTCCACGGGAGGGTGAGATGCAGCCGCTGAGGTCGGAGCGCATGAGGGGCCTGTGGCGACCGGTCGATGCGGTCGCCGGCGGAGAACTGCGCTGGGCGACCAACAGCAAGTACGGGCCAACAATTCTGGCGCTCGTCCTGGCTCTGGTTGCGCTGCCGTTCGTGGCGCTATCGCTCCAGGTCTACACGCTCACCCCGGGCAAATCCTCCGCCGATCGTCTGGTCGACACCTGGGCGGTTGGCCGGTGGACCGCCGCCGCGAGTGCGGTGATCGTGTCCGCTCTGGTGGCCGGCTCGTTCGGTGGCTGGCTGCATCGAAATAACAGGTTCGGCGGCGGGCACCTGCTCACCGGCATCCTTGCCTGGGTCGTCGCACTTCAGGCGGTCACATACGGGCCGGTCATCACCGGGCAGAGCGTTTCCATCGAGCAATTCTGCATGGACGGGTGCCAGCCGGGCCTGAATGGCATCAATCCAGTGGCGGCTGGCTTGACCGCGCTCTTCACTCCGATAATCGCCTTTGTGGAGCCGGTTTCGTTCTGGGCGCTGGTGATTGGCGTCGTCATCTGGTCCGGGATTCTGAACCACTACGCCCCGCTGCCCAAGACGCGGTCGACGTGGCCTCCGGCCACCTGGCCGCCCCCGAACCTCGCGCCGGGCACGTTCTGGCAGCCGGCGCCCGCCGCGCCGCCAGGTCCCTGGCCGTGGGATGGCGCGATGACCCGCCTGTTCACCCGCTCGGCGGCGCCGCTGATCTTGGCTCTGGCGTTCGCGGCCGTCTCGCTGCTGATCGTGGCGCAGAACCTCAGCGTCTACGACCCGGTCCGAGGTCCAAGTCCGGTGGCGGGCTTGCCCGATTTCCCCGGTGAGTTCGTCCCGCTACCCGCCGCGGCCGCCGGTCGGTGGCTCGCCGCCGCCGGTGGAGTGTTCGCTGCGGCGATCGTCGGTGGCGGATTCGGCATCTGGGCGCGGCGTCGGTTGCCGCGCGTGTTCGAGGTCCCGACGTTTGTCGTCGCCTGGGTGACCGGCGTCGCCGCGACGCCGCTGCTGCCCCGGATCTTTGGTGTGGGCGTGGGAATCGAGGCCATTCCGGCGGACTTCCCGAACGGCCCGGCGTGGCCTGGAGTTCTGGCGGTCAACCCGGGCAACAACTTCGAGTGGCTGCGGCTGGTGGCCGCTTCACCGATCGGCGCCCGCTACGAGCCTGTGGCGTTCGGAGCGCTGTTCGTCGGGGTCCTGCTGTGGGGTCGTGCAATTCGAAGGTACGGTCGAGTCGAAGCCCAGGCCGGGGCAGCGGAGACGCCGGACGGTCCGCCCGTCGATCGAACCGGCCCCGGGTTCGAATAGTCTGCTATGGTCGATCGAGGCCAACGGCGAGTGGTACGAATCCTGGAGGCCTCGACCTCCAACGGCCTGGCCAGATCAACCGGGCCTGGCCGGGCGCACCTGCGGTTCCCTGGCGCCTCGAGTGGATGAACTCGATCACTTGCTGCTCGGTAGCGGTGGCCAGGTCCAGCACCCGAATACTCGCCCGCCGAGGGTTGACCCGCGCTTGACAGAAACAGCGTGCCCTGAAATATACTGTTCACGGAATGTTTGATGACACAATCGCGCCCACACCTGGGTTCATATCGACGATCGAGGCCTCGCACGTACTCGGGGTTACGGAGTCCCGCGTCCGGCAATTGGCCAGGGCGCACGAGCTAGGGGCGCAGCGCGTCCAGGGCGTCTGGTTCCTGAAGGTCGAGGACGTCGAACGCCGACTCGAACTCGCGCCGGACCGCGGCAGGCGGCTCACGCCGGCCCGCGCTTGGGGCGTCCTCTGCCTCGCCGGCGACCTGCCCGCGCCTTGGCTCGATCGGGCAGCACGCTACCGACTGCGAATGCTGCTCAAGGAGCGCGGCCTCAAGGATCTACGCCCGCGCCTGACCGAGCGCGGCTCTCCGAGGCGGTTCCGATGCCATCCCTCGCTGCTGCCGAAGTTGAAGGCCGAGCCAGCCTTGATGCTTACGGGCGCCACCGCGGCGACCGAGCTTCGCCTCGGGTTGCTGGCGCACGACGTGGTCGAGGCGTACGTGCCCGAAGATCAGGCGGCCGATGTAGTTGGCCGTTACCACCTGCAGCCGAGCGATGACCCGAATGCGATCCTGCGGATCGTTCCTCGCTTCGCGCCCACTTGGCCGTTCGCGCACGAGGCTCCGCTTCCGGCTGTCGCTCTGGACCTCCTCGACGACGCTGATCCTCGAACGCGTGAGGTCGGTCAGTCGCTACTGGCAGGGCTAGGCAAATGACCCCCATTCGAATCGACCCGGAGAGCGAGGCTGAGGCCGGGGTCTGGGCGCTTACCCGCGAGATCGTCACCTTGTTCTCGACGTTGCCCTGGGTCCTCATCGGCGGCCAGATGGTGGCCATACACGAAGCCGAGCACGGCATTCGTCCGCTCAGATCGACCGTGGACGTGGACGCGCTCGTGGACGTGCGGACGTTGTCGACGGCCACTCTGGCCGCGGCGAGACTGCTCCAGGGCGCCTCGTTTGCTGCGCAACACGACGTCGACGGCCTGGCATACCGGTTCGTGCGGGGTCACGACATCGTCGACATCCTTGCGCCCGATCATCTCGGCAAGAACGCCGACCTCACAACCGCGCCGCCCGACTCGACCCTTGAGGCCCTTGGCGGCCGCCAAGCACTGAATCGCCGCCGGATCGTGCTCGTCGATTCCGGAGATGGCCAGTTCGAGGTACCGATCCCATCGCTCGCAGGGGCCATCGTCATCAAGGCGAGGGTGGCCGCAGCGAGCCGGCAGCCCGAGAAGCACTGGCGGGATTTGGCGCGCCTGCTGGCCCTGGTTGACGACCCTAACGCTGTCCGGCGAGAACTCACCAGCAGCGAGCGGTCCTACCTGCGGTCGCGCTCTGCGTTGCTCGATCGCCTGCATCCGGCGTGGCGGGGAATACGGCGCGTCGATGATGCAATGGCCGCGCTGGAGATCCTGGGCGAGTAGGGGAGCGACTGTCTTCCGACTGTAGCCTTCAGTGGTGGCGCGGGAGGATGCATCGGATGGTCGTTGGACTGCGACCCGCGACAAGCCAATGTCGCGATTTCGCGCTCAATCCGTTGGTGAAATGACCGCACCTAGGACGCGTCGGCCACTCCCGAACTCATCCCGCTGCCACTTCTTCGGTGCGACTCGGCTGCACATGTCCCTCGCGACGGGCTCCAACGAAGTCGATGATCTGCTGCTCAGTTGCCGTCGCTAGGTCCAACCCTGCGCCGCGGAACCAGCTCAGGGATCGCGACAGGGCGCGAAGGCGGTCGTACTCCGGGGCTGGGATGACCGCAACGGACAGATGACCTCGAGCGACGATCGTGCGGACCCGGCCCTGAGCCACCTCTGCCACGAGCGTAGCGAACGCGGCCCGGGCGTCGGATACGCCGATCGTGCGGAGCGGCGAGAGGATCGCGCGGGGCTCTGACGTCAGCTTTCGGATAGTCGCCCGATCGGGCGGCTTTAGCGAGGCGAGGTCTGCGAGTTCGGAGGGATCGGCAAGGGCTTCGGGGTAGACGCCCAGGGCGTGGAGGGTCGCGAGCGCATCTTCGATCTTGCGCCAGTGCTCGGCTTCCTCGTGGCTGATCATGACCGCGAGGGGTTGCCCGTCCTTGAGACAAACGACCGGGCTACCGGCTTCCACTTTCTCCACGATGGCCCGAAGGTTGGCGCGCAGCTCGCGCGTCCCCATGGCGTCGAGAACGGCCCCAATGGTCACGACTCTCCTCCCGGCTGGTCTTCGGCCTCACAGTACTCCGGCTCAGCCTGACGGACAAGGCATGTTGTGCACGAGATTGAGGCAATAACCCGTACAGTGGGACATCCAAACGATATGGTACACAATCCCTTGTGTGCCAGTTGATGTGGGCGTAGGGTCAGACCGTTCTCGCTCCGCCTCCTGAACTCGGCCCAGGCGCGGCTAAGCAGGAAGCGGGGCGGGACGCACTGACGGCTCGGCGATCGAGCGAGCGCTCGGCTGACCCAGCAGGGCAGGAGCGCCAACTCGATGCGGTCGGGCTGAGGACGCGGCGGCTCCCGCCGGAAGAGCAGGAAGCATCACCGGATGGACGAGGCAGAACGGGCAAGTCGGGCACTTCGCGGGCGGATCGGTGCACACCGACTGCACGCGACACATGATCCGCGCGAGACGACCAAAGCCGCCAGGGCTACGTTCTGGTCGTCGTTCGAGCGAGAGGTCGATCCGGACGGTCTGCTCTCACCCCAAGAGCGCACTCGCCGCGCGGATCACGCCCGCGCCGCCCACTTCGCACGCCTCGCTTATTTGAGCGCTCGGGCACGCGCCGCTCGACCGAAGCGTCGACGGGGCGACGAAATCTAGCTCGATCCCGACGATGCGTCCCAGCTCATTCGGCAACATCGTCATCCACCGCTCGACCGGTTTGGGGCCGAGCGGGTTTATCCATGCCCGCCGCGAGATCACGGTTGCGAGCCCAGAACGCTGGCGCTGGACGTTGTATCGGACCGACGTTGGACCGCGTCGACCCACGACATCCCAATGTCGCGGTTTTACGCTCAATCGGTCGGCGAATTGGACGCAACTTACATGAGCTACCGTTCTTCTCCTCTCGCTCATGTTCGTACTCACGTAGATGTCAGTCTGCTCACTGCCTCCGATCGCGCCTGCCTTCGCCTTCTCGAGCGCAGCCGCATCTGCACTGCCACTCAGCTAGCTAACCTCATCTATCCGTCCATACGCACCGCGCTACGAAGAACCCGCAAGCTCTGGCTCAATCGCCTGATTACTCGAGAGTCCCTTCCAGCCGAACGTGGCGGAATCCCAGTGGCTTATCGATTGAGCGAATCCGGACGACGCCGTCTCCACCTTTCCCCATACCGATCGCCTGGGCTCGTAACCATCCGTCACGCTCTCGACGGAGTCGAGCTTGTGGCCTCGCTCGTTCGCCACGATCCGGGGCTCGTCCAGCTCTGGCGGTCCGAGTCACAAATTCCGGAGCTAGACGGGGTGAAGCCCGACCAGCTCGTCGTCATCGACACCGGCGATGCGTCCGCGTGGATCCTCGTCGAGGTCGACGAGTCGACCGAGCGACCGCCTGTCATCCGCGAACGCCTGAACGCGTACGCCAAGCTATTCGAGGAGCATCGTGTCGGCTGGCATCTGCTCTGGGTCGTCAACAGTCGGGAGCGCTTGGGCCGCCTGCGCCAGATCGCCGGACCGTTGAAGCTGGCGGCGCTCGCAGACCGCTGCTGGGGTGTGGCGATCGGCGAGGTTAGCGACGCCGGCTCCTCGGCCCAGGTTCTGGCCGTCGGCGGCAGTTTGCCGCCTCGTCCGCTTCGAGCAATCGCGACGGACCCGAAAGCGCGACGGACGGAATACCCAGTAGGTTCGTCCGACTGGATGCGCCTCCTGGCCAACGGCGGTATCGAGGACATGAGCGGCTTGTGGAACGGCGTCGATCGGAAGGCGGTCGTGTCCGCGCAGGCGGTGGAGCCGAAGGCGGAGGTGAAGGTCGCAGTGGTCGAGAAGCCGCCGGCCGACGAGCCGTCGCTTCCTGCGGCCGCGATGCCACGGGCGATGGTCTCCGAGGGCGTCACGCCTGATCGGACCGCCGCGCCGGCCGAGGCAAACGCCGACCTCCGGCTCATGCATGGCGGCCAGCTTGTGCAGCTGATCCTCGATGCCGCCGGAGAGGGACGCCGAGCCGCCCGCGCGGTCGAGCTTCTCGCGGAGCGGGGTACCAGCTACTACTTGTTCGATGAACTCGAACGACTCTCCCGGACGGGAGTGTCGGAGCAGCAGCTCAGAGGCCTGCAGGTGGTGCGGAACCTCGAATCACGCCTCGACGTGCGGGATCGCGGGCGGATCCGAGCGATCCTCCTGCAGATGGTTGATTCTCAGCACGAGCCGGCCGTCATTGAAGCGGCGCTGGCTGCTCGGAGGCAACGACCTCGGCGAAGCCAGATCCGAGAGACGAAAGGGCAGGTTCACGAACCTGATCAAATGCCTTGCCATCCTCGTCGCGCTGTTCGGAGCCAGGAACGCCGCACTCGCCCGGGTACTGTCGCAAAGCCGACACCGCTTTGCCCGCACCGCTCCGTACACTCGTTGACGGAACAACCGTTCTGGTTTCCTGTCGGCGCCGCGGCTCCGGCGCTCGAAGACCGAGGCTGGTGAGGAGAGCCGTTGATGGGGAATTCGGAGATCGAGAAACCAGACCCATCACGCGGAGCCCCCAGGCTTCCTGGGATTGCAAGGATCGTTGCCGTCTTTCTTGTGGCTATCACGTGTGCTGGCTGCGTCGGTGATTACGGGCCCGTCGCGGCCCTCCGCGAGCTGCCTGAAGCGTCGCTCATCTACCCAGGCGCGAAGGTCGTTCAGGAGACCTCTGGCCCCCGCCAGGAAGGTCCCCTTCCTCCCCCATATGGGGCCGAATACGGCCACTTCCTGGCAGTCAACGCCACGCCAGACGAGGTCATCGCCTTCTACGATCGCGCCTTTACGTCTCGAGGATGGACGCGGACTACTCAGGAAACCTACGCCGGCGCTCTCGGTGATGCGCAGTGGACCAAACCGGGCCTGTGGCTGAGCGTCTGGATCGATCCAGCGGATTCGAGCGACCTTCCTTCTGATCTCCAGCGATCCTATTCAGGCTATCAGCTGTCTGTCAGAGTGTTCGTCCACGAGGATTGGCCGCCGGACTCC
This sequence comes from uncultured Chloroflexia bacterium, assembly GCA_963835845.1. Lineage (GTDB taxonomy): Bacteria > Chloroflexota > Limnocylindria > Limnocylindrales > CSP1-4 > Fen-1039. The sequence goes on along the minus strand of CAWIGT010000006.1, from coordinate 250,381 downwards.
CCGTCGTAATGTCCGGTAGGCGGCGTCTGGCGCGACCCTCGGAGGTCCGCTTCGCGTTGTCGTCGCAGGCTCAGCACGACACGATAACTGAACACGAAATTCGCGCCGCCCCACGAGGGGCGCCACACCGCAAAGAGATCTAGGCCTTCCAAGCTGAATGTCGCGGGTTCGAGACCCGTCCCCCGCTCCAATTCCCTTGTCACGCTCAGGACGACAGCCAGCCTGTGTCAAGGTGGCTTCCGGAGGTCTGTTGGGCTAACAGCGGTCACCTGAGGACGTCACTCAGGCGGTCTCGCCGCGAGGTCAACCCTTGCGCTGGGGAATGCAGCAAATCCGCTCATCGCATCAAGTGCTGGCGCTCCTCAACCGCTTCGGGCAACACGCCGCCTTCGATCCACGCCACGAAGTCGGGGTCACTGGCGTCGCTCCCTCGCCGGATATCTGCCCACCTGTCCCCGCACCATCCCGCTAACCACGCACTTTCGAGCACGATCTGCGTCTCGCCGGCTCAGCGCCAGCCCAGCTCCGGCGCAACGTACTTCAGGATGCTCTCGATCGCGTGGGCGTTGTACTCGACGCCGAGCTGGTTCGGGACGGTCAGCAGCAGCGTGTCCGCCGCCTGGATCGCCGTGTCCCCGGCGAGCTCCTTCACGAGGACGTCCGGCTCCGCGGCGTACGACCGCCCGAAGATCGCTCTGGTCTGCGCGTCGAGGTAGCCGACCTGATCCGTGCGCCTGATTGCCGCGCCCGAAGTACGCCCGGTCGCGGTCGTCCACCAGCGCGAAGATGCTGCGGCTGACCGACACCCGCGGCTCGCGCTCGTGCCCGGCGGCTGTCCACGCCTCGCGGAACCGCCGGATCTGCTCGGCCTGGAGCTCGTGGAACGGTACGCCGGCGTCCTCGGTCAGCAGCGTCGACGACATCAGGTTCATGCCCTGCTGCGCCGTCCATTCGGCCGTCGCGCGGGTTCCCGCGCCCCACCAGATCCGGTCGCGCAGCCCGGGCGAGTGCGGCTCCGGGCGAAGCAGCCCGGGCGGGTTCGGGAACATCGGCGAAGGGTTGGGCTCGGCGAACCCCTCGCCGGTCAGCGCCTCGAGGAAGACCTCGGCGTGCTGGCGGGCCATGTCGGCGTCGGTCTTGCCCTCCGGCGGCAGATAGCCGAAGTAGCGGAAGCCGTCGATGACCTGCTCGGGCGAGCCGCGGCTGATCCCGAGCTGCAGGCGACCGCCCGCGATCAGGTCGGCGGCACCGGCGTCCTCGACCATGTACAGCGGGTTCTCGTAGCGCATGTCGATGACCGCCGTCCCGATCTCGATGCGCTTGGTCCGGGCGCCGATCGCCGCCAGGAGCGGGAACGGCGACGCCAGCTGCTGGGCGAAGTGGTGGACCCGGAAGTAGGCGCCGTCGCCCCCGATCTCCTCGACCGCCTCGGCGAGCTCGATCGACTGGATGAGCGCGTCCGACGCCGAACGCACCTGCGAGTAGGGCGAGGCCGACCAGTGCCCGAACGAGAGGAACCCGATCTTCTTCATCCGGGGATTCTACGGACGACTGTCGTCGCCTTCGCGGGGCCCAAGTACTTGTGCCACGCAACGGGATCTTCTTGTGACGAAGAGCCCGTCGCTCCTGAGCTCGGCCACGGGCACGAAGGAAAGCGACATCCCAGAGAGGCCCAGCCCGTCCCAGCCGCTCGGTGGCTCGGCTCGTCTCACTGGGAGAGGCGCCCCATCCTCGCGCCTTGACATGTGAAGTGGGGCTCGCCTCGTTGATGAGCCAGCATTTCGTTTGCAGTTGTTGCCCCGCCTCTTCGGCCTGTATAGGCTGTCTGCAGGCGATGCGAACGGGGAGTGGACGGTGATGCGGCAGCGGGACGGGCAAGGGGGGCACGAGCGCAGATCCTGGGCCCTCTCGTTCGCCTTGGCGGCGACCCTCCTGGGGTCGATTCTCCTGGTCGTAGCCGGCTGCGCGCCGGACGATCCGTCGCTACCATTCCTGCGGTCCCAGCCCGAGAATGACCTGGCGTATCCCGGTGCCTCTGTCGTATCGACAACCACTGCGGCAGACACTTTCCCGGTGAACACGTGCTGCATTGTCGACCGAACCTTTCGTGTGAGCGCGACAGCCGATGATATCGGGGCTTGGTACAAGCGAGAGCTCGCCCGGCGAGGTTGGAGTTATGGCGGCCCGCCATATCACAACGGAGGCCTCGACACCGAGTACAGCTGGGGAAAGGCGGCGCTCTCCCTCTACCTCACGATCCCTGTAGCCACGGGTCAGGCCACCAGCTACACCATCTCGATCCAGTCTCCCAGCGGCGCTTACAAGTTCGTCGCCGAGTGCGAGGCTTTGAGGCAGGTCCCGGAGGTAGTCCTTGCGCCCCCAGGGGTCACACGAGCCGACGGCGGTCCGGGCTGCTCGATCGGTGGATACGAGGTTGGGGGAGGTAGCCGCGCAGGCACGGTAGGGGTCGAGCAGGTCTACTCGCCGCCCCCGCCGATGGCGGATGCGCTTGCCTTTTGGGGCGCCGCTCTTCGTTCTCGCGGGTGGACGCCAGTCGCGATATCGCCGATGGACATTCGCTTTGTTGTCGCCAAGTGGGCGAAGTGGCCCTTAGTTGCCCTGCTGGAGACCGACTCGTTTCTGAACACAACCACATTCGGCGTGTGGGAGACACTGGATGCCTCCGGGTCACCTGTCCCGCTTGCCTCGGAACTAGTTCCGCGTCCCGCACCGGGCACTCCGGACATGAACGCAGCCCCGTAGGCCACGTGCTGTCCAGGCAGCGGCGGTGGCTGGTCCTGCTGCGCTAACCGGCCCGGCGTTCCAAGCTGAATGTCGCTGGGTTCGAACCCCGAGCCGTCGGGCCGGCCCGCGTCTTCGGAGTTCATCGCGACTCGCCTGGGATAAGGGACCATCGCAAATTCCTCTGTGCGTCCAGGTCGATCGCCGAGCCGACTAGCTGACTGCTTGCGGCGTGTGACAGGCGAATGAGGATGGGGGCCAGCCGATGACGACTACGTCTGATCTGGGGAGCGCCGCCGAGGCGGCCCGCCAGGTCGCCTGACGGTCCGAATTCGCTCCCTGCCGACCGCCTTTCCTCGCGACGGCCATCATTGGATCGATCTAGATGCAGATGCTTGCCGCCTGCTGTCGCGTGTAGGCCTGCGGCTCAAGACGGGACGCCGCACCCCGAGTGCCGTCGTACCGCCACGGAGAGATGATCACGATGCAGAGGATTGGTTGGCCTGCGCCGGATGAGCGCAAACATGTCGCGCGAAGAACCGAAGGGTTAGCGTGATGGCGAGCGGGCGGCCCAGCAGCCGATCGGCCGCCGACTCGGGCGTCCGATCAGATGCGTTCGTCTTCTTCGGCGCGACCGGTGACCTTGCCTACAAGCAGATCTTCCCGGCGCTCGCGGATCTCATCCGCGACGAGGGCTTCGATCTGCCGATCATCGGCGTGGCCCGTTCCGGCGACCTCGAGAGCCTCAAGGAGCGGGCTCGGCGGAGCCTGGCCGAGCATGGGTTCACCGATGCGGCCACGACCCAGGCCCTGACCGACCGCCTGCGCTACGTCAAGGGTTCGGACGAAGACATCGACACGTTCCGCGCCCTTCGTCGGGAGCTCGGGCAGGCCCGGCATCCGCTCCACTACCTGGCCGTGCCGCCGGCGCTGTTCGGCGAGGTCGTCGGCTGCCTCCAGGTTTCCGGCTGCGCGACCGGCGCCCGGATCATCGTCGAGAAGCCGTTCGGGCGCGATCTCGCCTCGGCGGTGGCGCTCAACGAGACCATCCACGAAGTCTTCGCCGAACCCGACGTCTTCCGGATCGACCACTACCTGGGCAAGGAGCCGGTCCAGAACCTGGTCTACTTCCGCTTCGCCAACTCGTTCCTGGAGCCGCTCTGGAATCGCGACCACGTCGCCAGCGTCCAGATCAACATGCCCGAGGCAATGGACGTAGCCGATCGCGGGGCTTTCTACGACCAGGCCGGAGCGATCCGCGACGTGGTTCAGAACCATCTCCTCCAGGTGGTGAGCCTGCTGGCGATGGAACCGCCGTCCGGCCATACGCCGGCGGCCATCCGAAACGAGAAGTACAAGGTCCTCGACTCCATTCGTCCGCTCGCGCCCGCCGACGTGGTGCGCGGCCAATACGGGGATATCGCGCCACGAAAGGCGTTGCCCCCGAGTCCTCCGTCGAGACTTTCGCGGCCTTGCGGCTTCACATCGACAGCTGGCGCTGGGCCGGAGTGCCCTTCTACATCCGAACCGGCAAGTGCCTGCCCGCCACGGTCACCGAGGTCCTCGTGGAGATGAAGCGCCCGCCTCAGTCGCTCTTCGGGGAGGCCCAGCGGCGGGATGCCGACTACTTCCGCTTCCGGCTCTCGCCCGACATGTCGATCTCGCTTGGCGCCCTGGCCAAGAAGCCCGGCGAAGCCATGGCCGGCGAGCCCGTGGAACTGTTCGCGTCGCACGAGAGCGGCAGCGAACGACCGCCATACGAGCGCCTGATCGGTGATGCCAGCCGCGGCGACCAATCGCTGTTCGCCAGCCAGAACACGGTCGAGGCGGCCTGGCGCGTGGTCGACGGCGTACTGGACGCCACCACGCCGCCGCACGTTTACGAGCCCGGAACCTGGGGACCTGCGGAGGCGGCGGGCGTGCTTGACCGAGGCGATCGCTGGCACGATCCGGTTGCCAGGCCCCAGGCGGCGACCCCGAAGTGAGCGACGACAACGGCGCCGCCCCGGGCGCGCCCGGCATCGCGCCGACCTGGTCGAGCAGCGACAAGGAATCGGTCGGCACTTCGCACTACTCCAGCCGCGTTTGGTTCACCATCGGGCAGGGCATTCTCAACGAGGTCTATTGGCCGCACGTGGACCGGCCGCAGATCCGCGACCTGGGTTTCATCGTGGCCGACGACTCCGGGTTCTGGAGTGAGGTCAAGCGCGATGCCACGCACGAAGTCGGACACGAGGCCGAGGGCGTGCCGGCAATCACCGTTCTGCACCGGCACGCGCGGTACACGCTGACGTTGCGCATCTGCGCCGACGACCACGCCGACGTCGTCCGCGTCGAAGCGCGTCTGGACGACCTCCGCGACGCCGGCGACCCAGCGCGGGAGGCGCATCCACTGCGGCTGTACCCGCTCCTCGCACCTCACCTCGGTTTCGGCGGCGTGCACGGGCGAGCCTGGGTCGGGGAGTTCAAGGGCCGATCGATGTTATTCGCGCAGAACGGCGCGTGGTCGCTCGCACTGGCCTCCGACCCGGCACCGCTCCGCCAGAGCGTGGGCTACGTCGGCGAGTCGGACGGCTGGCAGGACTTCGCGGCCAATGGCCGAATGACGTGGCTGTACGGGACCACCGAGGCCGGGAACGTCGCCGGAATGACCGAGCTCGCACTGGACGGCGGCGTGGCCCAGATCGCCCTCGCTTTCGGGGCACGGCCGGACGAAGCGGGCCTTGAAGCCTGCGCTGCGCTGGCCGGCCACTTCGAGAATGCGTGGGATGAGTACGTTGGCAACTGGCACGGATTCGTCCGGACAATCGCCAATCCGCCCGCCGATCTGGCGCCCCAGGATCGCGACCTGTACATGACTTCCGCCGCCGTCTTGCGGTCGCTCCAGGACCGCACCGAGCCGGGCGCGACGGTGGCCAGCCTCTCGATCCCGTGGGGCAACACAAGCAACGATCTGGGCGGCTATCACCTCGTGTGGTCGCGCGATCTTGTCGAATCGGCCGGGGCTTTCGTTGCCCTCGGCGCCCATGCCACGGCCAGGCGCACCCTGGCATACCTGGTGGCATCGCAGGAGCCGGACGGCCACTGGGCTCAAAACCAGTGGGTGGACGGCGTACCTTACTGGACCGGTATCCAGCTCGATGAGGCGGCGTATCCGTTGCTGCTGGCGTCCGCACTCCGCCGCGGGGGAGGCGCGCACATGCACGGGCGCAAGGGCGACGAGGCGGCGCCGTTCGCCAGCCTCCTGACCGAATCGGCCCTCGACGGCATGATCGCCCGCGCCGCCGGGTTCATCGCCAGAACCGGGCCGTCGACCGGGCAGGACCGCTGGGAGGAGAACGCCGGACTCGCGCCCTCGACTCTCGCTCCGGTCGTCGCGGCTCTGGTAGTCGCCGCCCAGCACGTGCCGGAGCCGGCGGCGAGCTACTGCCTGGAACTCGCCGACGATTGGAACGCCTCGATCGAAGACTGGACCTACGCCCGTGGCACCGAGCTGGCGACGCGACACAACGTCGACGGCCATTACGTCCGCATCTCCTCGCCCGAAGTCCTCGCCGGGGCCCCAATTTCCACGCCGGTGCCGGTTCGCAACCGGCCGCCAGAATCTTCGATGGTCCCGGGCGACGAGTTGATCGGCACGGACTTCCTGGCGCTGGTGAGATTCGGGCTTCGCCTGCCCGACGATCCGAGGATCGTCGCGAGCCTGGCGGTCGCCGACGCCTTGCTGAGGACGGAGACGCCCAGCGGGCCGGTCTGGCACCGCTACAACGGCGACGGATACGGCGAGCATCAAGATGGCAGTGGGTTCGATGGCATCGGGATCGGGCGGGGTTGGCCGCTCCTGGTGGGGGAGCGGGGCCACTACGAACTGGATGCCGGACGTGACGCGCGACCGTACCTGGAGGCGATGCGGCTCATGGCCTCACCCGGGGGCATGCTGCCCGAACAGGTCTGGGACGCCGCGCCGATCCCGGGACGCCACCTGTTCCCCGGCCGCCCGAGCGGCTCCGCGATGCCTCTCGCCTGGGCCCACGCCGAATTCGTCAAACTGGTCCGGTCGATCGCCCTGGGCCACTCGATCGACAGGCCCGAGGCGGCCTGGCGGCGCTACCGCGGCAAGGTTCCCAGGGCGACGCGCGCGACCTGGCGGTTCAGCGCCCCTCGGCCGTCGATGGACCCTGGCCGGACTCTCCGGGTCGAGCTGATGGCGCCGGCCACGGTCCGCTACTCGCTCGATGGACGTCAGACGTGGGCTGATGTGGACGCTCGTGACACCGGCCTTGGCATCTGGCTGGCCGATCTACCAGGCTCGGATCGTCTGGCGTCGGGAAAGGCCGCGAACTTCACATTCTGGTGGCCGAGAGAGAGCCGGTGGGAGGGTCACGACTTCACCGTGGAAGTGAGGCCCGCTGCCGGCCGGGAGTGACTGCAGCTCTTGTCTACGGACATCACTGGGTTCCCGACCATCAAGTCGTCGGTGTAGTCGAACGGCCCTGGCAACAAACAGGTTCGTGCGCTCGCCAGATCGATGAGGCCAAACGGCACTGGCCGAGGGTTCTTACCTACAGAAAACTACCTGGCAGCGTGGGAGGCTCTGACGCGCGGCCCATACGTTGGCCGCCGGGACCGCGCCGAGCCACTGGCGAGACCGGTCCGCGCACATCGGGGTGTCGCGCCTCGGGATCTCGTGGCGATCCAGACCAGCGAGTCCTTGCAGCTGCATGACACAGAGGACGATGCAGCGCCGCTCGCACGCTTCGCCGACGACACGCAGGGGCCGACGAGGTCACAGCGGCTTGCTGCGCCGACGGCCGGGGCTTGAGGTCTACCGGACGACAACTCCCGCCATGACGGACATCCACTCGACGATCGACGAGGTCGCCTGTTCGCGGCCAAAGTGAGGCCGGACAAGGGTCTGTAATCCGGGTTGCGGCGTGCAGGAGCGCATCTGCGCACCCGGAGAGGGCGAGGAGAGAAATGGAAATCATGGCGCTGGACGCGTCTCGGCGCGTCTGTTCTGTTGAGCCTGATTATGAGCGCTGGGCTCACTCCCTTGGTCTTGGGAGCCGCTCCAGCCGACCCGGCTCCGGGTCCGGGTGACTCCTCCGCGATGGCCGGCATTCCCATCACGGCCGCTGAAGGCACCGTATCCGCACTTGCTCGCGCGCCCGATCTTGGACAGGCTTCTCCCGCCACGATGGCAATGGTTGGGCCCTGGACGGTGACGATCGATGCGAGCGCCTCGTTGGTCACCAGTGGGACCAAAGTCGAGATCACGGCCACGGCAAACCAAAGCGTGACGCCGACCGACTACTACGTGTGGATCCTCAGTTCCGACGGCACTGCCTGGTACTGCTTCCTCGGGACGACATGCTATACGCATGACTCACTGAGCTCACCAGGGTCAAGGACCTACTATGCGACCGTGGCCCTGCAAGACCGCACGTCCATCCAGGCCACATCGTCCACGGTCACTGTCACCTGGACCGCATTGCCCGATTCCGCCACCTTCCACGCCCTGGCCCCGACACGGATCCTCGACACCCGTGATGGCACCGGCGGTCTGCCTGGGCCCTTCAGCTCGCATGTGGCCAGGACGTTCCAGGTGGCGGACGCCGGTGGCGTACCCGCCAACGCCATCGCAGTCACCGGTAACCTGACGGTCACCCAGCAGACGAGCCTGGGCTTTCTGTTCATCGGCCCAGTGGCTTACAACTACCCGCCCAGTTCGACGCTCAACTTCCCGGTAAACGACGATCGGGCCAACGCCGTCACGGTTGCCCTGAGCCTGACGGGAACGCTGTCGGTCACGTACGCAGCGCCGGTCCGCGGGCCGACAGCGCACGTGATCTTCGACGTCACCGGCTACTTCACGCCCGATGCCAGCGGGGCCACATACCACCCGATCAGCCCGAACCGGATCCTCGACTCGCGCTACGGCATAGGTATATCGGGCGCGTTCGGCTCACATGTCGCCAGGACGTTCTGGGTCACCGGGGGGACCAGTGGAATACCCGCCAGCGCCACGGCTGTCACCGGCAACCTGACCGTGACCGGTCAGACGAGCGGCGGCTTCCTGTATCTGGGCCCCAATGCCGCCGACAACCCGACCAGCTCGACTCTCAACTTCCTCCTCGGCGATGACCGGGCCAACGCGGTGACGGTTGCCCTGGGTCCCGGCGGCACCCTTTCGGCTACCTATGCTGCTCCGACCATGGGACCGACAGCCTTCGTGATACTCGATGTCACCGGCTACTTCACGCCCGATACCGGTGGGGCCACATACCACCCGCTCAGCCCGAACCGGATCCTCGACTCGCGCTACGGCACCGGCTTCTCCGGGGCCCTCAGCTCACACGTAGCACGGGCGTTCCAGGTCACCGGTGAGGATCTCGATCGACGACTTCGGGACCGGGTACTCCTCGCTGAGCTACCTCAAGCGACTTCCAATCGATGTGCTCAAGATCGCCAAGCCATTCGTCGACGTCATCACCAATAGCCCACGGGACGAGGCCCTTTCTCAGGCCATCGTCTCGCTCGCGCGGAGCCTGCAGCTCGAAGTCGTGGCCGAGGGTATCGAGCAGCAGTCGCAGCTCGACGCCCTCGTCGGGATGGGTTGCGGGCTGGGTCAGGGCTATCTGGTGAGCCCTCCGGTGCCGGCCGATCTACTCCCCGCGCTGGCATGCGTGGTCCCGGACGCGAACGCCGCCTAGATCACTGGCGTCTACACGCTCAAAGAGCCTGAGTTTCCGCCTCATCCTCCCGTTGAGTTGAAACTTTGCAAATACTCTTGACAAAGTTCTCGGGGCGTCTCTATTCTGACTTTGTCAACCGTCTGGACAAAGTTACTCGCGAGGGAACCGGTCGCTGGCGATGGAACGATCTAGCAAGGCGACACTCCACGAAGCGCGCGAACACAACGAGCGGCTCGTCCTCGCCACCATCTACGACGCAGGCCGGATAAGCCGCGCTGACGTCGCCCGGGCGACCGGGCTCACCAGAACCACCGTCTCCGACGTCGCCGAGCGCTTGATCTCGATGGCCTTTGCCACGAGGTGGGCCGAGGCCCTTCGACCGGCGGCAAGGCGCCGATCCTGCTGGAGTTCCGGATACGGCCCGTCTGCTCGTCGGAGTGGACCTCGGCGATCGGGTCTTCACCGCCGCCACCGTCAATCTGCGCGGCGAGATCATCGATCGCGTGGACGTCCCATCGGAAGACGCCGACGGTGACGAGGCTGTCTATCTGGCCCTCGACGTCATCGACAGGGTCGTGCGCTGTGCCGACGGTCCGATCCTGGGCATCGGCATTGGGGCTCCCGGCCTGGTCGATCGGGATGAAGGCGTGGTCATCCAGGCCGTAAAGCGGGACTGGCGCAACCTGCCCCTGGGCTCGATGGTCGCCGAGCGGTTCGGCCTCCCGGTCCAGGTCGCGAACGACGCACAGGCAGCGGGTTTGGCCGAGCATGTCTTCGGTGCGCGCGAAGCCTGAACCTCGTCACGGTGAAGGTCGGCATGGGCATCGGCGCGGGGCTCGTACTCGATGGTGAACTGTTCGAGGGCGACAGGTTCGGCGCCGGTGAGATCGGTCACACGGTCGTGGATCCGGCTGGAAGGCCGTGCCGCTGCGGACGCCGCGGCTGTCTCGAGACCGTGGCGAGCGCGAGAGCCGTTCTCGACCAGGTATCCGAGATGTGCGGTCGCCCTGTTTCCCTGGACGAAGTCCTGGCCGATTCGGGGCGGGCGACCCGGAGACCCGCAAGGATTGTCATCAAAGCCGGCCAGCAGCTCGGCGCGGCACTGGCCGCGGCGGTCGGTCTGCTCCACGTACGCCGCATCGTGCTGGCAGGCACGATGGTGGCGTTCGGCGAGGCCTGGCTCGACGCGGTCGCATCGAGCGCTGTCGACCGGGCGCTTGCGGCGCTCTCGAAGACACCACTTTCGAGATCGGGCGCATGGACGACGTCGTCGTCCTCGGGGCTTCGGCCCTACTGATGACTCGTGAGCTCGGGATGAGCTTGCGCCCGCTCAAGTCGTCGCGGCGCCTCCTCCTTGGGGAGCGCCCGACCGACGATGCGACTGTCACGTCGCCTTTCGCGCCCAAGCCCGGCCTGATCGTAGCCGCGGCACAGAAGGGAGGCGCCGGCTAAGACGAGGAGGATGGGGAGTTCTCCGCCGAAGTGTCGCATCACCACTTGAGAGCCCACTACAAGTACTGGGAGCACATTCCGTTGAGAAAGTTACGGTTCGCACCTATCGCGTTCGCAGTGCTGATGGTTTCAGCATGCTCCAGCTCGGGCACTACTCCGTCGGCGCAGGTCACCAATGCCCCCGGCAACACCCCCACCACGGCCCCGCAGCCCACGGCTAGCCCGACCAGCGGCACACTCACCGTCTGGCTCATGAACGGTTCCCTGAACGACAACTCCGTCGTCCAGCTCGACACCGAATTCCAGATGGCCCATCCCGGCTGGAAGGTCAACTACCAGGTCCAGCAGTGGAACGGCATCGTCGACAAGCTCACCACGTCCCTGGCGAGCAATAACCCGCCCGACGTCGTCGAGATGGGAAACACTCAGGCCATCACCTTTGAGGCCGCAGGCGCGCTCATGGATCTGACGAGCAGCCGCGCCGCCCTCAACGGTGGAACGTCCAATGACAGCGCCAGCGCCGACCAGGCATACCTCGCGTCGCTGAACAGCGCCTCGGTCTATCAGGACAAGCTCTTCGCGATGCCGTTCTACGCCGGCGACCGCGTGCTCATCTACCGCAAGGACCTGTTCACTTCCGCCGGCATCGACCCGAGCACCCTCACCAGTAAGGACAAGCTGATCGCGGCCGCGAAGACACTCCAGCAGAAGAACTCGAGCGTTACGGACTTCTCCGGCTTGTACGTGGCCGGGCAGAACTGGTACTCGCTCCTCCAGATGATCTGGGACCGCGGCGGCACGCTTGCGACCCAGTCCAACGGCACCTGGTCCGCGAACCTCGAGTCCGCGGCCTCGATGCAGGGCATCCAGGACTACGTCGACTATTACAAGGCCGGCTCGACTGGCCCCATGAACAACGACGAGATGAACCCGCCGGAGTACACCCTGTTCCAGCAGGGCAAGGTTGGCATGTTCGTCGGCAACGGCTGGGAGATCAGCAGCGCCATCGGCACCAAGGGCGCGTCACGTCCGCGGACCAGGTCGGCGTCATGGCCATCCCGAGCGCGACCGACGGCAAGACCGTCCCGGTGTTCCTGGGCGGCTCCGTCCTGGGCGTTGCGGCCAAGAGCCCGAACCAGGCCATGGCCATCGAGTGGCTCAAGCAGCTCACCACGCCTGAGGGCCAGCAGCTCCTCATCTCCAACGGCTGGATCCCGAACGCTCAAGTCCGCTGCCGCAAACATCCCCGACACCGCCGACACCAAGATCCTCAAGGTCCAGGCGCCGGAAGCTGCCGCGGGCAGCGGCTTCACCCCGAACGACCCGCGCTGGGCCGGCGTCGAGGCGAACAACCCCATAAAGACCATGCTCACCAAGATCCTCACCGGTCAGGCCAGCGTCGCGGACGCCGCGAAAGAGGCCGACCAGAAGATCGACGCCGTCCTGAACGCGGCCCAGTAGTTGCGCTGAACGTACGCCGACCGAGGAGCGCGGGACGCAATGGATACACAGCCGATGGCAAGCAAAGTCCCGGCGCGTCCGCACGTTCCGTCGCTCCCTCTCGACAGAAGCATTCGCCGAGCCGCCGGCAGGTTGCTGCCCTATGTGGCGATCGCGCCGGCGGTGGTTACCTTCGTTGTCCTGCTCGGCATACCGGTGCTGCTCGGCTCGAAACGAGCTTCCAGCACTTTGGCCTGCGCGAGCTCATCAACGGCACCAAACATGGGTCGGGCTCGCCAACTACCAGCGGATCATCGGTGACCCGGAATTCGTCACTGTCCTCATCAGGACATTCCTGTTCATGGCCGCCTACGTTGCCCTGACGATCACTCTAGGAACCCTCGTAGCGCTGCTCATGGAGCGCCTCGACGCTCGTGCAGGCTGCTGCTGTCCGTTGCGATGGTCCTCGCCTGGGCCACGCCCGCGCTGACAGGCATCGTCGTCTTCCAGTGGCTGTTCGACAGCAAGCTCGGCGTCGTGAACTGGGCCTTGAGCAGCATGGGCGTCTTTGGCGACTGGCTGAACCACTCCTGGTTCGACACCGGCCTCTCGACCTTCGCGATCATCACCCTGTTCATCGTCTGGCAGTCGATCCCCTTCGTGGCTTTGAGCCTCTACGCCGGCCTCCTGGCAATCCCGAAGGAACAGCTCGAGGCGGCCCGCGTGGACGGCGCCTCTGAGCGCCAGGTGTTCCGGCACGTCACGCTGCCGTCGATCCGGCCGCTGCTCATGATTCTGACGTTCCTGTCGATCATCTGGGACTTCAAGGTCTTCACGCAGGTCTACGCGATGCGGCAGGGCGGCCCGGATGGCCAGACGGTGACCCTCTCCGTCTACTCGTACATCAAGGGCATCAGCGAGAGCCACTACGACATCGCGGCGGCGGTCTCGATGGTGATGGTGATGCTCCTGCTGGTCGTGCTCATCCCCTATATCCGCGGCATGATCCAAGTCGCAGGAGGCAGCGTGAGCCGCATCGCCCGCCGCGCGCTGGTGAACGCCGTCGGGCTCGATCGCCGCGCTCCTCTTCGCCTTCCCGGTCTTCTGGATGGTGCATCAGCGCGTTCAAGCCGGCGAACGACATCCAGACCTATGTGCCGGTCTTCCTGCCGTGCCGACGCTGGACAACTTCGCCAGCGCGATCTCGCGCCGCATTTCACCGACTACCTGCGGCAACAGCGTCCTGGTGACCTTCGCGACGCTCGCGCTCGCGCTCGTCGTTGGTTTCCTCGCCGCGGCCACGGTTGCCCGGCCGGTCCGCGGCCGGAAGCGGTTTCCTGCTCCTGGTCGCGGTCGCTCAGATGGCGCCGTTCGAGGCCCTGCTCATTCCTTTCTTCCTGGTCATGCGCGACCGCCGATCGACAACCAGCTGACCTCGCTCGTCATCATCTACTTCATCTTCACGCTGCCGTTCACGATCTGGTCGCTGCGCGGGTTCATCGCCGGAATCCCGGTCGACCTCGAGGAGGCGGCCATGGTCGACGGCGCGTCCCGCTTCGGCGCCTTCGTCCGCGTCACGCTGCCGCTGCTCGTGGCCCGGCCTGGTCGCGACTTCGACCTTCTGCTTCATCACGGCCTGGAACGAGTTCCTCTACGCATACGCGTTCATGACCGCGCTCAGACACTACACGCTGCCGGTCTGGCTCGGCTCGTTCCGGACCAACTTCGGGACCGACTGGGGCGCGACGATGGCGGCATCGACGCTGTTCACGCTGCCTGTGCTCGTCTTCTTCCTCATCGTCCAGAAGCGAATGGTCGGCGGGCTCACGGCGGGAGCGGTGAAGGGATGAGCACCCGGCCATCGACCTTATCTCGGCCTGACCCGGACGACGATCGAGCGCCTGTAAAGGCCAACGCGGCGGATGTGGTGGTCGCGCTCGACGCCTCCCTGGGCGCGTCCACCAAACCCGTGACGCCGACGCGCTCGCCGGTGTTCGGTTCCTGCGCACGTTCGAGGGCCTGGCGGCCGGCGCGGCGATCCTCGGCGCGATCCGCCGGGTCGAGGCGTCGGGAGTGACGCTTTCCGGGCAAAGAACGTCGGCCGCCCGACAGCTGCGCGCGCCTGGCGCCTCACTCCAGGCCGCTCGGCCGGCGGGCGACCCACCGCTCGTGATCGGCTTCGACCAGGAGGGCGGCCAGCTCCAGGCGGTCGGCGACGGGGCGACCGCCTGGCCGGGCAACCTCGCGCTCGGTGCCGCCGGCTCCGAGGACCTGGCCGGCCGCTGTGGCCGGTCATCGGACCGGAGTCGCGGCCATGGGCGGAACGCTCGTGTTCGCGCCGGTTTGCGACGTCCTGCATCGGATGTCGGCCACGCCCCTCGGAACGCGGCCCTTTCGGCGACGACCCGCGTTCGTCGCCCGGCTCGCGGCGGCGATGGCGAGGGTCTGCAGGAAGCCGGCGTCGTGGCGACCCTCAAGCACTTCCCGGGCCACGGCGCCGCCGCCGGCGACTCGCATGCCGGCCATGCCGATCGTCGATCACGACGTGGCCGAACTCGAGGCCGAGCTGCCGCCTTTCCGGGCCGGCATCGCGGCCGGGCGCGCGGTCCTGCCGGGCCATCTCGCGGTACCCGCCCTGACGGGCGGCGAACTCGGCCGGCTACGGTCTCGCCCGAGATCCTGCGCGACCTCCTGCGCGGTCGAGCTTGGTTTCGAAGGCGTGACCATCAGCGACGCGCTCGACATGGGCGGCGCCGCTCCGGCGACGGCCTTGGCGGAATCGTCGGTGCGGCCGCCGAAGCCGGGATGGATCTCCTGCTCCTGCACCACGACCGGCGAGGTCGAGGAGGCCGCCTTTCAGGCGCTCCCCAGGCGATCGCAGCCGGCGGGCTGGACGGCGGCCGGCTCGTCGAGGCCCGGGCCGCAATCCTTCGGCTGCGCGGCCTCTCGCGACACGGTCCAGCCGGCGCTCGAGGTGGTCGGTTCGTCCGAGCATCGGCGGCTCGCGCGCGAGATCGCCGACGCGTCGGTCACGCTCGTCCGCGACCCGGAGGGTGTTCTGCCGCTCCGCCCGGGTGGGGGCGCGCGGATCGCGGTCGTGGCGCCGGCCCCGGTCGACTTGACTCCGGCCGAAACCTCGTCCTACCTCCGAATCGAGCTGGCCGGCGCCCTTCGCAAGCGCGGCTTCGAGGCCGACGAATTCGAGATCAGCCTGGACCCGTCGGAAGACGACGCAAAGGCGCTGATCTCGGCCACGGCAGGCCACCAGATCGCGATCGTCTGCACGTTCGACGCGGTCAGCTTTTCCGGCCAGCGGTCGCTGGTCGGGCGTTTCGCAGAGGTGAGGGTCGGTGACCGAGGGCGGCTCGTCGCCGTTGCCGGCCGCAGTCCCTACGACGTCGCGATCTATCCGGCGACCGTTGCGGCCGTTTGCACCTATGGCATCCAGTCTCCTCAGATCGAAGCGCTGGCGGATGCCCTGGCCGGTCTGATCCCCTTCGCGGGTCGATTGCCGGTTCGACTCGAGGTGGACCAATGAGCATGATCTCCGAGCTGCGTGAGGGCCCGAGATCGTCGAGCACCTGTTCGGCTCGGCGCCCGGTCAGGTGGAGCAGTCGCAAGGAGGTTCGGTCCCGGCGGATCGATCTCGCGGTCATTGCCGCCCGAGGGACTTCAGACCACGCGGCCATCTACGCCCAGTACATCCTCGGCGCTCGAAACGGACTGCTCGTCGCTCCTGCGGCCCCATCTCTCGTATCGCTTTACGGCGCCCCGCCACTTCTGCGCCGGGCCGTCGTGCTGGGGATCTCCCAGTCGGGCCGTTCCCCGGACGTGGTGTCGGTTCTGGTCGAGTCGCGCCGGCAGGGCGCCCTGACGGTGGCCATCACCAACGATCCCGCCTCCGAACTTGCCCTCGCGGCCGAGTACGTGATCGAACTCGAAGCCGGTGCCGAGCGCGCGGTGGCGGCTACCAAGACGTACCTCGCCGAGATCGCCGTGGTCGCGATGCTGTCGGCCGCCCTGGCCGGCGACACGGCCTCCCGCAGGGCACTCGACAATCTTCCTTCTGCCCTCCGCGCCGCGCTCGATCTCGAGGACCGCGTGGCCCCGCTCGCCGAGTCCTGGGCCGTGGAGAACCGGTGCGCGGTTCTGGCTCGAGGCTTCCACTACGCAACCGCCCGTGAGTGGGCTCTCAAGCTCAAGGAGCTGGCGTACCTGCTCGCGGACCCCTATTCCGCCGCGGACTTCCAGCATGGTCCGATCGCTCTTGTCGGCCGTGGGTTCCCTGTACTGGCCATAGCGACGGCCGGGCCGGCGTTGGAGGGTATGGCCGAACTGCTGGACCGATTGCGCGGAGCCGGAGCCAGGCTGCTGGTCCTGTCGGACACGCCGGCCCTGCGCGACGTCGGTGACTTCGTACCGCTGCCGCCGACGCCCGAGTGGCTTTCTCCGCTTGTGGCCATCCTCCCGGCTCAACTCTTCGCCTATCACCTGGCTCGGGCCCGCGGCCTGGACACGGAGAACCCCCGAAACCTATCGAAAGTGACGCTGACGCTGTGATCGAGCTATTTGGCCACCTGTATGCGCCGGACGACCGTGGTCTCTGCCTCGTAAGAGTCGAGGGCGATCGAATAGCCGCGATCGAGCCCGCGCTCGAGCCCACTCCGCGATCGCTCGGGGGCCCGTCCGCCCGAATTCTGCCGGGCCTGTTGGACATCCAGATAAACGGTGCGTTCGGCGACGATTTCGCGGATCCGTCGGCCCGAATGGACACGATCTGCCGGGCGATGCCCCGCTTTGGCGTCACCGGTTTCGTGCCCACGGTGGTGACCTCTGGTTCGGCCGCGTATGCGCCGGTCCTTGCCAACCTGCGCCGACGGAGCGTGCCCGGCGAGGCCGCGGTGCTGGGCGTCCACATCGAAGGCCCGTACATCAGCCCGAAGCGTTCCGGCACTCACGATCCGGCCCACCTGCGCATGCCCGACATCTCCGAGGCCGCCGGGTGGCTCGAGACCGGCGAGCTGGTCTGGCTGACTCTCGCGCCGGAGCTTCCGGGCGCGCTGGAGCTGATCCGGTTTCTCGTCCGCGAAGGTGTGCGCGTTTCGATGGGCCACACCGACGCGACCTGGTCGGAGGCTTCCGCGGCCGCGGACTCCGGGGCAACGCTGGCGACCCACTTGTTCAACGCCATGCGCCCGTTCCGCCACCGCGACCCCGGCGTCGCCGGCTTCGCGCTGGCCTCGCATCTCACGGCCGGCTTCATTGCCGACGGCAACCACATCGCCTTCGATACCATCCGCATGCTCGCCCGCATCAAGGCTCCTGACGAGCTCATCCTGGTGACCGATGCGCTGGCGGGACTGGGGATGCCTCCGGGCCGCTACTGGCTTGCCGGTCGCGAATACGTCTCGGACGGGACCTGCGGCCGACTGCCCGACGGGACGCTATCAGGGTCGCTCCTGCCTTTGAACAGGGCGCTAGGCAATCTTGCCTCGCTGGCGGGCATCGAACCTGCGCTCGCGGTTCGGCTCGTGACTTCAATCCGGCCCGAGCGCTGGGTCTGGAGGCGACTCACGGGCAGGTCGAGGCCGGAAGGCGTGCGGACCTGACGGTCGTCGACGAGGGCTGGAACGTCCTGGCGACGCTCACCGGGGGAGTCCTCGCGTATGACGCTGCGACGGAATCGGATGACTCCGCCCTCGAAGCCGCCCCAGCCGCCACGTCCGCCGGCGCCGGGAGAAGCAAGTGAGCTTCGTTCCGCTGCCCTCCGCGCTGCCGCCCGCGCCCTATCTAGAGGAGCTTGCCGCCGCGCTCGGCAGGGCCAGGCTCGCCAATCATCAGGCAATGGCCCGCGCGGTCGGGATCGTCGAGGGCGTGATCGGCGACGACGGCATCGTATACGCATTCGGAAGCGGCCATTCCCAGCTCGCTGCGTTGGAGCTGAACCGTCGAGCCGGGTCCATCGCCGCGCTGCAGGTGCTGTTCGATCCGACCTGGGGTGCGGCCGAGCACCTCGAGGGCTACGGCCAGACGATTGTCGGCGACCGATTGCCCGGCCGCTCCGATTGCCTGATTGCCATCAGTCACTCCGGAAATACGGCCACTGCCATCGATCTGGCGTTGGACGCGCGCGCCTCCGGCTGTCCGGTCATCGCCGTGACTTCCATCTCCGCTGCCGGCCGCGCCGAAGCCAGGCACTCGTGCGGTCTGAAGCTCAGCCAGCTCGCCGACGTAGTGCTCGACGACGGCGCGGCCGACGCGGATCCGGGCATCGACGTGAACGGCATGACCGAACGCGTGGGGCCCACCTCGACGATCGTCGCCGCCGCACTGCTTCACGAAATCGTTGTCGACGCAGTGAGCCGTCTGGCTGCCCGCGGACTCGAGGTGCCCGTGCTGATGCCCAACTCGGCGGAGGGTGGCCGCCAGCACAACGCTCGCCTGCGCGACCGCTACCGGGGACGCCTGCGAATGGTTCCGTAGCGGGAAATCCGCGCGAATCCGCCAAGACCCTGAGAGGAGCTGTGACATCTAGCCATGGACGTCCACGAAGCGCGCCCCGAATTGCCCAACCAGCTGGGTGACATAGTCGCTCCGCCGCGGGTTGCTCCGCCGCTCGACCACGGATTCCGTCCGATCTCGCTTGCCCGGCGCGAGCTGTCGCGGGCGATAGCCGCTTCGGGCAGAGGCGTGCCGGTGTCCATTGCGGTCGAAATGCCCGGTCGGTCGGTCTGCACGCGCCAGACCAGCGTCTTCGAGGAAGGCCACCCCGCGGCGCCCGCCACTACGCGGCCGTCGAACGGTTGATCAAGTCGCTGCTGTGGTCGCGCGGCGGTTGCCGTGTCTGGGTCGATGGGCCGGACGCACTGGTCGGGGACCTGCGCCGGCATTACGCGGAAGACGTCGCGGGTCGGTTCGACGCGCGGATCCTGGGCGAGACCGTCTACGGCATGCCGTTCGAAGTCATCGCGTCGGCTGCGAGCGAGTTCCCGGTCGTAGACGAAGAGCCGTCGCACCTCGGCGGGCATCGCGACGGCTGCCGGATTGGCTTCGATCTTGGCGCCAGCGATCGCAAGGCCGCCGCGGTAATCGATGGCGAAGTGGTGTTCAGCGAGGAGATCCTGTGGAACCCGGCCCGCCATCCGGACCCACAGTGGCATTTCGATCAGATCATGAAATCGCTGCGGCGCGCGTCCGAGCATCTGCCCCGCGTGGACGCGATCGGCGGCAGCGCTGCCGGTATCTACCTCGACAACGAGGTCAGGGTCGCGTCCCTGTTCCGCGCCGTTCCGAAGGAGGCGTTTGAGCGGCGGGTCCGAGGCATCTTCCGCGAGATCCAGCGGGCCTGGAAAGGGATTCCATTCGTGGTGGTCAATGACGGCGAGGTCACCGCGCTGGCGGGGGCCATGGTCGGTCGGGTAGGCGGCCTCCTCGGAGTGGCGATGGGCTCCAGCGAAGCCGCCGGTTTCGTGACCGCCGACCGCTCCTTGACGCCCTGGCTCAATGAACTGGCCTTCACGCCCATCGACGTGCGCCCGGACGCGCCAATCGACGAATGGTCGGGCGACCGAGGCTGCGGTGTCCAATATCTGTCGCAGCAGGCCGCCGCGAGGCTCCTGCCGGTCGCCGGCATCGAAGCCGACCCATCGACGTCCTTGCCCGAACGGCTCGTCCTGCTGCAGAGTCTCATGGCCGCGGGCGACGTCCGGGCTCGACTTGTCTACGAGACGATCGGTACCTATCTCGGATACGCGCTGCTCGACTACCGAGACCTGTACGACTTCGACCACCTGCTGGTGCTCGGCCGGGTGACCACCGGTCCCGGCGGAGAGGTGCTCAACGCCCGAGCCCGGGAAGTCCTGGCGGTGGAGACCCCGAACGCGTCGCCGCTCCTTTTCCACGAGGTCTCGGAACGCGACAAGCGTCACGGCCAGGCCGTCGCCGCGGCAAGCCTGCCGGACCTGGCCGACTGACGCCGTGCTCGTCCGCTAATTCTCGACGACCTCGCCGCGGATGGCTAGCGGAAGTAATGGCCCAGGTCGAGGTCGTCGATGAGCCCGGGCTGGGTTGGCTGCCACCCCACGAGTTCGCGGGTCACAGCGCTCGAGGCAGGGCTATCCCCCCGATGAAGCCGCCGAGCCAGCGGAAGTGCTCGTTCGCATCCTCGGCGGCAATCGACACCACCGGGATCCCGGGATGCCTGCCGATCACTTCGGCGACCTCGCGGATCGGTACGCCTTCGTCCGCGACCGAGTGAAGCGTCGATCCCGCCGGCGCCTTCTCCAACGCGAGGCGGAACAGGTGCCCGGAATTGAGACGATGGACGGCAGGCCAGCGGTTGGATCCGTCGCCGACATAGCCTGAGACGCCGCTCTCGCGGGCAATGCCGACGATGGTCGCCATGAAGCCGTGGTCCCCGTCGCCGTGATTTGTAGGAGACAGCCGCACGATCGAAGAGCGGACTCCGCGCGATGCCAGGGAGAGCACGAACTCTGCCGTCGCGTGGCGGGCAGAGGACCGCCGGGCATGGCCGCGGCCACGACCGGGTCGATGATGTGCCCGTCCAATTCGGTGGTCACTCGCCCGCGTGTGAGTCCCAACACGCCGGAGGCGACGACCAGCGGTCGGCCCGAACCGGCGAGTACTTCCGCCAAGGTCTCGACGGCACGGCGATCGGCGTCGGCGGCCGCCTGGAAGCCCCCCGAAAAGGCAAGGCCGTGATTGAACGCAAGGTGGATCACGCCATCCGACTCAGCGGCCGCGCTTTGAAGAACGTCGAGATCGTCGGTCGTGCCTCGGCGGACTTCCGCTCCGGCAGCGGCCAGGGCGGCGGCGGAAGCATCCGAGCGGGCCAACCCGACGACCGGTGGCCTGCGCCGATGAGTTCGGGAACGGCGGCGGAGCCGATCCAGCCGGACGCGCCGGTGACAAACACACGCATGAGAAACCTCCAAGGATTGAACGCCGTTCCGGCGTCGCCCCGAGTTCGAGGGTCGATGTCAGCTGCTGTCATCACTGTAGCACTTGATGTCTGCAACTGTCATCAGTTAGGATCGCATCAGGACGATGGGAACCGAACGCTCGCGGCAGGCTCGAGCAGGCGGCGCTGGATCTCTACCTGGAGCGTGGCTTCGAGCAGACGACAACCGCGGAAATAGCCAGGCGGGCGAGACTCACGGAGCGGACGTTCTTCCGGCACTTTGCCGACAAGCGAGAAGTCCTGTTCGGAGGTCAGGGCGCCCTGAGGGACTTCATCGTGGATGCGGTCGCCGGCGCGCCCGACTCCGCGACCACTCCCCTCAGACGTTCGGCGAAAGGGGTTCGGCTAGTAGTCGATCCGAAACTTGCCGATGAAGGTGATCGTGTTGCCGTCGGGATCGCGAATTGCCGATCGCTGAACGCCTTTGCTCACCGTCTCGATTGCCCCTGGGGCCAGGCCACGTTGGGCGATCTCGGCGACGTGGCGCTCCAGGTCGTCGACGGCGAAGTTCAACAGGGCTGAACCCGCCCGATCCGCATCCCGGGTGAGCTGGACCCAGCCAGTCGCGGTCAACCGCCACTCGACGAGGAGACCAGCCATCGGCAGGTTGTCGCCGGGGCGGCCAAAGAGGAGTTCATACCAGGCGCTGGCGGCGTCAAAGTCGGCCACGGGGACGACGGCTAGAACGTGTTCGATCGCCACGGGACGGTCCTCATTGTGTCGTCGATCGACTCGTCGATCGAGCGTTTCTCCCATTGTTGTGCCCCTGGTCGAGGGCGTCCGCACGAGACGTGACTCGACGCGCCGCCCTGGCCCGGAGGGCTATGAGCGGCGGGTTGCTCTCAAGCATCGGCGCGGATGCCGAGGTGAGCGAGGCAGAGCCCGGGCGTAACGAGGGGCTCCAGGCGCGTGGCATCCATCGGAGCACCGAGTTCCTTGAGGATTCCTCGCATCAAACCAAGGTGAACGCTGCAGACCACCGCGCTCTGGTCGCGGCCCAGCGCCCCAAAGGGACAATGCCGCAATCGGATGGGCTGGCCGGCGCAGAAGCCGCGTCAGGGGCGAAGCCTGCCCGATCGAGTAGTTGGACCAGCCGTTCGATCGCGGACACCTCAGGGTCCGGCGCTCCTGCCTCGCGTACCAACCCCCGACCCCACTGCTCTCCGGCCGCCAAAGCCATCAGCGTGCCATCGGACGACCGGGTGAGTTGCTCGGCCAGAACGCGGGCGAGCTTCTTATATGCCTCCGGGTCCAGCTCATCGGATCCGGGCGTCGCGGCGTAGAGATAGGCCGGCCGGCCTCTCCCTGTGGGCGACGCAGCCGCGCTGGTCACGAGCCCAACTTCCACGAGCTGGTCGAGATGCTGCCTGACGGTGTTCGGATGCAGGTTCAGCGCCTCCGCCAGATCGCGGATTGCCATCGGTTGGGCCGACCGGCCGAGCACCTGAAGGATCCGGGATCGGCTGATTCCGGCCAGGACGCGGTGCCTCTGCTCGGGAGATTCCATATCACAGATTTTGCACTATACTTTGTGTAAATATCAACCGGCACGGGCAGGTGAACTTGATGGCAACGTCTTCCGATACCGACTCCGCCGACGCCATCAGCGCATATCACTCGGAGCTTCAAGCTTCGCTCCGGGATCGGCTGGTCGCTCCTCCTCCGCCGGGCGCGCCTCACCGCTCCTGCATTCTCTCCTTCCTCACCGGAACTCCTGCCGCCGCGGCGCCGAGGAGCGGTCGATATACCCGGCGGCGGTGCCGCCGCCGGCGGCGGCGGCCGGAGAAGTTGTTCACGTGGCCGGCCTCCGGCATCGGCCGATGCCTTCGAGACCTTGGGCAGCGCCAGGGAAATCCAGGCCCTCTTTCAAATCGCATCTATGAAGGAGAACGACCTGCTTCTTCCGGCGCTCGTCGCGGACCCGAGCGTGTCGCTTGGGGACCTCCTGGCCGGCATGCACGAGATCCTGGGCTAGCCCGACGGCGGTTCAGGGCGGCCGGTCCGACGCTGGCCAGACAGAAAGGAACGACCGATGACGCTCCATGTCCGCGCGGTTCCACCTGCGGTTCGCCATCAGCGGATCTCCTGCCGTTGGGCGCGTCACTGTCCCCTCCAAGACACCGACCGACCACCGCCCTCCCTCCCCCAATGCGGACTCGGCCCCGGAGAGGTGCCGCAGCCGGCGACCGGTGCAGCGACGTCATCTCGGAACTGCCGATCGAACTCACGTGATTGCCGGTGTGTCTCCTACGCGCCAGCGGTGACGGACCAGCGGGCAGTTCGCGAGCCGGCTCCGACCGGCGCGGTGCCGATCGAGGGAATCGCTGCGCGTCTCGTGGCCAACATGACCGCGAGCCTGGCAATACCGACCGCGACCTCCTTCCGCGAGATCCCGGTCGAGGCTCTGGTGGCCCGCCGAAAGCAACTGAACGCCGCTATCGCGCCCGCCCGGCTGTCGCTGACGCACATCGTCGCCTACGCCGTTGCCCAGGCTACCGCCGTTCATCCGTCGCTCGGCGCCCACTTCGCGGAGATCGATGGGCGACCCCATCGAGTGGAGGCCGCCGAGATCAACCTGGGACTGGCGGTGGACGTGGTCGGCCGAGACGGCCAACCGTTTCTCGTCGTGCCCGTCGTGCGCGGGGCCGGCGAACTTGATTTCGCCGACTTCATGAGCCGCTACGACGACCTGGTGAGCCGTGCTCGAGCCAGCCGCCTCTCGCCCGACGACCTGTCCGGGCCCAGCCTCACGCTGACCAACCCCGGGACCGTGGGCACCACGGCCTCGGTTCCGCGCTTGATGCCCGGCCAGGGCGCCATCGTGGCGATAGGTGCGGTCCGGCGCAACGCAGCCGGCGCGGTAATGACCGTCAGCAGCACTTACGACCATCGTGTCATCCAGGGCGCCGAGTCGGGGCGATTCCTGGCGACGCTGGAGCAATTCCTGGCCGGCGCCGACCGGTTCTACGAATCGATCGCAGCGAGCCTCGGCGTGGCGTCTGCGGCGATGGCGGCCCCGATCCCGACCGCCGCCTCCCAGGTCGTCTCATCCACCGGCCTGGCGGAGGTGACGGCCGGAGTAGACCTCGTGCGCTCGTTTCGACAATTCGGTCATCGGGCCGCCGATCTCGACCCACTCGGCAGTCGGCCGCCCGGCGACGAGGCCCTGGATCCGGTGTCGTGGGGCCTGAGCGCGGAGAGCCTTGCCCGCATTCCGGCCGACAGCCGTCGAGTCGACCTGCCCGGGAAAACCCTGGCGGATGTCGTACGCGAGCTTCGAGCGACCTACTGCGGCACGATCGCCTATGAGGTCGAGCACATCAACAACCACGAGGAGCGCTCCTGGCTGCGGCGGGCCATCGAGTCCGGGGAGCACCGCGTTCGACTCACCCGAGACGAGAAGGCCCGGCTCCTCGACCGGCTGACCGCGGTCGAGGCTTTCGAGCGGTTCCTCGGGAGCAGTTACCTGGGCCAGAAGCGCTTCTCGATCGAGGGTCTGGA
This sequence comes from uncultured Chloroflexia bacterium, assembly GCA_963835845.1. Classification (GTDB taxonomy): domain Bacteria; phylum Chloroflexota; class Limnocylindria; order Limnocylindrales; family CSP1-4; genus Fen-1039. The sequence continues at coordinate 225,571 of CAWIGT010000006.1, read as the reverse complement.
CGTCCTGGTGCCGATGCTGGACCGGGTCATCGAGCTGGCCGGTCGGGCCGGCGCCCGGACTGTCGAGATCGGCATGTCCCATCGCGGCCGGTTGAGCGTGCTGGTAGGCGTGGTCGGAATCCCCGAGGCGACGATACTCGAGGAATTCGAGCGCGGCCGTTCCACCGCCCAGGTCGAACCGGCGGCCGATGGCGAAACAAGCGACGTCAAGTATCACCGCGGCGCCCATGGCACTCGTTCCACCGCGGGCGGACCGGTTCGAGTAACGGTGTCGTCCAATCCGAGCCACCTCGAGGCGATCGACCCGGTCGTCGAAGGGCCGGGCGCGGGCCGAGCAGACCGACCTCACAGACCAGACCGCCCGCCCGGATCCGCGGCTCGCAGTCCCTGTGCTGATCCACGGGGACGCCGCCTTCGCGGCGCAGGGCGTCGTCGCCGAAACGTTCAATCTCGCCCGCCTTGCCGGCTACACCACCGGCGGGACCATTCACCTCATCGGCGACAACCAGCTTGGTTTCACCGTCGAGCATTCCGCGGGCCGCTCGACGGACTACGCCAGCGATCTCGCCAAGGGCTTCGACGTGCCGATCGCCCACGTCAACGCCGACGATCCGGAAGCCTGCCTCTCGGCCGTCGAGCTCGCCGTCGCTTACCGCGAACGTTTCCACGGAGATTTCCTGATCGACGTTCTGGGCTACCGGCGCCACGGCCACAGCGAGGAAGACGAGCCGGCCTACACGCAGCCTCAGATGTACGAGCAGATCGCGCGCCACCCCACCGTGCGCGAGCTATACCTGCGCCGGCTCGTCGAAGAAGGTGCGCTTGATACGGGAGTGGGGGAGGCGATGGTCGGGGCGGCACAGGCTCGGCTGTCGCAAGTCCGCGAGCAGGTAGCCAGCGAAGTCGACACCGGCGTGGCCGCCGGCACCTTCCCGGACGGCGACCGATCCGACAAGAACGACGGCTCGGCGGTTCTCGTTGGCCCGACTCGGCGGCGGAGGCGGTCACACACCGGGGCTCACCCCACTGCCGTCAGGACAAACAAGCTGCGAGCCATCAACGACGAGCTCCTGCTGGTCCCGGCCGGGTTCACCATCCACCCCAAGCTCGGGCCGCAACTCGAACGTCGGCGCAAAGCGCTGGCCGCCGACGGCCGCATCGACTGGGCCCAGGCGGAGGCTCTGGCACTGGGCTCGCTTCTGCTCGAAGGCGTGCCGATCCGGCTGACCGGCCAGGACACCGAGCGCGGAACGTTCAGCCAGCGCCACCTCGTCCTCCACGACGCGACCGATGGACGGCGCTTCATCCCCATCGAGCACCTGACCGACGCCCGGGCGACGATCGAGCTGCGCGACAGCCCGCTGTCGGAGCTCGCCTGCCTGGGATTCGAGTACGGCTTCGCGGTGGAACTGCCCCACGCCCTCGTCCTCTGGGAAGCTCAGTACGGCGACTTCGCCAACGGCGCGGAGGTCGTGATCGACCAATTCATCATCGCGGGCCTGGCCAAGTGGGGCGAGACGTCACGACTGACCCTGCTCCTGCCGCACGGCTACGAAGGTCAGGGCCCGGAGCATTCGAGCGCCCGCCTGGAGCGCTTCCTGGCGCTGGGCGCCGAAGACAACCTGCGCGTGGCCAACTGCACCACACCTGCGCAGTATTTCCACCTGCTGCGCGATCAGGCTCTCCGGCCGGTACCCCGGCCGCTGGTGCTGATGACGCCCAAGAGCCTGCTCCGTCTCGCTGCGGCCACGTCCGGCCTGCAGGAACTGAGCGGCGGCGGTTTCGAGGCCGTCCTCGACGATCCCGAGCGCACGACCATGCGGGACCGGGTGCGCCGACTGGTCCTGTGCAGCGGCCGTTTCTACTACGACCTGCTGGCGTCGCCCCGTCCGATCGGCGGCGGACGACGTGGCCATCGCCCGGGTCGAGCTCCTGTATCCATTCCCCAATGAAGAGCTGGGCAGGTTGATCGCCGCGTATCCGGCCCTGCAGACGGTGGTCTGGGCTCAAGAGGAGCCACGCAACATGGGCGCCCGCAAGTTCGTGCTACCGGAGATACGCGGCGTCATCGCCCCGAACATCGCCCTCGCCGACGTCTCCCGGCCGGAGCGGTCGAGTCCGGCCGAGGGCTACGCGGCCGCACACAGGGCTCAGCAGCGGGCTCTCGTCGGCGAGGCGCTCGGGTAGTCGGGGCGCGGGTAGGTCGGCGCGGGTAAGTCGAGGCGCGGGTAAGTCGAGGCGCGGGTAGGTCGGCGCCCGGCTGGCTCGGCGCTCAACCCGTCAGCTCGTCGCCTTCGAACCAGGGAATTTCGGCGCCGCACTCCGGGCACTCGAGCGCCAGGAATCGGAGCCAATCGGTCGCCTCGGCCGGAGTGATCAGGCCGCCGGCCTCGGCCGCGAAGGAACCGACCCGAGCCGCCGCGAAACGATCCACCACGATCAGGGCCGGCCGATCGGAAGGCTCGGCCAGCGTGCGGGCAATGGCAGATCTCCACGTTCCTGCCGCATCGGCCAGGACCACCACCTCCCCTCCGATCTCACGAAGCCAGGACGGTGCCGCAGTAGGTTCGTCCGCCACGACGACGATCGGGATCGCCGCCGCTTCGGCGAGAGCCTCGCGCTGTCCGGCGAGCTGCCTGGCATACCCGGAGCAGGCCAGGCATGTGGAGCCGTGGGCGAAGAAGATGGCGGCCTGCAGCCGGCCTCTCGTCAATTCCAGCGAGAAGTCGCCGCCCGTGACCCGGGGCAAGGTCCGCAGCGGTACGGGAACGGACGCTCGGGACCCGTGATACACCACGGGAGCCGGCGCCTGGACCGCGTAGCCCGCCGCCGTCAGGAGCTCGTCAAGTTGCCGGAGACCGGGCTCGACGGCGATCAGCGTCCGGTCACCGAACACGAGGGTGGGCGTCGACAGACCGCCCCCGGCGAGCTCGATCAGCCGATCGCGCGCGGCCGGATCGAGGTCGATATCCATCTCCCGGTAGGGAACGCCAAGTGCGTCGAGGCGGCTGCGCGTGACCGCCGTGTCCTCGCAGGTGGTCCGGCCGTAGATGACCAGCGGCTCCATCACCTGGTTCGCACCTGCTGTGAATCCTCCGCCACCGCCCCGAAGCGGGCCGCCACGACGATCACACGTGGCTCTGACTTCGAACGGCTAGCACTCATACGACCAGGGTAGGCCGACGGGCGCACGGCGGCCCCGACGGTGCCGGTCTGCCCCGCCTCTCGGATCACCGACGCACATCGTGGGTCGGCCTCGACTTTCGCACCCCCCGGCCGCATCTGCGGATGGGCTAACGTTCGGCCATGGACACAGCCGTACGGCCGGGCCCCGTTTCTCAGCCGACCGCGAGCCCGTTATGGATTCCTCGTCAGCACGGCGCCTGGGCGATGCTTGCCGTGCCCTTGCTGCTGGGCATCGCCGTCACCCGGCCGGACGTCTGGCAGGCCGTCCTGGGCGCGGCCGCCGTCGCCGGATACCTTGCCTCGGCGACAGCCCAGACGTGGGTCCGGGCCCGGGCCCGGCGGCGCTACACGATGTCGCTCGCCGCGTACGTCCTGGTTGCCGCCACTCTGGGCGTGGCGCTCGTCGTCACTCACCCGGCCCTGACGCTGGCCCTCATCGTCCTGGCTCCCGCCGGCGCCATCACCCTGGTGGCGGCGAAGCTCGGCCGCACCCGTGGGGTCGTTGCCGGGTTGGCGCAGGTCGCGGAGGCTCTCGTGCTCGTCCCGGCCGCCGCCTCGCTGGCCGGTCCTCTCGACTCACCCGCCACCGCCAGGGCCGCACTCCTCGCCGCAATCTATCTGGTCGGCACCTTGCTCGCGGTCCGCTCCGTCATTCGGGAGCAGGGGAACGCAGGCTTCGCCGCGCTCTCCGTCGGTTTCCATGTCGCCGCCACGGCGGTTGCGGCCGTCCTGTTCTCGCCGCCATTTGTCGTGCTGCTGGGACTGCTGGCGATCCGCGCCGCTTTGCTACCGATGGTCCAGCGCCGCCGTCGTGACAGCGCCAGCCCGCTTCGACCTCTCCAGGTGGGTCTGGTCGAGATGGTCGGCGCCGCGTGCGTAGTCGGGCTTGCCTTCATCTCGCCAATCTGAAGGAATCGGAGAGTCCGTCAAGCAGGTACTCGCGAACGTCGATCGCCGCCGAACACGACAAGCTTGAGCATCCACGCGAGTGGACGTTGCCGGAGCAGCCGGGAGCGGTTGCCCTGAGTGGGGTCAGCGGAACGGACGCCGACGGCCGATCGGTTTCGGCTGGAGTCGCTCAGGTCGTCGCAATTCGCCCGTCGACTTCACGCTCCAGCAAGACCGTCACCGGTGCTTCCTCAAAGGAGGGATGAGGCGTCAGATCGATACTCGCCACGTGCCAGCCCTGACGCCCGAGTTCGGCCAACCGCTCGACCAGCTGGCGCAGACGCGGTTCCTCTCTGCTCACCGGGACGCTTTCAATGCGGTATTCCACTCGGGTCACGGAAGTCCTCCGATCAGGTTTCCGCCGGTTGCGAGGCTTCCCCCGTACGCCGAGGTGCGCTCGGGTTGCGCCAGCCCGCTACGTGAGTCGCTCACCGCGATCCTGCTGGCACTGTGGGGCGCCTGCTCTCACGGCGGAGGCCGGGACTCGTGATCCCGGCCTCAAGCCTCTCGGCATCGATATTCCTCGGGCGGTCACCCGGGATGCTCGCCGCTGGTCAGCGCGAAGGCACCCAGTGGGACGCCGGCACGTTGTGGCGGAACCCGCTGAAGCCGCGCTCTCCCTCGGCCATCTGGGCAGCCCCCAGACGGCCGGGCAGGCCGTGGCCCTGGTCTCCCACCCATTGCTCCTTGCTCCAATGAGGCGTGGCGTCGCGGTCCTGCGTCGGATCCTCGGCGGCCCATTCCTCCGCTACCCAATTCTGATACCTGACTTCGTTCTGGCCGTACATCGTGCGGCCTCCTTTCTGTCCCCGCGACCAGGATCCCGTCTCGGGTCCGTCGCCGGGTCGTTTTCGATGCTCAAAGCGTGCCCCCGGGCACCGCTCCTGTCTGCGACTTGTGCGCGCACGACCTGTGACTTTTGTCGGGTCGGGACGCGCGCCCGGCCCGGCCGATGTGTTCGACGCAGATGCCAGGACGGACCCGTACGCCGAGGCCGCAGACTCGCCCTTGGTGTGGACGAAGCCGGGGTCGGCAAAGTCGTCGCCGAGCCCGCCATGGGGCTCCTGCGTTGCCATCGCCGGGCCGATGTGCCGGGTCGGAGCCGCCCACCTATCCTGTTCGCATGAGTCCGTCCACGTGGCCCGACCAAGGGAGTAGCTTTTGAAGCCGGATCAACTCGAGGCGTATCTGCACGAGCACATCCCGATCTCGAATCACATGGGCATCCAGGTTGTGCGAGCTGACCTCGAGTGCGTGACGCTCAGCGCGCCGCTCGAGCCGAACATCAACCACCGGAGCACCGTGTTCGGGGGCAGCTGTGCCTCGGTGGCGATGCTGGCGGCCTGGTCGCTCGTCCTGCTGCGCGTCCGCGATGCCGGGCGAGACGCCCGGATCGTCATCCAGCGAGGGTCGATGGACTACCTCGCGCCGATCGACGGCGCGTTCGGCGCGACGTCCAAATCGCCGGAAGAGGCGGTCTGGACCCGAATTCATGAGATCGCTCGACCGCGGCCGCCCGGCCAGGGTCGAACTCACCGCAGACGTCGAGTCGGCCGCCGGGCTCGTAGCGAAGATGGCAGCCTCATACGCCGCGATCCCGACCCGCGAGGCATAGTTCCGCCGGGTTCGACTCGAATGCCGCAGAGCGTTCACTCGGAGTCCCGCGACGGTGCGCGGTGGTCCGGCAGGCGCTCAGCTGGTCGCGCTTGGGCGTGGAGAAACCGAGCACCGGGGAACGAGCCGAACCGCTAACCCGCGGCGTTGAACAAACGGCCGACGAGAAAGCCGATCGCGGCGGCGCCGAGTCCGATGGCGACCATCTTGGCGCCGCTGGTCCGCCAGTCCCCGACAAGCGTCACGGCCGAGTAGACGCCGACGCCGAAGAGGACCAGTGCGCTGGACAGGATCGCGAGAACGAGTGCCGCCGACCTGGACAGAACCAGGAACGGTAGTAGCGGGATCATGTGGCCGATGAGAGTGGCTATCCCGATGACGACGGCGGCCCGCAGGATGTCGGGCGTTTGCACAGGCTGGAGGTGCAGTTCCTCGTCCATCATCGTCTCGACCCAGACGTCGCGATTGGCTGTGATCGTGTCGACGACGTCGTCGAGCAGCTTCCCCTTGAAGCCCTTGGCGGCGTATATGTCGGCTATCTCCTGACGCTCCACCTCCGGAGTCGTGGCGATCTCCGACGCTTCTTGCTCCTTCTCGGCCTGGTAGAAATCACGCTCGGACTTCGCCGACGTATAGCCGACCGCGCCCATCGATATCGACTCGGTGATGGCCGCCGCAAATCCCGCGACTATCAGAACCGTGTCCGAACCGCCTCCGGCAATGACACCCAGGATGATCCCCAGTATGTTCACCAGGCCGTCCTGACCGCCCAGGATCACGTCGCGGAGCCAGTTGGTCTGGCGGTGGTGCTCAGGGTTTTGCGCGGCCGTCCGGGCGGCGCCAGAGGTTGTGGCTCGAACGGCGCGGCCCAGACGGGTGGCGGCTCGGCGGTCCGGTTTGGCGTTCATCGGCACCTCCCATCGACGGCAGTCTCTACGTCGCAGCCGACCAGAAGATACCCAGAGCCTCGCGAACCGTCCGGTCAGGCAGGACGGATGTTCCGGCAGGGGTCCGCCGGCCGGCCAGCTCGCAGTCGAGGCGCCCGCAGCGCCGGCGCTCGAGCGGCCGCTCGGCATCGCCGCCCGGCGCACCCGCCGTCGGTCGATCCTGCGTCGATCCCTGGGTCGAACGTGATCCCCACCGGCCCGCATCCGGCGTACCCTGAATGGAGGCCTCGGATGTAGCCGGTCCGGGCCAATGCGGAGGGGGCGATGAGAATCCCGAAACCCAGGCGCCGGTGGGTGGTCCTCGCCGCAGTCGCCCTCCTGGTGTTCGCTTCGATCCGCTTCCTCGATCGTCCGACACCGATCGATTTCTACCGGATCGTGGATCCCCAGACGCTCGGCATCGACACGACGACGGGCCCGGGAACGTGGACCCGAGTCACCAGCGTGGCCGAGACGGACTCGAGCGTCACGGTCGTCGTCAGTGCGATCCGAATCCAGCTCGGTCCGGCGGAGGACACGCTCGGTTTCGTGGAGTTGACCGTGAAGCTGTCGTCACCGATCGCGGGTCGGACGGTCGTCGACGGGAGCAACGGTCAGCCCGTGAGTCCGGCGCGTGGCCCCTGGCCGCCGCAACTCGGACCGTAGCTCGCCCGGGCCCGGACCGGCCTCAGGCTGCGAGTCCGGCCGCGAGCGTCAGAGCGCTGTGGGCTCGGTTCAGGATGTAGAGGTGATAGCCCGGCGCGCCGTGGTCCAGTAGGTCGCGGATCTGGGTGAGCGCCCAGTCGATGCCGAGGGTCTCGATGATCAGGGGCTGGTCGCCGGCGGCCTCGATGCGCCTTATAAGGCGGTCGGGAAGCGACGCGCCGCACATGTTCGTGACCCGGGTGATCTGGCGGAGCGAGAGTACGGGCATGATCCCCGGCACGATCGGGACCCCAATCCCGGCCGCGCGGCAGCGGTCCACGAAGCGGTAGTAGGCGTCATTGTCGAAGAAGAGCTGGGTCGTCACGAACGATGCGCCGGCCTCGACCTTGCGCTTGAGGTTGGCGAGGTCGGCCTCGAACGAGGGCGCCTCGGGGTGCTTTTCCGGATAGCCGCCGACTCCCAGGCAAAGATCGGGGTGCAGCCCCTTCAACAGGGCGACGACGTCGGCGCCGTAGCACAGGCCGTCCTTGAACGCCGCTGCCGCGGACAGGCCGTTGGGCACGTCGCCGCGCAGGGCCATGATGTTTCGGATTCCCCGCGCGTAGTGGCCCTCTGCCACGGCCGCCACCTCGGCCCGGGTGTGGTTGACGGCAGTCAGATGCGGCATGACCGTGAACCCGAACTCCTCCCTGAGCAGGGCCGACATCTGTGCGCTGCGTTCCTGCGTGCTTCCGCCGGCGCCGTACGTCACCGACACGAAGTCCGGTTCGATGCGCTTCAAAGCCGCCGCGGTCTCGCGCAGATGCTCGACGCCCGCCTCGTCTTTCGGCGGAAAGAACTCGAGCGAGCGCAGCCGGCGCTGCTGTTCGAACAGTTCGGAGATCGGCCGATCGGGTTGGAGCGACGTGGTGTTCGACACGAGCCCGATGATACGTGCTGCGGTCGGCCGGCCGTAGATCGACCGGTTTACCGGAAGACGCTCGCGTCGTTGTCGAGACCGTCGGCCGAGTCTGAGACGCGGAACCGCCCTAGCGGCGCACGGCGCGTCGTTCGAGCCATACGACCGCCAGACCGAGTGAGCCCAGCAACAAGCAGATCAAGAGTGCGAGCAGCGAGTTCGCGGAGCCGCCCGAGAAGCCGTCGACGGAACCGGTCGGAGGTGGAGTGGCCGTCCCGCCGGGTGCGGCCGTTACGCCGCCGACCAACTCGACCGGAGTTGCCGTCGGCGCCTTTGTCGGCGTAGACGCCGGAGAGGCCGAAGCGCCTTCGAGCGACTCGGCGACGAGCGTGTACGTCACGACGATCGTCGAACCCATGTCGCTGTTGTCGAGGGCGGTCCCGGCGTTGGCGCCCCATACGACGGCCGGATCGACCGTCACGGGAAGTTGAGCCCCGACGAACGAGTACACGACCTGCGGCGCCGTCCCGAAGTAGATCAAGTCGCCCGGCCGTGGGGCGATGGCGAACTTCCTGGACGAAACCTGGGCCGCGGTGATGCCGCTGACGGTCATGCTCACCGTGATCGAAGTCGCCTGGACCTCGCCGGTGCTTTCTATCGTGAACTCGCAGGCGTTCTCGTTCACGCCGGATGCGGTCGTGATCAACATGGGCGGGCATACCAGCGCGTCGGCGGTGAAGGTCACGCCTGACATCGTCGAACTGATGCGCAGCGTCATCCGGCCGGCGGCGATCGTGTGCCGGGTGGGCACACCGGCGCCGGCCAGGGCGTCGGCTCCCGCGCTCGCCAGAAGCGTCGCGAGGCCGAGCAGCACGAGAGACGTTGCGACCTTACGCACGAATCCCCTCACCTCGATGGCGAATGGCATCGTCAGGATGGCTTCATCTGGGCGCGGCCGCCGAGGGGGCCGCGCCCAGACAGGTGTCCTGGAGTGGCTACGCTGAGGCGGTGAAGTTGAAATTCACGATGAAGCTGTCGCCCAGCGACGCGTTGGTGAGATTGGCCCAGGTGATCGTGTAGGTCACGGTGCCACCACTGGTGAAGCTGCCATACGAGAACGTCAGCAACGAAGTGAGGTCCGACGCACCTCCCAGTCCGTCAGTGATCGTATATAGAGTCGGCTCGTTCAGGCTGACGCCGCCGATGCTGGGCGTCATCGTGAAGGAGGTCGGGGTGATCGTGCCCGTCGATGTCAGGGTCACCGTGCAGGACACGGAGCCGCTCGAGGTAAGGACGCTAGCTACGGCGCAACTCGCGGGGCTGGCGGTGAGCGCCATGGTCCCGACGTTGATCTGCTGGGTGGTTGTTGTGGTCGCGGTAAAGGTGGCCCCGACGCCGGCCCCGATCAGGCTGAGCGCCAGGCTGGCCCCGACCACCAGGGCCGCGATCTTGCGAAGTTTCATCAGGTCCTCCCCATTTCTCTGATTCAATGAGCGGATAACTCGGTCAGGTCTGCTAGCTCTACCTTCCTTCGCGTGAGTTCACGCAACACCACCAGGCCCACGAGGAAGCCGGCGAGAATGAGCGCCGGCCCTCGAAACTCGGTCAGCCAGCCGATGAACGGCACGACGGCGACCAGGCGGTGCGCAGTCGTGCCCTGGAGCGTGGCGTGCCATGGATCGTCTGCCGGGTTGGCGTCGCCCCGAGTCGTGATCGAGGTGCCGTCGCCGGCGGTTTCGATTGAGGTGATCCGGTGCAGGCGCGGCGCGGCATCGTTCGGCGGGTAGAAGGCGATGACATCGCCAACCCGCAACGAGCTGACGGGAACGGACTCCGTTACGGCTACGTCACCAGCCGAGACGGTGGGGCGCATCGAATTGCTGAGTACCGTCTGGAAGTGCAGGCCGGCGGCGAACACCATCACGGCGAATGCGATCGAGACCGCGCCGGCCGCGAGTGCCAGCGCCGTCCCCACGCGGTCGGCGATCGCGCCCGTTGGGTGGGCAATCAGGCGACCGTAGAGCTGAGGGTCGTAAGACTGCGGGTCCGCCAGAATCCCCGTGAATGCCGTGTCGTGCTGCTCCGGCCAGGCGCACCCGAGTGTGCCGCGGTCGTAGCAACTCGGTCCGTGCACGCTGCCATCCACGGCCACCGAAACTGGAGTGGGATCGGGCAGGGGAGCGGTTTGCCGGCTCTCGACGGTCGTGTCACGAGCCGGCGACACGTTGGCCGACGCCGACGGCGCTGGATCTGAGCGGGCAGCGCTTCGCGTGCTCGGCAAAGAGCCCGCGGATCCCGATGGCCACCTCGAGTGCACTACCCCATCGATCTGGCCCGCCGCTCGCGAGCGGCTTCTCGGCTCGACGTCATGACAGTGTCGACAGCCGCCCTCCCAGGAGAAGGTGGATCGCTACTCCAGCCTGGAGGCGAAGCGCGATCCAGGCAGACGCATCGTCGGCGGCCCCACCAGCCGCCCCACCAGTGCGTCCCTGGTCGCCCGCGTCTGTAGGCGACGGGGTGCGCCATCGGCGCCTGGGTCTGCCAGCCGGCGGTTCTCCCGGTTACGCCGGCTCTCCCGAGCGCCCGACTTCGTCCGGATTCCGAACGAGGTACTACACCGAAAGTACTAGGCCATTCGGCCCAGTGGGAGGGCCATTCGGCCTGTTGGGAGAGCGTGTTGCGATTCCGGGCCCGGACGGAGGGTCGTGGATGTCTCCGATCCGCGTCAACGGAACGCGCGACCGGGCCCGACGTCCATGGTGGATCGGCGGAGCCGCTGGGCCGTGCGGCGAGGCATCAAGCCGCGCTGGAAACGTCGAGGGTCGCGAGGAGGTCCGACAGGGAGGCCGTGGCCAGGCCGATGACCGTGTCGGCAGCGCCGTAGTAGACGAGGACTCGCTCGCCCGAGGCATCGAGCACCCAGCCGCTCGGGAATACGACGTTGGGTACGTCGCCGGTCCGCTCGTAGTCGGTTTCCGGACCGAGATGCCAGTCGTCGGTCCGCGCGATCAGCCTGGTCGGATCTTCGAGGTCCAGAAGGGCCAGTCCACTGCGATAGAGCGCGCCCGACGCAGTCAGCCGAACGCCGTGGTAGAGCAGCAGCCAGCCGGCCTTGGTTTCGAGTGGCGGCGGCCCCAGCCCGACTTTGCCCGCGTCCCACCAGCCGCCCGCACGAGCCGGCAGGACCAGTTCGGGTTCGGACCAATTCCGCAAGTCCGAGGAGCGCGAAAGCATGATGTTTGCCGCTCCGCCCCCGTACGGCCGGTGGAGCATCAGCCAGTCGCCGCCGAACCTTCGGGGGAACAGAGCGGCGTCCTTGTCGTCGGGCGGGCAAATCGGGCCGAGCCGTTCGAAATTGACCAGGTCGTGGGTCAGGGCCAGCGACACGAGCGGCCCACGCTCCGAGTAGGAAGTGAACGTGACCGCATACCTGCCGAGTTCCGGCAGGAAGACGACCCGCGGATCCTCGATACCCCAGGCGTCTTCGGGGTGCCGCAAGACGTCGCCTTCCAGCGCGGGGCTGGGATCGAAGCGCCAGTGGCCCTCGCCGTCGGCGCTGTGCGCCACGGCGAAATGGGATTGGCCGCGGAAGCCCTCGACCCGAACGAGCAAGGCGATCTCGTCGCCATGACGTGTCGCACCGGGATTGAAGGCGGCGTGCGCTCGATACGGAAGATCGGCGGCCGTGATGATCGGGTTGGACGCGCTGCGGACGAACGGGCTTTTCATTCGAGCCCATCTGCGCCTGGCAGCGCATGACAGGGGGCTTTGGTCGACGGAACCGGCGGGCGGAACGATACAGGATCTGATGCCCGGGAAGTCGGTCCGCAGGCGCCGTTCTGGAGCCCGCCGTCGATCTATTTAGCGTCGCGTCGCCATTGCCCCATGGCCGGGATCGTCAAACCCTCGGCTTTGGTTCGTCGGGCGACGAACCTCCCTGCCGATTGTGCCCGGGCGGCCACGCCCGGTGTGATCGTCGGTTGCGGGTCAGCGCCAGCCGCGCCAGCGCCGGCGGCGCGGGCCGAAGCTCTCGACCAGGGCGATGACGATGATCGCGCCTACCGTGGCGACGATCACGCTCGTGGAATTCACGCCGGTAACGTCCGCCACGTGCAGGAGGTCCGTCGCCACCCAGCCCCCGACTATGGCGCCGACGATACCGAGGACGACCATCGTCAGGAGTCCTTCACGAGTCTCCATGAGGAGGCTCGCCAGGAAGCCGGCGATCGCGCCTACGACCAGCCAGGAAAGAAGCGTCATGTTGGGGATGTCTACCATCGAATACCTTCCTTTGCCGCCTCGGCCGACAGCAACGCCCGCCGGGGAGCGTCACCCTGCGAGGCTTCTTGTCTGGCGTCGCTGCGTCGAGGCCAGGGCCGGATCAGGCCGGCCATTTACAGCTTCCGGACGATCTCCGGGCATCCCCAGGATGTCTCGATGTGTCTTGCGGCCGGTGGCGAGATGACGATGGGTATCTTTCGAAGACCTTGCGATGCCCTCGAATTCGAGCTAGGCGGTTCTCGTCCCCGCGGTGTCGAACGCCATCGCCCGCTGGAGCGCGGCCGCCCGCAACTCGGCTGGTATCGCAACGGCCCCGCCGATCGCCCTCGCGTTGATCGCCGCCTGAGCAGCTTCTTCCACGACCCCGCCGATCAGGATCGCCAGGTCCGAAGTGCGATGGAAAACCAGGACGCCGTGGTTCGACAGCAGCACGGCAGGCGCGCCCGGCCGCAAGGCCTGTCGGATATTGGCGATCGCCTCTTCAGAGCCGCGCGGGCCGTAGCCGGCAATCGCCACGCCATCGGCCAGACCGAACATCGCCAGCGCCTCGATCCAGCAGTCGATGGGTCGATTCGCCGTGGCAAACGCCGTGGCGTACGGCGAGTGCGTGTGAAGCACGCATCCTACGTCGGGCCGATCTCGGTACATCGCCGTGTGCATGGCGACTACCGCTCCCTGGATCGGGGGAAGCTGGCCCTCCAGGAGCGTCCCGTCGAGGCCGACACGCACCACTTCCGCCGGCCCAAGTCCGCGGAGCGACGGAGCGGACGTGAAGTACATCTCTTCCGCGCCGGGCACTCGCAGGCTGACGTTGCCGTGTCCGTTTGCCGAAATGGCGCCGCTGGCGACCACGCCCGCGGCCGCGGCCACAACCTGGTCCACGAGTCCTCTGTCCATTTGCTGCCTCCGTTGGTCGCTGGCCGCCGGGCGAGGCCGCCGCTCAGCCGCGCTGTTTGAGCGCGATGGCCGCAGGCCTCGGCCCGGTCGAAGGCGTCGAGCGTAAAGTCGGCTCCCCACGGCCCGATGAACGTCCTGCACAGTGGTGCGTCGCCGCCCGATCCGGCTCGTTGGCGGGCGAACGGGGCCGCACCGCGAGGCTAAGCGCCGACCGACTGGGTGCCGCTGTCGGTGAATAATTCGCCGGCAACGGGGATGAATTGCCAGTCGTAGCTGCCGGCGTGGAGGGTGAGTCGGAGCACGCCGTACGTGTCGATGGGGCTGCGCAGCTCGGAGTTGGCTCGAATCGTGCCGAACGCGTCCTGGGCCGCTCCGCCCGTGCCCACGACGAACTCCCGGATACCTGCCGGGTCGGCCGTGCCGTCCGGCGCCTGCGGAGCGAATCGTTCGTAGTCGTGGTCGTGGCCGTTGATCACGAGCGACGCATGAGCGGCGTAGAGGTCCTGCCACCAGGCCAGATAGTCGGTGCTGCTGCCGTGACGACCGCCGCTACTGAACTCGGGCATGTGCCAGACGGCGATGAACTTGTCGCCGGAGTGGATCGACAGATCCCAGCGCAGCCACGTTTCTTCCGGGCTGCCGCTCTCGCAGCCGCCGATCTCGTCGCACATGGAGTTCAACACGATCACATGCCAGTTCTGGGCCAGGTCGTAGCTGTACCAGCCCAGACCGGATCCGCCCACCGCCTGCGGGTAGAAGGCGTAGTAGGGGACGGCGCCCGCGGTGTCGTACTCGTGGTTCCCAGGGGCCGGAAATGTCCTGGACCTGAGGGTCCCCCAGGTGGGAGCGACACAGTCGTCGTAGTCCGACTGGCTGCCCGTTTGGTTCGAATTGTCGCCGGCGGTGAACACCAGATCGGTCGGTCTGGCGGCGACCAGATCCTCTGTGGCGTAGGCGTTGTCCATCTCGGATCCGCTGTGACAGATGTCCCCGGCGCCGATGAGGACCGGATCGCCGCACGACGCGACGGTGAATGTGCCGCCGCCCAGCCGAACGTCCCTCCGAGCCGGGTCGGCGGAGTCCTGGGCGTCGTGCCAGGTGTACTCATAGGTGCCCGGAGCGAAGGTCCGCGGTATCGGATCGAACGCGCGTGAAATCAGCATGTCCGGGTCTCCGCCGGGGGTAATCGTCAGGAACCAGCCGGCGGGGACGGTGCTCCCGAAGGAGACGGTTCCGGCGCACGAAGTAACGGTCGGCGCTGGTAGCTGGATGGCGGGGTCCGCGTTCTCGGCCGCCGGATTGGTCTTCACGGTCGGCGCCGCCGCGGTTGTCGAGGCGGCCGTCGCGCGGGGGGCGGCAATCTGCGGGCCGGCTACCGGCACGGACGCCAGCTGCAACAGGAGCGAGACCAGAACCAGGATTGCCTTCGCCATCGGCGACCTGAGCTGCGCACCGACCCCAATTCCCTCGACCCTCCGGCGCCGGGCAAAGTGCGGTGCCGTCGATCGACCCGCCTCGCCCTCGATGCCGAACCCAACCGCCGGTGCGACACCGCGCATTCTGGCACGCTGGTGTGCCGCCGACCAGACCCGCGCCGGGCGTGCCGGCCCGGCCGCCGAGGATTCCGGTTCGGCCGGGCCCGTGACCCACGATTCGACCGGCCCGTGGCCGCCGGCGGATCAGCCCGGTGTCATCGATTCCGGCCCGCGAGCGCGAATACGCGGCCCTGCTTGAGGGCCAGGTCCTCGAGCTCGGTCGTGGTGCGGACCTCATATGTGGCCAGCTCGACGAGGTGGGCTGCAGGCAGATGGCGGCGGCCGGGGTCGCCGACCACGACGTCGATGCCGCGCCCCCTGGCCCGCTGCAGCCATGGCAGCACGCGCTCCGCCAGGCGGGCTTCGTACCAGCAGTCGCCGGCAAGGACCACGTCGGCATCGGGCGGCTCGTCGTCGAGGACGTCGCGATGCACGACGGTCACTCGATGGCCGTTGGCGCGGGCGTTGAGTTGTATCGCGGCCGCCGCGAACGGATCGATGTCGGCGGCCGTGGCTTCGGTCGCGCCGGCACACAGGGCGGCGATCGCGCACAGCCCCGACCCGGAAGCCAGGTCGAAGACCCGCCTGCCCGCGACCGCCTCGGGGTGCTCGCGCAGATACCGGCCGATCGCCAGGCCGCCGGCCCACGCGAACGCCCAGTAGGGGAGTGCCGGGTCGGGGCTGCCCGTCTCCAGCTCCACGGCGTGCCACAGCGGCAGCACCTCGTCTGCCAGGTGGAGCTGGATCTCTTCGAGCCCGGGCACAGGCCGGAGCCGAGTGTGGCGCACGACGAAGGCTCGGGCGGAGGCGACCATCACGCTACTCTAGTGGCCGGCGTCGCAGGCGTCTCCGGGGCGCGAGCAAGATCGACGGCACCACGACGGCCGACGCAGAGCTCTACGCGCCCTGATCCGGCCGGTCCTCGTGGCAGCCGCACTCGACGCCCGTAGCCGCAGCGGGCCCGGTCGATGACCGGATTCGAGCCGCAGACGCTCCATTTGTTCGGTCCGGTGCGGATAGCAGAGGTCGCGCAGTCTTCACGAGACCCAGTTTCCGCCGAGTAGTCTTAAAGAGACCGAGATTTGCAGGCAGGAGAAGGCGTGACGGCGCACGCGGACGAACCCCAGGTTCCACATCGGGTGACGCTCGAGATCCAGACGGTGAGAGGCTGGCGTGCCCACGAGGCCACTTTCACCAACCTCACTCGACATGAGGTCTGGATCGGGATCGACGAGTCGCTGGGCGATGCCCTGAAGCCCGAGAAGCGAGTCCGACTGGTGCTGCGCAGCCCGGACGGAGGCACTCAGACCGCCGAGACCATCGTGCTGTGGCACATCGGCGTGGACGGCAAGGTCGTCGTCCTGATGCGCCCCAAGCTGTGGGATCCGCCTTCGAGGCGTGCCCACAGCCGAGCCCGCCTGACCATCCCGGTTTACCTCGCCTCCGACGACGATTCGCCGCCGGTGCCCGCCTGGACGACGAACGTCGGCGTCGGCGGCGTCTACTGCGTCGCGGACGTGCCGATCGAAGTCGGGCGCAAACTGCCCTTATCGCTGAGGCTGACGCCGGCCGAATCTTTCGAATGCCGGGCCGAAGTGGTTCGCGTGGACCAGGACACCGACGATCCCACCGGCCGGCAGGTGGTCATCGCGCTCCGCTTCCTGGATCTCGGCGAGGATGACCAGGCCCGTCTGGCCGTAGCCCTCGCGGCGCTGGCCGATGACGTCGACGGGGACTTCGTGCCCCAGCCCTGGCGCAGTGCCGCCGCCCTGGCGGAGCGCAACGCGTAGGCCGCGGTCTACGTAAACCGGTTCGCAACCTTCGCTCAATCTCGACTCACAGAGCGCAATCGCCGGCGCCGGGGTCGGGCTGAAATCTCGATGGGTGTGACTCTCCCCGTGCCGCCGGGAATCGCGGCCGAGCGAGAGGAAGTCATGAATCGGATCTTTGCCCTGATCGGCGTCGCGAGTGTCCGTCTTCGCTACCTGATCGTCCCCGCCTGGATCGTGGTGACCATCCTGGCCGTGAGAACGCTGCCGGCTTTGAGCAGTGTGGCCAAGGACACCACCAGCGGGTTCCTGCCGGCCAACGTGCCGAGCGTTCAAGCCGCCAACATGGCCTCGCCATTCCAGGACGTCAGCCTCGGGACGGCCAACCTGATAGCGGTCCGAGACGGCGGTCTGACCAAGGCCGACAACGCCGCCATCGACGCCCTCGAGGCCAAGATCAAGACGCTCGACACCGTCAAAGGCGTCGTGGACCTCGGCATCTCCGGTGACGGCGCGGCTCGCCAGGTCCTCATCGAAGCCCAGGTGACCACCTTCGGCATGACGAACGGACCGGACGTCCTGGTCGCGGCCATTCGCAACGCGGCCACCGCGGCGGCGCCGGCGGGCCTGCAAACCCACTTGACCGGTGAGATCCCCACGCTCGTCGACAACGAGAATGCGTCCGGGGCGTCTCAAGATCGAACTCAGACCTTCTCGCTCCTCTTCATCCTCGTCCTGCTCATCCTGGCCTATCGAGCGCTGCTCGCCCCGTTCGTAACCCTCATCCCGGCCGTGATCGTGCTCGCTCTCTCCGGGCCGGTCATCGCCGAGGCCGCCGGCGCCGGCATCCAGGTTTCGTCGATCACGCAGTTCATGCTGATCGTCCTCGTCCTGGGCGCAGGAACCGACTACGGCGTCTTCCTCGTCTTCCGCGTCCGCGAAGAGTTGCGGCGTGGATTGTCCGGACCGGATGCGGTGATACGTGCGGTCACTCGCGTCGGCGAGTCCATCACGTTCTCCGCATTCACGGTCATCGCCGCTCTGTCCAGCGTGACACTGGCCGAATTCGGGCTTTACCAGAGCATGGGTCCGGCGCTGGCGATCGGGATCGGCCTGATGCTGGCCGCCGGCCTGACCCTGCTTCCGGCGCTGCTGGCCATATTCGGTCGGGCCGTCTTCTGGCCCAGTGACGTGAGCCACCGCGAGGTCGAGCGCGTCGGCATCTGGGATCGCGTCGGCGTGATCGCGACCCGGCGCCCGGCCGTGACCCTGATTCTCGGGGCGATCCTGTTCGGCGGCATGGCCGCGACGCTTCTCACGACCGGAACCTCGGGTTTCGGCGACGTCTCGCCCAGCGCCTCCGGCACGGACTCGGCCGCAGGCGCGGCCGCATTGAACGCCCACTACCCGTCCTCGCAGGTCGTGCGGACGCTCGTCCTGTTCCAGTTCGACCGACCCGTCTGGGACGACCCGTCCAAGCTCGCGACCGCGCAGGCCGGACTGTCGGCGCTGCCGCAGTTCAAGAGCGTCGTCGGGCCGCTCGATCCGAACGGAATTCCTCTTACTACGGCCCAGCTGACGCAGCTCCATACCGCCCTGGGTCCGCCGCGCCAGCTTCCGCCCGTGCCCACTACCAGCGCAGTGCCGGTCGAGCTATACAACGCCTATCGGGCGGAAGGGCAGCTGATCAGCCCCGACGGTCTCACGGTCGAATACTCGGCGGAAGTCGGCGGCGCCGACCAGTCGAGCCCGGCGGCGCTGGATTCCGTACCCGGTCTGCGCGACGAAGTGAACCGCGTCGGCACCGCGGCCGGAGCGGCCACGACCGGCCTGCTCGGCAATCTCGAGTTCTCCTACGACATCCGCAACATCTCCGGCTCCGACCTGGAGCGGATCATCCCGATCGTGGCGGTCCTGATCGCGATTCTGCTGGCCGTGGTGATGCGGAGCGCGATCGCGCCGCTGTATCTGGTGGCCAGCGTCGTCATCTCGTATCTCGGTGCGCTCGGTTTGACCGGCATCCTGTTCGTGCGCATCGGCGGCCAGGCGGGCTTGAATTTCGTCCTGCCATTCCTGATGTTCGTCTTCCTGATGGCCCTGGGCTCCGACTACAACATCCTGGTGATGAGCCGGATCAGGGAGGAGGCGCATCATCTGCCGCTGCGTGACGCCGTGGCGCGGGCCATCGGCAAGACGGGCAGCACCGTCACGACCGCGGGCGTGATCCTGGGCGGCAGCTTTGCCGTTCTCGCGATCGCCGTCGGCGGCACGGCCGGGGCCGACCAGATCCAGCAGATCGGCTACGGCATCGCCGCGGGCGTGCTCATGGACACGTTCTTCGTGCGCTCCCTGCTGGTGCCCTCGGTCGTGGTCCTGCTGGGACGCTGGAACTGGTGGCCGACCAAGCTCGGCGTCGACGAGCCGGCACCGACGACTCCGCCTGTAGGCGCCTCCAGACCGGAGCCGACCGAAGGCTGAACCCTGCTGCCGGGCGGCGATCCAGCGGGGGCGATCGGGCGGCCGGGCCGATTGCCGCGCCGATCGTCCCGCCCGGCGATCCTCCGGCGGCTATTCGATCCGGTGCCGACCCGGCTTGGCACGATTGGGGACATGAGAACTTCGCCCCCGAAATCGCAATTCGCCCTACCGGCCGTAATCGAATCGCTGATGCGCAAGCGCTCGAGGTTGCGACCCGGCCGGATCGCGATCATCCGGCTGTACGGCCCGATCGGCGGCGGAGCGAGGTCGGCTGACTGGGTCGCGGTCGTGAAGGAACTGGGCCGTGAAAAGAGCGTGCCGGCGGTCGTACTCGACATCGATTCGCCGGGCGGATCGGCCGCCGCGTCGGACTATCTGTATCTCGCGCTGAAGCGGCTCGCCGACAGGAAGCCGCTCGTGGCCCACGTTCGAGGCACCGGAGCGTCCGGTTCCTACCTCGCGGCCATGGCCGCCCGCAAGATAGTGGTCGCGCCATCTTCGATCGTGGGGTCGATCGGCGTCATCTCCGCCGGTCCGCGCCTGCCCAAACTGCTCGATCGGCTCGGCGTCCGGGTCGAGGAGCATCGGGCCGGGCGGCTGAAGGGCATGGGCGCGCCGTGGCGCGACGAAACCGAGGAGGAGGGGAGTCGCGAGCAGAAACTCGTCGACGCTTTCTACGACCGATTCGTGGATCGCGTGGCCGAGGGTCGTGGCCTGGAGCGCGGCCGGGTGGTCGAGCTGGCCACCGGCGAGGTCTGGCTCGGCAGCGAGGCGGTCAAGCTGGGGCTGGCCGATGCCACCGGCGATCTCGACGACGCGATCGAGTCGGCGGCGGCGCTGGCGGGAGTCCCCGCTGAGGCTTCGCCGGTCCGGCTGCACCGCCCCATGCTGGCGCGTCTGGCCGATCGGTTCGCGATGAGGCTTGCCAGCTCGATCGCGGACGAACTGGAAGCCCGGCTGCTGCGGGACCGGCTGATGTAGCGCTGCGCGACCGCTGCGGCCGGCCCGCTGCGGCGCGACCCGCCTCGACGGTCCCCGGCGCGGACTCGCTGCGGCCGGCCCGCGACCGCCGGGTCCGGCAGAGGTCAGCGCGCTGGCGGCGCGGGCAGCATCCCCTGGATCAAGGCCAGGGCCTGGTCAGCGCCGGCGTGGGTGATCTTTGCGAGCAGGGACATGGCGTAGTCGCCGGAGAGGTTGGAGGGCGTCGCCCCGCCACCGCCGGAGTCCGCGGCCGGGCCGATCGGGGCCGCGGCGTCCGCGGAAGCCGCCGGGCCGGCGGCCAACGGCTGGGCGGCCTGAGACGCAAGGATGGCGATGGAGCCGATGCCTGTCATGGCCGAGGAGTCGGACGCGTAGGGTCGTTCGGTTAGGGGTATTCCCGGACGTATGGTGCGTGGACGCACCGCCGACGCCCGCCGCCGCAGGCGAGCCGGCGCCGAAACGAGGCCGGCGCGAGGGCCACAAGCGGGCTCGGGGCGGACTCGGAGAGGGCTACGAGCGCGGGCGGCCATATGCTAATCTCGAATCGGGAGAAGGTGGAGGGTCGACGCGAGAGCCCAGGGCAACCCAACCGTAGGCGCGGTGGTGCATGAGCACATCGCGGCGGAACTGGGTGATCGAGTACGTCGGGCCGTCAGCTTGTCTCGAGTCGTCCATCTGCGACCGGATCGCGGACCTGACCAACATCAGCGGGAGATAGGCATGCGTCGACTGCTCACGATTTTGAGTGTGGCGGCCTTTGTGGCTGCAGGCTGCTCCAGCTCCGGGGCCAGCGTCACTCCCGGCGTCCCGCAGGCTCCGCTCAGTACGGCCAACATGTCGGCGGCTGCGCAGCAGTACCTGACGCTCCTCAACGACACCACTACCCAGGCCGCTGCCATCAACGCTGAGATCACCGCCGCCGGCACCGACGACACCAAGTTGAACGCGGCTCTGACCAAGATGTTCACTCTCTACGGCAAGTTCCAGACGGGCATGCTCGGCATCAACTTCGGGACGGACGTCCAGACGGACCTTGACGGCGTCCTGACCGCGACCGACGCCGTCCAGACGGTTGTCAAGAAGATGCAGACCACGCCGTCCGCGAGCTGGGGAGACCTGCAGACCCAACTCCAGACCAAGAGCGCGGCCCTGACCACCGCCACGGACAAGCTGGCCAAGGACCTGGGCGTGACTCCGGGCAGCGCGCCCGCCGGCGGCGCTCCTGAGAGCACCGCTCCGAGCCCCTCAGCTTCCTGATCTCGAGGCCGGCCGGCAAATCGGGCGAAACCGCCGGTTCGGTACTCATCTTCACAGTCGAAGGCTCGCCATTCCGCTGGCGACCTGACGCATAGCTCAGCAGCTAGACGCGATCCCGGACGGCAAGGGACCGGTGGCCACACGGCCGCCGGTCTTCTTGTGTCGGGCGTGCGGACGAGCCGTGCGACCGGGCGGTCGGCGAGCCTATTCGGGCGTGCCGGCCGCGGCGTGTTCGGGCGCCTTCCAGGTCGTGTATCGAGGCGGCCATTCGTCGGCCGTGTCCCTGACGCCCAGCACGGCGGAGTCGATCGAGAACTCGAACAGCTCGTATGTGTCGTCGGGCTCGAAGTACCACTTGCCGGCGATGGCACCGCGGCGGTCGCCCGACTCGACGAGGCGGGCACGGCCGCGTATCGAGAACTCGCTGGGTGCGGCCGGCTCGATGAAGGCGTGCATCGCGTACCGCCCGTCACGCTCGAGCGCGGTGCGTTTGGCCGAGCGTAGGACGAAGGCGTACAGCCGCTCGTCCACGATCGCGACCCAGATCGGATGGATTCGCGGCGGCTCGTCGGCGCGCACCGTGGCCAGCAGCACCTGGCCGGTGTCGTCGCGGTAGATGAGGCGCCGGCCCGCCGACGCCAGCTCGGGACTGTCTGCGCTGAACTCGGCCCAGGTCGCCATCGGATCCTCCTCCGAGACTATCCTCACGATCGAACTACCAGAGACTAGCGACGGCGGCCGGGCGTGGCGATGCGCGTCGCGACGAGTCCCCCGAGGCGAACCGAACCGAGCCGCCGATCGCCGAGCCGCGCCCCCGCGCCGCCGCCCGCCGAGCCTCCGGCCCCTCAGCCCCGGACGGCAGTCAGCAGCGCGACGCCCATGCAGATCGTCACGACGCCGGAGCGCTGGCCGAAGGAGAGCCGCTCGCGGAAGAGGAAGAACGCCGCCACTGCCGCCACCGCCGCGAACTGGCTGGCCAGCACGGCTGAGATGGCGATGCTTTCGGTCGCACCGACCACGAAGGAAGCGTTGCCGAATACCTCCGCGAAACCGATCAGCACGACCATGGGCACGGCCGCTCGTGTCATCTGCAGGCGTCCAGTCAGTGCCATCGGAATGAACACGCCGACGAAGCCGCAGATCCGGGCCGGCAGAACGGCCATGAGTGGCGGCATGCTCTGGCCGAGCTGTCCCGTGCCGTACACGCTGATACCGAAGGCGAGAGCCGCGAACGTCGCCAGAATGACGGCCCGGCGCTCGTCCGCGACAGCGACCGGCTCCGTGGTGCCGCTTGTGGCAAGCGCCACCGCCGCGATTCCGACGGCGATCACGCAGAGCATCGCCGCCACCGGGATCGTGAGGCTCTCGCCCGCGACCACGGCCAGCACGGCCGCGATCGCGCCCTCGGTGGAAGTGATGGCCGTGACCACGCCGATCTTGCCGATCCGCAGTCCTCGATAGACGAGCAGCAGGCCGATCACCCCGCCGATGCCCGAGCAGGCCAGCCAGAAGGCCAGGGTCGGGGTGATCGACGGTACCGGACCCGAGGCCAGCCCGAGCGGCGCGGCGATCAGCACTCCGACGAGCATCATCCAGGCCACGGTGGAGGTGGAGCCGATGAGGCGCCCGGCCCGCGACGAGGTCAGGTTGGCGGCGGCCCACAGGATCGCGGCGCCAAGGCCGCCGAGGATGGCAATCATGCCTCCAAGTCTGAGGCACTTTGTTCCGGGGCGCCCGGGCCGGGGATGCCGCGACGGCCTGGTCTAGGTGGCCTCGTCCGGACGCGAAGATGAGAACCCCTTTAGCACAGAAGCGCCCCGGCCGTAGTGGCCCTCGGATTGGTGCTCGGCACCGCACGCTGGCTCGGCGGTCTAGGATGTGATGAGGCGCCGGCCGCAGTTGAAGCAGTTGGCCTTACCGGGCGGGGTTCGCGCATATCCGCAGTTGGGGCAGGCCACGCTCGTGGCAGCCGTCGGCACGTCGATCGCCTGTGCAGAGTTCGGCGCCTTCTCGGATGACTCCCCTGGTACAGGCGCCACAGACAGCGATCGGCCGCAGTTGAAGCAGTTGGCCTTACCGGGCGGGGTTCGCGCATATCCGCAGTTGGGGCAGGCCACGCTCGTGGCAGCCGTCGGCCCGTCGATCGCCTGTGCAGAGTTCTGCGCCTTCGCGGATAGCTCCCCTGGCGCGAGCACCGCAGACAGCGGACGGCCGCAGTTGTAGCAGTTGGTCTTGCCGGGCGGCGTTCGAGCGTATCCGCAGTTGGGGCAGGAAATCCCGTACGTTTGCGCCGGTTGTGCCGTCCAGCCAGCCGACAGCGCCGCCTGCAGCGCTGAAGCTCGAGCCTGGGCCTCGGCTCTCTCCTTTTCGCGCAGCTCGGACGCCTGACGCGCGTCCTCTGCCGCACCGGCTGCGTCGCCCTGTGCCTGCCGGACGGACGCTCGCTTCTCGAGCAGTTCAAGCGGGTCGTCCGCAAGACGGAGCGACCGGCTGAAGTCCTCGACCGCACCGGCGAGATCACCCATCGCCCAGCGCACGTCGCCGCGAACTTCGTACGGCATGCGCTCTGGCATAAGTGAGACAGCCGTGACGGCGTTGGCCATGGCCTCGCTCAGGTCGCCCAGCCACATCAGCGCCTTGGCTCGCATCATGTGACCCAGGACCTTGAATTCGTGGTCAAAGTTGACGAGCACGTTGGCTTCGCGGAGCAGACTGGTCATCTGCTGTGCGTCGAGGTAGCTGAGCGCTCGCATCCCGGAAATCTCGCTCGCCGGGCCACCGTGAGCCAGCCACTGGTTGGTCATGGCCACAACATCCGAGGGTGGCCTCTTTAGCTCCAGCATTGCCTGACCCAGCGCTCCGTAACCGCCCTGCTCGTCCGGATGGGACCTCACGAAGCTGCTGGCCAGCTTCTCCAGGAGGGGCCAGTCCCGGGCCGCTAGAGCGCGCTCGATGGCCGACCAGGCGCGGTCGTGCCGGAACTTGCCGACGGCACGGAACGTCCCAAATACGGCCAGGCCGACCGCCGCCCCCGCCAGCGCCACACCCTCCGTCGCGATCCCGTCGAGGGCGTCTCCCTCGTTGACCCAGTAGCCTCCGCTGGGGGTCCTCGTGACCTGATAGAAGCTCCCCAAGTCCCACCTCTGTTCTTCGAAGCCGCACCACGGTAGCACGCCGGATGAGTGCCGAAGTCTCTGTTCGCGACCGCGTCAGACCCCGGTTCGGTGGAACCGTAATCGCCGGAGGAGATAAGGCCGGCCGGTTGCCTGAGGCATTTGGGCCCGACGGAGGTCACGGTCGCGGCGAGGGGCAGAACCTACAGCCAAGCGCGCCGGTTCACGGTCTGAGGTTAGCTGCCGACGATGACCCGATCGTAATCAGCTGCTCGCCGACAGGAAGTACCCGGTCACATCGAAGATCGCGTGCGCAGTGGGCCCGTACACCGGACCGGCATAAGTGACCCAGAGACAGCCCCCCGAGCCCAGGGCCACGTCGACCGCGTTGGCCCGGTCGTCGCCGTACGGGAAGTTGAGGGTGGAACTGGTGGGGTTATCTGCCTGGTTTGGACCGATGTAGAGGAAGCCATTCGTTGTCTGCTGCGTGACGGTCAGGTTGCCGGTCACTGCGACGGCGTTCGCCGGGACCCCGCTTGCGGCCCCGGTGACCTGGAAGTCCTGGGCCTGATGCGAGCCGAAGATCGTGGTTGCGCCGGTTCCATCGCGGGAATCGAGGATTCTCGTCGGAGCCACGGGCACGTAAGTTGCGCCGGTCATGTCGGGCGTGAAGTAGCCGGTGACATCGAAGATGACATGCGCCGCTGGACCCAGGGTCGGTGCGGCGTAGGTGACCCATAGGACTCCACCGGCACCAAGAGAGACCGTGACGGCGTTGGCTCGGTCGTCTCCGGCTGGGAAGTTGACCGTGGAACTGGTCGGGTTGTTGGCCTGCACCGGCCCCACGTACAAGTAGCCCCCGGCGCCCTGGCCCGTGACCGTGAGGTTGCCTGTTACCGCGGTAGCGTTCGACGGGACGCCACTCGAGCCACCCGTAACCTGGAAGTGCTGAGCCGCGTGCGAGCTGAAGATAGTGGTGCCGCCAGTGCCGTCACGCGAGTCAAGGATCCGCTTGGGGGTCAGCGCATGGTAGGTGGCTCCGAGAGTATTGGGCACGAAGTACCCGGTGACATCGAAGATGACGTGGGCCGTCTGACCCAATGAGGGCGCGGCATACGTGATCGAGAGGGTTCCTTCGCCGCCCAGAGCGGCGGTGACCGCATTGGCGCGATCGTCGGCATAGGGGAAGTTGAGCGTCGAACTGGTCGGGTTGTTCATGGCAACCGGACCAACGTAGAGAAAGCCCATAGTGGTCTGCTGGGTGACGGTCAGGTTGCCCGTCACGGCAGTGGCGGTCGAGGGGACGCCACTGCTGCCGCCGGTGACCTGGAAGGTCTGGGCCACGTGCGAGTGGAAGATCCCGAGCCCACCCGTGCCGTCGCGGGAATCCAGGAGGCGCTTCGGTGTGAGCGGGTAGAACGTGGCGCCGGTCACGACGCCCTGGACGCCAGTGATGTGGAGCGCTGCGGTACCGGTTGCCGCGCCATCAATTCCAGTGACGGTGTGGTCTCCCGCTACGGTTGATGTGCAAGATGAGCCTGCGCAGGAACCGCCACCGCTGATCGTGAAGGTCGTAACCGACGTAACGTCGCCAAGGCTATTGCCGGCGGAGTCGACGGCGGTCGCGGCATAGGTCTGGCTTTCCCCTGGGTTCTTGGTCGCATTCGCGGGGCTGAGCACGAGGTGGACGGCTCGCCAGGTCACAGTGACTGAACCGGAGGTCGCCTGCGCCGATGAGCCGGTGTAGTTGGCGACGAGCGCGTGGTAAGTCTGTGATCCGGCCGCGCCGCTCGACACTACCGCTGTGCAGATGGTCCCGGTGCCGCACGGCGTACCAGCGAGATACCCATCACTCGTCAAGATAAGGATGTAGTACGGAGTCGGGCCCACATCCTGGTCGGCTACGGCGGTCAGAGTCACTGAACTCCCGGCGGCAACAGCAGTCGCACTCGCCTCGAGAGTCACGGACCAGGGCAACGTCCAGGTCACGATTACTCCGCCGGAAACAGCTTGTTGCGCGGCGCCGTTCCCGTCCGCCACCACGGCGTAGTACGTCACGGAGCCGACCGTGCTACTGGACACGGAGGCCGTGCATGTCGTTCCAGTCCCGCACTCTCCGAAGACAGTCCCGTCACTTGCGACGATCCAGATGTAGTAGATCGTCGGCCCCACGTCCTGGCTGGCAACGGCCGTGAGGGTCACCGAGGTTCCGGTCGTGGCAGTAGTCTGACTCGCCTGCAGCGACACCGACCACGTCACCTGAGCGGCCTGGGTAGTGCCCGAGACGTATGGGCTGTTGCAGGTCTCGCCACCACTGTTGAAAGCACATACGTAGTAGGAGTAGCCCGAATTGGCCGAGAGCCCTCCGTCGACGTAGGAAGTCATTCCGCTGCTCAGGTTGTCCACGATGGTAGGCCAAGTCAGAGTCGCGCCGTCCCAGCGTTTGACCCGGTAACCGGACGCACCCGACGCACCGCTCCAGGTAAGTTGGATCTGGCTCGCGCTAATTCCGTTTGCCGCAACGTTGCCAGGGGCCGAAGGAGCCGAAACAGGCAGCGTGGTGGTGACCCAGTCGGTGATGCAGGTCTCGCCTCCGGAGTTGAAGGCACAGATGAAGTACCAGTAGGTGGCGCCCGGCGTCAGATTGCCGTCGACGTACGAGCTGTAGCCGGAGTTGAGGTTGTCAGCTAGGACAGGCCAGGAGGATATGCCGTCCCAGCGCTTGATTCGGTACCCGGCCGCCCCGGACGCGTATGTCCAGCTGAGTTGTATCTGGGTTGAGCTGATGGCCGTCGCCGACGGGTTGCCAGGCGCACCTGGCGGCGAGATCGTCGGCGAGATCCGGAAACTCCAGATCGTCCACGGACCGACGGGATTCGCCGTCCTCAGGGCCCAATAGAGCGTTTGGTTGTCGTGGCCATTGATGGTGACCTGGCGGGACAACTCGGTTTGGCCTACGCCCTGATCGTAGAGGTGGTTTCCGTTGGGATCGTCGAAGTTGGTGTCCGTCCGGACGCGGAGTGTCCAGCCGTTGTGAGAGCAGCCTACGTTGCCCCAGCTGAACGTGATCGTGTCGGAGGTCACACTGGCGCCGTTCCCCGGACTGCTCAGCGGCGGAGCAGTGCACGAGACAGATGGCGAGATCCGGAAACTCCAGATCGTCCATGGACCGACGGGATTCGCCGTCCTCAGAGCCCAATAGAGCGTTTGGTTGTCGTGGCCATTGATGGTGACCTGGCGGGACAGCTCGGTTTGGCCTACGCCCTGATCGTAGAGGTGGTTTCCGTTGGGATCGTCGAAGTTGGTGTCCGTCCGGACGCGCAGCGTCCAGCCGTTGTGAGAGCAGCCAACGTTGCCCCAGCTGAACGTGATCGTGTCGGAGCTGACGGTGGCGCCGTTACCCGGACTATTAAGCGGCGGAGCGGTGCACGAGCCGCCGCCACCGGAGCCACTGAAATACCTCAGGGCGTCAACTGCGTATGAACCGAGATCGCCGTTATTGAGGGTGCGCTGGTCGCCATTCCACGGATCATTGATGTCGTAGGTGCTGCCGTTCTGCCCGGTTATGACGACGAAATGCATTGTCGTCCCTGAGCCGTGCACCTGGGCGATGACTGGCCTTCCAGCCGCCAGTTCGCCGTTCAGCTTGGAGGTGTTGAGATACGAATCTGTTCCGGTGTAGTTGATTCCGGATGGCACCGTTCCCCAATTGACTAGGCAGTTGCCGCCGGACGGGTCGGGGGCATAGCCGCCATTGTCCCGGAGCCAGGCGTTGAGAATGGCGGGATTCATTCCCGACCCTGCGCTGGAACTCACGGAGACTCCGTAGAAAGAGAAAACCATCGCCTCGGCGGTCACGGCACAGCCGGCCACACCGATCGTGGTGCTGCAAGTGCCAAGCTGGTTTCCACTCCAGGAACCGTTTCGTTGGGAGAAGAGCGGTACCCCCAGCGATGCGGCGACCGGCGACGGCGACACTAGCGCGAGAGAAGACCCCACGCCAGTCAGCAGCACTGAAGCCAGCAAGAGGCGGGCGAAGCGAACGGGATTCCGCCGCGCCTTGGTCCCCGACGGCTCACCCTCAGCCTGACGCGGAATGCTAAAGCCCGAACTCAAGCCGAAGCGCCTTCGTGCAGACATCCGGCCCCTCCCCCCTGCGGCTACCCGCTGCAGGCATGCCCGCTGACGGCCGCGATGGCAAGGATGCGGCCGACTCCCTCGCGACCCGGTGGCTGCGTAGGACGGACACAGTCGACCGGTCTGATGACACAAGACTACTGGAAGCAAAGCCTTGTGTGAATAGGCAACCGTCACTTCGGGGATGCTGCGAGGCATTTGCGGAAGTCGTCATCGACGATCACAGCCGGCTTGGAGTCTTGGTCGATGTGCCCGACGAGTCGGCTAACTCAGCAGTTCGGGCGCTTGAGATTGAGGCAGCCGAGTTCGCGAGACGCAGCATAAGCCTCGATCGGTCCTGACCGACAACGGTTGGGCCTGTACCCATGGTCGCGCCTACCGGTCCGCCATCACCAAGCTCGGTGCTCGCCACAGGCGGACAAGACGATACCGACCGCAGACCAACGGCGAGGCCGAGAGTTCATCCTGACCCGGCTCAGCGAGTGGGCATATGGCCGGCCGTACAGCTCCAATCAGGATCGTCTGGACGCACTGCCGGACTTCGTCGACTTCTACAATGCGAGCCGACCCCACACCGCACTGGGCGGTCGCTCACCGATCGACCTTGTCAACAACGTCCGTGGAGATCACAGCTAGGTGGCCTCGTCCGGACTCGGCAGCGGGTTCATCGGTTCGCGGCTCGGCGGCCGCACACCCGAGAGCGTGGCCAGGCGCAGCGCGGCGGCCGCGAATGGAACGCCCATTGCCACGCAGCCGATCACGGCCAGGCCGGCCGGGGCCACGCCGGAGAGGAGGTCGGCGATGAGCATCAGCCCGTAAGCGGCCACGGGAAGCGCCGCGACGGCCACGCCGACGTCCGGCAGTCCGCGCCGCGCCTCGCCCGCCGGCAGTCCGCGCCGCGCCTCGCCCGCCGCCACACGGCCGGCCCCCGTCGAGAGGCGCTGCTCGATGGCCCGGTAGAGCAGGTAGACCGTGAAGGTCGTCAGCAGCCAGCCGGCATAGTTGTGGATCGGGATGCCGAAGTACGGGCCGCCCGTCTCCCATATCCAGGCCTTGACCGACGGCCCGGATAGGACCGGGTCGATGACGAGATCCCAGAGCGTCATCACCACCGCGCTCGCCGCCGCCAGCCGGCCCAGCCCCAACCGGCCGCGCGGCGTCCCCAGCGCTCGGCCCTCGACGATCAGATTCGCGGTCACGTAACTCGGGTAGATCATCATGAACCACGCCAGCGGGATCAGGAGCGGCACGTCCCCGAGCTTGCCGCCCAGGTAGTCGGTGTAGTGGTAGGCGCCGTACACGAGCCCGGTCGCGACCCCGAATTGCTCGAACGCCCACGACACCACCGCGCTCAGAACGAAGAACGCGGCGGTGAGACGGCCGCCCAGCGAGTACCAGGCGTGGCTCAGGCTGAACAGGGCCAGGACCGCGGTCAGGACCTTGAGGCCGCCGGGAACCTGCGGCAGGACGACGAGTCCGACGAGGAGCGATCGCAGCACGGCGTCGTAGACGAAGACCGCCAGGAGAATCTCCGCCAGCCACAGAACCGGCCGTCGCCTCATTTGACCTCCGAGTCTCGATCGAGAGCTTGCCGGCAGTCAGCCTAGCGGCGCGACGCTCGAGCGGCGGCGGCGGACGATCCGGTTCCGCAACGCACGCCCGGTGCCGCGCTCGGGCATATGTCGGCGCCCGAAAAGCCGGCGGACTGCGCCAGGCCGAAACGACTTCCGCCACGCGCCGTCGGGCGCGGTCGCGTGGTCGCAGTTCGATCCGTGGCCTCCGTCACCGCCCCGTGGCCCGAACTCGCCCCGCCGCGAGCGGCTACTTGACCGGCTGGATGATCACCCAGCGTCCTCGCCACTCGCGGTCGCCCACCTGGCCGTCGAGCCCGTCGACAAACGGCGACTCGTTCTGCCAGTACGGCGAGAAGCGGAGATACAGCGGCCCGTTGGCCCAGTCCGCATAGCTCAGGAGCACGTTGCCGATCTGGTCCGAGCCGAGCGGATCCGTCAGGAATATCCCGAGGATCGTGTAGTCGTCGCTGACCCGCGGGTCGCCGCCCTGGACCTTGTACCCGGTCACGTATTGGGCGTGACCCCCGAACCAGCCCAGGATCCCGACCGGCTTGTTGGTCCGGGCCAGGGCATGGACCGTGGCCTGGGCCGCGGCGTCGAACGAGTCGTACGCCGAGTCGACGTACACGCCCGCCGCGGCCGTGCTCCAGCCCCAGTAGTTCAGGGCGTTGCGCCAGCCGTGCGGGTCCGTGCCGGGCGCGGAAGCGTACATCGTCATGTTCTCGCGCTCGTACTCGAGGATGCTTTCCTGGAAGTCGTACGAGGTGTCGATCTGCCAGCGGAAGTTGCTGCGAGGCAGGCTGCCACCGCGCGGCGGGGGCATGTCGTCGACCGAGGTGAGGGCGATCAGGTTCAGCATCGACTCGGTTGCGGCGGCGGTGCACGCCTGCCAGTCCGGGTCCTGATACCGCACAACCGACGAGTCGTAGAGGTTCATCGTCCACGTCGGCGGCGGCGGCGAGTCGTAGGGGTTCGTCGGCCGCGGCTGGTCCGCGAGAACCTGGCCGGAAGAGATGAGCATCAGGGCGGTCGAAAGCGCCGCCACCGTGCGCGCCACGGCCGGCACGTCGAAATGCCTCCGCTCTCGCCGGGTGCTTGTATCGGCCCTCACGCGCAAGAACCTCCCGTTCATCGGAACGCGCTTCGGACTGTACCGGAGTGGGGAGGGTCAGGGGATGGTGCTTCAGGGTGGTTCTACGCTGGGACCCCCGCTCATTCGGCGGTGCGTCCGGGCAATCCTAGCGGGTGGCTTTTGTCGGACAGTTTCCACATATTTGATTCGCTACGAGCCGTTTCGGTCGCTAGACTCGGCGATGGCGGAGCACGCGTCGTCTCGGGTCGGACGGCGCCGGCGTCATTGCCCGCCGGCGGACTCGGCCGACTCGAGTTGGGGCGACCGGATGTTCCGCTTCCAACAAGACCCGAAAGTACCAGGGACTTGGGGTCCATAGGGCAGTACTTGGCGTACCACTGTCCCATTGCGACGGGACCGCTTACGAACGACCTTCAAACGATCATGGCTCGGTAGTGCCCGCATTCATCTGGGACAACCTTTCATCGTCGGTCGAGGCCAGGAAATGAGCACCTCACAGGAAGCTCCCGCGCTAATTCAATACGCGTGTGAGCGCTGCAAGACTCGCTTCGTGCTGCCGCCGTCGAGCCGGAAGCTGAGCATTGCCGGCAAGCTGCGCGCCTTCTCGATCGGTGTCGGGCGGACCTTCCGGCATCACGAGGGGCTGGGCGCAAGCTATGAGTCGTCCCGCCGCCAGCTGCTGGCGAAGATGGACGACGAGGCCTACCAGGCCTTCGTCCAGAGCTTCCGCTTCTGCCACGAATGCCGCCAGTTCGTCTGCAACGAATGCTGGAGCACCTCGCGGCGCAGCTGCCTGACGTGCGTCGCCAAGGCCATGACCGGGACCGTGCGGCCGCGTCCGCCCTTCGCGCCGGCCGGCCCCGAGATTCCGCGACCCGTCGTCGCCGCCGTCGTGCCTCGCCGTGGACGCCTCCGCCGCGACGCGGCGCTCGCCGCCCTGGCCGTCGCCATCGTCCTGCTGTCCGTCGAGGGCGGCTATCTCCTGATCGCGAGCGGCACCCCGGGAATGTCGCCGGCCATCACCTACCGCTCAAACCACCGGGCCCAGTCTCATCGCGGCCGCGTCGCCGACGCTCACTCAGGCACCGACCGCAACTCCGGCGGCCACGCCGAGCCCCACTGAAATCGCGACGGCCAGCCCCACGGTTGGCCCGACTGCCAGCCCCACGGCGACTCCGCTGCCGACGCCGGTCCCCACGCCCACGCCCAGGGGCCAGACGCCGGCCCCGACGCCGCGGCCGACGCCGGTTCCGACCCCGGCCCCGCCCGGCCCGACTCCGACGCCGCCCACGATCACTCCGCCGCCGCAAGCGACGCCGATCCCGACGCCTACTACGCCACCGATTGGGGCTGTAACGCTCGTGTGCGCGAACAACGGCGCAGTTGGTGCTGGCTACATATCGAGTGCTCGGGCATCTGGACAATTATCGATGGCGACGTCGCGATCTACTACCTGGGACGCGACTGCTATGGCACGCAAACGCTCACCATGGGACTGTCCGAGCGGCCACGCTCTACCTCAGCCTCGTCGTGTCACTCGCAACGGCACCGCAGTCCCGGCTAGCCCGAACCCATTCCCCATTTCGGTCCGTAGCGCTCCCAAACGCCGCCGTGGGCTTAGCCTTCGGTCCGAAGATCGTGAGACACGACTCGATGGCGCAGCGCGTGCTTTCGGGCTGGTAGCCGGGCGGTAGCGCCGGCGGATCTACGCCCGGATCGGCGACCCAGAAGATGCGGCCGCGATTTGCCACGACGTCGTCAGGGATGGCTTTGAGCACCGCGCCGGCCGGGTAGGCCGCCGTTCCTTCGAACCAGGGGATGTCCGTGGCGCTGAGCACGTGCAGCCGCGCCTGGACGGTCGGGCCGGACTCGTCGAGCAGGACCAGATACTGGTCCCACTGCGCGGCGGCGAGGTCGTGGCCGCCCACCTCTCGGTCGAGCATCGGCACGATCGATGAAGTCTCGCGGTGGGTGATGGCCACGCTCAAGGCCAGCGACGCGACCGCTCCGACCGCGAGCAGCGGCACGGCCAGGCGCCGGGGCAGGGCCGCGAGGCCGGCGCCCGCGACGGCGAAAAGCGGCAGCCACATCACGCCGGCGTAGCGCGCGTCCAGCAGCGGCCGCCAGATGCTGACGATCGCCAGAACCAGCACTCCGCTCGACGCGACCAGGCAGTATCCGGCCGCTCGGCGGCCTTCCGTTCCGAGCCTGCGCCAGGCCAGAGCGGCACCACCAAGGGCCGCAACGCCGGCAACGACCGCCAGATCCTGCAGGCCGATCAACGCCGGTCCAAATGGCACTCCCGAGTCTATCGGTGGGCCTGCGAAGAACTGGAAGAGGGTACCGCCCAGCATCGAGGGGCTCAGCGGCGGCACCCAGAACCCCTGGCCGGCGTGCTCGAACTGGGCCCTGGCCACGAACAACCACGGCGCTATCGAGCCGACCGCGAGCGTCGACGCGCCGATCGCCGCTGCCGCGGTGCGCCGGTCGGGGCGCAGCCACACGACCGCCACCACCACGCCCACCAGCGCCACGGCCGAGAAGTAGTCGGTCCAGACGGCCAGTCCGGCCGCCACCACGTAGGCGATCCAGCGTTTCGGGCCCGGCTTCTCGGTCGCTCGCCAGGCCAGCAGCGCCGCCGATACGGTCAGCGCCGCCGCCGGACCGTACATTCGGGCGAAGCCGGAGAGCATCACCGTCGTCGGCACCAGCGCGACGAACGCCGCCGCCCAGATTTCCCGCGGCGTCGCCGGCGATACGCCGGGCCAGCGCCGCGATCAGCGGGATGAGGGCGATCCCGGCCAGCGCGGGCAAGAGCCGTAGAACCGCCGGCCCGCCGAGTCCCCCGAGCGAACCGAGACCCAGGGCGTCGGCCACCGCGACGACGGCCCGCTCCGCGAGGTAGAAGAGCGGCGGAGCGCTGTCGTGGGCGACGATGTCGATCATCCGACCCAGCGGCTGGTGGACCGCGACCGCGGTGAAGTCCTCGTCGAAGCCGATGGGCTGGCGGGCCATGAACGCCAGCCTCAGCGCGGCCCCGACCGCACTCGCCAGGGCCACGGCCCGGCCATAGGAGAGACGCGTCGCAGCACTCGCCGCCAGCCGGCCCGGCCACGACGTCAC
Source organism: uncultured Chloroflexia bacterium (assembly GCA_963835845.1). Taxonomy (GTDB): domain Bacteria; phylum Chloroflexota; class Limnocylindria; order Limnocylindrales; family CSP1-4; genus Fen-1039. The sequence continues at coordinate 191,095 of CAWIGT010000006.1, read as the reverse complement.
TCGCCCTGCGGTCGTCGCCGTCGTCATTGCCCGGTCAACGTACCACGACCGCCCGCCGGAGCGGCGGACACGTTGGATCGACCGCGCCGCGGGACGTCTCCTGCCTGAATTCCAGCTCCGCGGCCCGGCGTGTCGGCCAAAGGATCAGGTCCGGATACGTCGAAATGCGGTCGTGCGGCCGCCTCGATCGCCACAGTCGGCGTCGTCGGCCGCCGAAACCTCCACCACAGGCAGCCGGCCGAATGCGGTTCAACGGGCGTCTGCGTCGTTGAGCCGGCAAGCCGTCCCGCCCGGACCCGGTTGCAGCAGTGGCGGCCAGATTGGGGCCCGATGCAGAGCCAGGCCAGGGATAGCCTTCGCCGAGCGTTCGTCGGTCGCGGCTTCTCGCTCCTGCCCTATGCGGCGATAGCGGCGGGAGTGCTGCTGCTGCTGTGGACGGGCGCCAGCGACCTCGACTCGGACGATCGCGAAGTTGCGCTCGTGGCTACGGTCACGGTCATCATCCTGACGATCCGCCAGACCCTGGTCATGCGCAGCCACAACCGGCTCGTGGCGCAGAGCAGAGCCCGGGAGACGTGGAGTCGCTTTGCGCGCCTCCTCCAGCACGGCACCGACGTGGTCGTGCTCATCGATGCGGCGGGCGTGATCCGATTCGCCACCCCGAGCGCGACGAGGATCCTGGGCTACTCACCGGAACAGCTGGTCGGGCGATCGGCGGAATTGATCGTGGACGCCGAACTCATCCGAGAGAGCCTCGCCGGCGCCATGGCCAGGCCGCTGGGCTCGCCCGGCGAGCCGCTCGAGGTGCCGTTCCGCAAGCCGGACGGGACCGTCAACACGATCGAGCTGGTCGCCACCAAGACCTTCGACGAGGAGAACGCCGCGATCCTCGTCGTCAACATCCGGGACGTCACCGAGCGCCATGCCGAGACCGAGGCGCTCATCTGGAGCGAGGCTCACAACCGGGCCCTGCTGGACGGCATCCCGGACCAGATCCTGCGCTTCGACCGGGCCGGCCGGTTCCTGGGCGCCGCGGGCGCGCCCGCGCCCGGGTCTCCCTTTACGGCGGCCGCGCTCGGCAAGACGTTCTTCGAGATCCTGCCGCCGAGGCTGGCCGAGTTCTGCCAGGAGGCGATGGAGCGGGCTTTCGTCGAGGGGGGCATCCAGGAAGTCAAGTACTCCAACACCCGACCCGACGGCTTGCACTACTTCGAGACGCGGATCGTGACCATCGCCGGCGAGGAAGGCCTGGCGATCATCAAGGACGTGACCGCTTCCACCGCGACGACCGCCGGCCTCCGGCGCCTGGCGCGGATCCTCGACGCCACGCCCGACCTTGTCTGTTCGTTCGCACCCGACGGACCGGTCGACTACGCCAACGCTGCGTTCCGCAAACTGTTCCGGCTGGCTCCCGACCAGCCGATCTGGATGGCGAAAGTCCTCGATCAATTCCCCGACATCGCCCGGCTGTTCCGGGAAGTGGCGCATTCCGGAGGCCATCGAGAAAGGATTCTGCGCGGCGACGTCGAGTTCGTCGACGGCGAGGTCGATGCCCCGATATCGATGATCGTCGTGGCCCACGGCGAGCCGAACCAGCCGCCGGACCACATCTCGGTGATCGGCCGCGACATCCGGGAGCGCCGCCAGACGGAGCGGGATCTGACCGAGGCCAAGGAAGCGGCCGACGCCGCCAGCAAGGCCAAGGGCGAATTCCTGGCCACGATGAGCCACGAGATCCGAACGCCGATGAACGGGATCATCGGGATGGTGGAACTGCTGCAGGACACCGAACTTTCGGCCGAGCAGCGCGATTTCGCTCTGACGCTGCGCGAATCGAGCGAGGCACTGCTGGACATCATCAACGACGTCCTGGACTTCGCCAAGATCGAGGCCAACTCTCTGGAACTGGAGCGGATCCGCTTCGAGCTGCGCGAGACCATCGACAAGGTCTGCCGGGTCCTCGGCGGCGCGGCGGCCGAAAGGGGCTCCAGCTCCTGGTCTGCATCGACGACGACGTGCCCGCCACCTTCGAAGGCGATCCGGGCCGGCTGCGCCAGATTCTGACCAACCTGGTCGGCAACGCGGTCAAGTTCACCGAAACCGGCGAGGTCCTGGTCCGGGTGATGCGGGCCGGGCCTCCGACGGACAGCCCGATCCGGCTGTACTTTGAGGTCCGGGACACCGGCATGGGCATTCCACCCGACGTACAGGCGCGGCTGTTCCAGTCGTTCGCCCAGGCCGACGGGTCGATGAGCCGCCGCTTCGGAGGCACGGGGCTGGGGCTGGCGATCAGCCGCCGGCTTGTGACGCTCATGGGTGGCGAGCTGGGCGTCCGGAGTCGCGTCGGCGACGGCAGCACGTTCTGGTTCACGGCCACTTTCGAACCCGACCGCTCCGCCCCGAACACTCGCGTCTACAAACCGCTCGAGGACTTCCGCGTCCTGATTCTCGACGACAAGCCGACCAGCCGGGGCATCCTGTTGGGGCAGCTCGCCGGCTGGGGCATGAGGGCCTTCGCCGAAGCAACCGAAGAGACCGCTCGCCTCGCCCTGCGGGCCGGTCGTGACACGGGCGATCCTTTCGACTGCCTGCTCGTGGACGAGCCGATCGGCGGGCGCCCGGGAGCCGAACTGGTGGAGCTGCTCGATCCAGCGGCCGACCTGGCCGCCACCAAGGTCGTCGTCCTCGGCAGTTCGAGCGGCCCGGGAGTCACCCGATCCGGTGGCGGCGTGGAGTTCGTGCGGCTGGCCAAGCCCGTCGGGGCCAGCGGTCTTCTGGATTGCCTGGTTCGATTGCTGGTGCCCGCCCAGGAAGACGCGGCACCGTCGCCGGCTAAATCTCGGCTGGCCGACAGCCTGCGCCGCGCGGACGCGAAGATCCTTCTCGTGGAGGACAACGAGGTGAACCGGAAGGTCGCCTGCGCGATCCTGAGCCGGCTCGGCTTCACCCCGGACGTGGCCGAAGACGGCTACGAGGCGGTTCGAGCGGCGGCGAAGGCTCACTACGACCTGATCCTGATGGATTGCCAGATGCCGGGCATGGATGGCTTCACGGCCACCGGGAGAATCCGCGACATGGAAGGCGGCCGGCAGCACGCCACCATCGTGGCCCTGACGGCGAACGCGACCCAGGCGGACCGAGAGCGCTGTCTCGGCGCGGGCATGGACGACTACGTGGCCAAGCCGGTCCGCTTCGAGGCGATGAGCGCGATGCTGGCGCGTTGGCTCTCGCGAGGACGGCCAGCTTCGGAGTCGCCGGCCGCCGAGGCGCCGGCCGCGCCAGCGTCGGAGTCGCCGGCCGCGCCAGCGTCGGAGTCGCCGGCCGTGCCAGCGTCGGAGTCGCCGGCCGTGCCATCGGCCATCTCTCGGGCCGGAATACCGATCCTGGACCTCGAAGCCATGGGCGAGATCCGCGCTCTCGACGTGGACGGCGGCGACTTCCTCGGCCCGCTCGTAGACCTCTTCCTCGAGCAAGCGTCGGAGCAGGCGGCCGCGATCCGGGCTGCGATCGCCGACGGTGACGCGGCAACGCTCGGCGCCACCGCCCACACCCTAAAGGGCGCGTCCCGCAGCGTCGGCGCGTCACTGGTGGGAATGCTGGCCGAGGAACTGGAGCGCCGGGGCAAGGCAGGATCCGCGGCCGAAACCGAGCTCGCCGTGGAGCTGGACGCGGCGCTGGAGTCGACCCGGGCCGCCTACCTCGCGGAACGGTCCGATCTTCAACGCCGTCGGGCGAGCATTCTGCGTGACGCCCGGTCGCCCGACATGGACGCATCGGGGGAGGCAGCATGAAGACGATCCTCGTCGTCGACGACGACCCGGTCTCGGTCCGGCTGATCGAGATGATCCTGGTGCGCAACGGCTACGCCAGCGCAACGGCCAACAGCGCCGCCGAAGCCCTCGCCTGGCTCGAAGGCGGGCAGCCGGTCGAGATGGTCATCACCGACCAGAACATGGGTCTGACTTCGGGGCTGGATCTGTACTCGGCGCTGCGCTCCGACTCCAGGTACCGCAACATCCCCGTCATCCTGTGCACCGGGCTGGCCGACCGAGCCACGGTGGAGGAGGCGATGAGGCGAGGCATCCATCATTTCATCGTCAAGCCGATCACGCCCAAGGTGATCATGGACAAGGTGCTGGCAGTAGCTGCCGAGCGGCCAAGGGCCATGGCCTCCAGAGCTTCGACGATGACCCGGCTGCAACTCACCGACACGCAGTACAAGATGCTGATCCACACCTCGCAGCAACACGTTGCGGGTCTTCGCGACGAGCTTTCCGGAGCGCACAAGGACGGCGACCGCGTGACCACCGTGACCGTGGCCGAGCGGCTGCGCGAGCCGGCCAGCGTCCTGGATGCGGCCCGGGTCGTGGCCGCCATCGACCGGCTCGAAGCCACGCGGACCCGGCCCGACCTCGAAATGGCGGTGGCCGTGCTGCTGGAAGAGACGGCCGCGTTACTGGACGCACTCGACGCCGAGACTAAGCCTCAGCTGCTCCCGAATCCGTTGGGCCACCAGGGCCCGGACCGCTGATCCGCAGGCTCGAATTCGGCCGGTCGACGCCGCAACGCGGGCGACGCCGCAAACGCGGGCGACGCCGGGCGACGCGGGCGAATCAGGGCGTGACGGCCCAGACGATCGGCTTGCCCGACAGGTCCCAGGCGACGGCCACCGCGCGTCCCGCCAACTCCGCGCCGAGCGCATTCGAAAGGTCGTCGCGGCTGGACGCCAGAATTTCCGAGTATTCGGTCGGGTCGTCGATCTTCGTGCCGGGGGCGACCAGGGCCGGCGGCCGGTCGAGATTGATGAACAGCACGTCCATGGCCGAGTAGCCGTTCACGACGACCGCCGATCCAGGATGCTGCATCGCTTGCTCGGCGAGCGCGACGGTGGGGTAGGAAAAGGCATCGTAGCGGTCGGAGACCGGACGGTTGAGATACGCCCAGCCGCTCCAGACGGCGACCGCGGTCAGGGTCACCGCCACGGCCGCCACTGCCAGGTTGCCCGGTAATCGCCCCCAGCGTCCACGAACCCACGCAACGGCCTCCACGACCCCGAGGCCGATGGCCACGCCCAGCGGCGCCACGATCCCGAGTGCCCGCAGCCCGTGAGGCGAGCCGCCTTCCGTGGCGATGAGCGGCGCGACCATGAAGACGGGGAGCGCCAGCAATATCAGCGAGTGGCTCGGGTCGCGGCGCATCCGCCACAGCCGTGCCACGCCGATGGCCGCCGCCCCGGCGAGCGGCAACGGCACGAGCGGCAGCGAGGCCACGTCCTGGCGCTGGTTCGGATCGCCGACGAAGCCGAACAGGCCGAGAGTCCGCAACACGTGGATTGGCAGGCTCGTGTCCGAATTGACATCCGGGTTGAACGTGCTGACCGACACCGCCCGTCCGAAGTAGCTGCCGGGCTCGGTGATCGCCACGGCCAGCATCGGCGCCGCCACGACCAGGAACGCGGCCGCGAACGGGATGGCTCCGGAGCGCATGCGGTTGTACGTCTCGCGGTCGGCGTGGCGAAGCCACAGCAGCCACACAACGATCAGGACGGGCACGAGCTTGAGTGGCTGGTACGTGTACATCGTGGCCAGCGCCGTCACCGCTCCGGCGAGCAGCGCCGAAGCGCGGCCCGGCCGCGCGGCCCAGTTCAGCAACGCGATCAGCGCCACTGCCCCGAAGAACGGCACGATGGTGTTGCGCATGCCGTCGCGGCTGACGCAGATCAACCACAAGGAGCCCGCCGCCCAGGCCGCGGCCACGATCCCGGTCCACGTCCCGAAACGCCGGCCGCCGAGCCAGGCGATCGCCAGCACGCCCACGACTCCGAACGCGGCGGCGGTCTCGCGCAGAACCAGCGTCGATCGCCCGAACAGCTCGAAGGCGGCCGCGACCACGTACGCGAAGAGCGCCTCGCGGCCGCCGTCGCTCTGGAACCACACCCCGAAGTCGGCCCCGAACCCGGGCTGGTGGAACAGCCGCGCGGCGTCCAGGCCTTCGGCGGCCTCGTCCGGATACAGGCCGCCCGGGTTGACCGCCAGGTCGACGAACCGGAGCAGAGTCGCGGCCGCGACGATGACCGCCAGCGCCCCGAGGGCGAGCCAGGCGTTCCGACTCCAGGCCGGCCTCAGCCGCATCGGCTCGTTCGGCCCGCGCGAATTGTGGGTCTCATCGCAGCGCGGCAGCCAGGCGGCGAAGCTTCAACTCGAGCTGGATCGACTCGCCGCCCTCGTGGTTGTTGAACGGGTAGACCTCGATCTCCTTCGGGCCGGCCCAGTGGTTGTACGCGGCGAAGACCGTGGAGGGCGGGCAGGTCGTGTCCATGAGACCCGTGGAAAACAGTCCGGGGAACCTGGCCCGCGCGGCGAAGTTCACACCGTCGAAGTAGGACAGCGTCCTGAAGACCTGATCGACCTGGTCGCGGTGGACTTTGCAGTAGCGGACGATCTCGTAGTAGGGGTCGTTGTCGGTGATCTCGGTGGCGCGACGCCAGTGACACAGGAACGGCACGTCGGGCATCGCCATCAGCAGATCCGGCACCAGCCCGGCCACGGCCAGCGTGAGCCCGCCGCCCTGGCTGATGCCGGACGGAACCACTCGCCCGGGGTCCACGAGCGGGTTCGACCGCGCGGCCTCGACGGCCCGAACTGCGTCGGTAATCAGGCGCCGGTAGTAGTAGGTATGCGGATCGACGATGCCGCGAGTCATCCAACCCGGATACTGGCCGGTCTGCGCCTCGGCGTCGTGGTCGGGGGTATCGCCCGAGCGCCACGTGCTGCCCTGGCCGCGGGTATCCATCACGAGCTGCGCAAATCCCCAGCTCGGGGGCACGAGCCAGTCGATCGGCCGGCCGCGACCGCCGCCGTAGCCGATGTATTCGACGACGCACGGTAGCTGCCCATTCCTGACAAAGGGAGACGCGGCGGGATCGGCCGGAGCCATGAACCAGCCCTTGATCGGCTGACCGTCGAAGCCGGCGAAGGTGACGTCCCAGACCGTGACCGTCGAGAGGCCGACGTCCACCTTGTCGAACCTGGCCCCGAGCGGGTGCGCTCGGGCGCCGGCGAGCGTTTCAGCCCAGAACGCGTCGAAGTCCGCCGGTTCTTCTCGCTCGGGCTTATAGGTCCGCAACTCGGATAGCGGTTTGTCGAACAGCACGCTCGTGTCCTCCTGCCGGCGCCCGGTCGGCGCTGAGAAGCTATCGGTTCGGGTCGGCCATCATGCCGGTTGCCCGGCTTCACTGGACTCGGGCGTCGTGGCCCTTCCAGAACGGCTCGCGCAGCTCGGCCTTGAGGATCTTGCCCGTGCCGCCCTTGGGCAGCGACTCGCGGAAGTGGATGTCGCGCGGCACCTTGAACCGGGCCAGGCGCTCGCTGGCAGTGTTCGCGCAGCTCCCTGCGCGGTGGCCGTCGCGCCCGGCTTGAGGACGACCAGTGCCACCGGCGCCTCGCCGAGCGCCTTGTCGGGCGCCGAAACCACCGCGCACTCCAGGACGGCCGGATGGGCCATGATGGCGTTCTCGACCTCGACCGAGGAGATGTTCTCGCCGCCACGGATGATGATGTCCTTGGAGCGGTCCTTGATCAGCACGTAGCCCTGGCTCGTCGATCGTCGGCCATGTCGCCGGTATGCAGCCAGCCGTCGCGGATCGCTGGCGGCGGTCGCTTCCGGATCCTGGTAGTAGCCGTCCATGACCGTGTTGGACCGGACGACGATCTCGCCGATCTGCTCGCCGTCGGCCCGGACGTCGCGGCCGTCGGAGTGGACGACTCGCATCTGGATGCCGGATCAGCGGCCAGCCGGTCATCGCCTGCGCTCAGCCGGCGCTGCTCGGGAGGCTCCGATTCGGACAGAAACGGTTCGTGGTGTCGCCAGCGTGAGGATCGGCGAGGTTTCCGACAGGCCGTAGCCCACGATGGCCTGGCAGTCGAGCGCTTCCTCCAGGCCGGCGACGAGAGTCGGGGACGACGGCGAGCCGCCGATGATCACCTGCTTGCAGGCTCGACAGGTCGTGCTTGGTGCGCTCGCTGATGGTGGAGGAGGGCGTTGAAGATCGCCGGAACGGCCAGAATGCGCGTCACCTTGTGGCGCTCGATGGCCTGGCCATCAGCGCCAGCGGCTCGAACTTGCGCAGCATCACGTGCCGGCCGCCGACCATGGTCAGGAAGTGCGGCGTGCCCCAGCCGTTGACGTGGAAGAGCGGGACGACGTGCAGGACGACGTCGTCCTCGGTGAAGCCGCAGCCCGATCTCGGCGTAGAGGCCGTGCAGGTACAGCTCGCGATGGGTCATCGCGACGCCCTTCGGGAAGCCGGTGGTGCCGCTCGTGTAGAAGAGCTCGGCCATCGCGTTCTCGTCGATCTCGGGCTGGCAGCGGGTCCGGCGAGCCGAGCTGCCGAGCAGAGCCTCGTACTCGTCGCTCGGCGACGCCGCCGGGCGCGCCTTCCATGATCGACGAACCGCGGCTTGCCCGGCAGCTCGGGGATCGATCGCCTCGACGAGCGGCTTGAAGTCGCTGGTGGAAGAAGACGACCTTCGAGCCGGCGTGGCCGACGATGTAGGCGATCTCGTGCGGCGTCAGGCGGATGTTGATCGGGTTGAGGATCGCGCCCGCCTCGAGCACACCGTAGTAGGCCTCGAGCAGCTGATGCGTGTTGTAGGTGATGAAGATGACCCGATCGCCGGGCTGCGACGCCCAACTCTCGCAGCGCGTTGGCGAGCCGGTGGGTTCGCTCGCCGAACTCGCGATACGTGAAGCGCTTGTCACCGTCGATGACGCCCACCTTGTCGCCGAAGTACGTCTCCGCCCGGTCGCGGAACTCGAGCACGGAGAGGGGTACGAACACCGAATGCCTCCTCCGCCTGTCACCCCGCTGCGGCGATTGGCCCGCGGTCTACGCCAAGCCCCCGATTGGGAGAAACGATAGCGCCCCCGGACGCGCGGGGCGTGGCGGGGGCGCGGGGAGTGGCGGGGTGCGGGGAGTGGCGGGGGCGACTCAGCCGACCGGTTCCGCGGCGGCCTCGCGGGCGGCGCGGACGAAGGCGCCCCAGACGCCTTCGAATTCGTCCGGCGTGGATTCCGTGCGTTCAGGGTGGCACTGGACGCCGACGACCCAGCGGCCGTCACGACTCTCCAGCGCCTCGACCAGGCGACCCGACTCGCTGGCGGCCCAGGCCACCGCTCGGAGCCCGGAGGCGACGCGCTCGTGAGTCACGGCCTGGTGGTGATATGAGTTGACCACGAGCTCGATCGTGTCGTCGTCTTCGTCCGTGGCCGCCAGACCTTCCGGAGACTGCTGAGCGAGGGCTCGACCCAGCCGGCTGTTCGGGTCGATCTCCAGGTCGTGGGTCAGCGCCGGACCCTCGCCGTATGGAGGCCCGGCGTGGCCGGATACGTCTTGCAGCAAGCTTCCGCCCGAGAAGACGTTGATCGCCTGCAGGCCGCGGCAAATGCCGAGAACCGGTAGCGAGCGCCGCTCGGCCTCGCTCCAGGCGGCCCGGTCCAGCGCGTCGCGGGCCGAATTGATGTCGACCGCACCGTTCACGACCTCGCCGTAGAGGGCGGGATCGACATCGGCGCCGCCGGTCAAGACGAGCCCGGTCATCTCGCCCAGCAGCCGGTCGCGCTCCTTTGCGGGCGTCACGGTGGAGATCGGGGCGGGATTGCCGCCGTGGCGGCGGATTCCCGATGCGTAGAGCTCGATCTTGGTCCTGGTCAGTGCCGGGTCCGTGGACCGGGCTGCGTCGACGACGACTAGAACTATCAGGGGTGACGCCGCGGGCGTGGATTGCATCGACATGCGCGCCAGCATAGCGCCTGCATTCGAACCTATGGATCCGGCTCGATGCCGGTTCGCAGAGCGAGCGGCAGTGCGGCGGGCTCTCGATCCTCGATGTCCCGCGGTCCGGGCCGGCCAACCGCCGCGGCGATTCAGCCGTGCCGCAACCGATCGGACGGGTTGCGAGGCGGGTGGTTCCAGCCCATCCCGCCGAGCCAGCTCCGAGACACGTTCAGGAACACCGAGCCCTGGCGCGCTCCGCCGATCGCGGTCGCGGGGATGTAGAGGCGGAGCCATACGTAGAGGCGGCCGAACCGGCGCTGGACGACGAGATAGCCGTCGATCTGGCCGAGCACGCGCCCGATCCGCTCGAGCTCAGTGTCGTAGACGAGCCAGCCCGGTTCGATCTCCTGCAGGTCGAACCTTCGCCGTGGCGGAGGCATTCGGCCCATGTCGACGAGCATGTCTCGCAATGCGTCGGATTGAACCCACCAGTCGGGCATGGCGCGCTCCAGGAGCATCCGCCGGTGCAGCCACGCACCGGGTGCGAGGGGACCAGCTTGCCACGTTCGGCGGGATACGTAAAAGGGGAAGGCAGGGTCGCTTGGGGGGAAAGCGACCCTGCCATGAGGTACGTCAGGCCGACTCAGCCCGACGGATTGGTAGTTGCCAGTCGGAGGCTCGACGACGAGGGATTACGTTGCCGGTGATCTCCGGGTCGCCTGCGGAAAGGCGGAAGCGGGCAACGAGTTCATCGAGTCCCTGGGCCATCTCGGCCAGTGAGGACGCCGACGCTACCACCTCTTCGGCCTGCGCGGACATCTGTTCGGTGGCGGCGGAGACCTCCTCGGCCGAGGCCGAATTCTCCTGGCTGATCGCGGCGATCGATTCGACGGACTGCCCGACCGTGTCTGCCGCGGAGCCCATCTGGGCCGCCGCATCGTTGGTTTCGGTGGCGATCTCGGAGATGCTGTCCGTGGCCAGTACGACGTCCGCGCTCAGCGCACGGATCTGGACGACGGCCGCGAGCATGTCCTCGAGGACCGCGTTGCGGGCTTCGGCGGCGTCCCTGATTTCCTGGAGCGCACCGGCCGCCTGCTCGGCGAGCTCGGCGCCGGTCTCCACTTCGCCGGCGCCGGCCTGCATGGCCGAGACGGCCGCGTCGGTCCCGGCCTGGACCTCGCCGATCAAGTCGGCGATCTCTTTGGTTGCCAGCGATGAACGCTCGGCCAGCCGCCGGACTTCGTCCGCCACCACGGCGAAGCCCTTGCCCTGCTCGCCGGCCCGGGCCGCTTCGATGGCCGCGTTCAGGGCGAGCAGATTGGTCTGGGCTCGCGATGTCGTCGATCGTCTCGACGATGGCGCCGATCTGGTCGCCCTTCGCGCCCAACTCCGCAACGCGCGCCGCCGTCACTTCGACGGCCGACTTGATCCGCTTCATGCCGCCGGCGGTTTCGTCGACCGCGATTCCGCCCGCCGCCAGGGCGGCGTTGACACGATCGTTGAGCGGACTCATTTCGTCGGAAGCTCGCATCGCCTGGCCGATCGCCTGTGTCGTTGCGTCGAGGGCCCGCGAGGCGTCCTGGACCCGGATCCGGGTGCTGGCCGCACCCTCGCCCACACGCTCGATGATCTCGGTCAGGTCGTCGCTGGCCTTGCTCGTCTGGGTCGCGGCTCGAGCCTGGTCGCTTGCGCCGGCAGCCACCTGGCCGATCGTCTGGGCGACCTGCTGAGAGGCGCTGCCGGATTGGGTCGCCGTGGCGGTGAGCTGGTCGGATGCACGTGCCAGCGCATCGGACGCGGCCTTGACCTGGCCGACCGTGTCGGACAGGCTTGTCCGCGCGGTTTCGTAGCTGGCGATGGACGCCTGCAGTCGTTGGCGCAGGCGGTTGGTCACGACCGCGGTCTGGCCGATTTCGTCGCTCCCATACTTCTCGATGGCCGGCGTGAGCGCCTCGATCTCCACGGAAAGGTCGTTGCGCGCCATCGCGCTCATCGCGGCTTCGAGCGATGCGGCGCAGTTGTCGGTCATGGACGTCAGGGTCGCCTGGACGCTCGAGACTCCGGCCCTGATCGAGCCCGAAACTCGGATCGATACGAACAGGCCAAGCCCGACCGCGACCAGGAACACCACGATGGCGACGAGACGGCCCTGTTCGAAAATGGTTTGCGTCTGGTCGTTGAAGGCCACGGCGGAGGCGTCTGCGGCGGCCTTCATCTTGTCGAGAGAAGCGACCGCCTGGCTCAGCAGCTTGGCTTCGGCGCTTGCCTCGACACCGGCGGCGACCGGCGACGAACCTTGCCGGGCATCTTCTCGAGCCACGCCGAAAGCGGCATCGTACTGGGCCCTTGCCGCCTTGAAGGAGGCCAGGTCCTGACTCTCCTGGGCGCTGTGCGGAATCGACTCGTAGGTCGACAGCGCCTGGGCAATGTCCTGGTCGGCGGCCTTTATCACGACGTCGATGCCGGCCTGAGTGTCGGGCCCGTGCCCGACGTACACGGCCTCGTTGAGCGCTCCCTGCTTCTCAGCCAGGGCGACGTCGATGGTCCCGAGCGCCTTGATTGCCATCGTGCCCTGCGAGTACGACAGGTCCGCCTGGTCGTTCACGGTGCTGAGGCTCAAGACCGCGACCGTGGTGATGAGCAGTGTGGCGAGCAGCAGCACGCCGGACGTGGCCAGGAGTTTCATCCGCAGGTCGAGGCGCATTCATCGGTCCTGAGAGGCCGGGGAGAACGGGCGTCTGGCACGACGCACGCCAGGGCGAACTCCGGCTGGTTCGTATCAATTCGGGTATCGGCCAGAGCGACGGAGACTGAGTACGCCGAACTCAGTAAGGCGCCGCTGACATGCGGCCCACGGACCGTCTGACCGGTAGTAACGCCGCCCGTCGCGGGGCGGTGGGCAGATCCCGGCGCGCCCGGCTCAGCGTACGGCGGTGCCCAGCAGCAAGCCGATGCCGAACGTCACGGCCGCGGCGAGGCCTCCGAGCGCAACCTGCCTGATCCCGGTCCAGAGGGCGCGACGGTGGGTCAGACGGCTTACGGCCAGACCGATGGCGAACAGCGCGGCGCCCGAGGCCGAGATGCTCAGGGCGAAGGCGGGCGAGTTGGCCAAAATCAGGAACGGAAACAGCGGAACCATCGCGCCGACGGCGAAGGCGCACAGTGACCCGATGCCGGCGGCCACGGGGGAACCCATCGTTTCGGCCGAGAGACCGATCTCCTCCCGGACGAATGTGTCGATGGCGCGCTCGGGGTCCTTCATGATGCGGCTGACGATGAGTTCCGATTCTGCGCGCGACAGACCCTTGGCTTCATAGATCTCGCGCAGGATGTCCCGTTCCTGCTCCGGGGTGTGGTGGAGCTGGTGACGCTGCAGCTCGATCTGGTACTCGAGCAGCTCGCGTTGCGACCGGACCGAGACGTACTCGCCGACGGCCATCGAGAAGCCACCGGCGAGCAGCCCCGCGACCCCGGCGATGATGATCGAATGGGGATCCTGACTGGCTGCGCCGGCGACGCCCATGATCAGCGAGAGGTTGCAGACCAGCCCGTCCGTGGCGCCGAAGACGACCGGCCGGACGATGCTCGCGCCGCGGGTCTCGTGCGGGCTGGCGGGCGGTTCCTGCAGCGCGCGGACGCGTGTGGCAATCGACTGGGCGTGTCTGGTCGCCGGGGCCATCTGCTCCTCAACTACGTGACGGACGAAACCGGCCGCGGCCGAACGGCGTTCCGGGGGATGAGAGAAACCATTCTGCGCGATCCCGCCGACGGGCGCCTGATCCGTTTGGACCGCCATCCCGGGCCGGGCGGTTCCGGCCTGGTGGGGCGAGATCGGCCGTCTCCCTCGCTCAGTCGACCGGTTGGCCGACGCCAACTTTGACCGTCGGATAGCTCGGACGGCCGGCGGCGACCGGCAGCCTGGGGTTGGGCCACGGTCCATCCGTTCCGGCGAGCAGGTGCAGCTCGCCAGAGGGAAGGCGGCGTGCGGCGACCACGGCGATCCAGCCGCCGTCGACCAGGAGCCACATCGCCGGTCCGAACGCGCCGGCGCCGAGGAACAGCCACACCGCGGCGCCGTTCTCGAGCATGAGGAGTGCCGGCAGGGCGAACACGAAGCCGTGCGGCCAGAGCGCGGGCGAGGCGAAGATCGTTGCCAGGCCCAGCGCGGCCAGACCGGCGCGGCCGCGGAAGAGCAGGGCTACGAGGATCATCGCCGCCGATATGGCGGTGAACAGAGCGCCCGGCATCAGTCTGGCGTTGGAGTACCCGTACAGGGAAGGCACCGCGGCCTGGGAGGCGGCGCGATAGCCGAGCCCATCCCACCACGCCCGCCACGAATTCGACGCCGACGAGCGGCAGGGTGATCAGCACGATCACCGCGATGGCCGCTCCGCCGGCGAGCACGCCGCGCCAGCGCCGCTGACGGATCAGCCACAGCGCCGGCAGACCAGTCTGAACCTTGAAGAAACCGTCGACGACGAGCGTGCCACCGTACCGAACGGCGGCGGCGAACAGCAGGAAAGTGACGCTGGCCACGTTGCCCGATTCGAACCCGATCGCGACCGGTGGGAACGCCAGCAGCGCGACACTCCAGATCCGGGGCAGGCCGAGCAGCCGGTACGACTGGTAGGCGCAGGCGATCAGGAACAGGAGCCAGCCGATCGTGACCAGCGAATTGGGCAGTTTCGAGAGCGCGCCGAAGACCGGCAGGAGCGGCGGCGGGTACAGGAAGAAGTCCGCCGCCGCACTGGACGGCCAGGCCGTCACGGGCGCGCTCATATATGGCTGGCCGCCGCTCAGCCAGCGCCCGGCCGAGCCGAGATATACGTCGAGGTCGTAGACGTGGATGGTCTGGCCCCAGTACCACACGTCGTACAAGACCCACGACACCACCGTCCCGGCCGACGAGGATCAGGCCAAGTGTGCCGGGCCTTGCCGGGAGGCGGCGGCCCGAGGCCGGCAGGAAGCGAAACGCGCCGGCTGCTGTGCCGACCACCGCGGCCGTGAGGATGACCCAGGCGACCCCGAACGGGACGCCGCCGAGGTCCGTGCCCAGCTGCGGCGCGGTACTCCAGATGACGACCCCGATAGCGGTGGGCACCACCATGTCGAAGCCGCCGATCCGCGCCCAGCGCAGACCCACGATCCGCGCCAGCGCCCCACGCGCAGACGCCAGCAGGAGCAGAAGCCACGCCACCACCGCGCAATTCTATGGGTTGGCGGCGAGGGTCCAGGACGTCGCGGCGCCGCAGGAGATCACGGGCACCGCGCCGTGGCCCGGCGGCGGGCCTACCATGGCACCGTGCTCAGCCGATCGATCGCTCTCGTTCGACCCCACCGGCCGCCGATCTCGGAGATCGCGCTGGCAGTCGCCAGCCTCGCCCTCGCCACCGGCCTGGCCGCTCTCGTGCATGGGCAGCTGGGCGTGTCGGACGCCGCGATCGTCTATCTGCTGGCGGTCGTCGCCGTCGGCATGGGCTGCGGCAGCTGGATGGCCGTCGCGACTTCCATCGCGTCATTCCTTCTGTACGACTTCTTCTTCACCCAGCCCCTCTACACGTTTGCCATCGCCGCTCCCGAGGAGTGGCTCGATCTGTTGCTCTTCCTGGTGGTGGCCATCGCCATCGGCCGGCTGTCGGCGTTGCAGCGGCAGCGTCGCCGTGAGGCCGAGTTGCGCAGCGCGGAGGCTCGGGCCATGTTCGCCATGAGCCGCGACATCGCCACGGCGCCGACCGCCCTGGAAGCGGCGCCGCTCCTGGCCGCGCGCCTGGGCCGGGAGGCCGAGATGGCCCGGGTCTGGATCGGCCTGGGCGACACGATTCGAGAGGAGCGAGTCGTGGCCGACTCGCGGCCGGGCGAGCCGCGTCCAGCGGTCGCTTCGCGCTGGACGCTCCACTCCGCGTCCGGCGACGGTCAGCCCCACTGGGTCAAGGTCCGCGAAACCACCGTCTCGCGGACGCTGCGACAGCGCCGAAACTCGCGAACTGCGGCTCCGCCAGCCCCACGACGACGAACCTCTCATGATCCTGCGCGTCCCGATCGCGCTGGGCGGCGAGTCCATCGGTTCGCTGTGGGCGGCGCGGCAGCGCGGCGATCCGTTCCCCGGCCGATCTCATTCGCGCCTGCTGGCCGCCGCCGCCGACCAGCTCGGGCAGTCGGTGGTTCGCGATCGACTCGCGGCCGAGGCCACCGCCGTCGAGGTGGCACGCCAGGGCGACGCGCTCAAGTCCGCGCTGCTCGACTCGGTCTCGCACGATCTTCGAACGCCACTGGCCGCAATCCGGGCCGCGGCCGGCAGCCTCATGGACAGGGACGTCGCCCCGACGCCGGAGTCGACCCGAGAAGTCGCGGGCTCGATCGATCAGGAGGCCCAGCGGCTCAGCCGACTCGTCCGCAACATGCTCGACCTCGGCCGGATCGAAGGCGGCGCGCTGCGTCCCTCGCTCGAGCCGTACGACCTGGCCGACTTGATCGAGCCCGTGGTCGAGCGGATGAAGCCGGCCCTCGCCGGGTCGCCCGTCGAGGTCGACACTCCGCCAGATCTACCGGCGGTCAGGGTCGACGCCATCTTCGTCGACGAGATCCTGACGAACCTGCTGGAGAACGCGGCGCGCTACGCGGCGGGCAAGAAGATCCGGGTATCGGCGCGGTCGGTCGGCGATCAGGTCTGGCTCATGGTCGAAGACGCGGGTCCGGGCGTTCCGGCGGCCGCGTTGCCGCATCTGTTCGAGCGTTTCTACCGGGTTCCGCGCCGCACGGGATCGCGGCCGGAGCGCGGGTCCGGGATCGGCCTGGCGGTCGTCAAGGGATTGGCCGAGGCGATGGGCGGTTCGGTGATCGCCCGATCGGGGACCCTCGGCGGCCTTGAGGTCGTGGTCCGGCTGGCGATCGAAGACGAGCCGGTGGCCGGAGAACCGGCCGAGCCGGCGATCAAATCGACAGTCGAGCCGTCCGAGCCGGTCGAGCCGGCGGCCGATCCGGTTGTCGAGGCCGTCGCCGGCGCGGCGGAACCTGTGGTCGAGCCCGGGGTAGAACCGGCGGGCGCCCCGACGCTAGCCGAGCCGAAATGAGCGACGGCGCCGCGGTCGTGCTGATCGTGGAGGACGACGAGCCGGCGCGAGCCGCGATCGCCAGCAACCTGCGTGCCCGCGGCCACGAAGTCGACGAAGCGGGCGACGTCCGCGACGCGCTGCGGCTGTGGGATTGCCGCCGGCCGGACCTGATCCTGCTGGACCTGGGATTGCCCGACCTCGACGGCCAGGCCGTCATCCGGCGCGTCCGCCGAGAGGCCAACACGCCGATCATCGTCGTGTCGGCGCGCGGCCGCGAGGAGGATCGAGTGGCGGCCCTCGACGCCGGCGCGGACGACTACCTGACCAAGCCGTTCGGGCTGACGGAGCTGCACGCACGGATGCGGGCGGTCCTTCGGCGCGCCGCAGGCCCCGACGCCGATACCGAGGGCCGGCTGCGCCTCGGACCGGTCGAGTTGGACGTACCTCACCACGAAGTCAGAGTGGGGGACAAGCTCGTCGATCTGACCCCGCGCGAGTTCGAGTTGCTCAAGGTGCTGCTCTCGCAGCCCGGCCGGGTCGTCACCGCGGGCCGGATCCTTCGCGCCGTCTGGGGCACGGCCTACTCGGACGAGGGCCACTACCTCCACGTCTACGTCTCGCGCCTCCGCCGCAAGCTCGCCGCCGCCGACCCCTCCGGCGTCGCGGCCAAGCTCATCGTCGCCGAACCCGGAGTCGGTTACCGGATCGTCGGGGAGTAGGGCGAGAGTCGTCGATTGAGTCGGAGGCTCCACTCCTGACGCGACGCCGACCTCTCTGAACTCGTCGCGCTGACTCACAATGCGAGGTCGTTGGCGGCCACGGGCCAGACTTCAAAGCCTGGATAGCTCAGCAGCGCCGCCACTAATGCTGCCGAGCCTCCGACCAGCGTCGAGTCTTGGTCCGGATCGGTCGCGACAAACCAAGCGCGATCCGAGGGCCAGATGAGGGTGGGAAGCAGCGATCCCACAATGCCACCCGGGAGCCGCCAGGTGACCGCGACTCCGGTCTCAATTGCGCAAGTCCGAACGAGGAAGGTCCTTTCTTCCAGGGCCAACTCGAGCGCGCCGTCAAGATCCGAGTAAGGCACCGAGCCATCTCCATCCCAGAAGCCCGCGTAGCACAGGTCCGGAGTCTCTGTGTGCGCAGCGAGCAGCTCGCAGAGCTTCGCAAGCTGGTTCTGAGGCAGGGCGCCAAGGCGAGGTGGCTGCAGAAACGGAGCCGGCCCACCCGCGCTACCGACCGGTTGCGAGATGGATTCCCATTGGACAAGTGGGTGCATGGCGCGACCTGACCAGCGCGCGACTATGTCCCACCGGACAGGCACATCGCGAGCCGCCCATGCGGGATGCAGGACTCGCGCATAAGCCTCGAATACGGCTGGCACAAGCGACCCTACGGCGCCGGATGAAAAGAAGAAGCGGCCGTCGTTGATCCAAGCGCTGTTCTCTGCACCAAACGCTGGTCTATGGGCGTGCGTTGCTCGCCTGTGCCGGTGAATCTTCATCTGCAAATTGTCCAAGCGACCGTGCTGCTCGTCGAGAGACTGTCGCTGAGCCGCCCCGAACCTTCACCCTCTATGAAAAAGGGACTCGCCGTCAATCTGGATATGTGAGTCGAGCCGGAGCCAGTTCAAGGCCCAGCGGACTGATGGCAGGATCGAGCAGCGCTCATCTCTCTATGGCCTTCTCTGGGCAGGAAGGACAAGGTCCGGTGGGAGGCTGCTCCGGCGGCCCAATTCGATAGGGGTCGTCAAGCGACCAGGGTGAAAGCGGGGCCTGCCGGGGCAAAGGGTTGGTTCTTGGTGAGGACGTGCCATATGGCTTCGGCTAGTTGGCGAGCGATGTCGACGCGGGCGACCTTCGCGCCGCGCTGGCGGCCGAGGCGATGCTTGGTTCGTTGATAGCGATCCCGATAGCGGGGGTCGCGAGCAGCGTGAGTGGCGGCTTCTATGAGGGCCCAGCGCAGGTACTTGGGGCCGTTCTTGGCCAGCGGTCCGCGTCGGTCCTTGGAGCCTGACTGACGCACGATCGGGCACAGCCCGGTGTATCCGGCCAGCTTCTTGGGGCTCGCGAAGCGGGCGATGTCGCCGATCTCCGACGCGATCGTGTAGGCCAGCAGTGGGCCCACGCCTGGCACGGTCAGCAGCAGCGGGATGTACGGGTGGTCCGGCCCGAGTCTCCGCAGGTCAGCGTCAGTGGGGGCGATCTCGACGTTGAGATCGTCGATCATGCGCATGGTTGTGGCCAGGGTTCCTGCCCAGGGTTCAGGGACTGCGAGCCGGCCCAGGATCTCGCGTCCCTGCGTGCCGAAGAGATCGGTGACCGGGACTGAGTAGCCGAACGTCATCAGAGTGGCGTGGATGCGGTTCTTCAACGCTGTTCGATGGTGGACGAGATGAAGCCGGAAGCGAGCTCTCTCGCGTTCGGCGCGGACGGTCGGATCAGCCAGCCAGATCTCGGGCACGAGGTCCCGTCGGGCGAGCTCGGCCAGGACATGAGCGTCGATCTTGTCGGTCTTGGCCGCCAGCGGGGCCAGACCCTTGACCCTCACGGCGTCGGCGATGGCGACGTCCCAGCCCCAGCGCTCGAGCTGGTCGTGGACGAAGCGGGCACCAGTCATCGACTCTATGGCCGCGGTCACCTCCTCTCCGTGGAGGAGAACGAGGGTGGCAAGAGTGTGCAGAGCGTCCGCGTCGGGGTGAACGGCTGTCACATCGACCGTTCGGCCCTCCTCATCGAGCACGTGTACATCAAGCCTCTGGCGCGACAGGTCCAATCCGGCGTACAACATGGCGTGGAGCCTCCCGGTGCTGGTTGCCTTGACAAGCCAACGTTGTCACCGGCGAGGCTCCCCTCATAGCCTTTTCATGGCATTCGTATAGTGTCGGGCTGACTCCAGACCGGCTTCCGACGAGATCGAATCCGTTCTTCCGGCCGGCCAACGTCAGCCACCGGCCGGAGAGACGGTTCGGCCCGGACGAGGCGGGCGGGACCTGCGTGGCGCCGCACGCTCCGACTTCGTCCGTGTTAAGAAGGTTGGCTGCCTCCTGTTCCGAAGCCGGCCCGAAACTGGCCGATCCGGCCGCGTCAATCGTGATCAAGCCGCCCGAGGCGTTTCTCCAGGAGCCGACGACGGAGCAGTCCGGGCGAAGCAACTCGATGCTGGCCTGCAGCTCGCCGACCTCTCCAAACCAGACCACATCCACGTCCTTGTGGGCGGGAGCCCTGAGGACGTGTATCTCGCCGTAGTCGTAGTGAACTCGAACGTAGAAGTCCTGGCCCGAGCTGTTGCTAACGCCAGGGCCAATCGAGTGCAGGCTGCAGCCGGCGACGATAAGGGTCGCGACCGTGGCCAGCAGCAATGCCCTGACCACTAGAGACACTCTGGCTTCATCGTCTCGGGCGGCAGACACCTTGTGAAGGCGACCGCCTCACCTCTGCTCGCGTCGATGACGGTCCGACTGCCGAGGGGATCGCGAAGCTTCACTATGAGTTCGAGGCCCCCGCCGCCACCAGTGCCGGGGCCCCGGATCGGTGCCGGGAGTTCTCTCACCGTGATCGTCACGGTCGTTGCCGTCTCCACGGCGCTCGTCACGCGCGTCCACGAGTCGTTATCAGTCTCGGACCCGACGACCAGGGTGTGCTCATCGACGACGCGGTAGTAGTCGATCCGCACGGCGCGATCAGTCACGAGGATCGTGCAGGCCGCTATGCCAGCCAGGCAGAAGACCACGAGCAGAGCCGTGGAAAGGACGATCCAGGGTCGCCGGGGCTTCCAAATTCCCATTTCACCCCCCATTCGTCTACCAGCTTCTGACCTATCGGGGCACCAGCCGTCGTTCCTCTAGTCGATGACCGGCTCTCTCTGCTGTCTATACACCGCTGTTTTGCCCTTGGTTCAGGGAACGCCCAGTCGCGCTAGTGCCGATCGCCGCGGAGCCGGGACAGTCCAGACCGCCAAACTGCGCTCCGTCGCAAGTCGCGTCAAGCCGATGCCTGCCCATTCCTCGTATCGATGCTCCCGCTCCGCACGCCATTGGTCCGGGCAGGCTGGTGCCGGTCATGACGTGCGCACTTCCACGATGTACGTGCCAAGGGCGTACCAGAACGTGCCGTGCCAATCGGTCGTGAAGGTCTGGGGTCTGGCGTTGCTCTCGAACCCGCCCGTGTCCCCAAACGGGCCGATTGGAAGGTCCAGCTTCAGTGGCACCGTGCCGACGACCTTGCCGGTCGCGTCGAACACGTCGAGTACACCATCCGCCCCAACCTCGGCCACAGCTGCCGCCTGACCCGGCTCTGCCGCCAGCAACCGAGAAGGTCCTTGGACCGCCAACCAGCGCTGGACCGGCAGCGTGGCAACCTGCTGACCCTGACGCGAGAACAGGGCGAAGTTGTCTGGCCGTCCTCCAACCGCCACCCGGTCCCCAACGATCGCTAGCTCGTTCGCGCCCGCGTAGCTATCGGGAAGCTGGATTTTGGCGACTTCGTGAAGGCCCGCATCGATCCGGGTCAGGTATGGCAGCGACTCCCTGGCAATCAAGACCCCGTCGCCGTCGGCCGCGATCGCGGTGATGTAGACCCCGCCCTGATCGACCACAGGCTTGATGCTGGTGTCTATGTCTAGATGAGATAGCTTCCCTGAACCAGGGTCGAGTCGGTACAGGTGAAGTCCGGACTGATCGAACCAGACGGCTCCTGACGCGTCGACCACGACCATGTCCTCGAAGCCGTTGTAGTCCGTCGCGGGCATTGCCCAGCGCTGGGTCTGCCCGGTCGCGGGGTCGAGCCGGTAGAGAGCGCTGTCGGTCTGCGAAAACTGGACCCTGTACCAGAGCACCCCGTGGGTCTGATCCCAGGCGAGACTGTAGGTCGACTGCTTGTTCCGGGTGACCACGCGGCCCTGGCCGGACTGAGTCGGCGGCCGAATGGCCAGACTTGCCAGCTCCGGATGGAAAGGCTCAAGCGGGGTATTCGGGACTATCTGCGGAGCATCTGTGGCGTTGAGGGCCACACAGACGTTCTTGGTGCCTGGAGGAGGGGTCGGTACCGGCGTGGGCGTCGAAGCGGTCGTTGGAACCGGTCCTGGCGGAGGATTCACGTACGTGCGCCAATCCAGCTTGGTCGGAACCAGGCCGGAGTAGATCACCAGCAACGCCGGATCCGTGGATGCGTCCAGCTGCGGGACGAACCCGATGCCGGGCATGACGGCTCGGTAGGCCCAGGCATGGTCGAGAGCCACGACCTCCGCGACGCCAGCCTCCAACCCTCCACATGCCTCCAGCCGCGGGTCGGTCGCGAAGCTGGCCGGGTCGGTCGTAGGTGGAGCCGCCGCCGTCGGCGAAGGCTCAATCGTCGGGCCTGACGTGACAGTCACGGTCCCGCCGCGAGCCGTTGTGATCGGGCTCGCCGCAGTTGTGCTGCAGCCAGCCGCCACTGCCAACAACGCCAGGCAGATCAACGGTACCGAGCCGGATTTGCCCCGCGGCCCGGAGATCCCCAGTTCACGTCCCAGGTCCATCCAGCGGCCCCTTCCCTCGGCTTCGAGGCGCGGCCCCGCCGCCTGATGATCATACGCAGGATCATCATCGAAGGATTGCCTTGAGCCGGGACGGCTGCGACCTCAGATGCCTCAGGCGGAGACCTGCCCCTCATAGGGGCCTATCGCGCCCCGGATCTTCGCCCGCAAAGTGTCGGCCCGACTCCAGAGCGACCTCGGACCCGCGACGTTTCTATCGCCGGGCGGAACAGGGCGAACGCTTATCGCTCCTCGCTCACCGTCCAAGTCGTCGCGTCTCGCGTCGGCATGATCAAGAGGACGTCCCAGTAGTTCGTCTGACTGGTGAAGGGGTAGGTGACCTCGATGATGTACGCGCGGCCATAGTTACCGGCGATCGGCTGCCCCACGTCCCAGGTTTGCCAGTCGTGGGTGGGCGTTCCGAGCGTGAAGTCAAGGCTGTGCCACGACTCTCGTACCGCCGCCCAGTTGGATGAGAAGTCGTCGTAGGGCTGCCGGCTCTCCGGCGAAAGCATGGCCCACGCCTTGGCCCATTCCCCTTCGTTGAGCAGCGTCTGATATTTCGTGGCCCCCGAAATCGCCATGGCTTCGTCCCCCGGTCTGGGAGTTCCGGAAGAAAAGTAGGAGGCGCTCGGCGTGGCGACAGGTGTCTGGCTCACCTCCAGAGCGGTCGGCCGCGACGGGTGCGGGGACTCGACTATCGTCGAACTGGGCCGGAGCGTGGTCGCCGGCGGGGCCGACAGCGACGATGGAGGTGTGGCGAAGTTGCACCCGGCCATCAGAGCTGCGACCCCGAGCGCCGCAGCCGGCCAACTGAACCGTCGACGGGTCATCCGACCCGAACCCGCGCCGTTCATGGCCCGCTCCCTCTCCGTGATCATCGCTGAGGCACCAACCGAGCATTGACGGACAGGGAGACCGTCGGGTGACCCTGTCCAGGCCCTACGCCACGTCGACCCGTTGCTCCGCCGGCATGGAATCGCGTTCCGCACCTTCACCCGTGTAGTGTCGGCTCGACTCTTCTCGCGCCGATGATTCCCATCTCGCCAGAGAGTGCCTGACTCGGAGAGGACCCCAGGGCGCTGAATGCAACCACTGTCCTTTTCTTGCATCTGTCCGGTCGAAACGGATCGCCAGTGCGGGACGTCAGCTGTTCGGAGCAGACGACTCCGAGCGCTGGCGATCCGCGGCAATCGAGGGGAACCCAAGTGGCGGTTGGAACAGGTAGGTTCGTTTCAAGGCCAAGCCGTTTCCGGACACCAAGTGCCTTGTTCGCAGGCGTGGTTACTGCAGCCCTGGTGGCTGGCTGCGTTGGAGGGACGGCGACCAAATCGCCGACAATTGCTCCCGAAAGTCCGACGACGACTGCAACGTCTCTGGCTCCCGCGACCCCAAGCGCCCAGCCGACTGCCATAGACGCGTTCCGACCTACGGGCTCGATGACGACCGCCCGCTATGGCCAGACGGCCACGCGCCTCGCCGACGGGCACGTGCTCATAGTTGGCGGCGGGCTCGACGAGACCGACGCCAACATTCAGGACGCCTACGCAAGCGCCGAACTGTACGACCCGTCCAGCGGCACCTTCAAAGCCACGGGGCCCATGCATGCAGCCCGGGGCAACCATACAGCGACGCTCCTCTCCGACGGTCGTGTCCTGATCGCAGGAGGATCTCCAGGCGAGTCGGGCCATGCTTCTCCAGCCGAACTCTACGATCCGGCATCCGGCACGTTCTCCGTCACGGGGACTCCGGGGTCCGTTCGATCAGGCGCGATGGCAGTGCTACTCCACGATGGTCGGGTTTTGATCGCGGGCGGGTTCCTCGGTGGCACTCCGCCAGGCCCGATGGCCTCAGCCGAGCTATATGACCCGGCGACCGGCAAGTTCAGCCCGACTGGCTCGATGTCGGTTGCTCGAATGCACGCCACTGCCACGCTCCTGCCAGACGGTCGATTGTTGGTCGCGGGCGGCGAGAACCCGCCCGGCACTCCTTACGCCTCGGCCGAGTTATATGACCCGGCGACCGGTAAGTTCAGCCCGACTGGCTCCATGTCCACTGGTAGATCGCTCCTCATTTCCGCACTGCTCCCGGACGGTCGGGTACTGGTGGCCGGCGGCTGGAACTTCGACGCCACCAACACGAGCGCTTGCCTGGCGTCGGCGGAGTTGTACGACCCGAAGACAGGCACGTTCACCGCGGCCGGCGCCATGCCCATCCCACGCTCAGGCTCAGTGGCAACCACGCTGGCAGACGGCCGGGTCCTCATCTTCGGAGGCTACGACGGCACGAGCTTCCTGGCTTCTGCGGAGTTGTACGACCCGAAGGCAGCCACCTTTGCCGAGACCGGCTCCATGTCCACGATTCAGCGACAGGCGACGGCGACGCTGCTCACCAATGGCGAGGTGCTGATTGCCGGGGGCTTTGACCCAGACCAGAAAGCCCTGGCCACCGCCGAATTGTTCGAGCCGTGAGTCGCTCAAACCACGGCACACGACAACTCTCGTCGCCAGAACATGCCTTATTGGCTCCGTCAGGCTCGTGGCTGTCGCGGAGCCGGCCGGTCGGTTGACGACTCCGTGGCAATGGTGAACGCGACCCGAGATGTCGGCCGGCCACCCTGCAACCCCCGTCGCACGCGCGGCCACTCCGTGCAAAGCGTTTCCGGATCAGGGAGCAGCTGCCACGGAGATAGGCTGGGCCTGCAGGTCGAGCACGGTCCGGGCTCCGAGAGGCTTGGCGAGGGTGACTGCGACGGTCCGGTAGAAGCCCACGGCCGAGCACGCGGCTGGCAGGTTGTTCCGATGCTCATACACGATCACCACGACCGCGGTGGCCGACTCGACGGCCTCGGCGGTGTAGTCGGCGCCGCAGGGCTTGTCGCCGGTGCTTTCGGCGCCGACGACGGCCAAATTGAGGGTCAGGCCGCTGGCATCTACTGTTGCCGACTGGACGGGCGGACCAACCCATGGGTTATCCACGGACGGTGCGGAGTCATTCGGGGCGGGCGGAGGTGGCGTGGCAACCTGGCTCGCGACGGCAATCTGATCCAGCTTGACGTCGGTGTCCTTCAGGCTGAATTCCCAGGCGGGGACCTGAGCCGGTCCTCGGCTGCTCTGGAAGGTTGCGGTGGTCAATCTCGCGCCTGTGACATCCAGCGGGGTGCAGTCCGGGCACGAGGACTCGGCGGAGGCCTTCATATCCGTGAAGGCCTGCTGGGCTGAGATCACCGCGACGGCGTGGGTCGCCCCTCCCGACCACTGAATCGTGCCGTCGGGGGGAGCTTCCGATGGAAGTGGGCTTTGGGCCACGAATAGGCCCGCCATCATCGCCATCTTCGCGTTGCCGCCGTCGATGTTTGGGCCCCAGTCGTTGCCGACGAAGAGGGTGGACTCGCCGACCAGGACGAAGCCCGAGCCACCTGCGCCCGCCGCGACTGCCGCATCCCAGCGCGTCAGCGCTTCCTGTGCCTGACGATGGAGATCGACCACCTGCGCGCTCGAGATCGCCGACGTACACCCCGAGACGGCGACGAGACCGACGATCGCCAGCAACCCCAGGTTCCGCGAGCCCAGCATGTCCGTCCTCCCTCATGTCCCTACAACATGAGTTCGGAAACGGCTTCGCTGCGGATCAAGGGTCGGGCCGGCTGAGCTCCTGGGCCGGGCGGCGGGGGCGAGACAGTGCCGGCTCGCGCACGGGCCCGACCGCGACGTCAGCCAGGTGGGTCAGCTTTCTCGGCGGGCAAGCGCTCGCCGGCCGCCGAACACCAGCAGGGCCAGCATCACCAGGATGATCAGCAGCGCGCCGCGCAGGGTGACCGCCTGAGCCACGGTGCCGATCATCGGTGGCCCGATGAGGCCGCCGCCGTAGCCCATCGTCGAGACGGCCGCAATGCCGACCGACGCCGGAATGCCGGGTTGCGACCCCGCCGCCCGAAACAGGGTCGGCACCACGGCCGCGAGACCAAGGCCCATCATCCCGAACCCGACGATGGCCACGGCCGGGATCTGGACCGCAAGAGCGATTCCCAGGCCCAGGGCAGCGAAAGCGGCACCGCCGCTGACCAGCAGCGCCGATCCCAGCATGACGCTGAGGCGATCGCCGAGCAGTCTCGCCACGGCCATCGACCCGACGAACGTCGTGACCGCCAGGCCGGCCAGGCCTTCGCTCGCGCCCATCGAGCGCTGGAGATAGAGGCCGCTCCAGTCCGACGCCGAACCTTCGGCCATCAGCCCGAACATAGCCAGGGCGCCCAGCAGCGCGATCGGGCCGGTCGGCAGCCGCAAGTGCGCGCCTTCCGCGTGCTTGTCCGGAAGCATCGCCGTCGAGAGCACGATTCCGCCAACCACGAGGATCGCGCCCATGACCGTGAACTCCGGCAGGATCGGCATGCCCAGCGCGGCGGCCTGACTGCTCAGCAGCGCCCCGACGAAGGCGCCGATGCTCCACGACGCATGCAGCCGCGACATTATCTTGATGCCGCCGGCGCGCTCGACGGCAATGCCGTTTGCGTTCATCGAGACGTCCATGGTGCCCTGGAACATGCCGAATATCAGGAGCACCAGCGCCAGGCTGGCGAAGTTCCAGGCGGCGCCTTCGCCGACCATGAGGACTCCGCAGTCGATCGCCGTCAAGGGCGTCATTACGTGCGTTCCGAACCGGCTCCCCAGCCAGCCGCCGAACGTCATCGTCAGGACGGCTCCGATCGAGGCTCCAAGCAAGGCAAAGCCCAGGCCCGCCTCGTCGAGACCGGTCTGGGCTCTCACGGCCGGGATTCGGGCCGCCCAGACGCCAAAACTCATGCCGTTGAGCATGAACGCAGTGGCCACCGCGGCTGCCTGGACCCGAACGCCGTGCCGGGCGAGCGGAATTGCCGCGGTCACAGTGCGTTGCTCATGGCCCCGGATCGTATCAGAGCCTCCGGTTTGGCCCGGAGGTCGGCCGATCCAGCGTGGTCGGCCCAAGAGTCGCCAATGCGTCACCCGAGGAGCCGGCGCTCAGCCGGCCCGCTCCCGCCGCAACCACCAGCGCCGCGCCGCGATGAACGACCAGACCAGCTCCACGACTCCGAACGGCCAGGCGCCCTGGAGGAACCCGTAGCCCGACGACGCCACGCAGGCGCCGGCGAACGCCAGCACGAACCAGGCTGAACGAGCCTCCAGTGCGTAGAAGACGAGCATCGCGCCGACGGCCAGGGCGCCGAAGACCGTGAGCGGATCCAGGGCCGGCGTCACGCCCCGGTCGCCGTCCGGTGCTCCGTGGCCGCGGGCTCGCCGACGAGGTGGACTTCGAGGCCCGGCAGCGCGTCGAGCAGTCGATCGGCGAGCGATGCGCGGCCGACGTGGAGGCCGCGATGCGGCCGGTGGACCAGCACGAGGTGAGTGACCCGCCGGTCGCGCACCACTTCCTCGACGCCGCGGGCCATGTCGGAGGCTTCTCCGCGGATGATCTCCGCGCCCAGGTCCGTGGCGTAATCCAGGTTCGAGGTGATGTTCTGTTGCCGATCCCGCGAAAGCTGGACGCCCGGCGTCTCGACGGCGAGCGCGAGGAGTGGCGCGTGGAGGGCGCTGGCGATCGACGCCGCGCGGCGCAGCGCCCGCCGGCACTCCGCCGATTCGTCGACCAGTGCCATCACTCGCTCCGTCACCGGCCCCACGCGCAGGCCCCGTTCGCTGACGATGCCCTCGAGCTGGTCGTCCACCTTGCCGGCGACGAACCGCAGCGAGAGGTCGCGCAGCGCGGTCAGGTTCGCCTCGGTGAAGAAGCGCTCCAGGGCGAGCGTGGCCGCTCCGGCGGGTAGACGTTGCCGTGGCGCATACGCTGGCGGAGAGCGTGCGGGCTCATGTCCACCAGCTCGATCTCGTCGGCGGCGCAGGAGCACGTCGTCGGGGAATGCGCTCGTTCACCGGCGCGCCGGTGATGGTGGCGACGGCGTCGGCCAGCGACTCGAGGTGCTGGACGTTCATGGTGCTGACGACGTGGATGCCGGCGTCGCGGATGACCTCCACGTCCTCCCAGCGCTTCTCGCGGGCCGAGCCCGGGGACGTTGGTGTGGGCGAGCTCGTCGACCAGGGCGACCGTGGGCCTGGCGGGCGAGCACCGCGTCGGTGTCCATCTCCTCGACGACGACGCCACGGTACTCGATGCGCCGGCGCGGGACGACCTCGAGGCCGTCGAGCAGCGCCGCCGTGTGGCGCCGCCCGTGCGGTCTCGACGAAGCCGACGACGACGTCCGTGCCGCGGTCCAGCCGGCGGTGCGCCTCCTCCAGCATCCGGAACGTCTTGCCCACGCCCGGCGCCATGCCGAGGTAGATACGCAGCCGCCCGCGCTGCGGCCGCCCTCGGCGCGGAGCCGCGCCAGCATCTCGTCGCGGTCGGGCGACGTCGAACGCGTCGCGCCGAGATCCGCGCTCTGGGTCCGGCGCTGCCGCGTCATCGAGCAACCCGTCGAGCTCCAGGTTGACCTCGAGCACGTTGACGCTCGGCTCGCCCAGGAACCCCAGCAACGGCTGCGCTGGTGTGCCGCGCGATGACGCGCTCGGACGGCGTCCGGCGGTCATGCGCGGGCCTTCGCGACGCGGTCCACCTGGTACTCGGCCGCCGCGGGGCTGATGTCGGGGTCGAGGCCGGATGCCGAGCCGGTCACGAGATCGACCGGCACGGGTCCGCTGCCGTTGGCGGCCTTCGGAGCGCGTCGACGCGCTGCGCTCATCCGCGTCGATGAGGGCCTTGCTGGTGGGGCCGAGGTTCGAGCCCGCCGGAGTGCTCGCGTCGTACCGCCGGTTCGCGGCGGGACGCCGGCGTCGACGGCCGGCCCCAGAAGTACTTCGGGTCGGCGAACTGCTGGCCGATCAGGCTCGAGCCCACGGTCTTCCCGTCGACGACGATCATCGACCCGTTCGCCTGGCACGGGAACGCGACCTGGGCGACCGCGGTCACGACCGCCGGATAGATGACGCCGGTGATCACGTCATCGCCAGCAGGAGCGAGAACGGCGGGCCAGAGCTGCGCGCCGCAGGAAGCGTGTCATCGAGGTCTCCCTTCAGGCCAGGTGGAGCGCGGTGACGACGAGGTCGATCGCCTTGATGCCGATGAACGGGGCGACGATCCCGCCGACGCCGTAGATCAGCAGGTTGCGCTGGAGCAGTTCGCTCGCCGGCGCGGCGCCGGAAGGCGACGCCGCGCAGCGCCAGCGGGACCAGGGCGATGATGATCAAGGCGTTGAAGATGACCGCCGAGAGGATCGCGCTCTGGGGCGTGGGCAGGCCCATGACGTTGAGCGCGTTCAGCTGCGGGTAGACGCTCACGAACATCGCCGGCACGATCGCGAAGTACTTCGCGACGTCGTTGGCGATCGAGAACGTCGTGATCGAGCCGCGCGTGATCAGCAGCTGCTTGCCGATCGCGATGACTTCGAGCAGCTTGGTCGGGTCCGAGTCGAGGTCGACCATGTTGGCCGCCTCCTTGCACGCCGACGTGCCGCTGTTCATGGCCAGCCCGACGTCGGCCTGGGCGAGCGCCGGCGCGTCGTTCGTGCCGTCGCCGGTCATCGCCACGAGGTGGCCCTCGGCCTGCTCGGCGCGGATGAAGGCGATCTTGTCCTCGGGCTTGGCCTGGGCGATGAAGTCGTCGACGCCGGCCTCGGCGGCGATCGTCGCCGCGGTCAGCGGGTTGTCGCCGGTGACCATGACGGTCCGGATGCCCATCCGGCGGAACTCGTCGAACGCGCTCGACGAGGCCCGCCTTGACGGTGTCCTTGAGCTCGATCACGCCCAGGACGCCGGCCGTTGCGCCGGATGGCCAGGGGCGTCGCGCCGAGCGCGCGACGATCTCGTCGCGCGAGGGTCTTCAGCTCCGGTGGCGCGTCCTCGTCGAGCGCCGCCACGATCGCGTCGACCGCGCCCTTCAGGACGAGCGTGCCGTCGGCGAGGTGACGCCGCTCGTCCGCGTCTCGGCGCGGAAGGGGACGAGTGGCCTCGGCGATCGTCGCCGTCGCAGCCGCCTGCGAAGGCGCCGCTTCGTCGCCCGCACCCGGAGCCGTCGCGTCGAGCGCGGCCAGTCGTGCGGTCGCCAGCTCGACGACCGATCGGCCCTTCCGGCGTCTCGTCCCCGAGCGACGACAGGAGCGCCGCGTCGAGGGCCTCGCGTTCGGTCGCACCGGGCAGCGGGCATGATCGCGACGCCAGCCGGTTGCCGTAGGTGATCGTGCCGGTCTTGTCGAGCAGGATCACGTCGACGTCGCCCGCCGCCTCGACGGCCCGGCCGCTCATCGCCAGCACGTTGAAGCGGGCGACGCGGTCCATGCCGGCGATGCCGATGGCGGAGAGCAGCCCGCCGATCGTGGTCGGGATCAGGCAGACGAGCAGCGCGACGAGGGCCACGGTCCCGACGGTGCGCCCGGCGTAGAGCCCGAACGGCCGCAGGGTCGCGGTCGCCAGCAGGAAGACGATCGTCAGGCCGGAAAGCAGGATCGACAGGGCGATCTCGTTCGGCGTCCGCTGGCGCTTGGCGCCCTCGACCAGGGCGATCATTCGGTCGAGGAACGTCTCGCCCGGGTTGGCGGTGATGCGGATCGTCAGCGTGTCGCTGGTCAGGGTGGTGCCGCCCGTGACGGTGCTGCGGATGTCGGTGCCCGGCTCCTTGAGAACGGGCGCCGACTCGCCGGTGATGGCCGCCTCGTTGACGTAGGCGATGCCCTCGATCACGTCGCCGTCGCCGGGGATCGTCTCGCCTTCTCGAACGACGACGACGTCGCCGCGAGCGCAGCGCGGACGACCCGACGTCCTCGAACGAGCCGTCGGCGCAGCGGCGGTGAGCCAGCGTCTCGGACCGGGTCCTGCGCAGCGTCGCCGCCTGGGCCTTGCCGCGCGCCTCGGCCAGGGCCTCCGCGTACGTGGCGAAGAAGACCGTGAACCACAGCCAGACGGCGATCTGCAGCTCGAAGCCGGGCGATCGCCCGACCTCCCGCGCCACGGCGTGGGTGATGCCCGCGGCGTCGGAGACGAGGATCACGGTCACCAGAGCGGCCGTGACTCTCCACAACGAACATGACCGGGTTCCTGGCCAGCTGGAGCGGGTTCGAGCTTGCGGACCGCCGGGCCCAGCGCTCCGCGGAGCAGTTTCGGGTCGAGGATGCCGCGGTTGCGGGGGCCGCCGGCGCTGCTCCCGCCTTGCGGTTCTCGCGGCGCTGGATGCGGCGGCTGCCGCGCGCCGTGTCGATCACGGAGGACAAGGCCATCAGAAGAGCCTCCCGGCGTTGTGCAGGAGCTGGTCGGCGATCGGCCCGAGCGCCAGCGCCGGGAAGAACGTCAGCGCGCCGACGATGACGATCACGCCGAGCAGCAGCCCGACCCAGATCGGGCCGGTTGTGGGGAAGGTGCCGAGCGACGGAGCCACGCGCCGCTTGGCGGCCATCGACCCGGCTATGGCGAGGATCGGCACGATCATGGCGTAGCGTCCGATCAGCATGGCCAGCGCGCCGGTGAGGTTGTAGAAGGGCGTGTTGCCGGTGAGCCCCGCGAACGCAGAGCCGTTGTTGCCGGTCTGGCTCGAGAAGGCGTAGAGGATCTCGCTGAAGCCGTGGGGGCCGGCGTTGAGCGGCCCGGCTTTGCCGGGCGTGGTGGCCGTGGCTAAGGCTGTGAAGAAGAGGATGCTGAATGCCAGGAACAGGACGACGAGCATCGCCATCTTCATCTCGTAGGCTTCGATCTTCTTGCCGAGGTACTCGGGCGTGCGGCCGACCATCAGGCCGGCGATGAAGACCGCGAGGATGGCGAAGACGAGGATGCCGTAGAGCCCGGCGCCGATGCCGCCCGGGGTGATCTCGCCGAGTTCGATGTTGAAGAGCGGCACGAGGCCGGCGGCCGGCAGGAAGCTGTCGTGCATGGAGTCCACGGCGCCTGTGCTCGTGCCCGTGGTGGATGCGGCGAAGAGAGCGCTGGCGCCCGCCCCGAAGCGGATCTCCTTGCCCTCCATGTTCCCGGCCGATTGGTCGATGCTCTGCGCGACGGGCGCGGGAATGGACGGGTTGCTCCGCTCCTCGCTGGACATGGCCACGAACGACCCGGCCGACAGGACGACGATCATGACCGCCGCGAGGTGCCCAGCCCTGGCGCGGCGTTGCCGGCCATCCGGCCGAACGTGTTCGTCAGTGCGAACGGGATCACGAGCAGCAGGAACATTTCGACCCAGTTCGTGATCGTCGTCGGATTCTCGAACGGGTGGGCCGAGTTGGCGTTGAAGAACCCGCCGCCGTTGTTGCCGAGCTCCTTGATGGCTTCCTGCGAGGCCACCGGCCCGAGGGGGATCATCTGCGTCCCGCCCTGGAGGGTGTGGACGGTGATCGACCCGGCGAAGGTTTGGATCACGCCCTGCGAAACGAGGAAGAGCGCGGCCAGGAACGAGATCGGCAGCAGGATGTAGAGGATGCTGCGGGTGAGGTCCACCCAGAAGTTGCCGAGGGTGCCGGCCGACCTGCGGACGAGGCCGCGGATCAGGGCGATCGCGACGGCGATGCCGGATGCGGCCGAGGTGAAGTTGCGGACGGCGAGCCCGGCCATCTGGGTCAGGTACGTCATCGTCTGCTCGCCCAGGTAGTTCTGCCAGTTCGTGTTCGTGTCGAAGCTGACCGACGTGTTGTAGGCGAGATCGGGGTTGACGTCTCCGACGTTCGGGGCCCCGCCCTGGTTGAGCGGCAAAGACGACTGGAAGCGCTGCTGCAGGTAGAGGAACAGGATGCAGACGAACGAGAAGAGGATCACCGACAGCGCGTAGGCGCGCCAGTTCTGCTCGGCCGTCTCGTCCACTCGCATGAGCTTGTAGACGCCGCGCTCGATAGGCCTGATGACCGGCGAGAGGAAGACGCGCTCGCCGTCCATGACCTTGCGGATGTAGCTGCCCAGGGGCCGGGCGAGCAGCAGGACGGCCGCGAAGAGGCTGACGGCCTGGATGAGTCCAGGGAGCGAGGGAATCATCTAGAAACGCTCCGCTCGCAAGAGGGTGAACAGCAGGTAGATGCCGAGGAACAGGACGATCACGCCGCCCAGCACGTCCTGCGCGTTCATTGGGCTAACCGGTTGCATAGCCAGATCAAGCCCATGAAGAACAACAGGCAGATCGTCATCAGGGCGATCATCGCCAGGTCAAAGAGCATCGAATCCTCCCTGGGGCAGGGGCGCTTCGTCGCCAATCGCCTCGCTGTGATGACGTTCCACGATCTCGATCAACGTTGGAACGGCGAACGGCTTGGGCAGGTAGCCGGCGCAGTTGAACTCACGCAGCCGCGCCGGCGGGACTGCCGTGGCGCTTACCACGAAGACCGGGGGATTGCCCGCGGCCGCGAGCCCGCCCTCCCGCAGGAAGCTCCAGCCGGAGTCGCCGGGCAGGTTGATGTCGAGGAGAACGATGGTCGGCCTGTAGCCGGCGCCGATGATCCGAGAGGCCTCCTCCGCCGAGTCCGCCACGCGAGCCGTGTGGCCGCGTGCCCGCAGGTGCTTGGCGATGATCGTCGCGAGAGGCAGGTCGTCCTCGACCAGGAGCACCCGGGCCGTGGTCCGCGCGTCCGTCCGGGCGGCGGTGCCCTTCGGGTCGGGCTGATCGTCGGCCGCGTCGGGGTGCGGCATTTCGTCGCTAGTCATCGATCGGTCGGACGATCAGGTCGCAGCCGGCGTCCTCCGGCCAGGGGATGGGATCGAGCCGGAGGCCGCGGACGCGGGCCTCGGCCCGGAACCGCCGCGCCAGCTGCTCGCCGAACCGGAGGCCGCTGAGGGTGATGCGGGACGCCGTGCCGGAGGCCACGAGCGAGATTGCACTCTCGACCTCGGCGATCTCCGAGGTCAGGCGGCGGCGGGTTTCCTCCGCGTCCGGGGATGGTGTTGCCGGGGGCCGCTTGCGTTCCACGTCTCCAGCATCGGAGTGACCCCCAAGAGGCCGCGACGCCGGCGGGTGCGGAGGCGCTAAACGACTTCTAAACAATCGCCAGGGCCACCCGCCCGGAACCCGGTGCCGGACGGCGGATCGGCGCGGGCAAGAGGGCGACCCGACGGAGGCGCGGCGCTAATCTGCCGCCATGCTTGAAACCCAGGCTGAGATCGAGGAACTGCAGAGTCTTTTCGACGCCACAATAGCCCGAGCGAACCCGTACATGCTCAGCATCGTGACGCCGGAGCACCGGCTCACGGCTCGTCAGGTCGCGACGTATCTCCAGGGCACCAGGCATGTCGCGTTCGCCAGCGTGACGCCGAAGGGCGAACCGCGCGTATCGCCGCTCGACTCGCTGTTCATACACGGGCACTTCACGATGGGCACCGACGACCGGGCGGTGCGAGTTCGCAGCCTGCGCGCCAACCCGGCCTGCTCGGCGACCTACATGGAGGGCGAGCGGATCGCCGTGGTGGTCAACGGAGCCGTCGAGTGGCTCGGGCGCGACCATCGCGACTACGAGGACATCATGAAGACCTGGAATGCCGCCTACCCGCAGGATTCCTCCGAGTGGGGCGCCGGCGTCGTCTTCTTCCGGATCGTGCCCTCGGCGATGTGGACCTTCGCCAGCCATCCCGAGGAGTTCCGACCGTAGGCGCGGGTACGGCGCGGGTCTAGAGGCCAGAGCCACGACGCCTGATTCTGAAGGTCCGTGATCAGGCACCATCTCGCGATAGATGGCGCCTGCCTGAGTCCCCAATCCAGGCGCAACCGGCCGGGCGCCGGACGGCGCCATTGTGCGAGACAAGCGGGGCGGTCACGCGTTGTCCGGCCGAGTTGCGGCGAAAATCGCCTGGTAGCGACGGCATCATGGATGGTATTGCCGTCGCCGCGATCCGACCGGCCCGACATCCCGGTGGGGCAGGCCGGACTCGATCACCGCCGGGGCCGCGAAGTGAGGTTCTGCGCATGGCTGACGCCCGCCGGCTCGCAACGCCGATCGCCGCCCTCGCGGCCGTTGCGCTGTTCCTCCTGTACGACCCATGGCTCATTCCTCCGGACTCGGCTCGACCGGCGCTGACCGTGATCTTCTGGGTCACGGCCATCGCGGTCATGGTGTTGCTGTTCGCGGATCGAAACAGCCCGCAGGCCGACGTAGTGGAGGTCGAAGGGCCCGCCTTCACCCGGTACCTGTTCAGCAACACGCGAGCCGGCCTCTTCTGGCTCCCCATTCGGATCTTCATCGGCTTCGAGTGGTTGGAGGCCGGGTGGCGCAAGCTCAGCGGCACGGGCTGGACCGACGGCGGCTCGGCCCTGCTGGGTTACTGGAAGAGCGCTGTCGCCGTTCCCCAAACCGGCCATCCGCCGATCACGTTCGAGTGGTACCGCACTTTCCTCCAGATCCTCATCGACAACAACGCCCAGAGGTGGTTCGGGTGGTTGATCGCCGTCGGGGAGACGGCCGTCGGTGATCGGAATCCTGGTCGGAAATTGCTGGTCGGCGTTGCGGCCTTCTTCGGCGCCACGATGAACATGTCGTACATGTTGGCCGGTTCGGCCTCGACCAACCCGATACTCTTCGCCCTGACGGTTGGACTTATGCTCGGCTGGCGCGTCGCCGGCTACTACGGCGTCGACAGGTATCTACTGCCGATGCTCGGCGTGCCGTGGACCCGGAGACCGGTCGCCATAACGTCGCCCAGCCCCGGCTCGGCCACTACGACCTGACCCGCGTCGAAATCGGAATCCGCCCAATCGCTACCCGAGTCCGGAAAGCCTGGTCACCGTACCCCTGCGCTGCCACAATCCGCCTGGCGACTACACGCGCCGCCGGGAGAGGGAGGAAGCCATGACGAGCCCTGAGCCAGGCCGCAACCGCGCAGCATCGCTCGAGTTCCGAGGGGTCACGAAGCGATACGGTGGCTCGGGGCAGGCGTTCGGTGCCGTCAACGACCTTTCTTTCGAGGTTCCCGCAGGAGCGATCTGCGTCCTCGTCGGGCCGTCCGGCTGCGGCAAGACCACGAGCCTCAAGATGGTCAACCGCCTGATCGAGCCGACCGAGGGCCAGATCCTGCTCGACGGCGTGAACGTGCTGACCGAGGACGTGACGGCGCTGCGACGGCGCATCGGCTACGTCATCCAGCAAGTGGGCTTGTTCCCGCATCTCACGATCGGCCTCAACGTGGCGGTCGTTCCGGCGCTGATCGGCTGGCCGAAAGACCGCCAGCGGGCTCGAACCGACGAGCTGCTGTCCCTGGTCGGCCTGGACCCGGCCCTGTATCGGGACCGCTATCCGTACCAGCTCTCCGGCGGCGAGCGCCAGCGTGTGGGCGTGGCGCGGGCACTGGCCGCGGATCCGCCGCTGATGCTCATGGACGAGCCGTTCGCCGCCGTCGACCCGATCGTTCGCGAGCGGCTGCAGGACGAGTTCCTGCGGCTGCAGAGCGGGCTCGCCAAGACCATCCTGTTCGTGACCCATGACGTCGACGAGGCGATCAAGATGGGCGACTTCGTGGCGGTTATGCAGGAGGGCGGCCGCCTGGCCCAGTTCGGGACTCCGGACGGGATCCTGGCCCATCCTGGGTCCGAGTTCGTGGCCCGTTTCGTCGGTCAGGACCGTGGCCTGAAGCGCCTTTCTCTGGTGACGGTCGCCGATCTGGAGATGGAGGCGACGGGGCCGCGGCCCGGGCTGCCCACATTCGTGCCCGAAACCAAGCTGCGCGACGCCCTCTCAATTCTGCTGTCGGCCGATTCCCGGGGCGGCGTGGCGCTCGACGCGGAGGGGCAGCCGCGCGGCTTCGTAACCGTGGACGCGATCGCGAGCGCGCTGGCGGAGGACGCCGGTCCACGCCGTGCAGGCGCGCGTGCACTCGCGGCCGGCAACCGCGACGGCCTGACGTCGAAGCCCGCTTCGTCGTCCAGCGCCGGCCAGCCTTCCGGAGCGCCGCAGCCATGAATGGCGAGCCGCTGATGCGCTGGGACTGGCTCGCCTCGCATCTGGGGCCGATCGGCGATCGGGTCAGCCAGCACATCTACCTGGCGGCCATCGCGGTCGGCGTCGGTTTCGCGATCTCGTTTCTTCTGGCGGCGCTGTCGATCCGCCGCCGGCGCCTGTATCCGTTCGTGACCGTCCTCGCGACCGCCGCCTACACCATCCCGAGCTTCGCCCTGTTTGCGGCACTGGTCGCCATCACCGGCTTGAGCATCTATACCGCGGAGATACCGCTGGTCCTTTACACGATCATCCTGTTCGTCCCCAACATCGTGGCCGGCTTCGACAACGTGCCGTGGGACGTGCTGGACGCCGCGGACGGCATGGGTTTCACCCGCGGCCAGCGGTGGTGGCGCGTTGAACTGCCGCTCGCCGTTCCCCTCGTGGTGGCCGGCCTGCGGCTGGCGAGCGTCTCGACGATCGGACTCGTGACGGTCTCCGCGATCCTCGGCAACAGCTTCGGTGGGCTGGGGTACTACATCCTGGACGGTTACCACCGCCACTTCACCACGGAGATCATCGTCGGCGGGATCCTGTCCATCGCGCTCGCCGTCGTGGCCGACATGGCCTTCGTACTGCTTCAGCGGTTCCTGACTCCCTGGGCCGCGCGCCGGACGCGCGCCGTCCGTCGGAACGAGCCGGCGTGATGGACCTGGTCTCGCTGACGGCCCAGTGGCTGGCCGACCCCGCGCACTGGCAGGGGCCCAACGGCATTCCCTCGCGGCTGTTCGAGCACGTGGCCCTGTGCGGCGTGTCGCTCCTGCTGGCCGCGATCGTCGCCTTGCCGCTGGGGCTGTGGATCGGGCATTCGGGCCGTTTCTCGTGGCTGGTCGTGAGCTCGGCGAACGCCTGGCGTGCGTTGCCGTCGTTCGCGGTCATCGGACTCCTCGTGCCATTTACGACCGTCATCGACCCCAACCTGGGCTTCACGCTCTACCCCACGCTGGTCGCCATGGTCGTTCTGGCCGGCCCGCCGATCCTCGTCAACGCCTACCAGGGCATCGCCGACGTAGATCGAGACCTCGTGGAGGCGGCCCGGGCCATGGGCATGCGAGAGCGCCAGGTCCTGGTGGGCGTGGAGATCCCGATCGCGTTGCCGGTCCTGGCGACGGGCATCAGGTCGGCCACGGTCCAGGTGATCGCGACGGCCACGCTCGGCGCCACTTTCGGGTTCGGCGGCCTGGGGCGGTTCATCATCCTCGGCGATGCCAATCAGGACAACGGCGAGCTGTTTGGGGGCGTGGTCCTGGTGGCCGCGCTTGCGTTGGTGACGCTGGGCCTGTTCCTCCTCCTCGAGCGGCGGCTGCTGTCCGCCGGGCTGGCGCGGCGCCCCGCGCGCTGAAGTGGCCCCGAACCGCCGGTCGGGGGCATCAGGTGGGCCCGGCCTATGCCCACGGAGGGGCGGGACCTATATTCGCCTGATGCCGTGGCTTCTCGGCCCCAGGGTTTGCGCGGCACGAGTTAGGAGGAAACCCAATGCGGCAATTCCGCATGCTAGCCCTCGGGGCGTCGATGCTGGTGCTGCTCGAGTGCCTGCTCGACGGGTGGGGGCAGCAGCACCCAGACAGTGGCCGGGGCTTCCAGCGCCGGCAACGTACCATCAAGCTCGGCTCAGACGCGTTCTACGAATCGCAGCTCATGGCCGAGATCTACGGCCAGGCGCTCGAGGCGAAGGGCTACAAGATCGATCGCACGGGTCTCGGTCTCGGCACCCGCAAGGTCACCGCGGCAGCCCTGGAGAGCGGCCAGATCGATCTCAAGCCGGAGTACATCGGCAGCGGCCTGGCCTACTACGACGCCACGAAAACGACCGGCGACCCCGCCACGAATGCGGCGGCACTGCAGAACGTCCTGAACGGCAAGGGAGGCGGGATCACGGTCCTCGACTACTCGCCCGCGGCGGATCAGAACGCCTTCGTGGTGACCAAAGCGACGGCGGACAAGTTCAACCTGACCACGATGAGCGAGCGCGACGGCCGTCCAGAGCCAGCTGAAGTTCGGCGTGGCCACCGACTGCTCGACGAACCCGGTTTGCGCCGCCGCGATCAAGAGCGCCTACGGCATCGACCTGTCCTCGGCGTTGCCGCTCTCCGCCTGCGACCAGCCGATGGTCGACGCGCTCAAGGCCGGGACGATCGACGTCGGCGAGCTCTGCTCGACGCAGCCCGACATCGCCCAGAACGGCTGGGTCGTGCTGACCGACGACAAGCACACACAACCGGCCGACAACATCGCCCCGCTGGTCCGCAACGACCTGCTGGCCAAGGTTGACAAGGCCACGTTCGAGCAAATCCTCAACAACGTCTCGGCCAAGATGACCACGGCCGAGCTGACGACCCTGAACGCCCAGTACGTCTTCCAGAAGATGGACATCCCGACGATCGCCAAGGGTTGGCTGACCACCAACGGCTTGATCTGACCGTCCCTGGCTCCTCGCGAACGGCCTGTCCGGTCCCCGGGCAGGCCGTTCCATGACTACTCCGCCGGCGCGGTCGAAATCTCGACCGAGTCTCGGACGCCGGCGGACTCGACGAGCTTGGGGTCGCGGATGCCGGCGGCGTTTATCGCGGCGCCTGCCAGGAGCAGCCCGGCGGCGATGCCCATCGCCAGGTGGAACGCTTCGGTCGAGGACTCACGGGCGGCCTGGGCGACGGCCGGGCCGACCGATGGATCGGGCCGGTTGAGCGGCGAGATCTCGGTGCGGATTTGCGCCGACGAAGTGTCGATGCCCGGGACACGGCTGGCCAGATCCGCGTAGAAGACGCCCGTGACCGCGACGAAGATCAGCGCACCTGCCAGCTGCGGACCCACTCTCGAGATGGCGTTGTTGACCGCGGAACCGAGTCCGGCGCGAGCCTCGGGGATCGAGGCCATCAGCGCCGTCGTCAGCGGCGCCACCGTGATCGAGATCCCCAGCCCGAACAGAAGCGTCGATGGCAGGAAGTCGATCAGGTATCCGCCGGAGGGAACCCACTGGCTAAGTCGCCGGGCTGGAGGTTCCAGGCCGAGCTGTTCGCCGGAAGCCGTGTCAGCCACAGGATGCCCAGGGCCATGAGAGCCGGGCCGGCCGCCATGAAGCGCCGCGGACCGTAGCGGGCCCCGAGCGAGCCAACGCGCGAAGACAGCACAACGAGCAGCAGAGCGCCCGGGCAGGCCCATCAACCCGGCGGCGGCGGCGGAGTACCCCAGCGTTCCCTGGGAGAAGATCGATTGCTGGTAGCCGATCACGTACAGGGCGCCGTAGATCAGGAACGTCGACAGATTCGTGACTGCGAAGTTGCGGGAACGGAACAGCCCCAGCGGGACGAGCGGGTGCCTGCCGCGGGCCATCAGGATGATGAAAGCCACGGAAGCCAGCGCCCCCACAATCAGCGCAACCGGGCCGACGGCGTCGCTGCCACTGTGCTGCTGGCCGTAGATGGCCCCGAACGTGAGCCCGCCGATGCGCCAGCACCACCACTGCCGCGCCCAGCCAGTCGAACGATTTGGCGGCGTTGGGGTCGCGGCTCTCCAGGACGAATCGCCACGAAGCCCACAGTGCGATGGCGATAAGCGGCACGTTGATGAAGAAGACGGCCCGCCACGAGATCGTCTGGACGAGCAGTCCCGCCGACGAATGGGCCCAGGATCGATGTCGCGGCAGACGCGGCGGCCCACATCCCGAACGCCCGGCCGCGCTCGGGCCCTTCGAACGTCTGGGTGATCAGGGCCAGCGAACCGGGCACCAGCAGCGCACCCGCCGCGCCCTGGACGATCCGGAACACGATGAGCAACTCGATGCTCGGGGCGAGGCCGCAGAAGATCGAGGCTGCGCCGAAGCCGATCAGCCCGACGACGAAGAGCAGCCGCCTGCCGTATGCGTCGGCCAGGGCTCCGGCCAGGATCAACAGCGCGCTCAGGCTGAGCAGATATGCGTTGTAGACGTACGACTGGCCCTCGAGTGTCCCGAAGAAGCTGCTCGGCAGATCCTCGCCGATCTTCTGCAGGGCGACGTTGACGACCGTGGAATCCAGAAAGACGATCGCCGGACCCGAGGACTGCGGCCAGCAGAGTGCCGGTTCGACGGTTCAACGCGAACTCTCTCCATTCAGTGCATAGGCGACGGCCTCGTCAACGGTCATTCGCAGGCCCTCGTCGATGGCCATCCGGACCGCCGCCGGGTCCAGGGCGCTCAGGTCCGGCCTGGCGTCGTCGATCGTCGTGACAATTCCAAGCTGCGCTCCAACCTGTTCTGCCAGATGTTCCGAGGCAGCCATGAGGCGTGTGAACCGCAGCTTGTCCCCATTGGCGACGGCAAGGAG
Source organism: uncultured Chloroflexia bacterium (assembly GCA_963835845.1). GTDB lineage: Bacteria > Chloroflexota > Limnocylindria > Limnocylindrales > CSP1-4 > Fen-1039. Next base: position 149,542 of record CAWIGT010000006.1, on the reverse strand, counting down.
GGCGAAGTCGCCCAGGAGGATCGTGATGCCGGATACGTCCCCGACGGCCGCGAAATGCTCGAGGGCCCGGCGCCAGAGTGGCGCGGACCTGGTCGCCGCTTCACCCAGTCGGTTGTAGGCCAGTCCGAGCGTGTGCTGAGCCCATGCCAGGCTGAACAGATCGGTCATGCCCAGGAGCATCTCCACTTCCTCGATGAGCGCATCACGGGCAGCTTCGTTCTGTTCTGAGAAGTAGTAGGCATTCCCGAGCCCCCAGAGGACCCGCGCGATCCGCTCCCGATCGCCCAGTTCGCGATAGATGGCCAGGCTCTCCTGGAAGGAGGCCATCGATTTCGGGATGTCCTGCTTGTTCACGAGGTTCGGGAAGCCGACGTTGTAGAGCGCATTGGCGATTGCGGCGGGGTCGCCGGTCCGGCGGCGCATGGCCAGACTGCTTTCGTAGTAGGTCATGGCGGCCGGCATTTCGGCCCGCCAGTAAGCGACGCCTCCCGCGGCCTCGAGGGCTCTGGCAAGCTCCTTGGGATGGGCGTCGACGCCGGGGACCGCCAGCAGGCGCCGCAGCCAATCGGCGCCCTCGGTCAGCAGCCCGCGCCTCTGCCAGAAGCGCCAGCAGTGCCCAGCCCAGCCTGAGGCTCGTCTCGGCGGCTTCATGCTCGATCGACCAGCTGAGCGCGGCGCGCAAATTGGCGTTCTCGCGGGAGAGCTCGTCGAGCAATCGCTTCTGGTCGGGGCCGGTCAAGCCCGGAGCGGCGGCCTCTGCCATGGCCAGAAAGAATGCGGCGTGCCGCTCGGCCATCGCATCGGCCTCACCGCTCTCCATCAGCCGTTCCAGCGCGAACTCGCGGATCGTGATCAGCATCGAGAAGCGGGGTTCCCCATCCGACTCCGTCCTGCCGGACCAGGCTCTGGTCGACGAGGCCGGCCAAACCGGACAGCACGTCGACGCCGGCACCGACCGCAAACCGCCTCCGCGGCCGCCAGGTCGGCCCCGTCCACGAAGACCGAGAAACGGGCGAAGAGCTGCTGCGCGGCCGGGTCCAGCAGGTCGTGGCTCCAGGCGATGGCGCCACGGAGCGTCTGCTGCCGCTTGGGCACGTCCCGCGAACCCGCGTCGAAGGCGTCGAGCTGCTGACCCAACCGCGCCAGCAGAGCCTGTGGCGGCAGCAGCTTGACCCTCGCCGCCGCCAGCTCGATGGCCAGCGGCAGGCCGTCGAGGCGGCTGCATATCTCGGCCACGGCCGGGGCATTGGCGGTAGTCACCGCAAAGTCCGGCCGCACGGCCGCGGCGCGCTGGGTGAACAGGGCCACGGCCTCGTACTGCGATATTGTCGCGGGATCGACGGCGCCGGCTCGCGGCAACGTCAGGGGCGGCACTTCGTATTCGCGCTCGCCGTAAAGGTGGAGTGGGGCACAGCTGGTAATCACCACCGAGAGGCCGGGGCTCGCTTTGAGCAGGTCGCCGATGAGCGGCGCCGCGGTGAGCACCTGTTCGAAGTTGTCGATCACGAGCAGGACGCATCGCTCGCGCAGGAACCCGATCAGCCTGTCGACCGGCTGTTCGGTCGGAGATTCGCGCAGGCCGAGCGCCGTCACAATGGCCGGGCCGACGCGGTCCGGATCCTCGACCGGACCCAGAGCCACGAAGAACGTCCCGTCGGGATAGTCCGCGATCGTCTCGGCCGCGAGCTGGAGGCCGAGGCGCGTCTTGCCGGTGCCGCCCGGTCCGGTCAGAGTGAGGAGCCTGGTGGTGCCCAGCAGGCGTCTCACCTCGGCGACCTCGCGCGCTCGGCCCACGAAGCTGGTCAGCTGAGTGGGCAGGTTGTTCGGCACCGCGTCGAGCGAACGGAGGGCGGGGAAGTCGGCGGCCAGACCGGCAACGACCGCTTCGTAGATCCGTTCCGGGTATGCCAGGTCCTTCAGCCGATGTCGACCGAGATCGCGCAACTCCACCTCGGGAGGCAGACTCTGCTCGGCCAGGGCGCGGGTCGAATCCGAGATGAGGATCTGGCCGCCGTGGCCTGCGGCCGCTATCCGAGCGGCTCGGTGAACGTCGAGCCCGACGTAGGTGCCCTCGCGGACCAGGGCTTCGCCCGTATGCAGGCCCATCCGAACCCGAACGGCGGCTCCGCGCGGCCACGGTTCGGCCGCCAGCGCTCGCTGGGCCGAGACCGCCCCCGCAATACCCGAGGAAGGGCTGTCGAAAGCCGCGAAGAGGGCGTCGCCTTCGGTTCCGATCGGCACGCCTCCGGCCGCTTCGACGGCGTCGCGCAGGATCCGGTGGTGCAGGCTCAAGACTTCCGGGTAATCGGGGCCGAGTTCCTGGAGCAGTCGAGTAGAACCTTCCATGTCCGTGAACAGGAAGGTGACCGTTCCAGTCGGGAGTTCGATCGCCGGGTGCATCGGTCAGCTGCGGCGTGGAGCGTCGAGCCGGGAGCCGGGCCTGGCGAGGTCGGTCCCGTGATCGGATCCGCGGGCGACCGTCGGCGATGAAGGCCCTGCGTCGATCTGAAGACGGGCGCGCCTGGCAGCGGTGAGCGCCATCCGGTGCCGTTCTCCCTGTAGCCCACAGTCTCCCCGGCCGCGGATCGTCCGCCGGGTCCGTGGCAGTGTCAACGCGCGTCGCGCCAGGGGCACGCGGGTCGCGCCCACGGGAACGTCCACGGCGCCGGGCAGGCGCGGTCGTGGGCCGGCCTGAAGACAGCACGGGTTGCCCGGCGCGCCCGCCGAGACCCCTCGCCCGGTTTTGCATGCTGCGGATCAGCCCGCCTCGGTTGTAGCGGACGTATTCGGCCGGCCGTAGACTCGATTGCACAGTCAACAATCGCAGAGTCATACGACTCACACACATCGAGGCTCAATGGACGATCCGATTCGCCGCGCTCTGGCGCAGGGCGGCACCATCGACATCACGACAACCGGCAAGCAGAGCGGCGAGCCCCGCCGCATCGAGATCGTCTATCACGTGATCGGCGACTGCATCTACATCAGCGGCCAGCCCAGGGCGGACCGCAAGCGCAGCTGGCTGGCCAACCTCGAGGCCAACCCGCATTTCACGTTCCATCTCAAGCGGGGTGTCATGGCCGACCTGCCGGCCACGGCCCGCGTCATCACCGACGAGGCCGAGCGACGGGCGATCCTGGCCCACGTTGCCCGGGCCTGGAACCGAGACGACCTGGACAACATGGTCGCCAACAGCCCGTTGATCGAGGTTTCGATCGACGGGCTCGACGGGCCGTCTTCATAGCCGGAAGGCCGGTCGAACCCTGACGAGCCGCGCTCAGACGCAGGACAGCAGCCCATACGCCTGTTTGGCCCGCAGCACGCGCAGCGCGGCCGCGTCGACGAGAGCGGCAAATCCTGGATCGGTCTGGGCACGGCTCAGGACCGCGGCCGCCATCCGGCTCGCGGAATCGGTTCCGATCACCAGGACCATGTCGCCGCCCGCTGCAATGAAGTCCACGGCCCGATCGGCGGGAGCGACCGACGCAACCGAAGCCGTCGCCCCTAGATCGTCCGACACGACCACGCCGTCGAAGCCGAGTTGGCCGCGTAGCAGAGTGCCGATGACCGTCGGCGAGAAGACCGCCGGGCGATCGGCGTCGATCAGCGAGTAGGTCGCCAGAGAGAGCATCACGTACGGCGCGCCGGCCTGGATGCCGGCCCGGAAGGACGCGAAGAAGGGATCGTCCGCGGCCGTAACGGAGTCCACTACGCCGGCGGCCGTGTCGGTGTTGCCGGCCACTCGCCCCAGACCCGGAAAGTGCTTGAGAGTGGTGGCGACGCCGGCCTGGGCCATGCCCCGTACGACCGCGGCGCCGTGGCTGCCCGCCGTAGCCGGGTCGTGCCCGTACTCGCGCTCCAGCGCTCCGATCGGCTGATTGGCCGCGTCCGCGCCCGGCGGGACCACGTCCATCACCGGCGCCAGGTTCAGGTCGATTCCTGCGGCCGCGAGTTCGCGACCCCACGTCTGGGCGTCGGCCTGAAGCGTCGCCGTCGCCATCCCGCCCTGGGCCAGCGCGGACGGAATAGTCGAAAAGCCTGGGCCGCTCAGGCGCTGGACCAGTCCGCCCTCTTGATCGGCGGCGACGAGGAAGTGGACACCGGCCGTATTCGCGCCGGTCGCGAGTGACTGGATGCTGTCGCTGAGCGTGCGAACGCTCTGGACCCCACCGCTCCTCGAGTTTACCAGGAAGGCAGAGCCGAAGTGGTAGGTCTCCAGGGCGGCGGTCTCCGCCGTCGAAAGCCGCTCGCCTCCGATGCCGAGCACGAACAGCTGGCCGACGCGCTGCTCCTGGGCCATATGCGCCAGGGTCAGCGCGGCGCACGACCCCGAATCGGCGGGCGAGGACGTTCGACCCGTCGCAGCCGGGAGTTGGCCAGCCGGCGACGAAGACCGGCCTGGCGTCACGGCCGGCGCGGTCGAGCACGACGCGGCGATCAACGGGGCGAGGATCAGCAACAGGCGGGACGGCAGGATCATACTCACAGGGTAGGCGATCCAATTGCGCGACCCTCGGACCGGGATCCGCGCGAGGTCGCGGTCACGGGCATGCCGCCGGCGCAGTCGGCCGAGAAGGAGTCGCGATCACCATGCTGACGAAGGCCCAGGTGCAACAGGCCCGGGATCGGGCCGCCGAAATGTATGCCGCCGCCGGGCTCGTCATCACGCCGGCCGAGCGAGCAGCCATCGAGGTCGTGGACTTAGGGCTGGGAGATCTGGAGCACATCGGCCTCGAAATCGTCGTGTATGTCAACACGGAACGTGTCTGTGCCAAGGAGCTGGCCATGTTTCCGCGCCAAACCTGCGCCGAGCACCGCCACCCGCCCTTCGACGGCACACCGGGCAAGGAAGAGACGTTCCGCGTCCGCAAGGGCGTCGTCTACCTGCACGTCGAGGGCGGCGAGCCGACGGAGTACCCGATGGCCCAGCCCGCCCGTATGGAGCGGGGCGTCTACACCGCCGAACGCGAGATCGTTCTGCGCCCCGGAGAGCAGTACACCGTTCCGCCGAACACGAAGCACTGGTTCCAGGCCGGGCCGGACGGCGCCGTCGTCTCCGAGTTCTCGACACGCAGTCGCGACGATCTCGACATCTTCACCGACCCGGAAATCAGCCGGATTCCGGTCCAGGCCGACTGAAGACGGACCTGCACGCCGGGCGGGCTCTGCTCGGGCGGCGGCTGGTCGGGCGGGCGCTGGTCGGTCGGCGCCGGGTGGTCGGGCGCCGGGCCGGCGGTCGCGGATCGGGCAGGTCCCGCGGCAGGCGCACGGGTCGCACTCGCCGGTGCCGCGTGACCCCGAACGAGCCGATCGACGCCGATCTTGTAGGGTTGCGCCGGTATGGAACGCAAGTGGCTGATTCTCACGAGCGTGTCGCTCGGATCGCTGATGGCGACGCTGGACGGCAGCATCGTCAACATCGCTTTGCCGGTCATCCAGACTGATTTCGGGATCGATCTGTCGACCGTCCAGTGGGTCGTGGTGGCCTATCTTCTCGTCGTCGGCAGCCTCCTGCTGCCCTTCGGCCGGCTCGGCGAAGTCCTCACGTTCAAGCGGGTCTATCTGACCGGCTTCGCCATCTTCACCGTTGCGAGCATCTGCTGCGGCGCCTCCCCGAACGCCGCCGGCCTGGTCGTGTTCCGCATCATTCAGGCCTGCGGCGCGGCCATGATCATGGCCATGGGGCCGGCCATCGTGGCTCGGACCTTCTCGCCGCAGGAACGTGGCAGAGCACTCGGCCTCAACGGCATCAGCGTGTCCATCGGGCTGAGCCTCGGTCCGGCATTGGGAGGCATCCTCACTCAACTCGCGACGTGGCGGGCCATCTTCCTGATCAACGCGCCGATCGGGCTGATCGCGATCGTTTGGGCGGCTCGAATCCTGCCGGCCGAAGAACCCGGCAAGGGCCAGTCGTTCGACGTCGGCGGGGCCGCCCTGTCCGGCGTCGCCGTCTTTGCCCTGCTGCTTGCCCTGAGCGAAGGCCAGGCCTGGGGCTGGACGAGCCTGGCCGTCATCGGCCTCACCGTCGTGTTTCTCGCGCTCGGCGCCGCGTTCATCGTCGTCGAGCGAGTGTCGCTCCAGCCGATGATCGACCTGGCTCTCTTCCGGATCCGTCCGTTTACCGCCGGTCTGGCCAGCGTTGTGGTGGCCTTTGCCGGGTTGTTCACGGCGACGTTCCTGCTGCCGTTCTTGCTGGAGCAGGGCCGTGGCTTCTCTCCGATCGAGGCCGGACTGCTGCTGACGCCGGTGCCGATCACCATGGCCGTCGTGGCGCCGTTCAGCGGCGCCGCCTCCGATCGATTCGGGCCGCGAGTTCTGGCCAGCGCCGGCATGGCGATCATGGTTATCGGGCTGCTCAGTCTCACCCAGCTGTCGGTCGACTTCGCGCTGCCGGACCTAGTCTGGCGGCTGGTCCTGCTGGGCATCGGCCAGGGCCTTTTCATGAGCCCCAACAGCAGCGCCGTACTCGGGGCAGTACCGCGGCCGCGAGTCGGGACCGCGTCGGGAACGCTGGCCCAGATGCGGGTCAACGGCCAGGCCCTGGGGATCGCCTTGAGTGGCGCAGTGGTCGCCACGCGGTTGCCGATCCATCTCGCCGAGGTTGGTCGCGGCGTGCCGGCGGCCGTGGCCGCCAACGAGGCCCTGGTCGGAGCGATACACGATGCTTTCGCCGTGGCGGCCCTGATTTGCAGCATCGGTATCGTCGCCAGCCTGGTTCGCGGTTCGAGCCGCCCGGGTCTGGCGGCCCCGGCTGCGCCTGCGACTGCGCCTGCGGCGCCGGGCGCCGTCCCGGCCGCGCGGCGGTAAACTCACGGTCATGAGTCTGTCGAGGCTGAAGGGCATCGATCCGGGACGGATAGGCGTGTTTGCCGGTCCCCTGAATGCCCGGTCGTCGTCGGTCCAGCGCGAGTTCGTTCAAGAGATGGAGCGGCTTGGCTACGGCACGCTCTGGTATGGCGAAGCGCTCGCCCAGGAGGCGTTCGGACGCGGCGCCATGTATCTAGCGGCCACGGAGCGCCTGGTCGTCGCCAGCGGCATCGCCAATATCTGGGCCCGCGACGCCGCCGCGATGGCCAACGGCGGCCGGACTCTCGCCGAAGCGTGGCCGGGTCGTTTCATCCTCGGCATCGGCGTGAGCCACGCCCCGATGGTCAAGCAGCGCGGCCACGACTACGAGCGGCCGTACTCCGCGATGCGCGCATACCTCGAGGCCATGGAAACTGCCCCGTGGCGCGGTCCCGCGGCGGAACTGCCGCCCGTCGTGCTCGCCGCCCTGGGGCCGCGGATGGTCGGGCTTGCCGGAGAGCGCACGGCCGGCGCCTATCCCTACTTCTCGACCGTGGAGCATGTCCGCGAGGTCAGGAGCATCCTCGGGCCGGAGCCGTTCCTGGCGGCGGATCTGCCGGTCGTGCTGGCAGGCGATTTGCGTGCGGCGAGGGCGATCGGCGACCGCCACATCGACTACTACATCGGGGCCGCCAACTACCGCAACAACCTGATCCGGATGGGTTGGTCCGAGGCGGATCTGGAGAAGCCGGGCTCGGACGCCCTGTTCGAGGCCGTCGTCGCCTGGGGCGATCTGGAACGCATCGGCGCAAAGGTGCGGGAGCGCTTCGACGCCGGGGCCGACCAGGTCGTCCTGAACATCGTGGCGGCCGACGCGGCCGCTCCGCCGCTGGCCGAGTTGAGGCGGCTGGCGCCGCTGACGAAGGCAGGGTAGCGCCCCTCACGAGTGCCGGCCAGCCGCCCGCAGAAGGCCGGCTGCCACTCCCTTCGATCCGCCGGGCCTGCGCACGACCGAGCCGGCGCTACCTGCGGTGGGCCGCCAGGAAGTCCCAGCTGACGCGAGTCGCGTCGAAGGTGTGGCTGGTTCGGCCGAAGAGAAACGCTGGCAGCGTGAAGTGGCTGCCCGGCCAGGTGTGACCGCCGCCGTCGATGCGATAGAAGACGACGTCCGATGACGAGGTTGGGCCGTGCCAGGTCCGAACCGCCACGTCGGGCGGCAACTGCTGCTCGTCCGGGCCCTCGGTCGCGCGGTTGGCGGCGACCCAGAACCGCGCCCAGTCGTCGACGGAGACGCTCGGCCCGGCTGCGTGGCGGATCATCAGATGGCTCACCAATCCACGGCGCACTCCACCGCCATAGGGCGCAGTCGAGTCTGCCGTGCCGTGGATGCTCAGGATCGGCACCGGGAGAGCCGGCTGCCGGACGGCGGCGAGGTCGGCGGAGGCAGTTCCGGCGACCTGTGCCATGGCCGCTATTCGCTCGCTCAGTTCGCGGGCGAGCCGCCCGGCCATCGCCGCCCCGTTCGACATGCCGACGACGTAGATCCGCCGCGGGTCGATCGGCGTGCGAAGGATCGCATCGTCGAGAACCGCGGCCAGATAGCCGACATCGTCGGCTCGCGTCCCCGGCGGACCGGCGTTGCGGCCGTCGTTCCATATCTCGCCGATGGCGCTTGGCATGGCCAGGGCGAACCCGACCTGCTCGGCCAGCGCCCCGTACCCCGTCAGTTCATCGAAGCGCACCGGGTCGATGCCGCGACCGTGGAGCTGCAGCACGAGCGGCACGGGTGTGGCGGGCGTGTCGAGCGCCGGTGAATTCGGCGGCATCTGGAGCAGGTATGGCCGCCTGATTCCGTCGTGCTCCAGCTCGACCGAGTGCCGCCAGGCCGACGCGGTTGTCACATTCGCCTCCGAGTCCCGAGAATGCGCGCGGCCCAATTGTCGCGCGTCGAGCCGCCGAGCCGTCGAGCCGCCGACCGCCGAGCCGTCGACCCGCCGGCTCGATTCGGCCGAACCATGAAATCCCAGGAGAACGACGGGCGCAATGCGCCCGGCCCGCGGTAGCATCAGCGAATGAGTGCGACCCTGTACCGTGACGGAGCGCTGGCGGACGGCCGGTCGGACCGGCTCCGTGTGGGTGTCAGCATCCTCGTGGTCGCCGGTTCGATCGCCTGGATCCGTCCCAGTGACGATGAGGGTCCGCCGGCCGGGGCGGCCGACCCGGAGGTCATCGACGCCAGCGGTTCCACGATCGTTCCCGGTATGGTCGATTGCCACAGCCATCTGACGCTGCCCGGCGGCGCCCATTGGATCGAGCGCATCGACGACCCGGTCGAGCGCCTGCTGTCGGTGGCGGATGCCAATGGTCGGCTGATGACCGCATCGGGCGTGCGCTGGGCCCGCGACGTCGGGGCGCCCCGCGTCGCCGACCCGCTGGATGGTCGAGTTCGCGCCCTGAGCCTGGGGGTCCGCGACCGGTGGCGGGGCCGGCTCGAGTTCCCATACGTCAGGGCGGCCGGGACGTGGCTGGACAAAGCCGGCACCAAGCTCAGCCCGCGGGTCGACGAGGCCGAAACTCCCGAGGAACTCCTGCGCCTCGCCAACCTCCAGCTCGACGATGGAGCGGACCTGATCAAGCTCTATCTCGACGGCCCCGAGCCCGGCGTCGCCCCGTGGACTCGCGACGAGCTGGCGCCGGTCATCGCCGCCGCCCATGCCCGCGGCGCGAAAGTGACCGCTCATTCCGGGAACCTCGCCGGGGCCCGCGAGGGAGTGGCCGCCGGCGTCGACTCGCTCGAGCACGGCATGGAGCTGGACGCCGAAGTGGTCGCCGAGATGGCCGCTCGCGGAACCGCGCTGGTGTCGACCCTGACCGTGTTCCGTTCCTGGCTCGGCTTCTCCACGACGACTTCGATCCCGCGGTTCGCCTCGCCGGAAGGCCGCAAGCGCATCCTCGACCGGCAGGCTCGCGCCCAGGAGAGTGTTCGTCTTGCCCGCCGCGCCGGTGTGGCCATCGCCACCGGCACGGACTTCGGCGGCGGCTCGGCGCGGGCCAACCAGCTCGCCTGGGAGGTGGAAAGCCTCGTCGAGGTCGGGTTGGAGCCGTGGGAGGCGCTCGGCGCCGCAACCTGGCGTGGCGGGCAGTTGCTCGGCGAGCCCGAGGCCGGGGTGATCCACGAGGGCGGTCCGGCCGACTTCAGCCTTGTCCACGGCGATCCGGTCTCGGATCCCACGGCGCTCTGGCGCGTCTGGCACGTCGCCTGGTCTCGCTGAGGGGCAGGCCGCCGGCCGTTCGCTATCGTGCTGGAAACCGGCCGTGCCCGGGCGCGGCCCAAGCCGGAGCCCAGCAATATGTGCCGATCGATCCATCCGCTCCACAACTACAGCCCGCCGACCACGCCGGACGAGGTCCGCGAGGCCGCCCTCCAGTACGTCCGCAAGATCAGCGGGATGACTCACCCGGCGGCGGTCAACCAGCCGGCCTTCGAGCGGGCCGTGGAGGCCGTGGCCGCATCCACGCAGGACCTGCTGGCCTCTCTCGTGGCCACGAGCCCACCGCACGACCGGCTCGTCGAGCGTCAGCGCGCCCGCGCCCGCTGGGAACGCCGCGCCGCCCGCGAAGGCGCCGCCGTCAGATAGAGGGCGGATCCCGAATGGCAACCGTCAGCGTCCGCTATATCGTCCACGACGTCGATGCCGCGATCGACTTCTACTGCCGGCATCTCGGGTTCCACGAGGACATGCATCCGGCGCCGCAGTTCGCGATGCTCTCGCGCGGCGACCTCCGTCTGACCCTCAGCAAGCCCGGGGCCGGACCGGGCGGCGGGGGCCAGGCGATGCCGGATGGTCGAATCCCTGAGCCCGGCGGGTGGAACCGCTTCTCCATCGAGGTGCCGGATCTGGCGGCCAAGGTGGACGAGCTGCGGGCCGCGGGAGTCCACTTCCGCAACGACATCGTGACCGGCGTCGGCGGCAAGCAGATCCTCATCGACGATCCGTCCGGCAATCCCGTGGAGTTGTTCGAGCCGGTCCTGGCCGAGGCACGGTTGTCTAGATGACTTCGCTCCGCGCAGAGCGCCCGGATTTGGGACGTACGTGAAGTCGCGGCCGATCGCTTCGAAGTCGACTTCGAGGTCCGGCATCCGGACGGAACCAGTTCGATCCGGCTCGTCGCGGTCGCCTGTCGGGGGCGGCCGGATCGTTCGGCTGAGGCTGGGAGCGAGGACCGTCATCGCAGCCGTGACGTCCGCCCCCCCGACGACTCCTCGCTCGGGTGGCCGGTTACGGCTCCGCCGCCTCCAGCTCCTGGGCGAGCCCGCCCACGTCGAGCAAGACGACTTCTCGGTCGTGGCCCGTCTCGATCAACCCGGCCAGCCGCATCTCGTGCAAGGTGCGCGTCACGACCTCGCGCGACGAGGCGATCGCGTCCGCGAGCTCCTGGTGACTCACTTGCGCCACCAGGTGCGGACCGTCCGATTCGTTTGCCATGTCGAGGAGGTGGCGGGCGAGACGCTGCCGGACCGACAGGAAGGCGCTCTGGGCCACGTCCTCCAGGGCCTGGTTCAGCTGTCTCGTGAGCTCCTCGGCGCAGACACGGGCCAGGTCCGGGTCCGTCGTCAGCATCCGGCGCAGCGTGTCCGTCCGAACCGCCACGACGGACGTCGTAGTCATGGCCTGGATCGTCAGGGGCAGAGGCTCGCCGATCACAGACGCGAGACCCATGACCGCACCCGCCTTGCCGTAGCGGAAAGTGACCTGGCGACCGTCGCGCGAACTCATGAACGAACGCAGCAGCCCGTGGAGCACCACGAAGCAGCGCGCCGCGTCTCCGTCGCGATAGACGACGGCGCCTGCGGGCACGTCCATCCGAACCGACTCCGAAAGGAGACGATCCGCCTGGGCGGCCGGCAGATCGAGCAAGAAGCCCGTCTTCAGGCCGTCCCGGCGCAACTCTCGCAGTCCTTCGAGACTGTCCGTCAAGTCGCGTGACTCCGCGTCGCTCACGATCGGCGACCGCAACAGGTTGCCGTCGATCGAGTCTAGACACGCCGTGGCGAAGGCGTGGTTTTCGACGCGGGTCGTTCTACGCCGGGAGCCCGACCGGCGTGGTCGAGCATCAAGGCGTGGTCGAGACTCGACCTGGTCGGCCGTCAGAGCAGCCAGGCGACCCGAGGTCTCGCAGTCGGTTGCCGGCCGTCGTCCGAGCCGGAAGTTGAGGCGCATCGTGGCCGACGGCCTGCCGCCGGCCCAGAACCCCGTGCGAAATCAGCGGGCGGGGTGGTGAGCGACGTTTCCTCCGGTTACCACATCCCTCACGGGCCCGGGCTCTTCCTGAGGTGCCTTGCGCGCCACGAGCACGCGGTGAATGGCGTGGTGATAGACGAAAGCGGCAAGGACGGCGCCGATGAGCGGCCCGACGATCGGCACCCAGAAGTAGGAGTCCACGCCGGGCATGGCCACCTGGCCCCAACCCGCCAGGGCGGCGAAGAGTCTCGGTCCGAGATCGCGAGCCGGGTTGATGGCGTAGCCCGCATTGGCGCCGAAGGACATGCCGATCGCGGCCACTGCCAGACCGATCAGGAACGGCGCGAGGTTCGCCGCCGGCGCCATGTTCAGCTTGTCGATCAACGCATAGATGAGCAGGAGGAGAAGGAATGTTCCGAGGATCTGGTCGAATAGCGGCCCGGCCAGATTGCCGTTGTAGTACCCGGCCGGGAACGTGGCGAAGATGCTGAAGGTCGCGGTGCTGTCGTGGGGCCCGCCGAGAGTTCCTCGCACGATGCCAGCCGCCTTCTCGTAGGCACCGATGGCGGGGCCGTAGTCGAGGAACACGACCGCGGCGCCCACGAACGCGCCGATGACCTGGGCGATCCAGTAGGGGACTACCTTCCACCACGGCAGATCGCCGGTGGTGGCGAAGGCGAGAGTGACCGCCGGGTTGATGTGGGCGCCGCTGACGCCGCCGGCGACGTAGACGGCCATCGCCACAGCCAGGGCCCAGCCCCAGCTGATGAGGAGCCAGTCGCCGGACGCCTGGAAGATCGTGGTCGACGACGCCGCGCGACCCGACGAGTTCAAAGCCGCGACCGCCATGGCGACGACGCCGTCTCCGAAGGCGATCAGAAGCGCGGTTCCAAGGAACTCGGCAGTGAGTTCTCCCCAGATGTTGTTGCCCCAACCTTTTCTGGCCAACAGGCCGCCCGAACTGGCCATTGCGATTACCTCCTGTCGCGAACCTCCGTGGTTCCGCTACAGGTTTCCCAATGGCGCGCCGGCTGTCAGCGACCTGGCGCCGCTCCGAAGGTGACGGCGGTCACAACGCCATACGCGGCCGCGCAGTCGGCCATCCGTCCCCGAGATCGTCCGAGTGGATCGTGGCCGCGGGACCCGGACAACCCCTTTGGGGCCACCCTGTTGAGCGGTTGTTGAGCGCCGATGGCCTGCCCGTAAGGCGTTTCCTCGTGGCCCGCCGACTACGTTTTGATCGTGACATTCGCCGACAGCGTCCTGCATCTGGTCCGAGCCGGGGCTCGCATCGACTCCTGGCCGGGGCCGGATTCGGCCAATTCACCCGACCTGCTGGCCGCCGTTCCGGCCGGCGCTCTCGAAGATTTGGGCGCCGGCGATCGAGATCTCATGCAGCCGCAGGCGGTCGATGCAGTCGACCTGGCGGTTGGGCTGGCTCCCGACGGAGCCGAAGCCGGCGAGGCCGCCCGTGAATTCGAGCCTGGTCTGGCCGATCTCGAGGCCGCCGTGAGCCTCGTGGCAAGCGGCCTGGCTAAACGGGTGGTCCTTTCCGGGTTCCCGTCGTGGCCCGGATTGCTGTGGCGGGCCTACCAGCTCGCGGAGTCGACAGACGTTCTCATTCTGCCGGCCGTCGTCCGTCCCGGCGGCAGGGTGGACATCGTAATTACGAGGGATAGCGCCACACATGGCTGAAATCACGGCCCCTCCAGGGTCGAAAGCTCGGCGATCGCCGGGTCGTCGTCGATAGGCCGCACGCCCGATACTTCCGCTACCTTGGCCCGGGGGTGCTCGAAGCGAAGCTAGAGGCCCAGGCTCCGCGCACCGCTCAGCAGCGGCGGATGGCGATGCTCCGCGCCATCCTCTTCGGCCGGCCGCTCTCGTCGGCGGCGGACCTGACCGAGCGTCTGCCGATCTGGAAAGCCCTGCCCGTCTTCTCGTCGGACGTGATGTCATCGGTCGCGTATGCGACTGGCGCGATGATGCTCATCCTGGTCGGGGCCGGGCAGGTCCAATTCCAATATGTGCTCGGGCTTTCGGTCGTGGTCGTCGCGCTGCTAGTGGTCGTCACGTTCAGCTATCGCCAGACCATCCGTGCCTATCCAAACGGCGGCGGCAGCTACATCGTCGCCCACGCGAACCTCGGCGTACTCGCCGGGCTGGTCGCCGCGGGTTCGCTCCTGACCGACTACGTCCTGACCGTGTCGGTCAGCGTCTCGGCCGGCATCCAGGCCATCTACTCCGCCTTTCCCTCGCTGGAGTGGATAAAGGTTCCGCTGATCGCGTTCTCGATCCTGCTGGTGATGGTCATCAACCTGCGCGGGCTGCGCGAGTCCGGGACGCTGTTCGCCAGCCCGACCTACATCTTCATCGGCTCGATGCTGCTGCTGATCCTCGCCGGCATGGTCCGATCGGTGACCGGCGGGCTGCCGCAGGTCACGGACGTCGTGCCGCTCTCCGGGGTGGCCGCCGAGAACATGGGCATCTTCCTGCTCTGCAAAGCCTTCGCCGACGGCTGCTCGGCCATGACCGGCACGGAGGCCGTCGCCAACGGCGTCCCGGCATTCCAGCCGGTGGAGTGGAAGAACGCCCAGAAGACGATGATCATCATGGCCACGCTGCTGGGAGTCATGTTCCTGGGCACGAGCTACCTGGCGATCCAGGTCGGGGCCCATCCCTCGGGATTCCAGGCGGGCGGCGAGAGCGTCCTCTCGCAGGTCGGCCGGACGGTCTTCGGCGGCCCCGGGTTCCTCTACTACGTCCTCCAGTTCTCGACCATGGGCATCCTGATCCTTGCCGCGAACACGAGCTTCGCCGACTTCCCGCGGCTCTCGTCGATCCTCGCCCGCGACGGCTTCTTCCCGCGCCAGTTCGCGTTGCGGGGTGAGCGGCTGGCGTTCAACTCGGGCATCGTCGCCCTGGCGCTGATTTCGATCGCCCTAATCGTTGCCTTCAACGGCTCGACGGACCGCCTGATCGGCCTGTATGCGATCGGCGTTTTCACTTCATTCACGCTCTCGCAGTCGGGCATGGTCAAGCACTGGTTCACCGAGCGTGGCTCGGGCTGGCGGCGGAGCGCCGTGATCAACGGCATCGGCGCGGTGGTCACGGGCGTGGTGGTGGTAGTGATCGCCTTCTCGAAGTTCGACCAGGGCGTCTGGATGATCATCATCGTCGTCCCGATCCTGGTCGGCCTCATGCTCTTCATCAAGCACGAATACGACCAGGAGGGTGTCGGCCTGGACGTTCAGCCGGACGTCGTGTTCGGGCCGCCGCATCGCCGCCAGAGAGTGGTCGTGGCGGCCCAGGTCATGAGCCGGGCAGTGGTCCAGGCCGTGAAAGTGGGGGAGACGATGGGCGAGGAAGTCCAGCTCGTCCACGTGACCCTTGATCCAGCCGAGGGCGAGCGCTTCCGGGAGCGGGTGGAGCGCCAGTTGCCGGGCGTCCGAGTCGTGCTGGTGGAGTCGCCGTATCGGGCGCTGGTGCGGCCATTCGTGCGCTACCTGGAGGTTTCGCAGGCCGAGGATCCGGGCCGAATCACGGTGGTGCTGCTGCCGGAGCATCTGCCCCGCCACTGGTGGGATCGGATCCTGTACAACCAGAACGTCCACCGCATCCGCGCGGCGCTGGTCGGCCGAAAGGATTTCGTGGTCCTGGACACGCCTTACCGGCGGGGGACGTAGCGGCGGAAGCGGGCACCGCCGGGCGATGGCCCGGCCGAACCGTGCACTGGGCCACTGGCCGGCGTCGGTCGCGCGGCGGCGCCCGAGTCGGCGGCGCCCGAGTCGGCGGCGGCCCCGAGTCGGCGGCGCCCGACCCTCAGGCCTCGAGCACCATTCCCGGCGTGGCCACTTCTATGGCTCCGTTGAACGTCGTTGCCGCCCGCTCCAGGGCCTCTTCAGCGCCGAGTCCCGGGCCCAGGTGAGTCAGCACCAGGCGGGCCACGCCGGCGTGCGTCGCAAGCAGGCCCGCGTCCTCGGGGGAGAGATGTACCGACGGAATCTCGATGACCTTCGCGAAGGACTCGGCGATCAGGATGCGCGCCCCCTTGGCCAGGGTTACGAGCCCGTCCGACGGGCCGCTGTCGCCGGTGTAGGCGAGGCGCCGTTCGCCATATCTGGCGGTGAGGCCAAAGGCCGGGACCCCATGCTGGACGATCCGGGCCTGGATCTTGAGATCGCCGATCTCGGCGATGCCGCGATCCTTGAGCTCCACCACCTGGAAGAAGTTGCTCATTCGGTGGTCCGAGGCGCTCTTGACGAATTCCTCGACGCGCGAGGCCCAGCCGACCGGGCCCAGGATCGGGATCTTGCGCATCGGCTTGTCCGCGAAGGCGAAGGCGTAGTAGAGAAGCGGCATGTCGGCGAAATGGTCGGCGTGGAGGTGGCTGATCCAGACGGCGTGGAGGTCCTCGAGCCGGATGTAGTTCTGGAGCGGCCCCAGGACCCCGCCCCCGATATCGACCAGGACGTTGGCGCCCCCGGCCTGGAGCAGGTAGCCCGAACAGGGCTCGTCTGCCTTGGGGTAGGGGGCATTGCCCAACGTAGTCCAGCGAATCGGGCCTTCCGGCTTCGCCCTTTTGAGCACCCTTCCCTCCCATGTTGACGGCATGCTGAAAGTTAGCAGCGACTTCTCGACTTGTCGCGTAAGTTCGCACCCGGAACTGAAAGTCGCACTTACTCGTTCGGCCCGGGTAGGTAGCCCAATCGGGTTGGGCTATGTGGCATCGTTCGTTCGGATGATGCGAAGCTATTCGCGTTTTGTGACACTATTCGCGTATGAGCGAAGTGTCTGACGGTCATCAACTCCAGATCGAGGCCGTCATCCGGGCCCTGGATGGACTCTGGGACCAGGATGCCCACGACGTGCCCGGCTGGGTGGCGCAGGAGCTGACTTTCGGCCAGATGCGACTTCTGTTCCTGCTCAACAAGAACGGGCCGGCGCCGATGAGCCGCATCGCCGAATGGCTCGGAGTCGGGCTCCCGACGGCCAGCGGAACAGTCGAACGAGTCGAGCGCCACGGTCTCGTGGAACGGCGGCACCGTCTCGACGACCGCCGCATCGTGGAATGCCATCTGACGGACGAGGGACGGCACCTCATCGCCGAAATCTCGGGCTCCCGTCTGGAGACGATGCGCCGAATCCTCGGCGTCCTGAGTGGGGACGAGC
The DNA here is from genome assembly GCA_963835845.1 of uncultured Chloroflexia bacterium. GTDB lineage: Bacteria > Chloroflexota > Limnocylindria > Limnocylindrales > CSP1-4 > Fen-1039. The sequence continues at coordinate 132,344 of CAWIGT010000006.1, read as the reverse complement.
TGGAGCAGATGGCCCGTCTGATAACCATCGTCGTCGACAGAACACGGACGACGCAGGCGTGAACCGCACGTCCTCGGCGCGAGTCGAATGCATTGAGGTGCGCCCCGAGTCCGACTGAACCGCACCGCACGGCGGATGCCGACCACTACGAACACCGCCACTCGAAGAAACTCCGTCACTGAACAACCGGCAGGCGCCCGATGGGCCTCGCGCCAAATCACCCGACCAGATGGCTGCCAACACCCGACGGGAGTCAAGGAGCAACTCGTGATCCGATTGACCCAGCTCGCAGTTTCGAAACGAAGCGTGACCGTCCTGATCACGCTCGGCCTGCTACTCGGCGGTCTCTTCTCGTGGGCCTCGCTCAAGCAGGAGTTGCTGCCGGACATCCAGCTCCCGTTCGTCATCGTCGTCACGCCGCTGCCGGGCGCCAGTGCCCAGGATGTCGCGACCCAGGTAACCGAGCCGGTGGAGCGATCCATCGGCAGCGTGCCGAGCCTGACCCACGTCAACTCGAGCTCCGTCAACAGCATGTCGATCGTCGTCGCCTCGTTCGCCTACGGGACGAACATCAAGGAGACGATCGCGACCGTGGACACGAACGTGAAGGCCATCGGGCTCAGCTCCGCGTCCACGATCCAATCGTTCGACATCAACGCCTTCCCGTCGTTGATCGTCGCCATCCGCGCGAAGGGGTCGGCCACGACCGACCAGCTGAACGCACTGGCGGTGACGAACATCGTGCCGGCGCTCCAGGGGCTGGACGGCGTCAGCAAGGTGGATCTGAGCGGCCTGACACAGAGCCGCCTGGTCGTCAAGCTGGATCCGGCCAAGCTCGCCGCAGCCAACGTTTCGATCGCACAGATCCAGGGCGTGCTGGCGGCCAACAACCTGGTCCTGCCCGCCGGCTCGTTGCCGGTTACCAGCGGTGGATCGACCATTTCGATCCCCGTGTCCGCGCAGCACCAGCTCATCCTCGCCGACAAGAGCGAACTCCTGTCGCTGGCGGTCGGCGTCAAGATGCCGGCAGCGGGCTCGGCCGCGACCGCACCGACGCCGATCACCCTCGGCGACCTCGGCACGGTGGACGCGGTATCCGTCAACCCAACTGGCTATGCGGAGCTCAATAAGGATCCGCAGCACGACAACGCCGGCCCGGCGCTCGTTCTCAGCATCACCAAGTCGTCGGACGCCAACACGGTCAACGTCGTCCAGGCGGCCCAGGACAAGCTCACCGAGCTCAACGCCCAGAACCAGGGCAGCTTCGAGATCGACACCGTCTCGGATTCGGCCTCGTTCATCATTGAGTCGCGTGACAGCCTCGTGCGCGAGGGCGGCCTCGGCGCGCTGTTCGCGATCCTCACGATCTTCTTCTTCCTGCTGAGCCTGCGCTCGACCCTTGTCGCCGCGGTCAGCATCCCCGTCTCGATCATGACCGCCCTGACCCTCATGCTCGTGGCCAACGTCAGCATCAACATCATGACGCTGGGAGGGTTGGCGATAGCCGTCGGCCGGGTAGTGGACGACGCTATCGTCGTCCTGGAGAACATCTACCGGCACCGCGGCAACGGCGATCCCATGCGCGAGGCCTGTATAAACGGCACGCGCGAAGTCGCCAGCGCCATCACCAGCTCCACTCTGACCACGGTCGCGGTCTTCCTGCCGCTCGGCTTCGTCGGCGGCCTCGTCAGCCAGTTCTTCCTTCCGTTCGCGCTGACGGTGACCTTCGCCCTGCTGGCCTCGCTCCTGTGCGCCCTGACGGTCGTTCCGGTGATGGCCAGTCTCTTCATCGATCGCATCAAGCTCAACACGGAAGAAGGCCCGCAGCATCACGACTCGTTCGTCCAGCGGATCTACACGCCCATCCTGAAGGCCGCGCTCCACAATCGCCGCAGCCGCTGGGGCGTCATCGGCATCGCCGCCGTCCTGGTCCTCGGGGCCGGCATGCTCGTCCCGCACATCCCCACTCAGTTCCTCAACGCCGGCTCGCAGAAGCAGCTGACCATCAGCGTGGCCCCGCCGTCCGGCACTCCGTCGGCCGTCGTCCTCGACCAGGCCAGGCTCGTCCAGTCCAAGCTCCGCGACTACCCTGAAGTGAACCTTGTCGAGACCACGGTCCCGAGCGAATCGGACACAGGTCTTTCGGCCCTGTCTGCGGCGTTCACGGGCGGCGCCTCCAACTCCGCGACGATCGTCGTCGGGCTGGATCCCAGCACCAACCTTGACACCGAGCAGCAGAAGCTCGGGACCGACCTGGCCCAGCTCCAGCAGGCCGGCTGGCAGATCCAGGTCGCGCAGCAGAGCATGACCGGCAGCAGCGCCATCAGCGTCGTCGTCAGCGGCAGCAATTCCGCGGACGTGGCGGCCGCAACCACGGCCGTCATGGACCGGCTCAAGGCCATGGACGGCTTGCTCCTCAACGTGAAGAGCGACCTCGCCACCAAGACCACCCAGTACAACATCGACGTCGACCCGAACAAGGCCATCCTCGACGGCACCAGCACGGTCGGCGTCCAGGGTGAAGTCCACGATGCCCTGGTCGGCACAAAGGCCGGGACGGTGAGCCTCTCGGGCGCCGCAACCGACGTCTACCTCCAGGTGGATGCCGGACTGACTTCGATCGAATCCCTCGCCAAGCTGCCGGTCGGCGCAGCCAAGATGCCGCTGGGCATGATCGCTACGGTCACGCCCGCGGACAACCAGGCCCGCATCAGCCGTGTGGATCAGGCCCCGGCCGCGACGATTTCGGCCGACACGACCAGCAAGGACACCGGCGGCGTCTCGGTCGAGATCCAGAAAGCGATCGACCAGCTGAAGGCGGACGGCAAGCTCTCCGGCGTTACGGTCGCGCTCGGTGGCGTAACCGAAGAGATGAACAGCGCCTTCAGCGGCCTGTTCGTATCGATGGCCGTGGCGATCCTTCTCGTCTACCTCGTCATGGTCCTCGTCTTCAACTCGCTCATCGATCCGCTGGTCATCATGTTCAGCCTGCCGCTGGCCACGATCGGCGCCTTCCCGGCGCTGTTCCTCACCCAGCGCGCGATCGGCGTCAGTGCCTTGATAGGTTTCCTGATGCTGATCGGCATCGTCGTGACCAACGCCATCGTCTTGCTGGACCTGGTCGAGCAACACCGGCGGCGCGGCATGCCGATGTACGAAGCGCTGATAGCGGGTGGCAGGACGAGGGTCCGGCCGATCCTGATGACAGCCATCGCCACGATGCTGGCCCTCATCCCGCTCGGCCTGGGGCTGTCCGAGGGCGAGATCATCGCCTCGGAACTTGCCACGGTCGTGATCGGCGGTCTATTCACCTCCACTTTCCTGACGCTCATCATCGTCCCGGTCGTTTACTCGCTCGTCGACGATGCCAAGGTGCGGTCGCGCCGGGCCCTGGGGATGGCACAGGAGGAGCACGGGGTGGCAGCCGCGGACCCGGCAGCTTCCTGACCGGCCAGTCAAACGCCGTTAATCAGTCACACGCCGTAATGAAGGAGGCCGGGCTCTCGAGCCCGGCCTCCGCTCTCTCTGAAAGGCACCTGGCAATGGCGGTGTCGGGAACAGCCGTTGCGCGGCCTGCGACGCAGCATCCGCTCGGTTCCGGATCGGGGTAAACCCACGAAACGCGGTGGCGCATTGCCGCCAGCGAAACGGCCGGCCGGGAGAAGTGGCAGGCACCGCAGCCCGGTCGCCGCCGGGGCCTGCCTATTCCAGTGGCGAGATCGACCCGGTCGGCCCTTTGGGCGCTTGCGCCCGCAGGAGGTGCCGATGTCGGATGGCAAGGTTTCCCACGGTTCCGGCGGCCTGGCGCCGGGTCTCCGAAGGCTGCTCGCGAGCCAGATGGCTACGGCGGTCGTCGCCTCGACATTACTCGCCGGAGTCGCCGCGTCGCCCGTGATCGCGGCCGCGCCTCTCATCCACAACGTACCCCAGGTAGGCAACCTGGCCACTCCTCCGACCACGTCGCAGTGCCTGACCCTCTTCGGCATCCACTGCTACCAGCCGGCTCAGTTCGTCAAGGCCTACGACCTCGCGCCGCTGCATAGCCATGGCATCGACGGCCGAGGCGAAACGATCGCCATCGTCGACTCGTTCGGCTCGCCGACGATCGCCAACGACCTCCACGTTTTCGACCAGACCTTCGGGCTGCCGGATCCGCCTAGCCTCAAGATCATCGCCCCGGCCGGACCGATCCCCCCATTCGATCCGACTAACAGCGACATGGTCGGCTGGGCGGAGGAGACGACGCTCGACGTCGAGTGGTCGCACGTATTCGCTCCCGGCGCGAACATCCTGCTCGTCGAAACCCCGGTCAGCGAGACCGAAGGCGTGACGGGCTTCCCGGAGATCGTGGCGGCCGAGAACTTCGTGATCAACCACAACATGGCCGACGTGATCACCCAGAGCTTTGGGGCAACCGAAGAGACCTTCCCGAGCGCGGCTTCTCTGCTGAGCCTGCGAAGCGCCTTCTTCAATGCATACGCCCACAAAGTGACGGTGCTCGGAGCCTCCGGCGACGAAGGGGCAACGGACTTCCAGCTGAACCTGAGCGATCTCTACACGTTCCGGGTCAACTCCTGGCCTTCGAGCGACCCCCTCGTAACATCCGTCGGCGGTACCCAGTTGACCCTCGACGATGCCGGCAACCGGCTGGCACCGGACGTCGTCTGGAATGACGGCTACGGCGCGGGCGGCGGCGGCGTCTCCTCGATCTTCTTCCGGCCCGACTTCCAGAACACGGTCCGACCGATCGTCGACGGCCGGCGCGGCACGCCGGATATCAGCATGAGCGCGGCGGTCGACGGCGCCGTGGTCTTCTACTTCTCGTTCTTGCCCGGCTCCGTGGGTTACCACCTCGTCGGCGGCACGAGCGAGGCCTCGCCCGAATTCGCCGGCATCGTCGCGATGGCCGATCAGGTGGCTCACCATCGGCTCGGCCTGCTCAACGACCGCTTGTACGAACTCCGCGGCCACTTCAGCGGCATCGTCGATGTGACCAGCGGCAACAATACGTTCGGTCCGTTCACCAACAGTGACGGCAAAACCTACACAGTCGTGGGCTTCAACGCCCTGCACGGCTACGACCTGGCCAGCGGCCTCGGCACCGTAGACGCGGCCCGGTTCGTGCCGGCGCTCGCGGGACACTGATCTACAGACAACCACAACCCGAAACGAATCGAGGCCCCCGGGCGACCGGGGGCCTCGATCTGTCCGGTGAAATCGGGATCAGTCGGAGATGGGGCTGAGGCTTGGCCGGGTGGCGCTTTCGTCGCCGTCGGCCTCTTCGTCGGCGCGCGGTATCAGCGCGAAGGCGAGCAGCGCGGCCAGGATGTTCGCCACTACGCCGAAGACGATGGCCGCCTCGATCGATATCGTGACGATGACGCCGGCCACTGCCGCACCGATCGGGAAGCCCGAGAAGTTGAGGTTCATCGACACGGTGAAGGCTCGGCCCATCCACGCCGGGTCGGTTCGTCGCTGGCGCAGCGTGAACATGGCGATGTCCAGCGGGCCGTTTACCAGGCCGGAGATCGCCATGCACAAGACGATGGGCAGCAGGCCGGCCGGCCACAACAGGATTGCCGTGGTGCCGATGAAGCATATCGCGGGGAACAGGATGAACTGTCGCTCGCGGCCTTCGGTGCTGAGGCGGCCGGACACAAAGGCCGACACGACGCCGAAAGCTCCGCTGAGCCCGAACATCAGGCCCACGACGTCCTGGCTCATGCCGAGCCGACGCAAGACGATCAGCGGCACGACGATTTCTATCACTCCGCCGGAGAGGTTCATCGTGGACAGCGAGATCGCCAGCGATCGCAGAGTGCGGTTCTGCCACGTGTACACCAGGCCCAGCCAGGCATCCCGCAGAAGGTTGCCGGTCGACGCGACTTCGGTGCGCGGATCGGGCGCGTTGATCATGACCAGGGCCGCGACAAGGTAGGCGGCGGCGATGAGCGCGAGCGCGGCCTCGAACCCGAGCAGCTGGGCGAAGACGGCCCCGAATGGCGCACCGACAACTGTCGCGAGGACCCAGCCGTTGGAGTCGACGGCGTTGACCCGCTCCCAGAGCGGTTCGGGCACGAGCAGCGGGAAGAGGCTCCGCAGGCCGCTGCTGCTCAGCGGGCCCGTGATGGAGGCCACGGCGGTTATCGCCACGAGCAGCGCGGCCGGCAGCTGACCCGAGAGCGACAGCCCCGCGACCAGCAGAAGCGAACTCGTGGCCACGAGATAGTCGACGATGATCAGGCGGACCCGGCCGTGCCGGTCAAGCAGCGCTCCCGCGATGGGGCTGACGACCATTCCGGGCGCGATGCTGGCGAACGCCACGGCCCCGGCGAGCTGCGGCGAGTTGTAGCGCTGCAGCGCAAAGAGGATCACGACGATGCTGACCATCGACTGGGCGATCCGAGCGATCTGCATGGCCAGCAGCACGCGACCGAGCGACGGCACGGCCAGGAGAGCGCGGTAAGAAGGCGCGACCGGGCGATCCGCCACGGGCGCGGCGTTGGGGTGGGACATGACCAAAGAGGTTGCCACATATCGGTCGGACTTGCCGAGAAGCCGCCAGGGGGCAGGTGCGCGGGCCTCGATCGGAGACACCGCAGAGCCCTGGCTGGTCCCGCGGCGCGTGCCGCCCCGTGTGGCGCTGTTCCGGCCGCGCGGCCCGAGTTCAGGCGGAGCGGCCCCAGAGCGGATCGACCACGACGCCCACACTCGACCCGGACGAAGCCTGGGCCTGCGCCAGGGCCGCTTGATCCTGGAATGCATTCGTGGCGACTGTGCTGGCCGCGGCCGTTCCGCCGGCGCTCCCGGAACCCGGCCTGGGGGTCTGGATTCCGATCAGCGAGAGCGCCTGCTCGGCATTGGCATGGGTCAGGGTCGTCAGGAGTGGGAGCAGGCTGTCGCCGGCAAACAGTCCGCCGTTGGCCGCGGCACCGCCGTACACGCCGGCGACAGACGCCGGGTCGATGCCCCACTGGCTGGACACCAACTCGGCGTTGACGGTATTTGCCGATGCTTCGCGCGCCAGATTGGCAGGTGGAAGGCCCGACGGAGTCTGGGTCGTGCCCGCGGCCATACTCGACTGGCCGGCTTGTACTGCTTGGGCCGCCTGAGTCGCAGACGGATCGATCGATCCAATTGCGTCCATGTCGTAGCAGTCGGCGGGTAGGGCGCCGACATTAGGGGTTTCCCCTATCAAGTGGTGACCTCTGGCACCGGACCAGGTTCGGCCGCCGAATCGAAGTCGAGTGGAAGCGCAGCCGACCGCCTGCCGGCAAAGGACGCCGCCCGGCTACCGGAGGGCTTGCCAGAGCGGTCACGAGCTGGAGCTATTCGGGCTGCCTCGGGGGTTCCGAGCCCTGTCCGACGTCCGCTTCGCGGCCGGCAGTGGGTGCCGGTGGTGGGGGCGCCACGGGCGCCGAGGCGGCCGGGGGTTGCCAGGCGGGGGCCGGTGGCATCGAGGGCCAGGCCGGGGCGCCGGTCGCGGGGTCTATGAAGGGCTGAGGGTACATACCGTACGGTCTGCCCAGGCCGGGCCCGACCGAGGCGACGGCACGTCTTCGCCGTCTGATGAAGACGATCAGCAGGACCACGACGAGCAGGATAAGGAGGGTTCCGACCACCAGCGCGACCCGGAGGAGGCCCTGGTCGCTCGACCCGTTCAGGCGATCGATGACGGACTGGGCCTCGTTTCCCGCCTGCTCGGGCTCGACGCCCTGGAGGTCCGCGCGAGCCTGCTCGAGGGGCGTTTCGACGTCCGTGCCGATCAGCCCGATGGTCTGCAGGATGCTGCGGCCGCCGTTGTCGAGTTTCGTGGCCCGGTCGACGCTGGCGGCTGCACCGGACTCCTGTTTGATCAGAGAGAGCAGGCTGTCCAGGTCCTCCTGCGTGGCCGCCGACTCGAACCTCTTCTGGATGTCCGTGCCGTCGAGCGAGAACCCGGCGAGCTGCTGCTCGATCGCGTCTCGGACGTCGACGATTTCTCCGGCCGTCGCCATCGCAGTCCTGGCGGCGTCGAAATCCCAGTTGCTCATCGGACCGCGGATGGCCAGCGGCATCTTCCACTTCCCGGCAGAAGTGGCCAGGGAGTGGTAGGTCGCCCGCGCCGCCGACCGGGCGGCCAGGTCGTCCTCCGTGAGGACTCCGTAGTTGGCCAACAGCTTCTGAGCCCGGTCCAGGTCGGTCAGGCCGGCCGCCACCATGCCGCGCTCGTCGAGGAGGTCGAGCATCCGCTCCGCGGTGACGGGCAGCTCGGCTCCGACCATCTTCTCGCCCGGCGTTGCCCCGACATAGGCCATCTCGCCGGCGGCGGCCGCCATCACGACGGCCTTGAAATCGGCCGGTCCCATGGCGTCGGCCAGGGTGGTGAAGAAATAGCACGCGGCGTTGCGCTGCCACGTTGCGACGTTCTCATCGGTGGCCAGGGTGGGCGAAGTGTTGTTCAGGACCATCCAGTTGCCGAGGTCGGGCGATCCGGCCCCCGGGTAGCCACCGGGCTGCCCGCAGGGCGTGTAGAGACCTGCGCCCGCGGCCTTCTCGGCATAGCCCGCCAGGCCCTCCGAGACCCACACATCCTTGAACAGCGATTTGTTGAACCACACATGCGACAGCGCGTGCGCGACCAGATTGCTCGGGACAGATTCGGGGATGCCGACCGTAAGCGGGGATGCCTGGAAGGTGAGGCCCTGGTCGTTGAGCTGTCCGGAGCCGATCTCGGCGACCGCGATGGTTCCCCCGGGCATCTTCAGGCCCGTTAGGTCTTCGAGGCCCTGCATATCCACGGTGATCTGACCGCGAATGCTCGTGCCCCAGGCCGGGTCGTCCGGCCAGCCCTGGAGGTCGAATGCCTGTCCCGCGGAAGTAAAGGCGGAGTGCGTGACGCTCGCCGGGTTCCTGGCCTCGATGCACGACTGGAACGACCGGGGTCTCGACTGGACGCCGCTCGAAAAGACCTGCTTGCCGCCAGAGTCGCTGATCCTGGCGAGCGTGTCCCCGCTGGCGACGTCGACGTCGTAGCCGTCGGGTATCACGACGGAGACAGTGCCCGTGTCTTCGCCGTTGCCGATGGCGCAGAGGCTGGCGAAGGCCTGGCCGGCGCGGAATCCGCCTTTCGCTCCCGGTGCCCCGGGCAGGTCGTAAGTGGCCGTTACGACGCGGGTCTCACCGTAGTAGACGTTGGGGTAGCTGAGCTTGATCAGGCGGTAGGCGCCGGACTCACTGATGGTCGACTGCGACACGCCGCCGGCGTCCGAGGTTGCGGTAATGGTGCCCGCTTCCTCCTCGACGTAGATCTGGGTGTAGTCCCAGAAGTAGTACGTGTAACCGCCGGTGGTCGGTTCGTTGGCCTTGTGGTTGGCGATTGAAATCTGGACGGTGACGTGGATCTGGTTCTTGGCCGGAACCACTTCGTAGGTCACGGTGCCCGTTTCGGTCATGCCGTTGGCGGCCACGGCCACCGGTGGCGAGGCCATGAGCAGAGTCCCCGCCATGACCGAGGGCACGAGAAAAAGCAGCGGCCTAATGCGCACCCGAGGATCCCCTTCTGAATGGACGGCGTCTAGCCCGACCGGGACGAACGCCTCACGGGTGCCTCCTCCCGGACCAACCTGAGGCTGCGTGAAGTCAACACGAAGTGGATGCGCCGGGTCAAGGTCGCAACGTCGGGATTCCGGCTCGATCGAGTCTTCGCTTCCGGTTCGTGCCGACGTGGGAGGTGCCGGCGCCTGTGACACGCGAGCTGGCACTCGGACCGTATATCGTGGTTGCCAATGCAGATCATTGGAGGCCGGCCCGTCTTCGCTGCAACGGACCTGGTCGGGTTCCTGGCGTGCGAGCATCTCGTGGGTCTGGAGCTCGCGGCGATGGCGGAGCTCGTGGATCGGCCGGTCCGGCTGGATCCCGAGATAGACCTGATCGCGAAGCGCGGCCTGGAGCACGAGGCCCGCTATCTGGACGATCTGGAGCGCGCCGGTCGGCGAGTGACGCGTGTGGCGGTCGGCGAACACGACGCACCACCGGAGCTTCGCCTGGATCGGCTCCGCAAAGACGCGGCTGCCACAGAGGAGGCGATCCGGCGCGGCGACGAGGCGATCTACCAGGCCACGTTCTTCGACGGCCGGTGGCTCGGTCTGGCGGACTTCCTGCTGCGGGTCGAGCGACCCAGCGCCCTCGGCGACTGGAGCTACGAAGTCGTCGACACCAAGCTGGCGCGGCATGTCAAGGCTTCCGCGCTGCTGCAAATCTGCTCGTACGTGGAGCAGCTCACGATCATCCAGTCGGTTCAGCCGGAATGGATGCACGTGGCCCTGGGCGGCAGCTCCCGGACGATCGAGCGCCACCGCGTCTCGGACTACATGGCCTACTACCGGACGGTCAGGGCCGCGTTCGAGACCCGCGTCCAGTCCGGTGGCGGGTACGCCGGCGCCACGTATCCACCCGCGGAGACATATCCCGAGCCGGTGGAACACTGCGACGTGTGCCGCTGGAAGCTCGTCTGCGAGGCGCGGCGGCGGGCGGACGACGACCTGGCGCTGGTGGCCGGCGCCACCACTCGACTGCGGCTGGCGCTGAAGGGTGCGGGCATCCCGACGCGCCGCGGGCTCGCGGCTCTCGAGCTGCCGCTGCCGGAGCCGCTCGACGGGGTGAGCGGCGCGGCGCTGACCAGGGCCAGAGACCAGGCGGCGATCCAGGTGCGCGGTGAGGACGAGCGCCGGAGCCTGTACGAGTTGCTGCCGCCGCCACGGCTCCAGGACGGAGCAATCGAGCCGAACCGCGGCCTCGCGAGTCTGCCGGAGCCACGACCGGGCGACCTGTTCTTCGACATCGAGGGCGATCCATTCGCGCTCGACGACGGCGTGGACTATCTCTTTGGCATCCTGGAGCCGAGGTTGACCGACGCGGGTGGCGCACCGGCCTTCCATGCCTTCTGGGCGGTCGACGAAGAGGGGCAGGTGACCGCCGAGTCCGAGAAGTGGGCCTTCGAGCAGGCCATCGATCTGATGATGGACCGGCTCGCGGCGGATCCTTCGATCCACGTGTACCACTACGCCCCGTACGAGCCGACGGCGGCCGGGCGACTGATGGGCCGCCACGCCACCCGCGAGGAAGAGGTGGATCGGCTGCTCCGCGGCGACGTCTTCGTGGACCTGTACCGGGCCGTCCGGCAGGGATTGCGCGCCTCGGTGGAGAGCTATTCCATCAAGAAGCTCGAGCCGCTCTACGGCCTGGCCCGCGAAGAAGGGTCTGCGCGACGCCGGCTCGAGCATCGTCGCCTTCGAGGCCTGGCTCGCCGAAGCGGAGACGTCCGGCGAGGCGCCCCCGAGATCGCCGCAGACCGACGAGGTGCTGCAGAGCATCGAGCGCTACAACCGCGACGACTGCGTCTCGAATTGGCTGCTGCAGGGCTGGCTTGAGAAGCGGCGCGTGGAGCTGGCGGGTCGGCTCGGCGAGAATCTGCCGCGGCCTGCCCCGGGCGAGCCCGCGCCGGTCGAGGCACTTTCTGAACGCCTCGCACACGTGGCCGAGGTTGCCGGGCGGCTATCGGCCGGCGTCCCCGAAGCCGCAGCCGATCGCTCGCCCGAGCAGCACGCCCGCTGGCTCCTCGCCCAGCTGCTGAGCTGGCATCGGCGCGAGGACAAATCGTTCTGGTGGCGGTTCTTCTACTTGATGAACGACCTCTCGGACGAAGAGAGAGTCACCGAGCGCGAGCCGATCGGACGGCTCGAGCTGGTCGGACGGGTGGGGGAGAGTGCGCGCTCAACCGTCTACCGGTATCGCTTCCCGGAGCAGGAGTATGCGATCGACGTCGGCACGAACGTGTGCGACCCGGCCACCGGCCGGTCCGCCGGCAGCGTTGTGGCGATCGACGCCGCGGCCGGGACCCTGGATCTGCGGCGGGGGCCCAAGACGGACGGTCCGCACCCGACGTCCCTGGTTCCGCTGGACTACGTCGACACGGCACCACTCCAGGAGAGTCTCCTGAGAATCGGCGAGTGGATGGCCGACGGCGGGCCGGATGCGGCAGGCGATTACCAGGCTGCCGGCCAACTCCTGATGCGCAGGCCGCCGCGAATCGAGGGCGGCAAACCGTTGTGCCGAACGGACGAGACGGCGCTCGAGGCCGCGATCCGTGTCGCGCCCGGGCTGGATGGCAGCTATCTGGCGGTCCAGGGCCCGCCCGGCTCCGGCAAGACGTACCTCGGCGCCGCAGTCGCCGTGGAACTGGTCCGACTCGGACGGAAGGTTGGCGTCACGGCCAACAGCCACCGAGTGATCGGGCATCTGCTGGACGAAGTAGCGAGACTCGGATCGGCCAAAGGCGTGGACGTTCGCATCGGGCAGAAGACCGACGTTTCGGGCGAGTGCACGTCGGACGAGGCCGAGCCGTACGAGAAGTACGGCGAACTCCTCGAGGCGATCGACTCGGGCGAGCGCAACGTCGTCGGCGGAACCGGTTGGCTGTGGTCGCGTCCGGAGTTCGCCTCCGCGGTGGACGTGCTCATCGTCGACGAAGCGGGCCAGCTTTCGCTGGCCAACGCGGTCGCCGTGTCTCAGGCTGCCCCGAATCTGGTCCTGCTCGGCGACCCGCAGCAGCTCGATCAGCCCCTCAAGGGAACGCACCCGCCCGGCGCGGAGGCCTCGGCGCTGGGCCACCTCCTGGCCGGCGAGTCGACGATGCCGGCGGAGTTGGGCCTGTTCCAGGAACGGACACGCCGGTTGCACCCGGATCTATGCCGGTTCACTTCCGAGGTCTTCTACGAGAGCAGGCTCGAGTCGGAGGAGGGGCTGGCACGCCAGGATCTGGCCGGGCCGGGCCGGCTCTCGGGCACCGGAGTCCGGTTCGTCCCTGTAGCGCATCAGGGCAATCGCAACGAATCGCTCGAGGAAGCGGCCGAGGTAGCGGCTCTTGTGCAGGAGCTCGTGGACGGCGGGGCGACCTGGACCGACGACGCCGGCCGGCGCCGCAAGCTGGAACTGAACGACGTGGTCGTGGTGGCGCCGTACAACGCCCAGGTGGCGGAGATCATCCGGGCCCTGCCGGGCGCTCGCGCCGGCACCGTCGACAAGTTCCAGGGCCAGGAGGCGCCCGTCTCAATCTACTCGATGGCGACGTCCCGGCCGGAGGACGCGCCGCGCGGCATGGAGTTCCTCTACGGCCTGAACCGGCTGAACGTGGCGACTTCGCGGGCGCGCTGTCTGGCGGCCGTCGTCGCCAGCCCCTCGCTGGTTCGCGTCCGAGCCAGGACCCCACGGCAGATGCAACTCGCCAACGCTTTGTGCCGCTTCATCGAGCTGGCGGGGGAGTAGCCCGCGGCCGACCTCGCCCGCCACAATCCTGTTGACCCGCGGCCGACGTCGCCGGCCGGCGGCATCACGACCTGGGCAGCCGGCCGTACAGCTCGCGATAGACGGCCGATCGCTCGGCGTAAAGGCCGACGTTGGCCGGGTCCGGCTCCATGACCCGAGTGTCGACCGGGAGCGGCCATGTCGACGTCGCCGTGGACGGGGCAATCCCGGCGGCCGCGGCGCCGAGCAGGGCCGCGCCCCTCGCCGAAGCGTGCTCCGTCGCCCCAAGAGCGACCGGCATGTTCAGCACGTCGGCGATGATCTGCTGCCACAGGCGGTTGACGCCGCCGCCCGCCACGACCCCAGCCCGGGTCTCCAGGCCCAGGCCGCGCATCAGGTCCAGGCCCTCGGCCAGGGCGAAGGCCACTCCCTCGAGGACCGCGCGGGTCATGTCCGCGGGACCGTGGCTTATGCGCATGCCCACCATCGCCCCGCTCGCGGCCGGGTCGAAGTGCGGCGTTCGCTCGCCGCGCAGATAAGGCAGGAACAGCAGGCCGTTGCTGCCGGCCGGGGACTTGGCCGCGGCGGCGATCAGCTCGCGCGCTCCGTTCGGATCGTCCGGCTTGAGCAGCCGCACGACCCAGTCGAGAGACGCGGCCGCGGAGAGTATCGCGGCCATCACGCACCACTGGTCCGGCACGACGTGGCACAGCGCGTGAAGCCGGCCTTCCGGGTCTATCTTCGGCTCCGAAACCGGCGCCAGAACCTGACCGCCGGTCCCCAGCGAGATGAGCACGGTACCGTGCGCGTCCTCCGCGCGGGCCAGACCCAGACCCAGCGCGGCGGCCGGAGCGTCGGCGCCGCCTACGGCAATCGCAATTCCGGCGGGCAATCCAAGGGCTCGGGCCGCGTCCTCGCGCAGGGCTCCCGCGCATGCCTCGGATTCGGTCAGTGGCGCCAGCAGCTCGCGGTCGATGTCGAGCCGCCGGCAGAGGTCGTCCGACCAGTTGCGGGCGGCGAGGTCGAACAAGAGCGTCGCCGACGCATCCGAAACGTCCCCGGCCACTTCTCCGGTCAGTCGGGCGCGCAGGGCATCTTTGGGCTGGACGATCCAGCGTGTTCTGGCCATGACTTCGGGCTCATTGCGCCCGACCCACATGATCTTCGGGGCGGTGAAGCTCACGTTGGAGCGGTTGCCGGTGCGGGCGACCAGCTCGGCGCGAGGTATCCGCGTCTCGATCTCGGCCGTCTCGGCCCCGGCACGACCGTCCGACCACATCAGCGCCGGCCGAAGCGCGGATCCGTTGGCGTCGAGGAAGACGGCGCCATGCATCTGGCCCGTCAACCCAATCGCCTCCACGCTCGCTCCACGCAGCGCGGGCCGGGCCAGCAGATCGGACATCGCCAGTCGCAAGGCGTCCCACCAGCGGTCGGGGTTCTGCTCCGCGTAACCGGCTCGACGCGAATCGGTGGGGTACGAGGCCATGGTCACGCCCAGGGATTCGCCTGCCTCATCCAGTGCGAGGAGCTTGACCCGCGACGATCCCAGGTCGATCCCGATCGAGACGCGCACCTATACCTCCATGGCAGCGGATAACCAGATACGCCCCTCTTCCGCTAGCTTAGCGCGCACGCCGACCGAGCGAGGCCTGAGTGAGGTAGCGAAACGGTTGCGGGCCTCGTCGTGGGACGGCGCGCCGGCCGGTTTTTCTGGTGCGCCTCCGCTTGGCCGAACGCTCCATCTCCGGGAGAATGGTGTGGTGGTCGAGAAGATGGGCAACCCGGCTGGAATGGCGGCCCGTGGACCCGGGGTCGCCGAGTCACCCGACTCGCCTCGGGTCTGGCTGATCGCCGACGGCGCGCGAGTCATGGCGGCGCGGCCGGAGGACATGCCGATCGTCGCGGCCATCCTCGACGAAGCCTCGGTCTGGCTGGAGAGCCGCGGGCTGGAGTGCTGGCCGAGGCCGTTCCCGGCCGCGACTCTGGAGGGGGATCTTGCCCGGGGAGCAAGCTACGTCGCCTGGGACGGAGACGTGGCGGCGGGGACCTTCAGCCTCTACCGTACCGACCCGGCTTTCTGGGGCGAGCGGCCTGAGGATCTGCCCGGCTACGCGCTCTACTTGCACAAGCTCGCGACCCGACGCGGGCGCCCTGGGCTGGGTCGGGCCATGGTCGAGCTGGCCGAGTCGATGGCCCGGGACGAAGGCGCCGCCTGCATCAGGCTGGATTGCGTAGCCGCGAACGCCGCGATCCGCGACTACTACGAACGGGCGGGCTACGAATGCCGCGGCGTCGTCGATGTAGCGTTCCTGAACTGGCCCGCCGCGCTCTACGAGAAGGCGCTGCAGTAGTCGAGGGTGGTCAGCAGCGCTGGAAGTACGTGTCGCGTTCCCAGGGAGTGACCTGGCGGCGATAGGACTCCCACTCCAGCTTCTTGGCCGAGAGGAACAACTCCATCAGCTCGCTGCCGAGCGCGTCCGTGATGACGTCGTCGTCCTCCAGCGCCTCGAGCGCCTCGCCGAGTGAAGCGGGCAGCGGCTTGACCACGCTGTGGCCGCCGCCGCCGAAGCCGTGCTCGATCTCCTCGAGCGGCGGCCCCAGCTCGGAGCCGCGGTCCAGCCCATCCAGTCCCGCCGCGAGCATGGCGGTGAAGGCCAGGTACGGGTTGCAGCTCGGATCCACCAGCCGCAGCTCCAGCCGCGTGCCGAACACCTCGCCCGCGGCCTCGCCCCGGATCGGAGTGGGGACGCGGATCAGGGCGCCGCGGCTGTGGCGACCCCAGCTGCCCGCGACGGGCGCCTCGTAACCGGGCACCAGCCGCTTGTACGAATTCACGACCGGAGCCACGAGGGCGCTGATACCGGGAGCATGCTCGAGCTGGCCGGCCAGGAACGCTTTGGCAATGGACGAAAGCCCGTACGGGTCGGTCGGGTCGTCGAAGACGCTGCGGCCGCTGCGATCGACCAGAACCTGATGCGTGTGCATGCCCGAACCGGCCGCGTCGGAGAGCGGCTTGGGCATGAACGTGGCCTGCATGCCGCGGTCGCGGGCCAGCTCCTTGACGGTGGGCTTCAGCGTCGTGACCGTGTCGGCGGCCACGAGCGCCGGCAGCAGGGGCAGGTCCAGCTCGAACTGCCCGCTGGCAACCTCGTGGTGGCTCGACTCGACATGGATGCCCATCGTCTCCAGGCTCGAGACGATCTCCAGCTCGACGCGCCGGGAGGTGCCGCGGCTACGCTCGAAGTAGCTGCTCGGGTCGTCGGCCAGCGGGCCGATGGCATCCGCGGGGAACAGGAAGAATTCGATCTCGGGCGCAACGAGGTAGCCCAAACCGGCCGACTCGGCATTGTCGAGGAGCGCCCGGAGCGTCCCCCGGCCGTCGCCTCGGTACGGCGCGCCGTCCGGCGTGACGACCTGGCAGATGAGTCTGGCGCAGGGCACGCCGGCCGGCTCCATGATCGAGAAGGTCGAAGGGTCCGGCCGCAGGAACATGTCGGACTCGACCTCGCGAGCCAGCCCTTCGATAGCCGAACCGTCGAACCATTCGCCGTCGGCCATTACGGCGGCCATCCGTCGCGCGGGCACGGCAACGGTCTTCACGGCGCCCGTGACGTCGGCGAACTGCAGCTCGACCTGCTGGACTCCGGCCTCCTTGATCCCCGCCAGCACCCGCTCGACAGCCCGGCGATCCACGTCGCTCGACGAGACCACCGATCCCGCCGATCCCACCGATCCGGCGCCGTGGCGCAGGCCGTGGCGCGGTGCGTCCGAGCCCGACCCGTCCGTTTCCGTTCGTCCCGTTCTGTGTGGCATCTGGTCCCTCCCGCGCGGTCCAGGGGCGCCTGCGCGGCTACTAGTGGGCATGGCCGATGACGTAGGCCAGCACTATCAGGAAGATGCTGGCCGCAAGGAAGGCAGCGCTTATGGCGAAGATCAACAGGACGAGTCGGAGATCCGACGACTGGGGCGAGATGTTCGGCTCGTCGCCGAAGATGAACTGCGTGAGCGGCAGGTCGCGCCAGTGCATCAGGTCCGAGCGCAGCGAGGTCGCGTCCTCGTAGCGTTCGTCGGGCGATTTGCGCAGGCACTTCCGGACGATCCCGTCGATGGGCGGCGGCACCGCGGAGTTGATTTCGTGGAGCGGGGGAACGGGCGCGTTGATGTGCTGGCTCATGACGGACAGGGCGTTGTCGCCCTCCCAGGGAACCCGGCCGGCGAGCATCTCGTAGAGCATCACGCCGATGGCGTACACGTCGGTCCGTGCGTCGCCGCGCTTGCCCTGGATCTGCTCCGGCGACATGTAGTCCGGGGTTCCGAGCGCGGTCGAGAACCAGCGCCAGGTGAGCCGTCTCGCACCCGCCATCAGCGCCACTCCGAAGTCGGTCACGACCAGACGGCCGTCCGGCGTGACGAGCACGTTTTCGGGCTTGAGGTCGCGGTGGATGACGCCTTGCGAGTGGGCGTAGGCCATCGCTTCCGCCAGTTGCTGCCCGAAGTCGATCGCCTTGTCGACCGAGAGGCGCTTCTCGCGAGCCAGGAACGCCCGCAGCGTCTCGCCATCCACATACTCCATGACCATGTAGGGACGGCTCCGGTCGGTCGTGAACTCGATCGAGCGCTGGATGCCGGGGTGCTGCAGATGGCGCGAAATCTCGAGCTCGCGACGGAAGCGATCGAACGTCGAGACGTCCCCCATGATCGCCTCATGAGGGCATTTGAGAACGACCTGGCGTCCGGTGGGATCCTCGGCCAGGAAGACGTCGCTGTAGGCACCGTGCCCGATCGCCTTGACGATGGTGAACTGGTCGAGCCTGGAGCCTGCCTCGAATTCGGCCGTCGTCACGAGAACAACCTCCGCCACCCCTGTGGCGTCTCAGGTCGCTGGCCGGCTTCTCGTACTCGGATCGTCATGGCCGTCGCATTATCGTCGCCGCCGCGCTCCAGAGCGAGGTCGACCAGCCGCCGGCAGGCGTCGGCGGGATCGCGGGCCAGAGCCTCGGCGATCTCGCTGGACGTCACGTTGCTCCACAGCCCGTCGGAGCAAAGGAGGAATGTGTCGTGCCGCTCCAGGCGTTCGTTGCGGACGTCGGTCCGGACGGTCATGTTGCCGCCGACCGAACGGGTCAGGGCGTAGCGGGCCGGATGTTCTATGGCCTGCTCCGGGGTGATGATGTGCATTCGGAGCAGTTCCATGACCTGGCTGTGGTCCGTGGTGAGCAGTTCCAGCTCACCGTCGCGGCGTCTGTAGACGCGGCTGTCGCCCACGTGGCCGAGATGCGCTTCTCCAGGAGTGATGACCAGAGTGCTCAGGGTCGACTGCATCTTGCGTCCGCCGTGGCCAGACAGGGCTGCGTCCAGGATGGCCTCGTTGGCCCGGTTGAAGGCGTCTCGAAGTGTTCCCGGAACCCGTCCGCCGCCGGCCAGGTTCCGCTGCGCCTGGCTCAGGCTGGCTTCGACCGCCATGCCGGAGGCGACTTCGCCGCCGCCGTAACCGCCGAGTCCGTCGGCGACGGCAAATACGAGGCCCAGCCCCGAAGTCGCCGTGGCCTGACCGAGGTGGTGCTCCTCGGCCGGGGTGACATACGGTGCCCCGCCGTCGAGGGCAACCCAGCCGAGCCGATCCTCGTTGTGTTCGCGGACGTGGCCTATCACAGTCAGGCCGGCGTAGTCCACTTCGAGGCCCGAGGTCACGGCTTGCATGTTGTGTCGGCCGCCGGTGCTGACTCTGCTACGGTCATCTCTTCCTCGGAGACGGGTTGAGACCGCGACGGCGAGGAGGTGCCACCGACGCGGTCTCGGAGAGGCTGGTGTCCGGAGCTATCCAGGCTTCCTGAGTTATTGACGTTCTGGACTCGCGAACTGCTGAGGTTTGACCAGCAGGCTGGTCTTCGTGGTCGCCGAATTGAACACGAGCCACGCGGCTCCGACCACGATCCACACGCCCACAATTCCGAGTGCGATGAGCGTGTCCGTTTGTGTCGACCCACCAGAGGAGACGCTCATGTACACGATGCCGACGAGCATCCCGAGGTTGGCGACCATGCCGAGCAACGGAACGATGACGTGTTTCACGAGGTTTCTCTTGCGCGCCCCGCCGAAGGCCACGAAGACCAGAGCGCAGGTCATTCCGTACACGAGGAATGTGCCGGTGTTACTGGCGAGCGTTATCTGGAGAAGGTTGTCGGCCGACAGGACCGCGTAGCCACCCAGGATCGCCGAGATAACCGTCAGAGCGATGACCCCGTAGTGCGGGGTGGCGTGGCGGAAGTGAAGCATCCCCAGGATGCCCGGGACCTCCTTGTCGCGACCCATGACGTAGGTGATCCGAACGCCGGTGTTGAGGCAGGCCAGGGTCGTGCCGATCAAGGCGATCAGCACGGTCGCGGCCAGGATGATCACGAGGATGAAGCCCGTGCCGCCCAGCATCGTGTCGCCGATCTGCCGGACCATGTCGCCGATCGGCGCGCCCGACGCAGCAGCAGCGGCGTATCCGTTGGCGGCCGACGGGACGGTCCCACTGTTCACGAAGAAGTTGGCGGCGACATATTCGATGATGTACGCGACGCCGCCCTGGATGGCCAGCGAAAGCAGGATCGCCCGGCGGACGTCGCGCTTGGGATTGATGGCCTCGCCGCCCAACGCCGTCACCGACTCGAAGCCGACCAGAAGCAAGATGGCGATCGTGCCCTGGAAGATAACGTTTGTAATGTTGTGGGGCAGCACCACGTCGCCAATGCCGGAATGCGCATAGGTCAATTCAGGATGGGTCATCCGGAACGCAATAGCCAGAACGGCGAAGCCGACGAGGGCGGTCAGCTGGATCGCGTTGATCACGATGGCCGTCATGGTCGATCCGGAAATGCCGCGATAGGCAATTAGGCCCACGACCGCCGAGAACACCACGGCCGCACCTATCTCGAGCGGCTGGTTCAGGGCGATTCCGAACTGGCTGAGGATGAACACGAGAAGAGTCGCCGTGAAGGCAACCATGATCCCCGGGTAGATCCAGTAATACAGATGCGAGACCCAGCCGACGATGAATTTGGCAAGTCTGGCGAACTTGTAATGGATCTGTTCTTCACGACCCAGGAATGCGGCTTCGGCGAAGTAGTAGGACGAGCCCGCGCCCGCCTCCGGGTAGAGATTTGCAAGCTCGGAGTACGAGAACGCGGTCAAGAACGCGAGCACCAGGACGAACAACAGGCCCGGGACCATGTCGGAGGCAGTCGTGACCCCGCCATTCTGCTGGACGACCTGTGCCTGAAACGTCGTCCAGAGAAACGCACCCGGCGCGATCAGCGCCATGGCGTTGATCGTCAGCCCGGTCATCGTCAGGGTTCGCTTCATTTCGGTCCCTGGCGCGGCGGCCATGGCGGTCCTCCTAACGAGCACAGCCTGGTCCCGGACGATCACAAAGACGACCGATGGCTGCCGTGCCTGAGACAAGAATCGCCTGCGGACCGCGCGAAATCAGTACCCACGAGGCGACGCTTCGGAAACGGCCGGGTTGTGCTTGGCGGCGAGCCCGGTTGCCGCCAGGTTGCGCAACGGGTGCGGCCAGGGAACGGAACGAACCCGCCGGGCACGGCAGCCAGCGGCGGGTTCGCCCAGGAGTTGTGAGCGGCCGTCCGAAGTGCGGCCGCGCTGTTCGGCTGGTTCGGGGCTAGGCGGCCAGGTCCCGCCGATCGAAGGCGATGAGCGATAGCACCAGGAACACGGCCGCCACCGCCGCCAGGACCCCGGCGTCCGCGAGGCTCACGCCGTTGCGGAGTGGGTCGTTGCCCATGTAATAACGGAACAGCGAAAGCGGCCGGATGACGCCCAGACCGTCGACGATGTTCGCCAGTGCGTCGACGAGGTACATGACCACCATCAACCCGACGGCCACTCCGATGGCCGCGCCCCGGTTGCCCGTGGCCGCCGCAATGACCAGGGCGATAGAACCGAATGCCAGGCCGAGGACCACGAGCATCACCAGCGCCGCCGCCAGCTTGTCCGACGGCAGAGGGCTGTTGCTGGCCGCGGCGCCCGCCACGGCGAATACCCAGACCGAGATCGCCGAGACGATGCAAGCGATCGTCAGCGCGACGGACTTCTCGAGGACCAGGCGGCGGCGCGAGATCGGATAGGAGAGGAGCACGTCGATTGTGCCGCGCGACTCCTCGCCGGCGGTGAAGCCGCTCGCCATTCCGGCGGCGAGGACGACCATGAGAGCGGGCAGGATCATCGAGAACAACTCGATGTGGAGGAAGCCGACGAGCGTGCTCGCATCGCCCAGGCTCGCGCCCATGAGCTTGGCCGCCGGGCCCATCTTCTCGAGGATCGAGTTGAGGTCGACGATCTTCGAGTATGTCGGGAACAGCAGGGCGAAGTAGCCGGTCATGGCGCCCATTCCGAGGGCGACCCAGAACGTCGGCCAGCGCAGGTCCCGGACAGTCTTGGTGAAGACGTTACGCAGCAACATGGCTCGCCTCCTCTCCCGCCGGTGCGATTACCGCCGCATCGCCGGCGCCGTAGTAGGCCAGGAAGATCTCTTCGAGGCTCGTGTCGATCGACCGAACGTTGCGGACCTCGAACCTGGCCGCCGCTTTGACCAGCGCATCGAGGCTGCCCATGACCGTGCAGCGAAGGGTGCTGTGCTCGACGGTCAGGTCCTGGATACCCGGCAGGTTGGCGAAGGCCGCTGCCTCGACCGGCCCGCCGAAGTCGATCTCGAGCTTCCGCAGCGCCCGTTCTTTGAGCGTCGCGATGGCTTCGACGGCCAGCAGCCGTCCCTCGCGGATGATCCCGACGCGATCGCACAGGTGCTCGACCTCGGGCAGCTGGTGGGACGAGATGAAGACCGTCCGCCCTTCGCTCCGGGCCTCTTCGCAGAGGTGCTCGAATTCGAGCTGGATGAACGGATCCAGCCCGGCCGTGGGCTCGTCGAGGATGAGCAGCTCGGGTCTGATCATGAAAGACGCGACCAGGCCGACCTTCTGCTTGTTGCCGCGCGACAGGCTCTTGATCTTCTTGCTCGGATCGAGCTCCAGCCGCTCGATCAGCTTCTCCCGGTAAGCCGCGTCTAATGTGCCCTGAGAGATTCCCCAGGTACGTCAGCAGCTGGCGGCCGGTCAGATCGCTGTACAGCGAAAGCTCGCCGGGGACGTAGCTGACCCGCCGGTCTATCGCCAGTCGGTCTCGATGGACGTCCAGCCCGAGGACCTGGGCGGAGCCGCCGGTCGGCCGGATCAGGTCAAGCAGCAGCCGGATCGTCGTGGATTTGCCGGCTCCGTTAGGCCCAAGGAACCCGAAGATCTGGCCCGACTCGACCACGAGATCGACGTCGACGATCCCACGGGAGCGGTGGCTGTACCACTTGGTCAGCTTGTGCGTCTCGATCGCGGCCACCATCAGGGGGCCTCCTTTCGCACCGACGGCCGTTCCACTTCCCATCGATCGAACAGCTTGGGCAGCTCACGTTCCAAGAATGCGTACATGTCGCGAACCTCCTGCAGCGGTTCCGGATTGCCCTGCGGGCCGAGAAGGGCCAGCCCGTCGCCCGCCAGTTCCTGCAGTCTCTGGAGCAGCTCGAGGCGCCACAGCATCATCCGGGCCCAGGCCCCGGACTTGATCACGAAGCGGTCGCGGCGATCGCCGGCCCGGACGGTCCGCTCGACGAAGCGGTAGTGGATCAGCAGCTGTGTCATGTTGCTGATCGAGCCCTTGCTGGCCTGCAGCGTCTCGGCCAGGTCTCCGGCCGTCGGTCCGTCGGCGGGGCCCAGGAGGATTGCGCCCAGGACGCGCCCGGCCATGCGTGGCAGGTGCATCGAGTCGAAGACCAACCCGATCTCCTCGACGAAGCGCTCGGCCGAGATGCGCGCTCCTCGACTTCCGCTGGCACGCTCGAGCAGCTCGTCCACGTCCTCGCCTCCGGTGATTCCCGCGCGGCCGGGCCATGCCGACGCCGGGGATGCAGAAACGCTAATACGTTCGGCAAGTTCAGTCAATACTGAACGCTCAGCTCGGACACGAACCGGCCGCAGCCTGATGGCCCCGACCGGGCCAGGGAGACCCCCTGAGCGTGGCAGTACCTACGGCCACGTGCCCTGGACCTGGGTCCCTCCCCGAACGATTGGCTCGGGCCGGGAATACACCTACAAGGGTTCCCTGCCGAATGCTTCGGACCGCACAAGACGAGTCCAGCGCCGCGCCTGCCGGTGGACCCGTCCGTCAAGCAGCAGGGACCTCAAGGATTTGGCCAGATGTCGATCGCCAGCTATCCCGTGCAGGACCGTCGGGGGGCGGGTCGCTCGGCTGCGGCGCCGCCGAGGCCGGCACGCGTTGTAACCCATGCCCTGATCATCCACCAGGCCGAGATCGTTCGCCTCGGGGTGTCGACGATGCTCGCCAGCGGATCCGCCTGCGAAGTCGCGAGCGCGGCCTCCGTCTACGAGGCGTTCCGCCTTGCCTCCGACACGCATCCGCAGCTCGTCCTGTTCGATTTCGTGCCGGCGGAGGGGCCGGAAGTCTGCCGGCTCCTGGCGGCCCTGTGGCCCAAGCCACGCCTGATCGCTCTCGTTACGCGCGGCCGAGAGGTCGCCCCGAACGACTGTCTGGCCGGCGGCGCCGACGCCGCGATGCTCATCGACAACGTCAACCGCGACACTTTCCTGGTCGTCGTCCGCCGCGTCATGGAGGGCCTCGGCCCGATCGTCGCCGGCTTCCCGACGGTCAACGAACATCTCGAGGCCTCCTTCGTGGACGAGGGCCCGGTCTCGCTGCTCACGCCTCGCGAGCGCGAGATGCTCTACCTCATCGGCCAGGGCCTGTCCAATCGCGAGATCGCCGAGTCGCTGGTCCTCTCGGTCAAGACCGTCGAGGCCCACCGGGCCAACCTGAGCCGCAAGCTCAACGTCCGCTCTCGAGCCGGACTGATGCGCCTGGCCCTCACCGGCAGCCTGGCCTGATCCGATGATCCCCTTGACGCGTCCCGACGGAACCTCCGTCCTCATCAACCCCGACCGCATCGAGCTCGTCGAGGAGACACCGGACACCGTCCTCACCCTCGCCGACGGCAAGAAGATGCTGGTCCGCGAGACCGCCACCGAAGTGGCGACGCGATTCCACTATTACCAGCGCTCGCTCCACGTCGACTCGCGCTTCGGCGGCCGCCGCGCTTACGACCCGCCGCCCGAGCACGACCCGGCCCAGTACGAGCATCCGAACCGGGCGCGCCTCCGCGCCTACAACGAAACCCCTGAGGCCAGGCGCTAGCCATGGACGGCGGCACTCGGAATCATGATCTGCCTCGGCGCCATGATGGTCGCCGATGTCCTCGACGGCGGCTCGCCCGCCGCGTTCCTCAACCCGTCCGCGATCCTGCTCATCTTCGGCGCGACGTTCGGGGCGACGATCGCCTCCACCTCGATGAAGCAATTCATGACCTTTCCCAAGCTGCTCGGAATGAGCCATGAAGCCCCGTGTCAGCGACATCAGCACGATCCGCGAGATGCTCGTCAAGTTCGCCGAGCGAGCTCGGCGCGAGGGCCTGCTGGCCCTCGAGGCCGATGTCGAGGCGGTCCAGGACCCGTTCATCCGCCACGGCCTTCAGATGGTCATCGATGGCCTCGAGCCCGACACCGTCGAGGAGATCCTCGACATCGAGATCGAATCGATGCAGGCGCGCCACATGAAGGGCATCGACATGTTCGCCAAGATGGGCGGCTACTCGCCCACCTTCGGCGTCCTCGGCACGGTCATGGGCCTGGTCAGCGTCCTCTCCAACCTGGCCGATCCGTCCGGCCTGGGCGAGTCGATCGCGACCGCCTTCATCGCCACGCTCTTCGGCGTGGGCGCGGCCAACATCCTGTGGCTGCCCGTCTCCGCGAACCTCAAGAGCAAGGACGCCTCCGAAGCCAAGGAGCGCCGCCTGGCCCTCGCGGCCATCCTGGCGATCCAGGCCGGCGACAACCCGCGCATCGTCGCTCAGAAGTTGCGCGCTCACGCCGGACCCGAGGCCGAGGCCGCCGACGAGTCTGCCGAAAAGGGCGCCGCCGGCGCGCCG
This sequence comes from uncultured Chloroflexia bacterium, assembly GCA_963835845.1. Lineage (GTDB taxonomy): Bacteria > Chloroflexota > Limnocylindria > Limnocylindrales > CSP1-4 > Fen-1039. The sequence continues at coordinate 107,014 of CAWIGT010000006.1, read as the reverse complement.
GTTGCGGAGGCTGCCTGATGCCGCGCCGCAAGAAGGCCCACATCGAGTCCCCGCACGAGAACGACGAGCGCTGGCTCCTGACCTACTCGGACCTGATCACGCTTCTCTTCGTCCTGTTCGTGGTCATGTACGCGATCAGCACGACCGACGTGCGCAAGTTCGTCGCCCTGGCCCAGTCCGTGTCGGCCGCCTTCAACGCCGACGTCATGCAGGGCCAGCAAGCCATCAGCATCAACAGCGGCCAGGACACGAGCGTTACCCAGGATCAGAGCCAGACGGGCACCAGCCCTGTTCAGTCCGACCTGCAAGCCATCACGGCGGCTCTCGAGGACTACGCCATCGGCCAGGGGCTCGGCGGCGAGGTCGAGGTCGGCATGGCGCCGCAGGGGATCGTCATCCGGTTGAGCGACGCCTTGCTCTTCTCGTCGGGACGTGCCCATCTCGACGACCACGCTCTGAACCTGGTGAAGCAAGTCGCGAACATCATCAAGCCTCTGCCCAACCACGTTCGGATCGAAGGCAATACGGACGACCAGGCGCCCGACGGGGTGCTGTACACGAGCAACTGGGACCTGTCGACGGCCCGCGCCCTGGCGGTCCTCGAGGCCATGGTCGGCATGGGTCTGGATCCGAGCCGGCTCGCGGCCCAGGGCAACGCCCAGTACAACCCGATCACGCCCAACATCGACGACGCCTCGAGGGCCAAGAACCGCCGTGTCGACATCGTGATCATCTACCCGGCCGATGCCAGCGTCCCGTCGTCGGCCCCCATAGCGATGCCTTCCTTCTGATGAACCACACGACTTCGGCGGCTTGCGCAGGCAGCCGTCCCGGCAAGTACATGGAGTACCGCCCGTGAAGCTCCCGATCCCCAAGGGGAAGCGCGCGATCCTGGCCCTGGGAGTGCCTCTGGGCCTGGCCGCCGCAGGCGCCTGGTCTTCACCCAGATGTCCGCCTCCGCCGCCCCGCCCCCGGCCGTCGCCGATCCCGGCCAGGGTCAATTCGGTCCGATGCTGGCCCTCGACGACAAGGTCATCAACCTGTCCACGACGTCTCCGGGCGCCTACAAGTACGCCAAGATCGGCGTGACCATCGAGATGCGGCCTTCGTCGGCGAGCTTCTACGACCTGCACGGCGCCGACCGCACCAAGGAGCAGACGACCGAGCTGGCCTCCTATTCGGACGCGCTTCCGCTTCTGGTCGATGCCGTCGGGACCGTGGTCTCGGCCCACGACTCTACCGCGCTGGTGACCGCCGACGGGCGGGCCAAGCTCAAGGCAGAGTTGCTCGATGCGTTCAGGAAGATCCTGGGCGACACCGAAGTGATCGATGTCTACTTCACCGATTTCGTGATGCAGTAGGCGAGCCGTCAGATGTTGTCGCAGGCCGAAATCGATGCGCTCCTCGGGGCAGTTGCCGATGGCTCATTGCCTACCGAAGACCAGCCGCCGTCCCTCAGTTCGGACGGTCGGATCGTCAAGACCTACGACTTCCGTCGACCGGCCAAGTTCTCCAATGAGCAGCTTCGAACGCTCCAGGCCATTCACGAGAACGTCGGACGCATCGCGGCGGCCAGGCTGTCGTCTTTCCTGCGAAGCTCGATCGTGATCCAGCTCGCCGGCACGGACCAGCTCATCTTCGACGACTACGTGACGCAGCTGAGCCTGCCTACCGAACTGGTCGTGATGAACAGCACCGGCCTGGCCGGCCCGTTCATGGTCGACATAGACCTAGGTTTCGCGCAGGCCGCCGTCGACCGCTTGCTGGGCGGTCCGGGTCGCATCCCGGCCGAACGCGGCGAGCCGACTCCGATCGAAGCGGACCTGATCGCGCGCGTCGTCGGCCATCTGCCCCATGCCCTGAACGAGGGCTGGTCGCACCTTCAGACCCTCGACGTCACCGTGAGCGAATCCGCCCTTACACCGATCCTCCTGCGCATCGCGGCGCCGGCCGAAGTGGTCGCGGTGATGACCTACGAGGTGCGCTTCGCCGGCCAGACCGCTCCGATGACCATCTGCTATCCGTACGCGACCCTCGAGCCGTTGCTCCCCAGGCTCGCCGCAACGATGTGGTACGCGCAGCGCCGCGCCGTCTCGGGCGACTCCGCCGTGCGCGACGTTCTCGAGAACGAGGTTCGTTCAGTGGAAATCCCCGTCACCGCCACTTTCCGAGCGGTGGACATTCCGGTCGAGGCTCTATCTGAGCTGCGGGCCGGGGACGTCATCAGGTTCGACGAGCGCTTCGACGAGCCTGTCCTGGTTGCGGTTGCCGATCAAGCGCAGGCGTGGGCAATCCCCGGTCGAGTAGGGGATCGCGTCGCGCTGCGCCTGGTGAGCCCGCTCTCTCCCATGGAGGCCTGAGATGAGCTGGGAATCCTTCGACTGGAAGCCCGCCGACGGGGCATCCCTGGGCGCCGGGGCTTCGATCCTGCCGCTGTGGCCGATGCTGCGGTCCGCCATCGCGGAGACGATATCCGCCGACGCGCTGTGCCCCGTGACCATCGGGGACATGACCGTCGGTCACCTGAACTTCTCCGAGGCGCCGACCCCGCTGATTGCGGCGCGCTCGTTCGAACTTCTCGGCACCGACCGGCGCGGTGGCTGGGGCGCTCTCGACCCGGCCAAGGGCGACAAGATCGGCGGCAAGGTCTACACCGCCGAGCGCCTCCAGGAGCTGGTCCTGGAAGGCATGGACGGGGCCTTCGAATCGATCCTCGGCGAAGGGCTGGGCCTGGGCGCGGCAGTGGAGATCTCCGGACCCGACGCGCCGATGCTCCTGCTCCGACTGCCCATCACCTCGGTCGACAACGAGGAACTGGTCCTCGTCTCGGCATATGACGCGGCCGTCGCGGGCGAGCTTTCCGCCCACATCGTCGCGCTCCAGGCTCTCTCGGCGGAGGCCGCCACGGCTCCGCCCCCGGCGCCGGCGCCGGTCTCCCAGCGTGCCCAGGAATTCAAGTCGACGACGCCGGCACGGCCCGCGGCGCCCGCTCCGGCCGCCGCTCCCGGACCCACACCGGCCCCGGCGCCTGCGAGTTTCGGCATGCCGGCACAGGTGCCGGCCAACGTCAGGGCGGCCCAGCTGCCCGAACTGACTGCCGCGCCGACCGCGTCGCCCGGCTACAACATCGATCTCCTGCTGGGCGTGTCGCTCCAGGTCGCGGTCGAGATCGGCCGCACGACGCTGCCGATCCGAGACGTCCTGGCCCTGACCCCGGGCTCGATCATCGAGCTCGACAAGCTGGCCGGCGAGAAGGTCGACATCCTGATCAACGGCCGGCCGATCGCCCAGGGCGAAGTCGTGGTCGTCGACGAGAACTTCGGCGTGCGTATCACCGACGTCGTTGCTCGCCAGCAGCGTCTCTCTACGGCAGGTCGCTGACGATGGCGTTCTCCGGCCGCTCCGCCGCCGCGGACGGCTTCATGGCCCGGCTGCTCGGCGCCGCCGGCGCGAGCTCCGGCCGTCGCATCGCCACGATCGCGTGCATCGCCGCGCTCGTCGGCGTGGCCTTGATCGGAACGGTTCCCTCGCTGGCCGGCGGCGCGCAGCCCGGCGCGACCGGTGCTTCCGCCTCGAGCAGCGCCTGGAGCAGCGGCGATCCGACCGGACTCAACTGGCCCGACCTCGTCACCAAGGGCTTGATCGTTCTCGTCCTGCTCTTCATTACCCTGCGCGTCCTCGGCAAAGTGGGCAACGGAACCACCAAGCGCGGCGGCCGGCTCGAGGTCCTTGAGTCCCGGACGCTCGCACCGAAGGCGTCGCTCCACCTGGTCGCGATCGGCGACCGACGCCTCGTGGTGGGCCTGACCCCGAGCGGCATGGTCTCGCTGGCCGAGCTGGACGCCACCGAGCTCGCGGAAGCCGACGAGATCACATCGACGGCGGGGGGGACCGCCACGGACCCCGGCGAGTTGGGCGGTGCGGCTCGCCCGGCCATACCGACCCTCGGAACCGCCCTGAACTCGATGCTCGCGCCCCTTGACGCGCTGACCGGCCGACTGGCCACTTTCGTCAGCGGAGGCCGGGTCCGATGAGCCGCCGCCGCAAGCTCGGTCTGTTCCTCGTCATGGCGTTCGTCGCTCTGGCGGTGGCCGGCTGCTCGTCGACCACCGGCAACTCCGACATCTCGGTCCAGATCGGCGACGGCCAGGCGTCCAGCGGCAACGGCCAGATGGCGCTGTCGCTCGAGATGCTGGTCGCTATCACGGTCCTCTCGCTCGTGCCCGCCATCCTGATGCTGGCCACGAGCTTCACCCGGATCGTCGTCGTGCTGTCGCTGCTGAGAAGCGCGATCGGCATCCCGAACCTGCCCCCGAACCAGGTGATCCTCGGCCTGTCGCTGTTCCTGACGCTCTTCGTGATGTCGCCCGTCTTCACCAAGGCCAACAACGATGCCCTGCAGCCGTACCTGAACAACACGATCGACCAGAACACGGCCATTCAGAAAGGCATCGATCCGTTCCGCGAGTTCATGCTCAAGGAAACCCGATCGGAAGACCTGCAGGTCTTCATCGACCTGTCCAAGGAACCCCGGCCGGCCACGGCCAATGACGTGTCGCTCGAGGTGTTGCTTCCGGCCTTCGTGGTGAGCGAGCTCAAGACCGCCTTCACGATGGGCTTCCTGCTCTACATCCCGTTCCTGATCATCGACCTCGTGGTCGCTTCGGCGCTGATGTCGATGGGCATGGTCATGGTCTCGCCGACGCAGATCGCCCTGCCCTTCAAGCTGCTCCTCTTCGTCATGGTCGACGGCTGGGTGCTGGTCGTGCAGTCCCTCGTCAGGAGCTTCGGCTAGCCATGAGCGGAGCCGACGTCGGCGCCGTCATGCAGCGCGCCCTCTACACGACGCTCGCGGTTGGCGGCCCGATCGTCCTTGTGTCCATGGCCATCGGCCTGGTCATCTCGGTCCTCCAGGCGGCCACGCAGATCAACGAAGCCACCCTGACGTTCGTGCCCAAGCTGCTCCTGGTGGCCCTGATCCTGATGATCATGGGTCCGGGAATGGCGACCCAGCTGACGGACTTCACGCGCTACGTGTTCGACGTGGCGTCGCAGGCCGGCCAATGACCGTCGCGCTCAGTGGCGGCCAGGCCACTCTCCTGTTTCTGGCCATGCTGCGCTGCACCGGGCTGGTGTTCACTGCCCCGATCTTCGGCCATCACGCCATCCCGACGCTGGTCAAGTTCGGCCTGTCCGCGGCGCTGGCAGTGGCTCTTGTCAAGACGGCGGGCGTGAACGCCGGAACTGCGCCTCTGCTCCTGGCCGCGCCGGTCGAGCTGATCATCGGCGCGGCGCTCGGCTTCGTCCTGTCGATGGGCTTTGAGGCCGTGGAAGTGGGCGGCCGAGTGATCTCGATCCAGCTCGGCCTGTCGCTGGCGTCGGTCTTCAGTCCGACCGAGTCCGACGCGTCCACTGCCCTCGACCCATTCTTCTCGGTGCTGGCCGGCCTGGTGTTCCTGGCCCTGGGCCTCCACCTGGCCGTCGTCCAGGCGCTGGCGCACTCTTTCGCCGTCTATCCGGTCGGCGGCGGCTGGCCTGCCGACCTGGCCATGACCAGCGCACAGACGATCGCCCTCTCGCTCGAGCTGGGTGTCCGGGTCGCCCTGCCCATCGCCCTCGTACTGCTCCTGGTCGAGTTGTCGGTGGCTCTGCTGGCTCGCGCCATTCCCCAGATCAACGTCTTCATCCTCGGCCTGCCGCTGAAGATGCTGGTCGGTATCGCCGTTCTGGCTCTGGCCATGCCGAGTCTGATCAGCGGCGCCTCGTCCATCTACCGGTTCATCTTCGACGCCGCCACCGGCGGCGCAGTGACTACGTAGGGCGCGGCGATGGCTGAGAAGACTGAAGCCCCTACTCCGCGGAAACGCGACGAAGCCCGTGCCAAAGGCCAGGGCATCGGCCGGTCCGCCGAGTTCTCTATGGGCCTGACGCTGGGCGTCGGCACGCTGATGCTGGCCAGCCTGCTGCCGGGCATCGCGGCCACGCTCGTAACTCGAACCCAGACCGCGATCGTCGACATGACCCCTCGCGCCAGCGACGCCCAACTCCTCAGCGCCACGGGCGACGCGATCATGACGACCGTCGTCCTCGTCCTGCCCCTGGCCTGCCTGGTCATGGTGGCCGGCGTGGCCGGTAACCTGGTTTCGGGCGGTCTGGTCCTCTCCGCCAAGAGCATTCGTTTCGACCTGAGCCGGATCAACCCGCTGACCGGGGCCAAGCGAATCCTGGACAAGCAGGCCCTGGTCAGGCTCGGCCTGGCCTCGGCCAAGCTGGCCATCCTGGCGCTCATTTCCTGGCAGGTGGTCGGCAGCCGAGTCCCATCGATCGTCAATACGCAGGGATCCAGCGCGGCGACCATAGCCGGCAGCTGCCTGTCCGCGGTCTTCCAGCTCGGTCTGACCATCACCATCCTGCTGGCCGTCGTGGCTCTCGTCGACTTCGTCGTCCAGCGGCGGCGGGCCCAGCAGTCGATCCGCATGACCAAAGAAGAGGTCAAGCAGGAGTACAAGGAATCCGAGGGCAATCCACAGATCCGAGGCGCCCGCCGCCGCCGGGCCCGTCAGATGGCCTTTGCCCGGATGATGGACGCGATCCCCACCTCGGACGTCATCGTCACCAACCCGACGACCCTGGCCGTGGCGCTCAAGTACGACTCGCTGACCATGCGCGCCCCGCGGATCGTGGCCAAGGGCCAGCGGCTCATGGCCGAGCGCATCAAGCAGATGGCGCGCGAGCACAACATCCCGATCATCGAGGACAAGCCCCTCGCGCGAGCGCTGTTCACGCGCGCGATCGGCTCCGAAGTCCCGGCCCATCTGTATCGGGCCGTCGCCAGGCTCCTCGTCCTGGTTCACCAGGCCCGTTTCGGGGCCGGCCGATCGGCCGGCGGGCGTCGCGGCGAGCGTGGCGGGACCCCGGACGCCGGACGAGCAGGCTCCGCCGCCCCGCGACCGTGGTGGAGTGGCGCCGGCCAATCCGTCCGTACCGCGCTGCTGGATCCGGCCAACCAGATCGCCGGCATCGCCGTGGACGGCTCTGCGGCCGCCCGACTCTACGGACGGCCCGAGGCGGCCGCCGACACATCCGATGCATCCGACGCCGCCGCCGGCGACCCCGAGGTGACCGCCGGCCCGGCACTCGCCGCGGCCTGGAGCGAGGACGGACCGATCGGCCCGGACGGCCGCTCAGCTGCGGATGGCGAAGCCGCAGATCTCGACGACTCCTGGCTCGAGTCGGCGGCCCTGGCGCCGGCCGACGTGGACGAAGACGCGCTGGCCGTGGCCATGGCCCAGGACGAGCTGGGCGACATCACCGCAACTGAGATCGCGGAACTCGAGGCCGGGCTCGTTCTGGGCGAAGCCGCCAACCCCAAGGCCGTCGCGAGTGCCGCCAACGGCACCGACGTCACAACCATCGACGACGAGGAACTAGGGCTATGACGACCCAGGCCGCCCCCGCGCCGAGCGTGCTGCGCCGCAGCGACGCCATCCTCGCCGGTGCCGTCGTCGGCATCGTGGCGATGATGATCATCCCGCTGCCGCCGATGCTGCTGGACGTCCTCATCGTCCTCAACCTGACGTTCTCGCTGACGATCCTGCTGGTCAGCCTCAACATCCGCGAGCCGCTCGAGTTCAGCTCGTTCCCGTCGCTGCTCCTGATCGCCACCCTGTTCCGCCTCGGCCTCAACGTGTCCGCGGCGCGCCTGATCCTCCTCAACGCCCACGCCGGCGACGTCATCCAGGCCTTCGGCAAGGTCGTCGTCGGCGGCAACACCGTCGTCGGCATCGTCGTGTTCCTGATCCTGGTGGTCATCCAGTACGTCGTCATCACCAACGGCGCCGGCCGAGTCAGCGAGGTGACCGCCCGGTTCACCCTCGACGCGATGCCCGGCAAGCAGATGAGCATCGACGCCGACCTGAACGCCGGCCTGATCACGCCGGACGACGCCCGGGCGCGCCGCCGGGCCATCGAGCACGAAGCCGACTTCTACGGCGCCATGGACGGCGCCTCCAAGTTCGTCAAGGGCGACGCCGTCGCCGCCCTGGTGATCATCGTCGTCAACATCGTCGGCGGCCTGACCGTCGGCGTCCTGCAGAAGGGCTTCGACATCGGCACGGCCCTCACCACCTACACGGTCCTGACCGTCGGCGACGGCCTGGTCAACGAGATCAGCGCCCTGCTCATCTCGATCGCGACGGGCGTCCTCGTCACCCGCAGCGGTTCAGATGCCGGCCTCGGCAGCGACCTCGGCGACGCAGCTTCTGAGCCGGCCCAAGCTGTTCATGGTCGTGGGCGGCGCACTGATCATGATCGGCGTGGTGCCCGGCTTCCCGACGGTCATCTTCGCGCACGGCGGGCGCCATCGTCGGCGGCGGCGGCTGGTTCCTCTCGAACTCCCGCAACGCCGCGGCCCTGGCACTTGCCTCGAGCCGGCGGGGGCACCGGCCTGCTGAACGCGCCGCAGACACTGCCGGCCCTGGGCAGCGGTCAGGACAACCCGCTCGACGCACTCAAGGTCGAGACCATGGAGCTGGAGGTCGGCTACGGCCTGGTCGGCCTCGTGGAGGGCGGCACGAGCGGCGGCCTGGTCGAGCGCATCGGCCTCATCCGGCGGCAGATCGCCGGCGAGCTCGGCCTGATCGTGCCCACGGTCCGAATCCGCGACGACCTGGTCCTCGACCAGAACGCCTACGTGATCAAGCTGCGTGGCTCGGAGATTTCACGCGGTTCGGTCGATCCCACCAAGATGCTGTGCATGGACCCGAACGGCGGCGAGATCGCCGTCAGCGGGATCCCGACCACGGAACCGGTCTTCGGCCTGCCCGCGTCCTGGATCAGCGTGGCCGAGCGCGAACGGGCGGAGAGCCTCGGCTACACCGTCGTCGACGCGGCTTCGGTCCTGGCCACTCATCTCGCCGAAACGATCCGGCGCCACGCCCACGAGATCCTCGGCCGGCCCGAGACCAGCCAGCTGCTCGACGGCGTCAAGCGCGACCAGCCGGGCCTGGTCGAGGAGCTCGTGCCGAGTCTCGTCAGCCTCGGCGACGTGGAGAAGGTCCTGCAGGGCCTGCTCCACGAGCGCGTCCCGATCCGCGACCTGTCGACCATCCTGGAGGCCATTGCCGACGGCGCCCGCAGCACCAAGGAGCCGCTGTTCCTGACCGAGGCGGCGCGCCATGCCCTGGCTCGGGCCATCTCGATGCGCTACCGCGCCCCGGACGGCGCCGTCCACGCCATCGCCCTGGCCCCTGATCTCGATACCCGCCTCGGCACCTCGGTCATGGTCCAGCCCGGCTACGTTGGCCTGGAGCTGTCCGGCTCAGATAGCAGGCTGTTGATCGAGTCGATCGACCGTGGCCTCAAGAACCTGGCCGCCCAGCGCTACCAGCCGATCCTGCTCTGCACGACCCGGATCAGGTTGGCCCTGCGGAACCTGACCGAGCGGCACATACCGCAACTCACCGTCCTTTCCTACGAAGAAATCCTGCCCAGCGTATCCGTGCAAGTGCACGCCCAAGTGGAGGTTTGATAGATGCAACTGCTCGTGGCCACTTGGACGTTGAGGATCGCCATCGTGGCCGCCCTCGCGATCGGGGGCGTGTCCTATCAGGCCGGCGCGCCGATGGTCGACTGTGTCGACCGGGCCCTGGCGGCCGCCGTGGGCTTCACCCTGGCCGGCCGGCTGCTGCTCGGTTGGCTCGAGCCGCCCGAAGTGAAGATGCTCCGAATGCGCAGGCGCCGCGAAGCCAAGAGGGCCAAGGCGATGAAGGCCGCAACGGCCGATTCGGTCGCCGCCGCTCGGGCCCGCCGGTCCGCTTCCACCATTTCCAAAAGCGCGTGAGTTGAGGGTATTGCGTGATGTTTGACCGACAGTTCTTTCCCCCGCTCCACGCCTCGTCCGCCGTCGCCGGCTCGGTTGCTGCCTCGACCCGTGTCGCGGCTGTTCACCGAGGCCAGGGCGGGTCAGGTGGTCGAGCCGCTCGTGAAATCGCCCGGCAGAATCCGAATTCGAACCGGGCGCGGGTTTCGGAGGAGCGCCGCCGGATGACGGAGAGCGAGGCCGCGGAGGTAGATCGGAGGGCTCCGACCACCTCGACGGCCCCGACGTGCTCGACGTCCTGGCGAGTCCAGGCGCCGGGAAGCCACTTGACGCGGACGCCGATACCGATGCGGCGGTCGCCGGCGTGGAAGCCGTCGACACGGACGTTGAGGGCGAGACTGCACCGACCGCCGAGGCGGAACCGATCGAGCCGGTGGCCGATGCCGTCGACCTGAGAGGTTACGGCGCCTACGGCAACACCCCGACGCCGGGTTCGGGCATGACCCGCGACGAGCTGGTCAATCGCTACGCCCACCTGGTCAAGTACGTGGTCGGCCGGCTGGGCGTGTCGGTCCCCGGGCCTCTTCGACCATGAAGACGCCATGCAGGCCGGAGTCCTCGGGCTTGCTGCGGGCGATCGACGCCTACAAGCCCGAAGCCGCCGCATCGTTCGAGTCTTACGCGATCCTGCGGATCCGCGGCTCCATCCTCGACGCCGTCCGGTCCCTCGATACCGTGGGTCGGGCCGGACGCGAGGCCGCCCGGGCGATCCAGGGCGCGATCCGCGACCTGCAGCACGAGCTGGGCCGCTCGCCGTCCGAAGGCGAGATCGCCGGCACGGCTCGGACTTCCGGTGGCCGCGCTACCGCGATCGTCTCCAGGCCGCGTCAGTGGTGACGGTCTCGCTCGACGAGCACGACGCCCGAGACGGCGACGACGACTCGGTCGATGCTGGCCGACAACGCCCCCGACCCGAACGCCGTGGATCCGGCCGACGAGGCCGTCCGCCGCGACGCCATCGCCTCGCTGGTCCAGGAGATCGGCCGGCTCGGAGAGCGGTCCGCGCATGGTCCTCGCCCTGTACTACCAGGACGAGATGACGTTCAAGGAAATCGGCCAGGTCCTGGGCGTGACCGAGTCGCGCGTCTGCCAGATCCACACCGAAGCGGTCCTGGCACTTCGCGGCCGGCTGGTCGACCCGGACGTCGCCGCGCGGCTCGGGCCGAAGGAGGGCGCGGTCATGATCCGTGGCTTCTATACGGCCCTCTCCGGGGATCATCTCGTCGATGACCCGCCAGGCGGTCGTGGCCGACAACATCGCCAACACCAACACCGTCGGCTTCAAGCAATCCCGGACCGTCCAGGACGACTTCGAGCTCCAGCTCATGAACTCGCTCGGCCCCGAGATCGGCGCAGCTTGGCACCGGCGCCATCCCGGCCGGGCCTCAAACTCGACACCAGCCAGGGCCCGCTGCAGGTCACCGGCGGCGAGGCCGACCTGGCGGTCCAGGGCGACGGCCTGTTCGTCGTCAGGACCGGCGGCGGCGTCGCCTACACTCGGGCCGGCGACTTCACGGTGGACGTGACTGGCACTCTCGTAACCCAGCAGGGTTACCCGGTACTCGACACGGCCGGCCACACCATCCAGCCCGGCCACCCGTTCACGGTCGCCGCGGACGGAACGATCGTCCAGACCGGCCAGCGGATCGCCCTGATGGGCTGGCCGCCCGGAGGCGTGACCCGACTCGGCGAGAACCTGTACTCGGCCGGAGGCCAGCTGGCGCCCGCTACGGGCACGATCCGCCAGGGCGCGCTGGAAGCCAGCAACACGGACATGGCCATGGCCATGACCGACCTGGTCTCGCTGCAGCGCAACTTCCAGATGAGCTCCCGCGCCCTGTCCCTCCAGGACGGGACGCTCGCCGACGCCACCCAGCTGGGACGGCTGCGATGAGCGCTCCTTCTCCGTCCAGGGGCCCCCGAACGGCCCCCTTCCGAGTTCCCGGTCAAGGTGCGATGCTGGTTCAGCTGGCGCGCCGAGGCATGGTGCGCCGCTCGGCGTTTGATGAAAACGTCGACGGAATGCAACGGGTACGTCGAACTGATGACGAACTACCCCTCCCGCGGGTCAAGTCTCCGGGGTACCGGCCGATCTCTAGGGTGACGCCCAGTAGAGGTAAGCAATGAAGATCGAAGACCCGCGGTCCGTAACATCGTCGCCGAACCTTCGTCCGACCGCTCCGGCAACGCCGGCTCCGGCCAAGACGGAAGCTCAGCGACCCGAGAATGATCGCGCCGCAAGCCAGCCGGCCGCACGCGTCGACCTGTCGCCGCGTAGCCGGGAGATGCATCAGGCCCTCGAGGCCGCCAATGCCGCTCCTGACGTCCGATCCGACAAGGTGAACGACGCCAAGCAACGGATCGCTCAGGGCAGCTACTCGGTCAAAGCCGAGACAATTGCCCGAGGGATCCTAGACACTCGGGCATAGATGTTCGCGTCTGGCGACCTCGAGTTCGCCGACAGCGCAGCCAGCTTCGGCTCGCCCGAGCTGGCAGCGTTGACCGATGCCCTGATCGCTCTCGTGGCGGAATCGGACGGCGTTGCCGAGGCGGTCGCTCGTCACGATCGCGAGGCCATCGCGACGTGCAATGAACGGGCCGAAGGACTCGTCGAGCGCGTCAATCGTCTCACGGCCGGTCTCACATCCGACGACAAAGCGCTGCTCGGCGACGTCGGGGTCCCGGCCCTGTGTCAGCGACTTGCAGCCTGCGCGCGGCGCAATGCGTACTTGATCGAGCAGGCCTGGGCCGTGGACGCAGCTCTTATGCGGCTGCTTCTGGGCGCGGGCAGGGTAGACCCCGACGGCGTCGGCGGCGGCTACTCCACGCCTTCCGGCCCGACCTACGTGGACCGGGGGGCATAGGCCATGAGTTCGCCTTTCTTCGGTCTCGACATCGGGGTTTCCGGTCTGCGCGCAGCTCAGCAGCAGCTGGACACCGCGGCTCACAACGTCGCCAATGCCAGTACGCCAGGGTATTCGCGCCAGCAGGTTATGCTGGTCGAAGCGCCGCCCTACACGATCCCGGCATTCGACCGCAGCGGTCTGCCCGGCCAGATCGGCTCGGGAGTCAGCGTCGCGGCGATCACACGAGTCAGGGACACCTTCCTGGATCAGCAAGTCCAGGCACAAACGTCGCTGCAGGGCGAGTGGGACACGCGCGACGCCGAGCTGTCGAAGGTGGAGTCCATCTTCCCGGAGCCCTCGAGTTCGGGCCTGGGCAACACCATCAGCAAGTACTACAGCGCCTGGCAGGATGTCGCCGCGGATCCGTCTTCGACAGCCGCTCGTTCGGCTCTCACGGAGCAGGCCTCGAGCCTGGCGATGCAGATCAACAGCGACGCCGTGCAGCTCGGAATGGTCGCGTCTGGGATTGACAGCAAGGTGACCCAGCAGATCGCCACCGTCAACGGCCTGGCAACGCAGATCGCCAATCTGAACGGCCAGATCCAGCGGGTCTCCATCGCCGGCAACAACCCCAACGATCTTCTCGATCAGCGGACTCAGCTCCTCAATCAGCTGAGTTCGATCCTCCCCTCGACCGTTCTGACCCAGAAGGACGGGACCATCACCGTTGAGGTGGGCGGAACGGACCTGGTCTCGAACGTCACCTCGCGCGCGATCGTGGCCGGAACGAACTCGACCGGTCACGTCGTGCCCCAGTGGTCCGACGGCAGCGCCGTCACTCTGCCGACCGGCCAGCTGAAAGGCCTGCTCGACGTGCGCGACGTCGAGGTCGCGGGCTACCAGTCGCAACTCGATGCGCTGGCGAAAGGCATTGCCGAATTCGACCAACAGCCTCCACGAGCAGGGCATAGATGCCAACGGGAATCAGGGCCAGGCCATCTTCACGTACCACTCCGGCGATGTCGCCCAGTCGCTGGCCGTGAACCCGGCCGTTGCCGCGAACCCTCAGCTGATAGCCGCCTCGGCCGCGCCGAATTCCCCGGGCGACGGATCCGTCGCGGGCCTGATCGCGGATATCCAGAACGCCAAGAGCTACTCTGGCGGCGTCGCGGGTACGGACGTAGTCGGCGGAATGGATCTCACCACCGGCACCACCGCGCGGCTGATGACCGTCGCGACGGACACCGCCACGGCCCAGACATACACGTTCAGCGGCAGCGGCAGCAACCTTACCCTGACGGGCGCCGACGGCAGCGTCCAGACGGTGGCCATCGCCGACATGGCCGCGGGCGGCACTCAGGTCATCAACTTCGACCAGCTGGGCATCAAGCTGACGGTCAGCACCGGCGCCGCAGCCAAGGCCGGGGCAGATCTCGTCACGGACTTCAGCGCGGCAGGCCACAACACGATCGTCGCGGCCTCTCTATATACGCCGTCGCAGACCACGACCGATTTCTACTCGAGCCTGGTCGGCAAGATAGGCACAGCCTCGAGTCAGGCGTCGGAGATGTCACAGAACCAGCAACTCGTGCTCGACCAGTTGAACACCCAGGTGCAGCAGGTCAGCGGCGTCTCGCTCGACGAAGAGGCCACCGACATGATCCGCTTCCAGCATGCCTACCAGGCGGCTGCCCGCGTCATCACGACCATGGACGAGATGCTCAACACACTCATCAATTCCACCGGCCTGGTCGGCCGCGGCTAAGAGGACTACGAGCCATGCGCGTGACCGAGTCGATGTTCTACGACAAGACCAACACCAGCCTGGCGAACGATCTGTCGGCACTTTCGGCCATCCAGCAGAAGGTATCCTCGGGCAAGCAGCTCAATCTTCCCTCCGACAATCCCGCGGACGTGCAATCGGCCGTCGGCCTGGGCGATACGCTGGCCCAGCTGAACCAGTACGTTCGCAACATCGACACGGCGACGAACAAGCTTTCGGCCATGGACGTGGCTCTTTCGAGCGCGAGCAACGTGCTCCAGCGTGCGAACGAGCTGGCCATCCAAGGCGCCAATGGAACCCTCTCCTCCGGCGACCGCCAGGCCATAGCGGCAGAAGTAGCTCAGTTGTCGGAATCGCTTGCCTCAGCCGCCAACACCAAGGTTGGGGACGAGTACGTCTTCGGCGGCTTCCGCACCAGCTCGCCGCCGTACCAGGTCACCGGGCCCGGACAGGTGAGCGCTTACCAGGGCGATCAGGGGGTGTCGCTCGCGCGTATCGGACCAGCGAGCACGATGCAGATCAGCATGTCCGGGGACAGCATCTTCAAGCCGGCCGTCGATGCGCTGGCGCAGCTGCAGGCGGATCTCAATGGCGGCCAGGGTGTGCAGCAATCGACGATCGGCAAGGTTGCCGCCGCGCTCGATACCGTTCTCCAGTCGCAGGCCACGGTCGGAGCCCGCGAGAACCGGCTCAACGATGCCAAGACGACGCAGCAGGCGCTGGTCACGACCAACCAGGCTCTCCTGAGCCAGCTGGTCGATGCCAACATGCCGGCTGCGATCACCGAGCTGACGCAGCGCCAGACGACGTACCAGGCGACCCTGGCTGTAACCGCCAAGATCAGTCAGATGAGCCTCATCGACTACTTGAGGTGACTTTATCCGGTGGGCCCGCGCGGGTAGGCCACCTTCATATCGTGCCCGCCAGCGAGGACAAGTTCGTGAGTCAAACAACAGCTGCAGCGGAGATTGTCTTTCCGGACGGTCTCGTGGGTCTGCCGGCCCTGGTGCATCACCGTCTGAGTGCGGTGCCCGAAACCGCCTTGTATGAGCTCCTTTGTTCCGACGACCCGTCGTTCGGCTTCATCGCCGCGGCGGCAGACAACGTGAAGCTGGGTATTTCGGACAGAATGCGCGAGTTAGGGCTCATCCATGATGGTGAATGGGTCCTGGCGATCCTCTCAGTCCACGGCGACCCCCCGGCGATTACCGCCAACCTGGCAGGTCCACTTGTCATCGACATGGCAAAAGCCATTGCCCGCCAGCTGGTCGTCGAGGACCCCGAGTTTCCGCTCCAGGCGCTGGTTCCGGGAGAAAGCTAATGCTCGTTCTCACGCGACGCCCAGGCCAATCCATCCGGATCGGGCCCAATGTCGAGGTGCGCGTGGTTCGCATCGAAGGTGACCGCGTGGTCCTCGGAATTGCCGCACCACGGCACGTGGCCGTCGTTCGCGCTGAGCTCATAGAGGAAGTCTCGGGCGAGTTGTTCGAAGCCTCCGACTCCCGGGCGAAGCTGCGGGTCATGCTGGCGCCGGTGCGCACTCTGGAGCCTGACACGCAGCCAGGCCGGTCGCCGGACGATCCAGGTGTGGCCTGAAAGCCGGGTCCCGGGCCGCCAGTCGGTGAAACCAGCCAGTGCCGGTCGACCGAACGGTGCGGATCCGGTGGACGGGGGGGCATGAGCGAACCTCTGCACTTGCTGGTTTATGGCGCGCTCGACTCTGGCGTCACCGACAGCCTGCGGATCGGCTGCTTCGTCGAGCCGCTGGCGAAGCTCGGCGTCGAAGTTCGCTCTTGGCAATCATTTGCCGACGACGTCGTCAGCGGCGGCGATGCGGCGCCTGCGGCGTCGAGCGGAGACGCGTTGCGCGACCTGGGGATGACCGCCCTGGCCTGGGCCGATGTCGTCTTGTTCCGCCGCTGGCACCCGACGCACATCGTCTGCACTTCCTGCGACTCGGCCTTCGCCAGCCTGGCTGAGCTGGCTGACCACATGAGAGACACGGGTCACGTTTCAATTGGCCCGCCGGACCTGGTGCTTAGGCCCATCGTCGAACTGCTGACCGGGCACCCGGAGCTTCTCGGCGGTCGTGGCATCGTCTACGACACGGACGACGACGTCCTCGACTACCCGGCCTGGACTGGCCTGGGACCGGCCGCGGCTCGCGAGCGAGACCTCGTACTGAGCATTCTTGCCATCGCCGACGTGGTTACGGCCTCGACGCCGGTCCTCGCCGATCGGCTGCGACCGCACGTCCGCGGCGAGGTGCGAGTCATCCGCAACGCAGTCGATCCGGCCTGGTATTCGGGCGGACGCGAGGCGGGACTGACTGGGGAAGTGCGCGTCGTCTACCACGGAGTGGCGCGAAGGCTGCGCGACTACGCGGTAGCCCGAGCGGGCGTGGACAGAGTTGCTCGGTCGGTAACGGGGCTTCGCCGAGTCTGGCTGGGTGCCGTCGAGCCACAGGTAGCCGCGTGCATGGACGAAGTCCGGCCCTGGGCGGACGGGCTCGCGGCCTTTGGGGCGGCGCTGGCGGCGGCCCGGCCCGACGTCGGCCTGGCCCCGCTGCTCGACGAGCCGTTCAACAGGGCCAAGAGCGAGTTGCACTGGATCGAGTACGCGATGGTCGGCGCGCCTGCCATCGCCACGGGTTTCCGCGGTCCCGGTCCCTTCGACGTGATCCGCGACGGCGAAGATGGGCTGCTGGCCCGAACGCCGGACGACTGGGCGCACCAGCTGCGCCGTCTCGTGACGTCTCCGGCTCTTCGATCCGAACTGGCCGCGAGGGCCGGGGTGCGGGTCCGCGCGGAATACGGGCTGACGACACGGGCCATCGAATGGGCCGATACATATCGATGGGCGGCGGCTCACGGCGGATACGGTCGCGTGAAAGCTCGCCCTGCGGCAGCCGCGACCGAAGCCCGGTCCCGATGACGACCAACCTGCGCGTGCTCGTAATCGGACCTGGTGCCGCGAGCGTCTCGGACACGCTTCGGTTCGAGGCGTTCGTTCCGGCGCTCCTGGGTCTGGGGGTCGAACTCGTGTCCTGGTCGCCGCCGCCGGTCGAGGAGGTAGGTGACGACCTGGCAGCCTTCGTGGCGATGGTGCGCTGGTCCCAGGTCGTCGTGCTCCGGCGCTGGTACAGGACGGTCCACAGTTGCCCGGACTGCTCCGCAAGTACGTTCGATCGCGCCGAGATCCGAGCTCACGCGACCTCTACGGGCCATCAGACCGTGGAGTCGCCGTTCGCATTGGTTCGGCCCCTTATCTGTCTGCTCGAGACCGAGCCGGGCGCGATGGGCGGGCGGGCGCTCGTGTACGACACCGACGACGATGTATTCGCGGCCGGCCTCTCGCCCGGCGCCGAGGACTGGCTCGAGCGCGATCTCGTGGCTCGGATGCTTGCCCTCGCCGATCTGGTCACGACCACGACCCCAGTCCTGGCTGAGCGATTGCAGGCGCGGACCGGCGCGCCGGTTCGCGTGATCCGCAACGCCCTGGACCCTGCCTGGTACCAGGCCGCCCCCGGCTCCGCGCCTCGAGAGCCCGGCGGACTCCGGATCGTCCACCACGGCGTCGCGTCACGGCTCCGCGACTACGAGGTTGCCAGATCGAGCGTCGACACGATCGCGGCCGAAACGCCGTTCCTCCGACGTTTCTGGCTCGGGGCAACGACGCCGGATGTCGTGAAGGCGGTGGACGAGGTTCGGCCGTGGGTGCCGGGCGTGCCTCCGTTCGCGGCCGCCCTCGCGGCGACGGCGCCCGACATCGGCCTCTCGCCCCTTCAGGACAACGACTACAACCATGCCCGCAGCGAGCTCCACTGGCTCGAATACGCCCTGACCGGGGCGCCGGCGATCGTCTCCGGATTTGATTGCGCCGGTCCATACGACGTCGTCCAGGACGGCCGGGACGGACTTGTGTCTCGGTCGAGCGCGGACTGGCTGCGGCACCTGCGCGATCTCGTCTCCTCGGCGGACCTCCGAGCCGAGATCTCAGGGCGTGCCCGGGAGCGTGTTCTGGCTGAGTACACCGTGTCCGCGCGGGCGGCTGAGTGGGCCGACGCCTACCGCTGCGCGGCCGAGCATCTGCGCCACTAGCCGAGGGAAATCACCTGCGCAAATTGGGCTCGCCGATCGCTCAAGTGATCACCCATGCGACCCGACTCCTCAGCCAGAAGGGCAGATGCCCTCCGGCGGCATGGATGCCGCACTGAACGCAGGCTAGGAGGCCTACCTCAATGTCCATGACCATCAACACCAACGTTGATGCGCTAAACGCTCTGCGCAACCTGACGACGACCGGAACTGCTTTCTCGAGCAGCGTCCAGAAGCTGTCGAGTGGTCTGCGCATCAATACCGCCGCGGACGACGCGGCCGGTCTGGCCATCGCCACCAAGCTGTCCTCCCAGGTCACCGGCCTCAATCAGGCCCAGCGAAACGCCCAGGACGGCGTCTCGATGGTCCAGACCGCTGAAGGCGCCCTGAACCAGGTCCAGACGATGCTCCAGCGCATCCGCGAGCTGGCTGTCGAAGCGGCAAACAGCACGCTGAGCACGAACGACGCCCAGAGCGTCAACAATGAAGTCACGGCCCTCCAGGCCGAAATCACCCGCACCGCAACCTCGACGCAGTTCAACGGCCAGAACCTGCTGACCGGCTCCCTCTCGGGTAGCACCTTCACCGTTGGCGGCACGGCGGCTGCCGGGTCCACTTTCGGTAATTCGACGGTCACCGCGTTGAATGCCACCGGTGCCAATGCGTCCACGACTTACACCCTCACCAGTGGCGCCGGCAACACCCTCACCCTGTCAAATACCACCAACCCTGGGACGGCCCAGACCATCACCCTGGCCGCCCCGGTCGCGAACAAGTCCCAGGTCCTGAACTTCAGCGCCATGGGCGTGTCCCTGACCGTTACAGAGGGTGGAACTGCCGACAATGCCGGTGCTCTGGCCGGCAGCCTCGACGGCATGACCGTAGTCACGGGCGCGGCGACCGGCGGAGCCGCTGGAGCCACGTTCCAGATTGGCGCCAACGAGGGCGATACCCTCGGCGTCAACTTCTCGAATGCTCAGACGGCCGCCTTCACGGGCGGCGACACGATCAACGGTCACGTCGCCGCTGGTCTCGACGCCGCTATCTCTGACTTCACCCATGCGACCACCGCGGCACAGGTCACAGCTGCGGCAGGAGCCCTCATCACCGCCGCCGACTCTGCCATTGGCAAGGTCAGCTCGATGAACTCCGGCTACGGCGCCGTTGAGAACCGCCTCAACGACACAGTCGCCACCCTCTCGGTCACGTCCCAGAACCTCAACGCCTCGCAGTCCCGCATCAAGGACCTCAACGTGGCGGCTGAGATGGTCAACTTCACCAAGACCCAGATTCTGCAGCAGGCCGGCACGGCGATCCTCGCCCAGGCCAACTCCGCTTCGCAGAACGTCATGACCCTGCTCCGGTAGTACGGTTCGCGGCTCGACCTCAGTCGAGTCGCCCACCTAGAGCTTCGAAGGGGTCGGCGGGTTTTCCGCCGGCCCCTTCTTCTCCGCCCAAAAGGCCCAGGTGAGAATGGACGCCACGCATCCGGACGACACGATCGTCGCGCTGGAAGCTGCCACAGATGCGTTGATGGTCGCAATGCGACGGCGCCCGGATCCAGATCTCGAGGCCGCGACCATCGCCCTCAAGGCGCGTGAAGCAGCGATCAAACTCCTCGTGGCCATGGATCCGAAATCGCGCCCGCTGGACATGAGCGCCCGGATCCGCCAGATCCTGGACTGCGACAGTGAAACAGCGGCCCAGTTGCGCTCGGAAATGGATTCACTCCGCGGCCGGCTGGCGAACACGCGCCAGATGATGGATGAGTATCGAAATACTCGGCGAGTCGGGGAGCAGGTCCGTTGAGCTCGATCCGGCGTCCGCGCCGCTGGGGCAGCCGGCTGCAGGCAACGAGTTCGGGGGAAAACCCCGGTATCGAGAGCGCGCGTAACGATTTAAGCTTTCCGGACTTGAGCCGACACCTCGATTGGCCGCATCCCTGACGGGTCGGCCGAACGGTTCTCTCGGGAGATCATGATGGCATCGATCCAGTTCGGCGGCGTAGTCTCCGGGCTTAATACGCAGAGCATCATCTCCTCGCTCGTCGCGGCCGAAAGCCAGCCCCTCACCGCGATGCAGGCCCAGGAAGCTACGCTGACCTCGCAGCAGACTGCCTATGGGCAGCTCGGCTCCGCCATCGACTCCGTCATATCCGCGATCAAGAACTTCACCGTCACGAGCGCGGGAGCCAGCCGAGTCGCAAATTCATCGGATACCTCGGTCTTCACGGCCAAGGCGTCGTCCGGTGCGGCCGTTTCGCAGTACCAGATCGCAGTGTCGCGCCTGGCGACGGCCACCGTGGCGAAGTCGACGGCGGCCCTGGGGAGCGTGGTCACAGGCGCCGTCGATACGTCCCAGGCTCTGTCCAGCACCGTTCTTTCCGGCACGGTCTCAGCCGGAACCATGACGTTCACCGTTGACGGCCAGGCGGTCAACGTCGCGGTCGGAGATCCCACGACCACGTCGCTTCAATCGGTCCTGGACAGCCTGTCGAGCGCGATCCAGACGCAGCTCCAGGCCACCGACGGGACCGCGACCGCGCAGGCGTCCGTTGTGGACGGTCAGTTGCAACTCGCGATCACCGGCACGGCAAACCACACCATCGCTTTCGACACGGCCGACACGAGCGGGCTTGCGAGCGCGCTCGGCCTGGGGACGGCGCAGAACCTGACCGACGTCACGAACGCGACCGTCACCGGCGCGTCGGACCTGCACCCCACGCTTCAATCCCTCAATCTGCCGGGCAACGTCACGGCCGGTCAGATAAGCGCCATCGTCGATGGGTCCATCGTCCACTACACCGTTGGCGATCCGACCAAGACGTCGCTTCGCGACTTGATGACCGGGTTTGGCCAGGCGATCCAGGATCACCTTCAGACCGGTGGCAACGGCCACCCCGCCGACGCCGCGGCCACGGCCACGTTCTCTGTCGTTGGCAACCGCTTGCAGCTCGTGGTCGCCGGCGCCAACTCGCATTCGCTTTCCTTCGGCGCCTCGAGCGATACGAGCAACGCGCTCGGGATGCTGGGCATCGCAAACACATCGGCCGCCGACACCGCGGCGACGCCCACACTCACCGGCGCGACCAACCTCGGCGTCACCCGAATGCTGAGCGCGCTGTCCCAGTCGGGCATCGCCGCATTGACCACGCCTGCGACGGGCACGCTCACGATCAACGGCGCTGAGATTACCTACGACACGGCAGCCGACTCGCTATCGACGATCATCAGCCGGATCAACAACTCTTCCGCCGGCGTGATCGCGTCGATCGACCGCACCAACGACAAGCTCGTCCTGACCAAGCAGGACACCGGCGCGACGGCCATGGACATCACGGACACGGGCCCGCTGGCCGCGGCGCTCAATCTCGCCCCGGGCACGACCAACGCCCAGCAGGTCGGCCAGACCGCCCTGATCACGGTCAACGGCCAGTCGATCACGAGCACCAGCAACATCGTCTCGGACGCGATCGACGGCGTCTCGATCAACCTGACCGGCCAGACTCCGGTCGGACAGACATCGGAGACTTTGACCGTCGGCGTCGACTCCTCCGGCGTCCAGAGCGCCCTCAACTCGTTCATCTCGAGCTTCAACAACCTGGGCAATGCCCTCGACCAGCTCACTGCGACCACGCCCGGCCAGGCCGGTGGAACGGCCGGGAGTTCGGCCGCGCTCAGCCACGACTCCACGGCGATGACGATGTTCGCCAGTCTGCGCGCGATGGTCTTCCAGACCGTCGGCAGCGGTACCTTCAACTCGCTCGGCTCCATCGGCCTCAGCACTGGCGCTGTGGGAGCGGCCGTCGGGACCACGAACCGGCTGCAGCTGGACGCCTCGAAGTTGAGCTCGGCGCTGACCGACGATCCAAACGCAGTCTCCAGGCTCCTCGACGGCACGGCCGGACCCTTGGGGGCCATCCTGACGAAGCTTCAGGGCTACGAAGATCCGTCGAACAGCACGGCCTACATCCAGTCGAGCAAAGCCTCTGTGACCAGCCAGATCTCCACGCTCAAGACCCGAGAGGTCACCGAGCAGGAGATGATCAACAGCTACCAGACGATGATCGAGGCCCAGTTCACGGCGATGGAGACGGCCCTGGCCTCGCTCCAATCGCAGCAG
This sequence comes from uncultured Chloroflexia bacterium, assembly GCA_963835845.1. Classification (GTDB taxonomy): domain Bacteria; phylum Chloroflexota; class Limnocylindria; order Limnocylindrales; family CSP1-4; genus Fen-1039. Next base: position 84,286 of record CAWIGT010000006.1, on the reverse strand, counting down.
GCCCAGCTCAACTCGGTCCTCGGCGTTTCGACCACGTCCACGACCTCGTCGACGGGATCGGGCGTCAGCTCGGCCACCACTCTGGGCGCCTGATCCGCGACTCTCGGGTCGGTCCCGGCATCGCCTCTCTCTGCCTGCTCATATCGGGCTCGCCCGCCTGGCGGCTGACGCGCGCCACCCTTCCGGCGCGTCGATCGTGGTCTCGTGGACTGGTGCCGCGGCGCGCCGATGGGTCAAGGCAGCGCGCCGAGCGCCGATACCTATGGCAGAGCGGCCGCACGGCCGAGCCCAGAGCACATAAGCACACGAGGCGTCAGCGAGATGCTCGACCCGACCGCAACCTACAGGACATCGCAGGTCGTCAGCGCCAGCCAGGTCGGACAGATAGTCCTGCTCTATCAAGGCGCCATCCGATTTGCTGCGCAGCACCTGGCATTCCTGGAGCAAGGGCAGATCGAGCAGTCACACAAGGCTTCGCTCCGAAGCCAGGAGATCGTCGCCGAGCTCCGCGGCTCGCTTGACCTGTCGGTCGGCCCGATCGCATTGCAGCTGGACGAACTTTACGACTTCGTTCAGCGGCGCCTGGTCGACGGCAACATGACGAAGAAGCCGCTCCCGACCGAGGAGGCCATCCAGGTCTTGCGCGGGCTGCTGGAGACATGGCAGGAGCTGGCGGCACGCCCTGTGCCGGCCCCGGCTGAGACTCTGGTTCGTTCCAGCCGGCCCCAGGTGGGCGCCCCCGTACTCACCGGTGCGGGCACGTATGCCGCCGGAGGCGGACGCCGATGATTCCGGCTCCACGCGGTACGATCGAACGCGAAATCGCGGCCGAGACTCTTGCCGCCGGCCTCAGCCCGCGGTCCGTCCGCGGCATCCAGCAGCGGCTCGAGCAAATCCTCATCGAGGACCGCGAACTGCTCATCTCGCTCCAGTGCCAGCTCGAGCAGATCCGGCGTGAGCTTCGGCTTTTGAACGACGAGCGGATTGTCCGCGCCCTCGACGGGATGGACCACCCCGTCCGCAACTGACCCTCGCTCGCCCGCCATAGGCCGGACGCGCGCCCCCGATTCGGTGGACGTAACTCGGCCATTTCGAGAGGCAAGTCCGGCGGTAGGAGTACAGAACCTCCCCGAATCGGCCCCACCGATGGCTCCTTATGCGGGTTTGCCCGCCACGCGATGATCCGCCTATGGGCGAACTATTGCGTGTCCTCGTCTACGGCTCCGTCGACGAGGGAGTGTGCGACTCGGTCCGCCTGGGTGTCTACCGCGACCTGCTTCTCGATCACGGGGTCGAGCTGAAGACCTGGGGCGACCTCAACGACTATCAGGTCCACGTTCCTGTCGAGTATGCCGGCCGCCTGGACGACGCCGTTCGCGACGGCGTGGCCAAGGTCGACCTCTCGCCCATAGAGTGGGCCGACGTGCTCGTGTTCCGACGCTGGTACGGCACGGTCCACGCTTGCGACGACTGCGACTTCGCGGCCGCGGACGAAGCCGGGCTCGGGACTCATCTCAGATTATCGGGTCACCGGGCGGTGACTCGCGATCGCATCATCCGGCCGCTCCTCGACGCGATCGAACGGGATCCGGCTGTTCTGCGCGGGCGGGCCGTCGTCTACGAGCTCGACGACGATCTTATGTCGCCTGAACCCTGGCTGGGGTTCTACCGTCGGATCCAGGGCGACCTGGACATGATCGAGCGGTTCGCCCGTCGAGCGGACCTCGTGACGGTGACCACGCCGACGCTCGCTGGCCGGATGCGCCGCTACAACTCGGCCGTCCGGGTGATCCGCAACGCCGTGATGCCGGAGTGGTACGAGCCGGCAGAAGGAGTGGCCAATCCTCGGCCCCTGTCGTTGCTCTATTACGGTGTCGCCTCCCGGTGGCGCGACTACGCTATCTGCCGCGACGCCGTCGACGAAGCCTCCCGCGCAACCGGAGCCCGCCGCATCTGGCTCGGCTCGGACGACCCCGTCGTTCGGGCCGCTGTCGACCAGGCTCTGCCATACGACCCGGATGTCCGCGGCTTCATCAGGCGCCTGGTCGAAGCGCGGCCTGCTATCGGGCTTGCGCCGGTGGGCCAGGACGACTTCAGCCGAAGCCACTCGGAATTGCACTGGCTCGAGTATTCGCTCGCCGGCGCGGCGACGATCGCCTCTCGGACGATGGGCGGCGGTCCTTACGACGTGATACGCGACGGCGTGGACGGCTTGCTCGCCCGCAACAAGGCCGAGTGGCGGCTCGGAGTCCGACGGCTCGCGGCCTCCACGACTCTCAGGGAAGAGCTTGCCGGGCGGGCCCGCGAGCGCGTCCTGGCCGAATACGACGTGCGTAATCGAGTTGCAGAGTGGGCCGATGCGTTTCGCTGGGCCGCGGACCACGCGGGACGCGGAACCTTGAGCGGCCCGACCCACGGTCCGGGCCACGGTTTGAGCCGCGCCGAAATCGGGGTCCGCGAGCAGGCTTTCGCATCGGAGGCGCCGGCGAACCTCGCCCACCGCCGGATGTCGAGAGCCAGGAGCGTCACGGAGCGCGAAACGCTCGAGCGGCTGCGGGGCGGACGCGACGTCTGCTGGACGGAGGAATCGACCCTCGACCCACTGGTCACGATCCGGATTCCCACGTTCAATCGCGGCCGACTCGCGGTCGAGCGGTCGATCGCATCGGCTCTCGCCCAGACCTATGGGAACATCGAGATCGTCGTGGTCGGGGATGGCGCGACGCCCGAGACCGTCGATGCGGTCACGTCCGTGCGCGATCCGCGGCTTCGTTTCGAGAACCTGCCGAGGCCGACGTACCCGGCCGATCCGGAGCGCCGCTGGCAGGTCGCCGGCACTTACGCGACGAACCACGGTCTCGAGCTGGCCCGCGGCGCGTGGATAGCGCCGCTTGACGACGACGACGAGTTCACCCCGGACCACGTCGAGGTTCTTCTGGCTGTGGCGCTCGAACATCGTCTCGAGCTCGTATACGGCCAGTCGCTGATGGAGATGAGCGACGGCACGTGGGGCCTGGTTGGATCGTGGCCGCCGGCTCAGGGCGCCTTCTGTCACGGTTCCGTCCTCTATGCGGCCGACCTGAAGTTCTTTCGCTACGACCCCGACGCCTGGCGCCTGAACGAACCGGGTGACTGGAACATGTGGCGGCGGATGCTCGAGGCGGGGGTCCGGATGGGGCGAGTGGAGCATGTCGTCTATCGCCACTACGCGGAGGCCCGTCACCGGCCAGATGCCGGCGAGCAAGCTTCCGAGAAGTCCGGCGAGCCCTTGGAGGCCGCTTCATGATCCCTATTACGCGTCCGGCGCTGCCGCCACTGCCGCAATACGTCGCTCTGCTCGAGCGCATATGGTCAAGCCGGATGCTGTCCAACTTCGCGGAATACGCAGCCGGTCTCGAGGCGATGGCGGCTGCGTACCTCGGAGCGGATTTCGTGCTCTCCGTCTCGAGCGGCGACATCGGCCTGATCCTGGCGCTGCGGGCGCTGCAGCCTGCCAGCGAGATCGCGCGTCCTCGTGCCGTCGTTCACCTTCAACTCGACCGTGAACGCGATCCTGTGGAATGACCTCACCCCGGTCTTCGTGGACATCGATCCGGAAACGCTCAACATGGATCCGGTCGATGCGGCTGCGAAGGCCGACGGCGCGTCTGCGATCCTGGCGACGCACGTCTTCGGCAACCCGGCAGCCGTCGACGATCTGGCCAGGGTGGCCGGCGGAGTGGGAGCCCGGCTGGTCTTCGACGCCGCCCATGGCTACGGATCCACTCGGCAGGGCCGGCACGTCGGCAGGTTCGGCGACGCAGAGGTATTCAGCCTGTCGGGCACCAAGCCGGTCACTTCGGCGGAAGGCGGCCTGGTCGCCACGTCGAACCCGGAACTGGCCGACCGCTTCCGCTACCTGCGGGCGTACGGCTTCCAGTACGACTACAACTCCCGATACGTAGGCCTGAACGGCAAGCTCTCCGAGCTCCACGCCGCCCTCGGGCTTCTCACGCTGGATCGTGTCGAAGACGCACTTGCGGCCCGACGCAAGCACGTAGACCACTACCTGGGACGCCTTGCGGCGATCCCGGGCGTCGCCTTCCAGCGTGTCGCGCCCGAGGACCGGAGCACCTACAAAGACTTCGCGGTCCTGTTTGCCAGCGGCGAACTGCGCTATCTCGCCGAAACCGCATTGACGGCGGCCGCCGTCCAGACGAAGCGGTACTTCCGGCCCTGTCACCAGATGGAGGCCTACCGCGGGCTGGCCCACCGCCCACTTCCCGTCACCGAATCGATATATCGACGCATCCTGTGCGTGCCGTTGTTCGAGGATCTGACTTCCGAACAGGTCGACTTCATCTGCGATGTGATCGAGGCGGCGGTGCGTCCCGGGGCTACTCCGTCCACGGGCTCGAGCCGCGGCCCACGCGCCGCCAGCCGGGTCGCCACCCACGCAGCGCTCTCGCGCGGCCGATGAGCCCTGAACGCCGCTCAGAGATCCCGATGGCGGCATCACCGCTCCGCGACTTCTTTTTGATCGAACCCGATGCCGCCTCCACTGCGGACGCGATCCTGGCGGCGCATCAGTCGCCTGGTCAGATGGCTCGGGTAGGCGAAGCGGGCAGACGACGGATTCGCCAGCTGTTCGATCTCGAGGCGCAGATGACGCCACGGACTGCCGCCCTCTCGGCCGCCGGCGTCGGTCCGGCGCCAGGGCGAGCCAGTCTGAGACCGCGACGAGGCAATGCCTGAGTTGGCAGACGTGTCGGTCCCGTCCCCCGAGAGGCGCGTAACGATCGCCTCAGGACTCGCTGTCTCGTTCTCGACGCAGGAGTTCTGCCTCGAGGGTCTTCAGGCGGGCGGCGTCGCGTGTACCAATCTGGCGCATCGGGTTCCCGCTGACGACGGTGTATTCGGCCACGGGCCTGTGAACCAGGGTCAGGGCCCCCACGGAGGCGCCCTCGCCAAGTCTGACTCCCGGCAGGATTACGCTGCCGGCACCGACGATGGCATGGCGACCGAGCGAAACCGGCCGCGCCGTCACCTCTCGCAGATCCATCGGCACCGTCGGATTGGTGAGCGCTCCGCCGGAGTAATCGTCGGACGCGGAGTACACGCAGACTCCCGAAGACAGGCTCACGAACGACTCCATCGTCACGCCCGAACCGGCGAACACCCTTACGGCCACGGCGAGATGGACGTGATCGCCGATGGCGAGCTGGCCGGGCCCGGCGCTGAGCACCGTGAAAGCGTCGATGCGCACATGTGCGCCGACTCTGATGTGGTCTGCGCCGAATATCAACACGGAATCCTCGATCGACACATCCGGTCCCAGGTGCGCAAAGCCGAGCGATTCCAACCGCTCGCGGGTGAGCCACATGAGGAATCCTCCGGGCTAATAGGACGAAGAGAACGTGCAGATGTCGCTTCGGCGGGCCGAGGCCGAGTCAGGCGGCCGACGGGAAGCAACAGCGTCAGGACAACAAGTCAGGATAGGTGGTCACGTTGTCGCTTGATACCCTGAAGGGCGCGTTCGTTGAGGCGCTCGGTCTGCCGGCGGGCTTCGATGTCACTGCCCTTGAGTATCGTGCCATCCCCGAGTGGGATTCACTGGCGCATCTGGGCCTTGTCACTACCGTGGAAACAACGTTCGACGTGATGCTCGACACGGACGACGTGCTCGACCTGGACAGCTTCGTCGCGTGCGTCGAGATTCTGGAGCGCCACGGCGTTCATTTCGATGAGTGACGTTCCGGTAGCAGTCGTAACGGGATCGACGCGAGGCATCGGCTGGGCCACCGCGCAGGCGCTCGCTCGAGACGGGATGACCATGGTCCTGTGTGGTCGCACCTCGGCGGAGATCGCGTCCGAGCGCGCCGCGCAACTCAGTCGCGAGTTCGGAGTCGAGGCGGTGGGTCTGATGTGCGACGTCAGCCGGCCGGCCGATCTCGATGTCATGTTCCGCGAGGTATTCCGGCGGTTTCGACGCCTGGACGTTGCCGTGGCAAACGCTGGCATCCTCCGGCAGGACATGCTGGGCATGATCTCCGCGGAGGCCGTCGAAGAGACTTTTGCGGTCAACCTCGTCGGAGCGCTCAACACGGTCCAGACCGCATCGAGACTGATGGCCCGCGCCCGCAAAGGCTCGATCGTTCTGGTGAGTTCCATCGTGGGCACCAACGGCAACGCAGGGCAGGCCGCCTACGCTGCGTCCAAGGCCGGCGTACTCGGAATCATGCGCTCGGCCGCCAAGGAACTGGCGCCGCTCGGGATTCGAGTCAATGCCGTGGCGCCGGGGATGATCGACACAGACATGCTTCGGAGCTTGTCGCCACGATGGCTCGAGGAACGCCTGGCGGGCATCGGCTTCGGTCGATTCGGCCGCCCCGAGGAAGTTGCCGACGCAATCGCCTTCCTCGCCTCGGATCGGGCCGCGTACATCACCGGCCAGGTTCTTGGCGTGGACGGCGGGCTGATCCTGTGATGGCGCGGGGCTAGCGAGGCGATGTTCGGTGGCGCGTTTGACGCATCGGCACCGGCCTTGATCGATGCCGGTAACGGCGAAACGTGGGACTACGCCCGGCTGAGCGCTGCAGTCGACGCGGTCGCGGGCGCTTTCGAGCGGCCGGACAAGTCGCTCGTGTTCTGTCTGTGCCGCAACGATCCGGCGACGGTGATCGCCTATCTCGCGGCACTCGAAGCGGGGCATGCGGTCATGCTGCTGGACGCCGCTGTGCGGGGTGACGTACTCGCCGATCTCGTGGCCCGGTATCGGCCGGAGATCGTGGGCGGTTCGACCGCTCTCTCCGGCGCTGTCATCGAGGCATTGAGCGCAGCGTACGGCGCTCCGCGCGTCGAACGCGGCGTAACGGTCGCGGCACGATGCAGCACCTCCGGGGGTTTCATCAACCCAGATCTCGACGTCCTGCTATCGACTTCCGGAACCACCGGCAGCCCCAAATTCGTTCGGCTCGCCGGAGGGGCCGTGTCGGCCAATGCGCTATCGATAGCCGCCGCGCTCTCCGTGTCACCGTCGGATCGGGCCGTTACCAGTTTGCCTCTTCACTACTCGTACGGGCTGTCGGTTCTCAACAGCCACCTGGCCAGCGGGGCCTGCATCGTGCTGACCGAGCACGGCCCGCTCGACCGGCAATTCTGGGGTGCCGTCCGTGAGTTCGGCTGCACATCTTTCGCGGGAGTCCCGTATTCCTACCAGATCCTCGAGCGGATCGGCTTCGATCGGTTCGACCTCCCTGGTCTGGAGACCATGACCCAGGCCGGAGGAAAGCTCGACGCCGGGCGCGTGGAACGCTTCCACAAGATCATGGCGAAGCGCGGCGGACGCTTCTTCGTCATGTACGGCCAGACGGAAGCCACCGCGCGAATCGCCGTTCTCCCTCCTGAGCTCCTGCTGGACAAGGTCGGATCGGCCGGTCGAGCAATCCCAGGCGGACGTCTCGAGATCGAGGTCGAAGGCGTGTCCGCGTCGGGCCCCGGCACGGCCGGCGAAATCGTGTACAGCGGGGCCAACGTGATGATGGGCTACGCAACGGAGCGACGCGATCTGTCGCGTGGCGACGAGCTCGGAGGACGGCTGCATACCGGCGACATCGGCTACCTCGACGGTGACGGCTGCCTGTTCGTGACCGGCCGCAGCAAGCGCATCTCGAAGGTCGGCGGCTACCGAGTCGACCTGGACGACGTCGAGGCCCATCTGGCCGTAAACGGTCCCACGGCGGTAACTGGCACGGACGATCTGATCGTTGCCTACTGCGAATTCGGGGACGAGGACTCGCTCCAGCAGCTCCGAATTCAGTTGTCGCGGGCACTCTCACTCCACCACCAGTCGATCCGCCTGGTTCGCATCGACGCCTTGCCCAGGACTTCCAGCGGGAAGATCGACTACGGTTCGCTCGAGGTGCCTGGGCGGTGACAGAAGACGCCCTCCTGACGATGCCGCAGTACAGCCTCGCGCAGCCGGATAAGGATCGGATGCTGGTCGAGAGGCTGAACGAGCTCCATGCCCGCCACCACCGGGCATCCGACGTGTACGCCCGGGTCACGGACGCCCTGTTTCCTGGGTTCGTGAGCGCCAGCGACTGCACCGAACTACCCTGGATTCCGATCGGACTCTTCAAGAGCCACCGGCTGGTCAGCGTTTCCGATGGGGAGTTGTTCAAGACGTTGACCTCGAGCGGGACCAGCGGTGACGCGGTCAGCCATGTGCACCTGGACCGCGCCACCGCGGGGCGCCAGGCAGAAGCTCTCGTTGCGATCATGACCACGGTCCTTGGTCACGAGCGCCTGCCGATGCTCGTCGTCGACTGGCCCGGAGTCATTCGCGACCGCACGCAGTTCAGCGCACGGGGCGCGGGAATCCTGGGCATGTCGACCTTCGCCCGTCAGCAGCGCTACTTGCTCGACGCGGACATGCGGCTGGACGTCCCAGGCCTGGTCGAGTTTCTCCGTCAGTACGGTGATCGACGGTTCCTCATCTTTGGCTTCACTTTCATGGTCTGGCAGCACCTGCTCCTGAACATATCGGGCGGCGGGCTCGATCTCTCGAACGGGATCCTGGTCCACAGCGGCGGCTGGAAGGCGCTCCAGGGTCAAGCTGTCGACAACGAGGTGTTCAAGCGGAGGTTCCTGGAGGAGACCGGCCTGTCGCGGATCCACAGCTTCTACGGCATGGCCGAACAGGTCGGGAGCGTCTTCCTGGAGGGACGCGACGGGTTTCTCCATCCGCCCAACTTCGCCGACGTCATCGTCCGCGACCCCGTGACGTGGGAAGCGTTGCCGCCGGGTCGGATCGGAGTGTTGCAGGTCTTGAGCACGCTGCCGGGGAGCTATCCGGGCCACTCCATCCTCACCGAGGACCTGGGGATCATCGAGGGGATCGACGATGATCCGGCCGGATGGCTCGGCAAGCGCTTCTCGCTGGTGGGGCGCGTGCCTCGAACCCAGCTTCGAGGATGCAGCGACACGTACGCTGTCTCAGCAGGGACGGCCATGAGGCGTGACTCATGATCGTCGAGCAGTTGGTTCCAGCGCTCGGCGCGGTCGACCTCGACTCCGTTCTGGCACGCATGGCCGATCGATCCGGCGCGGCAGCGCCCTTCGCCGAGGGCACCCTGGCCTTCTTTTCGGAAGTCTCTCGGCGGTTGGGGTCGAGCCCGTCCACGGCGGCAATGCCCGACGTTCGGGCGCTCGCGTTCTGGATGAGGCGGGCGCAACTCATCCGTCTCAGGGAGCAGTTCGAAGAGTTGCAGCGGCCGGGCACGCTGAGACTGCCTCGAGGTACCGTCTTTCACCTGGCGCCCGCCAACGTCGACACGATCTTCGTCTATTCGTGGCTGCTGGCGAGCCTGGCTGGCAACCGGAGCGTCATACGGCTGCCCAGCTTGCGAGGCCCGGCTACTCAGGTGATCTGCGAAACCCTGAACGCCGTCCTTGCCAGCCGAGAACACTGTGGCCTGGCCACAGGCGTCGCGATCGTAGGTTATGCGCACGATGAGGCGACTACGGCGGCGATCTCGGCCCGATCCGATGTCCGGGTCATCTGGGGAGGGGACGCCACGGTGCAGCGCATTCGGCAGATCCCGCTGCCGCCAAGGTCGGTGGAGTTGACCTTCGCGGATCGCTATTCGCTGGCGGCCATTGATGCGCGGGCTTACCTGCATGCCACCCCGCGGCGTCGGGCTCAGCTGGCGGAGGACTTCGTCGGCGACCTGTTCTCCTTCGGCCAGATGGCCTGCTCCTCACCGCAGATGCTCGCGTGGCGCGGATCTCGAGCCGACGTAGAAGCCGCGTCTGACGATTTCTTCCCCAGGGTCGCGGCGACGGCGAGTCGAAGAGGCTACGAAGTCGATGCGGGAACCGCGACCGCCCAGACGCTCGCCGCGGCGACGCTTGCCGCAGATCAGCCGGTCCGACGATGCCGGCGATTTGGGCGTCAGTTGCTGGTTGCCGAGCTCGAATCCGCCTCGGAGACGGCCCGATCCCATGTCGGCGGTGGCTACTTGCTTTCGGTGCGGCTTGGTGAGATCGCCGACTTGATCCCGTTCCTCACCTCGGCCGACCAGACACTCGCCCATTTCGGTTTCGAGGAGGACGAACTGCGACGGTTCGCGGTCCTCGCCGCAGGAACGGGCGGGATCGATCGAATCGTCCCGATCGGCCAGGCGCTGACCTTCGATCGATTCTGGGACGGCTACGACTTGCTAGCGTCGTTCACGCGGATCGTGCGTGTTGCCGCGCCTCCGACTGGTGGCGAGTCCGGGTAGCGGATCGGCGTCTATCGTGGCCGATCGCTCACGCCTGGGCCAAATCCGTGGTGGGAACGAATCCGTCGAGAACCAAAAGCGGGACCTCGTGATCGCCGACTGCTACCACGACCTGGTTGCGGTTCTCGACGAACTGCAGAGCCAAGCGCCCAAGCCGAAGTCAGGAGTGCTGCTGGTCACGGACGACGCGTCGTGGCGGCTATCCGCTCGGCGATCGCACAACTCGACGCGGCGCTATAGCGGGTGTCCGTCCTGGACGATCCGGTGGTCGGGCGCTCGGAAACGCACAGCCACTTCGTGATCGATCGCCTGCCCTGACCCTCGCACGACCGAAACCGGGTCAGGCGCCCCGAGCCAGCGCCGCCGGCAGACGACTGTCGTCGTGGTCTCGGCTGCCCAGCTGCTCGCGCACCACGTCAAGGAAGTGGTGGAGCCGGAAGGGCTTCTGGATCAAGCCGTTGACGCCCGCGTCGCTGGCCGCGGCCTCGTCGGGCGATTGGCCGGTCAGGATGAGCACCCGCATCCCTGAGAGGGAAGGCGCGCGGCGCAGGTCGGCGGTCAGCTCGTAACCGTCTCGGTCCGGCAGGCCCACGTCTACGATCGCCAGCATGGGTCGGTACTGGAGCGCAAGTGCCTCGCCCTCGGCGGCCGTATGGGCCGTCAGGAGGTGGACTCGCAGGCCGCGCAGGGCCGCCTCCAGAGCGCCGTGGACGTACTCATCGTCGTCGATGATGAGTACGCAAGGTGTCCTAGGAGCAATGGCGTGGAGGGGAGTCGGGCTAGTCATGCGAGCGGAGGGTAGCCCACGGGCGGGTACCGCGGCATGCGACATTTGCATCATATTGGGCAGGACCACGGTATAGGCCCCCTGGTTATCCACGGGCGAGGGGGGTTGTCCACTCTCGCCGCCCGTCCGGGCCCGGATGCCAGGGCGCAGGCGCCGGGCTCTACTCCTGAGGCTTCGGCCGGGCCGATTCGGGCGTTCAGGGCCGCTGGTAGAAGGTCAGGCCGGATGGCTGCAGGCCGACGGATCGGGCGTTCGGGATCGACTCGGTCGCTCCCAGGAACAGCACTCCGCCCGGCCGCAACGACTCGCAGAAACGTTTGTACAGATCCGACTTGGCCGCCTCGGTGAAGTAGATGACCACGTTGCGGCAGCAGATGATGTCGAAGGGCTTCTCGTACGGGTCCCGCAGGAGATCGTGGCGGCGCCAGGTGATCAGCGACTGGAGCTCGGGCTTGACCTCCCAGTTGCCGCCGACGTTGCGAAAGAAACGAGCCCGGCGGGACGGCGACACTCCGGCCATCTGCTGTTCGGTGTAGACGGCCTTCTTCGCCCGAGACAGGATCGTGTCGTCCAGGTCCGTGGCGAGGATGTAGACGGGAGTGTGAGGGGCGATCTCGCGGGCCAGCATGGCGATCGTGAACGCCTCGTAGCCAAGCGAGCAGCCGGCGCTCCAGATTCGTACCGACAACTGGCCGAGCAGCATGGGCTTGAAGTACTGGGCTACGAAGACGTCCCAGGCTTCCGGGTTGCGGAAGAACTCGCTGACGTTGATCGTGAGCATATCCAGGAAGGCCTGGCGCAGAGTCGCGTCCTGGCGGACTCTGGCGACAAGAGCATCCGCATCGGGCAGGCCCTTGGCCGTCGCGAAGCCGTTCACGCGGCGCCACACCTGTGCCGGCTTGTACTGGCTGAGGTCGATGCCCAGCAGGCCGCGCACCTCTCGAGCCATTCGGTCGTAGGCTTCGGCGTCCAGTTCCGGGACGGGCGCGAAGACGATTGCGGGTACGGGCCGCTCAGGTCGAGGTGAGGTCTCCATCCCGTTAGGTATCGGCTCGCTCTCGACGGAATTGACCTGTCTCGACCGCGTCAGGAACCTCAAGGGAGCACTCCGCAGGCCGACACCTCAATTGAGTTCACCCGTCGCTTGCGAGCGGATATGTCGGCCCACGTATTCATAACGCCTGCCCCTCCTGGGTACGAGCCAGTGCCCGCCAGGGTACTGACCGATATTTCGACGCTGCCCTGCGACCTCTACATCTGGAGGGGACCGCGGCCGGTCCTGTACGCCATGAAAGGCGGAGACCTGCGCAAGGTAACAGCCCGGGCGCAGCGCGGCATGTCGTTCCTGGTGCGGGAGATCGACTCCGACCTGCTGCGGGGCGCCCTCGCGGCGGCATTGCCCAAGGTCATGGCCAACCAGCGCATCAGCCCGATCGAACGCAGTAAGACCGCCTACTCGATCGCCGCGAAGGTCCTGATGCCCGTCTTCACGCGAGAGAACCCGCTCGATCACGATGGCTTGCTGCTGACCCATCAGGCCATCGACGGCATCACCATGAATTTGATCGAGGACGAGGAGATGGTCTGGGCCATGGTGGCCACGATGCAGAAGCACACGGCCACCCATACCCACGCCATCAACACCGCGGTGTACGGCATCGTCCTGGCCCGTTTCATGCACTTCGGGAGCGCGGACTCGATCCGAGACGTGGCTCGCGGCGGGCTGCTCCACGACATCGGCAAGAACCGTGTGCCGCGAGTCACGCTGGACAAGCCGGCCGCCCTGGACGCGTCCGAGTGGCAGGTGATGCGGACCCACGTCAAGGCCGGCCACGACATGATCGTGCGCGCCCTCGGGTATCCGCCGCCCTACGCCCATATCATCGCCGAGCACCACGAGCGTTGCGACGGGTCGGGCTATCCGGCCGGCCGGCAGGCGGCCGGCATCGCCCAGGACGCCCAGCTGGTCGCCATCGTCGACGCCTTCGACGCTCTTACGACCAAGCGGCCGTATCGCAATGCGGTGACGGCTTTTGACGCGCTCCACATCATGCGAGTCGCGATGCGGGGCCAGTTCAGCGACGAGATGCTGAGGGAGTTCATCAAATTGCTGGGCGGCTTCGGGGCCATGTACGCCGCTTCAGGCGATCTCGCCGGCGCGATCAGGGCGGCGGGGTAGACGCCGCCGAGCGCGGAGCGTGGAGCTCACGATGCCCACCGGAGGGTGGGATGCCGGGCCGAGTTCGACCCGGACGCAGAGGCGGCCACCAGGCAAGGACCTCGGCGCGGACGCCAGTCGGCGGTGTGGAGCGATTGCGTCCCGAGGCTGCGAGCCGGATCGCGACAGGTGACCGAGTCGGCCCGCGCACGGGATCGACCGGCGACGGTAAGGCGCTCCGCGAAGGGTACGGCGCTCCGCGAAGGGTACGGCGCTCCGCGGAGGGTACGGCGCTCCGCGACGGCAACGGCGCCACGCGACGGGAGCGGTGCTACGCGACCTTGCTCTTCGGCAGATTCGCGGCCACAAGGCCATCGCCGGGGCCGGTGGGGCGGAAGGTGGTGCGCTCGAGCAGGGCGGCGATGTCCACCACCAGCCCGACGGCGCCGTCGGCCATGACGGTGGCACCTGCCAGGCCGGTGCGCTCGCCGGTCACTTCGCTCAGGGACTTCAGCACGATCTCGTGCTGGCCGACGAAAGCGTCGACGGCGAGGGCCATCTCCGTGCCGCGTGATCGGACCACGACCAGGTTGATGAAGCCTCGCTCGTTGGTCAGCAGCGGCCGCGGCGGATCGCCCAGGGCGTTGTCGAGCTGTTCGACCGGTATGACGCGGTCGCGCAGAGTCAGGACGTTGTGGCCGCGCACTCGCCCGAACGAATTCGGCTCGACTCGCAGGGTTTCGACGACGCCGGTCAGCGGCAGCGCGCACACGCGCGCCCCGGACTTGACCAGCAGCGCCCCGATGATCGCCAGAGTAAGCGGCAGGGATAGGGAAACCTTCGTCCCCTGACCCGGCGTGCTCGTGACGTCGACCCAACCGCCCAGGCGTTCGATGTTGTTCCGGACCACGTCCATGCCGACTCCGCGGCCGGAGACTTCGGTCACGACCTTGGCCGTGGAGAAGCCGGGGGTGAAGATGACGCGCAGCATGTCGGCGTCGCTGGTCAGATCGGCCTGTTCTCGGGTCATCAGGCCCTTCTCGACAACGGACCGGCGCAGTGACGCCGGATCCATGCCCTTGCCGTCGTCCTCGACCGTGATCAGGATGCGGCCGTCGGAATGGCGAGCGGTCAGGCGGACCGTCGCCGGCGTGGGCTTGCCGAGAGCACGGCGTTCTTCGGGCGATTCGATGCCGTGGTCCAGGGCGTTGCGGACGAGGTGGCCCAGCGGGTCGCCGACCTCTTCGAGAACGGAGCGGTCCAGCTCGGTTTCCTTGCCTTCGATGACCAGCTGGACTTCCTTGTTGAGCCGCATGGCGATGTCGCGCACGACCCGCGGGAAGCGGTTGAACACGGTTTCGATCGGCAGCATGCGCAGTCCGGTGACCTGATCCTGGAGCTGCCCGGCGATTCGGGCGAACTGCTGGCTGTCTTCGTCGGCCTGGCGCGCGAGCGGGTCGTCGCCCAGGCGAGTGGCCAGCAGCTGGGCGCTCTGAGCCAGTCGAGTCTTGTGGACCACCAGCTCGCCCACGAGGTTCATCAGTTCGTCGAGACGGGTTACGTCGATGCGGATGGTCTGCTGGGCGGCCTTGAGCCGGTCGCCAGCGACGGTCATACGCTCGCCCTGCGGCAGGCCCCGAGACTCCGCGCCCAGGTCGGCCTGGCGGCGCTCGGCGGCGCCGGGAGGTCCGGCGGTGGCCTCGTCGTCGGTGCGGGCGGCCCCGAGCGGCGTGACCGCATCGTCCGGGCCGTATACGTCGACGCTGAGAGGCACGACCGGCTGTGCGGGCTCACCCGTGCCGAGCGGCGCGGCCACGGCCTCGACGCCGACGACGTCGTCGATCGCGGCGAGCCGCTTGCGGAGATCCATCAACTCAACGGGCCGGCCGCGGACGAGCATCACCAGAAGCGTCGTGCCGAGCCCGGATTCGATCTCGTCTCTGCCGGGGGCGGAGGTCACGAGCACGCCGGTCTCTTCAGCCTCGAGCACCAGCTGCAGGAGTCGAACGGCCTGCCACTCGCTCATCGGGTCCACGCGACAGACCACGATCGAACGCGGTTCGTATCCGCCCGGGGCTTCCACGAGCAGACGGTGGATGAGCGGTGCGACGGCGATGTTGCTGACGCCCTCTTCGACCACTTCGACCGCGTCCGCGACTGCCTGGGCGACGTCGTCGGAGATACTGTTCGCCGGCGCGACGGCCTCGACCGGGTGGGGGAGCGGGGACCGAGCCGCCGGCTTCGGTGCCGTCGACCTGGCCGCTGCCGTCGCGGTGGCCGTCGTCAGAAGCTCGCGCAGCCTGCCTGGTCAGCGCTTCGGGAGCGTCGGTGAGGGTCTCGCCCTCCTGGACCTCCGCCACGAGTGCCCGCAGGACGTCGATCGTGGCCAGCAGAACGTCGGCGAATGGCTTGACTTCGTGGAGAGTGCCGCTTCGAAACGCGCCGAAGAGGTCTTCCATGGCGTGTGTCAGCTCGGCCATCCGGCGGTGGCCGATCGTCGCCGCCGAGCCCTTGAGCGTGTGGGCGGCACGGAAGACTTCGTTGACCACGCCCGCATCGACGTCATGCTCGAGTTCGAGCAGGCCCTGTTCGATGCGCTCGATCTGCTCCAGGGACTCGTCGGTGAACAGACGGTCGTCGCCCGGCTGCAGATCGAAGGTCAGCTGCATGTCACACAGCCTCTCGGAGCGCGACGTGGAGCTTGACCTCGCCGTAAGCGGTCGTCAGCGGAACGACGAGGCGCTGGATTTCCACGGTCGAAAGGCGGGCGCCTCGACCGACCAGAACGAGAGGCGGGTTGACCGTCGTTTCAACCCCTTCGTCGGCAAGCTCGATGCCCGCGGTGCCGGCGATGACGTTGGCCATCTCGGCGATGCCGCTCTGGCCCAGGTCGTCGAGGACGGCCGTGTCCTGGCCCAGGATCGCGCTGATCAGCTTGAGGGCGACGGTCTCGGACATGGACAGGTAGATCGATCCGGAGAGCTTGCCGCTGACGCCGATGACCGCGGTGACGTCCTCGGTCGTGTACGGGTTGCCCTCGAGAAGAAGGCCGCCTCGGTCGACCGGCAGGCCGGTCTCCTTGCTGATCACGTTCAGGGCTGACTGAACGTAGCGGTTGACGATCTGGACTCTCATGGTTATGCGGCTCCAGCGAGGGCGGTCTGGTCCTCGAGACCGAACAGACCGTCGAGCTCGAGGAGCAGGACGAGCCGGTCACCAAGCTTGGCGATGCCCCTGAGGTACTCCGCATCGGCACCGGCGGCGACACCCGGCGTGGATTCGACCGCGTCGGCGGGCAGGAGAAGCACTTCGGAGACGCTGTCGACGATTAGCCCGACGCGGGTCGACGAGCTTTCCGCGACGACGATGCGCGTTTCCTTTGTGGGCTCCACTTCCATCATCCCGAACCGACCGCGCAGGTCGACCACGGGGATGATCCGGCCGCGCAGGTTGATCACGCCCTTGACGAACTCCGGCGCTCGCGGAACCGGCGTGATCGGTTGATGACGGATGATCTCGAAGACTTTGGCGATGTCCAGGCCATAGTGTTCGTCGGCGAGCTCACAGACTACGATCTGTAGCTCCCCGGCCCGACCGTTGCCGCTGGACATTGGCTTCTCGGCCACGGCTTTTCTCCTTACGTCACGCTCCGGACGTAGTCCGGCTGCGGGTTCTTGGTTAGGTATCGGTGCATTCCTGCACTTGGTTAGTCGGGGCATTCCCCGATGAACTGCGATTCAGGACGCGAGTTCCGATCGATCGGCCGATCGGGTCGATGGGTTTGGGGCGACGGAGCCTTCCGCGTGGCTCAGCCGGCCGGTGAGACACCAGGAGGCCACCGCGGCCGAGATCTGGTGGAGTGGCAGAACCTGGTCGGTGAGTCCCGCTTCGGCCACGGCGGCCGGCATGCCGTAGATCGTGGCCGTGGCCGCGTCCTGGGAGATGACCGTGCCACCGTGCTGTTTGACGGCGCGCGCTCCTTCGCGGGCGTCCACGCCCATGCCCGTCAGGACGACGCACAACAGCCGCTCCCGCCAGATGGGCGCCACGGCCTGAAGCGTCACGTCGGCCGCCGGTCGGACCCCGTTGACGGCAGGCAGGTGGACGAGCTGGATGTGGCCGGTGGTCGAGCAGATCATGTGCCGGTCGCCGGGGGCCACGAGCATCTCGTCTTCCACCAGCACGTCCTCCGAGGTGGCTTCGGCGCAGCGCAGCTGGCTGACCGAGTCAAGGCGGGCCGCCAGCGACGCGGTGAAGCCCGGGGGCATGTGCTGGACCAGGGCCACGGCGGCGCCGAGATGAGCGGGCAGGCCCCGCACGAAGGTGTGGAGAGCGCTGGGGCCGCCGGTCGAGGAGGCGACTACCACCAGGCGGGCGGCGGCGATTCGAGAGGCGGAGCGTGGCGGCCGCCTGACCGTGGCCGGAGCACCGACGGAACGAAGGTGGCCCTGCCTGCCGGCGGGCATCCCGGCGGTCCCGGTCCCGGCGGCTCCGGGCCCGGGGGCGCTTATCGCGGCAGCGATCGCAGCCGCCTTGGCCGCCGCGTTGTTGGCGAGGGTCAGGTTCATCGCGGCGACCTGGCGGTGGCGCAGGAACGAGGCCTCCGACATGGCCGCCGCGGCCTGGATCTTGGCCACCAGGTCCTCGCCGACCCGGCCGATGTCGATCGACAGCGAGCCCGAGGGCTTGGGCACGAAGTCGATCGCGCCGAACTCGAGCGAGTCCAGTGTCACCTGGGCGTTCTGGGTTGTCCGGCTCGACAACATGACCACGCGGGTCGGCGTTTCGAGCATGAGGCGCTTGAGCATGCCCAGGCCGTCGAGGACGGGCATCTCGACGTCGAGGGTGATCACGTCGGGCCGCAACTCGCGAGCGAGCGTCAGGCCTTCTTCGCCATTCGACGCGGCACCCGCCACTTCCAGACCCGGCACTTCGTTCAGAAGGCGGCCGAGGGCGTGGCGCATGAAGGCGGAGTCGTCGACGATCAGAACTCGGATAGGGGCCATCGTGAGATCCGAACCTTGTGGGCCGCCGGCGAGCTGTGGGCCGGGACTGCCGGAGGCTGCGTCCCGGCTCGGCCGGCGGCTTGGGTCGCGGCTATGCCGCGAGTAGCTTGTTGACGGCCGCCAGGACCCGGTCCGGCGCAAACGGTTTCACGACGAAGTCACGCGCGCCGCGTTTGATCGCGTCCATCACGATTGCCTGCTGGCCCATCGCGGTCAGCATGGCGATGCGGGCATGCGGGTCTTTGGCCCGTATCTCGGCCAGCGCCTCCAGGCCGTCCATCTCGGGCATCGTTATGTCCATGAGGACGCAGTCGGGTCGCTCGCGAAGGTACGTCTCAACAGCCAGTCGCCCGTTCTCGGCTTCGAGGACCTGATGGCCAGCCTCGACGAGCAACTTCGCCGCCCGCAGACGCATGAAGGCCGCGTCGTCCACGACGAGGATCTTTGCCATCGCCGGTGCTCCTAACTCGAACTACAGCTCAGATACAGAAGACAAGCTCTTGATGAGAAATCGGCCGTCGGACACCTCAAGTTGAACGGTTCGTCCGGCATTTCCACCGAGCGCGGTCGCGGTGAGTGGATGCCCTCGCTCTGATAGGGCCGTCTGCATCGTTTCCGCGTTGCGCTTGCCGATTGCGAGCCCCCCTCCGACGGTCAACATCGCCGCGGCGCCGGCTGCTTTGTAGACGCAGCGGTTGAGGACGGCGCCCTTGACCTCCATGGCCTTCAAGAAGGCGTCGAGGCCGGTGTCGATGAACTTGACCGGGCTGCCGGCATTGGCCGGTCCGCTCGGCAGCATGAAATGGGCCAGGCCGCCGACCCTGGTCCGCGGATCCCAGACCGCCAGCGCGATGCAGGACCCGAGGCCGTAGGCCACCAGGTGCGAGTCCGCGCTGGAACTCAGAACCATCTCTCCAATGCCTGCCACGAGCAGGCTTGGGCTTTCCGTGAGTGTCATATCCCGATTGCCCCGAGAGCGTCCAGGAGGACCCGGAGGCTGTCGGCGCGCGGCAGGACGAACATCGTCCCGTCGATAGCCCGGCCGCCTTCGCTGAAGGACGTCTTGGCGGCCAGTACCTGGTCGGCTTCGCTCACCAGGTCGAGCAATACGGCGTCGAGAACGGCTCCCGCCATCTCGATCACGACCTGGGGCGGCGTCGGCTGGACGGGTTCGTGAAGGTGCATTCCGAGTTCGTTCAGGAAGGCCGATATGGTGACGTTGCCGGCCTCCTGCAGGGCTGACAGTTCGAGCTCGTCGTAGGCGAGCTCGTCCGGGTTGCTCTCCATAGGCAGCTCGCCTGGACCCAGCAGGCCGGCCAGCAGGATTTGGGCCAGGCGGTGGGCGTCGGCGGGCGAGAACAGCAGCAGGGCGTGGCCCTGCAGCGATCCGTAAATCCCGACGTAGACGGCCAGCACGACCGACTCCGGTCCGCCGGCCATACCGAGGACCTCGGACGCGGTGCAGCGCCGCAGCATGGGCGTCTGAACCTCGATCACCTGGCCACTCATCGAGCCCAGGGCTTCCCCGGCGCGTTTCATGGCCCGGCCGAAGGTCAATCCGACGGCGTTTTCGCCGGCTTCCGAGAGGGTGAGCGTCATGTGGCCGATTCCCTTGAGTCGGTGCGCCCGAGTTCGCGAGGGGCGTCTACGACGTCGATCGCCGCGGTGGGCGGGACGGGTGCAATCCCGACGGGGCATCGGTCGCGCGGTGGCAACACTTGAACTTCGCTGGAGCGGCGCGGCACGGCGGAAGGTGGCCGCGCCGGAGTAGCTCGGAGGGCGCTCGGAGAGCGCGACCGGCAAAGCGGGTCGGAAGTGGAGTGTTGAGGGAGCGCTTCGGCTACGGCCGGTAGCGGCCCATCGACTCCATCATTTGGGAGACCGAGCGCGCCGGGATCATGCGAAGCAAGTGGCCCTGTGAGTCCACGATCATCACCTGGAGCTGTTTGCTCTCAGGATCGACCTGGAACACCGCGTACGCTTCGGTCAACCCGTCCGGCCCCTTGAAGGAAACGTCGGGACCGGCCTGCTTGGCGAAGTGGTCCTTCTGTCCGGGCATCTCCAGAGGCGCCGTTTGAGGGACCATCGCCGGAGCGGATCCGGTGAGGGCGAGTGCCGTTGGGAGCAGGTCGTTGGTTGCCATCTCAGTGAATGAGGGATCGGGGGACCACGACCGGACTTGACCGTTTAGGGGCTATCCCTGACAGGGTAAACACCGATTCTGTTGCCAGGTGCCACCACTAACCACGTGTTGGCTATCAGCGGGCCGCAATTAGTTCCGTGTGGCTGGGGCTCGGAGATCAGGTGGGGGATTCGAGCAGGCCGAGCTTGAGGGCCATGATCGCGGCTTGCGTCCGGTCCGCCGCGCGCAGCTTCCAGATGATGTTCTGGACGTGCTTCTTGACCGTGTCCTCGGTGATCGAGAGCCGGCCACCGATCTCCTTGTTCGTCAGGCCTTCAGCCACCAGCAGCAGGACGTCGTGCTCCCGCGGCGTCAGGGCGTACTGCTCGGCCCGCTGACGAGCGGATTCGCCGGCCGGCGGCGCCTCATCTCGAGCCGCCAGTGCCTCGCGCAGGAGTTGCGGTTCCACGGCCAGCTGGCCGTTGGCCACGTTGTGGAGCGTCTGGATGACTTCGGCGGTGCTGGCGTCCTTGAGCAGGTATCCTGCCGCGCCCCGGCGGATTGCCTCGAGCACGTAGCGGCGATCGTCGTACAGGGTGACGATGATCACCGCGATGCGGGGAAGCCGGGCCTTGAGACGCTCCAGACAGGCCAGACCGTCGAGGCCCGGCATTCGGATATCCAGGAGAACCATGTCCGGCTGGAGCTCTTCGGCGAGCTTCAGTCCGGACTCGCAGGAGTCGCCTTCGCCGGCGACTTCGATCCAATCGGCCGCGGAAAGCATCGCGCGTAGTCCGCGTCTAGCCATCTCGTGGTCGTCGATGAGCAGGACACGGGTGTGCTCGTTCACGACTTACCTTCTCCGTTACGGCCGCCGGCAGAGGTTTCGTTACTCGTGCCAGGGTACCCCGACCGGGTTCCGGTGTGTCGGGCTATCGGTATCGAAATCCTGACCAGGGTGCCAGAGCCGATGGAACTCCGCACCGAAGCGGTTCCACCGAGCCAGCGAGCCTGCTTGGCGATGCCCAGGAGCCCCAGCCCGCCGCCCTTGCGTCGGCGTTCCGCGGCGGCGGGGTCGAAGCCCTGTCCGTCGTCATGGACCGTCACCACGGCCCGGCCTTTCGCGGCGCGCAACTCGGTGCGGATCGTGTGCGCCTGGGAGTGGTGGACGGCGTTGGTCAGCGCCTCGGTCGTCATGCCGTAGAGCGCCTGCTCGACCCAGTCGTCGAGGCGCGGCAGCTCGCCTTCGATCGTCATGTCCATGCCGGACTCGGCGGCCAGCGACATCATCCGGCTCTCGATGGCCTGACCCAGGCCCAGTTCTTCGAGGCCGGGCGGGACCAGGTCGTTGAGGACGGCCCTCACTTCTTTGATGGCCGTGACCAGCCGCTCCGACGCGGCCTCCAGATATGTGTCGATCGACTCGCCCGGATGTCCGCCGGCATAGGCCCGGGCCGCGTCCAGGAACCGGAATGCACTCACCATCGACTGGGCCGCGGTGTCGTGGATCTGATGGGCGATGCGCGCTCGTTCCAGGTCGCTGGCCCGCAGAGTCTGGCGGGCCAGCCGATCCAGCCGTCGCTGGTTCCGCTCGAGGTCGCGCCGCTGCTTCTGGGACGACCGGTACAGCTCGTAGAACTCCTCGCCGGTCGCGACCATCTGAGCAAGTGCGGCCGTCGCGGTCCGGCGCCGGTCGGAGCCGCGGGCCCGCTGCTGGACCTGCCACTCGAAAAGCAGGGTCGGGTCGCGCAAGACGCGCGCGGCGGCCAGGGCCGCAGCCGCGTTGCTGGGCGCCGCCTGGCGGGCGGCGCGGCGAAGGGCGGCGGGAGCCACTCGCGTTCGATCCGCCACCGCGGCCGCCTCTCGGGGCGTGGGCGGCCCGACGCGAAGAACCGCGGCCGTCGTCCTCGAGCCACGCGGCGCCGGGAATCCCAGCAGGGCTCCGCCGGCACGGCAGCGGCCACGAGCAGCCAGACCCGTGGCGAGGACCCGCGCCGCCACTTCTTCGGGACAGCGCCGGCAGAACTGCAGGCCCACGTCGGTGGAACAGATGGTGGCGCAGAAGGGCTCGCCGTCCTCCCAGCCCGAAACGAGCGCTACATCTGGCAGGGGCTGGACGACCAGGGCGCCGCCGGCGTCGCGCCCCGGCCCTCCCGCGGCCCGGACTGCCCAGCCGGCCACGTCGTCCAATCGCGCCCACAACTCGGCCCCCGCAAGGTGGCGGGCGACCGTACGCTCTTCCATCGCTGCGCAGTGTATGGCCGATGCAGCCACCACGGGGCGGGTGGCGGGGCAGGTCGCGGGGCAAGGAGCAAAGCGGCGGGCCGCGGAGGCCGGCCACCTGGATGCGGATGCCTGATGTGAAGAGTCGGCGACGCGGCACCGTAGGGGTCCGCACCGCCCCGGATCGGGTGCCCACGCCGCACGTGCCCGAGAGGGGGGCCCGCACGGAGGGTCCAGGAGGGGAGGTCCGCTCGCTCGACGGTGGGTCGTACCAATAGGGATCGGGTCCGAGGGTGGACCCTGATACCGGCGCGGCTCCGGCCAGCCGAAGATGCGGACGGGTTCGGAAAGGCCGACGGGAAGCCAATCGCCCCCGCTACAGCCTGCCGAATAGCCGAGGAAACCGCCCCATGAGCGTCTTCGACACGATCCGCATCGCCGCCTCCGGCCTGACGGCTGAGCGCCTCAGGATGGACGTCGCAGCCAGCAATCTGGCCAATGCGCAGACGACCCGGACGCAGAACGGCGCCCCCGGGCAGCCGTATCAGGAGGAGGCTGTCGTCTTCCAGGCGCAGCAGATGGGCCCGATCGGCGCCGCCCAGGGCGTTTCGGCGGTGGCCATCGTCAACCCGGCGCGGCCCGATACCCGCGTCTACGACCCGGGCAACCCCGACGCCGACACCAATGGCTTCGTCAACTACCCCAACGTCGACGTGGCCTCCGAGATGACCGACATGATGGGGGCGGCTCGCTCCTATCAGGTCAACGCCACGGTCGCTCAGGCGGCCAAGCAGCAGGCCCTCGACGCCCTCGACCTGGGAAAGGCGTGAGCGAGCGATGAACGCCATCGGCGCCATCTCCTCCATCGGCGGCGTGTCCGGAGTGTCGGGCACGAGCTCGGTCTCGTCCCTCTCCGGAACCGGCATCGCCAACAGCGCCAGCACTGTGGACGGAACCGCGGGCGGCCAGGCGCCGGGCGACTCGTTCCTCAACTCCCTGAGCGACGCTTTCGGCCAGCTCAACGGCCAGATGAACGCCGCCGACTCGTCGGCGGCCAACTTCGCGGCCGGCGGCTCGGCCGACCTGCACACCGTGATGCTTCAGATGGAAGAGGCGTCGGTGAGCCTCAAGACCGCAGTCGACGTCCGCGACAAGCTGCTCGATGCCTACTCGGAAATCATGCGGACCCAGCTGTGAGGATGGCTGATCGATGAACGACCAGGTCCAGGGAATCCTCAAGCAGATCTCGCTCACCCAGCGCATCGGCATCATCGGTGCCGCGGTCGCGGCGGTGGCGATGATCGGCGTCCTGGTCATGTTCGCCAGCAAGGTCGACTACACGCCGGCCTTCACCGGCGTTTCTCCGGCCGACGCGACCACGATCGAAGGCGCGCTCCGAACCGCCAACATCCCGTACCAGGTGACCGACGCCGGAACCACCATCGAAGTCCCCGTGGACTCGCTCGGCGACGCCGAGATCGCCGCCGGAGCCGCGGGCATCACCTCCGGGACGGGCAACGACGTCCAGGGCTGGAGCCTCTTCGACAATCAGGGCTTCGGCCAGTCGCAGTTCGACCAGAGCGTCACCTACCAGCGGGCTCTCGAGGGCGAGCTGACCAAGACGATCCAGGGCATGGAAGGGGTCGCCACCGCGCGCGTCTCGGTGGTCCTGGCCCAGACCGGGGCGCTTTCCTCCGAGGACACTCCGGCCAGTGCCGCCATCGTGCTGGGCATGACCGGTGGCCGGACCCCCAGCGACGGCATCGTCCAGGCCATCGTCAATACCGTCGCCAATTCCGTTCAGGGCCTCAAGGCCGAAAACGTCGTCGTCACCGACGATCAGGGACACGTTCTGGCCGGTTCGGCCAGCAGCGCCGACGCCGCCGCCGCCCAGGCCAAGGACCTGGTCGAGCAGCAGGCCGAAGCCAAGATCCAGAGCCTCATCGCCGCCGCCCTGGGTCCGGGCCACGCTTCGGTGGCCGTCTCGGCCGACGTGGATACGAGCCAGGTCGTGCAGGACATCACGACCTATGCCCCGGCCGGCAGCGACCCGCCCGTGAGCATCCACAACATCACCGAAACCTACGGTGCAACCTCGTCCGACGGCGCCTGCGGTATCCCCGGCACCAACTCGAACGTCGCTGGCCTGCCGTCCTATCCGGGTCTGTGCGTGGCCGACACCACCGCCGCGCCTGCCGCCGCCGCGGCTACCACGGCCCCGAGCGCTTCCCCCTCGGCCGGCGCGAGCCAGGCCGCGGCCACGGCCGCGCCGGACTCGACGAGCGGGGCAGGCGGCTACATCCACCAGGACACCACCATCAACTACAGCGTCTCCCAGACTGTCCAGCACATCGTCACCCAGCCCGGAGTGGTGAAGAAGCTGTCGGTCGCCGTGTTCGTCGATCAGGCCGCTCTGGGCACGCTCACCGCCGACACTCTCAAGACCAGCATCTCCGCCGCGATCGGATCCGACAGTGCGCGCGGCGACGTGGTGGCAGTTCAGGCCGTGACCTTCGCCGCCCAGGCGTCGGCCGATACGACCGTGGCCTCCGCCTCGCCCGACGTGATGAAGACCGTCGGCGGCATGAGCGGCACGATCGTCGGATCCGTCCTGGCCCTGATCATGCTCGTGCTGTTCTGGATGAACATGCGCTCTCTGAAGCGCCGCACCGAAGAGACCGTCCTCGACCTCGGTCCCGCCGGAGCCACGGCCGCCTTCGCGCCATCTCCCAACCGGGCCGGGATCCCGGCCAGCACGTCGAACCCCGACGCTCCCGTCGCCGCCGACGTCCCCAGCGCCACCCCGCAGGCCCGCATCCAGGAGCGGCTTCGAATGGTCGCCGACGAGCGGCCGGAAGCTCTGGCCGGCCTGATGCACGGCTGGCTCCGTGAAGACGATCGCCGTCGATGAGCACCGAAGCGGCAGCACTCTCACTCAGCGGACCGCGCAAGGCCGCGGCGCTGCTGATCACGCTCGGCACCGAAGCTTCGGCCAAGCTTCTGGCCCGCCTGCCGCCGGAAGCCCTGGACAGGGTCGCCCTGGAACTGATGCGTATGCCGGCGGTCGACTCGACCGTACGGGACGCGATCCTCGAAGAAGCCTATGCGGGGCTCTTCGCCCACGCCGGCGTGCTGCCCGGCGGCGAGAACTATGCCGTCGAGCTGTTCGCCCAGGCTTTCGGCCAGAACAAGGCCCGCGAGCTGCTGGATCGGGTCCACCAGGCCCAGCAGATCATCCCGTTCGACTTCATGCGCGACATCGAAGCCCCGCAGGCCGCCGGGCTGCTGGCCGACGAGCATCCACAGACGATTGCCATCGTTCTTGCCCATCTCGACCCGCGCGGCGCCGCCCAGATCCTCACCCAATTCGACGCGCCGATCCAGGTCGAGGTCGCCAAGCGAATTGCCCTGACCGAGCAAATCACGCCTGAGGCGGTGGAGATCGTCGAGGAAGGCCTTCGGCGCAAGCTCTCGTCCGTCGTGACCGAAGTGACATCGGTGGGCGGCACCCGCCCCCTGGCCCACGTTCTGAACCAGGTGGGTCGTACGAACGAGCGTCAGATCCTCGAGGCCCTCGCCGAGCAGGACTCGCAGCTGGCCGACGAGGTACGGCGCTACATGTTCGTCTTCGACGACATCGAGCTCCTCGACGACCGCGCGATGCAGCGGGTCATCCGCGAGCTTGACGCCAAGGACATGGCCCTGGCCCTCCGGCCCGCCACCGAAGCCCTGCGGCTGAAGTTCTTCCAGAACATGTCCCAGCGCGCCGCCGAGATGCTGAGAGAAGAGATGGGCCTGGCCGGACAGGTCCGGATGAAGGCCGTCGAAGAAGCCCAGCAGCGGATCATCGATTCGATCAAGCGCCTCGAAGACAGCGACGAGATCACGATCAACCGCGGAGGCACCGAAGATGCCTTCGTCTAGCTGGCGGCTGATCCACGACACCGACGCCGGCCAGCCTGCCGGGCCGGTTGAGATGCCCGCCGTCCCGGATGCGCCCGGCGCGGGCCTGACCGATCCGAGTACCACCGTCTTCCGGGGCCACGGCCGTGCCAGCGCCTTCGCCGGGAATCACGGCGGTCCGGGTCTGGCAGCCGCGGGCGCCGCCCAGGTGGCGGCCGGACTCGCGGTGAGCGAGGACGAGGCGGCGCTCGCCGAGGAGATCCGCCGAGTCGAACGAGCGGCCGAGGAACGGGGTTACGAAGTCGGTCGCGCACGCGCCGAAGCCGAGTTGCGAGCCGCCGTGGAGGGGGCATCCGCGATGGCGGATCGGCTCCAGGCCATCGCCCCGGAGCGAACTTCCGAGATTGCCCACGCCATCGCCGAACTTGCCCTGTCGGTGGCCAAGCGCATCATCCAGCACGAAGTCCGCATCGAGCCGAGCCTGCTGTGCGCGTCGCTCGAGGCCGCCGTCAGTACGATCAACGGCTCGCCCGAGGCCCACGCCCTTCTGAATCCTGCCGCCGTCGAGCCGGTCCGCGAGGCCTGGGAGGCGCTGCACGGCCGAGCCTATCTCGGCAAGAAGTGGGTCTTCGAAGGCGACCCGACGCTGCCACCGGGCGGCTGCACGCTCCGCTACGACCACGGATTCGTCGAGGCGGGCCTGGAAGCTCAGCTGGAAGAGGTCGGTATCGCGCTCGACCGCGCCATTCCGAATCTGGCCCGTGGCACGGTCGAAGAGGAAGTCGCATGACGATCGCGGATCGCGCCGGCGGCGGCTCCCCGGCGCGCCGGCACGGCCGCAGCCACCTCCTGGCCGCCGACGACAGCGTCTCGCCGTTGCTGCGCCATCTCATCGAGGCGGCCGAGGCCGCGCCGCTCTTCCAGGCCACGGGCGAAGTCGTCCGCGTAATCGGCACGACCGTCGAGGCCGCGGGCCTGGTCCTGCAGCTCGGGTCGATCTGCTGGATAGACCTCGAACCCGAGGGGATGGTCAGCGCCGAGGTGGTCGGTTTCAAAGATGGACTGATCACACTGGTCCCGTTCGGCGATCTGTCGGGCGTTCGGCCCGGCTCCGCCGTCCGGCTCCGCGACCAGCAGTTCCGCGTCCCGATCGGCCCGGCGTTGCTCGGGCGCGTGCTCGACGGCTTCGGCCGGCCGCTCGACGGCCAGGGCCCGCTCCGCGCCGAATACCGCGTCGTCACCGGCGCGGCGCCACATCCGCTCGGCCGGGCCCGCATCTCGACGCCGATCTCCACGGGCGTACGCGCCCTCGACGGCATGCTGGCCGCGGGCAAGGGCCAGCGGCTGGGCATCTTCGCCGGTTCCGGCGTGGGCAAGTCGACGCTGCTGGCGATGATCGCCCGCCACGCATCCTCGGACGTCAACGTAATCGCGTTGATCGGGGAGCGAGGCCGCGAGGTCCAGGAGTTCATCGACGAGCAGCTCGGGCCCGAAGGTCTGGCTCGGTCCTGCGTAGTGGTGGCCACGTCCGACCAGCCCGCGCTCCTGCGCCTGAAGGCCGCGGAGATCGCGACCGCGATCGCCGAGTCCTTCCGCGACGCCGGCAAGGACGTCCTCTTCATGATGGACTCGGTCACGCGTCTGGCCATGGCCCAGCGCGAGATCGGGCTCGGAGCAGGGGAGCCGCCGGCGTTGCGCGGCTACCCGCCGTCCGTGTTCTCGTTCCTGCCGCGTCTGCTGGAACGGGCCGGCAATACCGAATACGGGACGATCACCGGCTTCTTCACCGTCCTGGTCGAAGGCGACGACATGACCGAGCCCGTCGCGGACACGGTTCGGTCCATTCTCGACGGCCACATCGTCCTGTCTCGCTCGCTGGCCGAGCGCAACCACTACCCGGCGATCGACGTCCTGGCGTCGGTGTCGCGGGCCATGCCGGCGGTCGTGGACAAGGAACACATGCGTCTGGCCGGCGCCGTGCGCGCCGCCCTCGCCGAATACGAGGGCGCCCGCGACCTGATCGAAGTCGGCGCCTACGCTCACGGCTCGAATCCGGCAATCGACGAGGCCATCGCCCTGCGCCCTGCGCTGGAGGGCTTCCTCTGCCAGGAACTCGAGGAGACGTCCGATATCGTCGACGCCCGCCGGCGGATGGAGAACTGCGGCGTCCTCAACGCGCAGGCCCTGCTCGGTCCGGGTGCCAGTCTCGCGGTGGTGAGGCCAAACGGCCCCGCAGGAGCGGGCGCCGCCGACCAGGCCGGCCAGCCCGGCCAGCCCGGAGGAGCCCCGCAGTCGCAGCCCGCTCAGCGGCCGGCC
Organism: uncultured Chloroflexia bacterium; assembly: GCA_963835845.1. Lineage (GTDB taxonomy): Bacteria > Chloroflexota > Limnocylindria > Limnocylindrales > CSP1-4 > Fen-1039. The sequence goes on along the minus strand of CAWIGT010000006.1, from coordinate 55,506 downwards.
GCGCCCCAGTCGATGTTGCGTAGCGAGGCGCCGCGATGAGCAACCGCTTCCGCCTCGGCATCGTCCTGCGGCTTCGCGAGATGGCCGAAGAGTCGGCCCGCATCGAACTGGGCCACGCCCTCGATGCGCACCAGCGCGCGCTCACGGCAGTCCAGGCGGCCCAGAGCAGAGCCGGCCAGGATTTGCACTGGCTGGCCGATATGCAGAGCGGCGTCAACGAGGCCGGTCATCTCCAGACCGCGGTCTTTGCCGTGGCGTCGGCTCAGCGCGCTATCGTCGCCGCGCAGGAGCGGCTCGGCAAGGCCACCGACGCTCTCTTCGAAGCGCGCCGAAAGCTCGCCGACGCAACCAAGCAGCGGGAAGTCGTCGAGCGCCTGCGCGACCGCTTCCTCGTCGCTGAACGTCGCGAGCGAGAGCACCAGGACACCCTGGCCATGGCCGAGATCGCCTCGACGCAGCACGCCGTCCGCGTGGCGAGGGAACGGCGATGAGCTACACCGACTGCCTGGCCCGCGTCTCGCAGCTGGACGACCTGATGCGCAGTGTCGATCCGAACTGGGCCACCAGCGGTTACTCGCTGGCCGCCACGGCCGGCTCGGGCCTCGTCGACGGCTCTCCCTTCGCCAATGTCCTGGAGAGCGTCGCCGGCGCCGCGAACCCGTCCGCGAAGATCAGCGTCATGGGCGCCTCGGCGTCGGCCGCGTCCGCCGGAGTGGCGTTCCTCTCGCCGCTGCCGAGTTCTCAAGTGACGCAGAACTTCGGGCCGACCAACGAAACCCTGGAGCCGCCGGCCACCGTCAACGGCGTGACCTACGCCCACTACCACAACGGTATCGACATGGCGGCCCCGCTCGGTACCGCGGTTCACGCGGCCGCCGACGGGACGATCACCTATGCCGGCACCCAATCGGACGGTGCGGTGGTCGTGAAGATCCGCCACGACGACGGCTACACGTCGCTGTACGCCCACCTCGACCCTTCGCTCCCCGTTGCCGTCGGCCAGCGCGTTACCGCCGGCCAGACGATCGGCCAGGTGGGGGTCACCGGCGTCACCACGGGCCCGCACCTCCATTTCGGGTTGTACACGAGCGGCGGGACCGCGGTCGATCCGGCGCAGTATCTCGCGGCCGGCCGCCTGCCCGACCCGTCGACGCTGCTCGCTCCGTCACCCAGCGACCCGGCGACGCTCGTCCCGACTTCCGGAGCGGCCGTCCTGACCCGCTTCGACGCAGTCGCGTCCCGGATTCCATACGCCGGCCAGATCCGCTCCGCGGCCGTAGCAAACGGCATGGACCCGCTGCTGCTGGCTTCGCTCGTCTACGCCGAGTCGAGCTTCAACCCCAATGCCGTGTCCAGCTGCGGCGCGCAGGGGCTGACCCAGCTGATGCCGGCCACGGCGGCCGAGCTAGGCGTCACCAACTCCTTCGATCCCCAGCAGAACCTGAATGGCGGCGCCAAGTACGTCGCCACTCAGCTCAAATCGTTCGGACGGGTCGACCTCGCTCTCGCCGCCTACAACGCCGGACCGGGCGCGATCAGCCGTCTCGGTGTAGTCCCCGATAGCAAACAGGGCTACGTAAACACGATCCTTCATAAGTGGCAGAGCTACGTGGAGCCATCCTCATGAGCGGCTTGTCCGACAGCACGATGACGATCCTGACTCAGGCCCTCGATGGCCTGACGACCAGGCAGTCCGTGATCTCGTCCAATCTGGCCAACATCGACACGCCCAACTACCAGCCGCAGTCGGTCGACTTCGAGACGGCTCTCCAGAACGAGCTCGCCTCGATGGGCGGATCGTCGGACAGTCTTCTCGCGCCCTCGTCGGGGCCGTCCGCGGACGTAGGCATGAAGACCACGGATCCGCGCCACTTCTCCTCGCTCGGGAACGCCGGGGACGGCTCCGGGGCAAACGTGGCGGCCACGAGCGAAAACATCCGCAACGACGGCAACAAGGTCGACCTCGAGACCGAGATGACCGCCCTGACGGAAACCCAGATCAGCTACGAAGCGGACTCGCACCTCATTACCTCGAAGTTCTCGCAGCTCTACGACGTCCTCGGAGGGCATTAGCAATGGCCGGTTTGTCTTCCAACGTCTCCATGGGTCCCGGCGTGGCGCCGATCCCGGGCGACATCAACGTTCCGGCCGGACCCGACGAGATCAGCTTCAGCGACGCCTTCGTCGAGGCCCAGACCAGGCGGCTCGACTCGGTCGACACGAACTCCACCCCGTCTAGCGATCGGATCGGTTCCAATCGGGATCCCTTCCACGCCGGGCCGGCACGGCCCGCGGTCGCGATCCGATCCTCGGCCGAGGCGCCGATATGGCGGCCGCTGGCCCACCCAGGCACGGCCGCCGTCCCGGAGTCATTCGCCACTGTCAAGGCCGCTGAAGCGACCGGCGCGACTTCCGCCCGGTCCAGGTCGACCGGCCGCGACGGCTCGAAGACCTCCATCAGAGGCAAGTCCAGGGTCGACTCTGCCACGTCGGCCGGCGCGCCAGCCCACAGCGCAGCCTCAGCCCCGATCGCCGACGATTCCCCGAAGGTCGCCCTAACCTCCGTCCCCGCCGGCCAGGCAGGGCAAGCCGACGGTTCGGCCGGCTCCGCGGCCGGCGTCACGGGCGGCTCTGCCGCCGTGGCATCGGTTGGTGCTATAGGTACCGCCGCTCGCGCACAGGTCGCCCCATCGATTGCCACCTCGGCCGTGTCCACCGACAACGCCGCCGCAGCGAGTCCATCGGCCACAGCGGCCGCGGCGTGGCCGGCTCTCGATGGCGCGGCGACGACGGCCCGGGGCTCCGCATCGATCGGGCCCGATTTCGCCTTCACTTCGCCTGCGACGCAGGCCGTTGCCGGTGCAGCCGCAGCCGCTGCCACTTACCCGGCCTCCTCCGGAGAGCCGTCGGACCGCGCTTCGGCCGCGCCGTCTACGGCCGGGGCCGTCGCGCCCGCGTCCGGGACTGCCGGTAGCCTCGACGGCGGCGCCGGCGCAGTCTCAGGGCAGGTCCGAGGCCAGCCCGACGCGTCGTCGGTCGCGCCCGGCACGCAGGCTTCTCCGGTTGGCGCCGCCCAGGCCGCGGCCCTCAAAGCGACAGATCAGGCCGGCGACGGCGCGATTGCCCGGCCGGTCTGGCCGGCCACGGTCGCTGCCGCGGACCCCCCCCGGCGGCCCCTTCGTCCGCCCCGGCGGCCCCTTCGTCCGCCCCGGCGGCCCCTTCGTCCGCCCCGGCGGCCCCTTCGTCCGCCCCGGCGGCCCCTTCGTCCGCCCCTTCGTCGGCCCCGGCGGCCGCGGCCGCAGCATCCGCCGCTGCCTACGGAGCATACGTTCAGGCGAACCCGCGCGCGGCCACGACCGTGACCGCCGCTTCGGGCTCGAGTGCCGACTCCCAGTTGCCGCCCGCCGCCGCGGTCGATAGGCCGTCCGCCGGTGCGGCGGCGGCACCCGCTAAAGCGGTTTCTACGGCAGCGTTCGCGGGCTCGCCTGTGTCGTCGGACGTTCCACCCATCCCCGGTGTCGGGCCGGCCGCGGCGGATTCCGCGAAGCCATCTGCTGCAACTGGCCAGGCCACTTCGGCCGGCGCCGCGACTCCAGCCAATCAGAGCGGCGGGGAGCAGGGCCCGGCAACGACAATCGGGTCGGTCGATGGCGCGTCCGGGACCACGGGGTCCTCCGGTGCTCGACCTCCGTCGCAGATGCCGACCGCGGCGCAAGCCGCCGGTCAGGCAGGGCAGGCGCCGCTTGCCGGGTCGCTCCAGTCCACGCGGTCCTCCGCGATGGCTCAACCGGTCACGCAGAACACCGGCGCGGCGTCCACCGCGACGAGTCTTCAGGGCGGGGTCGTCGCATCGGCCTCCTCGCCTGCGGCGACCGTCGCAGACCCGTCGGCCAACGCCTCCAGCGTCGCCACCGGATGGACTTCGACGCAGTCCGGCAGCGCAACCGGCCAGGCTCCGACCCGCGTATCGATCTCCGGTACTGCGGCCGCAGCCGCCACTCCGGCGGCGACGCCCGCGGCCGCGCCCACGACCTCGGCCACGCCCGCCGTGCCGGCAGCCGCCGCGCAGACCGCGGACTCCGCGCCGGCCTCAACCCGCGCAGCCACTCCGGCCACGACACCGGCCGCCACCACTCCGGCCGCCACCACTCCGGCCACCACTCCGGCCACCACTCCCGCCACCACTCCGGCCACAACGCCGGCCACAACGCCGGCCGCCACCACTCCGGCCAACCCGGCCTCGGCCCCCGCGCAAATCGCCGACGCCACTGCGGCCGGACTGGCCGCCGGTGCTGCAGCCGCCGATCCGGGCCGAGCACTGCCGCGCGTCATACGTCCTGGCGGCTCCTCCTTCGGAACCGCGGCGTACGCCGCCGATGCGGTCGGACCGGCCTCCGGTCGCTCGCAGACCCAGGCCGTTTCCGCGACCCGATCGAGTGGGGCCTCGGCCGGCAATTCGGATGGATCGAGCGCGTCCGGCAAGTCCGATAACGCGACCGCGGCAAGTCCCACGGCGGCCTCGGCCGCGGGACCGTCCCCGATCGATAGCGCCTCCGCTTCGTCGGCCACTCTTGCCGCCGCGGCTGCCGGCGCGGTTGCCGGCGCCGCCTCGCGGACCGGCCTCGTCGACACCGTCGCCGGCAGCAGTTCGTCGGTCGATGTGGCGGCCGCCGCGGACAAACTCATGAACCAGGTCGCCCAGACCATCCACACGATCCAGACCGCGTCCGGGACGGGACTCGAAGCGCGTATCAACGATCCGACCCTCGGCGACGTCCGCGTGATTGTCACGGGCCGCGCCGGCGAGATCGTCCAGGCGCAGCTCGTCGTGCGAGACCGCGTCGCGGCCGACGCAATCAATGCCGCCGCCGTTCGGATGCATGCAGCCGGCGACGGCCTCGCCGGGGTGAGCCTCACGGTCCGAAGCGAGTCGGGCGGATCGGCGACGAGTCGTTCAGGTGGCAACGCCTTCGAGGCGGCCGGCTGGTCGACGGGCGGCGGATACGGATCAGGCAGCGGCCAGCCGGGAGACGGCGGCCACGGTCAGGGCGCAGTCAACGGCGGCGCATCCGGCAACGGCTCGGGCGGTGGAACCGGCCCCGGCTACAGCTCCCATTCGACACCAGAAACCTCGCTCGTGGCGCGTACGGAATCCATCAGACCAACTCGACCCGCGTCGCGTTCGCCGCTGCCCGGCGGCACCACTCTCGATATTCGGGCCTGACAGGAGTACTGCGATGGCAATCAACCCGACCAGTTTCTCGGCGTTCTCCACATTCGGGACCGGCGGCGCCTCCGCCAGCCCCGCCGCCTCCTCCGGGGCGAGCGCGGCCAGCGCCGCGGGTACGAGCAACGGAACCACTGACACGTTGAACTCGACCAGCACGAGCGCCATGGGGCTGACCAGCGACGACTTCATGAAGCTCTTCCTGGCTCAGCTCCAGAATCAAGACCCCACCCAGCCGGTCGACGACTCGGCAATGCTCGGCGAACTGTCTCAGATGACGGAGATCTCGACTCTCCAGGGCGTCCAGACGTCCCTCCAGGGATCGCAGCTCGCCCAGAGTTCAGCCCTGATCGGCAAGAACGTCGTCGGCATCGACGTCAACGGAACTGCCGTCAACGGAGTCGTCACATCGGTGACTCAGTCGAACGACGCCGGCCTGGTTCTCCAGGTCGGAAGCCAGTACGTCAAGCCGGACAGCGTCACGTCGGTGACGAACCCGGCCGCCTAGCAACACGGCCGAGTGCCGTACAGCACCAAGGAGGTGATCGCTACGATCGATCGAATAGGACCCGACCCGGCAGTCCAGGCAGGTCTCGTCCGGGACCCAAGCCTGACGCCCGGCTCGAGCCCGCTCGGCCAGCCCACCTCGGGAGCGCCGCCGTCGGACGGTAGCCTGTCCTTCCGAGATGCGCTGTCGGCAGCCGCCGACGAGCATTCGCTCCAGTTCTCGGAGCATGCCCTCAAGCGCGTCGAGCAGCGTCAGATCCCGATGGCGCCAGACCAGATGGATCGCCTGAGCAAGGCCATGGACACCCTCAGCCAGCGTGGCAGCACGGGCCAGTCCCTGGTGATGCTCGACCAGTACGCCTACGTCGTCCACGCACCCAGTCACACGGTCGTAACGGCCGTCGAGCCGGACCAGAACAAGGAGCGCGTCTTTACGCAGAATCGATGGTGTGGTAATCGCGTAATCGCCCGGCTGCGCCGGCCAATTGCGTCGGCGGTTCTGGCGGGAGCCGGAACGCGCCAGTCGAATCGAATTCCGCTGCATGTGCCAGGTTCACTGCCGGACCTCTCTGAGGAAGCTGACCTGGCCGCGGAAGCCAACAATCCGTCGCGCCGCGAGGCGCTGACGTCAGCAACTCTCGGGAGGCATTCGATGCTCCGCTCTATGTTCTCAGCGATCTCCGGTCTGCAGCGGCCACCAGACCATGCTTGACGTTATCGGCAACAACATCGCCAACGTCAACACGGTTGGGTTCAAGGCCGGCCGCGTCAACTTCCAGGACATCCTTTCCCAGACCGTCCACGGTGCGACCGCACCTCAGGGCGGGCTCGGCAGCATCAACCCCGCCCAGATCGGCCTCGGCATGACGGTCGCCGGCATCGACGTCCTTCAGACCCAGGGCAACCTTCAATCGACCGGCAAGACGACCGACATGGCCATTCAGGGCGACGGCTTCTTCATCGAGTCCGACGGATCCGCCACGACCTATACGCGCGATGGCGCGTTCGACATCGCCATCGACGGATCGCTGGCTAACCCGGCCAGCGGCCTCAAAGTCCAGGGCTGGCAGGCAGACTCGGCCGGCAAGATCGACATCACCCAGCCGATCACCAACCTGACCATCCCGATCGGTCAGCGCACCACCGCTCTGGCGACTTCGAACGTGACCCTCAGCGGCAACCTCGACGCCGGCGCGACCGCCGCCGTTGTCGGCCCTCCCGCCGTGCCCGCGACCACCGTGCCCACGACCATGACCGTATTCGACAGCCTGGGCGTCTCCCACTCGGTCAAGGTGACCTTCACCAAGACGGCCGCAAACACGTGGTCCTGGGCTGCCACCAAGGATGCGGGCGACAGCGGCATCGCCATCGACGGGTCCGCGGCCGGAGTCAACAACGGCACGCTCACCTACACAAGCGGCGGCGTCTTCTCGGCCTCCACGGGCACCCTGGCCTTCACCTTCCCGGACGGCGCTACGTCGACGACGCCAAAGATCGATCTGACCCAGATGACCCAGTTCAGCGGCACCAGCCAGCCCGCCGGCCAGACCGACGGCTTCACCTCCGGTACGCTGGTCACCTTCGCGGTCGGCGACGCGGGCCTCCTCTCCGGCGTATACAGCAACGGCCAGACGCAGGTTCTGGGCCAGATCGCACTCGCGAATTTCCTCAACTCTGCCGGTCTCCTTCGGGCCGGCCAGAACAACTTCTCTGCTACCTCCGCGTCCGGCGGCGCCAACATCGGCGCCGCAGGGACGGGCGGACGCGGAACGGTGACGACGGGCGCGCTCGAGATGTCGAACGTGGACCTGGCGACGCAGTTCACGGGGATGATCACGGCCGAACGTGGCTTCCAGGCCAACAGCCGCGTCATCACCACCTCCGACGAGATGCTCCAGGAACTCGTGAACCTGAAGCACTGATAGTCGGTTCGCAGGTCTCGTGAGTCGCGGGTGGGCGGCCGGCCGGTTCGGGGCCGGGCCGGCCGCCTCCCACGGCGCGCGTTTCTACCGATACTCTAACCAGGCAGCAGTCATGGCGCAGGGATTGGCGTGAAGACCGTAAAGCTCCTCTTCGCGAGCGGCGCGCTCGCAACGCTACTGACGATGACGCTCTCCGGGGCCGTACTCGCCAACGGCATCGGCGACCTGTACGTCGCGAGTTCGGCGGGCGTACTCGAGGTCCACGTCAAGACCTCGACGGTCGTGAGCACGATCCCGATGGTGCCGGCACCGCAGTCGCTGGCCTTCAGCCCCGACGGCCGCACCCTTTACGTCGGCGGCTCCGGCAGTAGCGTCACCCCGATCGACATTGCCACGCTGGACGTCCAGGCGGTGATTACCCTTCCCGGAACCGTCTCCGCACTGGCATTTCCATCCGGCCAGATCCTGGTCGGCGCGATGCCCACTCGCCGGACCCTGGCTTTCGCGGTGGTCCATGGCGGCGCGGTGACCGAGAGCGCGCAACTCCCCGGCGCCGGCAATCTCCTGGCGGGCGACCGGCGCGAAGCGCGAGTGGCCGTCGCCGAAGCCGGCAAGAGCTGGCTCGTGGTCGTGGATCCGGCCACCTCGACACTCAAGAAGACAACGGTCGCGGGCGGCATCGTGGCCCTGGCCATCGACCGCGACCACGGCGGCGTCCTGGTTGCGACTCAGAGCCCGGACGCGCTGATCCGGGTCGATCTCAGCTCGCTGGCGGCCACGTGGACGGTCAAGCTGCCCGGCGCGCCCGTCTCCGTCGCATCAATGGCCTCGACCATCGTGGTCGGCAGTGGAACCAAGCTCTGGCAGGTTGACGGCAAGACGGCGACCGCATTCGCCACTACGCGCCAACCCGCTCTCGTCCTTACGGCCAGCGACGAAGGCTCCGTGCTGCATGTAGCCGAGGCCACCGGAGTCGAGGTCTTCGACGCGAAGGGCGCGCTCCAACGAACCCTGGAGCTCTCCGACACTCGGGCCCCGGTGGCGATGGCCGCGGTCCCGGCGGGGTCGTCTCTGTTCCTTGGCGGGGGCACGACCGAGCCTTCGGCGTCGCCCGGGTCAGGTGCCGCCGCGCCCGGCGGTCTTGTTACGCCGCAGCCACCCACGACGGGGACGGTAATGGATACGGCCAAGCAGATTGTGGGCTCTCCCCCGATTCAGGGCGCCGCGACGGTGGCGGTGGCAATCCTGATCGTGTGCTGGCTGTTCATTCGCTGGTACGACCGCCGCACGGTTCGCCCGCGCTGATCTGACTATGGCTGCCGTGGGGCGGTTCCACGCCCCCTCGCCGACCCGCGTGGCCCGCAGCCGGCGACTCTTGCCTGATTCACGCCAGGCGAGCAACGGGCAAGGGCGACTCCAGCTTCGCGCCGAATCCGCAGTCGCGTCCGGTCGGCCTCGCGGATAGACCCTGTTCGAGGGGCGAAGCCGGCGGCGCCGCCAGGGTCGCAGGCCGATTTCGACGCGCGCATGGACCGGTCGACCGCCCAAAGTCGCTGTGGTGTGAATCCGGCAAGGGGGCGGCCAGGTGAGTGCAGTCTGGGCGCGTTCGAAGGCGCGTTGATCGGAGGACCTCTCTGACCCGACCACCACGTTTCGGCCCGGCGCGGCACTGACGTCAACCCTGGCGATTGATCCTGTCCAGCGCGGCGGCCGTATCCTCATTTGGCTACGGTCGCCGCCACAACGCGGTTTCAGCCACTCGTGGCCATTGGGCCGGCTCAGGCCGGCTCAGGCTATCTCGAGCGGACAATCGCTGATGGCCGCCCTGTCGCCGGTGCGTTCATGAGGAGGGTCGGGGATGGACGGCGAAGGCTACGTTGGCTGGCGGATCAGGCCCTACGCGCCGACATTGCTGGCGGTTCTTCTCGCTGCTGCGGCCTGGCCGCTGACCGCCCTCTCCCTCGACACCGACACCTTCGTTCCCACGACCGAATCCGGACCGCTAAACCTCTACGTCAGAGAGCTGGGCATCCCTCTCAGCGCGACGGACCCCGGCCGATGGGCCGCTACCGGAGGTGCTGTCTTCGCGGCCGCGCTCGTGGCAGGCACGATTGGCGGAGTGGTCGTCCGGCGGCATGCGATTACCGGCGCGCTGTTCACAGTAGTGGCGGCCTGGATCGTCGGCATCGTGGCAATGCCCGTCTTGCCCGCACTTCTCGGCCGATTCACGAGTGTCAACCACTTCTGCGTGGACGCCTGCCTCGTCATGAAAGTGGACGGCGAACCATTTGCAGGGCTCAAGACAGCCATCTTCTTCTTTACCGGACCGATGCTCGAGCCGGTGGCGTTCACGGCACTCGTGATTGGGGTCGCGGTCTGGGCCGTGGCGCTCAGGGGCAGCCCGCGCCGATGGCACGGCGCGCGCGGCCTGGCATCCGGCAGCGATCCCGGTCAGACGGCATGCTCTCCTGGGCCTGGCGTCCAGGGACGATCAAGCGGCTCCACAGCAAGCAAATCGGCCGGGACGGCGTCGGTCGGTCGAGAGGACAGACGGCAGGACCCATGAGGCCGGTGCCGCGCGATCGCGATCGGCGTCGAGGTCAGGGGGCCTGGACGTCGAAGATCGAGAGCAGTTCCGAGAAGGCCTCGCGGACCGCCGATGTTCGCTCTTCCCAGCGCTCGCGGGTGATGCTGAGGCTGGTCAGGACGCCGTCGCCTTCGACCTGGCGATCCGCGGCGTCGACCATGGCCGGGTAGCTGAGCTCGCGCAGGAGCACGTCGGAGCCGGCTATCAGAGCGCCGAGCGAGCCGGGGCTGGGCACGTGGTGATCCCATAGCACCCGAGCGATGACCGGAGGCAGGTTCCACTCGTAGGCGAAGACAGCACCGACGTCCTGGTGGGTCGTGCCCGAAAGCTCGATCTCCATCTCCAGCTGTCCGGCGGCGTTGCGCGCATCGTGCGCGTGCGGGTCGAGCAGGTAGCTCGCGTACCGCTCGCCGACGTCGTCGAGCAGGTAGACGTGGCCCAGGTCGTGGAGCAGGCCCGCAGCGAACGCAGTGTCCGGATCCACGGATCGCGACATCTGGGCGAGGGTCTTGCCGACTACGGCGGCACGGACCGCGTCACCGGTCAGGCGAGCCGCGGCGAGAGCCTCGCGCGGCGAGCGGTTGCCGGCGCGGCGCGAGACGATGAGGGAGGTCAGGACGAGCTGACGCAGGACGGTGTCACCCAGCAGCGCGACGGCTCGCGAAAGAGTCGTGACCGGCTCGGCGGGGGCATAGAAGGCCGAATTGGCCATCCGGAGAACGCGGGCCGCAAGGGCAGGGGAGCCGTCTATCAGCTTGGCCAGCTGGCGCGCGTTCGAGTCGCCCTGCCGCAGCTGTTGCTCCAGTCGGAGAAGGCTCGCGGACGGGCTGATTGCATGCGCGTGCTGGACGATCTGCCGCGCTCGGTCGAGTGTGGTGCTGGTCAAGACTTCCATCGGTGAAGGTGTCGGTTTGTCTGACACGGGCTTGAACCTCGCGATTACCCTTGATTCGAGATTGCGTCGCCTTCCGGCCGAACTTTTGGGCCGGCGGGTGAGTCAATCGATCAGTTGCCCGCTGCGACCCGTCACTTCGGGTCCGGACGGCGCGCCTGGGAGTGGTTTCCACCTTTCGGATGATCGATTGCGCGTCAGAGTCAACCGGACGTCAACACTTATGATGGCGGCGGGTTGGCAGGTGGAGGACAGAATGCGGCTATGGCGCTGATAGAGGCCTTTGGCCTCACCAAGCATTACGGGCCCGTCAAGGCGCTCGAGAAGCTCGACGTGGCGGTAGAGCCCGGGATCATCGGGCTGGTCGGGGCCAACGGAGCCGGCAAGAGCACGCTGCTCAAGATCCTGCTCGGGCTTCTGACGCCGACCAGCGGCAAGGCCACGGTCCTGGGCATGGACAGCGTCAGTGAGACCCGCGCGATCCGCCAGGTCGTCGGCTACATGCCCGAGCACGATTGCCTGCCGCCGGACGTGAGCGCGACCGAATTCGTCACGCACATGGCCCGCATCTCCGGATTGCCACGGACCGCGGCCAGGGAGCGGACCGCCGAAGTACTCCGACACGTTGGTTTGTACGAGGAGCGCTACCGTCAGATTGGCGGCTACTCCACCGGCATGAAGCAGCGGGTCAAGCTGGCTCAGGCCCTGGTCCACGATCCCAAGGTGCTTCTCCTCGACGAGCCGACCAACGGTCTGGATCCTGTCGGCCGGGACGAGATGCTCGACCTGATCAAGCGGACCGGCACCGAATTCGGGATCACCGTCGTGGTGGCGTCGCACCTGCTCGGCGAGATCGAGCAGGTCTGCACGTACCTGGTGGCGATCGACGCCGGCCATCTGCTGCGAGCCGCGGCCATCTCGACATTCACGCAGCGGACCCCGGTCCTGGCCGTGGAGGTCGAAGAGGGGGCCGACCGACTGGCCGCCGCCCTAGCGGCGCGCGGCGCTCGCGCCCGGATGGACGGCGACTGCGTCCTCGTGGCCATCGACAACGACGAGATGTACGACTCGGTGCGCGACGTCGTCGCCGACCTCGCCCTGCCGCTGGTCCGAATCCAGCAGGAACGTGGCCGGCTCGAAGACCTGTTCCGCGACGCCGCCCCCACGGCTGGGAGTGTCCAATGACCGCTCCGAATCTCGCCGCCGCCAGTTCGCCTGCCGGCAGCATCTACGACCTGGGCTACCGCCACTATGAAGGCAGACGCCGCGGCCGCGTCTACGCCATGTGGTCGCTTTACGTAGAAAGCGTTCGGGGTGTCTGGGGTTTCGGCCGGCCAATGTCGGCGAAAGCGGCGCCGTTCATCCTGGCCGGGCTCTACGCCCTGCCGGCCCTGTTCCAGCTGGCCTTCTCGGCTCAGCTCGCCCAGGCCATCGCCCAGGGTCAGGCTCCGAGCCTCTTCACGTACCACAACTACTTCAACCAGATCGCCTTCTTCATGATCCTTTTCCTCGTGGCTCAGGCGCCGGAGCTGGTCTGCCGGGACCAGCGATATACCGTGCTGCCGCTGTACTTCACCAGGGCGCTGAGTCGCTTCGACTACGCCGCGGCCAAGTTCGCCGCCCTCGCTACTGCGATATTCAGCGCCCTCATGGTTCCGATGATCGCCTTGTTCATCGGCAACATCCTGATGGGCACCGACACGTTCAAGGCCGCCGGCGACGAGTGGCCCCGGGCGCTGCCGGCCATTCCGGCCTCGGCCCTTACCGCGGCGAGTCTGGCTGCGATCTCGCTCGCCCTGTCGGCGTTCTCGCCGCGCCGGGCCTACGCGGCCATCGGCCTCGTGGCCTACTTCCTGCTGATGGAGATCGTGCCGTCGGTCGTCTACACGGTCGGTCAGCGGTCGGACTGGACATGGTCCGACAAGTTGATCCTGCTGACCCCGACGACGGCGCTGTCCGGCGCCACGGACTGGTTCTTCGGGGTCGACCCACGTGGCCGCGACTTCCCGGCAACGCTCGGCCCCGAGGCCTACGTGCTGGCGGTGATCGGACTGGCGGTCGTCTTCACCGGCGTCCTTCTGTTCCGATACCGGAGGATCCCGGCATGAACGTCCTGCCCACTCCCGACCAAACGCCGGTGGCACCCGTCATCACCACGCCGTCCGATACCGCTGCCGCGCCGGCCGTCGCGGCTCCGGCCATCGAACTCGTCGGCGCGGCCCGCTGGTACGGCAACGTGGTGGCCGTCAACGACCTGAGCTTCACCCTCGGCCCCGGCGTCACCGGACTGCTCGGACCAAATGGGGCGGGCAAGACCACGCTGCTCCACATGCTGGCCGGCTTCCTCGCCCCGTCCGCCGGCACGGTCCACGTCCTGGGCCGAAGCCCCAACAGCGATCCCTCCGTCTACCGCCAGATCGGGCTCGTCCCGGAGCGCGAAGCCGTCTACCCATTCCTCACAGGGCTGGACTACGCGCGCTTCAATGCCAGGCTCCAGGGATTGCCCAACGTCGATGCCGCCGCGCTCGAGGCCATCCGCAGGGTCGGCCTGGAAGATGCGATGAACCGTCCCATCGGGACTTACTCCAAGGGCATGCGGCAGCGGGCCAAGGTGGCGGGAGCGCTCGTCCACAACCCGCAGATTCTCCTGCTCGACGAGCCGTTCAACGGCATGGACCCTCGCCAGAGACTGGCGATGATGGACCTGCTCGGCCAGATGGCCGCCGAGGGTCGCACCATCCTGTTCTCGTCCCACATTCTCGAGGAGGTCGAGCGGGTCGGCACCGAGATCCTGGTGATGGTCGCGGGCCGGTTGGCCGCCTCGGGCGACTATCGAGCCATCCGGGCCCTCATGACCGACAGACCCCATACGATCACGATCCGATCGACCGACGATCGGCGGCTGGCCGGCCTCCTCATGGACGACCCGGCGGTCTTCGCCGTGGAGCTCGGGACCGACATCCTGACCGTGCGGACGGCACACCTGGCGGCATTCCGCCGGCTGATCGCCAAGGCCACGCAGACGGCCGGCGTGCGGTTGCTGGAAGTCCTGCCCGGCGACGAGTCCCTCGAGAGCGTATTCGACTACCTGGTGCGGCGATGATGTTCACGAGATCCCTCGCTTCGGTCCCCGTGATCCTGCAGATCACCTTCCGCCAGCTTCTGGGCCGGCGGCGGACTCTGCTGCTGCTCCTGCTCTCCGCCGTTCCGGTCCTGCTCGCGATCGTCTTCTGGGCGGCGAACGTCAACGACGTCGCCGGGTTCGCCGGCGGCGTGCTCGACGCCGTGGGCGTGACCCTCCTCCTGCCGATCGTGGCCGTCCTCTTCGGAACGGCCGCCTTCGGGGCGGAGATCGAGGACGGCACCATCCTGTACGTCCTGGCCAAGCCGATCTCGCGCTGGGCGATCGTCATCGCGAAACTCATCGGCGCCGCGGGCCTGACCGCGCTGCTGACGATCCTGTCGGTCCTGGTGTCGGGCGCGATCGTGCTCGCGCCGCTGGGCGAGCCGGGAGCGGCGGCCTGGCGGGCATTCGTGGCCGCGATGGCCGTTGGGTCGATCTGTTACGTCTCGCTCTTCCTGACCCTCAGCCTGTTCACCCGTCGGGCGCTGCTCATCGGCCTGGTCTACGTCCTCGTCTGGGAAGGGGCTCTGTCGGCCCTCCTGCCCGGCATCGCGAACCTGTCGATCCGGCAGTACTCGCTCGGAGTGGCCAACGCCTTCTGGCAGATCGACCCGAAGGAGGCCAGCCTGTCGCCGAGCACCGCCCTGCCGCTGGCGATCGTCCTGGTCGTGGTCTGCCTGGTCATCGCCACCCGCCGGCTGATGCGCTTCGAACTTCCCGGCGGAACCGATTGACCCGGCGGCGTGGCCGGCTCTCCCGGCTGCCCGCACCCATGCGGCTGACCGTTGCGTGGCTGCCGGTCGCAGCCTGGGCCAGCGTGATCTTCGTCCTGTCGGCCACACCGAATCTGCGCATCGCGCAGGCCGACGACGTGGACTTCGCCGTCCGCAAGGCGGGCCACATGGCCGCGTTCGGGATTCTCGCCGTGCTTATGTGGTCGGCGCTTTCGTACTCGCAGATGCGTCGGGCGATGGCTCTCGGTCTGGTTCTGACGGTTGCCTATGCGGCCGGCGACGAGTTCCACCAATCGTTCACGGCCGGCCGCCATCCATCGCCCGTGGACGTGGGCATCGACTCGCTCGGTGCCGTCATGGCGCTCCTGTCGGTCGCCGTCTGGCTCCGACTCCGGTCGGATCGGCCGATGCGCTCCTCGCCCGGCGGCGCCGCCGACTGACGTCTACGGCGAGGCCGTCGCCGAATGGCCCGACTGGCCCGCTGGATCGGCCGCGGTAAGCTCGGGCAGCGCGGCTGCCAGCCGTCCCTCCAGCGCCGTGGCGAAGACCGTCGTGAGGTGCTGGTTGTCGCGGAAGATCACGAAGTTGGCCACGACCGGAGGGCACGGCGAGGCCGTACATACCCAGACGGCAGGATCGATGTAGGAAACGCCCGTGGCTGCGACGGCGGCCTGGGTCGCGGCTCTCCAGGACGTGCTGATGGCGTCCGAGACGGAGGTCGCGCAGGCGAGGATGCTGTCTCGGTGGCCCGAAAGGCACGTCGGCGCCCAGACCTGGGAACTCGGCGTGTCGCCGATCATCACTACTCGGCCGGCCATGGTCGACAGCTGGCGCAAGGTCCGCGTCAGGCCGGCCTGCCATACCGGGGCCGCCTGCGAGTCGGGGATCGGCGTGTTGTCAGCTTGGACCAAAGGCGTGCGCGTCCGGCCGCTGACGAGCACCAGGTCGGGGTGGAGGGCGGCGATTCGAGTCAGGATGTTGCTGCGCCATGTCAGGCACTCCGTATATACGCGGGGGGCCCCGGAGCGCGGCTGGTAGAGGTCCGCGGGCGAGCACCCGTTCTTGACGTACGTGACCAGCCGCCAGCCGTGTTGCTTCGCCAGCTGCTCCAGCGGCGGCCACCAGTTGTCGGCGTGGCTGTCGCCGAACAGGACCACGGTATGGCTGCCGTTCACGTCGCCGAAGATGCACGGCGGCGAATTGAGGACCGGGTCGTTGACCTGGCAGCCGTCCTCGTACGGCGTCGGGAGCTCCTGGACGTCGGCGAAGGGCGGATCCACGGCCGCCGGGAGCGGCCCGTCGACGGCAGCGGGCAGGGCCGCCAGGGTCGTGCCGCCGTGCGTGGCGGCCTCGGCGCGGTCGATGAGCTGGTTCAGGATCACCATGTCGGCCGTGGGGTTCGGCGTCGTCGAGACGAGCGTCGCCGTGGCCGCCGCGGCGATCCCGAACGACGACACGGCCACGATGCTCGAGAGAGCGGCGGCCGCGGCCAGATTGCGGAGCGGCCGCGTGCCGACGAATTGGCCGAGCCGGATCGGTTCCTCCACCCAGCGCTGCGAGCCGGCGGCGAGGAGGACGGCAAGCCCCGCGAGAACGAGGCGAGTGGGAAGAGGCAGGGTGGCGCCCGCCGCGGCGGCCGGGATGACCAGCACGGGCCAATGCCACAGGTAGAGTGAGTAGGAAATGCGGCCGAGGTACCTCGGAGCCGCCAGCCCCAGGAGCCGGCCGGCACCGAACGCCGTCGGGCGGAATCCGGCGACGATGACCAGAGCGGTCCCGAGAGTGGGGAGGAGCGCGGCGGTGCCCGGGAACGGCGTGCTCGCGGTCAGAACCAGACCCGACAGAGCCACGGCCGCCAGCCCTGCCCAACCCAGCGCCGTTGCCGCACGGGGCGGCAGCGCGGCGAGCCGCGAGCCCGCGACCGCGAGCATGGCGCCGATGCCCAGCTCCCATGCCCGAGCCGGCAGCGAGAAGAAGGCCCATGGCTGGTCGACGTTCGTGAGCCACACCGAGGCTGCGAAGGAGACGCCAGAGATCAGGAGGGCCGCGACGCCGACGCGCCTGGCCAAAGAGGCCGCGTCGAGCGGTCGGCCGCCGATGGAGCCACCGGTCGAGCCACCGGTGGATAAGCCGGCCGCGTCGCCGGTCGCACGGCGGGTTGCCCGGCCCGTTGCGCGGCGGGTTGCCCGGCGCAGGGCCCCGCCGAGGGCGGCTCCGCCGCCGGTCACCAGCAGCACGATCGCCGGCCAGAAGACGTAGAACTGCTCCTCGACGCCGAGTGACCAGTAGTGGAGGAGAGGCGACGGCGGCAGCTGCGACTGCAGGTAGTCCGTCGACTGGATCGCAAACCGCAAGTTGGAGATGTAGAAGCCGGCCGCGGCGGCGTCACGGGCGACGTCCGGCATCCGCAACGGCGGCAGAAGGAGGGCCGATGCCACCACTGTGGTGAGCAGCACGAGGGCGGCCGCCGGCAGGATCCTGCGGGCCCGTCGGGCGTAGAAGTTGGGCAGCGAAATCGAGCCGGTGCTGGTCCGCTCGCGCAGGAGTATTCCGGTGATCAGGAATCCGGACAGGACGAAGAAGACGTCGACACCGACGTAACCTCCGGAGATGCCCGGGACCTGGGCGTGATAGAGCAAGACCAGCGCCACGGCCACGGCGCGGAGGCCTTCCAGATCGCCTCGAAAGTCTGTCGGATGGGCAGCGTTCCGACGGGTGTTGTCAGTCAATGCCCATGCAAAGTAGCAGGCGACCCCGTGCGGAGGCGATCCGGCAGACCAGACGTTCCGCGAACCGGCTCACCTGGCTGACCGAGCCGACTCTCGACTCGGCCGCGATTCGCCTGATTCGCCCGGATTTGCCGCCTATTCTTCCCCGCCGACCGGCAGGGCCAGGATGTTGAACCCGCCGTCGACGTAGATCACTTCGCCCGTGGTCTGGCTCGCCAGCGGACTCGCAAGGTAGACCGCCGTGTTGCCGACGTCCTCGATGCTGATGTGCGACCGCAGCGGCGTGACGTCCTTGAAGGCACCGTACATCGTCCGGAATCCGGCGATGCCGTGAGCCGAGAGCGTTCGGACCGGACCGGCGCTGATGGCGTTGACCCGGATGCCGCTGGGGCCCAGGTCGGCGGCGAGGTAGCGCGTCGTGGCCTCGAGAGCGGCCTTGGCCACGCCCATGACGTTGTAGTTGGGCACCACCTTTTCGGCGGCGTAGTAGGTCATGGTCATGATCGACGAGCCGGGCTTCATGTAAGGACGCCCCTCACGCGCCATCGCGATCAGCGAGTACACGCTGATGTCGAAGGCCGTGTGGAACCCCGACCGGCTGATGTCGGTGAAGTGGCCGTCGAGGTCTTCGCGCTCGGCATATGCGACCGCGTGCACAAGGATGTCCAGGTCGCCTTCCCGCGCGTGCCAGTGCTCGAAGACCTTGCGGATCTCGTCGTCGTCGCGGACGTCGGCGCCTTCGACGAAGGTCGAGCCGATCGAGGCGGCCAGCGGCCGGACGCGCCGCTTGATCAGCGAGGCCATCGAACTGAAGCCCACGTCGGCACCCTGGTCGTAGAGCGCCTTGGCGATGCCCCAAGCAATCGAATGGTCGTTGGCGACGCCGAACACGAGCGCCTTCTTGCCCTTGAGCAGGCCCTCTCGAACGCAGTCGTCGGCCGGGCGAGCCAGGCGGCGGGATCGCGGTCGGGCAACAACGGAAGCGACCTCGACCGCGGCGGCCCGGGATCCGTTCGCGCTCGGCTCCGTCTCGGTCGAAGTATCCGGCGCCGGCGCCTCAGATGGGGTAGGGGAATCCTGATCGGCGCTGTCGGTCGCCGGTCGTCTGGTCAGTTTCATGGGTTCCGTCGGTCCTCCGTCTGTACCTGCCGGGATCGAGCGTTGGCCGCGTTCCCGGTGGGCCGCGGGCGAGTCTTGCCAGAGTCCCTTGACGTCCGCCGACTCACCCATCCAAACCCCGCTGGACGCCGATCGTTACGCGCTCCCAAGAACAGCCCGGCCGGCGCACCTCGTGACGCTCGCCAGGCGGGCTGGCGCGGAGGATAACCTCTACCGGATCGCTCGACAATGAAGGGCCGCGCACGTTGCGATTCCCGCCGTCTGGCCCGCGTGTTCGCCGCAGGCACCGAATCGGCCGTATCCGCCGTTTGGAAGCTCACGCTGCGGGCCAATCGGAACTTGTCCGGGACAACGAAGTTCACTCTCGCACATACTCCGGCGCGCGAATTGGGCCTGCGTCCCCGCCGACGGGCCTCGAGGCGGAACCTCAGTCAAGTAACAGCCGGAACCGAGTACGGGCGGGCGCCGCGACCCACCGGTACTCCGCGTGGCTTGGTTGCTCATGAATGAGGTCACGACGATGCTTGCCGATTCCCTGGCTGTCACGACCGTCGCGGTCACGGACCTCGATCGGGCCAAACGTTTCTACCAGGAGCAGATTGGCCTGAAGCTCCTCGACGAGAACCCGGCGGCCTGCCGATTCGGTGCCGGCAAGGGGTCGCAGCTGTCGGTTCGGCGCGGGCAGCCGAACGTCGGCCAGACCGTGGCACACTTCGAGGTCGACGACATCGACGCCGTCGTCCGGGATCTGACCTCGCGAGGGATCGCCTTCGAGAAATACGAGACGCCGAAGACG
Organism: uncultured Chloroflexia bacterium; assembly: GCA_963835845.1. Taxonomy (GTDB): domain Bacteria; phylum Chloroflexota; class Limnocylindria; order Limnocylindrales; family CSP1-4; genus Fen-1039. Next base: position 35,869 of record CAWIGT010000006.1, on the reverse strand, counting down.
GTCAACTTCATTGCCCAGATCGGTCCGGCGCGCGGGGCGTGGTTCAAAGACCCCGACGGCAACGTTTTCGGCGTGCGCCAGGGCCCGGTACCCGTCGCGGGCTAGCTGTGAGCTCCCAGGGCGTGCCGCCGGGTCGTCGCCGGATCGTCGAAGCGCCGAGTGTCCACCTGGAGCTGGCGGCTGTCCTTCCTTCGAGCGAACCCACGTCGCGATAGCCTTTGGGAATGGCCCGCGAGAGCGTCCCGGATACCGCGGTCGATCGACTCGTCCGCTACCTGTTCGCCGGCGCGCCGCCGGCGGATTCCGAGCCCGACGCCGTGGCGGACGAGCTGGCCGGATGGCTGGCAGCCTCGCCCAGATTTCGGTCGTTCGCGGAACTCCACAGGGACAAGATCCGCAAGAAACTGCGCGGCGCGGCCGACGCGGAGGCTCGCCGGGACGTTCGCGCTGAATTGAGCACCGCCAGGCTGCTGCTTGGGGATAGGCACATCCAGCTCGCCTTCGAAGCCTACGGTTCGGGGCGGGTGGGGCCGGACTTCACAGTGAGCTTCCGTGGCGATCGTGGCTTCAATCTGGAGGTGACCAGGCTGCGCCGGATCCCGGACGTGGCGAGCTACGGCGGCCAGTTACTGGCGAAGCTGCGGCAACTCCCGCCGAGCGTGCCCAACGCCGTCCTGCTCGCAATCGACGCAGACAGGGTCGATGCCGTCGACGTCGAGGCGGCCGCTCGCGCCCTCCGAGCCCGAGCCGATCGGAAGGACGAAGCCTTCTTCGCCGGCCGGGGGTTCGAGGGAACGCGCGGTTTCTACGAGCGCTTCCTCCGATTGAGCGCGGTCTTCGTTCTGAGCGAGTCGGCGGCGCAGGAGGATCGGGCCTCCCTGTGGCTCAATCGCTCCGCCCGAATCGAACTGCCTCCCCGAGCGGCACGGGCATGCCTGCTCGCCCTTCGGTCGGGCGTGTTGTTGGCGCGCGAGTGACCTGCTCGGGGCCTGCCTGCCCAGACGATTCTGCGGGGCCCGGCGGCGAGGGTTCCGCGTCTCGGCTCACGGCTCGTCTGGGTCGCCTCCGTCGTTTTCGTCCTTGCCGGCTCGGAACCACCGTCGCGGAGTGCGAGCGGCGCGACGCGCCGGGCGAGACGGGATTCTGGGGCCGCACTCCGGATGCTAGCCTCTCACTCGGGACCGTCGGAACCCTGCGAGCCTTACGAGTTGCTGGTAGCGCGGTGAGTGGCCATCGTTCCAGCGCCGACAGCAGGCGCCCCAGTCGCTTGCTCGGACGCACTAAGCCTGGAGAGACCGGCATGGCAGGAAAGGTTCGGGCACTTTCACGGTCGACGAGGCCTGCGGTTGAGCGAGGCGGCAGACTTCTGATCTGTGCGCTTACGGTGCTCGTCGTCGCGGCATGCGGGTCGTCGGGTGGACCCACTCCGACCGCCAACCTCGCCGGCGCGACAGAAGCCGGCCCGGCCGCGTCTGAGGCCGCTCCCGCATCCTATGTCGTTCCCGCGTCGCAAGGCGGGCAGGTTCCAGTATCCAACCTATGCACCGTCTGGACGCAGGACCAGGTCGACGCCGCCGGCGGCGGATCGCTCGGCGCGGGCGTCCCCCAGAACGACGGGCAGATGTGCCTCTGGCAGAACGAGACGAACGCCTCCATCAGCATCTCGATCAACCCGGAGGGGTCCGGAGCGACCTATCAAGACACGTGCAGCGTCTCCGACCCGTCGATCGTGAAGGTCGACGGCGTTGGCGATGCGGCGTGCTTCCTCGTCGCGGGCACGATTGGCACGCAGCTGGTGTTCAAAAAGGGATCCAATTCGTTCACTGTGGGGATCCAGCGGCTCGACGTAACACTCGACCAAATCGAGGCAGCCGAGAAGACACTGGCTCAGGCCGCAGCGGCGAAGTTGTAGGGCGCTACTTCTGCGCGCGTCAGGGGTCCGTTGCGGGCTCCAGTTCAAACGGGCAACGACCCCGAAGGCGCCGGCCGTGAGCTCTTGTTACAGCTTCGTCCGGCTCCGCGATCGAGAGGAGCGGAACGTCGCACCGAGTACTCCGGTCAACGCCACAAGCAGAGCCAAAGCGAGCGCAGTCGTGGACGAGCTTCCGCCCGGTTCCTTGTCCGTGTTTGTCGGCGGAGGCGTTGCCGAAGGGCCGGCAACGATCGCGACAGGAATCGCGGTCGTAGTGGTCTCGCTGGTCGCCGTGATGGTGTGCTGACCGTACATGCCAGCGGGCATGGTGCAGGTTGCGCTGAATGTGCCGTCCTCGCCAGCCACGAACTGACCGAGAGCGGAAGGGTCCCCGTCCAGTGTCAGGGTCACAGGTTCATTGGCCTTGAAGCCGCAGCCGACAACGTGAACCCTGCCACCCGACACGACCGCCTTCTCAGAAAGGGCAATCGTTGGGGCGCTGCACCCGACCGGCGTCGCGACTGGAGAGGGCGACGCTGACGGCGCAGGGGCATCGCTTGGTCCGGAGGTAGGACCGTCGCTCGGTGGAGCCGTCGGCTCGAGGCTCGGCGACTCGCTCGGATCTGGCCCCGGGTGGACGCTGACATAGACGGTGATGGCGGAATCGAAGCCGCCCGCTTCTCCGGGGAGTCCATGCCCGCCGGAACCGGCCACAATCCAGGCCTGGCCGGCGTCGATGTAAGTGCCGGCCGGCGTCCAGGTCACCGGCGTGCACGATGGCGAGTGGTCATAGTCCACGCCACCATCGATGAAGCTGTCGTCCTCGGCGAACTCTCCATGAGAGAACGTACAGGCGGCGATCGGATCGGAGCCTCCGACGACTTCGGGTGCCCAGGTGGTTTCGACGCCTGTGCGGAGCGTGCCGGTGTCGAAATACGCGATCGGCAGGTTGCTCATGACCGGACCGGTCGACGCCGGCGACTCAGTGGAGACCGACACGTCGTAGGAGAAGCCGCCGTCCTCGACCTCGTGGACCTGCGCCTCGATGTGTCCGCCTGCGAACTCGTCGGCAGGTAGACGGAGCGTCCATGTCGGGCACGAACCGTCCGCGGATGGGGCAACCGTCGTGTCGAGCGTTTGCACGTGCGTACCGTTGAGGTCGGTTCCAAGCGGCCAGTCGACCGTGTACGAGCATGAGCCGCCGGTGGTGAATACCGGTCCCGAGGGGACAATGGTCATCATGCCAGTCGAATCCACGGTAGCCGTAACAGTGAGATCGAGAGGGTCCGCTGCTCCCGCTCCACCCTGGTAGCCGGTCCCTCTTTCATTCGACGCATGGACTGGGCCGGTGGCGAGCGTTGATGCGGCCACGAGCGCGAGAGTCGCGACACATGCGCTGATCCGGCCTGGTGAGGCTGTATGCATTTCGAGACTTCTCCTGGACCTTCGTCAGTGGTGCGCGGCGTTCCGACTGGGCGTGTCGCGATCTGAGGGCGGTCATCCCTGATCGGACCATCCTTCCGCCACAAGGGCTCGGGGGACCCTTTTCGCACCTTGCGAGGTATCGGCGTCGACCGCGTCCATCGTGAGACCAGGCTCTCATCCGGACGATTCGTCGTGGGCCGGCTCCCCTGCGGGTCAAGGACTCGACGAGCCGACTTTCTGCAACGACTCAAGGGTGGGATCGAGTCCGGAATGAGGCTCGATTGGTTGTCATGGTCGGGCCGAGAGGCTTAGAGCCGAGACGCCGTCGCCATCTTTGCTGATCCCGGTCGCGAACATACCGAGCTACGTTGGCCGGGTCTGGAAGACGGCTTAAGGGCCTGAGGGGATCTAAGACTTCCATACAACGAGCCGCCATCCTGGCCGCGACTGGCCGACGCGCAGCCGGCGCCCCCAACTCGAGCTGGAAGCAAGTACTCGAATGGTCGGGCGAGAGGGCTCGGACCTCCGGACCGGCAGATCCGCCGTTGCCGCGTGACGGTGGGCGGCCGTCGAGAGCCGGTCGACCTCTTCCTGACGGCCTGACCCCCTCGGTCAATGGGTGAGCGCATCACATCCATCCAGACGAGCCGCAAGCCGAAACGGTTCTGGGTTGCTTCACGAGCGAGGCTCAAGCCATGACCATCGGGCCTAGAATGGGCAGTGACGATGTACCTGGTCAGAGAACTCCATGCAGGTCCCGCGTGGGATCACTCGCGGCCGATGGCCGAGCAGTCCCTGTGGGGCGAGCACGCGGGGTTCATGGACGAGTTGGTCGAATCCGGCTTCATCGTGCTCGGTGGCCCACTCGATGCCGACCGCGTCCTGCTCGTGGTCGAGGCCGACTCGGAAGCCGCCGTTCGTGCAACGCTCGCCGACGATCCGTGGCTGGGGTCGCATCTGGTGATCGACAGCGTCGAGGAGTGGACGATCCGGCTCGACTCCCGGAGGCCGTAACGCTGCACGTCCGCTCGCGAGCGAACTGGGGCCACACCGGCCGACCACGTCGGAACTCGACCGTGAAGCACCACCTGGCGAACGCGCGGTCCAAGGTCGGCGCGACGACGACCGCGCAGCGTGTGTGGATCCTCGCCCCGCGGCTGCCCGAACCCGAGGGCGTGGCGCAAGTGGACGACTAGTGTCAGCCCCTCACTGGCTCATAACTGGCGATCACCATGCCGCGCCCGACGCGCGACGGCCGACCGCCCGTCCGGCGCTCGTACGCACTGACGATGCTCCACTTGCAGTCAGCTCCGAATGCCACGCTCGACGAGATCAAGCCGGCGCGTCTTGCCGCTTAGCCATCATGCCGGTAAGATGGCATTATGGCAACCAAGAAGAAGGTGACCCTGTACGTCGACGAGGACGTGATGCGGGCGGCTCGCGTTCGCGCAGCTCGTACCGACAAGCGTGACTCAGAAGTGGTCGAAGAGGCGCTACGCGCCTACCTCGGCTTCGACATACTCGCGAGCGTTTGGGCGCGCAGCAATCTGACCGAAGACGAAGCGATGCGCCTCGCCGTCGAGGAAACCCACGCGGCCCGGGCGGACAAGCGTGACTCGCGCGGTTCTTGACACCAACGTCCTCGTCTCGGAGTTGATCAGTCCGGGCGGTCCCAGCGCCGCGCTCCTGCTCGAGCTGCGTGCCGGCGCCTTTGAGCTCGTCGTTTCGCCCGCGGTGATTGCAGGGCTCCGCGAGGTTCTGGCGCGCCCCAAGTTTCAGACTTATGTCACTGCGGCTGAGGTGGCTGGGTACGTGGAACTCATCGAGCACGAGGCCACGGCGCATGATGATCCGCCGCCGGCGGAGGAGCCGCTCAGCGCTGACCCGGACGACGAATATCTTCTCGACCTGGCGCGCGCCGCGGCTGCGGACGTGCTGGTCTCCGGTGACTCGCACCTGCTGGTTCTGCGGGAAGTCCTACCGGTCATGACCCCGGCCGAGTTCCTGGCGACCCTCGCCGAACGGTAAGCAGATCCAGAGATCAACCGACGCCAGCGCCGCGTACCCCACCTTCGGCGCAAAGAGAAACCCGACGGGCGGAACCGCCGGGGTTGCGAAATCGCAGCCGGCAATCCAGCGCATCAAGCAAGCGCAAACGGAGATCAAGAAGGTCGCGCGGAAGGATCCCGTGCTCGCGGCCGAAGGTGCGGTCTCCTTGATCGAGCGCCTCTCTCCCGCAATCGAGCAGGTGGACGGTTCGTCGGGCGCCATCAGGACAGCTGTGAACCACGCCCTCTCCGAGCTCGTGCCGATCATCGCAATAGGCCCGCTGACGCCAGCGTTCGGGGCGCATGGCTGGAGCGGCTCTGGGCGGCGCACGAAGCAGACCACTCACCCGGGCGGCGCGCGATCTCGCCGTCAAGCGACCGGCGTTGGCAGTCGAGGCGGGACTGCTGGCACTCCACTGGCTGGCGGCGGCCCATGGCTATGAGATCACTGAACCGCCCTGGGAATCGTGGAGACTCCCGGAATTGGAATCAGGCGGCATGCGCCTCTTCTAGTTGGCGATAGTAGGCCTCCTCGAACTCGGCCGGCGGGATGTCGCCGCAGGTGCCGTGGAGCCGCTCGGTGTTGTACCAATGGACCCACGCCGCGGTTGCGAGCTCGAGCTCCCCGAGCGTTCGCCATCGTTTCCGGCGGCGGATGAGCTCGGCCTTGTATAGCCCGTTGACGGACTCGGCCAGGGCGTTGTCGTAGCTGTCGCCCTTGCTCCCGACGCTGTTGACGGCCTTGGCCTCGTCGAGGCGCTCGGTGTAGCGGATGGCGAGATATTGAACGCCGCGGTCACTGTGATGGATGAGCCCGGGCAGCTCCTTGCCCCGAAAGGCGAGCGCCATCTCAAGGGCATCGAGGGCGAGATCGGTCCGGAGGTTCGCCGACGTCCGCCAGCCGACGATCCGTCGGGAGAAGGCGTCGGTGATGAAGGCGGTGTAGGCGAAGCCGGCGTCGGTCCAGACGTAGGTGAGATCGGCGAGCCAGAGCCGATTGGGGGACGATGCGGTGAAGCTGCGCTCGACGAGGTCAGCCGGTCGAGCGGCCTGATCGTCGGGTCGCGTTGTCCGGATCGTCTTCTCCCGCGTGACGCCCTGCAGGTTGACAGCCTTCATCAGGCGGGCGACCTGGTCGCGGCCGGCGTCGAGGCCCAGGCGGTGGAGGGCCTTCCAGACCTTGCGGGCCCCGTATACCCCGAAGTTGGCCCGGTGGACGCGAATGATCACGTCCTTGAGCATCGAGTCCGAAACGTCGCGGGCCGATGGGGGCCGACTGCGAGCGGCGTAGTAGGAGCTGGGGGCAATCTGCAGCTCAGTGCAGATCGGCTCGACCCCGTAGGAGCCACGGTTGCGATCGATGTAGCGGGTCACTTCTGTGAGCGGCGGTCGAGCTCCGCCCCGAAGAAAGCCGCGGCGCTCTTGAGGATCTCGTTGGAGCGGCGCAGCTCCCGGTTCTCCTTCTCGAGCTCGACGATGCGCCGACGCTCCTCGGTCGTGAGGCCCGCTCGCGCACCCTTGTCGACCTCGGCCTGGCGGACCCACTGGCGAAGAGACTCGGTTCCGATGCCGAGGTTGCGGGCTACTCGAGTGACGGCTCCGTTGCGTTCGCCGGATTGCTCGATCGTCTCGAAGACCATCCGGACGGCGCGCTCTCGAAGCTCCGGTGGGTAGCGGTGACGGTGGTCGTGACTGCCTTGGTTCTCTGACATTGCTCCATCATCCTCCAAGAGATGGAGCCTCCATCAAACCCAGTACGGTTCACCGTCTGCGTATGCGTAGTAGCGCATCCAGCCCCACCTCTTTTGGTTCGCAAGCGGCAAAGGCGCTGGAGAGAACCAGAAGTTGGAACCGGGCTGCGCGGTCCAGTTCAATTGCGGGTAATAGACGCCGCACCAGCCCCCTTGATCCCACCCGCCCATATAGCCGGGAAAGGTCGTGAGATAGCAGCTGGGACCCCATTTGACGGTGTAGCTGATTGGGTTAAGCCACTGGATGCCCGTGTCGACGTGCCACTGGGCGAGATTCCAAGGGCCGATGTACAAGCCCAGGTTGGCCCAGTAGCCAAAGGTGTACCCCGTTCGCATGCTCGCGCTTACTGCCACGCCGGTCACGCCGAGGGCCGCGGCATCGATGCCTGACACCTGGACAGTCGTCGATGAAGCAAGCGTGCACTGATCGCTTGTGATGCTCGCTAGGGCTGACTCGGGAATAGCCTTGCGAAGTTGTGGGCCATACAGAGGATCGCGCTCGACTGACTTGAGGCTTGCAATCCACCACGAGCATGTCGACGCGTCCAGCTTCGTGACCACGTGAGACGTTGACGCGCCGGGGACAGGAGTGGCCTTCGCGGCGACAATCCCCATGGGGAGAACCGCAATCAGCAGCCCCAACGTAGCTGCTGCAGTCGCGCAGCGGAGCCACCAACGGTGCCCTGCTCTCACCTGAGACCGCACTTCGACCTCCTCATTGCCGGCGCTACTCACACAGAGAGTTCACCCGGCAACTCCCCCCGAAGACACGGCGCTTTCGCGCCCCAGCAGGCTATCAACTGTCATTTGACTCAGGCAATACGACAGCTGCCCTAAGCGTTCAGCCGTGATCAAATCGCTCTTGAATCTGTCAGGGCGGTTCGCTTCGTCGCGGTCAAGCGTCGACGACGCCCAGCCAGGGCCGGGCTAGGTCCAACCTGAGCAGACCGTATCTCCAGGAGCCGCCACCGCCACGAGAGCCTCGGAACGATGCTGCGGGACCGGGACCCAAGCAGGCTCGTTAAGCCATGGCTACCTGGGCCGTGGCGAGGCCGCTGAACCGCCCTGGGTTTGATGGAGCTTCCATTTCTCTGGCTTGGCGGCGGTGCTGCCGGCTGAGTTCGATTCACCCGTAAGCGCCCGCGGCGAGAGGACTGGAGCCGCCGACTTCTTCCCGCCAGATAGAGAGAGGCCGCCGGGCGGGAGCCCGGCGGCCTCTGAACTGCGTGCGGTAAGGCCTACAGGAGCGAGCCGATGGCCGCCAGCGGAACCGCGTTTGCCCCAACGACCACCTCGGCCGTGGCGCGGAGCCGCGGCGCGATGGAGGCGATGTAGGCGCGGGCGACCGACTTCTTCGACTCGAGAAGGTTCGTGTCGCGGAGCAGCAGCCACGAGTTGACGAGCCAGACCGCGCAATCGACCAGGTCGCAGGCGTAGTAGTCGACCTTGTCGCGCTCGGGCTGAGCCTTCAACGCGTCGACGGCATGCTGGAAGGTGGCCGTCAGGTCGCCGAGGGTGGCCCGCTCGGCCGCCATGTCGTCCGGGTACGAGGCCGCGGCCCACTCCGCCAGGAGCGGATCGAGCGAGCGGTTCAGCAGCTTGCCGATGGCCGCGACGACCTGCAGCTGGCTCGTGCCTTCGTAGATGTTCGTGATTCGAACGTCGCGGAAGAGCCGCTCGATGTTGAACTCGCGCATGTAGCCGACTCCGCCGTGGACCTGCATCGACTGGTAGCAGACGCGGTTGCCCATTTCGGTGGAGCAGTACTTGACCATCGGAGTGAGTGTTTCGGCCAGGGTCTGGCACTGCTTGTGGCGGGCTCGAGCGGCCGCCTCGTCGGGAGCGGTGCCGTCGCCGATCGCCTTTTCGTAGACCTTCCAGAGGTCCACCCAACGCGAAGTCTCGGCCAGGAGCGCGCGCGTGGCTTCGAGGTCGACCTTCATGCCCAGCAGCAGACGGCCGACCGCCGGCAGTGACCGGATCGGCCTGCCGAACTGGATGCGTTCCTTCGAATAGTCGTCGGCCTCGCGGTAGGCCGCCTCCGCGATGCCGAGGGCCTGCGCCGCGACCGCCAGCCGGGCCCCGTTCATGAGGTTCATCGAGTAGCGCATCAACCCGAAGCGGCGCTTGCCGATCAGGATGCACGGCGTGTTGTTGTACTGGATCTCGCACGTCGGCGAAGCGTGTATGCCCATCTTGTTTTCGATGCGGCGGATCTTGACGGTGTCGTCCTTCTCCACCAGGAACATCGACAGGCCGCGCGCGTCCGTGGAGCCTTCCTCGCTGCGGGCCAGAACGACCGAAACGTCGGCCAGGCCGTTGGTGATGAAGCGCTTCACGCCGTTGAGATGCCACTGGCCCGTGGCTTCGTCCAGAGTGGCCCTGGTTGCCACGGCGCCCAGATCAGACCCGGCGTCGGCCTCGGTCAGGACCATCGCCCCGGAGACCTCGCCGCGGGCGAACTTCGGCAGGACGCGGGCCTTGGTCTCGGGATCGCCGTACTCGTCGATCATCGAGGCGATTTCCTGCAGCCCGTACACGGTCATCAAACCGCTCTCCGCCCGGGCCACCACTTCGACCATCATCTGGTAGATGGACTCGGGCAGGTTCAGGCCGCCGAACTCGCGCGGCAGCATCGCCCCGAACAGCTCCGCCGAGCGGAGCGCCTCGATCGCGTCCAGCGTGGCCGCGGCGTACGTGACCTTGCCGTCTTCGAAATGCGCGCCCTCTTCGTCGGCCTCGGCCGCGCGAGGCGAAATCCGCTCGCCGCAGATCTCACCCAGGACGTCCAGGACGATGCGGTAGTTGTCCTTGGCGTCGGGGTAGTTGCGGGGCGAACCCGGGTACAACTCGGATTCCGAGTAGCCCTTTTCCTTGAACTCCAGCACCTCGTGGAGGTCGAGCTGCTCGAGTCGGAACTGCAGGTCCGGGTTGTCGAAGAAGAAGTTCTCGCTCATTCGGCATCTCGCTGGTCCATCGGCTTGGCGGGTTCAGGCTCGCCGAGAGCTCGCTCACGCAAGGTCTTGATGATCATTGGCAGCACTTCGCCGACGTCGCCGACGATGCGGTAGTGGGCGATCTGGAACATTGGCGCGTTGGGATCCGTGTTGATGGCGATGATCTTGCTCGACTGGTCCATGCCGGCCCGGTGCTGGATGGCGCCGGAGATTCCGGCCGCGATGTAGAGCCGCGGCCGAACGGTCGTGCCGGTCTGGCCGACCTGATGAGCTCGATCGATGTAGCCCGCGTCGACGGCCGCGCGACTCGCCCCGACTTCGCCGCCGAGCAGGTTGGCGAGGTCTCGCAGCAGGGCGAACTCCTCGGCCCCGTCGACGCCCGCGCCGCCGGCCACGATGACCGGAGCGTCCTTGAGCTTGACGGTCGACTTGCGAACCTGGCGGCTCAGGATCTCCAGCGCGAAGTCTCCCGGCTCGAAGACCGGGACGACCTTCTCGACGACACCCTGGCGGGCGGCGTCGGCGGCCGGCTTGCGCATGACGCCTTCTCGAACCGTGGCCATCTGGGGCCGCGTGTTCGGGTTGACGATCGTGGCGATCAGGTTGCCGCCGAAGGCGGGCCGGATCTGATAGAGCAAGTCCTTGTAGGTCTTGTCTTCCTTCTTCACGTAGTAGTCGCCGATCTGGAGGTCCGTGCAGTCGGCAGTCAGTCCGCAACGCAGGGCGCTGGCGACTCGCGGCGCGAAGTCTCGGCCGTTCGGTGTGCCGCCGATCAGGAAGATCTCGGGCAGATGCTTGCGCGCCTCGGTGATCGCGACTCTGGCGTAGGGGAGCGTGCGGTACAGCGCCAGCTGTTCGTGATCCGCCAGCAGCACGCGATCCGCGCCGTGGCGGATGACCTGCTCCGCCAGATCGTCGACGCCCTGGCCGCACAGCAGCCCGACCACTTCGTGGCCCAGCCGGTCGCCCAGTTCGCGAGCCTTGCCGGTCAGCTCCAGGCTGACATCGGCGATGACGCCGTCAGTGTGCTCGATGAATACCCAGATTTGCTTCTGCTCACTCATCTCGCGCCTACCCGACGATGTATTCGTGGACGAGCTCGGCCACCATCGCGGCGATTGCCTCGGGCGTGGGCGAGATGGTCTTGCTCTCGGCGCTCTCCAGGACCACGAAGTTGACCTTGTGGACCTGTGTGGGAGAGCCCGCCAGCCCGATGCTGCCCTCCGCGGCGCCGATGTCCTCGGCCGTCCAGACGGGGATCTTGAGATCGTGCTTGACGAGGTAGGCGTCGAGCTGCTCATCGGTCTCGAATTCCGGCCACTGCTTGCGCAGCGCCGCGTATTCCCCCGGTGCGGCCGACAACTTGCGCTGCATCTGGCGCCGAACCGAGGCGGGGCGCGGCGTGTTGGCTGAGCCGACCACGGTGAGCAGGCACGGAATGATGCAGCGGACGATCTCGGAGCCGGTGTCGAGCGCTCGCTGGGCGGTGACCTTGCCATCCGCGACGTCGATGACCGACTCGGCGTAGGTGATCTGCGGAATGCCGAGTTTCTCCGCCGTCTGCGGTCCGACCTGGGCGGTGTCGCCGTCGATGGCCTGGCGGCCGCACAGCACGAGGTCGTACTGGCCGACCTTCTCCACGGCGAGCCGCAGGACGTTGGACGTGGCCAGCGTGTCCGCGCCGGCGAACTTGCGGTCCGTCAGCAGCACGACCTTGTCGGCGCCGCGGAACAGCGACTCCCGCAGGATGTTCGCGGCCTTGGGCGGGCCCATGGTGATGACGGTCACGGTGCCGCCGAAGCGCCCTTTGATCTCCAGCGCCATCTCGAGAGCGTTCAGATCCTCCGGGTTGAAGATGGCCGGCAGGGCACCGCGGTTCATGGTGCCGTCCTTGGTCATCACCTCGCCCGTGAGGTTGTGGGTGTCGGGCACCTGCTTGACCAGGACCACGCTGTGGATCGGTCTGGATTCGGTCATCCAAGTCTCCGGAGACCGCCCGGCGAGGCCGCGCGGATGTCTGTCATGGCTTGCCCGGGTTGGTCGCCTCCGGGAGGGCGCGGAACCACTGGGACGCTGGCGCGGTTCGGCGCGAACTATACCTTGCCGGGGGTGGCGGTCGTCGTGCCGTCGGACGGGCAGGGGAGAACGGTCCTTCGAGGCAGGCCCGCCCCCACCCGAGTGTGCGACGATCCGCGGATGAACGACGCGACCGCCTCCCGAACCGCCGGCGAGCTCGCCCACCTGCGCCACCGGCTCGCTGGCGTCCGTGGCCTGGTCCTGGACCTGGACGGCGTGCTGGTGCTCAGGGACGCGGTCCTGCCCGGCGCCATCGAGGCCCTGGCGACGCTCGACGCTCGCGGGATTCCATATGTGATCGGCACAAACGTATCCCTGGTGAGCCGCGCCACTCTGTCGGGCCGGCTTGCGCGGGGCGGGTTGTCGGTGGCGCCGGACCGGATCGTCAGTGCCGTTTCGGCGGCGGCCGCCTGGGCGAGGCGCCTCCAACCCGCCACGCCGCTGTACGTGATGGTGGCGCCCGACGCGTTGGTGGAGTTCGACGGGCTGCCGCTGCTCTCGCACGAGCGGGCTGCCGAGCCCGTTGCCACTGCCGGCGCGGTCATAGTCGGCGATGCCGGGGACGAGTTCACGCCCAGGAACATCCAGTCGGCGTTCGGCCTGATACGCGGCGGCGCCCAATTCGTGGCCATGCACAAGAACCGCTGGTGGCTGACGCCGGCCGGGGTCACGGTCGATTCCGGCGCGTATGTCGCCGCGCTGGAGTTCGCCACGGAGCGGCGTGCCCTGGTCACGGGCAAGCCGTCGCGAACCTTCTTCGGCGAGGCGATTCGGATGCTCGGGTCTCGTGACGGCCGAGTGGCGAAGCTTCAGCCACGCGACATCGCCATGGTTGGCGACGACCTCTGGAATGACATCCGCGGGGCCCAGAAGGCGGGCTTGCGCGGCGTCTTCGTCAGGTCCGGTAAGCACGGCGACGCCGAACTGGCCCGCGTCGCGGCGGAACGCGGCGGCCGGGCTCCGGATGCCGTTGCCCCGTCCATCGTCGAGATCGTGGCGGCGCTCGTCGGGTAGAGCGGGTCGAGGCCTTCTCCAGCGCCGCCCGACTATGTGGCCCGCGCCCCTGACCACGTGGCCGGCGCCCTGACCACGTGGCCGGCGCCCTGACCACGTGGCCGGCGCCCTGACCACGTGGCCCGCCCGGTAATCACGTGGCCCACGCCCCTGACCACGTGGCCGGCCCTGGTAACCGCGTGGCCCGCGCCGCTGACCGCGTGGCCCGCCCGGTAACCGCGTGGCCCCGCCCGACGACTTGGACCGCCCGGTAACCTGACGGACGTGCACCCGGTGGACCTTGTCCACCCTTGGCGGGTCTGGATTTGGCCAACTTCCATATTCCATCCAGGCCTGGTGGCCATTTGACAGGGAAGTACGTCCGAAGCCGACCTGGATCGCCCGTTGCGTCCCCAGGGTGAACATCTGGCAGGACCGAGTCGGCGGGCCGGCCTGCTCGCGCGACCTCGGCGCCGTTTGGCTGGCCTCGGCCGGACTCCTGGACTGCGGCCTCGGACCGGCGTCGCAGTAGACTACGGCCAACAGAGGCTGCGCCCAGCTACGAGCGCGCGGCTCGGGGCGGTGCGGCCCCAACAACGGTGTAACCCCAGGAGGGTGTTCGGATGACCGCGACGTCTGAGCCCCGGCTCAAGATCACCTACGCCACGTTGCGCAACGACAACGAGCAGCTGCACGCCAACTACGACGCCGGTCTGGCCCTGGCCCGCGCCGAGCTCGGTGGTACGCACGGTCTCTTCATCGACGGCCAGTGGCGTCCCGGCAAGGAGACTTTCGAGAAGCGCTCGCCCATCGACGGCTCGCTCGTCGGCATGTTCGCGGCAGGCACGCGTGATGACGTTCGGGACGCCGTGGCCGCCGCCCGCGCCGCGGCTCCGGGTTGGGCGAGGACTCCCTGGCTGGAGCGGATCGCGATCATGCGCCGCATGGCGGATCTGATCAGCGAGCGACAGATGGAGCTGGCCGCGCTCATGGCCATCGAAGTCGGCAAGAACCGGCTGGAGTCGCTGGGCGACGTCGAGGAATTCGGCCGACCTGATTCGCTACTACTGCGATCAACTCCAGGCCAACGATGGCTTCGACCACCCGATGGGCAACCTGGGCGACACCACCGTCCACACCCGATCCGTTCTCAAGCCGCATGGCGTCTGGGCCGTGATCAGCCCCTTCAACTTCCCGATGGCCCTCTCCGGCGGGCCGTCGGGCGGCGCGCTCGTCGCCGGCAACAGCGTCGTCTACAAGCCGTCGAGCGATGCTCCGCTCTGTGGCGTGAAGCTGGCCGAGATCGCGGATCTGGCCGGCTTGCCGCATGGCGTTTTCAACATGGTCAGCGGGCCCGGCGCCACCGTCGGCGCGGAGCTGCAGGAGAACGAAGGCGTCGACGGGCTGCTTTTCACTGGTTCCTATGAGATCGGCTACAACGGCGTTTTCAAGACCTTCAGCAAGAAGTTCCCAAAGCCGGTCGTGGTCGAAATGGGTGGCAAGAACCCGGCCATCGTCAGCGCTCGGGCAGACCTCGAAGAGGCGGCCGAAGGCGTGATGCGCTCTGCTTTCGGATACGGCGGCCAGAAGTGCTCGGCCTGCAGCCGGGTCTTCGTCCAGCGCCCCGTGTACGAGGCGTTCCTCGAAGCGCTGGTCGCCAAGACCCGGGGCATCACCGTCGGCGACCCGACGGATCGAAAGGTATGGCTCGGCCCGCTCGTCAACGCCAAGGCGAAGGCCAAGTACGTTGAAGCCATCGCCGAGGCCAGGCGAGACGGCCGCGTCGTGATCGGCGGGGAGTTGCTGGCCGGCCAGGGCACGGATCTATACGCCGCGCCGACGATCGTGGCGGACCTGCCGGCCGACCATCGCATCTGGCGTGACGAATTGTTCGTGCCGCTCGTTGCCGTGGCCCCATTCGACACCCTCGACGAGGCCATCGAACGCGCCAATGACACGATCTACGGCCTGACCGCGGGCTTCTTCAGCGACGACCACGAAGAGATCGATCGATTCGAAGAGGCGATCGAAGCGGGCGTCATCTACATCAACCGCCGGGCGGGTGCTACGACGGGAGCCTGGCCGGGCATCCAGCCCTTCGGCGGCTGGAAGGGCTCCGGAACCACGGGCAAGGCCTCCGGCGGCATGCACTATCTGCAGCAATTCATGCGCGAGCAGTCCCAAACCTTCGTCGACTGACGATGGTCACCTTCGTCGACTGATCCCGGTCTGCGGCCGAGTCGGCCGTCCGCGGCTTTGCCGCATGGCAGGCGTTCGCCGGGGCCGGGGTCCATACTTCCAATCATCGCGGCACGCGAGGAGGCCTCATGGCATCGGCGGTCTTCGATCTGGCGACCATCCTGGGTGCGCTCGACCAGATCGACGGGCATCTGGGGTCGCCGGTGGAATGGCGTCCGCAGAATCCGGACCAGATTCGCCTGCTCGAATGGCGCAACCGGATCTCTGCCGACGTCCGAAAGCTGCGGCGCCTCGATTGCTGCGCGACCGGCGACGCCGATGAACTTAATCGCTTTCTGGCCGGCCGTGGTTTCGCGTCCCGGTTCAAGCCCCTGACGCCGCCGGAATTCGGCGCGGTGTCCGCGCTCCGGCGGGAGAGCCGCTGGCCGCAGGTCGGGACGACTGTTCGGGTCTTTGCCGGCGGCAGCGATCATCGGGGATTCCGGCTGGAGAACACCGCGACGGGATACGCTCTGGCGGCCGATCGAACGCTCGTGGCCTTGCCGCGCGGCGTCATGGACGAGGGCACCGTGTGGCTCCTGCTCGGCCAGCTGCCCGGCGGCTCGGACGTGTTCGAGTTGTTCGAGTCGCTGCAGGCCACGCTGGTGGAACGCAAGTCGGCCGAGCGGCAGCGCTACGTGAGTGTGACCATGCCGGAGGTACGTCTCGCCGCGACCGACGACCTGCCCTGGTTGTGCGGACTCAGCAGCGACGCGACGGCCATCGGGGTGACCCTCCAGGTCGCCGACATTCGTATCGACCGGACCGGCCGGGAGGACAGCATGCCCTCCGCGGCGGCAGCGCTTGCCGCACCGGCCGGGCTGGTGCGCGACCTCGTGGTCGATGGCCCGTTCATCGCCTTCTGGACCGAGGACGCAAGCCCGACGGTGCCGCTGGTCGGCGCCCGCTTCGACCTGGACACCTGGAGTGACTGGGACTCCGAACTCGCCGACCGTGAGAACGCCGAGCTCGAAGCGGCCGACGAGGCAAGCCGGAAGGGGGACCGGCCGCAGTCGCGCCTGGGGGCGGTCCGAAGCCGGCTGTTCGGCCGGAAGTAGCCGGGTCGCCGGTCCGTGGTCTCTCCGCTATACTGAGTGGACTATCCAGGCTGCATAAACCCTATCCGTTGCTGTGGCCCGCTGCGCCCGTTGAGGGGCGGCGCCAATCCGTCGAGGTGCACCGTGACCCAGGCTCCCGGCAAGCTCGTCCAGACTTCCGCCGTTCCCCATCTCGTCACCGAGCTGCCAGGCCCGAAGGCGCGCGCCCACCTCGAATTCGACAGCCAGTGGACGTCGCCGAGCGTCCCGCGGGCCTACCCGGTCGTCCCTGTACGGGGCGAGGGCTGCACCATCGAGGACATCGACGGCAATCTGCTGCTCGACTTCAACGCCGGCATCGCGGTCACGTCCACCGGCCACTGCCATCCGGACGTGGTAGCCGCGATCCAGGACCAGGCCGGCAAACTGATCCACTACAGCGCGGACTTCTACCTGCCCATCTATGCCGAGACGTGCGCCGAGCTGGCTCGCATCGCGCCGATGAAGGAGAAGTGCCGGGTATTCCTCAGCAACTCCGGAACCGAAGCCGTCGAGGGAGCGATCAAGCTCGCCCGCTTTGCGACCGGGCGACCGTATCTGGTCGCCTTCCTAGGCGCCTTTCACGGCCGAACCTACGGCTCGGTCTCGCTGACGGCGTCCAAGGCCAAGTACCACGCCGGGTTCGGGCCGATGCTGCCGGGCATCTTCCACGCCCCCTTCGGGCACGTCGAGGATCTCAAGTGGTTCGACGAGGTGCTGTTCAACCACCTCGCGCCCGCCAGCGAAGTGGCCGCGATCATCGTCGAGCCGATCCAGGGCGAGGGTGGCTACGTCGTTCCCGAGAACGGCTTCATGCAGGGGCTGCGCCGCATCTGCGACGAGCACGGCATCCTGTTGATCTCCGACGAAGTCCAGGCCGGGGCCGGCCGCACGGGCAAGATGTGGTCCATCGAGAACTGGGACGTGGAGCCGGACATCGTGGCTACGGCCAAGGGCATCGCCAGCGGGATGCCGCTGAGCGCCTTCATCGCCCGCGAATCGCTCATGACTACGTGGGGGCCCGGCGCCCACGGCACCACGTACGGCGGTAACCCGATTGCCTGCGCCGCCTCGCTCGAGACGATCAGGCTGCTCGAAGGCGGGCTGATGGCCAACGCCACGGCTCGCGGCGACGAGTTGCTGGCCGGCTTGCGCGAGTTGCAGGCGCGGTTCCCGTCGGTGATCCGCGACGTGCGCGGAATCGGCCTGATGATCGGCGTGGAGTTCGATACTCACGAGCACTCGTCCGCGGTCGAGTGGGCCGCTTTCCAGCGCGGCCTTCTGACCCTCGAATGCGGCCACTCCGTAATCCGCATGGCGCCGCCGCTGGTTCTCACGGCGGATGAAGCGGCCGTCGGGCTGCGCATCTTCGGCGAAGCGGTTGCCGAGGTCGCGGCAAAGGCCGGCTGAAGTCGCCGCGCGTTCGGGTCGCTGATCGGTCGCCGATAAGTGACAGACAAGCGGCAGATAAGTGGCAGGTGATCGCCGATGAGTAAGGTCGCGTCGATGAGCGACGCCGTCGCTGCCCTCGTCCACGACGGCGACGTCGTCGCCATCGAGGGCTTCACTCATCTCATCTGCTTCGCCGCGGGCCACGAGATCATTCGCCAGCGGAAGCGGGACCTGACTCTTGCTCGCCTGACGCCGGACCTGATCTACGACCAGATGGTCGCGGCGGGCACGGCCCGAAAGCTCGTCTTCAGCTGGCTCGGGAATCCCGGCGTCGGCGGGCTACACGCCATCCGGCGCCGCGTCGAAGACGCCGACCCGGCGCCTCTCGAATTGGAGGAATACAGCCACTTCGGCATGGTCGGCAGGTATACGGCCGGCGCCTCGAACATGCCCTTCTTCCCGCTGCGCTCGTACTTCGAGACGGACCTGCCGAAGGCAAACCCGCTGATCCGGCCGATCCGCTCGCCATTCGGCGAAGAGACGGTCTACGCGGTGCCGCCGCTCAAGCCGGACGTGACGGTCGTCCATGCCCAGCGCGCCGACGCCGAAGGCGACACGCAAATGTGGGGCCTGCTCGGGTGCCAGAAAGAGGCTGCCTTTGCCGCGGAGCGAGTCATCGTCGTGGTTGAGGAGTTGTGCCCCGAGACCGTGATCCGGTCGGACCCCAACCGGACCGTCATACCCGGTTTGATCGTGGATGCGGTCGTCGTGGAGCCGTTTGGCGCCCACCCGTCGTACGTCCAGGGTTCGTACGATCGCGATAACCACTTTTATCGAGACTGGGACGCGATCAGCCGCGAGCCGGACACGACGCAGGCGTGGCTCGACGAGTGGGTGTACGGCGTCGCGGGCCGGGCGGAATACGTCGAGAAGCTCGGTGCCGAGCGGATCGCGAGCCTGCGGCCGTCGGGCGAGGCCCAATCCGGCAGCGTCGACTACGGAATCTACAAATGAGCGAGCCGCGCGCCGCCGTCCCGGCCGAGGTTCCGGCCACGTCCTCGGCCGCGTTCAGCAAATCCGAGATGATGATCGTGGCCGCCGCCCGCGAGCTTGCCGGCCAGCGCGTCTGCTTCGTCGGTGTCGGGTTGCCGAACATCGCGGTCAATCTGGCTCGGCTCACCGTCGCCCCCAAACTCGAACTGGTCTACGAGTCGGGCGCATTCGGCGCAAAGCCCGCGAGACTGCCGCTGAGCATCGGTGACCCGACGATCGTCACCGGAGCGACCGCCGCCGTCTCGATGTTCGAGCTATTCAGCTTCTACCTGCAGGGCGGGCTCGTCGACGTCGGCTTCCTCGGCGCCGCCCAGATCGACCGCTTCGGCAACATCAACAGCACGGTCATCGGCGACTACGAGCATCCGAAGACGCGGCTGCCGGGCTCCGGCGGCGCCTGCGAGATCGCTATCAACGCCCGGCAAGTGTTCGTGATCATGCGCCAGTCGAAGCGTTCGTTCGTCGACATGATCGATTTCCGGACGTCGCCCGGCAATCTGGGCGGTGCCGAGGCGGCGGCTCGAATCCGCAGGGAGGAGGGCTGGCTCGGTCGCGGGCCGTCGGTGGTTGTCACGGATCTGGGCATCTATCACTTCGACGACTCGGGCGAGATGCGGCTGGACTCGATCCATCCCGGGTCAACGCTGCAGCAGGTCCGCGACACGATGGGCTGGGAAGTCCGGGTCGCCGAGCCACTCGCCACCACGCCGGCGCCCACGCCGGAGGAGCTGCGGCTGATCCGGGCAGAACTGGATCCGGAAGGCGCCTACACGAAGTAGGGGAGCGGCGGGGACGGCTCGGCGGGGAACTCCGGGAGCGGCCGCGCCGCTAGCGCCGGGCGACCTCGAGCTTGCCGCGGACCACCATGACGGGGCAGTGGGCGTGGCGCACGACGAAGTCCGAGACGCTGCCGATGAGGAAACGGCTGACGCCGCTGCGGCCGTGCGAGCCGACGACGATCAGATCCGCGTTCTCAGAATCGGCGGCAGCGACAATCGCCTCGCCGGGCTCGCCCTCCCACACCAGGAAGGTGGCGTTGGCGCCGGCTGCCTTGGCCCGCTGCACGATCGCCTGGGCCTTGCTCGTCAGGGAGTCGCGCGAGTCGGCCAGCCCGTCGGCGGATGCTTCGGTGGGGCGAGCGGAATTGCTCAGAACGCTGACCACGAGCAGGCGAGCCTCGACCTGGGTGGCGAGGTCGATGGCCTCTTCGCTGGCGTGCTCCGACGCAGCAGAACCGTCGGTCGCAAGCAATATCGTCTCGAGGTGGGACATAACCCGTCCATCCGGCCGATAGGCTGGAATGCTGCCGGTCTTCGTGTTGGGCAAGGGTGGGCGCGGCCGGGTGGAGGGCCAAGGGACCTCCGGCCCGTTCCGGCGGGCCCAACGGCGTCCTGAGTCGAACCCGAGCTGCCGAACGGGCGGCGGCGCCCCGACACCAGCCGGCCCCGCGCCCCTCGCTGATTTGGGGATTCGGGCGAGGCCGTGGGCCGTAGCGCGTCGCAACGACCGGGTGGGCCCCAACGCTCGGACGGGCAGCCTGCTAGTCTCCGAAAGATGAGCGCAACTCATTCAACGCCGAACAGCAGCCGGGAGGGCCCCGACACTACCGGCCTGCTCGGGTTGAGGGAGATGTCGGCGGCGCTCGAAGCCTGGCGCGGCGGGCCGGGGCCCGACACCCACCAGCTGCTGAACGAGGCGTTCGAGAGGGTCGTATCCAGTTCCGGATTGGGCGGCGGCCACCTCCACCTCTACGCAGCACCCCTCGACGAGGTGGAATTGCGCAGCGGCCGCCTGCTCGATCCCGGGGCCGAGACGGCCGGCCTCCGAACGTACGAGTTGCGTTTCGGCGATCGAGTCCTCGCCACGCTGCAGCTGGATGCCCCGCCCGCGGCCGTCTTCTCGGTCGACGAATGTGCCCGCGGTCTGGAGATCGTGATCGGCTCCGCCTGGTCCCGCGCCCGTGCCGGACAGGCCACCGACGAGCTCGCGGCGATGGACACCGCCACGCGTGGCATCGCCGGCGTTCTGGACCTGGACCGCGTCCTCCAGCTGATCACCGATCGCGTCCGCGAGCTTGCCCACGCGCAGTACGCGGCGCTGGGTATCGTCGATCAGGACTTCGGCATCGAGCGGTTCATCACGAGCGGAATCAGCCGCGCGGAGCGCGAGCGGATCGGGCCCATGCCGCACGGCCACGGTCTGCTGGGCGTCATCGCCCGAGAAGCTCGACCTCTCCGAGTACCATGACATCGCGACGGACCCGCGACGCTTCGGCTTCCCGCCGAACCACCCGGCCGATGCACTCGCTGCTGGGCGTGCCGATCGGCGCGAAGGGCCGGTCGATCGGCCGACTCTACCTGACCAACAAGCTGCCCTCTGGCGACTTCACCGAGGACGACGAGCGACTGGTCGAGATGTTCGCGCTGCATGCCGGGCATCGCCATCGAGAACGCCCGGCTGCACGAGCAGGTCCAGCGGCTGGCCATCGTCGAGGAGCGCGAGCGGATCGGCCGCGACCTGCACGACGGCATCATCCAGAGCATCTACGCCGTCGGCCTGTCGCTCGAGGACGTGCCGGAGCTGATGGCGGAAGAGCCCGACGGAGGCTCGCGCCCGAGTCGAGCGCGCCATCGACTCGCTCAACCTGTCGATCCGCGACATCCGCAACTTCATCTTCGGGCTCCGGCCCGAGCTGCTCGAGCAGGCCGGCCTCGTCGGCGGCGCTCGCCGCCCTCGCCGACGAGTTCCGAGTCAACAGCATGATCGACGTCGATCTCGACGCGTCCAACGCCCGGGACTCCGACCTGCTCGCCCGAGCTGATCGGCCAGCTGCTGCAATCGCACGCGAGGCGCTCAGCAACGTCGCCCGCCACTCCAGGGCCACTCGCGGCAGCGTCCACGTCGAGACCGACGATGGCGGGATCAAGCTCATCATCAGCGACAACGGAGTGGGCTTCGACCCGCACAAACCGCGCGGCATCGGGCCACCAGGGCCTGGGCAACATGCGCGCCCGAGCTTCGTCTGTCGGGAGCCGACTGGAGGTCCAGAGCGGGCCTGGCGCTCGGCACGCGTATCATCGTGGAAGTGCCTCGCCGCGAAGTATCCAGCGGCGTCGCCGAACGAGGAGACCATGACCGACCAGATCGAGGCTCGCCCCTTGCGGCTTCTCGTGGTCGACGACCATGAGGTCGTCCGCCAGGGCCTCGTGTCGCTGCTCGAGCGACGCGAGCACTTCCAGGTCGTCGCCGAGGCGGGCACCGCGGCGGAGGCCATCGAGATGGCTCGCAAGTTCGAGCCCGACCTCGTCGTCATGGACGTTCGCCTGCCCGACGGCTCGGGCATCGAGGCCTGTCGCGAGATCCGCGCCGAATTCCCCGCCACGCGGGTCGTGATCCTGACCAGCTACCCCGACGAGGAAGCGGTCCTCTCGGCGATCGTCGCCGGCGCCTGCGGTTACCTGCTCAAGCAGATCCGCGGCCGCGATCTCGTCGCGGCGCTCGAGTCGGTCGGCCGCGGTGAGTCGCTGCTCGACCCGGCGGTGACCGAGAAGGTCCTCGACCGCGTCCGCCGCATCGCCACCGGCACGTACACGGACGAGATGGCGCAGCTGACCCAGCAGGAGCAGAAGATCCTGCTGCTCGTCGCCGAGGGCAAGACGAACAAGGAGATCGCCTCCGAGGTCTTCCTGTCCGACAAGACGGTCAAGAACTACGTCAGCTCCATCCTCTCCAAGCTGAACCTCGAGCGCCGCGCCGCAGGCCGCCGCGTTCGTGGCCCGCCACCGGCATGAAAGGCGCGCGCGTATCGCGGGGTTCCCGACGCGCGGCGCCGAGCAATCCCGTCGACGTGCCTCCGGCCGTATCGGGTCGCGGGTTCGGACCTTACCGACGGTCCGGCCGTCATGCAGGCTCTGGTCATGCGCTCGTGACACCTCGGAAGCCGTTTCCGGGATCCAGTCCGGCCAGCAGATCTTCATGCACGGCGCGGCCGGCCACGCCATCGATGCTGCTCGACGCGCTGGTGGCGCGCGCACCCGCTCGACGACGTCAAGATCGTCCACATGCACGCCGAGGGCCCGCACCCCACCTCGCGCCCGAGATGGAAGGGCATTTCCGGCATCGCGCGCTGTTCATCGGCCCGAACGCGCGGCAGGGCGGTCAACGAGGGTCGAGCGGAGTTCATCCCCGTCTTCCTCTCGGACATCCCGCAGCTGTTCGACTCGCGGCCTGATTCCGCTCGACGTCGTGTTCATCAACGTGACCCCGCCCGACGAGCACGGCTTCTGCTCGCTGGGCCCGTCCGTCGACGCCATGCTGACGGCCGTCCGCTCGCGCCAAGATCGGTCATCGCCCAGGTCAACAAGCGCATGGCCCCGGACGCTGGGCAACAGCTTCCTCCACGTGAGCGAGATCGATCTCGCGATCGAGGTCGACCGGCCGCCGTACGACCTACGAGGATCGGCGAGCCGGGCGAGA
The DNA here is from genome assembly GCA_963835845.1 of uncultured Chloroflexia bacterium. Taxonomy (GTDB): domain Bacteria; phylum Chloroflexota; class Limnocylindria; order Limnocylindrales; family CSP1-4; genus Fen-1039. The sequence goes on along the minus strand of CAWIGT010000006.1, from coordinate 12,472 downwards.
TCGAGCGGCGCATCGGCCGAGTACGTCGCCGACCTCATCCCGGACGGAGCCACGCTCCAGATGGGCATCGGCGCCATCCCGAGCGCCGTCGGCGCCTGCGCTCGGCGACAAGCGGGACCTCGGCATCCACACCGAGATGTTCACCGACGCTGCTCGTCGACCTCGTCGAGGCGGGCGTCGTCACCTGCGATCGCAAGGAGCTCGACCGCGGCAAGATCGTGGCCGCCTTCATGATGGGCACGCAGCGGCTCTACGACTTCGTCGACGACAACCCGATGGTCGAGATGCGCCGGTCGACTACACGAACGACACGGCCGTCATCCGCCGCTTCCGGCGCATGTGCGCCATCAACTCGGCCATCGAGGTCGACCTGACCGGCCAGGTGTGCGCCGACTCGATCGGGCCGGCGCATGTACAGCGGCGTGGGCGGGCAGATGGACTTCATCCGCGGCGCGGCGCTCGCCGAGGAAGGGCGGGCCATCATCGCCCTGCCGTCGACGGCCGCCGACGGCAAGTTCTCCCGCATCACGATCAGCCTCAGGGAAGGGGCAGGCGTCACGACCACTCGTTCACACGTCCGAACTGTAGTCACGGAATTCGGCGTGGCCGAGCTGTTCGGTCAGAGCTTCCGCGAACGCGCCAAGCGCCTGATCGCGATCGCCCACCCCGATTTCCGCGACGAGCTCACGGCCTACGCGAAGCAATACCACGAACTCTAGGCTGGCGAGCGGCGGGCGGCGGCCGGCGAGCCGAGGAAGCGGGTTTGCGGCTTCGACCCCGCCCAATATCGGCCGGCGAGCCGAGGAAGCGGGTTTGCGGCCTCGACCCCGCCCGATATCGGCCGGCGAGCCGAGGAAGCGGGTTTGCGGCCTCGACCCCGCCCAATATCGGCCGGCGAGCCGCGGAAGCGGGTTTGCGGCCTCGACCCCGCCCAATATCGGCCGGCGAGCCGAGGAAGCGGGTTTGCGGCCTCGACCCCGCCCAATATCGGCCGGCGAGCCGAGGAAGCGGGTTTGCGGCCTCGACCCCGCCCAATATCGGCCGCAGCAATACAAAGCGACGACCACCTCCGATGGACGGGCATTTCACGGCGATCGATAGTCGCCGGCGACTAACTGCGGGCCTGGAGCGGCGTCTTTGGCCGATCCCAAGAGGGTGGGCCGCCGCTTCACCCATTTAGTACTTCTCAGGGCGATATTGAGCAAATCTCCGCGGCCCCGCCCGGGGCCGTGGCTCAGCAGCCGCTCGCGAGTCGCCACCCGCCGGGGCGGGATGCCTGGACCGGATGCCCCGGCCGGAGTCGATGTCCCTCAGCTGCCGAGTCGGCGCACAAAAAAGGACGAACGCCGGGCGTCCCCTCCGGCGTTCGTCACGCACAGAAGTCTGCGTGCATGTACGCCGCCTGCGCAGTGCCGAATGGCCCTCCGCCGCGGGCATGTCGTCCCCGCCCGGAGCAGGTTTGGCGGGGGGCCGCAAGGGCCCCGACGCTGGGCCGCGAGTCCCCATATCTGCCGCCCGTCCGGCGGCCGATACCCACCCTAAGGAGCGGTGGCCGCCCGTACGGTTCCGTGCCTCCGCGGGCCATATGGCCCCCGCTCTTAGGGAGCCCTGTCGCTACGGGCGATGGAGCCTCGGGCGCACCCTATGAGCATGCTCGCTGATACCCAGGAACCCGTGCGCCGACTGCTCATTGTCAGTCAGCACCGCGCCGCAACCGAGGCTCTCTGCGACCACCTCTCGCGTCATGGTTTCATCGTCGCTCAGGCGTCGTGTGAATTTGCCGCGCGTGAGTCGGCCGCGGCTCGCCCCGACGTTGTGCTGCTCGATGCCGATGTCGCCGGGGGATGGAAGCCTATGGTTGCTGCTCTGCGCGATCTGATCCCTGCGGGTCGGATCGCCGTGCTGGCTTCCTACTGGCATGCAGACGAGCAGCGCGAGGCAGTCGCCAGCGGGATTGGCGGCACCCTGCTCAAGCACTTGGACGGAAGCGCGCTGGCCCGCCAGCTGCGTGCATTGAGTGAACCGAGCATCGTGACGAATACCCCGACTCCAGAATTTCCAGGCATTCCGGCCATCATCGACGGCTCGGAAGCCATCGCCTATGTCGAGACGCGTATCAGTGACGGCGCCTGCGCCTATCCGATTACGCCGTCGACGACCATGGCGGCGGTCTACCAGGTCGCCGTGGCCAACGGCACCCCCAACCTCTGGGGAACAACCCTGAAGTTCGTCGAGCCGGAGTCGGAGCATTCCTCCGCCTCGGCCGCCGAAGGCTTCGCCCTGGCGGGCGGCCGAGTCACGAACTTCACCGCCGGACAGGGCCTCATCCTGATGAAGGAAGTCCTGTACGTCATCGCCGGCAAGCGGCTTCCGGCCGTCTTCCACGTCGGCGCGCGCGCCCTGACCAGTCAGAGCCTGAATATCCACGCCGGTCATGACGACATGATGGGCGTCGCGGACAGCGGCTGGGGCATGTTCTTCGCCCGCAATTGCCAGGAAGCGGCAGACCTCACCGCGATCGCCCGACGTGTCGCCGAAGACGGCGAGACGCCCTGGTTCGTGGCCCAGGACGGCTTCCTCACCACCCACACCATCGAGAACGTCCAGCTGCCCGAGGACGACCTCCTCCGGCGATTCGTCGGCGATCCGCGCAAGACCGTGCGTGACCTGTTCGACACGGAAGACGCCCTGATGTCCGGCGTCGTCCAGAACCAGGACGCGTACATGAAGGGCCGCATCGCCCAGCGCTCCTGGTACGACCGCCTGCCGCAGATCGTCGAGCGGGCAATGGCCGAGTGGGAGGCCCTGACCGGCCGCCACTACGGCCTGATCGACTCCTTACAAGACGAAGATGCGGACTACGTCATGGTCTCGATGGGGACGATGGCGGACACCGCGCTGGCAGTCGTCGACGCGTACCGCGCCGAAGGCCGCAAGGTCGGCTGCATCACCGTCACCAGCTTCCGCCCGTTCCCGGCCGACTCAGCTGGCGGAGGCGCTGGCAACGCCAAGGTCGTGGCCGTCGTGGAGCGGACGGACGAGCCGGCGGCAGCCGACAACCCGCTCACCCGCGAGCTCAAGTCCGCCCTGGCCGACGCGGCCATGGACGGCGCCCCTATGCCGCGTGTCGTATCCGCCTCCGCCGGCCTCGGCTCTCGCGACATCCAGCCGGGCGACCTCGGCGCGGTCTTCGACTGGATGGCCGACGAGAAGGCGGTCAAGGAGCAGCGCCGAGCAGTGCTTGGCATCCGTCATCCGCTGGCCCTCCCCAACAACGGGTTGAACATCCGCCCCAAGGGCGCCTACAGCCTGCGCGGCCATTCGGTCGGCGGCTTCGGCATCGTCACCACGAACAAGCTCGTGGCGACGACCGTCGGCGAGCTGTTCAACCTGTACGTCCAGGCCTATCCGCGCTACGGCTCGGAGAAGAAGGGCCTGCCCACGACCTACTTCCTGACGATCGCCGAGGAGCCGATCCGGCTCCACAACGAGCTGACCGAAGTCGACTTCGTGCCGCTCTTCGACACCAACTCGTTCAAGCAGGGCGATCCGCTTGCCGGGCTCGTGGACGGCGGCACGGTCTTCGTGCCGACGCCGCTGACGCGATCCGGAAGAGATCTGGGCCGCTCTGCCGCCGTCGACCCGGGCCGAGATCCTGGCTCGCAACATCCGGCTCCTGGCCCTCGACGCCGCGTCGCTCGCCATGAAGTACGCGCCTCGCCCGGACCTCGAGATCCGAATGCAGGGCGTAGCCCTCGTCGGCGTCTTCCTCAAGGTTTCCCCGTTCGCCGAGCGTGCCGGTCTCGACCGCCCGGCGCTCATGGAAGCCGTCCGCGCCAACCTCACTCGGTTCTTCGGTAAGCGCGGCACCGCGGTCGTCGACGCCAACCTGGCCGTCATCCAGGGCGCGTACGACGGTGTCATCGACGTCACCGCGGCGATCAGCCGGCAGTCCACGGCCGGCAACGGCTGCCGTGAGGCGGGCACCCGTCCGTCGTCAAGAGCGCCCGCGGCTCCGCGAGGTCGCCTCATGACCAATCTCGAACCGTTGGCGAGGTCATGACCGCCAACCCGGTCTCGATCGCGGAGACGGCCTCCCTCGCGGAAGCCGCCGGCATGCTCGACAGCAAGAAGATCTCCGGCCTTCCTGTCGTCGACGCGATCGGGCTCGCTGGTCGGCGTCCTGAGTCAGACCGATCTCGTTCGGGCCCGGGCGAACCAGCACCTGGTCTCCAACTGGCCCGGCCTCGCCGTCGGCCAGGTCATGACCAAACCGGCCCTCACGATCCCGTCCACGGCGACCTCGAAGAGGCCGCCAGAGCTGATGGAGGAGCGCCGAGTCCACCGCCTCGTCGTCACCGACGGTGCGGCCACCCCGATCGGCATCATCTCGACCAGCGACCTCGTGCGGTCGTGGCTGGGATAGCCCGAAGACTGAGCGAGCGATGACCGACACGATTGCTGCAGCTAACATCGAAAGCTCAGGCGGCCGGCCCCGGGCCCGGATCGCGCCCAACACCTTCAACGTCGCCGCATACGTCGAGGACTTCAACACGCAACGTCATCGATGCCTACCGTCGCGGCGTGGCCGACGTCGAGCTTCCGGCCGACATGGGCGTGGGCCGCAGCCTCATCGCCCCCGCGACCGCCGGCGTCCGCGACTTCAGCGCGCTTTCGCCGCTGATCCCGCAGTTCGTCGCCGACAAGTGTGTCGGCTGCATGGCCTGCGTCAGCGCCTGCCCCGACAGCGCCATCTATGGCCACGGCCCAGCCGAAGGGCTCGCTGGCAACGCGATCGACGCTTTCGCGGCCGGCCAGCCGAACCCGACGCTGGCCGCCGAGACGGCCAAGGCCCACTTCGTCCACACGACCAAGTACGCCGACGTCCCCGCCAAGAGCGGCATCGAGCCGGCGCGACTTCGGCCTCTTCATCGACCCGGCCCACTGCAAGGGCTGCGCCGAGTGCGTGGACGTCTGCGTGGCCCAGGGCCACGACGCCCTGGTCATGGCCGAGAAGTGCGACGCGAGCCGCAGCGGCGAGTGCACGCTGGATCGCTATCGCCGCGACATCGCCTTCTTCAAGCTCGCTGCCCAGCACCCCGGTCGACTACCGCAACGAGAAGGCCCTGGCCGACATCATGCTCGGCGAGAACGCCTTCGGCTTCGTCGGCGGCGGCGGCTCGTGCTCCGGCTGCGGCGAAGGCACGGTCGTGCGCATGGTCATGGCCGCCACCCTCCAGGTCCACGGCCCGGAGAGCATGGGCATCGTCGCCGAGACCGGCTGCAACACCGTCTTCGCCAGCACCTACCCGTACAACCCGTTCACCGTTCCGTGGACCAACTCGCTCTTCGAGAACAGCCCCGCCGACGCGATGGGCATCCGCTGCGCTGGGATCAGGCCGGCCACGCCGAGCCGGCGGCTGTGGGCCTTCGGCGGCGACGGCGCCATGTACGACATCGGCTTCCAGTCGCTGTCGCGAATGGTGGCCTCGCGGCATGGACATCAAGGTCCTGGTCCTGGACACCGGCGTCTACTCGAACACCGGCGGCCAGGCCTCCACGGCCTCTTTCACCGCCCAGGTTTCCAAGCTGGCCGCCTACGGCAAGGCCGAGCACGGCAAGTACGAGAAGCGCAAGGAACTCGGCCGGATCCTGATCGCCCACGGCGACGCCTACGTCGCCCAGGTCGCGGCCTGCAACATCAACCACCTCTACAAGGCGGTCATGGAGGCCAACGCCTATCCGGGCCCGGCCGTCATCATCGCCTACGCCCCCTGCATGCCGGAGCACGGCATCCCCGACGACGCCGCCAACCGCCAGGCCAAGCTGGCGGTGGACTCGCGGGCCTTCCCGCTCTTCACGTACGACCCCCGGCGCGGGAACGCCCGCGACTCCACCGCCAGCTTGGCCTGCCGGTTGGCGGCATCGTCGGGGATGCCGTGTTCGGGCATGCAGGGGGCGTAGGCGATGACGACCGCCGGACCGGAGAATGCGTTCGCATCGACCACGGCACTGTAGAAATGGTTGATGTTCGAGGCGCTGACCTGGGCGACGTACACCTCGCCGTGGGCCATGAGGATGCGCCCCAGCTCCTTGCGCCGCTCGCTCTTGCCGTGCTCGGCCTTGCCGTACGCCGAGAGCTTCGCGACCTGGGCGACGAACGAGGCCGTCGAGGCCTGGCCGCCGGTGTTCGAGTAGACGCCCGAGTCGAGCACGAGGACCTTGATGTCCATGCCCGAGGCCATCAGCCGCGAGAGCGACTGGAAGCCGATGTCGTACATGGCGCCGTCGCCGCCGAAGACCCACAGGCGCCGCTCGGGGTGGCCTTCCTGGTCCCAGCGCAGGCGGATGCCCATGGCGTCGGCCGGGCCGTTCTCGAAGAGTGAGTTCGTCCACGGCACGACGAACGGGTTGAACGGGTACGTGCTGCCGAAGACGGTGTTGCAGCCGGTCTCGGCGACGATGCCCATGCTCTCGGCACCGTGGACCTGGCGGGTCGCGGCGATGACCATGCGCACGGCCGTGCCCTCGCCGCAGCCCGAGCACGAGCCCGCGCCGCCGACGAAGCCGTAGGCGTTCTCGCCGAGCATGAGGTCGGCGAGCGCCTTCTCGTTGCGGTACTCGCCGGGTGTGACCGGGAGGCTCGGTAGAAGGCCATGTCACGGCGGTACCGCTCGAGCGTGCTCTCGCCGCTCGGCTCGGCATCCGCCTTCTCGACCATGAGCAGCGCGTCGTGGCCCTGCGCGACGCAGACGTCGACGCACTCGGCGCAGCCCTTGCAATGGATCGGGTCGATGAACAGCCCGAAGTCCGCGGGCTCGATGCCGCGCTTGGCCGGGACGTCCGCGTACTTCGTCGTGTGGACGAAATGCGCCTTCGCCGTCTCAACCGCGAGCTCGGCCCGCGGCTGAGCCGCGGCGAACGACTCGATGGCACCGCGAGCGAGCCCTTCGGCTGGGCCGTGGCCATGATCGCGCTGTCGGGGCAGGCCGAGACGCAGGCCATGCAGCCGACGCACTGTTCGGCGATGAACTGCGGGATCTGCGGCGAAAGGCGCTGAAGTCGCGGGTCGCGGCAGTGCCCGGCGGGATGATGCTTCGGGCAAGGCCCGCGTCGGCTGGCAGCTCCATGTCTGCCACGCCGGGTCGGTAGGCCTCGATGACGTTGCGGTTGAAGTCCTCGACGTATGCCTCGACGTCGAAGACTGGGACGGTCGAGCCCTCGCCGAGGCCAAGCTCGGGGACCAGGAGCTGGTTGTGGCCGTTCGAGCCGGCCTGGATGCAGTCGTGTCGGTCATCGCTCGCTCAGTCATCGGGCCGTCCCGGCGAGGACCGAACCAGGTCGCTCGTCGAGATGATGCCGATCGGGGACGCCCGCGTCGGCGACGACGACGAGGCGGTGGACTCGGCGCTCCTCCATGAGTCGGGCAGCGTCGCCCAGGCTCGCCGTGGGAGTCGATCGTGAGGGCCGGCTTCGTCATGAGGTCGCGCACCGCCAGGCCCTGCCAGTTCTGCCAGAGATGCTGCGTCGCCCGGGCCCGAACGAGATCGGACTGGCTCAGGACGCCGACCAGCGCACCCCCGCGTCGACGACAGGCATGCCGGCGATCCGCCGCTCGTCGAGCAGGCGGGCGGCCTCGGCCAGGGAGGCCGTCTCCGCGATCGAGACGACACTGCCCGTCATGACGTCTGCGACGCGTCGCGGGCCATCGATCATGCGCGCGCCTCTTACGTCCCACCGGTGCGTCGCCGAGGCGATGCCGGCGACGGTCGCGGTCACGTCGATGACGTTGTCGTAGGCCTCGTCGATGACGGCGAGGTTCGCGTCGACGACGCTCTTGCCGCGCTTGCCGAAGAAGCGGGTGAGGTTCGCGCGGACGGCCTCGCGGAGCGCCGCCCGGTCCAGACCGGCGCGCTCGGCGAACGGCGAAACCCGGAGGAAGACGCCGACGAGGGCGATGCCCTGCATGCGGATCTCCAGGTCCGGCCGCGGCGCGTACTTCGCGAGAGCCGCGGCGTCGAGGGCCAGGAGCCGGATGTTGCGGCGCAGGATCTCCGACCGGCTCGCTGCGGGCAGCGAGGCCCAGATCTCTTCGGGATCCGTCAGCGGCGTCGGGACGAAAACCGTGCCGCCGTCCACGAGGCCCGCCAGCGGATCGCCGTGGTGGAACGCGCTGACGTCGAAGAGCGGCACGAACTCGACGACCTCGAGCTCATCGTGGATCCGGATCGGCTCCTCGGCGATCGTCAGGTAATACGTCGTCGGCAGGCCCTTCTTCTCAGAGCCGTAGAGCGGATAGGCCTGGACGTACAGGTTGAAGAGCTCGCCGACGGTCGTCGCGACGAGCTTGTTCGTCGTGACGCGAGCCGAAGCCCCCGATCGAGTGGCCGCGCAGGCTGTACGCGCCCTTGGGCCGGATCTTGAAATCGGGCCGGGTCAGGGCGAGCGGATGACGAATGCCAAGCACGGCTCGCCTGCCCTTGACGGCGCCTGCTCGTCCGCGGCCCAGTCGAAGACCGCGGCAATGTCGGCCGGCGGCATGTCGCGAGAGCCGAGGCCCGCGGAGACCGAGAGGACACTGGGCAGCGGCGCGCCGGCCATCGCCGCGTCGGCGAGGGCGGCCTTGAGCTCACGGGTGAGCGGGTTGTCGGCTGCCGCCGGCTCGTCCGTCCGCTCGACGACGGCGACGACCTTCGCGTTGCGCAGCGCCGCAGCGAGCTGCTCGGCCGGGAACGGCCGGAAGCTCGTCACGGTGACGGCACCCGACCTTGCGACCCTCGTCCCGGAGCGCGTCGACGACGGCCGTGGCGGTGTCGGCGATCGTGCCCATCGAGACCAGGATGTAGTCGGCATCGTCGGTGCGGTAGGCGTCGATCAGGCCGTAATGGCGGCCGGTCAGCTCCGTCCACTCGGTCATCGCCCGCTCGGTGATCTCGCTCAGGTGGTCGTAGTAGGCCCGCTGCCCGACGCGGCCCTTCATGTAGCTGTCCTGGTTCTGGACGACGCCACTCATCAGGGCTTGGGCGGGATCGAAGAAGTTCTGCAGCTTCTCGCGCGGATCGCCGACGTAGTCGCGCAGCAACTCGTCTTCGGGCAGGCGGACGTTCTCGATCGTGTGCGTCGTGAGGAAGCCGTCCTGGGCCACGAAGAAGGGGGTCTTGGACTCCTCGGCGACGCGCCGGGCGATGGCGGTGAGGTCCGCCGCTTCCTGGCAGTTGCGCGCGAAGAGCTTGCCCCAGCCGGCGTCCGCGACGCCCATCATGTCGTCATGACCGGCGTGAATGTTCAGGCTCTGGCTGGTGAGGGCCCGCGCCCCGACGTGAAAGACGGCCGGCAGGCGTTTGCCCGAGATGACGTAGAGGACCTCCTTCATGAGGATGAGGCCCTGGCCGGCCGTGAAGTTCGTCACGCGCCCGCCCGCGAGCGCGAAGCCCTCGGCGGCCGAAGCGGAGGAATGCTCCGACTCGGGCTCGACGAACTTGAGCTTGGTGCCCCACAGGTTGGGCGTGCCGTTGGCCACGGCGACCTGGTAGACGGCGGCCATCGTCGTCGAGGGCGTGATCGGGTAGGCGCAGGCCGCCTCGCTGATCCGCGTCTCGACGTAGCCGATGGCCTCCGAGCCGTCCACGATGGCGGGGATGCCGGGGTATCGAGGAGAAGGCGTATTCGTCACGATGGTGGGTTCACTCAAGGCGCGCAGCCGGCGGGCCAGTGCGCTTCCGTCCAGGTGCTTGAGCAGGGTGCCGCCAATCCCGCTGGCGACGGCCTCGCGCTGCTCGTCCGAGTGCCAGTACGCGGCCAGCACGGCGATCCGGCCCGCAGGGACCAGATCGCTCAGCGCGGCAACGACGGGCCGCCAGCCACCGGGGACATCTGCATCGAGGAGCACCACGTCGGGTGCGCCAGCTGCCGCCTCGCGGGCCGCAATTCGCCGTCGCCTGGGCGACGATGAAGCCGTGGCGTGAGAGGTGGTCACAGAGGGCCTCGGCCGCCGCGCGATGCTGGCTGACGAGCAGCAGCCTGCGCGGAGGAAGATGGGAATCGGCGAGCATGCTCATAGGGTGCTCTCGAGGCCCCCCCGCCCGTAGCGACAGGGCGCCCGATTAGCGGGGGCCATATGGCCCGCGGAGGCACGGACCCGTACGGGCGGCCACCGCTCCTTAGGGTGGGTATCGGCCGCCGGACGGGCGGCAGATATGGGACCCGCGGCCCAGCGTCGGGGCCCTTCTGCGGCCCCCCGCAAACCTGCTCCGGGCGGGGACGACATGCCCGCGGCGGAGGGCCATTCGGCACTGCGCAGGCGGCGTACATGCACGCAGACTTCTGTGCGTGACGAACGCCGGAGGGGACGCCCGGCGTTCGTCCTTTTTTGTGCGCCGACTCGGCAGCTGAGGGACATCGACTCCGGCCGGGGCATCCGGTCCAGGCATCCCGCCCCGGCGGGTGGCGACTCGCGAGCGGCTGCTGAGCCACGGCCCCGGGCGGGGCCGCGGAGATTTGCTCAATATCGCCCTGAGAAGTACTAAATGGGTGAAGCGGCGGCCCACCCTCTTGGTATCGGCCAAAGACGCCGCTCCAGGCCCGCAGTTAGTCGCCGGCGACTATCGATCGCCGTGAAATGCCCGTCCATCGGAGGTGGTCGTCGCTTTGTATTGCTGCGGCCGATATTGAGCGGGGTCGAGGCCGAAACCCGCTTCCTCGGCTCGCCGGCCGATATTGGGCGGGGTCGAGGCCGCAAACCCGCTTCCTCGGCTCGCCGGCCGATATCCGGCTGGGGTCGAGGCCGCAAACCCGCTTCCTCGGCTCGCCGGCCGATATCGGGCGGGGTCGAGGCCGCAAACCCGCTTCCTCGGCTCGCCGGCCGATATTGGGCGGGGTCGAGGCCGCAAACCCGCTTCCTCGGCTCGCCGGCCGATATTGGGCGGGCTCGAGGCCGCAAAACCGCTTCCTCGGCTCGCCGGCCGATATTGGGCGGGGTCGAGGCCGCAAACCGCTTCGTCGGCTCGCCGGCCGCCGCCCCCCGCCGCTCGCCAGCCTAGAGTTCGTGGTATTGCTTCGCGTAGGCCGTGAGCTCGTCGCGGAAATCGGGGTGGGCGATCGCGATCAGGCGCTTGGCGCGTTCGCGGAAGCTCTGACCGAACAGCTCGGCCACGCCGAATTCCGTGACTACAGTTCGGACGTGTGAACGAGTGGTGGTGACGCCTGCCCCTTCCCTGAGGCTGATCGTGATGCGGGAGAACTTGCCGCCGCCGGCCGTCGACGGCAGCGCGACGATTGGCCCGCCCTCCTTCGACAAGCGCGGCCCCGCGCATGAAGTCCATCTGGCCGCCCATGCCCGAGAAGATGCGATGGCCCATCGAGTCGGCGCAGACCTGGCCGGTGAGATCGATCTCGATGCGCGGAGTTGATCGCGGTCACCCGCTGGGGTCTCCCGGATGACGGACGTATCGTTGGTGTACGTCGACCCGAGAACTCGACGAGCGGGTTGTCATCGACGAAGTCGTACAGCGCCTGCTGCCGATCACGAAGCTCGTCACATCTTGCCGCGTGGACCACCTTGCGGTCCCGGTGACGACGCCGCTCTCGAGCAGCGACCAGGCCGTCGGAGAACATCTCGGTGTGGACGCCGAGGTCGCCGCTGCTCCGCGAGGCGGCGCCGCACGGCGTCGGGGATCGCGCCGATGCCCTCTGGAGCGTGGCGCCGTCCTCGACGAGCGAGGCCACGAGCTCTCCGATCCGCCGCTCCACCCGCGTCCGGCTCGCCGATCCCGCGGTCATACGGAGGCTGGTCGACCTCGACCGCTGTAACTCGATCTTGCTCACGTGGATGAAGCTGTCGCCCAGGGTCCGCGGCATGCTCTTGTTGAACTGCACGATCACCGATTTGGCGCAGCGGATTGCCGTCAGCATGGCGTCGACGGACGTACCCAGCGAACAGAAGCCGTGCTCGTCCGGCGGCGTGACGTTGGCGAACACGACATCGAGCGGGAGCAGATTGAGACCTCGATCAGCCGCGGAATGTCCGAAAGGAAGACGGGGATGAACTCCGCTCGACCTTCGTTGATGGCCCTGCTAGTGTTTGGGCCGATGAACAAGGCGCGATGCAGGAAATGCCCTTCCATGCCGGGCTCGACGTGGAGGGTGTGGGCCCTCCGCGTGCATGTGCACGACCTTGACGTCGGTCAACTCCGGGCGCGCTCCACCAGTGCGCTGAGCAGCACCGATGGCGTGGCGGCCGCGCCGTGCATGAAGATCTGCTGGCCGGATTTGATCCCGGAAACTGCCTCGTGAGCGCTGACGACTTGCATGACGGGGGGTTTAGGCGCAACCCGCGACCGATAGCGAGCCCGACGATTTTCGCGCCCGCTCGAACCTACGCGCCGCCTTTCATGCGGTGGCGAGCCACAAAAGCGGCGGCCTGGGCGCGGCGTTCGAGGTTAGCAATACGTAGTCGTACCAGTAGGCGTACATA
>CAWIGT010000005.1:22500-422263 GCA_963835845.1 uncultured Chloroflexia bacterium | reverse complement strand
GAAGAGATGGTCATGGGGTCCGCTATCGTCTCCAGGTCTTCGTCAGGCCTGGCAAACCACAGCCTTTCGTGGCTGGCATTCTACCGGACGCCCCGAACTGGGATTTGTGGGGTGCCGTGGCGTCGGCGGCGGTCTAGTACCTAGATGGGCTGCCGGAGGTGTGGCCGGGCCGGGTAGGATCGGACCGTGGAGCCGGTCCACGGCCTTTCGCGTTCGACTTGACGCGACGGGGACGCGGGCGAGCCGATGCTAATATTGCCTTCGGGGAAGTCTCCCGAACAGGTCGCATGTCGATCGTCCGACCAAGTTCAAATCGATGCCGTAAGTCGATTTGCCGGCCATTTGGTCGCATCGACAACTAGAGCAAATCGCGCGGATCGATGCCGACGTCCGTCTCGGACGGTCGGGCCCGTGCCATCGGATGAGGACCGTCATGTTCGAGCGCCCGTCGGTGCCGCCCCTTCCGTCGCTGCTGGCGCGGATATCCAGGGACGTTGCCGCATACATTCCGAGTCAGCTGCTGCCGATCGGAGTAGCCCTCGTACTTGCCGCATCGGCCAGCCTGGCCGCCACTGCCCCGGCGCAGGCCGCGGGCGACCCGAGTGGAGCTGCGGACCAATCGATCCAATACCAGGAAGCGCTCTCCCACGCTTCGCAGCCCTATTCGTTCACGCCGGGCGGCCCGGTCACGGTGCCGTACACGCCACGTCCCGGGGACGACGCACAGATAGACGGCGCGTCGCCGGTGGCACTGCCGGCCGCCAACGGAACTGCCGCCTCCCCGACGCCCGCCATCTCGGTCGCCCCGGGCCAGCTCGAAGCTGACGGTCCTGCGGCGCGAGGTATACGGCTTCCTGCCCTACTGGGAACTCGGCACGACGCTGGACTACAGCACTCTTTCGACGATTGCCTACTTCGGCGTGGGACTGAACGTCGATATGACCGGCACCGATCCCACGAACGACGGCGCCCTCTACCGATCGGGCAGCGGCTGGAGCGGTTGGACCAGTTCCAGCATGACGACGGTCATCAACAACGCCCATGCCCACGGCGCGCGCGTCGCCCTGACCATCCAGAGCTTCGCCTGGGACAGTGCCGGCGCTGCGGCCCAGACCCATCTCCTGTCCACTCCGGCGGCCAGTCAGCGCGCCGCCCAGCAGATCGCGGCCGAGGTCTACGACCGTGGCGCAGACGGCGTCGACCTGGACTTCGAGCCGATCGCGCCGGGTCAATCCGCCAACTTCATCGCCTTCACCAGGTCCGTTCGCGTCGAGCTGGACAAGCTCCATGCGGGCTATGAGCTGACCTTCTGCGCAACCGGGCGGCCCAGCACGTACGACCTGGCGAACCTGACCGCCCCTGGTGCCGCGGACGCGGTCTTCATCATGGGCTACGACTTCCGCGGCGGAGACGCCCGGAACCACCGGGTCGATCGATCCCCTTGACGAGCCCATACGTCTACGACCTGACCAACGCCGTCACCGCCTTCATGGCCCAGGCGCCCGTCTCAAAGATCATCCTGGGCCTGCCCTGGTACGGCCACGCCTGGTCGACCGGTGGCAACAACTACGTGAATGCGGCGCCCGCCCAGTCTGCGCAGAACCTGGCGCTGTTCGGGCAGCCTGCTGCCGTGTACTACTCGACGGCTGCCGTCTGGGCGGCCAAGAACCCAGCCGACGCGACCCAATGCCAGGCTGGGTGGCCAGTACCCTGCGTGACCGGCAAGCTATACGACAGCGGCGAGCAGACCGCCTGGACCGCCTATTACGGCAACTTCGGCGGCACTCTCAACAGCTGGCGGGAACTCTATTTCGACGATTCCCAGGCTCTCGGCGCCAAGATCGACGCCATCGACAGCTGGAACCTGGAGAGGTGTCGGCATCTGGGCGCTCGGCTACGACAACAACGGTGGCGACGGCGACCTGACCAACACCATTGCCGCGAAGCTGCAGACGTCGCTGTCGCCCACGACCTTCCATCCTCTGACCTCGACGCGGATCCTCGATACGCGCTACGGCACGGGGTTGGCGGGGATGTTCGTCTCTCATGTGTCCAGGCAGTTCCAGGTCACCGGAGCCGTCGTGCCAGCTGAATGCAACGGCGGTGACCGGCAACCTGACCGTCACCCAGCAAACGAGCCAGGGCTATCTCTACCTCGGACCGACTTCATCCAACAATCCGACCATTTCCACGCTCAACTTCCCCAATGGCGACGATCGAGCCAACTCGGTAACCGTGGCTCTCGGCCCGGGCTGGGACTCTCTGGGCCACCGTATGCCGCCCCCACGCTCGGCCCGGCAGCACACGTGATCTTCGACGTCACCGGTTATTTCACGCCCGATGCCACGGGGTCTACTTTCGTGCCGTTGAAGCCGACTCGGCTGCTCGACACTCGCCAGGGCACCGGAGGAGTCTCCGGGCCACTGACCTCGCACGTTGCCAAGTCCTTCCAGGTGACGAGTAGCTCGGGCGCCGCCGGCACCATCCCGACCAACGCCACGGCCGTCACGGGCAACCTGACCGTCACTCAACAGACCAGCCTCGGGTATCTGTACCTGGGTCCGGCGGGGCAGAACGACCCGACCAGTTCCACGCTCAACTTCCCACTCGGCGATGACCGTGCGAACGCAGTCACCGTCGCCCTCGGATCGGGCGGCACACTCTGGGTCACGTACGCCGCGCCGAAGCTCGGGGCCACGGCCCAGGTCATATTCGATGCGACCGGGTATTTCGTGCCGGATGCCACAGGGGCTTCGTACGTGCCCCTGACCCCAACCCGAATCCTCGACTCTCGTTACGCCATCGGGCCAAAAGGTCCGTTCCTCTCGCACGTAGCCGTGCCGTTCGCGGTCAGCGGCGCCGGAGCCGGTGCCGGCATCCCCGACAATGCGACAGCCGTGACCGGCAACATGACCGTCACTCAACAGACCTCGATGGGGTATCTATACGTCGGCCCCGACGCAATGGGCGATCCACCTGCGTCGATGCTCAACTTCCCTACGGGTGACGACCGGGCGAATTCGGTGACGATCGCTCTGGGCAGTGGAATCCTGTGGGTGACTTACGCCGCGCCCAGACTGGGTGACACCGCGCAGGTCCTTTTCGATGTCACCGGCTACTTCGCGCGCTGACGGGAAGCGCAACTCCGAAATGGATTCGCAGGCCGTGGATCGACGGCCCGCCGCCTCCTCGCGCTCGATGACCGAGCGGCTGGACCACGCATCCAGGCGCCGGTGGCGCGGCCTCATGCGCCCGCTGGCAGTTGCCGCCCTGCTCGTTCCGGCGCTGTGGCTGCCCTCGGCGATACGACCGGCGCCGGTTCACGCGGCCGTGTGCACCGGATGGTCCAGCACGGTCACTCCGCCAACGACGATCCGCGTGCTCCGGACCGGCACCGGGATCGTCGACACGGTCGACTTCGAGACTTATGTCAAGGTCGTGATGCCCGCCGAGTGGCCTTCGAGCTGGCCCATCGAGGCACTTCGGGCGGGCGCCGTGGCAATCGAGCAATACGGCTGGTACTACGCCATGCACTGGCGGGGCGGGTCGGGGACCGGCGGCTGCTACGACGTCTACGACAACAGCAACGACCAGGTCTATAACCCTTCGCTGACGATCTATCCGAGCCACGTGCAGGCCGTGGAGAGCACCTGGGGCGAGTCGATCACCAAGAACGGGACCTTCGTCTTCACCACATACAGACCCGGCACTACGCCGGACGTTTGCGGGTCAGGCTACGACGGCATCCACCTGGTCCAGCACGGAGCCCGCGGCTGCGCCGTCGACGGCAAGACCGGCGAGCAGATACTCGACGCCTACTATGGTCCCGGCCTGGTGATCAACGACGCCCCGACGGCGCCCGGGCCGCCGACGAATGTGCTGGCCGTGCCCTACGACGCCGCGGCGGAAGTCAGCTGGACTGCGCCGGCCACCGATGGTCGATTGGCCGTCACTGCCTACACCGTGACCTCCGCTCCCGACGGCAGGAGCTGCGTCACGTCTGCACTCGTGTGCCAGGTGGCCGGCCTCAAGAACGGCACCGACTACACGTTCACGGTGGCGGCCACGAATTCCGTCGGGACCGGCCCGTCCTCGGGCCCCTCTGCGAGCATCACCCCGGCCGTGCTCACCGGCGCCACGTACCACCCCCTTGCGCCCACCCGAATGGTCGACACACGCAACGGCACCGGGCTGTCGGGCGCGCTGAGTTCGCGAGTTGCCCGGTCGTTCCAGGTCACGGGCGGGACGAGTGGCGTCCCGGCCGGCGCCACCGCCGTCACGGGCAACCTGACGGTCACGCAGCAGACCGACCTCGGCTACTTCTACATTGGGCCCAACAAGGCCGACAACCCTGGTAGCTCCACGCTCAACTTTCCCAAGGCGGACGACCGAGCCAACGCCGTGACGGTCGCCCTGGGCCCGGGTGGCGTCCTTTGGGTCACCTACGCCTCGACCCCCGGTTCGACCGCGCAGGTGATCTTCGACGTCACCGGCTTCTTCACGCCGGACATGACCGGGTCCACCTACCACGCGGTGGCCCCCACGCGACTTCTCGACTCGCGCAACGGCACCGGCGGCCCCACGGTGTTCAGCTCGCACATCGCGCAGTCCTTCCAGGTGACCGGCTCCGCCGGCGGCGTTCCGGTAAACGCCATCGCCGTGACCGGCAACCTGACCGTCACCCGGCAGACCAGTCTCGGATATCTCTACATCGGCCCGGATCGGGCCGACAACCCCACCAGTTCCACACTCAACTTCCCGTTGGGGGACGACCGGGCCAATGCGGTCACGGTCGCCCTGGGCGCCGGCGGAGTGCTGTGGGTCACTTACGCGGCACCCGTGTCGGGTCCGACAGCCCAGGTGATATTCGACGTAACGGGCTACTTCACCGCCGATGCTACGGGCGCTACCTACGTGCCCGTGACCCCGGCCCGTCTGCTCGACAGCCGCACCGGCATTGGGCTATCGGGGACCTTCAGCTCGCGTCAGGCCAGGACGTTCCAGGTCATTGGCGTGGGTGTCCTGCCGGCCGGCTCGATCGCTGTCACGGGCAACCTGACCGTAACCCAGCAGGGCGGCCTGGGTTATCTCTACGCGGGTCCAGACCCCGTCAACAACCCCGCCAGTTCCACCCTGAACTTCCCGAAGGGCGACGATCGGGCCAACGCGGTCAGCCTGGCACTGGGCAGCGGGGGGACTTTGTCGGTCACCTACGCCGGCCCGGCACCCGGGTATACGACCCACGTCGTCTTCGACGTAACCGGCTACTTCTGCCCGCCGACCTGAGACCGGGGCAGTCCGGGACGGGCGGCGAAGAACCTCCCCAAGACTTACGACCAACGCCACGGCGGCCACGCGCAGGAAAGTGGCTGATACCATCCGGGCATGATCTTGCCCGTCAGGCGGGTCAGGCATATGTGGCGTCGGGTGCTGGAAAAGTCCGGGGTTCTCGCGGAGCCCGGCACGATCTCCCATGCGAATCTCGGGCGCTTCCTGCGGGAAACCAACCGCCACGGCCTGGCTCAGCTTCCTCTCCCGGAGCCGCGCTCGATCTCCCTCGTGGTGCCGCTCTTCAAGCACGCGGCATTTCTGCCTGAGATGTTTCAGAGCGTCGTTCAACAGACGCGGCCGCCCGACGAGTTGATATTCATCGACGACAACTCACCCGACGACAGCACGCAGATCGTCAAGGACTTGCTGGCCGCCAACCCGGTGCTCGAGAGCAGGACATCGCTACTTGTGAACGACCGGAACATCGGTCAGGCGGCGAGCCTCAACCGGGCGATAGCGACGGTTACGAGCGACCTCGTGATGATCCTCAACGACGACGACTACCTGATGCATGACGTCGTCGAAACGATGCTCGATCTCTTTGGACGATACCCGGAGCTGGCGTTGATCGGCGCCCACTCGGTCCATTTCTCGGGCAGCGATGCATTGGCGGCGGCACCGAAACGAATTGCGGATTACCCGGAGCCAGCGCTGCCGCTGACCGTTCAGCGACCCGACCAGGTCCCCGGCTATCGAGGCTACGACGACCTGAACATGACCCATTCGGGGTCATGTTTCCCGAAGGTTGTCTGGCAAGCTGTCGGCGGGTACCGGCCCAAGAAGGACCGCTGCGTACCGGGCTCCGACCGCGACTTCCAGCTCCGCATCAACGCCATCTGGCCCGTGGGGGTCGCGTACAAGACGCCCTTTTCGTTCTGGCGTAACGACTCGAGCGTGGACCGGGAGCTGGCGTCCTAGCTCGCCGACTCCTTCACCTGGCCGGGCGCCGGAGTTCGCCGGTGCTGCCGAGCGCCAGGCTGGCGTACGTCCGGGCGAGACCATCCTCCAGCCCGGTCTGTGGCGACCAGCCCAGTTCCCGGGCCGCGTTTCCGATGGCCAGGCGACTGTCGTGGATGTCGCCCGCGCGGGCGGGCAGGAACAGCGGCGCCTCCGTGTAGCCCGCGATCGACGCGAGGGCCGCAAAGAGCTCCAGCACCGTGATCGCCCGCTCCGTGGCGATGTTCACGGTCGCCCGCGCGTTGGCGCTCAGGGCGGCGACCACGGCATCCGCGACGTCGCCCACGTACACGAAGTCTCGGGTCTGAGTGCCGTCGCCGTAGATCTCCACGGGCAGCAGGCTCCGCATCCGGTCGGCGAATATGGCGACCACGCCTCCTTCGCCGTCCGATCGCTGGCGCGGGCCGTAAACGTTGGCGAGACGCAACACGACCGGTGTCATGGCCTCGGGCGCCAGGAGATCGAGGTACCTCTCGCCAATCCACTTGCTGAGGCCGTACGGGCTGATCGGTTCGATTGGGTGATCCTCGTCGCACGGCAAGTAGCGAGGCAGCCCGTACAGGGCGCCGCCGGTGGTGATGTACACGAAAGTCCGGCACCCTCCGGCTGCCGCCGCCGCGATCGTCCTGGCGGATCCGAGCACGTTGATCTCGGCGTCGTGAATTGGGTCGCGCATCGATGCCGCCACCGACACCTGGGCGGCGCAGTGGACGACGACCTCGCCGCGCCAGCCGGCGATCAGGCGGCCGGCGTCCGGGGAGGCGACGTCGCACTCTTCGAGCCCGGCCGCCGGCGGAACGTTGGCTCGCGAACCGGTGCTCAGGTTGTCGATCACGAGCACGTCGTAGCCGAGTCCGAGCAGTCGATCGACGATATGCGAACCGATGAATCCCGCCCCACCGGTGACCACGGCCCTGGAGTGCCGGGCGTCGACCAAATCAGGCCCCCCTCTTGCAGATAGCGGGTGATCTTTCGGCTGTGATCACATGCTGCACGCCGCGAAATCTATCACCCCGTTGTGGCCGGTTTCGCTCGAGTGGGACGACCGCCACGCCAGCGCCGAGTCCGGAGGCGCCGGGGCGGTGGCGGCACCGGACGGAGCGTGCCGGCATGATCGTCCCGGAAATCGAAGGATGGCCCATCGGGCGCAATCCCGGCATCCGAGTCCCGTGGCCCTGGCCCCCGGCCGGCGATTGCAGTGGACACAACCGGCCGTTTCTGCACTAGACTCCCACGCAGTACCCGATCCGATGCCTGGTCCTGGGACCATGGCGCGATTGCCCGGTACCAGCCCGAAGGAGAGTCTTGGCGGAGACCGAGGCCGCTTGAGGCCCTAGAACTGGTGTGCGGCGTGCCCTTCGTGCGCGCCGACGACAAGCTACCAGGGAGGCGTCGCGATGCGAAAGCTCGCCCTCGCACTCACCATCGGACTGGTCGTTTCGGCCGGCGGGTTGGGTTTGGGTGTCAAGACGGCGGCTGCAGCCAGTGCCGGCAGCAAAGTCGTGATCGTTGTCGGTGCGGTCGAAGGCACCACATCTTCATATCGCGCGGATGCGGACGCGGCCGCTGCCACCTTCGCCAAGTACACCAGCAACATCACCAAGGTGTACTCGCCCAACGCGACGTGGGCCAACGTGCTCGCGGCTTCACAGGGCGCGGACATATTCGTCTACCTGGGCCACGGCAGCGGCTACCCAAATCCCTACAACCCCAAGCCGGTGGCCGGCGACAACGGCATGGGCCTCAACGCCACGGCCAACAACGGTGACTACAACAAGGTGTACTACGGCGCGAGCTACATGGCCCAGCTCGGCCTGGCGAACAACGCCATCGTGTTTCTCAATCACCTCTGTTACGCCTCGGGCGACAGTGAGGGTGGCCTCGGAAACCCGACCCTTGGGGTTGCTCAGACCCGCGTCGACGGCTATGCCTCGGGCTTTCTCAACGGCAACGCCAGAGCCGTCATAGCCGAAGGCCTGGGAAGCATCAGCCCGTACATCGACGCCCTGTTCACCCAGAGCGAAACGATCGACCAGATGTGGAAGACGTCTCCCGGCTTCAACAATCACGTGACGGCCTGGGGGAGCTCCTACAACCCCGGCTACACGTCGCAGATCGACCCGAGCCTGGATCATCCCCAGAGCGACGGTGACGTCTACTACCGGTCCCTCGTCTCGGCGCCGGGCCTGGCCACCACCGACGTCGGCCACGTCACGACCTATGCTCTGACCACGTACCACGCCATCACGCCCAGCCGCATCCTCGACACGCGCACAGGCATAGGTCTCTCTGGTGTCTTCAGCTCGCACGTGGCTCGCTCATTCGCCGTCGCCGGCGGGACCAGCCCTGTTCCGGCCAATGCCACCGCAGTCACCGGCAATCTGACAGTGACCCAGCAGTCCGACGTCGGCTACGTCTACGTCGGACCCGGTCCGGCCAACTATCCCAGTAGCTCCACGCTCAACTTCCCCAAGGCCGACGATAGGGCCAACTCGGTCACGGTCGCCCTCGGAACCGGCGGTGTCCTGTGGGCCACCTATTGCTCGACCGCGGGTGCGACCACGCAGCTGATCTTCGACGTCACAGGCTTCTTCACACCCGACACAACCGGGTCCACATACCATGCAGTGACGCCCAAGCGCCTGCTCGACTCCCGCGACGGCACCGGCGGCGCGACGATCTTCAGTTCGCGCGTGGCCCAGTCCTTCCAGGTGACCGGGGCCGCCAGCGGCGTTCCCGCCAACGCGGTCGCGGTGACCGGCAACCTGACCGTCACCCGACAGACCAATCTCGGCTTTCTCTACATCGGCCCGGCTCGTGCCGACAACCCGACCAGCTCCAATCTCAACTTCCCCACCGGCGACGATCGGGCCAACGCGGTCACGGTCGCCCTCGGCGGTGGCGGCAGCCTGTGGGTCACCTACGCCTCGACGCCGGGCGCTACCGCCCATGCTGTGTTCGATCTGACCGGCTACTTCACCCCCGATGCCACCGGTGCCGCCTACGTGCCCCTCACCCCGGCCCGCCTGCTCGACAGCCGCATCGGTATGGGGCTGTCGGGTGCCTTCAGTTCGCATGTGGCCCGGACCTTCGGGGTCGCAGGCGTCGGTCTCGTCCCGGCCGGCTCGGTCGCGGTGACCGGCAATCTGACCGTGACAGGGCAGACCAGCCTCGGCTTCCTCTACGTCGGGCCGGCCCCGGCCAACGACCCCCCGAGTTCCACGCTCAACTTCCCCGCGGGCGACAATCGGGCCAACGCCGTCAGCGTGGCTCTCGGCAGCGGCGGTACTCTGTCGATCACCTACGCCGCGCCTACTACCGGTCCGACCGCTCAGGTCGTGTTCGACGTCACCGGCTACTTCAGCCCGGCGGGCTAGGGCCGAGGGCCGACACGATAGCGAGTCGGACCGCGCGGAGCCGTCGAAGGGCGGCACTAGACACAATCTGATGAGGGACAGGTGGCCAGCATCTCGGCGATAACCAGGCGGATCCGGGCTTTCGGAATCCTGGGCGCTCTCGCGTTTACCCTGGCTGGAACCGCGGTGGGTGCGACCCCTGCGATCGCCGCCTCATCTACCACCGACGGCAACGTCCAGGCGGTTTGCGCCCCGGCGACCCCCGGTACGGCACAGTGTCAGGCTCTGCGCCGGACGGACGTTCCGCTGACCCGCTCGCCGATGTCGGCGAGGGCAAGGGCAGCCTCGCCACAGGCGACCATCGGGTCATTGAGCGCCTACGCCCCGGCGGACCTACGGGCCGCCTACTCGCTTCCGACCGGGCCGGAGGGCTCCGGGCTGACCGTGGCCATCGTGGATGCATACGATCTCCCGACCGCCGAGGCCGACCTGGCCGCATACCGGAGTTTCTGGGGATTGCCCGCGTGCACGACCGCGAACGGCTGTTTCTCCAAGGTCGACCAGGGTGGCGGGACGGCGTATCCCGTGCCGAACCAGGCCTGGGGCACTGAGATTGCGCTCGACATGGACATGGTTTCGGCGGCCTGCCCCAACTGCAACATCCTGCTGGTCGAGGCCACCAGCAACTCGTATGCCGATCTGGGTCGGGCAGTCAATACCGCCGTGTCCCTGGGAGCCGTCGCGGTGTCGAACAGCTACGCCGGGCCGGAATGGCCCAGCGAAGCCATCTACGACTCCTTCTACGATCACCCGGGCGTCGCGATAACGGCCTCGACCGGCGACTGCGGCTACAACTGCGCCGGCCTGCTGAAGAACGTGGGGTACCCGGCGGCGTCGCCCGACGTCGTCGCGGTCGGAGGCACGACCCTGACCGTGGGCGGTGGCAGCCGAGGCTGGACTGAATTGGCCTGGGGCCACGGTGCCGGTGGGACCGGCAGCGGCTGCTCGCAATACGAGCCCAAGCCGGCCTGGCAGACGGACACCCAGTGTTCGATGCGAACCGAGGCCGATGTGTCGGCCGTGGCCGATCCACAGACGGGCGTGTGGGTCTACGACACTTATGGGACGAACGGCTGGAGCATCGCCGGCGGGACGAGCGCGTCGTCGCCGATCGTGGCGGCCGCGTTCGCGCTCGCAGGAGGTCCCGCCAACGGGACCTATCCCGGCAAGTATCTCTATGACAACGCCTCGCACCTCTGGGACGCGATCGGCGGCAACAACGCGATAGACACCGGCCTCTCCGGACCGTGCACGGTCACGTATCTGTGCAACGGCGTCGCCGGGTACGACGGCCCGACCGGGCTCGGCACTCCAAACGGGATCCTCGCCTTCAAGGCGCCCACGTCGGGCACGTATCACCCCCTGACCCCGACGCGGATTCTGGACACGCGTAGCGGAGTCGGACTGTCGGGTGTGTTCAGTTCGCACGTGGCACGGCAGTTCCAGGTCACGGGCGGATCGAGTGGCGTTCCGGCCAATGCCACGGCGGTGACCGGCAACCTGACCGTGACCCAGCAAACCTCGAGTGGATTCCTGTCCGTCGGCCCGAATTCGTCCAACAGCCCGACCAGCTCGACGCTCAATTTCCCCGTCGGCGACGACCGAGCCAACGCCGTGACCGTGGCCCTCGGAACGGGCGGCGCGCTATGGGCGACATATGCGGCGCCCACGCTGGGTCCGACAGCGCAAGTTCTCTTCGACGTAACGGGTTACTTCACGCCCGATACGACCGGTGCCACATACCACCCGCTCACGCCCGAGCGCCTGCTCGACTCGCGCGACGGCACCGGTGGCACGACTATCTTCAGCTCACACCTGGCCCAGGATTTCCAGGTCACCGGAGGAAGTAGCGGCATCCCCTCAAATGCCGTCGCGGTGACCGGCAATCTGACCGTGACCCAGCAGACCAGCCTCGGCTTCGTTTACGTTGGCCCGAGCCGGGTCAACAACCCGACCAGCTCCAATCTCAATTTCCCGCTCGGCGATGATCGGGCCAACGCCGTCACCGTAGCTTTGGGTTCCGGCGGGCTTCTGTGGGTAACCTACGCTGCCCCCAGCACGGGTCCGACGGCGCAGGTCATCTTCGACGTCACGGGCTATTTCACGCCGGACATGACCGGGGCAACCTATCGCGCCGTGGCACCAAGACGCGTGCTCGACTCCCGCAACGGCAGCGGCGGCACCACGTTCTTGTCGCACCAGGCCCAGGCGTTCGTCGGATCCGGTGGGACGAC
This sequence comes from uncultured Chloroflexia bacterium, assembly GCA_963835845.1. GTDB lineage: Bacteria > Chloroflexota > Limnocylindria > Limnocylindrales > CSP1-4 > Fen-1039. The sequence goes on along the minus strand of CAWIGT010000005.1, from coordinate 410,325 downwards.
GGGCGTCTCCTACACTGCGGTAGCGGTGACCGGCAACCTGACCGTAACCCAGCAGGCCAGTCGCGGCTTCCTGTACATCGGCCCCGACATGACCAACAACCCTACCAGCTCAAATCTCAACTTCCCGGTCGGCGACGATCGCGCCAATGCCGTGGCCGTCGCGCTGGGGTCCGGAGGGTCTCTGTTCGTCACATACGCCGCGCCGGACGCGCCCGGCCAGACGTCCACCGCCCAAGTGCTCTTCGACGTCACGGGCTATTTCATTCCATCCTGATCCCTCGTCGTGCCCGAGGGTAGACGTCGGCCTCCTTCGCCTCGACTCACGGTGTTGGGCCCCTTCCGGGATTCGGCTGTATAAAGCAGGTCGTCGGCTGGTGTGGGCCGGCCCCGGCGTGGGACCGGCGCAGCCGCCGTGGGGCGCAGCCGGCGACCGGTCAGCCAGTTGGAGGTAGGTTCGAGTTGGAGTCCAATCCCGACATCTACTACCAGGGCACTCGCAAAGAGATGCTCTCTTTCATCGCACCCGAAACCGGCACGCTACTCGAGGTCGGATGTGCCGCCGGTAACTTCGGTCGGCAGCTCAAGGAAATGGGTGTGCGGGAAGTCTGGGGAGTGGAGATCGTCGAACCCGCCGCGCTCCAGGCGGCGAAGGTGCTTGACAGAGTCCTCGTCGGTGACATCGCCTTGCTCGTAAACCAGCTACCGGCCGGCTACTTCGACGTCGTGCTCTTCAACGACGTGCTCGAGCACCTGGTGGATCCGTTCAGCGTTCTCACCGAAATCAAGAGCCGGCTGAAGCCCGGGGGCGTGGTCATCAGCTCAATTCCCAACGTCCGCTACTACCCAATCTTCAGCGAACTTCTGCTCCACAAGAACTGGGAGTATCAGGACTCGGGAATTCTGGACAGGACCCACCTTCGCTTCTTCACCACGCGAAGCATCCTGCTCATGTACGAGAGGCTGGGCTACGACGTCTTGAGTCACACCGGCATCAACCCGATGCGGCAGCGATCGTGGGCTTATCAAGTGGCCAACACGCTGCTCGCCGGCAGGCTGGGCGACATGAGATACGCGCAGTTCGTCACGCGGGCCCGCCCGATGGCGGTCGAGGCGGCCGCGCCGACCGGCGAGCAGGGCTGAGCGGCGCCAGTCCGCCAGGACTCGCTGCGCGCGTAACGTTCGGGTCGTTTGCCGGAACGAGAGCGGCGTCCTATACGTGCATGTTTCGGCGGCATCGGGCGTCACGTAGCAGCGGGGCCCGCGCCCGGCCGCTCCTGCTGGCGCCACGGTCGATCGGGTAGCATTTGAGCGTCTTCTGGTGGCTACAGGAAGGAGCGGGACACTGCCTGGTGTCGTGGCCGTAACCGGCAGCGAAGGGTTTATCGGTTCCCACCTCGTCGAGGCGCTGGTCCGGCGCGGTCATCGGGTCCGGGCCATGGTCCTGTACAACTCGTTCAACTCGTGGGGCTGGCTGGAGTCTCTGCCGGCCGACGTGCTGGAGTCCGTGGAGGTCCGGCTCGGCGACGTGCGCGACATCGCGTCTGTCATGGACCTGGTCGATGGGGCCGATGCGGTCTATCACCTGGCTGCTCTGATCGCGATTCCGTATTCGTACCGATCGCCGCGTTCGTACGTCGACACCAACGTGTCCGGGACGCTCAACGTCATGGAAGCCGCCCGCCGGCTGCGCACGCCGCGTGTGGTCCACACCTCCACCAGCGAGGTGTACGGCACCGCCCGGAGCGTGCCCATTACGGAGGATCACCCGCTCCAGGGCCAGTCGCCGTACTCGGCTTCCAAGATCGGGGCCGACAAGATCGCCGAGAGTTACCACCTCTCGTTCGAGGTCCCGGTGGCGACTCTCCGGCCGTTCAACACCTACGGCCCCCGCCAATCCAATCGAGCGGTGATACCCACGATCCTGTCGCAGCTGGCCGCCGGTCAGCACCAGGTCCGCCTGGGCGACGTTCGCCCGACGCGGGATTTCACGTTCGTCACGGACACCGCCGCCGCCTTCGTGGGAGTGGGGGAGGCGCCCGCCGAGGCCGTGGTCGGGCGCACCTTCAACGCCGGCACCGGCGTCGAGACCTCCATCGGGAGCCTCGTCGAACTGATCGGTCGGGCAGCCGGACGCCAGGTTGAGATCGTGGAAGAGCCCGAACGCATGCGACCACCCGGCTCGGAGGTCATGCGTCTGTTGTGCGACCCCTCCCGCCTGGCTGCCGCCACCGGCTGGAAGGCCGAGGTCAACCTCGCCGACGGCCTGGCGCGGACGGCGGAATGGTTCGCGCAGCCCGAGAACCTCGCTCGCTACAAATGGGGGTCGTACACGGTATGACGGCCACGCTGTCGACGCCGCGCCACGCAGTCATTCTGGCCGGCGGCAAGGGCACGCGTCTGCGGCCCTACACCATCAGCATCCCGAAGCCGCTCGTGCCGATCGGCGACGAGAGCGCCATCCTGGAGATCGTGCTGCGCCAGCTCGCCCGGGACGGTTTTCGTCGGATAACCATCGCCATCGGCCACCTCGGCGAATTGATCCGGGCCTATGTCGGCGACGGCGCAAAGTGGGGGCTCGAGGTGGATTACGCCACCGAAGACAAGCCGCTGAGCACCATGGGTCCGGTCGTGGCAATCCTCGATCGCCTGCCCGAGCGGTTCCTCGTCCTGAACGGGGACATCCTCACGGACCTCAGCTACGCGGCCCTGATGGACAGCCACGCCGCCTCGAACGCCCCGATCACCATCGCCACGTACCGGCGCCACGTGGATGTCGACTTCGGAGTCATGACCGTCGACGGGGGCAAGGTCGTGGGCTTCGTCGAGAAGCCGAGGCTGGACTACCAGGTAAGCATGGGCGTCTACGCCATTTCCAGATCCACGCTCGAAGGCTATCCGGCCGGCGAATTGCTCGGGTTCGACCGCCTGGTTCTCGACCTGCTGGCCAAGGGCCAGAATCCGGCCTCGTACGCCTTCGACGGTTACTGGCTGGACATCGGCCGGCCGGAGGACTACGACCGTGCCAATGCCGAGTTCGCGCAACTGCGGGCCGTGCTCCAGCCGGAGCCCTGAGTGACCCTCGCCGTCGTCTTCGGTGCGAACGGCTTCATCGGCACCAACGTCGTCGCCGCCCTGCGCGCCGAACCTTCGATCCAGACCCGCGGCGCCGGGCTGGGCGCGCCCGTGGCCGGTCTGGAGCGGGATTGGCTCGACCTGGACCTGCTGGCGGGCGATAGCCGGCTGGAAGCGGAGTTGCGCGCGGCGGCCCCGGCCATCGTCGTCAACTGCACCGGCGCCACGAACGGCTCGAGCTCCGACCTCGTCCGACTCAACGTCGATACCACCGCGGCGCTGCTCGAGGGGATCGCTCGGTCGGGGGTTCGGGCCAGGCTGATCCACCTCGGCTCCGCCGCCGAATACGGGCCGGGACCGGTCGGAGTGCCTGTGGCCGAGGCGACGGAGCCGCGGCCGGTCGGCGCCTACGGCATCGCCAAGCTGGCTGCCACGCGACTGGTCGCGGCCGCGGCGGCAGATGGCCGCGACGCCGTCGTCCTGCGCGTTTTCAACGCCCTGGGTCCGGGCATGCCGCCCGGAACGCTGCCGGGTGACGCGCTGCGCCGCCTGGCCGATGCGGCGGCCACCTCGGCGTCACGTGTCGAAATGGGGCCGCTCGGCTCAGTGCGCGATTTCGTGGACGTTCGGGACATCGCGTCGGCCGTTGTGGCGGCCTGCCGGGTGCCGCGGATCGAGGCGCCGATCGTGAACGTCGGATCGGGCACAGGGCACACCTCGAGGGAGCTGGTATCTGCGCTGGCCGGCACATTGGGATTCCGCGGCGAGATCGGCGAAGCCGCCGCCGGCTCACCTCGGTCGTCGGACGTTCCATGGCAGGTTGCCGACGTCCGGCTGGCGAGTCGCGTGCTCGACTGGCGTGCCGCGCACGACTTCGCCTCGACCGTGGAATTGATGGTGCGCGCCGCGCGCTGAGACCGGCCGGTGACTTCGAATGGTCGCCTCCGGGCGCTGGGCCGCGTTATCGAGACCGAGGCATCGACAGTGGCTATCGGCCTGTGCCGCCCAGCACGGCCGGGACCGTTCTGGCGATGATCTTGAAGTCCAGCCAGAGCGACCAGCTGTCGATGTATTCCAGGTCCTGTTCGACCCAGTGATCGAACTCCTGGCTGTGGCGTGCCCCTACCTGCCAGAGGCCGGTCATGCCGGGCTTCATCGAGAGCCGGCGGCGATGCCAGACGTCGTAGTTGGCGACTTCGGTGGGGAGCGGAGGGCGCGGCCCGACGAGGCTCATCTGGCCTCGCAGCACGTTCCAGAGCTGCGGCAACTCGTCCAGCGACGATCGCCTCAGGAAACGTCCCACTCGCGTAGTCCGTGGATCGTTGTCGAGCTTGAAGGCATGGCCGTTGATTTCGTTGCGCTTGCGCAGCTTCTCGAGCTGATCCTCGGCGTCGACGCACATGCTCCGGAACTTGACCACGTTGAAGATGCGCCCGTGCAACCCCACTCGTTCCTGGCGGAAGAACACCGGCCCGTGTGAGTCCAACTTTATAGCGAGGGCCAGGACCAGAATCGCAGGCGACAGGATGACCATGAGCAGGGTTGCGCCGACGATGTCAACCAGCCGCTTGACGAGCAGGCCGACGGCGCGATCCGGGCCGTTGGCGAGCGAGTACACGCCGATGCCGTCGATGGCCTCGAGCCGTCCGGTGGTCAGCATGCGCTCGATAGGAGCCACCGGCATTCGGACTACCTTGCCCTCCTGCTCGCAGATGTAGACCGATTCCTCGATCAGGTCTTCCATCGAGAAGGGCAGGCAAACGGCGACCTCGTCCACGATCTCGCTGTGCAACACCGGCATCAGGTCGTCGAGCATCCCCAGCAGCGGTCGCTTGAGAACGACGCCGCCGTCGGAGGGGTCTGCCTTGAGATGGCCGATGACGACGATGCCGAGCTCCGGGTGGCTTTCGACCAGATCGGCGAAGGCCTGGGCTCGCGAGTTGGCACCCAGAACGAGCATGTAGCGAACGTTGCGACCGTGGTCGCGGGCGAACACGAGAAGCTGGCGGATGACGATCCGAATGCCGATCGCGGCGGCGGCCAGCGCCGGGAATACAACGACCAGCAGCAGACGGCTGACGTCGGGCAGCTTGAGGGCGTACAGCAGGCTGAGCGTCAGCACGAGTTGCACGAGCGTGGCCCGCATCACAGCCGTGAGATCGCTGCGGCGTGTCCAACGGACGCGACTGCGATACAGACCGTGAATCCAGAGCACGCCAATCCACATGGCCACGAAGACGGCGACCGCGAGGTTCGGATCCGGGAGGGCGGTAGTGACGTCCGGCGGCCAGCCCGACGTCTTCCCGAACCTCAGGTTGGTGGCGCCGACAACGACAATGACGGCCAGCACGATGTCCGCGACGGCCAGCGTCCAGCGAAACAGCGCCGCGTACCGGCGGATCATTGCTCCTCCCCTTCTCCTCGGCGCGCCGGCAGATGGCGCCCAAGGCCGTGAGTATCGCGCGGAGCGCCTGACGGCGCAACGTGCATTCCGTATGCTGACGTACCAGAGACGATGCGCTGACCCGCTAAGTTGCGGGTGCGGCGCTCGTCGCGGCGTCGACTTGGCACTCCAGCAGGACGGAGCCCCAGCAATATGCCCTTCACCATAGAGTCTACAGCGCTTGATGAGGTCAAGATCGTCGTGCCGGAACTGTTCCCCGACGATCGGGGCTTCTTCATGGAGGTCTACCGGCAGGACCTCTTCGCGGCACTCGGGCTGCCAGACCGCTTTCTCCAGATGAACCACTCTCGATCCAGCAAGGGAGTGGTTCGCGGCCTCCACTTCCAGTGGGATCCGCCGATGGGCAAGCTGATGCGCGTCCTCGTCGGCCGCGCCTTCCTCGTCGCCGTCGACATCCGGCCGGACTCGTCGACACTCGGCCGCTGGGTCGGAATCGAAGTGTCGGCCGAGCAGCCGCGCGAACTGTGGGCGCCGCCGAGCTACGCTCGTGGTTTCTGCGTGCTGTCGGATTGGGCCGAGATCGAGTACCTGACCACGGGCACCTACAACCGCGCGGCCGAATCCGGGGTCCGCTGGAACGACCCGGCCATCGGTATCGACTGGCCGACCGACGAGCCGATCCTCTCGGCCAAGGACGCGTCGGCGCAGAGCCTGGGCGAGTGGCTGGCCCGGCCGGAAGCGGCCAATTTCGCGATGGCACGGCAGCGAGCCGGGGGCGCCTCGCGTTGACCCGTCGGGCCGACGTCGTCGTCGTCGGCGCCGGGATCGTCGGTCTCGCGACGGCCCGGGCACTCTTGCGCGATCGCCCCGGGTTGAAGGTCACGGTCGTCGACAAGGAGCCGGTCATCGCGGCTCATCAGACCGGCCACAACTCGGGCGTCATCCACTCTGGCGTGTATTACGCCCCCGGCTCCCGCAAGGCCGCCATGTGCCGGGCCGGCAAAGCCGAGCTGGAAGCTTTCGCGCTCGAGCACGGCATCCCCTTCCAACGCTGCGGCAAGCTCATCGTTGCGGTCGACGAGGGCGAAAGGCCCGGACTGATCGACCTCCTGGGCCGGGCCCGCGGCAACGGGATTGCGGGCGCGGAGCTGGTCGACCGGGAACGAATGCGGGAGATCGAGCCGCACATCGTGGGCGTGCAGGCACTCTGGTCTCCCGAGACCGGCGTCATCGACTACCGCCGAGTTGCCGGGGCGCTGGCGCGGGACATCGAGGCGGCCGGCGGCGAGATACTGCTCGGCCGGCGCGTCACGGCGATCAAGGACGTCGGCGGGGAGCGTGTCGTCGAGACCGCTGCGGGCGCGGTGGCTGGCCGCGACGTGATCGTCTGTGCGGGACTCCAGGCCGATCGGCTCGCGGCGATGACCGGTACGCCCGGGCCCCGCATCGTCCCGTTCCGGGGCGACTACTACCGCCTCGGCCCCGATTCCGCGCGGCTCGTCCGAGCCCTGGTCTACCCGGTTCCGGATCCTCGCCTCCCGTTCCTGGGCGTCCATTTCACGCGCAGGATCGACGGCGAAGTCTGGGCCGGCCCAAACGCCGTGCTCGCCTTCGCGCGCGAGGGGTATCGGCGCCGCGACTTCAGTCCGGCAGATCTGGCCGGAACCCTGGCCTACCGGGGATTTCTGCGAGTCGCGGCCAGGTACATGTCGACGGGCCTGGGCGAGATGTGGCGGGACTTCTCGAAGGGCTCCTTCCTTGCCGCCCTGCGGCGGTACCTGCCGGAGCTGACCGAGCAGGATCTCCTGCCCGGACCTTCCGGGGTCCGCGCTCAGGCTGTCGACATCACCGGCCGTCTGGTCGACGATTTCGCTATAGGCGGGTCGGCCCACGTCCTGCACGTCCAGAACGCACCCTCGCCGGCGGCGACCGCCTCGCTGGCGATTGGGAGATGGCTCGCGGCCGCGTCCCGTAAACGTTTCTCCTGACCAGGACCTGTTGCAGCTCCGGAACGTCCCACGCGGGCCTACTGGTTGGTGTGGTAGAGTCGCGGAACTTTGGAAACGACTGCGCCGGCTGCGAGGGGCCGCGGGCGATCTCCTTCTCTAGCTGCCCTGCTGTCCTTCTTGTGGCCCGGCCTTGGACAGTTCTATCTGGGCAACCGCCGTCTGGCGGCCGTCTTCGCCGTCCCTGCGGTCCTTGCGCTGCTGTTGCTGGCCTTCTTCATGCGCCGGGGCCTCTTCGTCTTCGCGGCGGAATTCGCCAACTGGAAGTTCGCCATGGCTGCCGCAGTGGTCGTGGTCGTCTTCGGTGCGTGGCGACTGGTCGCGGTCGTGCAGGCCTTCCTCTGCGGCGAGCGCCTCCCCAGCCGCAAGATGATCGACCGCGCAGTCCTGGGTGGTCTGGCTGCCGTGATCGTCCTGAGCCACCTCAGCGCCGGCTTCGTCCTGGCCGAGACGGCCATGGCCGCGCGAGGGGCGTTCACCAATACCGATCCCAGGGTTGACCTCACGACACCGGTCCCCAGCTACCCACCTGGGGTAACGCCCGGGCCCAGTGTTACGCCGGTGCCGACACCGTCGATCGACGGGCGCGTCACGATCCTGTTCACCGGCTTCGACTCCGCGCCGAGCCGCGGAGAAACGCTCTACGACTCGCTCCTCATTGTGAGCTACGACCCCAAGACCAATTCCGTGCAGATGGTCAGCATGCCGCGGGACAGCACCAGCTTCCCCATGTACTTCGGCGATCATCCCGTCGTGCCCACCTGGCTGCGGCTGAACACGGTGCCCACCAACGTCGGCAAGGGCGGGATCAACGGATCGCCGGACAGCCCGTACATGACCCTGGTCAAGGAAGTCGGCTACCTGGCCGGCATCAACATCGACTACTACGCCGCCATGGATCTGAACGGCTTCGTCAAGATGATCGACATGGTCGGCGGGATCGACGTGGTCAACCCGGCCGCGATCGACGATCCGTACTACGACTGGCTGGATGGCGTTCACTACGGCTTCCAGCTTGCGGCCGGGCCGCAGCATCTCGACGGCAAGCACGCCCTGGCCTATGTCCGCTCCCGCAAGAGCGCGGGCGACAACGACTTCGGCCGGTCCTCTCGGCAGCAACAGGTCCTCGTTGACCTGCTGCACAAGATGGCTCAACCGGACCAGATCCTCAACGTGCCGAACCTGATCTCCACGCTCGGATCGGCCATAACCACCAACTTCCCGGCGGACCAGGTGGCCGACTACATGGCGATCGGGCAGAACGTGCCGAGCAGCAACTTCACCCAGCTCGTCCTGAGTCCCGACACCGGGTACTCCATGTATCTGTCCAACGGCGCCCTGTGCCTGTTCAACTCGAAGCTGGCCGCCGAATCGATCAAGCTTTTCGGCAGCGACAGCCTCTGGAACGGCAAGCCCACGCCGAGCGACACCTGTCCGGCGAGCTGACCAAGCAGGTCCCGGCGCGGCGGCTTGAGTGCGGCCGGCCGCACTCAAGTGGTCAGCGAGGCTGGAGTATTCCGGACAGCCGATCGACGACGTACTCGACGTCGTCGTCCGTCAGATCCGGGAAGATCGGCAGCGAGATCTCGCGTTCGAACTGCAGGTTCGCCACGGGTAGGTCCGCCGGGGAGTAGCCGTACGTGCGCCGGTAGTACGGATGCAGATGGAGCGGGATGAAGTGGACACTCGTGCCCACGCCCGCCTCCGCCAGCCTGTCGATCACTTCCGCCCGAGTGGCCTTGATGCGTTCCAGACGCAACCTGATCGGGAAGAGGTGCCAGGCGTGGATCTCGTTCTGGCGTGGCATGACCGGTAGCTCGACCAGGTCGGCGATGGACGAGGCCGCGAACGCTCGCTCATAGTGGCGGGCGACCCGTTCTCGCTCGGCTCGATTGGCCTCGGCGCGATCTAGCTGGACGAGTCCGATGGCCGCCGCCACGTCCGTGAGGTTGTACTTGAAGCCAATGTCCTCGATCTCGTAATACCAGCTACCTCCGGCGCCATAGCGCTTCCAGGCGTCCCGGCTGAGGCCGTGCAGCCGCATAGAGCGGGCCCGATTGGCGATCTCCGCCGAGTCGGTGATGATCATCCCGCCTTCGCCCGTGGTGACCGTCTTGGTCGCGTAGAAGCTGAGCGCACCGGCCGTTCCGACGGTCGCGGCCTGGACGCCGTCGCGGCTGCATGGAAGGGCATGGGCCGCGTCTTCGATGACCGGCAGGTTGCGACTGCGGGCCAGCTCCATGATCGGTCCCATGTCGGCCATCAGGCCGGCGAAGTGGACGACCATGATCGCCCTGGTCTCGGGCCGGAGCTGCGCCTCGATCGTGGCGGCCGTGGCGTTGAAGGTGAGCGGGTCCACGTCCGCGAGACGCGGCCTGGCGTTGAGGTAGCGAACCGTCTCGCCGCACGCGGCAAAGGTGTACGTGGGGACGACCACCTCGTCGCCCTCGTGGATGCCCAGGGCCTCGAGGATCAGGTGCAAGGCCGCCGTGGCCGAATTCACGGCGACGGCGTGGTCGCAGCCCAGCCTGGCGCGAACGGCCTCCTCGAACGCGACCGTCTTCTGGCCCGTCGTCAGCCAGCCCGAATCCAGGACCTCGATGACTGCCTCGCGTTCGCCAAGACCGATGGGCGGGCGATGGAACGGAATGCGTCGTGCCGCCATCTGGTTCGCAGGCGCCGTTTCCGGGTGGGTGTTGGTGCTCATCTATCGCCTGCCTGACGTGGTCGGGGCGCCGTCGCCGCGGTTGCGGCTACGGTGCCGGTTGGGGGAGTGGGAGTGGCCGTGGCCGGGGGCCGGCTCAAAGCCGCCACTTTTCGCAGCAGATCGCGGACCGCACGGTCGTCGTGGCGCCGCGCCGCCGGCTCGAGCTCGCCGAGGAGCTCGTCGAGCGCTTCGCCCGTAACCCCGATCGCATTGGCGCGGACCCGCATGATCAATTCGTGGCCGGTTTGTTCCGTAGTCTCATGGTCGTGGAAGAGCGCCTCGTGAAGCCGCTCCCCGGCACGAAGGCCCGTGTAGACGATCGGAACCTGGTCTTCCGCAAGACCAGACAGCCGGATCAGGTCTCTGGCAAGGTCGACGATCTTGACCGGGTCGCCCATGTCCAGCACGAAGACCACGCCGCTGTCCGGAGTGGCTCCGGTCTGCAGGATCAGGCTCACGGCCTCAGGGATCGTCATGAAGAAGCGCGTGGCTTCGGCGTGGGTAATCGTGATCGGCTTGTGCTGCTCCAGCTGACGCTGGAATATCGGAATGACGCTGCCACTCGAGCCCAGTACGTTGCCGAAACGAACGGCCACGAAGGGTCGGCCGGTTCGCTGCGCCGCCGCCACGGTCAGGAGTTCGGCCAGCCGCTTGGTGGCGCCCATCGCCGAGATCGGCTCGACCGCCTTGTCCGTGGAAATCAGCACGAAGCGCTTGACGCCCAGGCGCTCGCACGACGAGATGACGTTGCGCGAGCCGAAGACGTTGGTCATCGCGCCTTCGGCGGGGGAGTGCTCGACGATCGGGACGTGCTTGAGGGCCGCGGCGTGGAAGACCACGTCCGGCCGAGCCCGGCCGATGACTGCGTCGACCGCCTCCTGTGAGCGGATGTCCGCGAGAACCGGCTCGAACGTGACGCCGGGGCTGGCGGCCACTCGCTCCGCCAGTTCCCGCTCGATCGACCAGAGGGCCTCTTCGTGGTTGTCGACCACAGTCAGCAGGCGAGGGCCCATGGCCAGGATCTGGCGAACCAGCTCGCTGCCGATGGATCCGCCGCCGCCCGTCACCAGGACGCTGGCACCGTTGAGGTAGCCTGCGATCGCGTCGGTGTCGATCTCGACGGGCGCCCGCCGCAACAGGTCCTCGACGCTGACGCGGCGGATGCGATGGGCCAGCGAGTCGCCGCCGAGCAGCTCGCGCGGGTGGGGGACCGTTCGAACCTGAAGGCCCAGCTCCTGGCCGCGCTCGAAGGCTCGCCGGATCGCCGGCCCCGTCGCCGTCGGCATGGCCACGAGCAGCTGGTGAGCGTGGGTGTCTCGCACCACTTTCGGCAGGACGTCCAGGCCCCCGAAGACATGCTTGCCCATCAGCCGCGAGCCATGCTTGGAGGCGTCGTCGTCGATGAAACCCACGACGTTGAGCCCCGCGGCCGGGTCGCGGGCCGCGAGCCTGGCGACCGTGGCTCCGGTTTCGCCGGCACCGTAGACGATCGTGGCGGTCAGTCCCAGTTCCTCGTCCGTGCCGCCGGAGACGCCGCGACGCTCCAGGTTGGCGCGAACGGCGAAGCGTCCGCCGCCCACCAGGGCCAGGCTGAGCAGGGCCTCGGTGGCGAAGATCGACCTCGGATACGCGTTCGTGCCGGCAACGCCGGCATAGGCGAGCGCGGCGAAGACGATCACGGCGATGGCCGTCCCGACGACAACGGCGGTCGCGAGAGAGAACATCTCCTGAACCGAGGCGTACCGCCACTCGCGCCGGTACATGCCGAAGGCGGCGTAGGTTGGTGGCATCACGAGGAGGGGCAGCAGGGCCACGGGCATGAACGGTGACATGGCGCCGGCGACGAACACGTTGTCGAAGCGGAGGACGAAGGCGAGCCCGATCGCGACAAGCGTCGCCACGATGTCGTAGACGAACAGGTGCCTGCCTCGCGGCACGAAACCACTCACAGTTCGGCCCCAGCTATCTGGCCCGCATCGCCCCGCACGGACGCCGGCAACGAGATGCGGCGACCAAGAACCGCGCGCGGCGTCTGGGCGAGTATCCACAAATCCAGCCGAGTCGACCTGTGGCGGAGGTACGCCGCGTCGAGTGCGAGCTTTCGGGGCAGGATCACGTCGCGATATACGCGCTCCGGATCCGCGTCCACGAGCCGCGTTTCCTCGTCGGCGTTGAGCAGCTGAGCCAGGCCGGTGATGCCGGGCCGGGCGGTGAACACGAGGGCGTGGAGCGGCTGGTCGAAGTCCACGAAGTGAGGGTCTTCGGGTCTCGGCCCGACGAAACGCATTTCGCCACGGGCGATGTTCCAGAGCTGCGGCAACTCGTCCAGGTGGGTCCGGCGCAGCAGCCGGCCGGTCCGAGTCACCCTCGGATCCGCGGCCGTGGTAAGCCGCTGACCCGGAGTCCGCCTGGTCACCATCGTCCGGATCTTGAAGCACGTGAAGGCCCGGCCCCGCTCGCCGATGCGCTTCGCGCTGTAGATGGGCGCGCCCTTGCTTTCGAGACGAACGGCAACGGCCAGCGCCGCGAGCAGGGGCAGAGTCAGCGCGAACCCCAGCAGGGCGAACGTGCGCTGGATCGCGTCGGGCATTGGCTGGCAGATGACCTCGGACGGGCTGACCGCGGCCGATCATACTCCCACGGCCCGGCTCGGGCCCGACCTGGCCGGCGACTCGCGGGGCCTCCGGGCGAGCTCGCCCCGGCTCCTGGGCCGGTGGTGTGGCCCGTAGAATAGCCGCCATGCCCGACGCACCCGTCACCGCGCCACCGAACCTTCGGCCGCTTCGCCTGGCATTCGTGGGCGACCCGAACAGCATCCACGTGCGACGCTGGGCCGGCTGGTTCGCCGATCGCGGCCACTCCGTTTCGCTCCTCGTGCCGTCCGGGCGTGAGGTCGGCCCCGGGCTTCCGGCGGCGATCACGGTGGAGCCGTTCCACGCCTACTACCAGAGCCGGAACCAGCTGCCGGGGCTGCTCGCCGAGAAGCGGTCGCTGGGCCGAGTAATGGCGCGCGTGGCTCCGGACGTGGTTCATGCCCACTTCCTCACCGAGTACGGCTGGCATGCCTGGATGTCGGGCTTTCATCCCTACGCGATCACCGTCTGGGGCTCCGACGTCACCATCTCGCTGCGGCGGTCCATGCGGACCGCCCTTTACGGCCGCGTGTCGCTGAAGGCCGCGGACATGGTGACGGGCGACTCGGCGGCGCTCGTCGAGGACGTGATCGCCGCGGGAGCGCGACGCGAGAGAACGCATCTGGTCCAGTTCGGCGTGGACACCAGGCGCTTCTCGCCCGATCCGGCGCCGGCTGCGCTGCGCGAACGCCTCGGCCTGACCGGTCGTCGGGTGTTGCTCTCGCCCCGAGCCGTGACCGCTCTCTACCGTCACCGCGTCGCGGTCGAGGCACTGCCCGCTCTTCCCGGCGACGTCGTGCTGCTGATGGCCCGGTATCTCGTCGACGCAGCGGAGATGGCGGCAATCCTCGCCCGGGCGGAGGCGCTCGGAGTCGCCGATCGGGTCCGCTTCGTCGACGGCATCGACCACGCCGAAATGCCGGACTTCTACCGCCTGGCGGACGTGATGCTGTCGATACCGTCCAGCGACGCCACGCCGGTCACGCTGCTGGAGGCGATGGCATGCGGGACGCCGGTGGTGGCCACGGACCTGCCGAGCATCCGCGAATGGCTTGACGAACTGGATCCGGCAGCGCTGGTGCCCGTGGACGATCCGGCGGCGACGGCGCGGGCGGTGTCTCGACTGCTGGACATGGCGCCGGCCGAACGTCGGGCGACTGCGAGTCGGGCCAGGTCGATCGTCGAGGCGAGGGCGAGCCAGGACGTTCACATGACCGCGGTCGAGGGCATGTATCGACAGCTGGCCGGGCGGCGCGGCTGACCCAGCGGGCGCGGCTCGAACCGGCGCGGCTCGAACCGGCGCGGCTCAGAGCGGCGCGGCGTCAGCCGGTCGCGTCCGCCCCGGCTGAAGCGGCTCCGGCCGGGCGGATCAGCGCCACGTAGTGCGACCGCGTGCGTGGCAGCTTTTCCGCGAGGATCGCCGCCACTCGACTGCGTGGAGCCAGGACGTGGCTGGGTCGCCAGCCGAGCGTCGCCGGTCGGGCCACGATCGAGCAGACGGGGAAGAGCGACCTCAGCTCCGCCAGGTTGATCGGGACGAGGTCCGGATGAGGCCGGAGCGAGCGGATGTCGTACCACAGGATTCGACCATTCGGTCGCAGGACGCGGACCATCTCGCGGGCGATGGCCTGCCGGAGTCCGGCGTGGACGACCGACGAGAACACCACGAACTGGGTGACGAGGTCGAACGACGCGTCTGGGAACGGCAACTCATGGGCGCTTCCGACTGCGAATTGGGCGGCCGGCAGGACGCGTCTGGCCTCGTCGATGCGCGCTTCCATCAGGTCGATGCCGGACATTCGCGCCGGATCCGCTCCCAGGGTCGTCATCCGACGGAGTTCGCCACCGGTTCCGCAGCCGACGTCCAGGATGTCGAGGTCCTGCAGCGACCACAGGCCGGACCGGCGCATCAGGTCCGCCGTGATCCACTCGCGGCCCTGCATCGTGAACAAGTTGGACGGCGCGAAGACGCTGTAGACCCGATTCAAGCGAGGCGTTTCCGGCTCGGGCGGTGTACACCCCACGAGCCCGCTCGAGCTCCCGGTCGAAGTCGCCCACGTGCGGTTCCCTGCCTCTCTTGCGTCAGGTTTCGGGACTCACCGAAGAGTATCAGCCCGCCACGGCGGTCGGCGACACGAGCGGCAGGCGCGGGATCGAAAGGCTCGCCGGTGGCCGGTCGGGGACGGTCGGCCGGTTCCGTCGGCTACAATCGCCCGCAGTCGCGGGTGCCTGCGATCCGTCAGTTCCTCGCGCTGGAGGTCGTCTTTGTGAGTGTGGGCACGTCGGCCAACGTCTCGGCTGACGAAAAGTTGGGGTTGGCCTTTCTCGGCGACCCGAACAGCATCCACCTCAGGCGCTGGGCGACCTTCTTCGCGGAACGAGGTCATCGCGTGACGCTCCTCGTCCCGTCTGGGGTGGCGGTCGAGCCGGGCCTGCCGGATTCGATCGAATTCGAGCGCTTCAGCCGCTTCAATCCACGCAGCCTCTTCCCGCCGGCGAGCTTCCTGCGGTCGCGCGGATCCGTGCGCAAGGCCATCGCCCATGTCCGGCCGGACATCGTCAATGCCCATTTTCTGACGGTCCACGGCTGGCAGGCCTGGATGTCGGGCTTCCACCCTTATGCGATCACGTTGTGGGGTTCGGACGTCTACGTCGGGCCGCGACGGTGGCGGGCCGTCCGAATGATGGCGCGCCTCACCCTTCGGAAGGCGGACCTGGTGATGGCGGATTCCGAGGATCTCAAGCGCGGCGCAGTGCAGCTGGGCGCGCGTCCGAGCCGCACCGAGCTGATCGGCTGGGGAGTGGATCTGACGCGCTTCTCCGGAGGACCGGCGCCGGCCGAGCTGCGGAAGCGGTTGGGCGTGGACGGCCGCCGAGTGGTCGTCTCGCCGCGCGCCATCAAGGCGCTGTACCGCCAGAGGGTGGTGGTGGAGGCGGTGGCGCAGCTGCCGTCGGACGTGGTCGTGGTCATGTCGCGCCAGAACTCGGACCCGGCGGAGGTGGAGTCCGTCGAGCGACTGGCCGCGTCTCTGGGAATCGCGGATCGTGTCGTGATCGTGCCCGAGATCGCCCACGCGGAGATGCCCGACTTCCTGCGTCTGGCGGACGTCGTGGCCTCGGTGCCCGCGTCGGACTCCACGTCGGTCACGATGCTCGAGGCCCTGGCCTGCGAGCGCCAGGTCGTCGCCGCGGATCTGCCCAGCGTTCGGGAGTGGCTGGAGGAGCTCGACCCGGAACTCATCGTCCCCGTGGACGACGTCGCGGCGACGGCCCGGGCGCTCGCGCGAGCCCTGGATCGCAGCGCGGCGGAGAGCGCCGAAATCGGCCGGCGGGGACGGGCAATCGTCCAGGCCCGAGCCGACCAGGCGACGAGCCTCGGCGCGGTCGAAGAGCTTTACGTTCGACTGCTCCGAAACTCCGCGGCGGGCCCGAAATGACGGCTCCGGCCGCGGTTCCGGCGGTTCCCGTGGAGGCTCCGGGGCGCCCATTCGCCCGGAGAGTGGCCTCGGTGTTCGGGGCCCGGGTCATCGTCTTCGGTGTGGGCCTCATTACGACCATCGTGGTAAACCGGCTTCTCGGCCCCGACGGCAAGGGTGCCTACGTGGCCGTCACGGCCCTGCCGGCCCTGCTCGGCACCGTCGGCGTGTTCGGCATTCCCAACGCCATCAACTACTTCTCGGCACGCGGCATATCCGTTCGCGGGCTGCTTCTCACCGCCATCCTGTGCGTGGCCGTGATCTCCGCCGGCCTCATTGCCCTCATGTGGGTCACTTTGCCGTGGCTCGAGACCAACTTCCTGTCGGGGGCTCCGAAGGGCGTCGGCATCGACACCGCGGACCGGATGCTGCGTCTGATCCTGATCACCGTGCCCGCCGGCATGATCGCCACGTTCGCGGGGACGATCCTGTACGGCCGCCACGAGGTGAGGCTCTACACCACGATCATGGTGGTTCAGGCCGTGGTCACGTTGCTGGTCCTGGTCACGGCCGTGGGCGTATTCAGGCTTGGCGTGTGGGGCGCGGTCGGTGGGACCGTGATCGTGAGCTGCCTGGGCGCCGTGTTCACGCTGCTGGCGGTTCAGCACGTCGCCATGAAGAACCCAGGCGGCGATCCGGTGCCGAAGCGGGCGCTCATGACATACGGTGCGCGGGCCTACCCGGCGGGCATCACCGGCTACTTCAACTATCGGGCCGACACTTTCATCATCCAGGCCGAGCTCGCGAATCCGACCGGCCCGCTGGGGCTCTACAGCATGGCCGTCACGATGGCCGAGCTGATCTTCTACATCCCGGACGCGGTGACGACGATCTTCCTGCCGACCGTCGCGGGTTCCACGGCGGAGGCGGCGGACGCCAAACTGGTCAGGGTCACGCGCCTGACTCTGCTCGTGACCACCCTGTGCGCGCTGGCCCTCATCCCCGTCGCGTTCGTCGGCATCCACCTGGTTCTGCCCAAGTTCAACGACTGCTTCCCGGCGTTCCTCGTCCTTCTACCCGGCGTCGTGTCGCTGAGCCTCGGCAAGGTAATGACGAGCTACATCGCCGGCCGCGGCCGCCCGGGGCCGATCTCCATCGGCGCCGCCATCACGCTGGTGTTGAACCTCGTGGCGAACGTGATCCTGATTCCCCTCTGGGGCATCGTCGGCGCGTCGGCTGCGTCGCTCCTGTCTTACACGGCGATGGCGTTGTTGATGCTGGGCGTGGCCAGCCGCCTGTCCGGCCATTCGGCCCTGGATCTCGTGATTCCTCGCAAAGAGGAATTCCTGGCGCTGCGCATCATGGCCAGGCTGATCGTCGGCCGGGTGGTCGGCAAGATCCGGGCATGAGCGGCAAGGCCCTCGTCGTCGTCTATTTCTTCCCGCCGCTCGGCGGAGTCGGCGTCCAGCGCACATTGAAATACGCGACCTACCTGCCGCGTTGGGGCTGGCAGCCGATCGTCGTCACGCCTCGTAATCCGGCCTACACGGTCAGGGATCCATCGCTCGTTGCCGGACTGGCCTCCGATCTCGAGATCCACCGCACCGCCAGCTTCGAGCCGGGACGGCTGCCCAACGCGGTCGCCCGTCTCCTGAGCCGCGGCCCGACCAATTCGTCCGGTGCCGCGGCCGATCTGGCCAAACGGCCGGCTCGCGGCGGCCCGGCGGGCAAGCTGCTGTGGAAGTCGATGATCCGGCTGGAACCGCGTCTGGAACGTGGTCGATGTTCCCGGATGCCCAGATCGGCTGGGTCCCGTTCGGCTGGCGGGCGGGACGACGTGCCCGCCGCGAACCCGGCTTCGACGTCATCTACTCGAGTGCGGCACCGATATCCGCCCACTTGATCGCTGGGCTAGTCAAGCGTTCGACACGGCGGCCCTGGGTTGCCGACTTCCGCGACCCGTGGGTCGGCAACCCGTTCGATCCGCCCCTGCGCGGGCTCAAGGGCCGCCTGCAGCGGCGCATGGAGCGCTGGATCGTGTCGCACGCCGATCGGGTCGTGGTGGTGGTCGAGGGCATGCGCGAGATGTTCGTCGAGCGCTACCCGGAGCATGCGGACAAGTTCCTGACCATCTCGAACGGCTATGACCGAGCCGATCTGGCGGACCTGACACCCGTCCGGGGCGAACCGGGCCGCTTCACGCTCCTCTTCGCCGGAAGCCTGTACCGGCCGGGCGAGCTGGTTGCGTTCCTGGGCGGAACCGAGCTTCTGCTCGCCCGGCGGCCGGACCTCCGAGCTCGCCTTCGGGTCCAATTCGTCGGCCAGGTCAGCGCCGACAACCGCCGCTACGCCGACCTGTATGCCGCCCCGGATCGGATCGGCGACGTGGTGAGCTTCGAGGGTTTCGTGCCGCGGCGAGACGCACTGGCCCGAATGGCCGGCGCCGACGCGCTGCTTCAGCTGATGACCGACGAACCGGGCACGGGCCTCTTCGTGGGCGGCAAGCTGTACGAATACATGGCCTTCGACCGGCCGATCCTGGCCGTCATGCCGCCCGGCGAGGGTCGCCGGCTGGTGGAGAGTCTGCCGACCGGGCGAGTGGCAGATGTCGAAGCCGGCAGCGTCGCCGATGCGCTCGAGCGACTGCTGGACGATCCGCCCGCTGCCGGTGCGACCGATCCGACGGGCCGCTACGATCGCGTCAACCTGGCCGGCGAACTGGCCGCGGTGCTCGATGCCGTCGTGGCCGAGCGGGGGCGCCGCGAAACCGTGAGGCGCTGAGGCAGGCTCAGGCCGCCGGCGCGTCCGGGGCGGCCCAGCCGGCACCCAGTCGGAACACCTGCCGCGGCCGGGTCACGCGTCCCCGAGAGCTGTTGACCGTGTCCACGACCAGATCCGAGCGTCCGTAGACGGCGGCCCAGTCCAAGGTTCGATGCGGCGTCACCACCACGACCAGATCCGAGCCGTCCACCACATCGTCGAAAGCCACGGATCGATGGACCGTGCCGTCGGTGTCGCGCAGTTCCGGCACGAGTGGATCGTGATACGAAACGACCGCGCCGCGACCCCGCAGCAATGCCACGACGTCGGCGGCCGGCGTGTTTCTGGCGTCCTGCACGTCGGGCTTGAAGGCGACGCCGAGCACGCCGACCCGGGCGCCGTTCAGAGCCTTGCCGCGATCGTTGAGAGCCTCCGCGGCAAGTTCCACGACGTGGCGGGGCATGGCCAGGTTTATGTCGCCGGCCAGCTCGATGAAACGCTCGACAAAGTCGAATTCGCGCGCGCGCCAGGCCAGGTAGTACGGATCCACCGGGATGCAGTGGCCGCCGACGCCGGGCCCGGGCCGGAACGCCATAAATCCGAATGGCTTTGTCGCGGCCGCGTCGATGACTTCCCAGACGTCCAGGCCCATTCGCTCGCACAACAGCGCCAGCTGATTGACGAAGGCGATGTTGATGTTGCGGAAGACGTTTTCGAGCAGCTTCGCCAGTTCCGCCGCGTCGGGAGACGACAACGGGATGACCCTGGTGTTGATGTTCTCGAACAACTTCCTGGCGCGAGCCGTGCCGTCTGGCGTCGTGCCGCCGACCAGTCGCGGGACGCCGCGGCCGGCGCTGGCGGGATCGCCCGGGTTGACCCGCTCCGGCGCGAAGGCGAGGTCGAAGTCGCGGCCGGCGACGAGGCCGGAACGTTCCAGCTCCAGGCGGAACGGGCCTGTCGTGGTGCCCGGGAAAGTGGTCGACTGGAGAACGACCAGATGACCGGCGCGGAGCGAGCGTCGCACCAGCTCGGCCGCGGCGATGACCGGGGCGAGGTCTGGATCCTTGGCGTGGGTTATCGGCGTCGGGACGCAGACGATCAGCGCGTCGGTCTGGGCGAGGAGTTGCCCGGCCTCATCAGTCCCCACGAATCGGATCCCGCCGGTTCGGGCTGCGTCGAGACGGGCATCGTCCACGTCGTCGATCGGGGAGTGGCCGGCATTCAGCTCGTCGACCCGCTTCGGGTTGGCGTCGACCCCGACCACTCGCAGCCCGGCCTCGTGATACGCCAGCGCCAGCGGCAGGCCCACGTATCCAAGGCCTATCACGCCAACCGAGCGGTCCTCGTTCACGTCTCCTCCGTCGTTCGTTCTGCCGCGGACCGGGCCCGGCGAGGCCGCCCGCGACGCCTGCGGCCCGTCGATGGGGCTGCGGGATTAGCCTGCCGCTTCGGTCTCTCGCGTTCGCACCGGCGGCGTCGACGCCGGTGCCGTCTGATAGGCCGTCCACTCCATGCCACGCAGGATCCCGGCGATTCGTTCGGCAGCCCGCCCGTCCCACAGCGGCGGCACCGTGTGGGGCTTCGGCGGGTTGGAGAGTACTCCTTCCACCGCCCTCAGAGCGGCTTCGGGCTCGACGCCGACCAGCGTGTTGGTCCCGAGAGCGACCGTCACGGGCCGCTCGGTGCTGTCCCGCAGCGTCAGGCACGGGACCCCCAGGACGGTCGTCTCTTCCTGGATGCCGCCCGAATCGGTGAGCACGAGGCGCGAGTCGGCGACCAGGCTGATGAACTCCACGTAAGGCAGCGGTTCCACGACCCTCACGCCGGACTCCGCCAGCCGCCGGTCCAGGCCACTTTCGGCGAGGCGCGCGGCGGTCCGCGGATGAGCGGGGAAGACGAGTGGCAGCCCGGCGCTGATCCGCTCCAGAATCGTCACCCACGTCTCGAGCATGACCGGATCGTCGACGTTCGACGGTCGATGCAGAGTCAGGACGCCGTAACTCCCCGGAGCCACGCCCATCTCGGCGGCCATGCGGCGTTGACGGATCTGCGGCATCAGCGCCATGAGCGTGTCGATCATCACGTTGCCGACGAGGAAGATGCGGTCGTCGCCGGCGCCCTCGCGTCGAAGATTGGCGACGCCGTCGTCCTCGGTGGCGAAGAGGTACGTCGCCAGCGCGTCGGTGGCAATGCGGTTGATTTCCTCGGGCATGCGCCGGTCGCCGCTGCGCAGCCCGGCCTCGACGTGCGCCACAGGCACCGCGGCCTTGGCTGCGACGAGCGTGGCGGCCAGCGTCGAATTGACGTCGCCGACGACGACCACCAGATCCGGACGCAGGTCGACCAGGGCGGTCTCCAGGGCCGCCATCATTCGCCCGGTCTGGGTGGCCTGCGTGCCCGGTCCGACGCCGAGCTGGATGTCTGGCTCAGGCATTCCCAGCTGGCTGAAGAACACGTCGGACATGGCCACGTCGTAGTGCTGGCCGGTGTGGACCAGGGTGCAGTCGAAAGCTTCGACCGGGTTCCGGAAGGCGGCCATCAGCGGCGCCATCTTCATGAAGTTGGGTCGCGCGCCGACGACGCACATCACCTTACGTGGCATCCACGCATAGTAGCCGCGTCGCCGCGGGCGAATCCCGGCCCGACGCCGCCTCCGGTCGCGTGTCGCGCTTCGTCCCGCCGACGATGGTCGGCTCAGCTGGGCCGCGCCGCCGGCCGATGTTCCGACCTCGGTCGTGTTGGTTACAATCCGGCGCGATGCCTACCCCTTCGAGAGTTGCGGCCGGAAGCAGCGACCGTCTTTCGCCCGAGCCGGCGCTCCTGTGGTGAGCGCGGGCGCCGCTCCCGCTTTGGCCGCTCCCGCTGCCGCTGCAACTCTCGCGGCCTACCCCGCTGAGGCGGCCGGTCCGCCGACTCGAGCCAGGGTCCTGGTCGTCACGTACTTCTTCCCGCCGCTCGGCGGAGTCGGCGTCCAGCGGACCCTGAAATACGTCACGTACCTGCCGCGCTGGGGCTGGCAGCCGGTAGTGGTCACGCCTCGCAACCCGGCATACGCCGTGCGCGATCCTTCGCTCCTCGACGTTCTGCCCGCCGACCTGGAGGTTCACCGAACCGCCAGTATCGAGCCGGGACGTGTGCCGAACGCGCTGGGCCGGCTTCTCGGCGGCAAATCGACCCGCTCGACTGCGGCCGACCTGGCCGGGAAACCCGCTCGATCGGGCTTGCGGGCGAAGCTGGGCTGGGCCGGAAGAGGCGTCTGGAACCGTTTCTGGAACGTGGCCCTGTTCCCGGATCAGGAAATCGGCTGGGCGCCGTTCGGGGCTCGCGCCGGCCGACGTGCATATCGCCGACGACGGTTCGACGTCGTCTATTCGACCGCGGCGCCCGTGTCCGCACATCTGGTCGCAGGGATGATCAAGCGTTCGACGGGCCGGCCGTGGGTCGCCGATTTCCGCGATCCGTGGCTCGGCAATCCTCTTGCGCCGCCGATGCGCGGGCCCAAAGGGTGGCTTCAGCGGCGAACCGAACGCTGGATCGTGTCGCGCGCGGACCGCGTGGTGCTGGCCATGGAGGGGTTGCGGGCCATGTTCGTGGAGCGCTATCCGGAATGTGCGGACAAGTTCGTCTATATCCCGAACGGTTACGACCGAGCCGATCTCGCGGGGCTGGAGCCGCAGACTGGCTCGCCGGGTCGGTTCACGCTTGTCTTCGCCGGAAGCCTGTATCGGCCGGGCGAACTGGATGCGTTCCTCGGAGGCGTGGAGTTGCTCGTCCGGCGTCGGCCGGAGCTGCGCGAGCGGCTGCGCGTCCAGTTCGTCGGCCGGGCGAGCGCCGCCAACCGCCACCTTGGCGATGCCTACACGGCACCGGATCGACTCGGCGGCGTCGTCAGCTTCGAGGGCTTCGTGCCGAGACGAGAGGCCCTGGCCAGAATGGCCGGCGCCGACGCGCTTCTGCAGCTGATGACCGACGAGCCCGGCACGGGCATGTTCGTCGGCGGCAAGCTGATCGAGTACATGGCCTTCGACCGGCCGATCCTGGCCGTCATGCCGCCCGGCGAGGGGCGCCGGCTCGTCGAGAGCCTGCCGATGGGTCGCGTGGCCGACGTGGAGGCGGCCAGCGTCGCCTCGGCCCTGGAGCGGCTGCTGGACGATCCGCCCGCTGCCGGTGCGACCGATCCGACGGGCCGATACGACCGCGTCAACCTGGCCGGCGAGCTGGCACGCGTGCTGGACGCAGTGGCGGCGTCGGCACCGGCGCAGTCGCCGGGTCCGGCCTCCATGCCCCGCGCGACGGGGGCTGAAAGCGCCGGACCACGCCAATGAGGGAACCGGCGCTCGACAGGGCGGATCCTGCCGGCCCCCTCAAGATTGCCTTCCTCGGCGATCCGGCCAGCATCCACATGCGACGCTGGGTCAACTACTTCGCCGGGCGCGGCCACGACGTCACCATGCTCATGCCGCGGGACTGGACCGTCGCGACCGGATTGCTGCCGTCGGTCAAGGTCACGCAGTTCACCCGCTTCGCCGCCCGTGGCCGGCTGCCCGTAGCGAGCTTCCTGCGGGCCCGACGGTCACTGCGGCGGGCTATCGACGAAATCCGGCCCGACGTGCTCAACGCCCATTACCTGACCGGCAACGGCTGGCATGCCTGGATGGCCGGATTTCATCCTTACGTGATCACGCTGTGGGGCTCGGACGTGTTCCTCACACCCGGCTTGTCGCGCGATTTCTCGCTGTACGGCCGCCTGGCCGTACGGGCCGCCGACATGGTCATGGTCAACTCCGAGGCATTGCGGCGCGGCGCGCTGGACCTCGGCGCCGCCGACCGCCGGACCGAGATGATCCAGTGGGGAGTGGACCTGGGGCGATTCCATCCAGGCCGGGACCCCGTCGAGCTCCGAAGACGTCTCGGTCTCGAGGGCCGGCGAGTGATCCTCTCCCCGCGCGGTCTCGACCCGCTCTACCGTCAAAGCGTCGTGCTCGAAGCCCTGGCTCAGCTGCCGTCGGACGTGGTCGTCTTGATGACGACCCGCAATCCGGACCCGGCCCATCTGGAGTCGATCCGCGGCAGCATCGCGAGGCTCGGCCTTGCGGACCGCGTGGTCCTCGCGTCGGACATTGCGGATGTGGAGATGCCGGATCTGTATCGGCTGGCCGATGCCGTCGTTTCCCTGCCGATCTCCGACTCGACGTCCGCGGCGATGCTCGAGTCACTCGCGAGCGGCCGGCCGGTCGTCGCTGCCGACCTGCCCAGCGTCAGAGAGTGGCTGTTCGACCTGGACCCGAGACTGCTCGTTCCGATCGACGACGGCGACGCGACGGCCGCCGCGTTACTGCGGGTGCTGGACATCGATCCGGATGAGCGAGCCACTCTGGCGGTCCGGGCCCGCGCCATCGTCGAAGAGCGGGCCGACGAGTCGAAATGCCTGGCCCGGGTCGAATCCCTGTACCGGCAACTGGCGGTCCGGCGGTCCGCTCGCCGTTAGGGTTGGGGCCCGCTCCGTGCCCCGGCCGCCCGATTCCGTGTCCGCTGTGTCAGACGCCCAGGACCGACGTCACCACGAGGGTGAGCGACAGCACCACCAGAAGCGCAGTCCCGAGCCAGCCGATGCCGAGCAGCCATCGACCGCTGACGAGGGGCCCCATCAGCTTCTTGTCGGCCGAGAGCCTCATCACGAAGACGAGCACAAACGGCAGCAGCAGGCAGTTGACGATCTGAGCGGTCAGCATCAACTGGACCAGGCTGCCAGGTGGAACCAGGAGCATGAAGATGGCTGCGAAGGCGACGAAGAAGATCATCAGGCCGTAGAAAGCCGGCGCCTCGCGCCAGCGCCAGTCCACGCCCGTCTCCCAGCCGAAGGCCTCGCAGGCCGCGTAGGCGCTCGTCAGAGGCACGACGCCCAGCCCGAGGAACGAGGCCGCGAGCAGGCCGACCGCGAACAAGACCGTGGCGCCCGATCCGGCCAGCGGCGTCAGCGCCCCGGCGATCGTCTTGACCGCATCCGGCGAGTTGGTGTCCACCGAGATGCCGGCCGAGTAGACCGCGGCTGCGCAGGCAACCACGATGAAGCCCGCGATCAGGTTGGTCAGCAGCGCTCCTAGACCGACGTCCAGCCGTTCGCCGGCCAGGTCCTCCGGGCCGAGACGCTTGTCGGCGACGTACGACTGTATGAACGCCTGGCCCCACGGCGTGATGGTCGTGCCCACGGTGGCCACGACGGCGACCCAGTACTGCGGCGAAGACGCGAGGTGCGGTATCACCAGCGAAACGCCGGCGCGTCCCCAGTCCGGATGGGCGAGCAGAGCCGAGATGAAGTACGCCAGCGAGACGCCGAGTCCCACGGCCACGAACAGGTATTGGACCTTGCTGTAGCTGCCGCGAGTCAGCAGCAGGACGACCACGATCGCGGCCAGCAGGGCGCTGATCACGTTGGGCACGCCGAACAAGCTCAGAGCGGCGCCGCAGCCGGCGAACTCGGCGATGATCGAGCCGACGTTGGCCACGAGCATCGTCGAGATCATGAACGTGGCCCAGCGCACGCCGTAGCGTTCGCGAACCAGCCCGGCCAGGCCCTGGCCCGTGGCGAGACCGAGCCGCGCGCCAACTTCCTGGGTGAAGAACAGCACGATCTGGCTGGCCAGCAGGACCCAGAGCAGGTCGTAGCCGTACTTGACGCCGGCCACTGAGTAGGTCGAGATGCCGCCGGCGTCGTTGTCGGCGAAGCCGCTTACCAGGCCCGGACCGAGGACTCCCAGGATGGCTGCTATTCGGACCCGGTTGACCGCTCGCGGCGTCAGCGCAAGGACCGGCGCCCTCACCGCTCAGGCGCCCCGGATCGGCTGAACAACCGGGGCAGGCGCCGCTTGGAGGGTTGGGGCAGAAGCGTGTCGATTGCGTCGTCGACGGTAACGATGCCCTCGAGGTGGCCTTCGGAATCAACCACCGGGACGGCCAGCAGGTTATAGCGGGCCACGACGCCCGTGACCTCGTTCTGGCTTGCGTCGGTGTGGACCGCCACGGGCTCGCCGTACATGAACGTCGAGATCGGCGTGTTCGGCTTGGCGACGATCAGGTCGCGAAGCGACAGCACGCCCACCAGGCGCTCATCGGAATCGGTGACATACACGTAGTAGATCGTCTCGGCGGTGGGTTCGAGCTCGCGCAGCCGGTCGATCGTCTGAGCTGCCGTGAGGGTTGCCGGCACGGCGACGAACTCGGTGGTCATGATGCCGCCGGCCGTTTCCTCGCCGTAGGTCATGAGTTCCTGGACTTCTTCGGCCTCGTCCTTCTCCATCAGGCCGAGGATCTCTTCTCGGCTTTCGTCGGAGAGGTCGGCGACGAGGTCGGCCGCTTCGTCGGGGTCCATCTCCTCGAGGATGTCCGCGGCGCGGCCCGGTTCGAGGTCTTCCAGGATGTCGACCTGCGTTTCCGGCTCCATCTCGCCGATGGCATCGGCCGCAGCTTCGTCGTCCAGTGACGCGATGACGCCGACGCGGTCGCTGCGGCTGAGCTGGTCGATGATCGTGGCCAGGTCCGCGGGATGGAGTTCGGCCAGTCCCTTGTGAGGGACTCGCAGCTTGACGCTGGCGATGGTGCGCTCGACCGGGTCCACGTCTTCCCAGTCGATGTAGCGCTCGGGAACCCCGCGATGCATGCCTCGGGCGATGGTCCGCCACGGTCCTTCGATGCCGAGGCGTCTCAGCAGCCCGGACGCGCCGACGTCGACCGCGACGAGGTGCAGCGCGCCATCGACTTCGTCCAGGCGCAGGTCGTTGACCCGGACCACCTTGCGTCCATCGATGTCCACGATCTGGCGGTCCATCAGGTCAAGCTTCAGGCGGATTTCGTTGGGCCGCTGCTGGAACTTGGTGATGTCGATGGCGGACGTGCCCAGGGTAGCGCCGCTGGCGTCGAGGGAATTGACCGACTGCCAGTTGAGGAATATCTCGCGGCCGTTGGTCTTGACGACGATGCCGGTCACGGGCGGATACCGATCGCCGATGGCGACGAGCAGGTCTGCGACCGTTCCGATGGGCTCGCCGTGCTGGTCGCGCACGGGCCGGCCTATCGCCTGGCTCAGATAGAGCATATGCCACCTCGGAAGGCGGGTCCGTCCCGCCCGTCGGTGGCGCGCGCCCGGCAGGCGCGAACCGCTTAGAAGGCTTGGCGGACCAGATTCATGATGTCGGCGCCGAGCGCGCTGTCCGCGCGTTCCACGCCGCTGGTACTGGGTCCGGTCTCCACAGAGGGAGGGATCCTCCGAAAGCGGGTCTTGACGATCCGTAGGGGTGCGGGAACACTCACCCTCGAACCACCTGGGAGTGTAGTCCGCGCTCGGCGGATGGGTCAACGACGGCGGCCTGAGTTCCGCAGACCAGAGACAAACGGAAGTACCTGTCGCCATTAGCCTCCATGTACCCGACGGAACATCGAGAAAGCGGGCCTCCATAGGGCATCCTTTAGTGGTGAGCCCGCGCCAAGCACGAAAAGCCCCGGGGAAGCCTCCGGGGCAGTTGGCTGCGCGCGTTCTGATCGACCGGGCATCGATGGCGGCGGCAAGAGGGTTTCTCGCCGCGCGGAGGTCCGTGGCAGCCGTTAGCAGCCATGCCGGTTCCTCGCTCGGCGCCGCGTTCGGGGCGATCGGCGCGATGCCTCGGCGAGTTGCCGCGACCCTGCACTGGTCCGGCCCGCCGGCCGCACGGGGCAGGCGGCCCGATCCGGCATCGCCGCGAGTTCTTCTGACGTGGTCGCTCCTGGCGCTGTCCGTGGCCCTCCTGGTCGGCAAAGGCCTGCTCGATTACTTCTCACACAACGGCGTCCTGGAGCTGACGTTGTCCGTCGTGATCGCCGCGCTTGTCGCGTCGGCCGTCATCAACGCTCGCGTCGCCGGGGTCGAGGTGGAGCGGCGGAATTCCGAGGCGGAGAGTTTCAGCCGGATCATGCGGGCGTTGTCGCGGTCGGTTTCGCCGGATGCCGTCGTGGAAGCCATCGTCCACGAGCTGGGCGCAGCCACTGAGGCCGACCACGTCGCCGTGGTCCGGCTGCGGCCCGGCAGCAGCGTCCTGGACGTCACCTTCGTGTCGATGCTGCCCGGCGCTCCCACGTCGAACACCGTGATGCCGCTGCGCCAGCTGGCGCCGCTCGAGTCTCGCCACGTGCGGCGCCGGGCCCGACAGGACTTGAACCGGACGCCGTTGCGGTTTCTGGACGCCGAGCCGCCGGCGGTCTGGCAGGACGGAAGTGATCGCCAGGCGGGACCGTCGGGACCCGCGGCTGCCGCCGACGAGGCCACGAAGACGTTCCGGCGGAACATCCGAATGAGACCGCAGAGCTTCGGGCCGGCCGACGACGAAGCCCAGGCCATCGAAGTGGCCGAGAGGATCGCCTACCGGCTGCGCTACGTGTACGGCCTGAGCAACACTCTGGCCGCGCCGCTCCAGTCCGGGCCGTCGCTGGCGGGCGCAATCGTCCTGTCGCGGCGCACCAGCGACGTGTGGCCCGAGTCGGCCGTCCGGCTTCTCAACAGCGCGGCGCTCGAGGCGTCGGCCGCACTCGCCCGCGTCTACTCCCACCAGGCCGCGGAGTCGGAGGCCCGCACCGACCAGCTCACCCAGCTGCCCAACCGCCGCTACTTCGACGAATACTGCCGCTTGCTGGCCAGCCGCCGCCGGTCGACGGATCGGGTCTCGATCGTGGCCGTCGACGTGGACCACTTCAAGCTGCTCAACGACCGCTACGGGCATCAGGTCGGCGACGTGGTCCTGCGGGCGATTGCCAACGCTCTCCAGGTGTCCGTGCGAGAGGAGGATGTGCCGGTCCGTTTCGGCGGCGAGGAATTCGTCGTCCTGCTGCGGAACCCATCGCGCGGCGTTGCCCTGGAGATTGGCGAGCGGATCCGACAGAACGTCCGCGACATGGACCTCTCTGAAGCGGGCATAACGGACCTGGTGACGGTCTCGGTCGGCGTGGCATCGGGCAACAGGCCGGATGAACCGGTCGAAGAGATAGTCGAGCGCGCCGACCGGGCGTTGTACGCGGCCAAGAGGACCGGCCGCGACAGAGTGGTCGAAGCCTGGCACGGGGACGTGGCCCAGTAAGTCGCCGTCGGGCCGCGGTCAGACCACCGCCAGACCGCCCGCCGGCCGGCGCCCGGCGCCGTCCGCCCGCAATCCGGCGGCGTCGCGGGACCCTTGCCCATGGCGTGGTTCCTGCTGCTCGCAACTGAGTGGCGCCCGTCCGAGGCGCCGCTACCATGACGGCGATGGACGCGCCCGAGACGCCCCCGATCCTTTCCAACGGCGAGCTGGCCCGGATATTTCATGAGATCGGCGACATGCTCGAGGTCAAGGGAGAGCTGGTCTTCAAGACCGTCGCTTACCACAAGGCCGCCGACGCCATCGCCCATTCGCCCGTCGAGGTTTCGCGTGCCTATCTGGACGGCAAGCCGCCGCGTATCTCGGGCGTAGGCGACGCCATCGCCGGGAAGATCGAAGAGCTGGCTCGAACCGGCCACATGGCCTTCTACGACCGGTTGCGCGAGGAGGTGCCGCCGAGTCTGGTCGCTCTGCTCGAGATCCCCGGCGTGGGACCGCGGACCGTCAGGCAGCTTCACGATGAGCTCGGTGTCGAGACTCTCGACGACCTCCGGCGGGCGGCCGAGGCCGGGGCGCTGCGCGGCCTGAAGGGCATGTCCGACAAGACCGAACAGCAGGTCCTGACCGGCATCGCCGCCCTTGAAACTCGTCAGGAGCGGATGCGCCTCGGCCGGGCCGAAGCCATCGTCGAGACGCTGCTGTCTGAACTGGCCGGCATTCCCGGCTTGCTGTCGATACAGCCGGCCGGCTCCTACCGGCGGCGTCGCGAAACGATCGGCGACCTGGATCTGCTGGCGGAGACGGACCGCCCGAATGAACTGGTCGACCGATTCACGACGCTCGGCTCTGTGGAGTCTGTGATCGCGAAGGGCCCACACAAAGCGGCGGTCAAGTTGCTGCGCGGCCCCAACGTCGACCTGATGATCATGCCGCCGGGCCAGGCGGGCACGTACCTGATCCACTTCACCGGGTCCAAGGAACACAACGTCAAGCTCCGCGGCATGGCCCGGGACATGGGCTGGAGCCTGTCGGAGAAGGGTTATCTGCGGCTGCCGGCGAACGGCGAACCGGGAGGAGCCGCCGAACTCCCCGAGGCGATAGAAGGCTCGGCGAGCGGCCTGGCGCCCGAGGCCGTCGGAGCGGAACTGCGAACCTTCGCGACCGAAACCGAGGCCTACGCCTTCCTGGGCCTGCCCTTCATCGAGCCCGAGCTGCGAGAGGATCGCGGCGAGGTGGAGGCCGGCCTGGCCGGGACGCTGCCGGTGCTGGTCTCCCGAGCCGACCTTCGGGGCGATCTCCACAGCCACTCTGACTGGTCGGACGGCGTCCATTCGATCGAGCAGATGGCCGAGTCGGCTCGACGGCGCGGTTACTCCTACCTCGTCTTGAGCGACCACACCATCAGCCTGGCGATCGCCCGCGGGCTGTCTCTCGAGCGGGTGGAGATGCAGCGCTCCATCGTCGCTGCCCTCAACCGCCGTTTCGCGGCCGAGGAGGCCGACGGGACGGCGCCGCCCGGGACCTCCCCGGAAGGCTTCCGGCTGCTGCACGGTTGCGAGCTCGAAATTCGCGCGGACGCGACCCTCGACTATCCGGACGAGATTCTGGCCCGCTACGACCTGGTCGTGGCTTCGGTACACGTGTCCCGCCGCCAGCCGCGCGAACAGTTGACGGCGCGGACTCTGGCCGGCATCCGGAACCCCAACGTCGACGTCATCGCCCACCCGGCCGGCCGCTACATCGGTTCGCGCGATGACCTGGACCTGGACTGGGACGCGGTGTTCGCCGAAGCCGCGCGGACCGGGACTGCCCTCGAGCTCAACGGCTCGGACGAACGGCTGGACCTGTCGGACGTCCGGGCGCGCCGGGCGGCCGAGTTCGGCTGCGTCTTTTCTATCGACTCCGACGCCCATCGCATCGAAGAACTGGACAACCTGCGCTGGGGTACGGCGATGGCCCGGCGAGCCTGGCTCACGCCCGAGCGAGTGATCAACACGAGGTCACGGGCCGAGCTCCTCGAGTGGGTTGCGGGCAAGCCGGCGCGGGTCGGCCGGGTCGGCGAGCGGGGATCCGCGTCGTAGCGGGCGGCGGTTCGACGTTGCCGGCGGGCGTTCGTCGCGATCGAGCGCGGTTTCGTACCATGCTCCAATGCAGCAACGCAACGTAGCCCGAGAGCTGGGGCTGGCGGTCGCGTCGGTCGGGATCCTCGTCCACTGGCTCGACACGGGGCCGGCGGTGGTCGCAACGGCCCTGATTGCGGCCGCGGCCGCCCTCGGCACGGGCCCGCTCGTCGGGGAGTGGCGACCGTGGCGCATGCCGCTCGTGCCTATGGCCCTGCCCGTCCTGGCGGCCTTCTCGATTGCGGGCATCTCCAGGGTAGTCTCGCCCGTGCCGTGGCTCGGTCTGGTGTTCCTGGCCGGTTGGGCGATCGTGGCGTGGTCGGTCGCACTGGAGACGGCACCCGAAGTCCTGGCCCCGGCCGAGCCGGAGGACCGGCACGCCGGGCTGGTGGCCGCGGCCGTGTCGGTTGTTCCACCCGCGGTTCGCATGCGGCCCAAACGTCGGGCCGAGTTCGACATCCCGCAGATCGTGTCTGAACCCGTGATCGTGAGCACGCCGGAACTGCCGCCGCATCCGCGCCCGGTAGCCGTGCGGACAGCGGCCCTGGGCCTGGCTTTCCTCGGGTTCGTGGCCGCGGGCGGCCTGGTTCCGGGCGGCCTCGCCCTGGACCGTGAGGCGCTGACCACGAACCAGATGGCCGCGTTCGTTGCGCTCAACGCCGTGATAGCCGGCGTGGTCGGATACCGGCTGGCCGCTCTGTCGTCACCGCATCAATTCGACCGCATCGTCCGGGTTGTGGCGATCGGCCAGTACGGGGTCCCGGTCGGTCTGGCTGCGGCATTGCTGCGGTCGCTGGCCCTGCCGCGACTCTTCATCCCGGCGCTGCTGACGCTCGTCACGTACCTGGTCACGGGACTCCGGGAATCGCAGGAGCCCGTGACTCAAAACCAGCGGCTGCTGCAGGAACTCGTGGTCCTGGGGACGGCGGGTATCGCGGCCGTAGCCTGGGGTCTGCTGGCGAGGTAGTCGACGGCCGGGCTGCAGGGCCGGACCGCCCGCCGCTCGGCGCCGCGGCCACGGGGCGGCGACGCCGCTCCCGGAGCCACTCCCCGGAGCCACTCCCCGGAGCCACTCCCCGGAGCCACTCCCGGAGCCACTCCCGAAGTACTCTCGTACCACCTATGCGGCACCGGGGAAGTGGGCGGATACTTGCCCGGTGATCCGTCGCGTCACCGCCACACGCTACGTGACCCCGTTGCGGGAAGGGGGTTCACTGCCGGCTGTCGTCGAGGCCGACGACGACGGCCTGTACGTGGCCAAGTTCCGCGGCGCCGGCCACGGCGAGAAGGCCCTCGTAGCCGAACTGATAGGCGGCGAGATCGGCCGCGCCCTCGGGCTGCTCGTTCCGGAGATCGTGCTGGTCGACTTCGACGCCCGCCTGGCGGCGGCCGAGCCCGACTCGGAGATCAGAGAACTGCTCCAGCGCAGCAGCGGCCTGAATGTGGGCCTGGACTTCCTGCCCGGCGCGCTCGGCTACGACCCGGCCGCCGGCTTTGCGCCCCCGCCCGACCTTTGCGCAGCCGTCGTCTGGTTCGACTCATTCGTCACCAATGTGGATCGCGACGCTCGGAACACCAACATGCTCGTCTGGCACCGGCGCCTGTGGCTCATCGATCACGGCTCGGCGCTTTACATCCATCACACCTGGAAAGACGCCGAGGAGCACGCAGCGAGACCGCTCGCCGCGATCAAGAGCCACGTGCTGCTGCCCGCAGCGAGCTCGATCCTCGATGCCGACGACCGGCTGGCGTCGATGCTGACGCCGGCGCTCTTCGGCGCGATCCTCGAATCCCTGCCCGACGACTGGCTTCCGGCCCAGGACGGACTGCCGGATCCGGCCGCTCACCGAGCTGCCTACATGGACTATTTGACCCGCCGTCTGGCCGTCCATCGATCGCTCGCCGAGGAGGCGGAACGTGTCCGCACTGGAGCGTAGCCCGTTCGCGTACACCGTCCTGCGGGCCGTTCCGCGAGTGGAACGGGCCGAGTTCATCAACGCCGGCGTGGTCCTCTTCTGTCGAGAACGCCGATTCCTCGACGCCAGAACCGCTCTGGATGCGGCTCGACTGGCCGCTCTGGCTCCCGATTGCTACGCGGACGAGATCGTCGCCCAGCTCGTGGCCACGGAGAGAGTGGCACGCGGCGAGACCGGTGCCGGCCCCATAGCGATGCTTTCCCAGTCCGAGCGATTCCACTGGCTCTCGTCGCCGAGCAGCACCATGGTCCAGCGCGCCGAGGCCCACACCGGCCTGACCGACGATCCCGCGGCCACGCTCGATCACCTCTTCCGGACCCAGGTGATGACCCCCGGCGCGCGGTTGCCGCGCCACGAAGGCTGGAGCCGCGCGCACCGGCTCGCGGCCACGCCCGAGTTCGTGGGTCGGACGATTGCCCGAGTCAGGCGGCTGCATTACGAATACGGCGGCGAGGTGAACGCCGTCGACGGCCCGATCGAGTTGACCTTCGCCGACGGCTCCGCGGTGCTGTGCGACGCGGCCGCAGATTGGACGCTCGAATTCTTCGGAAAGGCCTGGGTCGAACCATTCCCCGAGCCGCTGAGCGAATCGGACAGAGAACACATCGATCGCTACGGCCGGTGGCTGGCCTACGACATGTCCGAACGGTCGCCGTTCAGCCTGCTGGTCGGTCGGAAGGTGACGCAGGTGATCCCCCAGTTCAACGGCCTGCTCGAGCTGACGGGCCTCGTCATCAGGACGACCGGAGCCGTCCTGGACATCCAGCTCTGGGCCGGCGAGCTTCGAGTCTTCGTCCGCCTGGGCTGAGACGCGAAGCGGGCGCCGGGCCGGGTGCCGGGCCGTGCCGGCGGTTCCTCCGACCGCTTGCGTTGACAGCCGGGTGGCTGGATGCTAGAAAGCAAGGTCCCGACGGGTCATACCCGTCAGAATTGACGTGCCCTACGCGGGATGGCACCGATGGCCGTCTCGCCGCACCAGCAAATCGGTCTGGCGCTAACGAAAGGAACCCGATCCTTGGCCTTCCCCGAAATCGAAAAGAGCACCGGCGGCAACACCGTTCGGATCAAGCGCCAGCTGGTGGAAACCGCCATCGGCCAGGCCGCCGCGGGCCGCTGGGCGGAGGCGGCCGAGACCAATCGCAAGATGCTCGAGTTGGGCCCGGACGCCGAAGCCGAGAACCGCCTGGCGAAGGCGCTCTGGGAGACTGGGCGAGCTCGGCGACGCGCGCGAGCACTACCAGATCGCCCTGGCGCTGGATCCCACCAACCGGATCGCCGAGCGCAACATCGAGCGACTGCGGGTCCTCATGATCGAGGCCGGCGACAAGACCGTCGCCGCCGGAGAAGGCAGACAAGGCGCCCGTGGCGATCTTCGTCGAGGAGACCGGCAAGACCGGCTTCGCCATGCTGACGGACCTGGCCGCGCCGCGAACGCTGGCCCACGTCAACCCGGGCGACTCGGTCGAGCTGATGCCCGAGGGCAATCGCCTCTACGCCGAGGCCAACGGAACCCGCATCGGCATCGTCGAGCCGCGCGTCGCCGCGCGACTGCTGAAGCTCCTGGCCGACGGCAACAAGTACTCGGCCGGCATCACGTCGCTCGGCGACCGCGACGTCCGCATCGTGATCCGCGAGATCTTCCAGGACCCGCGCAACTACGGCAAGGTCAGCTTCCCGACCGCCGCCCGCTCCTCGGACCTGCGCCCATATACGAAGGGCACGCTCCTCCGCGAGGAAGAGCTGATGGAAGACGAGCTCGAGGACGACGAGGAAGACGAGGAGATCGAGGATCTCGATCGGGTCCTCCCTGCCGAAGTCACCGGCGAGGAAGCCTTCGAAGAAGAGACGGACGAGCTCGAAGAGCCGTAGATCGAATCGCGCCTCAGGATCGCTGCGCAGGGACCGGACGAATCACTGAACAGTTGTTGGTCTCGGGCGCCGGCGCTGCCCTCCCATATGACACTCCAGCCTCCGGCAAGGCTTGGAGGCTCGCGCCTCGCGCCCGGCAGCCCGACTCCAGCGGGCGTTGTTGCATTGCCGCCTTACCGAGCTCATCCATTCGGCCTATTCTCCCTTGGTCGGTCTACGTCGCGACCTTAGGGGCGTCCTCGCGATATTCGCCGTCATTGGGCCGAGCCAGAGCGACCCGGGGTAGTCCGGGCTGCCATGCAGGGAAATTGCAGCTCGATGTTCGGAAGAGGGAGGAATGGGATGGGATTCTCGCGTGTGACGCGGCTCGGGACGTCTGTCCTGCTGAGCCTGGTGATGGCAGCCGGGCTCGTCCCGACGGCCCTGGGGGCCTCACCGACGGACCTAGCCCCGGCGGCCAGCGCCATCCCCGGGGTGGTCAACCACACCGCCACGGGGTCGACGTTGTCCGAGTGCCTCCGGGCCGGACTGCCGAAGGCGTTCTGGGCCGACTGTGCGCCACAAGTTGGCCTCTCGGCTTTGGCCGGGGCATCAGTGCCCAGTCCAGCCGCAACTACGGAGGGCAAGTCGTTCATCAGGGGCCGGGTCACCGGACCCGGCGGGGTGCCGCTGGCGAGCATCGAGGTCGACGCGGTCGAAGCCGACTACTCGGCCTACGGCTACGCATTTACTGCCTCGGACGGCACGTACGCGGTCGCCGTTGTGGCCGGAACCTACACGGTGTCCTTCTATGACGGCAGCGACACGTACCTCCACGGCTACTACAACGGCGCTGGCTTCACCACCGACCACTCCAATGCCACGCCGGTCAGCGTGGGCACGTCCGACGTATCCGGTATCGACGTTCAGCTCCAGACGGGCTACCACATCCGGGGCAGAGTCACGGGACCCGGGGGGGCGCTGCTGGCGAACATCGACGTAAACGCGTCGACGTCCGGCTATTCCTACAGCGACTACACGACGACCGCCGTGGACGGGACCTACTCGGCGCATGTCGCCTCCGGGAGCTACTCCGTATTCTTCTCGGACACGAGCAACACTTACCTCAACGGCTACTACAGCAGCAGTGGCTTTGCCCTTCTCGAATCTGCTGCGACACCGGTCACGGTCGGCACGTCCGACGTAGCCGGCATCGACGTTCAGCTCCAGACGGGCAACCACATCAGAGGTACCGTCACCGGAACGGGAGGAATGCCGCTGGCGGGCATCGAGGTCGATGCGAACACGTCCGACTATTCCTACAGCGGCTACGCGCTGACCGCCTCGGACGGGACTTACGCGGTGGCCGTTCCAGCGGGCTCATTCACCCTGTGGTTCCGCGACTACATGGGAACGTGGGCAAGCGGGGAATACGATCTGGGTGCCAGCGGCAACTTCTCGACGGGCTACTCGGCCACGCCGGTGGTCGTCGGTTTGGCCGATGTCACAGGGATCGACGTGGTGATGCCCCGCGACGGCGCCACCTACGTCCCGCTTACACCTACCCGCATCCTCGACTCCCGCGACGGCACGGGCGGCGTGTTTGGCGCCTTCAGCTCGCACGTAGCGCGAACGTTCCGTGTCACCGGTGGCGCAGTGCCCGACAACGCCATCGCGGTCACCGGCAACCTGACTGTGACTCAGCAGACAAGCCTCGGTTTCGTGTACATCGGTCCGGACGTGGCCGACAACCCGACCAGTTCGACTCTGAACTTCCCGGTGGGCGACGATCGAGCCAACGCGGTAACCGTCGCTCTCGGTACGGGCGGCATATCCACGATGGCGGAGGGCGAGTCGCCGGCTGTGTGGTCGACCTTCGGCATTCTCTCGATCACTTATGCCGCCCCGACGGTGGGACCCACGGCTCACGTCATCTTCGATGTGACCGGCTACTTCACGCCGGACATGAGCGGCGCCACCTACGTCCCGCTCACACCTACCCGCATCCTTGACTCCCGCTACGGTACGGGCGGTCTGTGGGGTGCCTTCAGCTCGCACGTGGCTCGGACGTTCCAGGTCACCGGCGGCCTGGTGCCGGTCAGCGCCATCGCGGTAACAGGCAACCTGACCGTGACTCAGCAGACCAGCCTGGGCTTCCTGTCGATAGGCCCGGTCGCGGCCGACAACCCGACCAGTTCGACCCTGAACTTCCCGGTAGGCGACGACCGAGCCAACGCGACTACGGTCGCTCTCGGCGCCGGCGGCGCTCTCTCGATCACGTATGCCGCCCCGACGCTGGGACCCACGGCTCACGTCATCTTCGACGTGACAGGCTACTTCACGCGGGACATGAGCGGCGCGACCTACGTCCCGGTGGCACCTTTCCGCGTCCTCGACTCCCGCGACGGCACCGGCGGCCTATCGGGTGCCTTCACATCACATGTCGCCCGAACCTTCGACCTCTATATGAACGCCATCGCCGTTACCGGCAACCTGACGGTGACTCAGCAGACCAGCCAGGGCTACCTGTTCATCGGTCCCGTGGCGGCCAACAACCCCACCAGCTCGACCCTGAACTTCCCGGTGGGCGATGACCGAGCCAACGGGGTCACCGTCGCCATTAGTGGCGGGGGCACTCTCTCGATCACCTACGCCGCCCCGTCGATGGGGCCCACGGCTCACGTCATCTTGGATGTGACCGGCTACTTTCCGTATCCGCCTGCGAGCTGATCGGGCGCCCCAGGCGTCCCAGCTGGGCCGCGTTTCGACATCCTGAAGACATGCCCCGGTCGGGACCGTGCGCACCCGGCGTCCGCACGGTCCGGCCGGATCCGGTGCGAGACGGGATCCACCCGACCCGCACTTTGCGGTCCGGGCGGGCGCGGTTCTCGCGGTCCTGCCCGTCTGTCACAATTGAGACATGGTCGGGCGTGCCGCCACTAACCCCGAGCCAGGGCTCGCCAGCGTTCCGTCGCTGCCCGCTTTCGAGCGGCTCGCGCCGCCGGGTCCCGCCGAGGACTTCGTCGCGGCGATCGAGGCCTGGACCAAGCCCGGCGACGTCGTACTGGACCTAAACGGCCGGGGCGGCTGGGTGGCTCGCGCCGCACTCGCCGAACAGCGTCGCGCCGCCGACCTGGAAAGCTGGCCGCTGACCCGGCTCCTGGCCGACGTCGTCCTGCGACCACCGGGCATGCGCCAGCTGGAAGCGGCGTCGGCAGCGATCGCCGGCTCGAGGCTGGAAGGCTCGACGATCAAGAAGACCATCGACGCCCTGTACGCCAGCACGTGCCCGCGGTGCGGCCGGGCCGTGGTCCTCGAATCGATGGTCTGGCAGCCCGTGGCGCTGCCGGCCAGGCTCGGCGGCGCCCTGGGCCGAAGCATCGCCGGGACCGAAGCCAGGGGCAAAGCCGCACGCGCAGCCACGTCCACGGGCGTGGCCGCTCTGCCTGAGCTGGCGTACAGCCCGGGCGAGGCCCTCAAGGCCGTGGCTCGCGAGTATCGCTGCGCCCAATGCCACGAGCAGCTCGGCGGCTCCGAGCTACGCGTCGCCGATCCCACGGTCGAGGACGTGAGACTGGCGCAGTCTGTCTCGGCCGGCGGCGATGTCCGAGAAACCATGCGCCGGCGGTTTCCCGCACCTCGGCCGACGCATCCCCTGGTAGATCAGCTGATCGACCTACACACGCCCCGGCAGTTACTGGGGCTGCACGCGATCCTCGCCCGCATCGACGCGGAGGAGCGGGTCGGGGCCACGACCGCCGGCCTGCGGCTGGCGTTGCTGCACGCCGTCATCCTGGCCAGCCGCCTCTATGCCGCTCATGGCGAGCCGTCGCCGATCCGCATTTCGAACGGAGTATTGAAGGTTCCCGCCCACGAGTGGCACGAGCTCAATCCGTGGCTGGCCTTCGAAGGCGGCCTCCAGGTAGTCAAGGCATTCGTCCAGCGCCTCGAGCAGGGCACGCCGGCCGCGGCCGTGGCCAGGCTGGGCAACGATCTCGCCGCGCTCGAGGGCAGCACCTCCAACGCGGCCGTCGGGGAGGCGACCCCGGCCTCGTTGCGGCGGCTCGGGCTCCACGGCGAGAAGATGGCGCTCTCCAACTCGACGTCACGAGTCCGCCTGCTGCTCGGCCAGCCGTCGCTGGGGTGGACGCCGGAGCGGCTCGCCGCCTCATATCACGGCACGGGCTGGATCTTCGGGGCCGCGGCCGTAGCTCTGCTCCCGTACGGCGCCCTGTTCCGCCCTTACTCCAAACCGACCTCGACCGAAGAGGCCGTGGAGCTGGCCAGGTCGGTCGGCCGCACGCTCGCCATCGCGGCACCTGCCATGGCGCAGACAAGCCGGGCCGTCTTCCTCCTGGACGACGCCGAACCCGGCACTCTGGTCGCAGCCGCGCTCGGCGGAGCGGCGGCGGGCTGCCGGCTGGCCGACGCCCGGGTTCGTCGCGGCGGCGCCGACAGCGGAGGCATCGCGGTCTACATCCCGCCGACCGGCGTCATGGCGCCCGGGCCGAGGACGCGCGCCAACCGGCCGCTGCCGCCGGTACCGGGAGGCGCCGGCGATCCGGGCACGATTCTGGGTCGGGGAGTCCTGGCCGGCCCGGAGAAGGTCGATGACGGCCCGTTCCAGGCCTCGGTGGCGGCTCAGGCGGTCACGGATACCGCCGTCGAGCTGCTCAAAGCGCGCGGCGAGCCGGCCCCGTTCGAACTCCTGCTCGGCGACCTGCTGATCGGCCTCGACAACTGCGGTCAGCTCGCCAGGCTGGCCAGAGCGCTGCGACCGGCCCGCGCCGGCGAGGGCTGGGCCGCATGGGTAGAACCGGACACGTTCGGGCCGAGCGCTCTCGGCGAGAGTACGGGCGGGCCGGCCAGCGGCCTGACCGGCGAGCCACCCGACTCTGAGCGGGCCGATGCGCCCGCCGCTCAGCCGGCCGACGCCGAGGTCCTCGACAAGATGCCCAGGATCGCGTCGACCCGCCGGCGAGGGGCAGGATCGGAAGACCCCGACGGTCGGGAACCGCAACTCGACCCGATACAACTGCTCATAAAGATCATTCGGGACGAGCTCGACCGATCTTCAAACCGGCGCATCAGCCAGATCGAGCCCGGGCAGTACTGGCTCGGCAGGGAAGAAGACCGTAGCGCCGCCGCGACGCCCCTGGCCGATCGAGTGGAGTGGGCCGTCTACTCACTTCTGTCGTCGGCCGGCCATCTCACCGAGCGGGCTTCGATAGATCGGACCGCGGCCATGTTCAAGGGTCGCGACACGCCCGACGGGGCCCTGGTCGAAGCCTGCCTGGCCAGCTACGCCGCGCCGGAGAGCACGCCGGACGCGGTCATCGGCTTCGAACAGCTCGAAACTCGGACGGCCGAACACGACGGCGTGATCGCCATGCTCGCGGACCTGGGCCATCGACTCGGCATGCGGGTCTGGATCGGGAAGCGCCAGCAGGCCCGGCGGGTTCACGGCCGTCCGCTGGCCGCGTGGCTGGACGACGCCGAACGCGAAGTCCATCTGCCGCTCATCGCCTGGGCCCCCGAAGGCGAGATCGACCGCGTCGACTGCGCCTGGTACGTCCGCCGAAAGCTGACTTTCTTGTTCGAAGTGGAGTGGACGGCGATGCTCGCCGACCCGGTCCAGATTCGCCACGCGCGTTATCCGATCGACGACAGGGTGGTCCGTTTCCTGGTGATCGCGCCGGAGCGGGCCGAGCTGGTGAAGGTCAAGCTGGCCCGCTCGCCGCTGCTGCGCAAAGCTCTCGAGGAGCGTAACTGGCACTTCATCAAGTGGAACCATCTGGCCGAGTTTGCGGCGCGCGAGGAGGCGACCCTCGAAGACCTGGAGCCGTACCTTGGTCTCGACGCCGCGGCGAATTCCTTCGGAAAGCAGCTGCCGCTGTTCTGATCCCGGGGCTGCGGCAGTAACCTATGAGGCAACAAGCGTCCCGGGCAACGGCTTCGAGCCCGGGACCGCTCAGTCTGAGGAGGCTTCCGTGGGCGACGTGAATCCCGTGGGCCCGGGTGGAGGGGCGGCCGACGCGGTGAATGCGCTGGCGGATCGTTTCTGGGAGGGGTTCCTGGACCTCTCGCCGATCAACGCGACGATGCTCGGCTACGAGCAAGGACGCGACCGGCTGGACGATCCGGGACCCGAAGGGCGGCAGCGAGCGCGAACGCTTTTCAGCGAGACTCTCTCGCAGTCCGACGCGATCGAAGCGGAGGCGGCCGAGACGTCGGGTCTGGCGACGGAAGAACGGATAACCCTCGACATTCTGCGGGTCATCTGCCGGATAGAACTGGAGCAGCAGGACCAGCGCATCGATCGGCTCAAGGTCGTCGACCAGATGGACGGGCCGCAGACATTCATGCCCATGCTGGCCGCGTTCCAGCCGACCGAGACGCCCGAACAGTTCGACGCCTTCCTGGCCCGGCTGGCCGACTATCCGCGTTTCATGGCCGCCAACGCCGAACTCGTCGGCGAGGGACTGGCTGCCGGCTTGACCGCCGCGCAAATCGTCACGGACCGGGTAATCGGCCAGCTGGAACGGCTGCTGGCAATTCCGGACGACCAATCGCCGATCGTCCAGGCCCTCACGCTCCCGGCGGCGGCCGACCGCGATCGGCTCGTGCAGGCAATCGGAAAGTACGTTCGGCCGGCCGATCAGCTGTTCATGGAGTCGCTTCTGGGCAAATACCGCGAGGCTTCGCGCGAGGAGCCGGGGCTGTGCTCCGCGCCCGACGGCGACCGCCTCTACCGCACCCAGATCCGGGCCTGGACTTCGCTGGACATCGACGCGGGCGAGTTGCACCGGATCGGGCTGGAGGAGTTGGCCTCGATCGAGTCGGAGCGCCGCCAGATTGCCCGTGGCCTGGGTTTCGGCGACGACACTGCCGCCGCGCGAGCGGCCCTTCGAGCCGCCCCGGCCGCGATCCCCGAGTCCGTGGACGAGTTGCTCGACCGTGCGCGGGGCCAGATCGAGCGCGCCCTTGCCGCGGCGCCGC
This sequence comes from uncultured Chloroflexia bacterium, assembly GCA_963835845.1. Taxonomy (GTDB): domain Bacteria; phylum Chloroflexota; class Limnocylindria; order Limnocylindrales; family CSP1-4; genus Fen-1039. Next base: position 368,287 of record CAWIGT010000005.1, on the reverse strand, counting down.
GGTACTTCGGCCGCCTTCCTCACGCCGGCTGCGAGGTGCGAGCCGTCGAGCCGTTCAAGGAAGCCGATGCGCCGGCGGCCTACTACTACCCACCGTCGATGGACGGGAGCCGGCCCGGCGTCTACTACGTCAACACCTACGACCTGCCCAGCCGCGGACTACGTCGGCCTGGCGACCATGAGTTTCCACGAGGCCGTGCCCGGGCACCACTTCCAGCTTGCGCTCCAGACCGAGCATCCCACGCTGAACGCCTTCCGGCGTTTGGGTTCGCGGATGGCCGGCATGGCCTATGTCGAAGGCTGGGGCGTCTACTCGGAGCGTCTCGCCGACGAGATGGGGCTGTTCCTCGACGAATCCGAACGTTTCGGGATGCTCGACGGACAGGCGCATCGGGCGGCTCGGCTGGTGGTCGACACCGGCATCCACGCCTTCCATTGGACGCGCCAGCTGTCGATCGCCCAGCTCCTCGAGGCCGGCCAGTCCGAGACGGACGCCTCGATCGAGACCGATCGCTATATCTGCCTGCCGGCCCAGGCGCTCACGTACAAGGTGGGGCAGCGCGAGATCCGCCGGCTTCGTGATGAAGCCGCCACGGCGCTCGGGCCCGCCTTCGATGTCCGCGCCTTCCACGACGCCGTCCTCGGCCACGGCACCCTGCCCCTTGCGACCCTCGCCAAAGAGCTGCCGGGCTGGCTCGGCGCCGCGACCTACTGAGCCGCGCCGGCCGGCGCCAATTACCGCCGCGACGGCCGGCCGCGTCAGCGCTTGCCGGCCTGCGTCCTGAGCAACTTGGCCAGGGCAGCGTGGCCGTTCGCTTCGGCCATGTCGACGGCCGTCCGGCCGTCGTCGTCGGCCCGTGTGGGGTCTGCGCCGCGGAGCAGGAGCATATCGACGATCGCCTCGTCGCCGAAGCGGGCGGCCGCGTGCAGCGGCGTCGAGCCCCCGTGCTGGACCGCGTTCGGCGACGCGCCCAGGGCGAGAAGGAGGCTCGCCACGTCGCGATGGTCGCCCGCCACGGCGCTGTGCAGCGGTGTCACCCGGGAGTCGTTCATGGCCACCGCGTTTGGATCCGCGCCACGGCCGAGCAGCAGCCTGGCAACCTCGAGCTGACCGAAGTAGGACGCCAGGTGGAGGGCGGTGAAGCCGTCGGGGCCGTGGTCGTCCACCGAGGCGCGTTCCTCTGAGAGCAGATTGCGAACGGTCTGGACGTTGCCGATCGTGGCCGCGTCGAAGGCGTCCAAGCCGTTCGGTGTCGCGGCCAGCAGCGCCGCAAGTCGAGTCGCCATCTTGAGGTGGCCTGAGTACGCCGCCACGAGGACGGGTGAAAGCCCGGTCTTATCACGGGCATTCAGGAGTTCCTGGTGGGCGCCGAGGGCGGTGTCGACGGCCATGTCGTTGCCCTCGCGAATCGATTCGAAGAACGACGTTGCCATCGCCTCCTGCTCGGTCATGTTCCCTCCGTCACGACGGAATTGGCGAATGGGTCGATCTTGACGCGACGATTTCCGAGAGCGCCTCGACCAGGCGGTCGATCTCGCCGGGGTCGTTGTAGTGGACGAGACCGACCCGGACCATCCCGCCCGACTCCGCCAGCCCGAGGGCGCGTATCAACTCGTAGGCATAGTAATCGCCGTCCCAGACCGCAATGCCGCGCCGGCCCAACTCCGCGGCCACGTAACGCGGCGATCGCCCCGCCACCGTGAAGGCGAACGTGGAAACGCGCTCATCGATACGCGCAGGGTCGACGATGCCACGCAGCGTCAGGCCAGGCACGCCGTGGAGGGCTGCCAGCGCGCGGATGGCCAGTCCGCGGTCCGTCGCGCAAATCGCCTCCATCGCGGCCGCCAGCGCCATCCGTCTCGGGGCGTCCTTCGCGGCGCCGCCGAGCTCGCGGCCCAGCCACTCCAGATACTCGAATGTGCCGAGGACGCCGGCGATCAATTCACCGGGCAGCGTGCCCGTCTCCCATTTGCCGGGCGCATCGTCCGGCGCGGGGCGGACCTTGTAAGCCGCGAGCTGCTCGAGGCGCTCCGCCTTGCCGTACAGCAGCCCGAGGTGAGGGCCGAAGAACTTGTACGGGGAGCACACCAGGAAATCCGTGTCGAGAGCGGCCACGTCGATCGGGATGTGCGGCGCGGCGTGGACGGCATCGACGTAGGTCCACGCCCCAACGGCGTGGGCCATCTCCACGATGCGCGGGATCGGGTTGATCGTGCCGACGGCGTTGGAGGCCAGGCCAACCGCCACCACTCGCGTACGCGGTCCGAGTGCCCGCTCCAGCTCGGCCATGTCCAGAGTGCATTCGTCCTCACGAATACCGACCCAGCGCACTACGACGCCACGTTCTTCCTGCAGGGCCAGCCAGGGCGCCACGTTGGCGTCGTGGTCCAGGCGAGTCACGACGACCTCGTCGCCGGGTCGGAGCGAGCGACCGATTGCGCGGCTGACGGCAAACGTCAGCGTGGTCATGTTCTGGCCGAAGGCCACCTCGCCGGGCCCCGCCGCCCCCAGGAAGTCCGCGGCCGCTGCGTGGGCCTCGGCGAGGATCGCGTCGCTCTCCTCGCTGGTGGCGAAGGCGCCTTCATGGTTGGCGTTCGAGCGTTCTAGATAGCCGGTCATGGCCTCGATCGTGCGCCGCGGAACCTGCGTCCCGCCCGGTCCGTCGAGGTAGCAATAGCTGAGGCCGGCCGCCTCCCGCGAGAGCGCCGGGAATTCGCCACGGACCATCTCGAGCCGCGCGCCGATGGCCGTCCGGTCCGGGCGAGACCGGTCTTCGAGCGGAGTGGTCTGCATCTCTGGCAACGGATCGCTGCGCACATCTTCTCCGGAAAGGTAGGGGCAAGGTTCGGTTAAGGATGGTACGCCGTGACTCACCCTGTGAGCCGGCGGAACGCGCCGGGTCGGGCCGGTCCGGTGGGGGCATGTGCAGTTTTGCGAGCAGTTTGAAGCGTTTGCACGGGTTCGTAGATGCGGGCGAGGACCCTGCCGCGCCGTACCGTTGAGGCCGCAAAAGTGCACCGTCCGAGCGTGGAGGATGCCTCGGCAGACCCGGCAAGAGGCTCGACATTGTCAGGAAATTGACATGTCGGCAGGCGTGGAGGAGAGCGCCGCAGGCCTTGACTAATCCTTAGTAACTATGTCAACATTCCAGCAGACGTTGCGCCTCACGAGACGAACAAGAGCCATTCCGCCTGGATTGACCGACTCGAAAAGGTAGGTCTCGTGGACCAGGGCCAGCGCTGAACGGACAGGCCAAAACCCGACCAGACGTCGCTCCGATTCGGGCGCGGAGAGACGGCAAGCCCCGATGCTGCCCGGGAGCGACGCTCCCATTCGGAACCTCGCCCGCTAGGAGAATCACGATGCTCGATGGGAATGCGGTACGGTCGGTCGACCGCGCTGCTTCACTCCTGATAGCCCTCGGGGAAACTCAAGGAGAGGCAGGGGTTACCGAGCTGGCGCGCCGCCTCGGACTCCACAAGTCAACCGCGTCGCGGCTGCTCGCGACACTCCAGAAGCGGGGCCTGGTCGAGCAGGACGATGACTCGGGCAAGTACAGGCTCGGATTGGCGGTCGTTCGGCTCGGTGGTCACGCCGAGAGATCCCTCGACCTTCGCTCCATCGCGATGTCGGAGCTGGAGTCGCTCGCACGGTCGATCCGCGAGACGACCACTCTGGAAGTGCTCGAAGGCGACAGTGTTCTGACCATCGCCTATTCGGACGCCTCGGGCATGGGCCGTGATCGGACCGGCCGCAACTCGCCGCTGCACGCGACCGCTCCCGGCAAGGTTCTTCTGGCCAGCCAGCCCGAACGCGAGGTCATCCGGCTGTCCAAGATCGGCTTCACGCCGTACACCTCGCATACGATCGTGCGGGTTGACCTTCTCCTCGAGGAGCTCGCCCGGGTTCGCAAGCGCGGGTTCTCGACCGCATTCGGCGAGCACGAGCCCACTGTCAACGCGATCGCCGTGCCGGTCTTCGACCAGCGAGCTTCGGTGGTCGCGGCCCTGGAGGTTCGCGCCTCGGGCAACAGGATCACGCCCAGCCGCGTGCCCGAGCTCGTCGATCGGGCCAGAGAGGTTGCGGCCACGATCACCGATCGCATCGGCGGAGTGGTGGCGTCGATCTGACCGTCAAGCCCGCGACGCGGGCCAATACATAGTCCACCTTAAGCGGCCCCTCGGCCCCCCTCCCGAGGGGCCGCTTCTTTTGTCTGTCGCCTGGGCTGCGCGCGCCGCGGTAGGCTATGTGCATGATCAGCCCGCCGCTCGTGCCCGCCGACTGGACCGTCCACCTCCTGAACGGGACCGACTGGACCTTCGACCCGGGCCCCACCGCCCGCGCCATCGGCCTCGTCGTCGCGATCCTCGTGGTCGCGGCGATCATCATCCGCGTGGCCCACGTCTTCGTTCGTGGAATGGCCGGCGCGTTGCTGACCCGAGAGAAATCCGAGGGTCTGTCCACAGAGCTGACGGCCGTCGAAGTCCAGAAGCGGCAGGACACGATCGAGACCCTGGCGATCAACGTCATCCGCTTCTTCGTTGTCGTCATCGCCGGGCTCATGATCCTTGAGACGGGCTTCGGTCTGGACATCGCCCCGGCGATCGCGGGGCTCGGCATCGCCGGCATCGCCATCGGCCTGGGCACTCAGCACCTGGTCCGCGACTACATGAACGGCGCCCTCATCCTCATCGAGAACCAGTACGCTCGCGGCGACGTCGTGCAAATCGCGGGCGTATCGGGAGTGGTCGAGGACTTCACGCTGCGCCGGACCACTCTCCGCGACCAGGACGGGACGGTCCATACCGTCCCCAACGGCGAGATCACGGTGGCCTCGAACCTGACCCGCGTCTTTGCCAGAGTCAACCAGGACGTCCAGGTCGTCTACGGCACGAACATAGAGAGAGCCACAGCCGTGGTGGATCGGGTCGGTCAGGAGTTGGCGGACGATCCGGATTGGGGACCTCGAATCCTCGAGAAGCCGCGTGTCGAGCGGGTGTCCGCTTTGGGTGAATACGGCGTCACGCTCAAGATCCTGGGCACCGTGCGGGCTTCGGAGCAATGGGCGGTCGGCGGCGAGCTGCGCAAGCGATTGCTGGCGGCGTTCCAGGAAAGCGGCATCGAGATCCCGCAGCCTCATCGTGTGGTGCTGGCGCAGTCCAGCCTGCCGGACGTGGCCACTTCTCCGGGGGACGGCGGACAGGCGCCCGCGGGACCGGGGGAACAGTAGGCGACTCGGACGGGATCGGCGCGTTCGGGGCCGGTGGAGCGCAGACCTCAGGAGGCGCGCATCGATGGGTTGGTGTTGCGCCCGCCGCTGAAGATGCCCAGGAAGCCCGAACCGGACTTGGCGGCTCCGGATTCGCGGGTGGCCATCAGCCGGTCGCAGAGGTTCTCGATGTCCTCGATGACCTTTTCCTTGGGGAAGCGCTCGACCGCGGACCGGCCCTCGTTGGCCGCTCGGACGAACAGCATTCCCGCCGACCTCACTTCGGCGAGTGCCGGCATGCCGACGGTCCGTTCCATGTCGGCGACCGATACACCGCTGTTGGCGCGGTTCACGACCATGGCCAGCCGATCGCGGATCTCCAGCTCGACCGCAACTTCGCGGAATTGGACCGCGGCCCGGATGGCGGGCACGTCGGGCGTGACCGGCACGATGATCTTGTCCGCTCGCTCGAAGATGACCTGGTTCAGCGGGCCGTAGTCCGGGTGCATGTCGACGATGACCCAGTCGTAGACGCGGCAGGCCGTGGTGATTGCCTCCGCGACGCGCTTGGGCTCGAGGATCTCCGTATGTAGCGGTGACTCGGCCATTACTAGCACCGAAACGCCGTTGAGGTGAGGTGCGGCGATCTCCGCGAACGACTCCGCGACGGCGGTGTTGAGGTCCTCGGTCCAGGCGTCCGCTACGGTCCGGGTGTTCTCCATGCCCAGCGAGGAGGCCACGTGACCCGTGACCGTATCGCAGTCGACGAGCAGGACGCGCTGGCCCTTCCGAACCTGCAGCAGAGCGGCGACGTTGACGGCGATCGTCGTCTTGCCGACGCCGCCCTTCGGATTGAAGACGATGACGATCTGGCCCCGGTGCGCGTCCGCGATCGGCTCGATCGGGATGTCGGCTTCCGATTCGGTCTCGAAGATGCCGCTCTCGGTGGCCTCGACGGGGATCTCCGCGCGGATGAGCATCGCCTCGACGCGCCAGCGCAAGGACTCGGCCGAGTAGGGCCGGGTGAAGTACTCGTCGTTGACGCGAGCCTTGCCGGCCAGGCTCATGCGGTCCAGGGCTCTGGCCGCCACGACGATGAGCGCCGGGATGTTGCGGTCTTCGTCGTGCAGGAGTGCGTACATCTCGAGGGTGCGGTCGAAGTCGTTCTCGCCGTCGAGAATAGCCACGCCGATGTCGTGGCGGCGGCTCAGGAGTTCCTCGAGATCCTCTGCGGTCCTTACCTCGATCGGCTCGAACCCGGCCTCGGCGAGCTGGGCGCTGACCGCGCCAAACTCAGCTTGCGGTAGGGCGATTGCGACTGCGGACCGAGGCACGTGACGGACTCTCCCATGTGACGCCCGAGAGCTTGTCGATGAAGTCTAGCCCTCCGCCTCGGGATCGTGTGCGGAGACGTTGAGCACGCCGTCGTGCTCGCTCACGACACGAGCCTGAAATTCCGGCAGAGTTGGAATGAGAGAGTTGAGTGACGTGTCCGTCCCGTGGCCTACCGTGAAGATGAACTCGCCGTCCGGACCGGACGAGACGCCCACGTTCTTGACACCGGGCAGGCGCCCGAGCTGGCGCTTGAACTTGGCGATGCTGGCGACGCTGACGAGGCCGACTACGACGACCTGGGTCGATTCGACGGGCGCCGGCCTGGGCTGCGGTGCCGGGGCGCTCTCTGCGGCCGGTTGCTCGACTGGTGCCGGAGCCGGGATCGGTGTGGCCTTGGCGCCATCCGAACCGGAGCCGACGTCCGTACCAGCCCGCATGATCTGGTCGCGACGCGCTCGCATGTCGGGGACGATGCCGCCGCGCTCGGCCTGCTCGAAGGCCGGCGGATCCGGCATCTGGGCGGCCATGCTGGCGAAGACCGTGGGATCGGCTTCCTGGGCGAGTTGCTCGAAGAAGCTGGCGACTTCCGTCTCGAATTGCGTGACGCGCTGCTGGACGCGCTCGATCTCGAGCTCGATCGCGGAGTTGTATTCCTGAAGTTCCTGCTCGAGCAACTCCCGCCGACGCGAGATCCGCTGTTCCGTCTCGACCCGGATGCGCTCCATCTCGGCCTTGGACCAGTCGCGAATCGCGCTGACGTCGGCCTCGGCGGCCTTGCGCAACGAAGCGGCTTCGTCATCCGTGCGCGCGTGCAGCTTCTCGGTGTACGCCTTTGCGTCCTGCTGGCACTGTTCGATTGTCGCCTGCCGCGCCGTCTCGGCGGTCGAACGCATAGCCTGCGTGAGGTCCGCCAGGAATCGGTTCGGATGACGCGCGGCCGTCTCGTTCACGCTCATCTCCCCGTGGTCTGTGACTCCGGGTCCCGGCCGGACGCCGGACGATCCCGTTTATTGCTACCCCGATACGACTTCCAGCCTTCCCGGCGCCGGACCTCAGGGCCACAGCTCATTATCGCGGGTCCTGGGGTAAGCAACGAGGGCTTTTCGCCGTCCAAATCATGGGCCGGGTGTTGCGGCCGGGCACCCCGCTGGAGGTACCAGGACTGACCGCCTTCCGTACCCTCCCAGAACAGTTGGCCCCAGGCGTGGTCGCCGCCGATCCGATCGGCGAGAGCCGCGGGGGAGTCTATCCAGCGGTGATCGGGTAGGACCTGAGGTGCCACGGCCCCCAGGACCTCGGCTGGGCCAATTCCGCCTCCGACCGGGCCGATCGCCCCATCCTGACTCGCGCTGGAACTGCGCGGACAGGGCCGCGAACGGCATCGCGAGGATCGGTGGATCGTGAAGCTGGGATTCCCACGTGGCGAACGGGCGTAGAACGCGTCGGCGTAAACCGGCGGCCGAGGCCTAAGCGCCGGGTCGGGTCCTGGCGGCCTTCTCGGCCCAGGCCGCCAGGACTTTGTCCTTGTGCGGCCGGATGGGGCAATGCTCGTCCCGGTTGCCCGCCTCGTCGCAGTAGCCAAGGGCCACGCACTTGGGCGCCAGGAAGCTGCCCAGGAACGGGCTGACGGCGAAGACCTCGTGACGGATCAGCTGGAAGAGCCGCCGGATTTCCCATTGGGCCATCGTGCAGAGCCGCAGCCCGGACATGTGGATCAGGGCGCGCAGATTGGCTGTCATGACCAGGTTCGTTCGAGTGGCATTGGGGAACACGAAACGCGCGTCCTCGCCCGGAATGCCGGCCTCGGTCAGCTCGGTGTACAACGCCAGCGCGCCCTCGACCTGGTCCTCGTAGCGCTCCAGCAGCGCCGGATCAGACTCGGCGATCGTGCCGGGCAGCATCGTGGAGGCGCCCTTCTTGTAGGAGACGTACCGCTGGCTCTGCTGGTCGAACGCAACGCCGGCGCGGTGCCGAACGAGCTGATGGCTCAGCGTCCGGCTGACGCCCGTGATCGCGAAAGTGAAGGTGACGTGCTCGATAGTGCTGCCGTGCCCGGATTCGATCACTCGACCGATCAACTCGCGTTGCTTCTCCAGAGGAATTCGCCCGTCAACGGCACGTTCGAAGATGTCGTCCGGGGCGAGCTCCGAGTAGCAGGTTCGGCAGGCCGTATAGATGAGCGGGACGTAGTAGCGCTCCACGATCTCCCGGTTGGGGAAGACCATCGTGGCGCGCATGCCCAGATCATGGCGACCCGGATTTCGCGGCGATAGAAGGCGTAGACGCCCCGGAATTGACGGTCACTTCGCCAGGATAGCGAGTCGGCAGTCGGACGGGATGCGACGGGCAGGCGCTCAGCGCCCATCGCGACGCCCCGCCGCACGCCCGCTGCTCTGGCGCCGCAGCCAGTAGTCGATTACGGCTATATGTGCCTGAAGTAGTCGTTGACGACTATCTGGCAGCGAGATAGTCTTTCACGGATGACAGATCGCCTGGCTCTTGTCTTGTTCGGGGATGTAGTCGACTCCCGCAGGGACAGCGTCGGGTCGACCGCCTGGCTGCGCGAGCTGATATCCGAGCTGGACGAATCTGATGGCGAGCAGCGGTTGGCGCCGTTCGGCTTCACCCAGGGCGACGAACTGCAGGGGCTGCTCCAGCCGCTGGCGGACCCACTCACGGCCGTGCTGCACGCGGCGCTCGGACCCGAAGGCCGCCGGATGCGCTGGGTGGCCCTGCGGGGCGAGGCCGACGTGGACGCCACGGGCGGCAAGGCTCCGGCAACCGAGCGGACCGGGCCCGCCTTCGTGGCAGCCCGGCAGGCGATCGATGCCGCCCGTGCCGGTCACGAGCGGCTCGTGATTCGAACCGGCCGGCCGGAAGTGGATTCGCTCCTCGCGGATCTCGCTCCACCCCTGGTCGACATGCTCGACGGCCTGACAGAGCGCCAGCGGACCGTGGCCCGGCTGGCCCTGATCGAGGACCTGCGCCAGTCGGAGGTCGCCGATCGCCTCAAGGTCCGGCGGGCGACTATTTCCGTGTCGTTTGCGCGCGCCCGAGTCAGGCCGCTGCAGCGGCTGGTGGCCGGGATAAGGCGAGTCTATGCGGCCGGTTCCACCGATCCCTGGCTTGTGACCGGCGGACCGGGCGGGCAAGTGGCTGGCTCACGGGAGGAGGGCGGCGATGACTGATCCGGCGCTCGTTCTGGGTTGGGTCTGGGCCGCGTACCTGGCCCTGCGGCTTGTCGTGGAGCTGGTATCGAGATCGGCCTGGGTCAGGAACGGGCTGTCATCCAGTGGCGGGTCCGGTGGTGGGTCCGGTGCCGAGACTGCACGCGCCAGGTCCGCCCGGCGCGCCTGGACGCCGCTGCCCGCGCTCTTCTGGCTCGCGCGGGAGGCGGCCGTGGCCGCGGTCGTGGTTGCGATAGCGTGGTTCGTCCTCAGGGATTTGAGCATCAACCTGGTGCCGGCCGGCCTCGGGGCAGCGCCCGGCGACGTGCGGCGGGTGGCCCTGGCCGCCGTTCTGGGCTGGTCACTCGTCGTAATCAACGTGCCGCTGGCGTTGAGGTTGATCGGCTGCCTGCTGCCCGCCGAACCGCCGAGGCAATCCGGTGGTGTGGACCCCGAACGGATGGGCGCCACCATCGGGGTGATCGAACGGCTGCTGATAGTCGTGGTGGTCCCAGGCGGCGGTCCAGCCGCAGTGGGCTTCGTCGTCGCGGCGAAGACGTTGGCCCGCTTCAAGGAACTCGACAGGAAGCGCTTTGCGGAGCGCTATCTTCTGGGGACCATGGCCAGCGTGACGATCGCCGTGGTCAGCGTCGTTGCCGCTCAACTGGTCTGGACCAGCCAGGTCTAGCGGTCACTCGCGGGGCGACGGACGGACCCCGCTCAGTCGCCGTGGCCGAGTGCTCGCCCGGGTCAGGGAATGACGCCCTGGGCGCGAAGGTAGAGCGCGCCGACGCCGGCGATCACCCACGAAACCCAGAGCACAGCGATGAGCGCCGGCACCCGATTCTCGATGAGGCGCCGGGTCGCGCTGGCGCTGAAGGGCTCGACCAGCCGGTCGAGGCCGACTTCATCGAGGCCGTTTGCGTCCAGCGCGAGGGCGGCCAGCTCGTCCGTGTCGGCGTGGTTGCGCGAATGCTGCAGCAGCTTGAAGCGAGTGAAGACGCGGCGCTCCGGGGGCAGCTCGCGCTCGGCCCGAACGATCTCCCGATGCCAGAAGCGGACATCGTCGCCGAGAGCGACCGCGGCTCGGCGCATTCGGGCGAGCAGGATCAGGCTTCCGGCGGCGTCGACCACCAGGAGCGCGGCAGGAACCCAGGCCCGCTTCACGTCGAGGTTCAGGATCGAGACCAGGAGGCCGCCGGCCAGGCCGAGGAGGATCACTTCCATGACCAGGTAGAGGCTCCGGAATCCGTGGAGCCACGAGTCGCGCCACTGGGCGCCGGCGAGCATGAAGCTGAGCTGCGGTGCGGCCGCATGGCTGCCGTCGAGGCCCTCGAGGCGTTGCTGAAGCGGCGTCCGCTCGGAGGCTGGTGAATCGGGTGTGGGCCGGGCTGGGTGGATGTTGGCCATCTCTCGATCCGGTGCCGCGGACGTCGACCGTTTGGCTCGCACCCTCCACGCCCGCCTGTCGAGGTTGCGTCATAGGAAGAGTCGGTTGTCGGGCGCGGGATGCCGAGTGCCGGCGGGCATCCCGACGCAGGCGAGTCGGCCCGGTCCGCCGGCCTCGCGGCCTGCGAGATTGGGCGAGCGTCCGCGCCCAGGTCTGCCCATTCGAGCCGGAAGATGTAGTCTGGCCCGGCCTGGTCGGGGCCGAGGATTCTGATTGCCCGACGAGAAGCCGCGAGGAGTATTCGAAGATGGCCGAGGTCGGCAAGCCGGTGACGGTGCAGTACTTCTACAGGATCCGCTGGGGCTTTCAGGAAGAGTTCGTCGACCTGTTCGAACGCAATCACTGGCCCCTTCTGCGGGCCCAGATGGAGACGGGCCGCATGCTCGACGTGCGCGCCTACGAGCCGCGGTTCCACGGCGACGGCCGTCAGGACTGGACCTTCGAGGTGACGATCACGTATCGGGATTGGGCCGCCATGGAGGAGCACACGGATCCCGCGATCCTCGCCCGCCTCTACCCCGATGCCGACAAGCTGGCTCGCGAAGAGCAGAGACGCTTCGAACTCGTCGAAGCCCACTGGGACACCCCACTCGAGGAGCGCGCACTGCCGCAGTAGGGAGCGGACGTGACCTTGCAGTCGTCGGTCATCACCGAGTAACCGCCCGCAACGTCGAAGACGCATTGCTCCGTACGGGTAGGGTTGATGGCATCTGGCGAGAAGACGACCAATTTCAAGAGCACAGGACGATCGCCTTCTCTGGCCGCCCTGCTCTCCTTTGTGTGGCCGGGCCTGGGTCAGCTGTACCTCCGGAACCGCCGCGCTGCGGCGACGTTCGCCGTGCCGTCGGTGGTTGTGATTCTGCTGCTGGCCTATGGGCTTCGGCGCGGACCGCTGGTCTTCGGCGCTCAACTCTTCGCCGAGAGGGCCTTCGGGCTGACTGTGGTCGCGGTCTTGATCCTGTTCGGCGCGTGGCGGCTCGCCTCTGTCCTTCACGCGTTCCGAGGTGGACGGCGAAGCTCAGCCCGCAGAGTCGCCGATAGGGCGGTTCTGGTGGCGCTGGCCGCCATCATCGTCGTGACCCACCTCGCCAGCGGCTACTACGCGCTGGCCTTTTCGAATGCCGGGTCCCAGATCTTCGACCCGAACAACACCGCTCTCCTCGTTGAGGCCACGCCCCCACCGGGCCTCGCTCCGGGCCAGACCGCGGGTCCTGCCGGCACGCCGCAACCCATCGTCACTCCGCAGCCGGACGGCCGCGTCACCATCATGCTCACCGGAACCAGCAGTGGCGACAGCTCGAACCTTTACGACTCGATCATGGTCGTGAGCTACAACCCGAAGACGAATTCCATCCAGATGGTCAGTGTGCCGCGGGACAGCGCCAGCTTCCCGTTCTACTTCGGCGGCGTGGATTCGCCCTCCAACAAGATCAACGCTCTGCCCACCTACGTCCGGAGTGGTCGGATCAAGTCTCCGGACGCCCCATACACGACGCTGCTCAAGGAAGTGGGCTATCTCGTCGGCCTCCCGATCAATTACTACGCGGTGATGTACATAGACGGGTTCGTTGCGATGATCAACAAGCTGGGCGGCATCGACATCGTGAACTCGACCCCCATCAACGACCCGACGTACGACTGGCTCGACGGCAGCCCCTATGGCTTCTCACTGTCCGCCGGCTCGCATCACCTGGACGGCAGGACGGCCCTGGCCTACGTGCGGTCTCGCCACGGGGCCGGCGACAGCGACTGGAAGCGTTCGTCGCGTCAGCAGCAGGTGCTGGTCGCTTTGCTGCACAAGATGGCGCAGCCGAGCCAGATCCTGAAGGTGCCGAGCCTCGTTGCGATCCTGGGCTCTGCCCTGGCCACAGACTTCCCGGCGAGCCAGCTGGCCGATTTCGTGGCGGAAGGCCAGAACGTTCCGAGCGCCGATATCACCCAGGTCGTCCTGGGTCCGCCCTACACCGTCACAGGCATCAGCAACGTGAATGCGGCCAACTGCCTGATCAACGCCAAGGTCGCCGAACTATCGGTTCAGCTGTTCGGCACCGACAGCACCTGGTACGGCAGGCCGCCGCCCGCCGATACCTGCAAGTAGGGGGAGTCCGCGGCGGCGGCATCCGGCCGGGCTCGTCAATTGGTCAGCCGGCCAGCGAGTCCAGAGTCTGGCGCAGGACCTCGGCCGACTTTCGGACGCCGCGCGCCTCGTGCGGGCTGAGGTCCAGGCGCAGCACTCGTTCGATGCCACGCCGGCTGACCACGGTCGGCAGGCTCAGGCAGACGTCGTCGATGCCGTAGTAGTCCTCGACCAGGCTGGAGATCGAGAGGACCGTGTTCTGGTCGCGCAGGATCGCCTCGGCGATGCGCATCAGGCCGGCGGCCACCGCGTAGTAGGTGGCGCCCTTGCGACTGATGATCTCGTAGGCGGCGTCGCGGGTCTGGCTGAAGATCCGCTCCATCGTGTCGGACCCCAACGGAATGCCGTTCTCAGCGCAGAACGAAGGCAGTCGCATCCCGGCCACGTTCGCGAGCGACCACACCGGCACCTCGCTGTCGCCGTGCTCGCCGATGATGTAAGCGTGGACGCTCCGCGGATCCACGCCCAGATGCTCGCTCAGCATGTAGCGGAAGCGGGCCGTGTCGAGGATCGTGCCCGAGCCGAAGACGCGCTGCGGCGGCAGGCCGGCCAGCTTAAGGGTCACGTGAGTCAGAACGTCGACCGGGTTCGTGGCGACGACGATGATTCCCTCGGGATTCGCCTCGGCGACCCTGGGCACGATCTGAGCGAAGATGGCGGCGTTGCGCTTGACCAGCTCCAGGCGCGTCTCGCCCGGCCGCTGGCCGACGCCCGCGGCGATCATCGTCAGGACGGCACCCTGGCAGTCGGAGTAGTCGCCGGCGCATATCTTCGTGGGATGGGCGAACGGGACCGCGTGGTTGAGGTCCATCGCCTCGCCCTCGGCCCGCTCGTGATTTGCGTCGATCAGGACGATCTCCGACGCCACGCCGGACAGCAGCAAGGTATAGGCGAAGGTCGAACCCACCATGCCCGTGCCGACGATGGCGACCTTGGTCGGGCGGGCAGTTTGATAGTCCGGCTCGCGCGTCATCGACGGCTCTCCGGTGGGTCGACTGCGATGACCGGGATGCCGGGCGGCGGCTGAAGACTGCGCAGCGGATGGCTCACTCATGACCGCATCGTGCCACGTCTCGGGCGCCCTGACGAGCCCCGTCATCGCCGGCCTCAGAGGGCGACGACGAACTCCCAGGGGCCTAGGAGCTCGGTGCCCGGCCCGGGGAACGGGTTCAAGAACGCATCGATGCGGAGCGTGACCCGGCCGGCGGCCGGTGGGGGCGCGGGCGCGAAGCGAATCTCGTACCGGCCGCTTCCGGGTATCGACTGGCCGGTTCCTTGAGCCGCGGCCACGTACGCCGTGCCGGCAGCGTCGGAGACCGCCGCTTCGACGAAGTGCCCGAGGTTGCCGATCGGCGGCCGCGTATGCGCGACGATCGTTGCGATAGCGCCGTCCTGGCGGATCTCCAGCGCCACGAGCTCGAGGCGCGCGCCTCCGGCCTCCACGGCCGCGGCAACCGGCAAGACGCGAACCAGCGGACTTGCGTCGACACCGGCGAGCCGCATCTGGGCGTCACCGTGGCGCCGCATCAGTTCGTGGGTGTGTTCGTCGGGCATTGCGCCGCGGCCCGACCGAGTCAGGTAGGCGACGCTTCCGCCCGAGTGTGGGTTCATGGCCAGGAAGGCGATCACGACCATCCAGCCGAGGAGCAGGCCCGCCACGAGGCCGATCCCCACGCCAACTCCGAAGCCGGCGACGAGGAGTGCGGCAACCACCAGCGTCAGGCCCAGCAACAGGAAAGCCGGAAGCCGCACGGCGACCCTCATGACCCAATTATGCGCCTCGGTCGGTCGACGGCGAAGAGCCTAGCCCTTCGTCTTGCCCAGCTCCGTGATGACCGTCCGGAACGGTTCCGCGTAGCCGGTGAAGCCGGCAAAGAGACGCCAGACTTCTTCCGGCGGCCGGCCCGACTTGAGCAGGCCCGCGCTCCAGCTCCTGGCGTTGGCGTTGGCTCGCGGCCCGAAGCAGCCGTAGCAGCCCCGGTCGTAGGTGGGGCACAGAGCGTTGCAGCCGGATGTGGTAACGGGGCCCATGCAGGCCTCGCCGCGGGCGACGACCATGCAGACGATGCCCTTGCGCTTGCACTCGCGGCAGACGGCCTCGTCGCGGATCTGGGGCCGGCGGCCAACCAGGACGGACGTCAGCAACTCGGTCAGCTGGCCGCCGTCGATCGGGCAGCCGTGCAGCTCCGCGTCCACCTTGACGTGGTCGGCGACGGGCGTGGCCGCGGCCAGTGACTCGATCCACTCGGGATGGTCGTAGACCGCCGCTCGGAAGGCGTCGTGGTCGGCCCAGTTGCGCATCGCCTGGATTCCGCCGGAGGTGGCGCAAGCACCGATCGTGACGAGGACTCGGGCCTGCTTGCGCAGTTCCTTGATCGCGTCGATGTGCTCCGGCGCGCTGACCGAGCCCTCGACGAAGACGATGTCGTACGGGCCCGGTGAGCGGCGCGAAGTGGCTTCGGGAAACTCGACGATGTCGAAGCGCGAAACGATCTCCAGCAGATGCTCCTCGAGGTCGAGGATCGTGAGCTGGCAGCCGTCGCACGAGGCGAACTTGACGACGGCGACGCGCGGTCGAGCGGTCCTGCCCGTTGTGGCCATCAGATTCCCTCTCGATTGAACATGTCGCCGAGATCGTCGAGGCGGAAGACGGGGCCGTCCTTGCAGACGAACCGTCCGGCCATCTGACAGTGCCCGCACAACCCGATGCCGCACTCCATGTGTCGTTCCATCGACACGCAGATGCGATCCGCGGGCACTCCCTTGGAGATGAGACCCTGGACGGAGGCCTGCATCATGCGCTCGGGTCCGACCACGAATGCCGTGACCTTGGTGCAGTCCCAGGAAATCATGTCGAAAAGCGTGGTGACGACGCCGACGCGCCCCTTCCACTCGGGACCGGCGCGGTCCACCGTGACGGCCACGTCGATCGACTTACTGGCGGTCCAGGCCGCCAGATCCTGCCTGAACAGCTGGTCTTCCGGAGTACGCGAGCCGTAGAAGAGCGAGACCGACTCGAAGCGATCGTGGTTGGCCACCAGGGCGTCCACGAGGCCGTGCAGGGGCGACAGACCGACGCCGCCCGCCACGACCACGGCATGGCGGCCGTAGGCTTCCTCGATGGGCCAGAACGTTCCCGAGCGGACCACGCAGGCCGACCTTGGCGCCGGGATGCAGGCTCACCAGTGCCGTCGAGGTGGGACCGACGGCTCGGATGGTGAGGTCGATCTCCGTCGCCCGGAAGCGCGAGATGGAAATCGGGACGGCCGGGAACGATGGCAGCGCGACCATGACGAACTGGCCCGGCCGGCCGGAAAGGAAGGCCGGATCCAGGTCCGTGAGCGACAACGTAGTGGTGTCTTCGGTTTCGGGGCGGATCGAGGCCAGGCGCGCAATCGCATACTCACCCGGACTGGCCGCGACCGGCTCCACGGCAACCGGCCTGATCACGGGCGGGATGGGCGGCGCTATGGCAGCCAGCTCTTCGCGGACATCGATCCGGACCGGGCACCATGTGATGCAGCGGCCGCAGCCGACGCAGCCGGACGATCCGAACTGG
The DNA here is from genome assembly GCA_963835845.1 of uncultured Chloroflexia bacterium. Classification (GTDB taxonomy): domain Bacteria; phylum Chloroflexota; class Limnocylindria; order Limnocylindrales; family CSP1-4; genus Fen-1039. The sequence continues at coordinate 351,430 of CAWIGT010000005.1, read as the reverse complement.
TCGAACCAGGTCGAGAACTTGTGGGTCAACCACTGCCGGTAGCGGTCGCGCGGGCGGGCTCGGAAGTCGCCGCCGGCAACCTTGGCGAACCCGACGTCGAAGCAGGAATCCCACTGCCGTTCCGTGGCGCTGTTCTTGCCCTCGAGGTCCGACTTCTCGACGACGGACGTGCAGAAGCAAGTGGGGCACGACATCGTGCAATTGCCGCACTCGACGCACCGGTCCGCGACCTGCGCCCAGCGCGGGTTGTCCAGCTGGAGCTTCAACCGTTCGGCGATGCCGGTCATGGGCAGCGGTTCGCCCATCTGGGTCCGGACCGCCTCGACGTTGTCCACCGCGGCGCCGGCCTCGGCGTGAGATGGCCGCCGCGTCGGCAGCTTGGCCACGATCGCTGCGCCACCGGGCGAACCCGCCTGGATCACGAAACCGTCGTCGATCTCGGTCAGCAAGATGTCGTAGCCGCCCCGAACCTCGGGGCCGGTGCCCATCGAGGTGCAGAAACACGTGCTCGACGAAACGGTGCACTGGACGGCCACGATGAACGCGGCGGACCGCCTCGCCCGGAAGTCCTCGTCCGTGAACTGGCTGCCGAGAAGGACGCGGTCCTGCATGGCCAATGCCGCGATTTCACAAGCCCGAACCCCGAGGAACGCGACCGGCGGCACCTCCGGAACTGGTGGTTCGAAGCCGAAAGATCCCGTGCGGTGGGCGTGAGCGATGGTCAGGTTGGGCGGGAACGTGAAGCGCTTCCACGGCGTCGGGCCGACGCTGTATCCGAAGACATGGTCGGTGCCGCTGCGCTCGAGCCGGTAGCGGCCGGCCGATTGCTCGTCCCGCCAGCCGGCGGGCAGGTCCGCCGCGCTCTGGATCTCGTCGTAGACGATGGCGCCGTCTCGGATCGTGGGGCCGATCACGTTACGGCCGGTGGCGCGGATCGCTTCGATCAGGGCCTCCAGATCCGACCGGGCGAGGAACCACTGCCGGGCGGCCGGCGTCTGGCTGGGTGCAGGGCTTCCGATCACTGCTCCGGAAACCTCCTGGGAAGATGGGTGGGATGCTTGCACGTCGGCCGTCAGCGAGCGAACAGATCCAGGAGCTGGAAGCGCGTCGCTCGCAGGCGACGGGCCACAGCCTTGAGGATCCGCGGGTAGAGGCTGGCCGCCAGCGCGTGGTCGTCCTTGAGAGCGGCTCGAAGCATCTGGCCGTCGATGACCAGGGCCTGGCTGGATTCGGTCGCCACCACCGTGGACTGAGCCTGAGTGTCGGCCAGGGCCGCCGACCAGCCGAATATGTCGCCCGGCTCTACGCTCAGGATCGTAACGGGGCCGCGCTCGGGCACCAGCGTCCGCAGCGCCAGCCGCCCGGAGATGAGGATGCCCATCTCTCTGGCGTCATCACCCTCTTGCAGGATGATCTCGTCGGCTTCGAAGTCCTGGATTTCGCCGAGTCTGGCCAGCCGCTCCTGCGTCTCGGGAGAGAGCTCGGCACCGAACCAGGTGTGATTGAGCATGGAGATGACTTCAGCGTAATCGTCCATTGCGCGAGCATGCATTTGGGCACCTGCCGCGGGCAGTGCCATCAGGTCGACGAGGCGCGGGCCATTCGGCCCGCGTGGGCCGAATGGCCCCGGTTGCCGTGGCCGGGCATTGAGGCGGCGCGCACATCGCTAGACTGCTCGGAGTCTCCGCAGGCGGAGAGGTGAATCGATGGAACCCAGGCGCCGTGCCGCGGCAGGTCTGACGGGAGCGGCCGTCGTCCTGATCGGAATAGGGATGGTCGCGGTCGTGTTCGATGCGGGCTTCGTCGGCGACGGCGGGGCAACGGCCGGTCGCTCCGGAACGACTCTCGTCGGGCCGAGTTCGTTCGCGGCCTCGGGCTCGCCTGTCGCCAGCCGGTCGGCTACGCCCGTCATCGGCAGTCCCGGCGCTGCCAGCCCGAGCTCGTCGGCATCGCCGCAGACTTCGGCCGCGCCCTCACCGCGCTCGCCCGGCTTCGCCCAGCAGGGCGATGGCTTCGCCTACTACGCGGCCGACGGGTCGGTGATACCGGTGAAGCCGATCGCCGGTCTGGAGGTCAGGATCGACTCGGGCAAAGCGATCTACTACGCGCTCGCCTCGAACAGGTACGGCCTCAAGACCGATTCGTGGGCGGGCGAGTTCATGCCCCTCGTAACGATGGGCCAGCCGGATGGCTCGAGCGCCGTGACGGGCGGCGTCGTGCTGGACGGCCACGTCGTATCCAGGCTGATCGCCGATAACCTCGCCGCGATCACGACCGACGGCGATAAATGGATCGTGGCCTTGCCGGTCGACATCCGCTCGACCGCCGGATCGACGGTCCAGGTCACCTTCGACCAGTTCGGCCTGGCCGGCTGGTCGGACACGCCACGAGTCATCGTGCGGTTCTTGGGTTCGCAGCCCATCGTCGAGATGAACCCGTCCAACGGCGGCTTCCACGTTCTGGTCGAGGCGCTCGGTATCACCAGCTGGCAGGTGATCGATCCCGTGCGGCTCACGCTGGCGCCCGGGGCGATCGATCCCGCCCACGCCATGAACGAGTTGCTGCTCTACGGCAACGGGACGACCGACGTCACGCACGACGTTCTTGTGGACGGAGCCGTGCCCGTCGGCCAGCCGATGCTGAAGGCGACCAGCGACGTCTGCGTGTCGCTCGTGGTGGACGGCAGCCGGGCCGACCTCGGTCCGGACAAGATTCTCACCGTCGGCGACGTGCCGGTATTCGTGGCTTCGAACTAGCCGCGCCCGCTGGGGTTGGCACCGGCATCATCCTCGAGAATGTCCGGCGATCCCCACGCGTCAGCCTGCCGGATGATCTCAGACGTGGAGCCCGAGGCTAGACTGAGCCGCAATGCAACGCGGAAGCGGGCTCGAAAGCGAGGTGGACGATGAGCTACGGATGGCACGAACGCCATGATGCCGGCGATCGGGACTCCAGGCGGGGCTCGATGGTGCTCGGCGCGCTCCTGGTCGTCCTGGGTGTCGTCTTTCTCGCCTCGGAGCAGCTGAACTTCGACCTCGGCCGCTACGGCTGGCCCGCTTTCGTGATCGTCCCCGGCGTCCTCCTCCTCGCGATGGGCCTGGCGATTCCCCACGAGGGTGGTCTCGGGGCGGCCATCCCGGGCGGGATCCTCACGTCTGTCGGCTTGATCCTCGCGTTCCAGTATTCGACCGACGAGTACGCCAGCTGGAGCTACGCCTGGGCGCTGGTAGCGCCGGGTTCCGTCGGCGTGTCGATCGCCCTGTTCGGCCTGCTCCACCGCCGCTGGGATCTCCTCGACGCTGGCCTCCGCACCGCCGCGGTCGGCCTGGGGCTGTTCGTCGGCTTCGGGTTGTTCTTCGAGAACGTCATCGGCATCGACGCGGTGCACCCGAACACAGCACTCCGCAACGCCTTGCCGCTGATGGCGGTGGCGCTGGGCGTCTTGATCGTGATCTTCAACCTTCTGCCGGGCGGCAGGAGTAACCGGCGATCTGCACCGGCCGGCTGGAGCCAGGTTGAGCCGCCGACGCCGCCGACGCCGCCGGAGCCGCCCGCCGGTTGACGTCCAGCGCGGAGTACGTACCGCCGTCCGGGGCCGACCTCGACTTCGACCGCGTGATGACTAACGGACCGAGACGACCTTGTAGTCCAGCGTGCCGGCCGGAACCTGGACCCGGATCGTTTCGCCGGGATGCCGGCCCAGGAGCGCTCGACCGATCGGCGACGTGAAGCTGATCTTGCCGGCCGTGGCGTCGGCTTCGGCCGAGCCCACGATCGTGAACGTCTCCTCGCCGTGGCGGTCCGTCTCGATGACCACGGTGGAGCCCAGCACGACTTCCGTGCCGCCCTCCGAGCTGGCCTCGATCATGACCGCGTACTTGATCATCTGCTCGAGCTGCTGGACGCGGCCCTCCAGGAACGACTGCTCTTTGCGAGCGGCTTCGTAGTCGGCATTCTCGCTGAGGTCGCCGAGCTCGCGGGCGGACTTGATGCGCTGGATCACCTCGGGACGGCGGCGATTTGTCAGCTCATCCAGCTCGGAGTGCAGGGCCGCCAGGCCTTCGGCGGTCAGATGGATAGGATCCTTGACCGGACCGCCCTTGCCGGCGGCGGTCTTCGACGAGCGGCGGACGACAGGCGTCTCAATTGCGGACGGCCCGGTCGTGGCCGGTATCGGCTTGGCCTTGCGTGGAGCTGCTCTCGGCCGAGAGGGCTTGGCCAGGGACACCGGCCGGGTTGCGCGGGCCCGGAATGAGATGGTGCTCAGGACTATGCCGCTCTCGTCGGCGTCGGGAAGCTGCGTCACCTTCGTGATCTTGACCGGCGCTTCCACTCCGACATCATGGAGTGGCGTCGTCAGACCGTGCTCGCGGCGCTGGCCTCCCGGGCCGACCAGAACCGCGTACGGCAGGGCGCCGGCGCTCTTGATGAAGGCTTCGAGCAGGGTGTCCTCGTAGAGTTCCGGGTCCGATACGGGCGCCCACCAGATGCGGGCCTTGTTGAGGTCGTGGAGGGTCTTGAGCCAGTAGCCGGCCGGCTGCGGCCGCCGCTCGCCGAGCAGCGTCTTGTACATGCCCGCCAGCCGGGCCGAGACGGACTTCTGGCTCGATCCGATGTAGAGGATCGCCTGGCCGGGAAGCCAGAAGGAAGCCAGGCGGGATTGCAACTCCTGGACGGTCGGGCGCTTGCCGTCGAGTTTCAGCTCCGGCGCGCGGCCAAGCCACTCGCGAATCGCGTTGGGGTCTATCGCGACCTTCGGTTGGGGCGCCGGCAGTTCGACGATGAAGACGCCCGGGCCGCCGCCTACCACCGGTCGACCCCACAGGAGCGGGCCCTCGACGGGCAGGCCGTTGTCGCGAAGCAGGTCGCGGCCGTTGAGGAGGGGCGCTGGAGTGGATGATGTCGTCACGTGGGAACCGTGCCTTGCCGCAGCCTTCCTTGTCAAACGTGCGCCCACCGACGCCCGTTCTTTGGTGGCAGGCCTCGACCGAGTCGGGGCCTCGAGGCCCCGGTGAAAGCCGGGGCCTTCGATTCAGTGGAGGGAGGACGCTACTTCAGGAGGCTGGGATCCTCCGCGACCGGAATGCCGAGCAAGAGCGGCAAGCCCATCCGATTCGTGTAGATCGGACGGTAGCGGTCGGTGTTGTACATCGAGGGGATGTCGATCGAGCGGGGGCCCTGATCGGGATGGGGGAGCGGGGAGTGGCTGTACTTGCCGCCGCGGATGGCGACCATGCGGCCGCTGATGCCGTCGGCGATCAGGTTCATGGCCACGTTGGCGAAGGTGATGCCCACCATCGAGTCGACGGCGTCGGGATCGCCCGAGCGCAGGTCGTAGGTCAGCTCGCTGGCCAGCGTCTCCTCGCCGGAGCGGGCCTGGATCTCCGAGGCGAGTACCTCGGCGACGTTGGCCTTGTGGCGATGGCCGAACGAGTCCGCCGGGCCGTACTCCTCGAGCTTGCCGCCCGTCCACATCGCGCCTTCCGCGGCGATGGCGAACGAGTACTTGGATGGGTTGTTCTTCTTGTCCGCGACGAGGAGCCCGACGAGGTGGTCCAGGTCGAACTCGTATTCGGGGATCAGGCAGCGACCGCTGGTGATGTACGCGGTGTATAGGGCGGTGAAGCCGGCGTCGCGGCCGAAGATGCGGAAGATGCCGATCCGCTCATGCGAGCCGATCGTGGTCCGCTGGCGGTTGATGGCGTCCTTCGCCCGCGTCAACGCCGTCGAGAAGCCAATGCAGTACTCGGTTCCCTGGACGTCGTTGTCCATTGTCTTGGGCACGGCCACGAGCTTGACGCCGTTGTCCGCCAGGACCTGGCTGAAGCTCAAGGTGTCGTCGCCGCCGATCGGGACGAGGTAGTCCAGGCCGAGCTTCTCGATGTTCTCGAGGACGACGGGAGTGAAGTTGTAGACGCCGTCCTTGACCTCGAGCTGCTTGAGGCGGTCGGGACCGATATGGGCCGGAGTCTTGCCGGCCTTCATCTTGCGGGCGTTGGTCCGCGAGGTGTGGAGCCAGGTGCCGCCGGTCCTGTCGATCGAGCGGGTGTTGTTGCGATCCAGCTTGACGATGTAGTCCGGATCCAGGTCCGGGCCCGGCTTCATGTGGGTCAGGCCTTCCCAGCCTCGCCGGATGCCATAGACCTCGTAGCCAATCTCGGTTGCGCGATAGACGACGCTCTTGATGACGGCATTGAGGCCGGGGACGTCGCCGCCGCCAGTGAGGATGCCGATGCGCGGAGTTCGACTCATTCGTGCCTTCCGTGGGATGTTCGGGCGCAGCTGACAGATGCGGCCGCATTGAATGACGACAGGTACATGTTAAGGCCCGACGCGCCGTCGGCGGCGGTCCGAACGACACGAAACGACAAACCGGGGTCCCGGTGGCGCGGACGTGAGGTCACCGCCGTCTCGTGACGAGTGGCGCGAAGGCCGGCCCCCGGCCCGCGGCGGCGAGCGCGATTTGCGGTTACGGCTCCATTCGGTAGCGCAGGAAGAGATCGTCGCCGGCGCGCCGGACGGCCGCAAGCTTCGCCCAGCGGCCCCGACCCTCGCCGAAGCTCGTTCCCTCGACCAGCGCGAGGCGATGGACCGAGGCATCGCGCCCCGCCACCTGAGGGGCGACGGTGAGGAACACCTCGTCCACGAGCCGGGCTCGAAGCAGCTCGCCAAAGAGATGCGGCCCGCCCTCGCACAGGGCCACGCGAGCTCCGGTGGCGCGAATCACCTCGAGGAGAGCCCCGGCCGGCACTCCCTTGTCGTCGCCGACCGCCAGAACCTGGACGTTCTGGGAGAGCGGCAGCGTGGCCAGCCGCTCGGCGCCGGCCTTCGTCGTGGCCACGATGACCGGCACGTCCGGGGTGTTGAGGCCCGGGTGAGTGGCATCGAGGTCGCCGCGGGCGCTGACGACGATCGTGGTCGGCTGCGGCGTCAGCCACAATTCGGTCCGCCACGCGGCGAACGCGTCGGCGAGTGACGGCTGGACGTGGGCCGCGGTCCAGACGTGCCGGCGAGCGGCCCGGACCGTGCCCGCGCCGACGACGACCACGTCGGCCAGGCCGCGCAGCAGGGCCATCATGTAGCGGTCCGACTCGGAGAAGCCGCTGATCTCGCCGCCGCCGGCGTTCGCCTCGGCCGGGCTCAGCGCCACGACGCCGTCGAGAGTGGTCACGAAGTTGGCCACGATCGTGGGCCGGTCCGGCGGCAAGTCGAGGTTGAGTTCGCCAGGGTATCGATCCGCGAGCGGCGGCGGCAGCAAGCCGCCCCGGGAATCGACCGGGTGCGTCTGCGGCTCGGCCGCCTCCCAGAGCCGTTCCAGTGGCAGCCCCTGGCTTCGACCGGTCATGGCCTCCTCAGTTGCGCGCTCCCCGCAGTCCCGCCAGATCGTAGAACTCCGCGCGCAGAGCCGCATTGGTTTCGAATGCGCCGCGGAACGCGGTCGTTCGTGTCATCGGCTCGACTTCGCGGACGCCCCGCATCTGCGTACACAAGTGGTGCGCTTCCATGTAGACAGCCACGCCGTGCGGCTGTGTCAGTTCGGTGAGGGCCTCCGCGATCTGGTGAGTCATCCTCTCCTGGACTCCGAACCGCCGCGTCGCGATCCGGACCAGCCGCGTCAGCTTGCTGATGCCGATGATGTGCTCGTGGGCGATGTATCCGACGAAGGCCCGGCCGATGAACGGCAGGACGTGGTGCTCGCACAAAGCGGTGAATGGGATCGGGCCTTCGACGACCTGCGATAGCTCGCAGCTGGAGCCGCCGTAGCACTCGGTCGGGAACACCGTCACGAGCTTGGGATCGCCGTCGTAGCCTTCGGTCGCGTCGAACAGGGCGCGAACGTATCTCCGCGGCGTGTCACGCGTTCCGGGCGTTTCGAGGTCCATACCGAAGGCCGTCAGGATCTCGGCGATGTGGGTTTCGTATCGGGAGAAATCCGCGGGCTCGATGGCATCGCGGCGACCGCGAATGGCCTCGTCGTCGAGATCCGGTGGGAGGCTTACGGCGGCCCGGTGCGGCAGTCCGTCGAGTTCCTCGGCTACGGGGCTGCTGGCGAGGCGGCCGTCGTGGGTATGGCTGTGGACGTGGCTGCCGCCGCGCAGCAAACCGGCAGTCGGCTGCGCCTGATCGTGTGAGTGGTGCTCTGTCATCTGGGCCTCCGTCGTTGTGGCCAATATGACCGCCGACCGGCCCGAACGGCGCAACGCGTTGCTTCAGTTTCGTTGCACGGGCTCTGCGAGAGAGCCGCTTTACGCGCGGGCGGGCCGCCTTCGTCGGCGCAACCCGCGTCTCCCCACGCCTGCCTAGAGCCGCCGCAGTTCCGTGGTTTCGTCGTCAGCGATCGCGCGGGCGCATGTCGGGCAGTACCAGCGCGCTTCGAGCGGCGTGCCGCAGGTCCGGTGGCGGAGCGCGTCGGACGACGAGGATCGGGCACCCCAATCGGCCAGAAGCCGTAGCGCTCCGGCCAACTCGCTGCCCTCGGCCGTCAATTCGTAACTCAGCCTGAGCGGGCGGCGCGAGTAGGGGCGGGCCAGCAGGACACGTTGGCGTTCGAGGCGCTTGAGCCGGTCCGACAGGATGTTCGGGGCTATGCCCGGCAGCGCGATCTGCAGGTCGTTGAAGCGGAGCGGGCCCTGGAGCAAGGACTCGACGACGAGCAGGCACCAGCGATCGCCCACGCGGTCCAGTGCGACCTGCAGAGGCGACGGCTGCGTGGCGGGGGTGGCGTCGACCGGGCCGGCGACGGGCGGTTGGGGCGTCGGGATGCCGGGCCCGCCGGGCGGAGCGAGACCGGCGGAAGGGCGTTCGCTCGCCTGCCCTCCGGGGCTGGGTTGGACCTGATCTGGCATACATTCCATGGTAGCGAGTCTGCTATTGCGCTCTCGAGTGTGGCGTAGTAACTTGCAACTTGCTAGTTACTTACGACAGGCAGGGCATCGCCGATCGGCCGCCCAAGGAGCAATGGATGAGCGCACTCGATGAGTTTCAGCAAGCGGTAGCCGGCGTGGCGGAGAAGGCCGGTCCGGCCGTCGTCGGCATCGGCGGCCACTGGCATCGCGGCAGCGGCGTGATCGTGGCCGAGAACCGGGTCCTCACGAATTCCCACAACGTCCACGGCGACGGAGCCACCTGCGTCTTCTCGGATGGGCGGCGCGAGCACGGCAATCTGCTCGGCGAGGATATGGACGGCGACCTGGCAGTCCTCGAGGTCAACACCGGCGGGGTTGCTCCGCTGGGGTGGGCCAATGCCACGGCCCTGCCGAGTGTGGGCGCGGTCGTGTTTGCCGTCGCGAGCGCCGGCGGAGGCGGAATCCGGACGACCGTGGGCCAGGTTTCGGGCGCAGCTCGCTCCTTCCGCGGCCCCGGCGGCCGGCTCATCGGCGGCAGCATCGAGCATACGGCGCCGCTCGCGGCCGGTTCGTCGGGCTCTCCGATCCTCGACTCGCAGGGTCGCCTGCTCGGCCTCAACACCCAGCGACTCGGTGAGGGTTTCTACCTGGCGCTGCCCGCAGACGCCGACCTGAAGGCTCGGATCGACGCATTGGCCCGCGGTGAGTCGACCGTCCGGCCGCGACTCGGAGTGGCAGTTGCACCGGGCCACGTGGCCAGGCATCTGCGTCGGGCCGTCGGGCTGCCGGATCGTGACGGGATCCTGGTTCGCGGCGTGGAGGAAGGCAGCCCCGCCGAGAAGGCCGGCATCCGCGAGGGCGATCTGATCGTCTCCGCAGCGGGCACGGCACTGACCGACCCGGACGAACTGCACGCAGCGCTCTCCAAAGCTGGAACCGGCAAGCTCGACATCGGGCTGGTCCGCGGCGTCGAGGAACTGACGGTTGCCGTCGATCTGGGCGGCGCCACGGCCTGACCGCCGGCACGGCCCGCCGGGCGTCCGAACAGCTAGCTCGACTGCGGCTCACTCCATTCGGACGCCCCAGATTCCGGAGAGCTCCCCCGGCCGGCATGGGCAGGACCACACCGTAACGGCCGGCCTCAAGTCGCCGGCGTCGGGTCGCCCGGCGGCGCGCGAATGCGCCCACGACCGCCGGTCGGTGCTCCATGATTGACGGATGCCTTCTCAACGGGCCGGCGCCGCCCGAACTCTGATCGGGGTCGACGTTGGTTCGACCCACATAAAGGCCGCCCTGGTGGAGCCGGGCAGTGGCGTCCTATACGTGGCGCGCCGCAACACGGAGACTCACCAGGTCCGCGGCGGCGGCGCGTATCACCGGCCCGGTGAGCTGCTGCCGGCCGTGGCGTCGGCAATCGCCGAGTGTGTGGGCTTTGCCCGCAGCAGCGGGACCACTCCATCGGCGATAGGCATTGCCAGCATGGCCGAAGCCGGGCTGCCGGTCGATCGGCGCAACTTGCCCGTCGGCGACATCCTGGCCTGGCACGACCCTCGGCCCGATCGCCAGGCCGCCTGGCTGGAACGCCAGATCGGAGCCGCTGCGCTGTTCGCCCGGACGGGACTCCGCCCGGAACCGAAATACACGCTGCCCAAGTTGCTGTGGTTGCGCGAGCAGCGGGCCGCCGATTTCACCCGCCTGCGCCACTGGGCCGGCGTGGCCGAACTCATTGCCCTCGACTTGACGGGCACGCTCGCGACGAACGCCTCGCTGGCGTGCCGGACACTGGCGTTCAACGTAACGACCCGGTCGTGGGACGCCGACCTGCTCGGGCTGGCCAGCCTGGTACCCGACGAGATGCCTCAGGTGCTGCCGCTCGGCCAGGCCGTGGGCGGCTTGACGGCCGCCGCGGCGGCCAGGCTCGGGCTGCCGAGCGGCACCCCCGTGGCCATCGCGGGCCACGACCACCAGGCCGCGGCGCTCGGCGCGGGCGTTACCCGGCCCGGAGACGCCCTGGATTCGATGGGCAGCTCGGAGACCACGTTGCTGGTCACGGAGCGTCCGTCTCTGGCGGAAGACGTTCGGCGAGGGGGGTTCTCCGTGGGCTGCCACGCCATGGACGAGCTGTGGTACGTGGCAGGCGGGCTGCAGTCCTCCGGGGCGCTGGTCGAGTGGTTCGTCGACACGTTCCTGACGCTCTCCGACATCGGAGGGCCCGGCAAGACCGAGGCGCCACCGGCCGGCGCACGGGGTACTCGGAGTGGCCGAGCGGCCGCCGCCACCGGTGCGGGCGGGGCCGACCTGCGCGAGGGCCCGAGCCGCGGTCGCAAGCCCGGTGTCGGCGAGGACGATCGATATGCCCGGTTCATCGCGCTGCTGGACCAGGCCGGACCGGGGCCGGTCGACCCGATCGTCAGGCCATACCTGAGAGGCCGGACTGCGCCGAGCCGCGATCCGTCGGCCAGTCTCGAGATCGAAGGGCTGCGCGAGACCCACACCCTCGTGGACCTGGCGGCCGCCGTGATCGACGGTTCCGCGTACCACGTCCGCTGGATGCTCGACGAACTCGCCCGCATCACCGTCACGCCACTCGACCGCGTCAAGCTGACGGGCGGGGGAGCGCGCAACCGGCGCTGGGTGGTCGCCAAGGCGGCCCTCGGCCCGGGCCGGCTCGAGGTGGTCAGGACCGAAGAGGCGGCCGCTCTGGGGGCGGCGCTTGTGGCCGGAGTCGCTTGCGGTGAGTACGGCTCCATGGAAGATGCCCTGGTCGACGCCTCGCCGTTCGATCGGGCCACCGCCCCGCCGACGATCCGGGCCCGCTACGACGCCGCCTACCTGGATCACTGGCTGCCGGCGGTCATCTCACGGCTGCGCCAGAACGGCCTCTCCTGACCGACCGGGTCGTCCAGGTCTCGTCAGGCTCCGTAAGCGGCCGCCTGGGATCGAACCAGCTCGACGAGATTGCCGAGCGCGATATTGACGTCTACGACGTGCAGGCCCCACTCCGGCGCGGAGCCGACCGACAGCGTCGGCCGCCGATCGGCAGACGTGCCAGTGCGGTCGATCTGCAGCCAGGTCGCGCCGCCCGAGCTTTCGCATCGCGCCGAAAACTCGTCGGGGTAGGCGACGAAGGTCGTCGACGCGCGGGCCCAGGGCGCACCGCTGCCGAGGTACTGGTCCACCGACGACGTCGGGAAGTAGGGCCGGAGCGTGCCCGCGCCGCCGGCGGGAGCGGCCGGGTTTACGCACAGCACCTGCAACCCCGCCGATGAGCCCGCGAAGGGATTGAGCCCGGAGCCCGGCCGGCCGAAGAAAGCGTCGGCAGGTGGCGTCCTGTCGAAGCTCGAATACGCCACGACACAGCCGGTCTGGCCGGCCGACGAGCACGCCGGGATGTTGGTGAAGTCGCCGCCGACGGTTCTGCCGATGGGGACGGTCACGTTGCCGCCGAGAATCAGCGCCGACACGAGCTGTTTACGGACGGACGCATTCGAGTCGACGTAGGACCTGACCAGGCCGATCAGCATCGAGGCGCCCTGGGAGTGGCCGATGAAGACGATCCCGCGGCCGTGGTTGTAGTTGGCCATGTAATCCTCGAACGCGGCAGCGACTCCCTGATATGCGGTCAGGGCGCCCTGCAGCGTGATCCCGCCCGGTTTCGATATGGCGGCCACGGTGAGTTGCGGATACATAGGCGCATAGACTCGGCAGACCTGCGAGAAGAGTGCGGCCTGGGCCGATGCCACGGCGCGTTCCTCAGGGTCGATCGTCAGGTTTGCGTTGGTGCCGCTCTGCCGGCTGACGGTGGGATAGACGTAGAAGCAATCGATCGGCGGGTCGACGGCGGGCGAAGCCGGCTGGACGGTACTGCCTCCGCCTGCGTCGACGACGGTCGCGTCGAGGTTTCCGGCACAAGGATCCCCGGGGAGGCCCGGCTTGCAGAGCCAGACGGCGTCGTCGGGGACGGGCGTGGCGGAAGCGGTCGGATCGGCTGCAGGTAGGGCCGTCGAAATGGGTGCGGCCGTAGTTGGTTCGGGCGTCGTACCCGTCGGAGCCGTTCCGGTCGCCACGGAAGAACCGCATGCGCCGGCTGCCAGCATTACGGCCACCGCCAGCGAGGCCAGAGTTCGTCGCATTGCGAAATGGTCTCCCCAGAGGTCGCCGGCTGTCCAACGGCGAGCCGGACCTCTCCGGCGCGCGGTCCGGCCCCGCCCGGTCGGGGAGCGGTCCGGCTCGGGGCCGAGTCGTAGACTTGAGCAATGAACTGGTTCGTCGATCCCCACAAGCTCAAGCTGCCCTCTCCTGATGAAGCCCTGCCCGGTCGCCCGCAGGAGATGCCCGTGCCCGCCAGGCACGCCGTCCTCGGCACGTCTCTGCGTCCGCCCTATCCGGCCGGCACCGAAATCGCCGAGTTCGGGATGGGTTGTTTCTGGGGTGCCGAGAAGCTCTTCTGGCTGACGCCGGGCGTCGTCACCACCGCGGTCGGCTACTCGGCCGGCTCGACTCCCAACCCGACATACGAAGAGGTCTGCACCGGCCGGACCGGCCACATCGAGACCGTCCGGGTCGTCTTCGATGCCGGCCTCGTCGCCTACTCCGATTTGCTCAAGATCTTCTGGGAGGAGCACGACCCTACCCAGGGGATGCGCCAGGGCAACGACCAGGGCACACAATACCGGTCGGCGATCCTGACCCACGGCGAGGCCCAGCAGCTCGAGGCGGAGTCCTCCCGGGACGCGTTCCAGGAGCGCCTCGGGGCGGCCGGCCACGGCAAGATCACCACGGACATCCGGCCCGCCCTCGAGTTCTACTTCGCCGAGGCCTACCACCAGCAGTACCTCGACAAGAATCCGAATGGTTATTGCCCGAACCACGCCACCGGTGTCACTCTGCCGGCCGACTTCTTCAAGTCGGAGGCATCGGCCCGCGCGGTCGCCGACGCGGCGAAGGCGATCGAACAGGCACGTTGACGCAGCAAGTTCACACGTCTGGGCGGGTTCAGCCGGCGGCGCCCGATCGTATCTGGCGCGTCCAGTGCGGCCACTCCACCCGTGGCTCGAAACCGGTGCGGCGGTACAGGCCCAGGGCGAGTTCGTTCTCCGCTTCCACGGTGAGTTGAACGCGACCCGCGCCGCCTTCCCGCACATGGGCCACGCCCCAGCGCAGCAGCTCGCGGCCCAGGCCGCGGCCGCGCCAGCCTGCGTCCACGCCAACGAATCGGATCGTACCGACGGGCGATGAGCCGCCGCCATCCGGCGGCCCGAGCGAAGTCCGGACGAAGGCAATCGGATAGTCGGGCCGGTCGGCCGGCGAAAGCAGCAAGATCGAGTTGGGATCGAAATCCGGGCGTGAGTGGCTGCGCTCCATCTGCGCGACGGTCAAGTCCGGGAACGGATCTTCCGCGAAAACGCCGTTGAACAGGCCTACGAACCGCGGCACCGGCAGCCAGTCGCCGAGCGGCCGCGCGACCACGCCGGACGGCCATGCCGGGGCCGGCACGATGGTCTCCGGCGGCAGGGTGAGCCGCCAGAGACTCTCTCGATACGCCAGGCCCATCGCCCGCGCGAACGCTTCCACGGCGTCGACCGCGGGAACGTACAAGCGGATCTCATCTCCGCCGTCGCGGGCTGCCAGTTCGAGTCCCGCCGCGAAGAGGCGCCGGCCGTGCCCGCGGCGTCTGAATTCGGGCCGGACCGTCAGGGCCTGGCCGGCGGGGCAAACGAACCCGCACACAACGCCGTCCTCGACCGCAAGGGCGAGGCTTTCCGGCGCACCGGCCATCCACGTGGCTTCGATGTCGAGATCCCACTCCGTGAAGCCCGGATAGGCGTCGAAATCGAGCGAAGACTTCATGATGCCGCGGAGGTCCGCCTCGTCCTCTGGGCGAAATGGCCGGATTGTCGTGATCATCGGGTACGGTCCCTCGCTGGCGCCCGATCCCTGCGGCTCCCGAGCGCTCCCACTCAATCCAACCGGCCGCAACTCGCCGACGCTGCCGAAATCCGGGCGACGTAACACTAACGCGCCCGGCTACCCGAAGTCGCCGCGCGATGCCGGCCCCGCCCACCGGCTGCACACGGAACGGCCGCCGGGCGGTTGCCCGACGGCCGTTGTGCGGTGCGTCAACGCGGGCGCTGGAGTTCGATCAGCAGCTCGTCCAAACGCTCGAAGCTCTCCGCTTCGCCTTTCTCCATGCCCGAGGCGATCATGGCGTCACGGGACTCGAGCGAGTCGAAGCTCAGGCACTGGACGAGATGTGTCTTGCCCCCGTCTTCGGTGAGGGTGTTGTCGACTTCCATAACGTGGTCGTTGATCGGAGGAACGTCGTAGATCTGTGTAAACACCGCTCTCTCCGGCGCCACGACGTGGAGCCACGTTCCCTTGAACGGGTGCAGGACTCCATCGGGGGCGCGCTGGGAGAACCGGTACGCCCCGCCGGGACGGACATCGTTCTCGCAGATCTCCAGGACGTAGCCTCGCGGCCCCCACCAGTGGACGAGATGCTCGCATTTCGTCATGACCTCGAAGACGAGGCTGCGAGGGGCGTCGAAGTCCCGAATGATGGTCACCTCCTTGTCGGAAGCGAGCGTGGAAGTCATGCGGTTGGCGGTCTGTTCGGCCATCGGTCGATCCTTTCGGGTGTTCGTCGCAAGCTCTAGTGGCGCCGGATTGCCGCTGCGAGGCTGTCCAGCAGGTCGCGCGTGCCCTGTTCGCGCTGGGTCGGGTTGTCGAGCCCGTCGAAGAAGGCGGCGCCCCGCTCGGTCAGGATGAGACGCGTCTTCGTGTAGAGGACCGCTCCGGGAAGATGCGGCGGTAGACGGCATCGAACGCGTGGGTTGGCCCATAGACCGGGCCGAAGCTGGCGTGCTCACGCCCGCCGACGCGGAACTCGAAGGCCCCGGGATCCGACCCAACCGGCGGGACGTTGTGGGCCGCCGCGACGGCAGTGCTAGAGCTGGGGAGTGCCATGTCGTTTCTCTTGTGGAGCCCGGCTCCGCCGAGGCCGGGTCCGTCCTTTCGGACCCGCCGCCCGCGGTTCCTGCGACTGCAGTTCGCACAGGTACTCGTCGAGGCGTTCCAGACTCTCCTCCCAGAACCGGCGGTACTGCCCGATCCAGGAAGCGACGTCTCGGAGCGGCTCGGCCTCCAGCCGGCACGGTCGCCATTGCGCGTCCCGGCCCTGGACGATGAGGCCGGCGTTCTGGAGCACCTTGAGGTGCTTGGAGACGCCGGGGAGGCTCATGTCGAAAGGTCGGGCGAGTTCCGTGACCGTTGCTTCTCCCAGCGCGAGCCGGGCGAGGATGGCCCGCCGTGTGGGGTCGGCGAGGGCCGCAAATGTGGCGCTGAGGCTGTCGGCCTGACCTGTCTGGCTGGCGTTCATCTATCTCTTGCTTAGCTACTTGGTTATATAACCTGATGGCAAAGTACGGGCTGCGCCTCGCGGTGTCAACGAGGTTTCGCGATGCGGGCCTGCGACGTGGCAGATGCGCGGGTCTTCGCCTGTGGAACTCGCGCGGCGCCCGTACGCTGGGCGGTCAGACGATCCCGAGCGGGCGCTCGATGGCGGCGTCCGAGCGGAAGCGGCGGTCCACCAGAACGCGGATGACATAGTCGATCTGCAGACCCGCCCCGTCGAACGAGGGAGCCGAGCCGGGCGGGATGAGGAGCCGGGCCTCGGCGGCTCCACTGGCAAGTGCCGCCGGGTCCACCGTGGCGGAGGCGATGATGCCCTCCTGACCGTTCGGGCAGTTCGTGCGCCGATGGATTTCGATGCGCGCTCCCTGACCCTGCGGCGCCGACGGCCAGCTGACCCTGACCGCCACTTCCTGGCCGGACGGCGCGGGGAGCGGCGATTCGATGCTGATTGCGCCGTCGCCGACGGCCACGGACGACATGAGGCTGGCGCCGCCCTGCCTGCCGACGCCGGCGCGGAGCAGGTCCGGGTGCTGGGCCAAAGGCAGGTAGGCGGCCACGAAATGGTCGCTGCCCATCGCAACGTCCCAGCGGACTTCAAGGGCCCAGGCCACGATCGATTCGCCGAGGTGGGCGGTAGGTGGGCCGAGCTGAGGCGCGGGGACCGCGAAGGTCGACTGCCACTCCTCGCCCGGCTGGAAGACCGTTGGAATCGGCGGCTCCGGGAACGCATCCTGAACGAACAGCTTGCCGCTCGTTTCCACCCAGCGCTCGGTGTAGGTGACCTCGCCCTTCGAGTTGCGGTGATCTTCGGAGCGGCGCACCTCGTCCAGCCGCAGTCCGACGAGCCGCAGATAAGCCTTTCGAGCCGAGACCGCCTTCCCGGCGACGAGCCTGACGTGGCCGGTGATGCCGTCGCCGACTCGAGCCGGATGGTCGAGGACCATCTCGCCGGTGATGGCGCCGTCGGTCGGCCGTAGAAGTTCTTCGGCGGCCACCGAATGGAGCGGATGGCTGCCCTCGCCACCGGCCAGACGAGGTCCGTTGAGTGCGTCGAAGGGACTCGGTGCCGAGCCCGTGTGCCCGCCCAGGACGGAGAAACCGAGGCTGACCACGATCGATGGACCTCCGGCTTGGCAACTTCACGGCCACGATGGGAACGCGTGCCTGTGGCTCGAATAGTAGGCGTGGGTGGCGGCCGCCACCGGGGCCGGCGAGCAACCGCCGGACCTCCCGGACGCTTCGCGACCGCGGTGCGGTGCGATCGCGATCCGCTTGGCGGATCGGGTGCCGAAAGCGCGGCGCGCTCGGTGGATGATCCCGCCAGGCCTCGGACACGTCGAGGCAATCACAGCAGGCGGGCGATGGACAGGTTCGACTTCGTGGTCATAGGCGCGGGCGCGGCGGGGGAGTCGGCGGCCAATACGGCCCTCGAGCGCGGGCAGACGGTTGCGGTCGTAGACCGCGAGCTTTTCGGCGGCTCGTGCCCCTTCTGGGCGTGCATACCTTCCAAGGCTCTGCTGCACGCCGCAGCCGTTCATCGCGTGGGGGACTACTCCTGGCAGCGGGCTTCGGACCGTCGTGACTACATGATCAACCGCGAGCAGCGCGAGTGGCCCGACGACGGCGGCCACGCCACGGCTCTGGAGAAGGCGGGGGCGCGGTTGTATCGGGGCCAGGCTCGGATAGTCGGCCCGGGGCGCGTCGCGATAGCCATCGACGAAGACGCGGGCAACGGGCCGGCCAGACTGACCCCTGGGGACGTGGCGGCCGGCCGATCGACCATTCGCATCGAAGCCGGCACGATCGTCGTCGCGACGGGCTCCCAGCCGACTCGGCCTCAAATCGAGGGCCTGGCCGAGAGCCGGCCGTGGACCAACCGCGAGGCCACGTCCACCAGAGAGTTGCCCCGGAGCCTCGTGGTACTCGGCGGCGGCCCGGTCGGCGTCGAGATGAGTTCCGTCTTCGGCCGGTTCGGCGTCAGGACTACCTTGATCCACCGCCACGATCGGCTGCTCGACCGCGACCACCCCCGCGTCTCGGAGGCGGCGGCCCGGATCCTGAGCGACGACGGGGTGGAGGTGCGCCTTGGCGTGCAGGCGCTCCGGGTCGAGCCAGGCGCCGGCGCGGCCGGCTCGCATATCGTGGAGTTGAGCGACGGCAGTTCGCTGCAAACCGACCAGATCCTCCACGCCCTGGGCCGCTCGCTCGAACTGGACGGGCTGGGTCTCGATTCGGTCGGACTCGATCCCAGGACGCTGCCCCGAGATGGGCGGCTGCGGCTGGCCGACGGCATCTACGTCGTCGGCGACCCGGCCGGCCCGGAGATGTTCACTCACGTCAGCCACTACCAGGGAGCCCTGGCGGTGCGGATGGCCATGGGCGAGGACGTCAAACCCGACTATCGGGCTATCCCGAGGGCGGTCTTCCTCGAGCCCGAGCTGGCCTCGGTGGGCATGAGCATCGACCAGGCCCGCTCGGCCGGTGCGGACGCCTTTGAGTTGGTGGCCGATTTCGCGACGACGGCGCGAGGTTATGAAGTCGAAGCCGCCCTCGGCCATCTGGCGATCGTCGTCGACCGCACCTCGCAGACGCTGCTCGGCGCGTCGGTCGTGGCGCCGGACGCTTCGGCGACGATCCACGAGATCGTCCTGGCCATTCATGCTCGAGTGCCCATCGCAACGCTCGCGACGATGCTGCACGGTTTCCCGACTACTCCGCGTGCCTTCGACGGTCTCTATGCCCAGGCGCTCGAGAAGCTCAAGGAGGTCGGAAGACGGGCAGTGCCGGCCTGATCGGAATCCTGATCGAATCAGGAGAGCCCGCCGGGAATGCCGGCGAGCTCTCGGTTGCCGGCTAATTCGGCCACTCTAGGCGGCCAGTTCCTCACGATCCGCGATCGCGAGATCGACCGACTCCGCCCGGTGGAGTCGAGCCGCGGCCGCCGGCAGAGCGAGTGCCAGGGCGGCGCCGAGCGCCACGACCGCGGCCCCGGCCCAGACGCCCGGGATCAACCCGTCGGTGTACGTCCGAGGAGTCTCGTAGGACCCAGCGGCCGAGAAGATCGCGCCCAGGACTGCGATACCGAAGACGCCGCCGAGCTCGCGGATGGTGTTGTTGACGCCGGAAGCCTTGCCCTCGTCTTCCTTGGGCACTGCCGACAGAACGACGTTGGCGATCGGGGCGAAGAACAGACCCATCCCGGCGCCGGTGATCACGAATGCGGGCACCATGCTGAGGTAGGAGACCGCAGGCGAAGTGAGGGCGGCGATCCAGCCGAGGCCGGCCGCCATCAGGACGAGGCCGCCGAACAGGATCGGCCGGGCCCCGATTCGGCCGGAGGCCCAACCGGCGATCGGCGCGACGACGACCGGCGTCGCCGTCCAGGGCAGGATTCGGATGCCGGAATCGAGTGGGTTGAGGCCCTGCACGATCTGGAAGAACTGCGAGAGAAGGAAGATCGAGCCGAACATCCCGAAGAACATGAGGAACGACACGCCGTTGGCCACGACCGACGACCGCCGGCTGAAGAGCTTGAGCGGTAGGATCGGCGTCTTCGAGCGTGCTTCCCAGACCAGGAACGCGGCCATGAGCGCGAGTCCGACGGCGATCGATCCGACGATCTGCCAGTCGGTCCAGCCGCGGCCGTTGCCGTGGGTCACGCCCCACACGATGCCGACGAGTCCAACACTCGCCAGGGCGACGCCGCGGAGATCGAGCGAGCGGTCCGGTCCGTAGGTCTCACCGAGGCGGGAGTGGGCCAGCAGTACGGTGACGATGCCGATCGGGACGTTGACCCAGAAGATCCAGTGCCACGACAGGCCCTGAGTAATGGCGCCGCCGATGACCGGTCCGAGGGCAACGGCCAGACCGCCGATGCCGCCCCAGGCCCCGAGGGCGAGCGGCCGCTTCTCGGCGGAGATGGCGGCCGACAGGATCGTCAACGTCAGCGGCATGGAGATGGCGCCGCCGATGCCCTGCAGGGCTCGAGCGGCGATGAGCCAGCCACTCGTGGGAGCGAGCGCGGCAGCGGCGGAACCGATCGTGAAGCCGGCGACTCCGGTTGTGAACATGCGCCGCCGACCGAACCGATCGCCGAGGGCGGCGCCCATCAGCAGAAGCGCGGCGAAGGTCAGCGTGTAGGCGTTGACGGTCCATTCCAGGTCGCTCAGCGAAGCGCCGAGGTCCCGGCGAATCACGGGGAGGGCCATGGTCACGACGAGGTTGTCAAGACTGACCATGAACAGGGCGATGGCGGTGATTGAGAAGGTCCACATCGGGGACGCTCGTCGAGACATTTCGGTCCTTTCTGTCTGCTAACTAAGTACTCACTAAGTTGCGCACGCAAAAAAGGGGGGCGCGATCTAGCACTTGCCGGCGTCACCTCCGGCCAGGAAGCGGAGGAACGCCATGTAGCTGGAAGCGCCGCCGTCCTCGCTGTCGGTCGGCTCTTGCAACCTGTCGGGTTTGATGCTGGCCACGACGTTGATGAGCATCCCTTCCGCGAACCAGCCGTGGACTTCGGTTGGGTCCGCGCCGGAGACCCGGGCGACCGTCTGCCACAGGGCGGCGTAGTTCTCGCGGACGACGGTCTGGATCTCCGGATCGCCACAGGCGGCGTACGCCTGGAGCTGGAGTTGCAGGATCTTGCGGTCGGCCAGCAGGAGGCGAACATAGGCGTGGCCCATCTCCTCGAGGACCTTCTTCGGCACCGCGCCGGTCCTGGTCGCCGCCTTGCCGGACTGCTCAAAAGTGCGCCTGGTCCGCTCGAAACAGTCGATCACGACCGCGATGAATAGATCCTTCTTCGTTCCGAACAGCTGAAAGAGATAGGGTTGCGAGACTCCGGAGCGCCGCGCGATCGCTTCGGTAGAGGTGCCCGCGTAGCCGGCGGCCGCGAACTCGATCGAGGCCGCGGCGACGACCTCGTCCCGGCGTTCTTCGGCAGTCAGTCTGGTCGTGGCGCTCATGGGCATAACTTAGTGAGTACTAAGTAATATGTCAAGGGTAATTGCCCGGCGGGGGCACGGATGACTCGTGCAAGTCCGTCGGCGAAACCGTCGACCCTACGATCCGCCGCCCGCCGATCCGCCGATCCGCCGATCCGCCGATCCGCCGCCGCGACCGACCCCATGCCGCACCAGCCACCAGCCACCGGCCGCCCGCCGCGCGCCGCGCCGTCGCCGGTCCGCCGCCGACCCACCGCCACGCCCCGCCGCGCCGCCCGCAACCCCTGCTCCGACCTCGGACCCGCCGACCTTCTTGCCGAATTCACACGGAATCGACATTGGACAAGGATCGAGGCAGCCCGAAGCCTTGACGCCGATGCCCGTGTGCGCGCGAAGGTGGATACACGCCGTTTTCGCCCTAAGTGGGCAGGAGAATCGGTCCGGCGTTTGCCTTATGTTGTCCTCGTGTGAAATAGGAAACCCGCGCGCCGCGCCGCCGCCCACCGCCCGCGCCGCCGCCTACGCCGCGCCGCGCCGCCGCTCCGCCCGCCGCCCGCGGCCGCGCGCCGCGCCGCCGCCCACCGCCCGCGCCGCGCCGCGCCGTCGCCGCCGCGCCGCCGCCCGCGCCGCGCCGCGCCGTCGCCGCGCCGCGCCGCCGCCCGCGCCGCCCGCGCCGCCGCGCCGCCGCCCGCGCCGCCGCCCGCGCCGCCGCGCCGCCGCCCACCGCCCGCGACCGCCCGCGCCGCCGCCCGCTCCGCCCGCCGCCCGCGCCGCGGCCGCGCGCCGCGCCGCCGCCCACCGCCCGCGCCGCGCCGCGCCGCGCCGCCGCCCACCGCCCGCGCCGCGCCGCGCCGCGACGTCGCCCGCCGCCCGGCCGCCCGCGCCCACGCCCGCCCGCCGCCCCTCGTCACGAGCCGCTAACGAAGCACCCGTTCCGCGTAACGCTCGAGCCGCTCCAGGGCTGCTGGCATGTTGGCCCGCCCGAAGCCGATGCGGAAATGGTTGCCCGTGTCGGCGAAGACGGAGCCCGGCAGCAGCAGTACACCAGTGTCGCGGACCAGGTCTTCGGCGAAACGGTCGATCGGCCGGTCCGCGATCAGGCGCGGAAAGCCGATGCTCCCGCCGCGGGGCCTGACCCACTCGAAGACGCCCGGCCAGCGCCCGAAGAACCCATCGAGAAGGGGGAGATTCGAGGCGACGATTGCCCGGTTACGGGCCAACACTTGCTCGCGCGCCCGAAGCGCGATCAACGCCAACACCTCGGCCGGCGCCGAGTTGCAGATGGTGGTGTAGTCCTTGAAGGCGGCCAGCCGGGCCATCAGATCGCGGTCGCGCGTGGCCACCCAGCCGATCCGCAGACCCGCCAGCGCGAACGACTTGGACATGACGCCGATACTGACTCCCGTCGCCGACGTATCCGCTCCGGCCGGCAGCCGGTCGGCCGGGTCGAACTCGAGGAAGCGGTAGACCTCGTCGACGACGAGGCGCGCGCCCGACTCGGCCGCCAGCTCGACCACCCCATCGAACGTCGCCCGATCGCTCAAGCCGCCCGTCGGATTGTGGGGCTCGTTGATCAGGATCAGCCTCGTATTCGGCCGGAGCGAGGCGCGAAGCTCGTCGAGGTCCAGCCGCCAGCCACCGGATTCGCGCAGAACCAGACGCGTTACGTCGGCCCCTGCCCCGCGAGCGACCTCGGCGAGCGACTGGTACGCCGGCGAGACGACCACCGCGTGGTCGCCGGCCTGGAGCAGGACGTTGTGAAGGGTGAAGATTGCTTCCTCGGCGCCGGAGAACACCATCACGTCGTCCGGGCCGACCCGCTCGTACAGCCCCGCTATGGCGGCTCGAAGCTCGGGATCGCCGGACGATTCCGTGTAGCCCAGGCGCAGTTCACTCCAGCGCCGCCGGCAGTCCTCGTCGGCCAGATCCAGCAGATCCCGCATCGCCCAACTCTCGACGTCTGAGGCGCACAGCAGTAGCTCGGCCGTGAACTCCCAGCGGGCGAAGTAGCGCTCCAGGTCGAAATCTTGCAGATGCATGAAACCTCCCGATCCAGTGGTCCTAGGGTAACCAATAGGACCGAATCCGGGCAACGCGGCGCTGCAATCGAGGGACTCCCGGCCGATACCTAACGTGCATTGCGGCCAGGCCCGTCCCCGGCCAGCCGCCGGCTTGGAGCCGCGTGCCGGCAACCGGAAACCTGAAGGCGTCACCAACTCAACTAGCGGGTTGACATCGATGCAGCCGATGGCGCGGTCGCAAGCTAAGTGGACAGGATCGGTCATGGCGTTCGTAGAGGCAATCGCGTGAGCCTCCCGACGGCCAACCAGGTGGCGGCTCGGCTTCGATTGCCGGGCGTCCTGCGCAGCGTTCGGGTCCAGACCTCCTGGCTCTCGGCCGGTTACGTTCGGCGTCCGGGGCTGGCCACTCTTACGATCGGCCTGATCGTCACCGCCGCCTCGGCCATACTCGAATTCCTGAACCCGCGCAATTCGTGGCTGCTCTGGGAAGACCTTTCGTGCGCGGCGGCACCGACCCTGGCGGCGATCGCCCTTGGGCTCGCGGCTGCTCGGGGCGATCAAGAGCACCGCGCCATCCGCCGCTCCCTGGCAATCTCGATCGGTCTCACGGCGGCGGGACAGATCATCGCCGACATACCCGACGTGTTTCACCGTTCGATCGGGCCGCTCGCCGCACTCTCCGACGTCTGCTACGTGATTGGTGCCGTGCTCGGGGTAGCCATGCTCCTGCGGGTCGTCTATCGCCAGCTCGAAGGCGAGGCCCGTCGCACGGTCGCCCTCGACGGACTTGTCCTGACCGCGGCCGCGACCACGTTCGTGATGGCCAACTGGCTGCATCAGAGCTTCCTGCCCGGCGCTCAGGTGGCTGTGCTCCTGGCGGATCCGACGGCGAATCTATTCGTTCCCCTGGTCTCGGCGCTGTTCTTCGCCAGCGCGGCAGCTTCGGTGGTCGCGGCCCTTTCGCTGCGGATCGAGCCGTCCCGGCGCGGCGTGTGGGCAGTGACGCTGGGCATCGTCC
The DNA here is from genome assembly GCA_963835845.1 of uncultured Chloroflexia bacterium. GTDB lineage: Bacteria > Chloroflexota > Limnocylindria > Limnocylindrales > CSP1-4 > Fen-1039. Next base: position 327,186 of record CAWIGT010000005.1, on the reverse strand, counting down.
TGCTGGCGCTGGCCTGGGACGGATGGATCGGGCGCTTCCTCTCGGGCGCCCCGGATACGATCGAACCGATGGACTTCATCTTCCCGGCGGGAGCACTGGTCACCGCCTACGGCGGCGTCACGTGGTCTCTTCAGCGTGGCGGAGGCAAGCTCTACGATCGGGTGGCCCGCGCCACTTCCGATTGGCTGCCGATCGTCGCGATCGTCGGTTGCGCCATCCTGGACGTGATGCCGCGGACGCGCCCGCTCGAGGTCGATCCGATCGCCCTGGGCACGTGCGTGGTCGTCCTCCTGGCGGTGATCCGGCAGCGCGTCCTGCAGGGACGCGAACGAGTCGCCTCGGAACGGCTGACGACCGAGATGAGCGAGCGAGCCGCCGCGACGGTCTCGCTGGCGCGGCTGGAAGCCTCGCCCACGATCGAGGGCACGGCCGAAAAGATCTGCGCCGAGGGCCTGCGCATCGATGGCATCGACTCAGTGGTCCTGTACGCGTTCAGCCCGGCCGGGGTCGTTCCGATGGCCCACCGCGGGCCGCTTGGCCGGCCGGTCGAAGTAGGCCAGCCCCTGCCCGACGACAACGGCCAGCGGCTCATGGAGCACGCTGAATTCGGGCTCTGGCTTGAATCCTGGAGCGGCCGGACGCCTCAAGACGATTTCGAGCAGGCTGTGATCGAGTCAGGTCTTCGGGCCGAGGCCCTGGCGCCGCTGATCTGGAACGACGTCCCGATCGGGCTGCTCTCGATGGGCGCAATGACGGTCGACCACGAACGGCGCCTTGCGGATCGCCTCGCGACCCTGACTGAATTCAGCGTCATGTCCGCGGCCGTCCTGGGTCCGATGCTGTCAGAGCGCTGGCAGCGGGACAGCGTGCGGTCCGACGTGCGCGAGGTCATTTCGGCCCGGGCATTCACGCCGGTCTTCCAGCCCATCGTCGAGCTGACGACCCGCAGGTTCGTCGGCTACGAGGCCCTGACCCGCTTCAACGACGGGCGCCGGCCCGACCTCGCCTTCCTGGCCGCGGACAAGGTCGGCATGATGGTCCAGCTCGAAACGGCTTGCCTCAACGTCCAGATAGACCAGGCCCGGCGGTTGCCCGCGGGCAGTTTCGTGAGTCTCAACGTTTCGCCTGCGCTGGCCACCGCGCTTATCCCACTGCTCGACGTGGTGTCGGGAGCCGATCGCCCGGTAGTCCTGGAAATCACCGAACACGCCGAGATCGACGACTACCCTCGTTTGATGGCGGCCCTGGATCAGGTTCGCTCGCACGCGATGCTCGCCGTCGACGACGCCGGAGCCGGTTACGCGGGGCTGCACCACATCCTCGAACTGCGGCCCCAATACGTGAAGCTCGACATCTCGCTGGTCCGCAACATCGACAACGACCCGGCTCGACAGGCCATGGTGACCGGCATGACGCGCTTCGCGGAGAGCGTCGGCTGCGCTCTCATCGCCGAGGGCATCGAGACGGAGAACGAGCTGACGGCCCTGAAGCTGCTCCGCGTCCAATACGGCCAGGGTTTCTTCCTCGCCAGGCCGGCGCCGATCGGTGCCTTTGCCGAGGCAGCCGCGGAGGCCAACCCTGGAAGGATGCGCGCGAAGCCCGGGCGGCGCCGCGCCGCTGCCTAGGCCCCATGGCCCTTGACCGGGTCTTGCCCGCGATCGGACCATCGTCTCCGGTCCGGCCGGTGCCTGCCGGTCAATTCTGTATCCCCTGGGGCACCAGTCAATTGGAGGAAGGGTCACGTGACTGTCGCAATCGCCGCTGCGCAGGAAACCTCTATCCCGAGGCCGGAGATGAATCGGGCGGGGCGATCGACCGTGGGTCTGCTGGTGCTGCTCGGGCTGATGGCCCTCGCCGGCGGCGTAGCCCTCGTGTCCGGTCCGGACGGCAGCGTCATGAAGATGCCTCTGAGCATGCTCGACGGCAGCCCCTTCCCGGACTTCTTCGTTCCCGGGCTGATCCTGGGTGGGGTCTTCGGGGTCGGGTCGCTCGTCGTCGCCGGCCTCGGTCTGCGAGCGATGCGCATCGCGCCGTTCCTCGCGTTCGCGATCGGCTGCGGCCAGATGATCTGGATCGTCGTGGAGCTGGCGATCATCAAGGGCGTTTCGATCCTCCATCCGATCTGCTTCGGCATCGGCCTGGCGATCGCGATTGGATCGGCGATGTGGGGCTGGCCGACCTTCCAGGGCTGGCGGGCCACTCGTACTTGACCGAGAAGTCTCCTCGGAAGCGGCTCATACCGGGACCATCGAGCCAGGGCCTGTGCCTCAACTGGACGCAGCCGGCACCGACGCCCCAGATGTACCCGTGGAGCCGGGCGGGTGCCGAGCCCAGCAGCGGGCTGGCAGAGCCATGGTCGAGAAACGCGACGGCGTTTTGATACTCGACCGTCCGGCCTTGCCCTTTGCTGCCCCATCCAAGCACCGCGAGCCGATACATGGCCATTGATCCCAAAGACCTGGCGATTCACGACGAGGTCGTCATCGAGACGGAGATCGACGGCGTCCCCGTAGCGATGCCCGCCTTCATCACCAACGTCCTGGCCGAAGAGCTCTGGCTGGCCACCCGGCTGCCGGACGTGCGGCTGGCGGATTTCGAAGCCGGCCAGCCTATCCACCTCGCCTTCGATCGCGGTGGCGCATTGATCGTGGAGAGCGTGTTCTTGCGCCGACTCGGGGGTGCGTCGCGGCCCGGGGGAGGGTCCCGACTCGGGATGGAGAAGTCCCGCGTCTTTGCGGTGCGGCGGCCACAGGGCGTCGACACAGTCCAGCGTCGCGCCCACGTTCGGGCGGATCTGCAGCGAGCGGTCCGGATCCGATCCATGGGCAGTCTCGACGCCGAGAAGATCGGCTCCGGCCGAACCATCAACATCGGCGCCGGCGGAGTCCAGTTCGTCACGGACATGCCGCTCCTCTTCGGCGAGCAACTCCGTATCGCGCTGGTGCTCACCGCCCGCGACATCGTGGTCGCAGGCGGAACGATCGTCCGGATCGAAGATGGCGATGACCCGGCCGGAGGCCCGGCCGCCCTGGCGGGCAGCAAGGCGGCGGTCACCCACTCAAAGGTGGCCGTTCGGTTCGACAAGATCAGCGAAACCGACCAGGAACGCATCACCTGCCACTTGTTGTCGGCGCACAGAAGGCGCTCGATGCGGCCCGCCGCGGCGAGCGACGGGGTGGCGGCGTCTGCCTCGGAGGCGGACACGCCGGGGTCCGACCAGGCCGCCGGCTCCGCCTCCGAAACGCCGCCGGAGCACGCACCCGAGTCGACGTCCACGCGGCTCGAGCCGACCGCTGGCGAAGCGGTCCCGCCGCAGCCTGCGGCCCCACCCCTCGCAGGCGCCGCTGCGACGCGACTCGAATAGACCTGCCCGCCGCGGGCGCCGCCGCCGCGGGCCACGGGCCACGGGCCCCGGCGAAACTCAGCGCTTGAACTCCAGGTAGTTCCCGGTCCGGAAGCCCATTGCTTCATAGAGTGGCCGGCCGTCGTCGCTGGCCCGCAGCCATATTCGGCTGGCACCGGCGGCCCTGGCCTCGGTCACCACTCGATCCATGAGGGCGCGGGCAAACCCACGGCGCCGGGCCTCCGGACGCGTGTACACGTTGAGTATGTAGGCCTCGTGGCCGGCGGGGTTCACCGTGCCCGGTGGATGGGCGAACCACAGCAAGGCCGCCGAAGCCACGGACCGGCCGTCCTGGTCGGCGATCCAGGCGAAGAAATCCCGCCCGAAGTGCTCGGCGATCCAACGCTCATTGGCGTGGCGCAACTCGGCCGAGTCGGGCATCGGCCCCGCCGCGGCGCCGAATAGTTCCTCGAGCATGGCCATACGGAATTCCAGGACCGTGGCCAGATCGGCTGCAGCTGCCGGCCGAATCGAAACGCGGCCGACGTCGAGCGGCTTCGTCATAACCGAATGATGCACGCTCGCCGCCGGCCGCGTCGGGCTCGGCTCCGGCCCTATCTGACGGTAAGGTCGCCCTCGGCCTCTGTGGTGCCGCTGCTCGTCGCGGCGAAGTGGTACGTGCCCGGACCCCAGTTGGGCAGCTGACTCAAGTCGGTCGTATCCGAGAAGCAGTCGATGCCGTTCGTGTCGGCCGTCGAGACAGCCGTCGCCGGAATGAATGTCTGGCCGTCCTTGGTCACCGAGATCGAGATCGCCTCCGTGCCCAGCGTCGACCCGAAGATGTAGGTCGCGTAGACGGGCGTTGCGGCGTCGATCGTGGTCACCTGGTGGTCGATCGTGCAACCTGTGTGGGTGCCCGTCGCCGGAACGTCCGTCGAGAAGACGACCTTGCCGCTGCGGCCCGTGGTCATGCTGTAGACGAACAGCCCGGCCGCCACGAGGACGATGACCACGACCAGCGCCCCGATAATGCGGGGCAGCTTGCTCGGTCGCGACGTCGGGGCGGGCACGCCCCATGACGGCGGCGGGCCGCCGTACTGGCCTTGCGGCGGAGCGTAGGGATACTGCGGCGCGCCGTAGGGCTGATCCGGTGGGGGCGGAGGATTTCCGTAGGGCTGATCCGGCGGGGGCGGAGGATTTCCGTAGGGCTGATCCGGCGGGGGCGGAGGATTTCCGTAGCCGGGCTGGTCAGGATTCGGCGGCGCACCGTAGCCCTGCTGGCTCGGTGGGACGCCCCACGGGGAGGGCTGCGCATCGTATCCCTGCTGCTCGGGATTCGGCGGCGGACCCCACAGGGGCGGCGTCGGCTCTCCGGGTGCCTGACCTGGGTTCTTGGGGTCCATCCGATCCTCTCAGTAGCTGGTCGAAGTCGCCACGCGGTTCATCGACTCGTGGCGAGGTTATCCTCCCAGATGTTCGGGAATTCCGGTAGTTGCGCATGTCGGGCCTACCCGTTTCCCGGGCTCGGAGGCGCGGTTCGCTACAGGGACCGCGAGCGGGCGACGGCATCGACGCCTCGTGCTAGGTTCGACCGGAGCAGGCGGTTAGAGCCGCGCGGTGAACCGCCCCAAGTTCAGGAGCTCCAGCACGATGAGACCTTTCTTCGGCTACCACATGCCCAACTACACCTTCGACGGCATCCCCGACCGCGACCTGTTCGCGCAGACCGTGGAGCTCGCCCAGACGGCCGATAAGTCTGGCTTCGACCTCATCACGGTCATGGATCACTTCTATCAGATAGGCGTGGTCGGAGCCGAGGAAGAGCCGATGCTCGAGGCCTACACCGTCCTCGGAGCGCTGGCGATGAAGACGGACAGGGTGCTGCTCAGCACCATGGTCACGGGTGTCACCTATCGCAACCCGGCGATGCTCGCCAAGATCGTGACCACGCTCGACGTCATTTCCCGGGGCCGCGCGGTTCTGGGCATCGGCGCTGCCTGGAACGAGTCGGAGCACCAGGGGTACGGCATCGAGTACCCGCCGATCGGGCAACGTGAAGACCGCCTGGAAGAGGCGCTGACGATCGCCAGGGCGATGTTCACTCAGGAACGGCCGAGCTTCTCGGGCAAGTACTACCGGATCGACCGGGCCATGAACTACCCACGCCCCATCCAGCCGAAGGGTCCGAAGATCCTGGTCGGCGGCGGCGGGGAGAAGCGCACGCTCAAGATCGCCGCCCAGTTCGCCGACATCACGAACTGGTTCGGCACGCTGGAAGAGGCCTCGGCCAAGCTCGCGATCCTGGATCGCCACTGCGAAGCTGTCGGCCGAGAGCCATCGGAAATCCTGCGCACCGTCGCGGTCCCGATCGTGCCGGTCGAATCGGAGCGCGACAAGGCCGCGGTGATGGCCCAGATTCCCGAGTCGGTGCGGCGCATGGTCGCTCCGGTAACGCTTTCCGAAGGCGCCGACATGCTGCACGGTTACCTGGAGGCAGGTTTCGGCGGCTTCATATTCCGCAATTCCGCGGTTCGAAGGCCGGAGGGCGTGGCCCGGCTCGGCGAGTTGATCAAGCTGGTCCGCCCTGAAGGAGTACCCGCATGAAGGCCGGCGTCGACGTCGAGGCTCTTCGCAAGCGCCTCACCCCGCTCCAGTTCTCCGTGACCCAGGAAGCCGCGACCGAGCGGCCGTTCAGCGGCGCATATTGGGACAACCACGAATCCGGCGCCTATCGATGTGTCGTCTGCGGCGAAGTGCTCTTCGAGTCGGACGTCAAGTACGACTCCAGGTCCGGCTGGCCGAGCTTCTACGATGTGGTCGACAAATCGAAGGTGATCACGAAGGCGGACGACAGCATGGGCATGCGGCGGATCGAAGTTGAGTGCGCCAAGTGCGGCGCGCATCTCGGCCACCTCTTCGACGACGGACCGAAGCCCACCGGCCTGCGCTACTGCGTCAACTCCGCGTCGCTGGATTTCCTGAAGCGATCGGCGGAATAGCCGCGCCGGCGGCCGGCAGTCCACGATTACCTCCGGGGCGAACCGGAGGCGTCCGCTCCGACTAGCGAGCGACGATCTGGATCTTGTTGGCTCCGCCGCCGACTTCGATTTCGTATCGATCGGCCGCCTGGTCCGCGCCGGGAGACTGCAGCGACAGGTGGCCCATCGACTTGTAGGGTTCGCCGTCGACCAGGACCTCGTTTACGCCACCGTGGATCGTCAATCCCATGGCTGCGGCCGCGGGGCGTTCGATGGAAACGCGGCTCAAGCCACCGGCAATGCGGATCGGGACCACGCCCTCGGGTGAACCCAGGAGCATCTCGACCTTGTTTGCGCCGCCCCTCAAGTCGAACGATGCCAGCTTCACGAGGCGCAGGTCGGCGCTCCACTGCGAGACGCCGCCGCGCAGCTCGATCGCCCAGGGGATCGCGCCGTTAAGCGCAATCTCGCCCGCATCCTTGCGCCAGTGAGCCGCCGCCTCGATGTTCTGGCCCGCGATCTGGGCTCGCCAGTCGAACCAGCCGAAACGCGGGTAGGACACGGTGACCACGCCGCCACGGACTCGCATCCGCGGCACCGGTCCGGCGAACCGGGCCCGGTAGAGTTCCCGCAGCGAAGGATCGCCGCGAACGGTGATACGCGGCGCTCCTGAGAGGAAGACCAGCCGCCCGCTGGTGACCCCGCCGATAGGCGCCGCATAACTTCCGCCGGCGTCCGCCGCCTCGCTCGGCGCCCGCATCCGGGCCGTCTCGGCCAGGGCTATCTCACGGCTGCGATCGAGGAAATCCGCGAGAAGGCGAAGGTCGTCGTCGTCGTAGCGTTCTATCACCTCGACCTGAGCGCGGGCGATCGGCGCATGAATGGCCCCGAACTTGGCATCGAGTCCCGGCACCGGCTCCACCAGCACGCGGCGTCGGTCTGTGGGGTCGGGCACGCGCTCGCACGTAGCCCGGTCTGCTCCAGTCGATCGACCATCCGCGTCGCCGAGCCGGTCGTCAGACCGGTCAAGTCTCGGCGAGCCGCCCGACGGTGACGCGTGCCTCTTCCTGGAGAACCTCCAGGCACTCCACGTCGGTTCCGGCCAGGCCCAGCGCTCGGCCACGGCCTGGCTGAAGAGCGCGGCCTGGCTGCTCTCCTTCCGGACCGCCCGCAGGACCGCGGCCATCAGTTCGTCTCTCGAGACGTCGCTTGACATCGTTCGTCTGCCCTGGCTATTCTCTGCACTGCGCAGCGACATCATAGCGCAGTAAGTCGTCAGCGCAAGTCAGTAGCAGTGAAGCATGGTACGGCAGGATCGGGCGGCAGGCCAGCCCTGCAGTCGAAATCGCCGGCCGAGCAGTCCATCGGACGTTCCGAGTCCGGGCGGGCATGGAAAGGAAACGCAATGAGGTTCACGACCAGCAAGCTGGACGGCAGACCGCCGGTCGCTTCGTCCGATCGAGGGTCGGCGGCAACGCCGCCGAGGGAGATATCCGATGACCAACGAGATAGCCATCGGGCTGCCCATCGTCGAGACGAAGGGCCTGCGCCGGACGTTCAAGGGCAAGGGCAAGGAGCAATGGAGTCGAAGCCGTCGCGGGTGTCGACCTGGTGGTCGCCGCGGGCGACATCTTCGGCTTCCTGGGCCCCAACGGCGCCGGCAAGACGACGACCCTGCGGATCCTCGCGACGCTTCTTCCGCCGACCGACGGGACGGCTCGCGTCGCCGGGTTCGACGTGGCCCGGCAGCCGCGAGAAGTGCCGCGAGCGCATCGGCTACGTGGCCCAGGCCGGCGGGTCGTACCGCGAGTCAACCGGGCGCGAGGAGCTGGTCATCCAGGGCCGCCTGTTCGGCATGAGCAAGGCGGAAGCCGCCGCGCGAGCCACGCAGATCCTGACCGCGCTGGACCTGGCCGAGGCGGCCGATCGAACCTGCAAGACGTACTCCGGCGGCATGCGGCGCCGCCTGAACATCGGCATCGGCATGGTCCACCGGCCGGCCATCCTCTTCCTGGACGAGCCGACGACGGGCCTCGACCCTCAGGCTCGGGCCAGGCTGTGGGAGGAGATCCGCAAGCTGCGCGAGACCGGCACGACCGTCTTTCTCACGACCCATTACCTCGAGGAGGCAGACGCGCTGTGCGATCGCCTGGCGATCATCGACCACGGCCGGATCGTGGCCGAGGGCTCGCCCGACGAACTGAAGCGCGAGATCGCGGGCGATGTGCTGACTATCGGCGTCAACGGCCACGGCGACAGGGTCGTGGAACTGATGGCGGCCCAGCCGTTCGTGCGCGAGGCCGGCATCGAGGATGGCCAGGTTCGGCTGTATGTCGACAGGGGCGATGAAGCGGTGCCGCAGGTGCTCCGACTGCTCGACAGCAACGGCATGGCGCCCTCGACCATGAACCTCCATCGCCCCAGCCTCGATGACGTGTTCCTCAAGAAGACTGGTCGTTCGCTGCGCGAAAACGCGGCTTAGCGGCGGCGAGTAGAAACCGATGCGTGTATTCCGAGACACCTGGCTCATCTTCGAGCGATCGCTCACGCTGAGCCTCCGCAATCCGGTCTGGGTGATCATGGGCATCCTCCAGCCGATCCTCTACCTGCTTCTCTTCGGACCGCTGCTCACCAACGTGGCCAAGATGCCGGGCTTTCCTCCGGGTGGAGCCTTCAACGTCTTCGTCCCCGGCATCCTGGTCATGACCGCGCTCTTCGGCTCCGCGTTCGTCGGCTTCGGCCTGTGCGACGAGATGCGCGAAGGCGTCGTCGAACGCATGACCGTGACCCCGATGAGCCGCGTGGCCATGCTGGTCGGCCGCGCGCTTCGCGACGTGGTGCTGCTGCTGGCCCAGGGTTTGATCATCGTGGTACTCGCCGTGCCGTTCGGCCTCGAGATCAACCCGGGCGGCGTGGCGATCGCGTTCGCGCTGCTGGCTCTGATCGGCATCATGATGTCGCCGGTTTCGTACACGCTGGCGCTCGTCCTCAAGAGCGAGGACGCGCTCGCGCCGGTGGTGAACGGCCTGTCGCTGCCGCTGCTGCTCCTGTCGGGAGTGATGCTGCCCATGTCTCTGGCGCCGGATTGGCTCCAGACCCTGGCGAAGTTCAATCCGCTCTACCACGCCGTGTCGGCGATCCGCTCCCTGTTCAACGCCAGCTTCGGCGACAGCGAGATCCTGGTCGGCCTGGCCATCCTGGTGGTGCTGGCAGTCGCGACGATCTCGCTCGGCGCCCGCTCCTTCAGCCGCGCGTCGGCGTCCTGACCGGCGCCCACGCAAATAGCACTCGCCGCCGCGGAGTTCCGTGGCGGCGAGTCTTTGATCCGGGGATCAGTCGGCGCGCCGGGTCTCGTCCGGAGCCGCGTCCGGCGACGGATCCGGGGCCGTGTCGGACGGCGAATCCGGCGGCGAATCCGGAGCGGCGTCCGGCGACGCGTCCTCCGGAGACTCGGAGGCAGTGTCGGGCGCCGGAGCCACGGTCATCGCGGGGGACGCATGCGGTGGAACCTGTGGGGCGGCGGGCGGCCACGAGGCCGCCGGGGCCGCGGGGGCCGCGGGCGGCCAGGGTGCGGCTGGGGCCACGGCGGCGGGCGGCCATGATGCCGCGGGGGCCGCGGGAGGCCATGAAGCCGCCGGGGCCGCGGGGGCGGCGGGCGGCCATGATGCCGCGGGGGCCACGGGGGCCGCGGCGGGAGGCGCGGCTGGGGCCGCGGCGGCGGGCGGCCATGATGTCGCGGGGGCCGTGGCGGGGGGTGCGGCAGGGGCCGTAGGGGCGGCGGGCGGAGTGGCGGGCCACGTCTGCCGGGATGGGGCCGGCGCGAACGCTGCCGGCGTACCCCATGCCGGCTCGTCGGGTGCCGGGCTGCTCAGGCTGAAGGAGAACGGCGGGTAGGGGACGGGGAGCAGGAGTGCGTATGCCTGCACTCGCGAGCTGTAGCCCAGATACCTGGCGTACAAGGAGACGAAGGCATTCGGATAGCGGCCCATAACGAGGATCGGGATCCAGAGGATGAACTCGCTCAGGTACACGACGATGCTCAGGATCGCCAGGACGATCATGTGCGGGATGAGCACGAACAAGCGCGCATAGAACCCGATGATTGGGATTCCCCACAGGCGGCTGAGCCTGCGCCCGGCCACGTCGATCCGGGTGTTGACCGGACTCGGCGAACCCGGGCCGAGTGGCGGATAGCCGCCGGGCAGAAGGAAGCCCACGTAGCCGTAGATCCTGTTGGATCGGTGAATGAACTCCGAGAGGAAGCTCACGACGAAACCCGGCTGGCGGCCCAGGATCAGGATCGGGATCCAGCCGAGAATGAACCACACGGCGAGCCCGATCGACATGATCATCAGGATGAGGATGTGGGGGATTGCGAGTATCGCCCGAACGAGAATGCCGATGAGCGGCACGCCCCAGAGCTGGTTCATCTGACGCTCTCGGGTGACGCTGAGCTGAACCGGATACTCGCCGTTCATCGCGAGTGGGGCCTCGGCAACGCCCATGACGGTTCCCTCCACTTTGGATGGCTCCAGGTTGCGGATTCAGCATAACGCCGGAAAGTTGGGTCTCGTTCGAGGCCCGGCCCGCGCGACTGCCCAACTACCTGGATTTCGCGCGTGCGAGCGCCTGCGCCCTTGCAGGCCCGGCCGCGCAGCCACGGCCCGATTACGATTGGGGGCCGAGGACCAACCGAAGGAGGCGACCATGGCGGCTCCAACCGGTCGGCTGGCCGGGCCTGCCGATTCCGCGGCCGTGTCGGCCACGGGTGTGTCCGAATCGACGGCCCGCGCACCCGCGGCCGACGGGACCATGCTGCACCTGCGACATTGGACGCCAGCAGGCGATCCCTGGGCGAGCGTCCTGATCGTCCACGGCATTGGCGAGCACTCGGGCCGATATGAGCGGACCGGCCGTCTGATGTCCGAAGCCGGGCTCGAGGTCGAAGCGTTCGACCTTCGCGGCCACGGCCTATCGGACGGTCGTCGGGTCTACGTTTCGCGCTGGGACGATTTCCTCGATGACGTCGAGGTTCGACTGACCGCGCTTCGTCGGCCCGAGCGACCGCTCGTTCTCTTCGGCCATTCGATGGGCGCGCTCATCGCGCTGACGTATGCCTGCTCGGATCGGCCGGCACCGGACCTGCTAGTCCTGAGCGCGCCGCCGCTCCGTGCGATCGTCCCGGCCTGGCAACGCGCCGCCGCCCCGATCCTCGGTCGCGTGGCTCCGACCGTGGTTCTCGACAACCCCATCCGCGGCGAACAGCTGGCTCGCGATCCGGCCGTGGGAATCGCCTACTTCGCCGATCCGCTGGTCCAGCCGCGGTCCACGGCGAGGCTTGGCGCCCAGCTGTTCGGCGCCATGGCGCGCGCCCGCGCCGAGTTGCCCGGGCTGCGCGTGCGGACCCTCGTGATTCACGGCGCCATGGACACGCTGGTGCCTGCCGCCGTAAGCGAGCCACTCGGGAAGCTGCCAGGTGTCGAGCGCCGGGTCCTGCCGGACCTGCGCCACGAGACGCTCAATGAGCCGGAAGGACCCGAGATCGTCTCCGGAATCGTCGCCTGGCTGCGGGCTCAGAGCTAGCCGGCAGCGCATCCGCGGTAGTGGCCGGCGTCCGGGCGAGCTTCAGAAACCTATCGCGGCGGCACCCGGACTCTGGCACCATTGGCGAATGAGCGTCGACATTCGAATCTGCCCGCCGGAACGACTCGGCGAATTGTTCAAAGTCGCGGAGATCGCTTTCAGCGAGGACGTCCCGGACGACTTGATCGGCCGGATCGAGGCGGTCGCGGACAAAGACCGCTGGTGGGCCGCGTTCGACGCCGATCGGGTGGTCGGCACCAGCGGCGTCTTTTCGGTGCCGATGACCGTTCCCGGAGGCGATCTGCCGACCGGCGGCATCACCTTCGTCACGGTCCTGCCTTCGCACCGCCGCCGCGGTCTCATGAGCGGGATGATGCGGTCGATGATCGACGACTGCCACGCCCGGGGCGAGCCGCTGGCGGCGTTGTGGGCGGCCGAAGGTGCGATCTACCAGCGCTTTGGGTTTGGACTGGCGACGTTGTCCCTAGGCCTCGAGGCGGAGACCCGCGCGATCCGAATGGAACGGCAGTGGCCCGACGAGGGAACATGCCGATTGCTCCCGGCGGGCGAGGGTCTCGATCTCGTCGCGCCGGTGTACGAGGCGGCCAGGTCGGTTCGAGCCGGCTTCCTTGGGCGAACCAGGGACTGGTGGACCGGCATCCTGCCGCTCGTCGCCAAAGACGCCCGAGGAGGCGAAGCCAGGCGCCTCGTGGTCTATGAGACCGCCGCGGGACCGGAAGCCTATGCCGTCTACAAGACGAAGGCCGACTGGAACGCTCGAGGTCCCTCCGGAACGCTGACCGTGGACGAGGCGATCGCTTCCACTCCCGGCGGAGTGCGAGCGATCTGGAAATACCTGATGTCGGTGGACCTGGCCCGGACGCTCAAGTCGTCCCGCCTGCCCGGCGACCACCCGCTCTTCCTCCTCGTGTCCGAGCCACGGCGCCTGGGCACGACGCTCGGAGACGGCCTGTGGCTTCGCATCGTGGACACCCAGGCGGCCCTCGAAGGCCGGACCTACGGCATCGATGGGCGCGGGAGCGGCCGACTTACGTTCGATCTGCGCGACGAATACTGCCCCTGGAACGCCGGCCGCTGGAGGCTGGACGTGTCGGACGGCCACGCGCGAGCCGCGCGGACGGACCTGCCCGCGGAGCTGTCGATGGACGCCAACGATCTCGGGGCGCTCTATCTGGGCGGCTTCACGGCAACTGCTCTGGCCGCCACGGGACGCGTGGTGGAGTTGCTTCCGGGTGGCCTGGCCCTCGCGGACGCGCTCTTTCCGACGGCCTTGAAGCCGTGGTGCCCGCAGGAGTTCTAGATCGCGTCCCTTCGTCCGTCCGAAGCAGACCTAACGCTCGAAGCGTACCGGCTGGTGGTTGCCTTCCGGAGCGCAGACGTCGCAAAGCGTCAGCCCGTCTTCGATTAGCGCGGCTCGCCGGCGTCCCTGGCCGGCGTGTACCAGCGCAACGGGGTGCTTGCAGACAGAGCAGCGAAGCGGTTTCGCGTCCATGCGTTCGCCTCTGATCAACATCCTGTCACCCATTGGCGGCTTGGGCAGTTTCGAGGTGCCTGAGCGGGCCGGGGCGTTTGGTGAGCGCGCAACCGCTCGTACGTCTGGTATCGGCCGACTACCCGTGACCGAACATGCGACGTGTGCAGCAATTTGGAGGGGGACGATCCTCCACAGCCGCCCCGATCCGAACGAATTAGCCTCGACTACTCCACCGGCACTGTCCTTCTGGTGGCCTCGCCTACGGCGTTCTTCGTACGCTCCGAATTGTATCGAGCACCGGTTGACATTTCCGAGCCTTGGCGCGGGCAGGACGGCTTATCGCACGCTGCGGAAGGCGCATTCCGCCTGGCGAGCCGAACTACAACCTACGCAATGGGGAAGTGCCGCAGCCGACGTCGAACGAGCCTGCCGCCGACCAGACCGCCGCCCGCCCGGCCGTGCCGTCCACCGGCCCGCAGGCGACCTCTACGGCGCTTCGTCGACGACCGAGCTGAAGGTGTCGTTCGCGGAGTACAGGTTGGGCGACCAGACATTGCAGCTGTTCTGCCAGTACGCGCCATCGTAGCTCGGGTCGACGTAGTACCGCGGAATGCCGCAGTTGATCGACTTGATCGAACTGACGCTGTCGTTCCAGCCGATGGTGGCGAGGTTGGAGATGGCCCCGTACACCGTGAGCGAGGTGCCGCCGTAGTTGATGTCCCAGTAGGCGATGGTGTAAGCGTCGCTGTCCCACTGGGGGACGCTGCCGCTCTGTCCGGACGACGTCGAATCCGGCAGACCCGGCGCGAGCGGCTCCACGAGGCCAAGCTCGCTATCAACTTCGGCCTGCGTATCGAAGCAGCGCACGATCGGGTAGTCGCGCGTATGGCAGAAGTAGTGCGATGCTTGCACCGGATCGATGAGCTGGCCCCGATACGTCGCCGACACGGCCTGGCCGGAGGGACCGCTATCGTTAGCCTGGGATGCGGAAACCACGATGCCCGGCATCCCGGACAGGACGCTGCAAGTCAAGGCAAGGAGAGCGGCCGACCGGAACAGAAGCCGACGCATCTTGTACCTCGCGTACGGGAAGCGTCCGAAGTCCCGCCCCCCCGGCTGTGGCGGGACTTCGGACCCGCGTCCGCACGGGCCCTCTCGACCCCCCTCATCCGGCGAACAGCAGGAGCATGGCCAAATTGGAGACCAGCCAGAAGCGGGATGTCCCGTCAAGTGAGTTGCGTGTTTCCACGCAATCCCATTTGGGGGCCGTAGGCGCTTCCGAGCCGGGCCTCCTCGCTCGTTCCGGAATGGCCGTGGGCCGGCGACTCAGGGCGGCCGGCTTACCCCTCGCCTGCGGGTTGTTCGTGGCCGTCTCGGCGCTGGCTCTTCTGGTTCCACCCGACGGGGCCATCGTCAGTTCGGGCGTCACGATCGATGCACAGAATCGAGTGATCGCGGTCGATACCCGCTCGGATGCCTGGGCGATAGGCATCAGGCCTGGCTGGCAGCTCATCGCCAAGTTCCCCGGCGAGACTTCATTCGGGCTGAACAACGACATCAGGATGGTCGCCGACAACCAGACGGCCGCCGAAGGGCCGCCGATTCTGGGACTCATTCCGGCGCTGATCGCCCTGCTGATGGCCGTGCTGCTCGCTGTTGCGAGGCAGCGGCGCACCGGCAAGACCGTTGCCGTCGCCGGGGCCGTGCTGAGCGCTCCAATCTGGGCAGTGCGTTTCGGAGTCGTTGGCGCCGGCGTGGCCATCCTGCCCGTCGGCCTGGCTGCGATGATGGCCTGGCAGACGGCGACTAGCCTTGGTATCCGACCCCGGCCGGCGCAACCACGGAGCAATGCGACCCTTGGGCTGGTCGGGCTCGGGTTGGCCTCCGCCGTCGCGCTCGCGGTAGCGACGGTCACCCTGACGCTCGCCGCCGGCGTGGCCGTGGCGGCAGCGATTTACCTGGTTCTGGCGTGGGTCGCCGTCGTGCGCTGGCGAGCCGGCGTGGCCGCCGCCGGACCGGACGCGCGGTCGCGCCTGCCCATCGCCAGAGCGGTGGCTCTCGACATGTTGCCGTTTTCAGGGTGGATGCGGCGGCGCGCCGCGCAATCCGAACGGGATCGACTCGCCAGCGATCTCCACGCCGAGGTCCTGCCGGCGATCGCCTCGACGGCCGCCGCACTGGAGAAGAGCGGAGCTACCGACGAGGCCGATCGGCTGCGAGATCTGGCGGCCAGCGTCCGCGACATGGTCAGCGAGCGGCGGCTGCCGATTCTGGACGACGACGGCCTCGTGGCGGCGGCCGAGTGGCTGGCCGAGCGGCTCCAGGAGCGCGCGCCCCTCACCGTCGAGATAGACCTGGCCGGCGACACGGGCAAGCGCCAGCCGAGGGCGGTGGAGCGAGCGAGTTACCGCATCCTCCAGCTGGCCCTCGACAACGTGATCCGCCACGCCGGCGCCGCCAACGCTTTCGTGGCGATAGCGGGCAGTTCCCGCTCGCTCGATCTGGTCGTGGCCGACGATGGCAAAGGCATCGGGCAAGCGGCCGCCGCGCGGGCGAGGCAAAGCGGCCATCTGGGCCTGGCGGACATGCGTGCCGAAGCGGAATCGATCGGGGCCACGCTGGATGTAGCGCCGAGATCGCCGATCGGCACGACCGTCAAATTCAGGTGGCGTGGGTGATCCGGCTCTTCGTCGTGGACGACCATCCCGTGGCCGCAGCCGGGGTGGTGGCTGCCCTGGAGGACGCCGGCGACATCGAAGTTGCCGGTACGGCGCTGACCCTGGCCGAAGCCAAATCCCTGATCGAGGCGACGCGCCCGGACGTGATCCTGTGCGACATCCAGCTGGGCAACGAGCGGGCGATAGACCTGCCCAGGCAACTGTCCGCTCCGGCCCCGCCGATCATCTTCTTCACCTCGTTCGACTATCCGTCGTTCGTCCGGGCGGCGCTCGATCGCGGGGCGGCCGGGTTCATCTTGAAGTCGGCGCCGCTGGCCGAGATCGTGGCCGCCGTCCGCTCCGTCGCCGCCGGTGGAACGGCCTACGACTCGGACCATCTGCGGAAGGCCCGAAAGGCGCCGCGCATGCCGTCGGATCGCGAGCTCGAGGTCATCTCGCTCGTGGCTGCGGGCAACTCGAACTTCCAGATCGGCGCGGCGCTCGGTATCGAGGAGCGCACGGTCGAGAGCCATCTGAGGCGCATGTTCGACCGCTACGGCGCCGACTCGCGCACCGAACTGATCGCCTACAGCGCCCGCGCCGGCTGGATCGACCTCAGCGCCGAATAGGTTCGGCGGTTCGGCCGGCTCGCCGCGCCCTCCTCGCCGGAGCCGGCCTGGTCCTCGCCAGCGGCGTATGGGCTCGTTGCTGCGCCCCGACGGACGCGGCCGCGCCGGTCCGTCAGAATACCGAGGCGTCGTCCTGGTCGAGGAAGGGGAGTCGAGCGTGACAATCGTGTGGCTCTATGTGAAGCGGGTCATGGACGATGACGTGGCCGGCATCTCGGCCGAGCTCGCCTATCGAATTCATGTTCGCCACGTTTCCGTTCGTCATCTTCGTGATGGCCCTCGGCGGGTTCGTCGCCAGAGGGCTGGGGGTCGATGACCCGAGCGGCCGCATCATCGATGCCATAAGCGGCGACCTGCCGCCAATCTGGTCGGTCCGGTGAGCGCGCAGCTGCGTGACGTCCTGGCCAACACGCAGCCTCAGTTGCTGTCCCTTGGGGGATTGCTGGCGCTGGTGGCGGCCACGGCCGGTACCAGCTCGATGACCAAGGCCATGAACCGCGCCTATGAGGTCCACGACCAGCGGCCGCTGGTGCAGCGTATCGTCCTGGCCGCGGCGCTCACGGTCATCGCCGGAGTCGCGATCGTGACGGCCTTCGTCGTGGTGGTGGGCGGGACGCTCGCGACACACAACTTCATCGACCAGGCCGGACTCGGTCAGGTATGGCCCTGGATGACGCTGCTGCGCTGGCCCGCGGCGTTTGCGCTTCTCGTTCTCGCGGTGACGGTGCTGCTCCGCTTCACCCCGGATTTCCGGACGCCCTGGCGCTGGGCCGCCGTCGCGGCGACGGCCTTTGCGGTCGTCTGGCTCGGCGCCACCTATGCCTTCGCCGTGTACGTCGCGCGATACGCCGAGCTACGACGTGACGTACGGGGCGCTCGCCGGCGCGGTGATCCTGATGTTGTGGTTCTACCTGAGTTCGTTCGTGCTCATCTGCGCGGCCGAACTCGCGGCATTGCTGGTGCGAACTCGCTCGCCGCACCTGCTCACGGGGCGCTCGGCTACCGCTGACTCGAGCGAAACGGTAGCGAAGTCGGACCGCCCTGTCAGGGCCAGCAGGAAAGCGAAGGGCAAGGCCCCGGTCAAGGAGCCGTCGATCCGGCGGCCAGACCCGGAGTGACGGGTCGCGATGGGCACCGGCCCGGACGGGCGCGACAGGCGCCGGTGCGGACGGGCGGCGACGGTCGACGCGGTCAGCCCTCCGCGACGGCCTCTTGCGGGGTCTCGCGGGCGACCCGCTCCAGATCCACAGTCCGGACACGGCGCGTCTTGCCGGCGTCGGTTCGAACCACGGCGGCCGGAATGATGCCGCTGGACAGCGACTCGACCACGCCGAGCTGGCCGGAATAGAGGCCGTCGCCACCGATGCGCACCCGGTGACCGACATGCAGGTCGTCTCGAACGTCGAGCGCCGCCAGGTTGATCGTGGCGACCGTCGAACGGACGTACGTCGGATCTCCCGGCAAGCCGGCGTTGCGGGGCTGCTTGGTGGCCGTGCGGGCCACCGGGTAGGTCACCTTACGTTTTCGCATGGGTCAACGGCTCCCGGCTGCGGCGGAAAGTTGGGCTCGGCCATATGCTGGCGCGCCGGCGGAAGACCCGCCTGACCGAGACCACGTCCGCTGCGTCCGGGGTCCCTGCGCTCGCCCGCCGCGCGATCGTGGGTCCATCTGGGGTTCACGATCTGGATCGGGCAGGAATTCCTCGACGACCTCGCACGGGATGCTCTTGCGCAGCAAGCGCTGAACACCTCGCAGCTCGTCGACCTCCTCGGGTGAAACCAGTGAGATGGCAGTTCCGCTGGCGCCGGCACGGCCGGTCCGGCCGATGCGATGGATGTAGTCCTGCGGCTCGTACGGAAGCTCGAAGTTGACCACGTACGGCAGGTCCGCGATGTCCAGGCCGCGCGAGGCCACGTCCGTGGCGACCAGAACCTTGACGAAACGGCCGCGGAACGCCTCCAGGGCGCGGGTCCGCTCCTGCTGGCTGCGGTCGCCGTGGATGGCGGAGCAGCTGACGCCGCGCCGGTCCAGGTATGAGGCCAGCCGGCTCGCTCCGAGCTTGCTCCGGGTGAAGACCAGGACCTGCTCCATCGAGTCGCGCTGGATCAGGTGGATCAGCAGGTCCGCCTTGCGGCTCTGGTCGACCGGGTAGAGAACCTGCGTCAGGTTGTCGGCGATGCTGTTCCGGGCCGCGACCTCGACGATCTCGGGATTGGTCAGGAACTCGCCCGCCAGGCGCCGGATCTCCTCGGAGAACGTGGCGGAGAAGAGCAGCGTCTGGCGCGGCCCGGGGATCTGGGCCAGGATCTTACGGACGTCGGGGATGAAGCCCATGTCCAGCATGCGGTCGGCTTCGTCGAGGACCAGGATCTCGACCTGCGACAGGTTCACGTTGCGCTGGCCCATGTGGTCCATCAGCCGGCCCGGCGTGGCGACGAGGATTTCGACGCCCTTCCACAGGACCTTTATCTCGGGGTCGATGCGAGTGCCGCCGTAGACGACGGCTGATCGCAGCGAGGTGCCGCGGCTGTAGCTCTTGACCGCGTCGGCGACCTGGCAGGCGAGCTCGCGCGTCGGCGTCAGAATGAGGACGCGGACGGGGTGCCGGGCCGGCGAGAAGCCGGCGTTGGCGTGCCCGCGAAGACGCTCGAGCGCGGGCAGGACGAACGCGGCGGTCTTGCCGGTGCCTGTCTGGGCGGCGGCAAGGACGTCGCGGCCGGCGATGATGAAGGGGATTGCCGCGCTCTGAACGGGCGTCGGCTCGGTGTAGCCCTCCCTCGCAACTGTGGCGAGGAGGTCGGCCGATAGGCCGAGGTTTTCGAAAGTCAAACCATTGCTCCTGAGTGCGTCGATTGACGCGGGACCGATCGGGCCGGGCGGGTATGGATTGGCCCCGCACCCCTGACGCGATCGGAATGATTGCCGGTACCCACGTGGCGTGCCGGCGGCAGACGCCGCTGCAACCTTTCCGAAACAGCGATTAGCTGATTAATCCTATCACCCGCCGGCCGCCGTTCCGGCTGCCGCGGGCACATGACCGACCATGAGCCCGAGATAGATCGCCTCACCCGTATGCGGGGTGGCGACGAGCGGCTCAGGCTACGACCGCCGTGAGTCTTCGGGCGGGCGTGCGCGGCGCGGCGGCGCCGTTGATTGCCTGGTCGAAGATGCGCCGGTAGCTGCTACCGACCTCCCACCAGACCATGCCCCGACTCTGCTCGTAGGTCTTCTGGCCCAGCGACGCGCGCAGTTCCGGATCGTGTAGCAGCTCGACGAACGCTTCGGCGAACCCATCCGGGGAACCCGCCGGCACGAGCCGGCCGCGGTCCGGGGCCAACATTTCCCGTGCGTACGCGTAGGGCGTGGACACGATCGGCTTGCCGGCAGCCATCGCGTACGAAAGCGTTGCTGCCCCCGTGCGATCCAGGTCCGGGTATGGAGTCGTTATCACGTCCGCCGCTTCGAGCCAGTTGCCGAGTTCCACGCGGCCGACAAATCGGTCGACCAACTTGACGTTCTGGGTCAGGCCAAGAGCGGTCACCCGCGCCTCGAGCCCCGCTCGGTAGCTTTCGCCGTCGCGAACCAGACAACCCGGTTCGGTAGCGCCCAGGATCACGTAGCAGGCGCTGGGTTCTGCCTTGACGACGGCGGGCATCGCGTCGATGACCGTTTCACAACCCTTGCCGGGCTCGAGCAGGCCGAAGCTCAGGATGACCGAGCGGCCCTGGAGGCCGAGCCGGGGCTTGATCGTGTCCGCCGCGACCTGAGGCAGGTGTGGAACGCCGTGAGGAATGACTTCGAGCTGATCGGCTGAGATCCCGAACGAGTGATTCATGGCGGCTACGGCTGCCTGCGACATGACGATCGTCGCCGAAGCGGCGTCGACCAGTTCCACCATGACCGAACGCTGAGCGGCGGACGGCGTTGCCGGCACGTCGTGGAGCGTCGCCACCATGGGAATTCGCAGGGCTCGAACGAAGTCGAGCAAGAAGGCCCCGTCGTCGCCGCCCCAGATGTCCTGCCCGTGCTGCAGGCACACGACCCTCACACCGCAATCGTTGAGGGCGTGAGCGGCGGCCGTGTAGTCCGCCTGGTTGTCCCGGCGGATCCGGTGCCTGACTTCGGCCGGATACGGCACGATGTCGGCGGTCGGATGGAGGGCGACGATCTCTCGCTCGCCGACGGTGGTCGCCAGGTCGTAAGTGAAGGTGGCGATGCCGCATTGGCGAGGTGAGTACGTGGATACGAAGGCCGTCCGCGAGATGAAGTAACTCCGATCAGGAGGCCCGCCGCGCCGCGCGGCTTGGACCGAAAGTCGAATGGCCCGCTGCCATTCTGATGACGCGCCCCTGCGCGTCGGTTAGTGAAGGGCCCGTGAACGGACCCTTCACCTGGCCTTGCGAATTAGGCCGCGCTCACCTGTACGGCGCGCGGGCCCTTGGGGCTCTGCTCGATCTCGAACGAGACGCGCTCGCCGCCGGCGAGGCGATCGAAGTCGAGGGGAGCCTGGAGGCCGCCACGATGGAAGAAGTATTCCTTGCCATCTTCTGCGGCGATGAAGCCGAAGCCGCGATCGGCCACGACCTTCTTAACTGTGCCGGTGGTCATAAGTGACCCCTATATTCTCTTCCCGAAACAGATTGCAGTCGCACGGTCCGTTCGAGAAGGAGGGTGACCACGCGGAGCGTCACAGCAAGTTGCAGCAACGCACTCACGGTACTCGCTTTTGGCCGATTCGACAACGACCCGCAGGGTCGGCGAGCGACCGTACCGCGTCCCGGGCCGGCTTGACCAAACGCCCCCGTGGTCCCATCGTGGTCGAGAGCCGACCGCGCCGGGTCACGACTTCGCTTCCCGCTGCGCGCAGCAGATTGGATTCTCGTGACCCGCAAGAGCTTTCGCACTGCCGATGCGCTCATCGTCGTGAGCACCGACGGTTACTTCGACGTCTTTCCTCCGATCGACCGGACGCCCAACGACAAGCCCAATTACCGGGGCGTCCTGGCCGAACTCGGCCCGACGGTGCGCGGCCAGAACGACCGCTTGTCCGTACGCCCTGAGTCTCCCGTACTCGACGCAGCCATCTCCACGTGGTCGCGCAACCACGGTGCCGCGGCCGTTCGCGGCGAGATGGGCTTCGGCCGCAACGACAGCAAGTAGTAGCGCCGGAACGCTCGGCGCCTGAGCTGAGGGATCGCGCGCTCTTTCGCGCCGTCCTACGGCGCCCGCGCCGCCCGCCTGAGCCACTCCCCGAAAGGATCCTCCGATGACCGACGAAATCACGCCCAAGACCGCGCCCGCCGCTCGTCCCGACGGCACCACGCGTCCCGAAGCCGATCGCAGCAAGTCCTCATACCGATCCGCCCCGTCGACAACGACGGTCGACAGCCGGCTGACCGGCGGCGCCGGCGTCCAGCGCAGCCACCTTCGCGACCGCAAGGCCTGGCTGAAGAACCGCAATCGAGCCGGACAGACCTGGGCACAGCGCAAGGTCGCCAGCGTCAACTACTGCCCGGCCAAGGTCTCGCGCGGGTAGTTCCGGCCAGTCCGGGCGACCGCTCGCCGATCGTCGATCGCCGCGACCGAGCCGGCCGTCGCCGCGACCGAGCCCGGCCGTTGCCGCGAGCGGCCTCAGGTTCGGTTAGCGCCGCTGCCGCTCACGGGCCATCTCTTCCAGACGGGCATCCGATATCCCGAAGTGGTGAGCGACCTCGTGTCGGACGGTGTCGGTCACGCCCGTCGCCAGTGATTGCGGATCGCGGAACTGGCGCAGGTGCGGACCGCGGAATATGGTGATCTTGCTCGCCACCGCCGCACTGTCGGCGCCCCAGGCGGTTCGGGGCACGCCGCTGTACAGCCCGAGCAGTCCCGGCGCACGCACCGATTCCAGCTGGTCGAGGGTCGGCTCGTCCTCGATCACGATCGCGACACTGCCCAGCTGATCGCGGAAGAACTGGGGCAGCGAGTCCAGGCCGGCCAGTACGAGTGCTTCGAACGGATCCGGTGGGTCGTCCGCGCCATCATCTCGCGGCGCGAAGTCGTCGCTCATCGAGAAGCTCATCGGCTGATCGCTGTCGGGCGGCATGGACGCATTATCCCCGGACCGGCCTGACTCCTGCCGGCGGTGTCCGCCAACGTAGTTGAGGATTCAGTCCCGGGCGCCGACGATGCGGGCGATCGCAGGTCGGCCGGCGAGGCGGACGAAACCCTGTAGTAGCCGCGGGTTCATTCCCGCCAGAGCCCGAGCCGCATCCGCCAGATCCGCCTCGGGTACGGTCGCAAGCGCCGCCAGAAGCCGGCTGATCGTCCGTTCGTCCAGGCGGCCCAGAGCGCCGAACAGATGCGCGATCGCCTCGGAGTCGGCCTGGACGACCGCTCCGACTCCTCGCCCGAAATCGTCCACGAACTCGAGCAGCGCCGCGATGCGGGCCTCCAGCGCCGGCGATCCCGCCTCCGCCGCCCTACGGCGGCAATCCTGCAGGAGTGGCACGACAGGATCGGTCTCACGCTCCTTGCGGGAGGCAGCCACGCGGCGAAACCACTCCCAGTGGCTTCCGACGACGACCCAGGCACGACCCGGCGGGCCGCGCCTGCCGCTCCGACGTGGCTCGGCCTGCTCCACGAGACCCCAGGCTTCGCAGTCGGCTATCGCCAGCAGCGTGGCGCGATGGGACAGGCCCAGCGCGTCGCGCAGTTCTGCTTCGGTCAGCGGGCCGTCGTGGAGAAGCAGGTACCCCTGGACCGAGGCGGTAGACGGCGCCACTCCCCAGGCGGCTCCGACCTTCGCCCAGCCGGACGCGAAATCCCGGCGGATCTGCTCTGCGATATCCATAACTCGTTCCTTGACGGTAACAGGTATAGCGTAGATACTGGCTACTTGCCGATATCTAGTATGACAGATGCGCCGATCCTGCCGGGCAGCCCGCGGGCGGTGTTCCGGGCGCGTCTGCGGCAGTGGAGACCGATCGATGACACGCTATGCCGTGACCGGAGCCTTTGGCTTCTCCGGCCGCCACATCGCCGCGCGGTTGCTGGCCGGCGGTCACGAAGTCGTGACGCTGACTAACCGCCGGCCGGAGCCTGACCGGCCGAGCCCGGGTTCAGGGCCGCTGACCGTCCGACCGCTCGTCTTCGAGGAAGCTGCGCTGGCGAGCAGCCTGGGCGGCGTGGAGACGCTCTTCAACACCTACTGGGTCCGTTTCGGGCGTGGCGAGACGAGCCATCTCCGC
Organism: uncultured Chloroflexia bacterium; assembly: GCA_963835845.1. GTDB lineage: Bacteria > Chloroflexota > Limnocylindria > Limnocylindrales > CSP1-4 > Fen-1039. The sequence goes on along the minus strand of CAWIGT010000005.1, from coordinate 303,272 downwards.
GCCGTTCGCAACTCCCAGATTCTGATCGACGCGGCCCGGGCCGCCGGAGTTCGGCGCATCGTCCACGTATCCATCGCCAACCCGGACCGCACCTCCAGGCTGTCGTACTACAGCGGCAAGGCCGAAGTCGAGGCGGCGATCGTCGCGTCGGGCATAGGTCACGCCATCGTGCGGCCGGCCGTGCTCTTCGGCGACGAACCGATCCTCTTCAACAACATCGCCTGGCTGTTGCGGCGAATGCCGATCTTCGGCGTGGCGGGCGACGGGCGATACCGAATCCAGCCGGTCCATGTGGACGACCTGGCAGACCTCGCGGTCGACCTGGGACGGCGGACCGAGGACGTCGTGGTGGATGCCGCGGGGCCGGAAGCCTTCGAATTCGGCGAGTTGCTGACCATGATCCGGAGCGCCGTCGGCAGCGGATCGCGGTTCGTCCACGGGCCCGCCGCAATGACCGCATACGCAGCCGGCGCGCTGGGGCGACTGCTCGGCGACGTCCTGCTGACCCGCGATGAGCTCGACGCGCTGATGGCGAATCTGCTCGTCAGTCACGAGGAGCCGCGCGGCACGACCAGCTTCACCGCGTGGTTGTCCGAGTCGGCCCCGTGGCTCGGCTGCCGACTACATGTCCGAGCTGAAGCGCAACTACGCAACGCAGCGTGAGGGCATCTAGTCGAGCCGATGGCAAACTGACCTCGAGCGATCGACAGGCTGTCGCGAGCGACTGGAGGAGCCATGGGTACGCATCCGGGATTGCTGGGCTTTCGGATATCGCCCGTCTATGCCGACGGCCTGGACTGGCCGACGCTGGCCGCAACCTGGACTCTGGCCGGCGAAACCCGACTCTTCGACGCCGGCTGGATTAGCGACCACCTGACCGACGGCAGCCGCGAACACGGCGGACCCGCAATGGAAGCGATGACGACCCTGGCCGCGCTGACCTCACGCGTTCCCGGGATGTGGGTCGGCATAGCGGTCGCTTCGAACACGTTCCGCCATCCCTCGGTGCTGGCCAAATCCGCGGCGGTGCTGGACAACGTCACCGGCGGCCGGTTCGTGCTGGGGCTCGGCGCCGGCTGGCACGAAGGCGAGCATGCCCAGTTCGGTATACCGCTGCCGCCGATCGCCGAGCGCTTCGACCGCTTCGAGAGCGCCGTCGAAGTGCTGGCGATGCTGTTCTCCGACGCCGCCCGCCGAGCGCCCGGCGTGACCCTGCCCGACCGGTTCTACCCGCTGGAGCACGCCACGCTGGAACCCCCACCGATGCGCCGGGGCGGGCCTCCGCTGTGGCTCGGAGTCGGCAAGCCGCGCGGCATCGCCCTGGCCGCGAAGTTCGCGACCGGCTGGCCGATGCCCGGAAATCGGCCGGGCGACGTGGCGTATTTCGCCGGGAAGCGCGACGAACTCAGGCGGGCTCTCGAGGCCGCCGGGAGAGACCCGGACGCGTTCGCGTTTGCCGCCCAGATGACCTGTGCGGGCGACGACGGTGAGCTTCGAGAGGCGCGTCGGACGGCGACCGAGTTCCTGCGGGCCGGTGCCAACCATCTGATCCTGGGTGTGCCCGCGCGCCTCGGGCCCAACGGTCTGGCGAGAATGGCGACGGAGGTGGCGGCTCCGCTGCGCGACGAGATAGGCGCACCGGCAACCGCGCGTCGGCAGCGGTGAACCCCGCGGCCGCCTGGCGCGACCGGTTTGACGACCCCGGCCCCGGCGCGACACTTGATCGGTGAATACCGCGGGCATGGACGCAGCCGCCGACACCCGCCGCGAACGCCTCGATCTGGCCGAGTGGCGCCGCCGCGTGGCCGACTTGTATGCCGACGTCCGGAGGCTTTCCGCAACCGATCCGGCCGCTGCCCACGCTCGCTGGCAGGGCGTTCGCGAGACTCTCTACCGCGACCACGACTCGTCGCCCGTACCGCCCGAGCGGCGCGGCGACTTCCGGGCCCTTCACTTCCCGTACGACGCAAACCTGCGGTTCGAGCTGGCGGTGCTCGCCGACGTCGGGCCGGCAGCCGGCGTTTCGAGCCCGGTTCCGGACGTTGCGCCGCCGGCTCTGACACCGGTCGGACTGCTCGGCCTGAAGCTGCCGATCAGCACCGGCCAGCCGCTCGCCTTCGAGCGCATCGGCTGGCTCGAGGTCCCGTTTGCAAGCGGCTCGTGCCGGCTGGCGCTGTTCTGGCTGCCGGAGTATTCGGGCGGGCTGTTTCTGCCATTCCGCGACCAGACCAACGGCCGCCAGACCTACGGCGGGGGACGCTACCTGCTCGACACGGCCAAGGGCGCCGACCTGGGCGGCGATGCGCGCAGGAACACGATCGTGGTCGATTTCAACTTCGCGTACCAGCCGTCGTGCGCCTTCGATCCGCGCTGGTCCTGCCCGTTGTCGCCTCCGGAGAACACGCTCGACATCGAGATCCGCGCGGGCGAAAGAATCGGCTGATCGCCGGCCCCAGCCGGTTGGCGGGCCGCCGTTCCGCTCGGGCCGGGTTGTGTTACCCGCGGATGGGGCGCATGATGGGTTCCTGACCGACCCCCCGTGCCGATGCCTCGGTTTCCGAGACTGCGTCCGGCCGGCAGCGGAAGGTCACCATGTTCGTTCAGTCTCCCCAACCCCACCGGATGCTGCTCCATGAACGGCCGGAGTCTGCCGATCGGGTCGAACAACGGGCCATGAACCTGTGGCCCCGGTTGGATCCCCGAGCACTGCACAGATGCCAGGGAGACCCTGCCAGGATCGCCATCCATGTCGCCCACCGCACGAAGATCGGCCGGAAGGCAATCGCCCGGATGATCGCCGACCGATAATCCGGACCGTCCGGGGCCGGGCAGGCGCGGCGTACGGGCTGCGGTGCCGGCGGCGGGCGGATATGCTCGGCCGATGGAGAAGTTCGTCGAAGTTCGGGGCGGTCGACTGTTCGCCGTCGACGAGGGTTCCGGTCCGCCCGTAGTCCTGATCCATGCGGCCATCGCCAATCTGCGGGCCTGGGACGCCATGGTTCCCGGGCTCGTGTCGGCCGGTTATCGCGTCGTCCGCTACGACTACCGTTCGTTCGGGCGATCGACAACCGACGACGTGGACTTCAGCGATCGGGCCGACCTTCTGGCCGTACTCGATGCGTTCGGCGTCGGCCGCGCCGCTCTGGTGGGCAACAGCCGGGGCGGCCAGATCGCGTTCGACACCGCCGTAGAGTTTCCCGATCGGATCGTGGCCGTCGTCGGTGTCGGAGCCGGATTGAGCGGCTTCGAAGGCGGGATGACCCAGGAGGAGCGGGCCTTGTTCCGGGAAGGGGCGCGATTGCGCACGGCCGCGCAGCCCGACCTCGACGCCGTGGTGGATCTGAACGTGCGGGTCTGGGTGAACGGACCGGGGCAGTCACCGGAACGTGTCGACAGCCACCTGCGCGAAGCAGTCCGCTCGATGTGCCGGCCACTCTTCGAACCGGGACGAACACTGGGACGTCCGATTGCCCTCGACCCGCCGGCCAACGACCGGCTCGAGGAACTGCGCTGCCCCGTGCTCGCGGTTGCCGGCGCACTTGACATCTCCAGCATCGTGCAGACCGCAGCACGCCTCGAAGCCGCGGCGCCTTTCGCCCGCGCGGTTGTCTGGCCGGACGTCGCCCACATGATCGGCATGGAGGTACCGGACCGCCTCGACGCCCTGATCTCGGGTTTCCTGGCGCCGCTTCGACCCTGGCGGTAGTGCTCGCGTCACCAGCGCGTCAGGCGACTCCAGTCGCGCTACGCTTCTGCGACAAGTCGAGGAGGGTGTTCCGTGGCAGCCGGAGGGGCGGTCATCTTCGAGCGAGACGATTGGGTTGCTCGTGAGATGGCTCGCCGCGCCGAAGTATTCGTGAACCGCAGCCACAATCTGTACGTGGATCTGGACTACTCGGACGCGAGCGTCGAACTGGCCGACAACGCCGCGGTTCGCATGTGGACGGCGGCCGCGGACGAGCCGCCGGGCGAGAAGTCCCAGGAACGGCGGGGCCACGTCATCTTCGATTTCGGGGCCTACTTCGGTGAGACGTTCATCCGCAACCACGGCGGCTCGTGGGGCTGGGCGTCACTGGACGACCGTCGGGTGCTCGCCCTTCGGACGGACACCGGCGTGACGGCGTTTCCACTGGCCCGGGCCAGAAAGCGGCTGAGGGGCGAGGAGCCCGGCTCCGTGGTCGACCTGTATCGATTCCTGTCGTCCCGGCGCTCGCCGGCCGCGAACCGCTAGATCGCTCTCGCAGGCGATCGGGCGGCGCCGTTCGCCGCGGCCTGGGTGTCCGGCCCGGGGGCGGGGTTGGCGGCACGGACCCACGTTGCGCCGCCGGCTGGCACCCGCCATTCGCGAGGTTACACGGGACCGCGAGTTCGGCGGCTCCGGACTCGGGTACGATCAAGCGACCCGGCACGTCGACAGGGCCGCATGCGCCGTCGACCGCCGGAAAGCCGCGAGGTTTCATGACTCCGATTACCGCCGTCGCTTTCGACCTGGGCGGCGTCCTCATCGACTGGAACCCGCGCCACCTCTATCGCAAGCTCTTCGACGGGGACGAGGCAGCCATGGAGAGGTTCCTCGCGGAGGTCTGCACGCTCGAGTGGAACAACAAGTTCGACGCCGGACGCCCGTTCGCCGAGGGCGTCGCGGAGCTGGCCGCCGCCCATCCGGACCAGGCCGAGCTCATCATGGCTTACTGGCAGCGCTGGCCGGAAATGCTCGGGGGCTGTTTCGAGGACACGATCGCGATCATGCGCGAGCTGAAGAGCGCCGGGTTGCGGACGTTCGCCCTGAGCAACTGGTCGTCGGAGACGTACCCGATCACGCGGCCGCGGTTCCCCTTTCTCGAGGAGATGGACGGAATCCTCATTTCCGGGGAGGTCAACGTCGGCAAGCCCGATCCGGCCATCTTCCGCCACTTCCTCGAGCGCTTCGGCCTGGCGCCTGAGGCCACGGTCTTCATCGACGACTGGGACCTCAACGTCGCCACGGCCTCGTCCCTGGGCATCACGGCGATCCAGTTCCGCGACGCCGCTCAGCTGCGCCGCGACCTGCGCGCCCTCGGCTTGCCACTGGCCGGATAGGCGACGCGGCGCGGGCGTTGGTCGGTTTCACCTGGCGATCAGGTCTTGCCCGGGCGCTCCGACGGGGTCGAGCCGGGCTCACGATCGACGGCGCGGCGCGCCACCGCTCGAGCGGTCGGCCTCGATCGTCGATTCCGACGTTGTGCGTTCGTCGTGGGAATAGAGGTGGCGGCGTCTTCCGCCATCGATCGTTCGGAGGCGCCAGATGCGCTACATGATCCTCATCTACGGCGAGGAAGCCCAGCAAGAGGATGCCGCCGGCGAAGGCGGCGCCACGGAGGCGCCGGAGATTTCGCCACCCTGGGTCGAGTACACGAACTGGCTGCTCGAGGAAGGCATCCACGAGGCCGGCGAGCGGCTGGCGACATCGTCTTCGGCAACGACCGTCCGGGTCCGCGACGGGAACCGCCTGATCACCGACGGTCCCTACGCGGAGACCAAAGAAGTGCTCGGCGGCTACTACATCATCGAATGCGAGGACCTCGACAAGGCTCTCGAAGCGGCGGCGCGCTGCCCCGCGGTCATGTTCGGAGGCTCGGTCGAGGTTCGGCCGATCATTGGCATGCCGTTGCCCGCGACGGCTCGAGCCGGCAAATCGGCCGGATGAGCGTGGCCCGGCCCGACGCCGCGCCCAACACCGCGCCCGACGCCGCGCCGGACTCCCCGCGCGGGCCGAGCGACCGTCGCGGGTCGGGCGCCGCGGATACGAACGCCGCCATCGAAGGGGCGTATCGCGACGCCTATGGGAGCGTGCTCGCGACCCTGATCCGGTTCCTCGGCGGGGATTTCGACGCCGCTGAAGAAGCGCTCGCCGACGCCTTCGCCGGCGCGCTGGAAACCTGGCCGCGGGACGGCATCCCGACCAATCCGGCCGCCTGGCTCACGACCGCCGGCCGGAACCGCGCCCTCGACCGGATCCGGCGCGACCGGCGGCGGGCCGAGAAGCTGGTCCTGCTCGAGCGCGAGCTGGCGGCCACGGAGGTAGCACCGATGCAGCTCGGAACCGAGGGCGGCCTCGACGACGACCGACTCCGCCTCATCTTCACCTGCTGCCATCCGGCGCTGCCGCTCGACGCGCGCGTCGCGCTGACGCTCCGGACCCTCGGCGGCCTGACCACGCCCGAGATCGCTCGCGCTTTCCTCGTCCCGGAGGCGACGCTGGCCCAGCGCCTCGTCCGGGCCAAGCGCAAGATCCGGCTGGCCGGGATCCCGTATCGCGTGCCGCTCGGGGCGGAGTTGCCGGAGAGGCTGGACGGCGTTCTGGCCACGCTGTATCTCGTGTTCAACGAGGGCTACCTGGCCGCGGCCGGCGAGACCGCCGTTCGCCACGAACTGTGCAGCGAGGCCATTCGGCTCGCCTCGCTGGTCGCCGATCTGATGCCCGATCGACCGGAAGCGCACGGCCTGCTGGCATTGCTGCTGCTCCAGGATTCCCGGCGCGACGCCCGCGTCGGTGCCGACGGCTCGATCGTGCTGCTGGAAGAACAGGATCGCTCGCTCTGGGACCGCGGCGAGATCGGCCGCGGGCTCGAGGCGCTGGACCGGGGTTTCGCCGCGGCCGCGCGGCTCTCGCATGCGGCCATGGGGCGATATCTGCTCCAGGCGTCTATCGCCGCGGAACACGCACGCACTTTCGACGGCCGGACCACGGACTGGCAGTCCATCGCGACGCTGTACGAGGCCCTGGGCCGGGTCGACCCTTCACCCATCGTGGACCTGAACCGTGCCGTCGCCGTGGCCCAGGCCGATGGCCCGGCCGCGGGCCTGGCGCTGCTGGATCGTCTGGCGGCGGGCGGTCAACTCGCTGCGCTACCACCTCTTGCCGGCCGCGCGCGCTGATTTGCTACGCCGCCTCGGCCGCCTCCCGGAGGCTGCCGCCGAATACGAGCGCGCTCTTTCGCTCTGCGACAACGACGCGGAGCGGCGCTTCCTTCGGCGCCGTATCTCGGAGACGCAAAGTCGGCGGACGTCCTGAGGGGCGTCGACCTCTTCGCCCCGAAGCGCCCCTCGGGCCGGCGCGCCGCCGCTCAGCAGTTGGGCATGCGCCCTCGAGCCGCCGTCCGGCTTCCCGGATCGCCGCACGCATCCGCCTCATCGCCCATCCCTGGATCTGCGCCGAAACCGCGCCAGACCGACTCCACGACGCCTTCGAGCCAGGCGTCGGTGATCTCCTCGCCGAGCATGGATCGGGCGAGCAGGGCCCCGAACAGGACGTCGTTCACCACCTCCGCCGGTACGGTGGCGCGAAACTCGCCCCGGGCCACGCCTGCCCGGACCGCGTCGGCCACCAGCGCCGCGCTCGGGTTGAAGATCTGGCGGCGCATCACCGAGGCCAGTCCGCCCTCATGGGGACCTTCGGAGAACACCGCCCCGAGGATCGGCAGCCAGGAAGGGCTGGCGACTGCGGCGGCAGCCGTTCGGAGCATCAGAGTCAGCGACTCGCGGGTGGAGCCCACCTGCGGCAGTTCTCGTGGCGGCGTTCCGGACCCCGACAGAATGGTGGCCGTGACCAGGGCCTCCTTGTCGTGGTGGCGGCGGTAGAGCGTGGCCTTGGAGACTCCCGCCCGGGCCGCGACCGCCTCCATGCACATAGCCCGGTAGCCGACCTCACTCAGCAGGCTGGCCGCCGCGGCGATGATCGCTTCGTCGGCGGAGACGCTGCGAGGGCGTCCATGTCGCGCTCTGGGTTCGTCGGGCGCCTCGAGAGCCGCCAGCACCAGCAATTCCAATCGGGCCTCCACCTGTGCGCGACCGCTCCAACATCCCGCTGATCGAAGGCAGAGGGGCCGCGGGCTCCCGCCTGGAGGCAGTTTCGATCCGGCACGACCCGTTTCCAAGTACCCGATCGGATGGCCGTGGATGGGCCTGATTTCGCCTGCTGACGGCACGAAGATCGCCGAATTCGCGCGAAGGAAGATCGCGTCAAAACGGAACGTACCGTATCTAGTAGCCCAAAGGGCCTATTCCGAAACGGCGCGTCTTATCCGACTCCCTGATTGACGGCAACAGATGGCTTTGCACGGACCGTCAATTGCCCGTCGAACAGGAGATAGCTGGATGATCCTCGCCCGAACCCGCGGACTCGGAGTCCGTGGAAAGCTCCTCGCCGCCTTCGCCGCGGTCTTCGTCGCAGTCGGGGCGATCGGCCTCGCGCTGCTGAGCATGGGCATGTCCATGAATTCGGACGTCGCAGCCGTCGGCAGCACGTACATGCCTGCGGTCCAGATCGTGGGCGATCTTCACCTTGCCGTTGCCGAGGTCCAGCGCGACCAGTACGCGTACCTCGCCGCGACCGACACCGCGGCCCAGGCGACGGCCACTTCGCAACTGGCCAAGCACATCGGCGAGGTCCAGGACTCGTTCGACTCCCTGGCCGCCCTCACTCTTCCCGACGGCCAGCGCCAGCTCGGCCAGGCGGCTGCAGCTACGTGGTCGACGTACGTGAACCAGACGTCCGGACTCGGCCAGGCCGAATACTCGACCGCGGTCGCGGCCGAGACGGCGCTCCTGGCCGGCCCCGCCGCGGCCACGATGGACACCCTGGACGTTCAGCTCGACGCCTGGACCGAGGCGATGACGGCAACGTCCAACGCGGCAGTCGCCCATTCCGCCTCGCAGGCAGGCCTTCTGGTGCCGATCGTCGGCGTCGGGATACTGGTCATCGTCGGCGGTGGCGGCGCGCTCGCGCTGTTCCTGTCCCGGCGGATCGTTTCCCGGCTGCGCAAGGTGCGTGACCAGATGGACAGGCTGACCGCGAGCGTCGCGGACATCACCCTTTGCTTCACCTCTCTGGCGGACAACGACCTCACCGTCTCGTACACCGGCAACGTTCCGCTCCTCGAAGATCTCGGCCGCGACGAAATCGGCCAGACGGCCGCCGCCAGCGTCGAACTCCACAAGAGCCTCAAGTCGATGGTGCAGGCCTACGAACGGGCGCGCTACAACCTGATCGCCACTGTCGCCGACGTCCAGGAAGCCGCCGAATCGGTCTCCCGCACCAGCGGCGATCTCAACAACGCGGCCACTCAGTCCGGCACCGCTTCAACTCAGATCGCCCAGACCATCAACCAGGTTGCTTCTGGTGCGAGCGAACAGGCCCGCGCCGCCTCCGACGCCGCCGATGCCTCCGTTCACCTGGGAGCGGCCATCAGCCAGGTCGGCAGCGGCGCCGCCGAAACGTCCCGCAAGGTGGAGAGCGCCTCCGTGGCGCTCCACGACATGGCCGCCGCAATCACGCGAGCCTCGGCGGCCTCGAGCGACGTCAACGACGTGGCTGCCCGGGCGGCCTCCGCCGCCGAAAACGGTCGCAAGGCCGTCCGCCAGACCGTGACCGAGATGGCCCGCATAAAGGCCACCGTCGAGGACGCTTCCCAGAAAGTCACCGAGCTCGGCGGCAAGTCCGACCAGATCGGGGCCATCGTCGAGACGATCGACGACATCGCCGAGCAGACAAATCTTCTGGCATTGAACGCGGCCATCGAGGCGGCCCGCGCCGGCGAACAGGGCAAGGGCTTCGCCGTCGTGGCCGACGAGGTCCGCAAGCTGGCCGAGCGTTCTTCCCGTGCCACCAAGGAGATCGCGGCGCTCATCGCCGAGGTCCAGAAGGGCACCAACCACGCCGTCGAGGCAATGCAGGCCGGCGCCGCCGTAGTCGAGCAGGGTTCGAACCTGGCCAATGAGGCCGGCGCCTCGCTGGACGAGATCGCGGACGCGGTCGAGGCAACCAAGGACGCGGTCGTGCGCATCACCGGTGCCGTCGAGGCCATGAGCGTCGCATCCAGCGGCGTCGTGTCGGCCTCGGATGGCATCGCCACGATCGCCGCGCAGACCAACACCGCCGCCGCCGCGATGACGTCGTCCGCCGAACAGGTCGGCCGATCCACGCAGGCCATAGCCGCAATAAGCGAAGAGAACTCGGCCAGCGCCGAGGAAGTCTCGGCCTCGACGCAGGAGATGTCCGCCCAGGCCGAGGAGGTCGTCGCTTCCGCGGAATCGCTGGCGGCGATGGCCGCCGGTCTCGAGGCCCTGGTAGCGAGGTTCAAGGTTCGCGCCGGCGAGTCGGGCGGCGCGACCGTCCGCCCTCTCCCGGACCGAGCGGCCGAGAGCGGTTACCGAGCCCGCGCCGCTTAGGCCGTCGAGCCTCGCGCCGCGCCAGCGCCAACGCGTCACGACCACCACCAGGAGAATTCCCATGGGCGAGACCCAGATCGTCGTCTGCGAGCTGAAGAACGAGAGCTACGGCCTCGATATCTCCCGAGTCTTCGAGATCATCCGGCTCCAGGCCGTCACGGCGGTGCCGCAGGCGCCTCATTTCGTGGACGGCGTGATCAACCTGAGAGGCCGGATCATCCCGATCATCGACCTCTCGGTGAGGTTCGGACTCCCGCGATCGAGCGTGACCAAAGCGAGCCGGATCGTCGTCACCGGGACCTGCGATACGCGTGTCGGGCTCATCGTCGACGGCGTGTCGGAGGTGCTGATGGTGCCCGACGAAGCCGTCGAAGCGATGCCTGCGGCGGTTACCACCACCGCCGACGTCCGCAGCCTCAAGGGCATCGCCCGGGTGGGCGACCAGCTCATCGTCCTTCTCGAACTCGATGCGCTGCTCGACGAGAGCGGTTGCCTCGGCGCCGCGCAGGCAGCTTGATCTCCCGAACATAGCCGCGACGGCGGCGACGGCGGCGACGGCGGCATCGGCCGGCCTGGAGCCCGGCTTCAGCGATTTCCATTCCCCGGCCGGGCAGCGACCAACGTGCAGGTCGCTGCCCGGTCCTTCTTTGCGCGTCTGCCCGCCGGCCGGGATCAATCACAGGCCGACGATGCGTCGACGCGTCGTAACGGCCTACATCAGGCCGACGACGTGGCCTTCCGGGTCGGCGAAGAGCGCGATGGTCGTTTCCGGAGCCACCTGGGTGAGCGGCATGATGACCCTGCCGCCCGCCTTCTCGATCTTCTTGAGAGTGGCCGCGGGATCGTCGGTGTGCACGTAGAAGGTCACGTGCCCGGCGCCGCCGTCCTGACTCTTGCCGATGCCGGCCGTCAGGCCGCTGTCGTCGCGATGCATGCCGTAGCCGTCGGGGTTGTTGGTTTCGAGGGCCCAGCCGAACGCGTCCGCGTAGAACTTCTGGAGCTTGGCGCCGTCGCGGCCCACGACTTCGACGTGAATCACATGAGTTGCCATTGTGTCGATCTCCTCGCTTGTCCTGGACTTCGAACGACCCCGTTGTTCGGTCGTCCTGCCCAACCGACGAGCCGGCAGCGCCCGGATCGACAAGACCGGCACCGAACTCGATCGACGGCGCCAACCCTCCCGAACCGACCCGCCTGCCGGGACGACTGCGCGAACTCACGCCGCCCGACGCCCGCCGCCCGCCCGCTCGATCTGGGTCTTGACATGCGATTGGTCGCGATATATCGTGATGTCACGCCGACACAACGTAGAGTCGGCCTGGAGGTATTGAGACATGTACGACGTTACTGGCGATCGAGGGCGGTTCGGCCATGGCCGACGCTTCGGTCGCGGATTCGAAGGTGGAGCCGGTCCGGTCCGGGGCCATGGCCGCGGCGAAGGCGAATTCGGTGGGGGACACCGATTCGGCCGGCGGTTCCCATTCGGCTGGAGTGGCCTGGCCGGCGGCGGGCCGGCGGTCCGCAGGGGCGACGTTCGGAGTGCCATCCTGACCGTCCTAGCTGACGGCCCGATGCACGGTTACCAGATCATGCAGGAGCTCGGAGAACGAAGCGGCGGGGCCTGGCGTCCCAGCGCGGGGTCGGTGTATCCGACGCTGCAGCAGCTGGAAGACGAGGCCATGGTTCAAGTCGAAGCGCAGGAAGGCCGGCGCGTCTTCACGCTGACCGAGGCAGGTCGCGAAGCCGCGACCAAGGCCAGGGCAGCCGGCGCGCCCTGGGAAACCGGCGACCAGACCGGCAAGGACCTGGGTCGGCTGGCGATGCAGGTCGCTCGAGCGTCGATGCAGGTGCATCAGGTTGGCACTCCGGCGGCAGTAGCCGAAGCGCGCCGAATCCTGGTCCAGGCTCGCAAGGACCTGTATCGACTGCTGGCCGACGACGAGGCGGGCGAGGAGTCGGTCGGTCAAGGCGACGGGCCCGAAGAATCGATCTAGCGATCGCTGCGCGGCGGTGCCGAGGACGGTCGAAACCGGCCCACGGTGCCGCCGCCCCGACTTGACGGCTGTCCGAAACTCGACATCCGAGGTCCCCACGGGTACGTACCATGGACCCCAGCGTCGGCCGGTCCGACCGAGCTGGGCCAAGAGGGGTAGGGGATGGCGGACGGGGAGGGCGATCGAGCGGAGCTCGAGCGGCGGCTCGTCGAGTTGACCGGCCGCATTCTGGAGCTCGAAGCCAGGATCGCGCAGCTAGAAGCGCGTCCGCCGGGCGCGCCGATGCAGTATCCGTGGCAGGCCTGGTGGGGGCAGCCGCAGCAACCACCGCGGCAACGGTTCGGCTGGCCGAACCAGCCCGAACAACCAGCTGCCTGGCGGCCGGTGCAGATGCAACCCGAACGCGGGCGGCCTGCGCAGCAACCGACCCGACCCCAGGAGTGGACAGGACCGGCTCAACAGCCGCCGCCACAGCCGCAGCCGCAGCCGTGGCAGGCGGACCAGTCTCAGCCGCAACCGCCGCAACCGCCGCAACCGCCGCAACCGCCGCAACCGTACCCTCAGGGGCCGTCGCAGTCCATCCCGCCGGCCCAGGCGCAGCAGCCCTGGGCGCAGCCGGCCCGGCCGGCATACCCGCAGCGTGCGCCGACAAATCCGGATGGAACGCCCTATCGCCACCCTCCCGATGCGCCTCTCAGCCACGCCCGCCCGCCCGCCCGGAACGGCCCTGCTCCAAAAGCCACATCGTTGGCGGATGATCTGGGCATTTCGCTCGTGTCCCTGCGCGACCTGGAATCGCAGCTGACCGGCCGCCTTCTGGCCTGGGTCGGGGCCGCGGCGGTCGTGCTCGGATCCGTGTTCTTCCTGAGCCTCGCCTTCAGTCGAGGCTGGATCGGCCCCGAAGGTCGCGTCGGCCTTGGCATCGCCGGCGGCGCCGCGTTCATCGTTGCTGGGGCGTGGCTGTTCGGGCGACGGCAGGCGCCGCTCGGCCACGTGATGGTTGGCGTTGGCCTGGGCGTCGTTTCGCTGTCGCTGTTCGCCGGGACTCGCTTCTACTCGCTTTACCCACCCGAAACCGCCCTGGCAGGCTCGTTCGTAGCGGCGATCGTGGCGGCGGCCATCGCGATCCGGGTTAAGTCGGAAACCCTGGCGATCTTCGGGCTGCTGGCCATCGCGGCGGCGCCGCCGATCATGGGTGCCGGGGCCAATGCCGTCACCGTCGCCTTCCTGGCGGTGACCGTTTTGGGCACGACGATCATCTCGCTGGCGAAGTCCTGGCGGTGGCTGCCGCCCACGGCCTTCTTGATCACCGCGCCGCAGCTCGCCTACTGGCTGGCCGCCAGGCCGGACGGAGCGACCGCGATCGCGGCAATCGCGTGTTACTGGGTCCTTCACGCCGTCGCCGCTTCGGCGGACGAATTGTGGGAGCAGCAGGACGAGCTCGAGTTCCGGGCGGTGGCGCTCTTCCTGGCGAACTCGACGCTCGCAATCGGAGGCGGGCTGTGGGCCCTGTCCGGCAACCTTGCCGCGTGGCAGGGCTCCTTCGTCGCCGCGGCCGCTATCGCTCACTTCGCCTTCGGCGCTTACTTCGTGTGGCGCCGCGGCGACACTTATCCGTTCGGGCTTCTGATCAACGGCATCGCCGTGACGGCCGTCGCCATCGCGATCGAGCGTCAGTTCGACGGACCACCGGTCGCGACCGGCTGGGCGATCGAGGCGGCGGCTCTGGCCGCCGTGTTCGGGTTTCGCCGTCACGTCTACGCCGGATGGGCGGCCGCGACCCTGGCGAGCCTGTCAGTGGCGCATTTCGTCGTCTACGAGTACCCGCTGCTCAACTGGTCGCCCGAGGGCCGAACAGGAACGGGTCCCTTCGCCTTCGCCGATCCCGCCGGGCTCGCACTCGCCGGCCTGCTGCTGGCCGGGCTCGTTGCCGGCTGGGCTTCGCGCAGGACGGACGTACGTGTCGGCCTGTTGATCTCGGGCTCGATGATCGTGGCCTACACGCTGCCGTTCGAGTTGCGCGGGCCGGCGCTCGTTGCGCCGTGGGCATTCGAGGCCGCCCTCCTGATGGGCGTGTGGCGGTTCCGCCGCAACGACTATCTCGGTGCCACGGCCGCGCTGATCGGCGGCATCGCGGTGGCCCATGCGGCCACGTTCGAATACCCGCTGCTCGACTGGCCGCTTCAGGGAATCACGCGCGCCGGCCAGTACCCGTTCGCCGACTCGGCCGGTCTGACGCTCGGTTGCCTGCTGGCCGCCGGCGTCCTGGCAGCCTGGCTGTCTCGCAACCGCGACGTCCGGCTCGGGCTGGTCGTCGTCGAGTTTCTCGTCGTCACCTACTCACTGCCGTTCGAGCTGTCAGGGCCCGCGCTCCTCGCCGCGTGGTCGGCGCAGATCGTCGCGCTCGCCGCGATATGGAGCTTCCGTGCCCGCTACTCCTCTGCCGGCGCAGCCGCAATCGCCTGCACCGCGGCAGTGGTGGCGGTCGGCGTCATGGCCAATTTCGGCGGTTACGCGTACCCGCTCATCGCGTGGTCGCTGAGTGGCGTCACGGGGCCGGGTTCATTCGCATTCGACGACTCGGCCGGTCTCTCGCTCGCGATCCTGCTGGCGGCCGCTGCCCTCGCCGGCGCGCTTTCCCGGAGCCACGGCGTCCGTTGCGCAGCCGCGACCGGCGGCTTGCTGCTGCTGACCTACGCCCTGCCATTCGAACTGTCCGGCGTCGCGCTCGTGGCCGCGTGGGCCATTCTCCTGCCGGCTTCGATCGCCGCGGAGGCGCTGCTGGATCGGCTGCCGGGCGTTCCGGCCTCTCGCGCCCGGCTGCGCAAGATCGCGATCATCGACCTCGACGAGGTCAACTGGCCGGACCTGCCACTCCTCGCCGCCGGCGCGGCCGCGTTTCTGTCGCTGGCACACATCTTCGCCTACGAAGTGCCGCTCTATTCGCTCAACGCCATTGTCGTGCCGGAGATGCCGTTCACCGACCTCGCGACGGCCGCCTCGGCGATCGGCATTGCTTCGTTCCTGGTGGCCGGGCGGATCACGGCGCGGCCTGACCTCCGCGTGTCGGCGATCCTGGTGGCCGCGTTCCTGGCCGCGTACACGATGACCTTCGAACTGGCTATGGCCTACGCGATCGTGGCCTGGTGCGGTCTGGCAGTGGCCCTGGCTGCCTGGTCGTTCTGGTCTCGATATGGACGGCGGGTCTACGTGGCCGGCTCGGCAACGCTCGTCGCGGTCGCCGCGGTCGAGATTCTGTGGCAGGTCGTCCCGATAGATCGATTGGGCGTTCGGACCTACGTCGCATCCAGCGGACCGTGGTTCGCGGTGGATGCGATTGTCGCGATCGGGTCCACTGCCGCTGCCGTCGCCGCCGGAGCTCGCTTCCTGCGCATGCCGCGGATGCTACGGGTGGCCCTCGCTCTGACCATCAGCGCCGGACTCGTCTACCTCGCGTCGGTGCTCGTCGTGGGCTTCTTCCAGAACCGCGTCGGCGGCTCTGTGGCAGTCGAAGAGCTCCAGAAGCAGGCCCAGGTTTCCGTGTCCATCCTGTGGGGCATCATCGGCATGGCCGTGTTCCTGGCCGGCATCATCGGCTGGCGGCAGGGCATCCGCGAAGGCGGTCTGGGTCTGCTGGCGCTGGCCACGGGCAAGGTCTTCCTTTTCGACCTGAGCTACCTGGACGTCGCCTATCGCGTCCTGTCTCTGGTCGGGCTGGGCCTGCTGCTCCTGCTCGGCGCCTACGCGTATCAGTCGCTGCGGCCGCCGCGGGCCGCTCCTGCCGGATCGCCGTCGGCATCGCCGGGCGAGACGCCCGACGAGACGGCCCCTTCGATTGGCAACATCGCTGGCGAACCCGACCCGGGGCGGTAATCTCGAAGCCGCCGGAGCGACCGGGCGTCCGCAAGCTGGGTCGCCTGCGCGCCGCAGCCGAGTGGGAGTCCGATGGACAAGGCCAGGATGGCCTCCTTCAGCGACGGAGTCGTGGCCATCCTCATCACGATCATGGTCCTCGGCCTGACGCCACCACATGACTCCACGCTCGAGTCGCTGCGGCCTCTGGTGCCCACATTTCTGAGCTACGTGCTGAGCTTCGTATTCCTCGGCATCTACTGGACCAACCATCACCATTTGCTCGCGGCCGTCGATCGAGTGGACGGGCGGACGCTCTGGGCGAATCTGTTCCTGCTGTTCTGGCTGTCGCTGATCCCGTTCGGGACGAGCTGGCTCGGCCAGACCAACTTCGCGTCGTGGCCGGTGGCCCTTTACGGCGCCGACCTCATGATGGCCGCGATCGCCTACTTCATCCTCGTCCGAGCCCTGATAGCGCGCCACGGCCGTGACTCCGTCCTGGCGGCGGCGGTCGGCAGCGATTTCAAGGGCAAGGTTTCGGTCGTCGTCTACATGGTCGGCGCACCGCTGGCCTTCGCCAACTCATGGGTCGCCTACGGCCTGTACGTCGGCGTGGCGCTGTGGTGGCTCATTCCGGATCGCCGCATCGAGAACAAGATCGCAACCTGACCGGGTGGTCGTGGCTCGGTCTGGGCCCGCGCCGGGCGCCAGACGCGGCTCAGCCGAGGGTCAGGCGACGCGAGATACCGTCGGTCCAGGCATCGATGGCCGCCCAATCCCGAAAGTCACCTTCGGCCAGGAAGCGGCGGCTGACCATGCGCTCGACCAGGCTCAGGTCGCTGCCCTCGACGGTCGAGCGATCGAACGCCCCGGCGAAGACGCGATGGTCGACCGGCCGTATCGACCGCCGGAATCCGGCGATCTCTTTGGGTTCGATCGGCTCGGTCGAATTTGCCCATCGACCCAGGGGGCCGACGCTGAAGAGCCAGACCGGGCGTTTCGAAAGATCGGCCTTGCTCCGACCGACCAGGGCCGCGGCCTGTTTCATCCAGTGCTGGCCGTAGACGCCGCTGCCGATGACGTACGCGTCGGCGCCGGGCAGGCTCGCCAGCCGCTCCGCGGCGTCGAGCTGGACGTCCATACCTGCCGCCCCCAAACGCGCGGCCACGTGTTCGGCCAGGCCCCGGGTCGACCCGAGGCGGCTGCCGTAGATGACCTCAACGTGCATCTTCCTCACCTCGCTACGTCGGCGATACGGCCGTCTCGCATCCGCACGACGCGGTCGTAAGCATCGCCGATTTCGGAGTGCTGGGCCACCTGCTTGAACGTCCGCCCGCGGCGCCCGCCCCGCCAGACCCGCTCCGGCCTGACTCTGTCAAGATTCGGCCATGACGAACGATGCGCCCACGCTTACCAACCTGGCTTCGCCGCAGGCGATCCTGTTCGACCTCGACGGAACGCTCGTCGACACCGTCCCGGTCAGGGCCGAAGCCTGGCGCCGCGCCTTCACGCAATTCGGCCTGGCGGTCGATCCGGCGATCCTGCCGCGCTACATGGGCTCCGACGGTCGATGGCTGGCCGGCGAGGTCGCCCGAACAGCGGGTCGGGAGCTCGACTGGGCGGCCCGTGACCAGCTCGACCGAGACTCCGGCCGGATATTCGACGAGCTGAACGCGACCCCGGCGCCACTGCCCGGCGCGACCGAGTTGCTGAGCCTGCTCGACGCGAGCCGCCTGACTTATGCCATCGCCACGGCGAGCCAGCCCGGACAGGTCGCCGTCTCCGTGTCCGCGCTGATGCTGCCGGTGCGGCCGCGGATCGTCGATGGCGGGCACGTGGAGAACGCCAAGCCCGCGCCGGACCTGCTTCTCTTCGCGGCCGAACAGCTCGCCGTGTCGCCGCCGAGTTGCTGGTACGTGGGTGACTCGGCCTGGGACATGATGGCCAGCGCCACCGCCGGAATGCCCGGCATAGGCGTCACGACCGGAGCCACGGACGCCGCCGGCTTGCGGGCGGCCGGTGCCGTCGTGGTCGTCGCCGGCCTGCCGGAGCTACGCGACGACCTGAGGCGGCGCGGTCTGATCTGACCCGCGGGCCGTCATCCGGTCGCGGTCGCTAGTCGGCCTCCGTGTCTTCGCTCGGGTACTGGGCCTTGTCCAGCGTGGCGAAGTACCACACGAAATACACAAGGAAGACCGCCAGGACGGCCAGGCCCTTCAGCATCCCGATGAAGCCCGGCAGCACGGCGATGAGCGCGAGCGCCAGCACGATGGCCGCGCCCTCGGCCAGCGCAATCCGGATCCTGAGCCGGCGATAGGGGATGTCCAGGTCCTTGCGCACGGTCAACGCGAGACCGACCAGAGCCATCGCGATCCAGACCGCGAGCATTCCGCTGTCGGTCGACCCGTCGGCGTGCGCGGTCGTGTAGCCGAAAGTGGCGATGCCCGAAAGTGCGCCGAAGCCGAACAGGTAGGCCCAGTGCGACCTGGATCGAAGAGTCGCTATCGATTCATCCATGCCGGGCCCTCCCTCGCTCGCCGGTTACAACCTTCCGATTGTAGGTCGCGGTCGCCACGACGGGCCTACTTCTCCCAGGGCGGCTTGGGGAACTGCCTCGGCTCCTGCGGATCGGCGACGGGCCTGCCGGTGGGCTCCCCCGTGTACGGATCGACGAGCTCGTACGTGACCACGAGGTCCAGCCCCGGATTGCCTTCCGGAGGCTCGGTGTGCTGCGAGACGGTCAACCACCCGCTGGCCGCCAGCGTCAACGCATCCGCGGTGAACGCGGCCTGGCGATCGGCGTCCGTCGTGCCCCAATATCGGATGGTCAGGTGCTTGATCGCCAAATGCCCAGGTCCTCCCGGCGGACGCGAACCGAGGCCACTTTACGGCATGCCTTCGATCGCGTTCGACTCGCGACCGGCGCTCTCGGAGCTGAGCGGTCGACGGGGGAGATTCGTACCGGTCACGCAGGAGTTGACTGCGAGTAGAGTGGGTGGGCGTCCACACGCCGAGGTGGGAATTCGATGGGGGAAATCGCCGTCACCCGGGATGAGCCGCGCCCAACAGGCGCCGAGCTGCCGGCCGACGCCGTCTCCTCCGCTGTGCGCGCCACTCCCCGCGACCGCGAGCACCACTCCTTGCGTCGTGAGGCTTTCAATCGATTCTTCGTCACCCACGAGGTCGCGTGGGAGCTGGCAATGGCCGCCCTCGCCGTCGTCTACGTCGCTCTCGGCTTCATCGCCGACGACATCGAGGCGGCCGCCGTCGATCGGCCCGAGATCAACGCCGCCGAGCTCGTCCTCACCGGCCTTTTCGTCCTCGAATTCGGCTCGCGTATCCTCGCCGCGCGCAGCCGGCTCGACTACCTCAAGGGCCACTGGATCGACATCGTCGCCCTGGCGCCCCCGATCCGGATCGCCCGGCCCCTTCGACTCCTTCGGCTGCTGAGGCTCGTTCGAGCCTTCGCCGGCATCTATCGGGCGGGCATGCACCTCCACGGCCTGGCTCGACACAAGGGCTTCGCCTGGCTGCTGCTCGCCTGGGTCGGCGTCATGGCCGTCTGTTCGGCCTGGCTGTACATCGCCGAACACGGCCTCAACAAGGCGGTCGACAACCCCTTCGACGCGCTCTGGTGGGGCGTCGTCACCCTGACCACCGTCGGTTACGGCGACGTCACCCCGGTCACCACCGAGGGCCGCCTCGCCGCCATGACCCTGATGCTCCTGGGCATCGGCCTCTTCGGCGCCATCACGGCCACGATCACGAGCTACCTCATGACCCACGAAATGCACGCCGCCGAGTCGGGCGAGCCTTCGGCGATCGAACGAGCGACTGCGACTTCCGTCGAACGACCGGTCTCTGCCGGGCCTTCGCTCGCCTCCGAACTCGAACGCCTGGCGGAATTGCACCGCGCTGGCGACCTCACCCGTGACGAATTCGCCATCGCGAAGCAGCGAACCCTGGGGCGATTCACGCCTCCGACCACCGGATAGGGGAAAGGCACTGAACCATGGACGAACCGACCGAGCCCACGATCGCAATCGAGCCTGCGGCAGCGCCGCCGCCCGCAGTTGCCGTTCCGTCTGCGCCTTCCGGACCGAAGATCCCGAAGTGGGAGGTTGACGCTCGGGACCGGCTGAAGGTCGGGATCAAGAAGTTCGCGAAGCCTTTGGCGGATTTCATCGCCCGCGATGTCAATGAGGCTGACACGCGATTCCTAGTGACCGACTTTCTCTGCGAAGCGCTTGGCTACGACAAGTTCTCGGACCTGACCGCCGAGTTCGCCATCAAGGGCGATTACGCCGACTACGGCCTGCGCGTGGACAAGCAGCTCGTCTCGCTCATCGAAGTCAAGCGCGTAACTACGAAGCTTGTTGAGAAGCATCTCCGCCAGGTCGAGCAGTACGGCGCCAACGAAGGCCTGGAATGGCTGATGCTCACCAACGGCGCCCAGTGGCAGGTCTATCACCTGGACGCGTCCCTACCGCTCACTGTTGAACTCGTCTTCGAGGTGGATCTCGTCGGGCCTGAGGCACCCGCCAAGAAAGCCGATCGCCTATTCGCGATAACGAGGGATGGCATGCGGCACAAGGTCATCGACGAAGTCTGGAAGGCCAAGCGCGCCACGTCCCCCAAGGCAATCGCCCGCGTGCTGACGTCGGGGGCCGTCTTGACGGCCGTCCGCAAGGAACTCCGCCGCGAGACGGACTACGCAGCCACCGATGCGGAGGTATTGGGTCTGATCAAAGCGACTGTCCGAGCCGAGTGTCTTTGACCTCCGCACCTGAGTCTAGAAAGGCGGTGGAATGTCGCACGTTAGCGCATCCTGAACCACGGCAGGCCGAGGATGTGTGCGTACCACTGAGGCACGGTCTCGGCATCAACGGTGAGTTGTCGGACCAGCAGATCATGGAGCTGCCGAGGGTGGCGTCGGTGAGCGTGCTCGTATATGAGTTGCCACGAAGTAGCCGACTCTAGCGGCTCGCCAGGGAAACCGATTTCCCAAATGAGGGCGGCCAGACCACGACCGGTCGGAACGGGCGTTCCAGCGACGTTCTTGGCCGACATCGAGAAGCCGGCACCTGTGAAGAGCACGGGCCTAGCGCGGGCAAACTGAGATGACAAGTACGGGATGACGACCGTCTTGAGTTCATCGGTCATCGATGCCCCCCTCTTTGAGTGCTCACTCAGATGTCGCGTTGGAGTTCTGTCTCGATGCTAGAACCAGCTTTGCTCATTCCTGTGACGGCTGTGTGGCACGCGCATGACCTTGATTCACGAGCAGCCGCTCGTGCTGCCGCAGTTGAGGCACTTGTAGCAGGACCCGTTGCGGACCATGATCGAGCCGCATTCGGCGCAGCTGGGGGCGTCGGCCTGGCTGGTGAACGTGACCTGGGCCTTGCCGATGCCTAGGCTGCCGAGGGTGGCGCGAGGTTTGCCGTTGCCGTTAAGGCCGGCGGTAGCCGGCCCGTGGCCGTTGCCACTTATGGGCGCGGCGGTGTAGCGGGGAGCGTCCTGAGCCGGTGGCTCCGGAGCTGCCACTGCGGTAGATGTGCCGGCTTCGCCGGCGTCGCCACTCAGCGGCGAAGCTGGCAGCGCGGCGCTTGGTGTGCCAATCCCTGAAGTCCCGGCGCCTTCTCCGGACGTCGATCCAAGTCCCAGGTTGAGCGGCTGCACCGACGTTTCCGCCACCGCCGACCGGTCGACCAAACCCAAGCGTCGCTCGGTCCTCCGGCGGCAGGAAGCGCGATCCAAGCCAGCGGAAGATGTAGTCGATGATGGACTTGGCGATGGGGATTTCCGGGTTGCCTGTGAAGCCCGACGGCTCGAAGCGGACGTGGGCGAACTTGTGGACCAGGTCGTGGAGCGGCACGCCGTACTGGAGCGCGACGCTGACCGTGGTCGCGAAGGTGTCCATCAGGCCGCTGATGGTGGAGCCTTCCTTGGCCATCTTGAGGAAGATTTCGCCCGGCTGGCCGTCCGGATAGAGGCCGACGGTGATGTAACCCTCGTGGCCGGAGATGTCGAACTTGTGCGTGATGGCGGTGCGCTCGTCGGGCAGGCGGCGCCGGTACGGCTTCGGCTCTGACGCAGCCGGGGCTGCGACCGGCACCGCCAGCTCGATCTCCTTTTCTTTGGTCTTCCCGGTGTTGAGCGGCTGTGAACGCTTGGAGTTGTCGCGATAGATCGCGATCGCCTTCAGGCCCATCCGCCAGCCCTCGAGGTAGACCGTCTCGATCTCCTCGGCCGTGGCGTTTTCGGGCATGTTGACCGTCTTGCTGATCGCGCCGCTGAGGAACGGCTGAACAGCGGCCATCATCCGCAGATGGCCCATGTAGTGGATGGACCGTGTGCCGTTCATCGGCTTGAAGGCGCAGTCGAAGACCGACAGATGCTCGGGCCGCAGCTCGGGCGCGCCTTCGATCGTCTCGCGCTCGTTGACGTAGGCCACGATCGAATCGACCTGCTCCGGCGTGTAGCCGAGCTTGCGCAGGGCGCCCGGGACGGTCTGGTTGACGATCTTGAGGAAGCCTTCGCCGACGAGCTTCTTGTACTTGACCAGGGCTATGTCGGGCTCGATGCCGGTGGTATCGCAGTCCATCATGAAGGCGATCGTGCCGGTGGGGGCGAGCAGCGTGGTCTGGGCGTTGCGGAAGCCGTGCGCCTTGCCCAGCTCCAGGGTGTTGTCCCAGATGTCGCGCGCGGCGCGGTGCAGGTCCTTGGGCACGCCGGCCTTGTCCGGGATGGCGTGGGCGGCGTCGCGGTGCTTCTGGATGACGCGCAGGAACGGCTCCTCGTTCTTGCGGTATTCGGCGAACGGGCCGCCGTGGTCGCGGGAAATGACGGCGCTCTGGCCGTAGGCCTCGGCGGTCATGATCGAAGTGATGGCGCCGGCGTAAGCCTGGCCTTCGGGCGAGTCGTAGGCGAGGCCGCGGCTCATCAGCAGCGCGCCGAGATTGGCGTAGCCGAGGCCGAGCGGCCGGTACAGGTGCGAGTTCTCGGTGATCATCGGCGTGGGGTAGCTGGCGTTGTCGACCAGGATCTCCTGGGCGGTGATCGTCAGCCGGCTGGCGTATCGGAACGCCTCGACGTCGAACTCGCCGTCGTCACGCACGAACTTCATCAGGTTGAGGCTGGCCAGGTTGCAGCTGGTGTCGTCCAGGAAGCTGAACTCGCTGCACGGGTTGGTGGCGCGCTGGCGGGCCGAGTTGGAGACGGGGTTCCAGTCATTGATCGTGGTGTCGTACTGGATGCCGGGGTCGCCGCAGACCCAGGCCGCGTCGGCCATCTCGCGGAACAGGTGGCGGGCCTTGTAGGTGTCCATCGGGGCGCCGCCGACGACGGCGTGCGTGGTCCAGTCGGCGTCCGAGACGACGGCGCGCATGTAGTCGTCCGTCACGCGGACCGAATGGTTGGCGTTCTGGAAGGCGATCGAACCGTAGGCCTCGCCGGTGAAGCTCGGGTCGTAGCCGGCCTCGATCAGGGCCCAGGCCTTCTTCTCTTCCTTGAGCTTGCTGTTGATGAACTCGTCGACGTCCGGATGGTCGACGTCGAGGATCACCATCTTGGCGGCGCGGCGGGTCTTGCCGCCCGACTTGACCACGCCGGCGAACGCGTCGTAGCCACGCATGAAGCTCACGGGGCCGGAGGCTGTGCCGCCGCCCGACATCTTCTCCCGGCTCGATCGAATGGTCGACAGGTTGGAGCCGGCGCCCGAGCCAAACTTGAACAGCATCGCCTCGGTCTTGGCCAGGTCCATGATCGAAGACATGGTGTCCTGGACCGAATTGATGAAGCAGGCGGAGCACTGCGGGTGGGCTTCCACTCCGACGTTGAACCAGACGGGCGAGTTGAAGCTCATCTTCTGGTGGACAAGGAGGTGGGTCAGCTCGGCCTGGAACGCGCGGAGATCATCGTCCGTGGCGAAGTAATGCTGCGTCTCTGCCCAGCCGGCGATGGTGTTGACGACGCGGTCGATCAGCTGGCGGACGCTGGTCTCGCGCTCGGGCGTGCCGACGTGGCCGCGGAAGTACTTGCTGACCACAACGTTCGTGGCGAGCTGGCTCCAGAACGCGGGCACTTCGACGTTCTTCTGCTCGAAGACGTTGACGCCCTTCTCGTTGCCGATGGCCGCGGTCCGGATCTCCCACTCGATCTCGTCGTACGGATGCACGCCCGCCACCGTCCAGCGCCGCGGGAAGTGCAGGCCCTTGACGCCGACGCCGGTGAAGGTCCCGTCGGGGCGCATCGTGGCCTGGGCCGCGGCGGTGGTGGCCGCGGCGGCGGTGGTGGCCGCGCCGGGTGTGGTGGTGGCCGCGCCGGGTGTGGTGGTGGCCGCGCCGGGTGTGGCGGCCGCGCCGGGTGTGGTGGCGCCCTGGTCCGCCACTGCCTGGCCCGCCGCGGCGGTGGCGGCCTCCTCTGCCATGACTGGGACGGGGGTCGAGGCGGCGGCCGGCTGGGTCATTCCTGCACCTCTGGCGCTATCAGTTCGGTCGGTCATTTCTGGGACTCTTCTGCGTTGCGGCATCTGTCTGTTTCCGTGGCACGGTCACTGGACGGCGTGGCGTTCTGACGCGGTCATGGCGGCGGGGGAGTGGCTTGGCGTCGGACGCGTGGACGCGCCGAAACACCGTTCGTTGCACGAATTGGCGCGATCCCGCGTCCTCTCATCCGCGGGCCGACTCGACGTACAGTCTTTCGCCGGCCCTCCCGCCACTCGCCCGCTGAACGTGCCGGCCGTCGCGAAGTGGCGACTTCCGGGGCTCCCAGTTCCTGGGGAGTGGTGGTGACGATAGCTGCGAGCGCTCCGGCGATCTGCCTCCAGCAAGGTGATTGCGACGCCGATTCGATCGCCTCCACGCGGTCTCATCGGCGCTGTCCGGGCACTCTCGGGGACCCGGCCGACCGGTGGAATGTACGCCTGCCGCTCCAGCCTCGTCAAGCCCCAAAAACACAACATCTTGTGGTATTCTGCCTCGCGCAACTACCACATCTAGGTTTGGCGCCCATTTCCGGTGGAGATCGCGCGCCGGCCTGTGGATCGGCTGCGGACCGCCTGTGGACACCCTGTGGACGTACGCCATCTCATGTCCACGTCCGCCAGTTCCGCCGACTCCGCCGAGCGCCGGGCCGGGCGAGGCGCTCGTCCATCAGAACGCGCGTTCTATTATAACACTAGCCGGCGCCGCCCGCGCCGCCGGCGCTCCTCGCTGGTGCCGTCGGCGCGTCCGGACCGCCTCCGCCCCCCCCGGTGGCTCGCGCGTGGGTGAAGCGGTCGCCGTCATCTTCGTCCGGCGCCGCACGAGCCCGGACCGCCGGCCCGACGCCGCATAAGCCGCCGATGATCGGTCGCCGTCATCTTCATGACATTGGACAGCGTCAAGATCGGCGGCAGCTTTCGAGCCGTTCGCCTGGAGCTCCACCTGCGCCAGGCTGACGTCGGCGCGCGGGCCGGCGTGTCTCAGCAGGCCATTTCCTCGATCGAGCGCGGACTTCTCGGCTCGATCGATGTCGGTACCCTCGATCGCGTTGCTCAGGCGCTTCAGGCCGACCTCGCCGTGACTCTGCGCTGGCGTGGTCCGACGCTCGCCCGACTCCTCGACCGGCGTCATGCGGCACTCCAGAACGCTGTCGTGGCCGATCTGCGCGCTGCGGGATGGGAAGTCGTGGTCGAGGAATCGTACAACCACTTCGGCGAGCGCGGTTCGGTGGACATCCTGGCCCGGCATACCCTGCTGAGTGCCCTGCTGATCGTCGAGGTCAAGACCCAGATCGTCGACTTACAGGATCTGCTGCGAACGCTCGGAATGAAGGAGCGTCTCGTGCCTGAATTGGTGCGCCGCTCTCGCGGCTGGCAAGATCGAAGCGTCGCTTCAGTCGTCGTTCTGCCGAGCAGCAACTCCCACCGGCGAGCGGTGGCGGCGCATTCGGCTCTGCTCGATGCGGCCCTTCCGGCCAGGCCCAGAGAGGTGCGGAGCTGGCTCGCCGCGCCGGCCGGCACGCTCCGCGGCATCTGGTTCTTTCCTTGTACTCCCGGGGAGAGTGGTATGGGATCGGTCCGTGCTCAGCGCCGCGTGCGACCGGGACGGAAAACCTCGCCGACCCGGCAAACCGTCCCGAAGCCTCGATCTGGCGGTGCGGGCGGGCCGTAATGGCGACTCGGCGTGTGGGTCGGGCCCGGCATGACGTTCGCGGCCGGCCGCCAGCTCCATACCACTCCCCGGCGGAGTAGAAGGAAACTGGCCGGGGGCGCGGGCAGGTTGGCAGGGCGTGGTGGGTAAGCGGCCGGGGGCGCGGGCAGGTGCGCCGACGGAGCCGCCGCGCCGACGAGCCGCAATCGGGAGCGCCGCAGCCGCCCCGCCGCCGCCCCGCAGCCGCCCCGCCGCCGCCCCGCAGCCGCCGCCCCGCAGCCGCCGCCCCGCAGCCGCCGCCCCGCGCCGCCCCCCCCGCCGCCCCGCGCCGCCCCCCGCGCCGCCCCGCGCCGCCCCCCGCGCAGCCCCGCGCCTATCGGCTCACGCGCGGAGTGCGGCGGCCGTTGCCGCGTTTGCGGGTGGCGCCGCGGCCGGGCTCCCACCGTGGCCCCTCGCCGTCGGAGTCGGCATCGGAGCCGGTGGCCCGGCCGGGAGTGAAGACCGGGCGACCCGCGCTGACGCCGGTTCCTCGAGAGCCGGCGCCCCGTGGGGCTTCGCCCATGCCCGAACCCGCGGCTGCCGGCGGCACAACCCCCGGTCGACCGGCGGACGGCGCAGAGAGTCGCTGCCGCCCCAGTCGATCTATCAGCCAGCCGTTCCGGACCGTTCGCCCGCCCGCGCGCCGGACCAGGGCCGACAATCCGTTGTCGTCGGTGACGACCAGCAGCCCTGCCGCGTCGGCGCCGTGCTCCCGCTCGGCGATCTGAGCGATGACTTCGTCGGCCGTGAACCGACCGGAGTAGCGGACCTCCACGCCGGACGCCACGCGTCGGGAGACGAGTCCGTGCTCCGGCGAGCCGTCGAGCACGACAACTACGGCCACGCCGGGAGGAACGATCGCCCGCAAACGCCCGATCAGAGCCGCGGCCGGCACCGGCGACGGCGTGCGCCGCAAGGCGAAGAGAACGTTCGTCCCGTCGACGACGAGCCGCTGGACGCCTTCGAGGACCCGTCGGTCGTCAGGCACGCGGGCCGCCCACGACGCCGCTCGTCGAGTCTGCCGCGGCGCCAATTGGCCCCGAGCCGTCCACGCAGCGGAGCTCTCGCCCGACGGTGCTCGGTGCCCGACCGGCGAGCTCGATTGGCCGCCCGACGGCGCTCGATGACCGGCCCGCGTGGCCGCCCACGCTGCCGCCCACGTGGCCGCCCACGGCGTCCACGGCGGCCACTCGGCCGCCCACGCCGCCCACGCCGCCGCCCACGTGGCCGCCCACGGCGTCCACGGCGGCCACTCGGCCGCCCACGCCGCCCACGCCGCCGCCCACGTGGCCGCCCACGGCGTCCACGGCGGCCACTCGGCCGCCCACGCCGCCCACGCCGCCGCCCACTTGGCCGCCCGCGTCGCGGAACCCTCGACCGGCAGCGCAGACGGCCGCTCGAGCCCCGCACGGAACGCGCCGCTCCGGTAGCATCCTGGCCATGCTTCTTCTCGTCGACCTCGATGGTGTCGTCTACCGCGGCGCCGAGCCCGTTCCTGGCGTCCCGGCCGTGCTGGCCGCGCGAGCGGCCGCCGGCGACGACGTCGTGTACGTGACCAACAATTCGATGTGGTACCGCGCGGACTACGTTACGCGACTTGAGGGAATGGGCGCGCCGGTTTCGCCGGACCGCATCGTTTCCTCCGCCCGAGCCACCGCCCTGTACCTCCGCGACCTCCGGCCTGCGCCGCAGCGAGTCCTGGTCGTGGGCGGCGCCGGCCTGGTCCACGAAGTTCAGGACGTCGGGATCGAAGTCGTCTATGCGGGCGACGCGGCCGAACGATGGATCGCGAACGGTCGGGACCCCGCGGCCGCCACCGGACCCGTCGACACGGTCGTCGTCGGCCTGGACACCGACTTCTCCTACGCTCGGATGGCCTGCGCCGTCGACGCGGTTCGAGCCGGGGCGCGCTTCGTGGCCACCAACCGCGATCCGGTGTACCCGCACGAGAAAGGGCTGATGCCCGGGGCCGGCTCGATCGTGGCGGGGATAGAGGCCGCGTCGCAGCACGTGCCCATCTCGATCGGCAAGCCCGGGCCGCTGCTGCTGCAGGTCGCCGCGCAGGCGGTCGGCGAGGACGTAGCCACGGCGGTGATGATCGGCGACAGTCTTGTGACGGACATCGCAGCGGCGCGCGCGGTCGGGGCGCGGTCGGTGCTGATGCTGACGGGCATCACGACGCGAGCCCAGGTTTCGGGTCTCGGCACGGCTTACCAGCCGACCGAGATAGCGGCGGACGCGGCCGAGCTGGCGCGCGCGCTCGATCGACTGGAAGTCTCCACCTCGAAGTCCTGACCCGGTCGCTGCTCGATCGAAGAGGCCGGGCAGATCGTCGGCGCCGGCACGAACGCCGGCTTTCAGTCGGTCGCTTGGACGTGCCCACGCAGGCTTTCATCGCCGCTGACCCGGCCATCGACGTCGCCCGACCATATGCAACCTGGATGCACCACATTCATCAGGCGCGGCCCAGAAACGGCCTTCCGGAGCAACTTTCGTCGTGTTCGACGGGTCCGCGGCGCCTAACATGGGCGATAACAGCGGCGCGAGACTTCCAGTTTCGCGTCGCCGTCTCGTGCTCGAGGGGTTCATTGGACGCTCAAATTCGGCGTGCCGTGCAGAGTCATGCCCGGTCGGCACCTGCAACGATGCCGGCCGAGTTGCGGGACCGCATCGGCCAGATGATCCTGATCGGATTCCGCGGTATGACCGCGATGGAAGCGCAGCCGGTTATGCGCCACATCGCCGAAGGAACGGTCGGGGCGGTCGTGCTCTACGACGTGGACGTCGAGACCGGCGGCCCGCGCAACATCCAGTCGCGGGACCAGGTTCGCCGGCTCGTGGCCGATCTCAGGGCCGCGGGCGAGATTGCGCCGCTCGTAACGATCGACGCGGAGGGCGGTTTCTACCACCGCCTCAAGGAGAAGCACGGCTTCGCTCCGTCGATCCCTGCCGCCGACCTCGGGAAGATCAACGACCTCTCCTACACTCGCGGCTCGGCCGGTGTCATCGCCTCCCAGCTCGCCGACCTGGGCATCGACATGAACCTGGCGCCCGTCGTCGACCTGCAGAGCCCGGGTAACCTGACCGTCAGCGCGCGCCGTCGCAGCTTCTCGTCGGATCCGCAAACCGTCGCCGCGCATGCCCGCGAGTTCATCCTGGCCCACCATGACGTGGGAATTCTCACGACCCTCAAACATTTCCCCGGAATGGGCGGAGTGATGCGGCCGTATGCGGCCGGTCTGGGCGAGCAAATGGAGTCCTGGTCGGCCGACGAACTGGAGCCGTATCGGATCCTGCTGGGCGACGGCCTGGTCGATGCCGTTATGACCACCCGGGTGACGCTCTCCGAGCTGGACGCTGAGCTTCCGGGCTGCCTGTCCGAGAAGGTCGTTTCCGGGCTGCTCCGCCGGGAACTGGGCTTCGACGGCCCGGTCTTCTCGGACGCACTCGAGATGCGGGCGATCTGGGAGGTCTATGGCTTCGAGCGTGGCACGATCCTGGCCGTCAACGCCGGCTCGGACGTCCTCGTCTACACCAACGAGTCGGTCGTCGTTCCGTATGCCGACGATCGCGCTCCCGAAGCGGTCCGGATAATCCTCGACGCCGTCGCCCGCGGCGAGATCGCAGAGTCCCGAATCAACGAAGCCTGTGGCCGAGTCCTGGCCCTGAAGTCGCGCATCGCGGCCTGAGTCGCCGGCCACGACTCCGCCAGCCGCCGTCGTCGTCGCCGGCTTTCCGCCCCGCGCGCGGCCTGCCCGCTCGTGGAACCTACGCCGCGTTTGCCTGCCGGCCGTTGCCCGCCGCCGAGCGATCGCGCAGGAAGGACGAGATCGCGTCGCCGGGGAGTGGCCGCGAGAAGAGATAGCCCTGGCCGATGTCGCATTCCAGAGTTCGCAGCCGGTCCGCCTGCTCGATCCGTTCGACGCCTTCGGCCACCGTCTCGAGCCGCAGCGTCTTGCCAATCCGGATCATCGCGTCCACGAGCGCCGAAGCGGTGGGCTCCGTGGCCACACCATCGACGAACGACTTGTCGATCTTGAGGATGTCTACCGGGAAGCGCCGCAGATACGCGAACGAGGAGTAGCCCGTGCCGAAGTCGTCGACCGCCAACCTCACCCCCAGCGACTTGAGCTGGAAGAGCCGGTTCAGGGTCGCCGCCGTGTCGATCATGAGGACGCTCTCGGTGATCTCGAGGATCAACCGGCTGGGCAGCAGGCCGGAGTCGTCGAGGGCGTCGGCGATGTCACGAACGATGTTCGGGTGGCGCAGCTGGCGGGCGGATAGGTTCACGTTCAGGGCGATCGGTTCGTCGGCGGGGATTTCCTTCTGCCAGATTCGGACCTGGCGGCAGGCCTCCTGGATGGCCCACTGGCCCAGCGGCACGATCAGGCCGCTCTCTTCGGCGAGCGGGATGAACTCCATCGGCGGGACGATGCCGCGCCGGGGGTGCTGCCATCGAACGAGCGCCTCGACCCCGGTCAAGCGCCCCGTTCGGAGGTCGATCGTCGGCTGGTAGTAGAGCATGAACTGGTTCTGTTCGAGCGCCGCGCGCAGCTGAGATTCCACCTCGATGCGGCGGATCGCGTCGGCGTGCATCTCCGGGTCGAAGAGGGCGAAGCCGCCCTCCTTGTGGCGGGCCTGGCGCATGGCCACGGCGCCGTTGCGCAGCAGATCCTCGGCCGACTCGGAGCCGCCGATCGAGACCACGATGCCGATGTTCGGCTGCAACTCGATCTGCGCCCCGGGCAGGCGGATCGGCTGGCGGAGCAGGCCCATGATCCGTTCCATGGCCATCGTCGCGTCGGCGGGGGAGCTCAATCGATCGAGAAGGACCGCGAACTCGTTGCCGCCCATCCGGGCGATCGTGTCCTGGCCACGGACGGACGAGCGCAGCCGGTCCGCGGTGATCATCAGGGCCGAGTCGCCGGCGCTGTAGCCCAGGCTGTCGTTGACCCGCTTGAGGCCGTTGATGTCGCAGTAGAGCACCGCGCTGATGGTGCTGTCTCGCTTGCCGACCTGGAGCGAACGCTCGATGCGTTCGGTGAACAGGACCCGGTTGGCCAGACCCGTCAGCGAGTCGTGGAAAGCCTGGTGCCGAAGCTCCGCCTCGAGCGTGTGCCTTTCGGTCACGTCGCGTGTATTGAGGACGACGCCCTCGACAGCCGGCTCGTCGAGAAGGTTCGTCATCCGGGTCTCCGTGTACCGCCATGAGCCGTCGGTATGGCGGAGCCGGCACTCGCTGACGTGCGTCGAGCCCGGTTCGGAGGCGACCCGGCGGAAGTCGGCGCTGACGCGCTCCTCGTCTTCGGGGTGGACCAGCGTCCCCACGTCCACGCCCTTCAGTGCCTCTGGGTCGTAGCCGAAGATCTTCTGGGCCGAAGGCGACTCATAGAGGATGTGGCCGCTCGCCGCGACGATGGCGATGACGTCGCTCGAGCTCTGGATGAGGGCCTGGAACCGCTCGGAGGTGTGGCGCTCGGCGTTGACCTGCTGCAGGTCGATCCGCGAGATCGCGAGTGAAGCCTGGGTGGCCAGGGCCCTGATCGCGCCCGGCAGGTCCACCTGGACCGGATCGGGCGATTCGACGATGAGGACTGCCCGAGCGGCGCCCGCGACGCTGACCCGAGTGACCAGGACCCAGCCCGAGGCGCCGGCGAACGGCGTGGCCTCATCGGAGTCCTGCCCACCCGCGACGTCGGGGGATTCGGCGGAGTGGAAGGATCGTTGATCGGCGATAGGCTGACCCTCGGGGGCCAGCCGCGCGACTTCGAACACGCGATCGAGCATCTCGGCCGACCGCCTGCCGTCCGAGCCGACGACCCTGTAGCGCGGGGGAGGTACTTCCGCGCCCTCGGCCATGGCCAGGCTTACGCGTACGCCGGGCTCGCCGGCGCAGAGCCCATGGGCGCCCTCGATGGTGGCCGCGACGATGTCGGGCAGGTCGCCGGCAGCCACGAGCTCGAGCCCCGTCGCCGCCAGAACCCGCTCTCTGTGGGCCGTCTTCTCATACCGTTCGATGGCGCTGACCATGCCGTGCATCAGGCAGGCCACGACCACGAAGGCGGCCGCGAACGCCACGCCGACCGTGAACGTGGCCGGATCCGACAGGCCCTGGCCGATTGCGACGGCCGCCAGCAAGCCGGTCCGGATGAGCACCCGCGGCATTGAGCCGTACGCCGATCCGAAGAACACCGCGGCCGTGAGGATGGCGACCACGTCGTTGTTCCAGCGCACTTCGACCGCCATCGCGAGTACGCAGATGGCGAGGATGGAGGCGACGTCCGCCGCCAGCCCGAAATCGCGGTGGCGGTACACCGACAGCCAGACCAGGGCAAGCACAAACGGGGAAGCCAGCCCGGCGACATAGAGGATCAAGGGGCTCGGACCGGATGCCACGACCACCACCAGCGCCCCGACGAGGGTGACGAGGGCGAAGGCCAGCAGCAGCAACTGGACTCGGCCGAGCAGGTCGCCGGGGCGTGCGCTGGCGCGAAGACCGGCGAGGATCTTGGCCATCTTCAGCCGTACCAAAGCGACAAATTCCTCCGAGAAACGACGCGAGAGGAACACTGGTACCAGGGCGGCCGCGTAAGAGAACGCGTCTACTCACGGCTTCGGTCGCGCGCGGCGGCGACTGAGGGAGAGTGCCTACGTCGAATAGACGATCTTGGCGTAGGGCACTCGTTTCGGGACCGGCCGCTGCCTCGGCGGTGTAGCATCGCCGAAACCATGACCACGCCCAGCCTCCCTCCAAGACCCGGCTACGGTTCGCGCCTGCGTCCGATCCTGGACAGCGATCTGGCCGGCTACGACCCGACGATAGACCTGGACGGCGACGAAGCCGACCTCTACTACGACTACGAGCTCGGCTGGGGCGACAGGATCCGCGCGATGGCCGGACACGGTCTGCGTCGAGTGGCCTGGCTGCTCCTGGCCGCCGGCCTGGCCTTCGGGTCAGCCGGCGTGGTGGCGGCGGTCCAGCACCTGCCGTCGACCGGCGAGCGCCCCGAGCTGACCTGGGGCGCCGATCAGGTCCTGTCGACACGCCTCGACGCCGCGGTCCGCGACCTCGCCCGACTCAACGATGACGTGGACTCGCTCGGCCAGATGGCCCGCCAGACCCTCTCGAGCCTGGCCAACGTGAATCAGATAGGGCTCCAGCAAGCCTGGAACGAGGGCTGGAACAACGTCAATTCGATCGACGCCGGCGCCGCCGACCTCAACTCCAGGCTGCAATGCCAATCCTGGGATGCGACCCTGGCGCCGGACCTGAGTAAGACTTATAGCCCGGCACTGGTCGATCGCTACCACCGCGTCTGCCTCGCCATCGCCTCGGTTTCGCCGCTCCATGCAGACTGGCAGGCCATGGTCGACGGCAGCGGGACGGCCATCCGCGTCGCCAACGACATAGAGACGCACGACTCGCTCGGGACCGACGCGCTGCAGTTCGCCAGCGAGGGTCGCTACAGCGACGCGCTGGCCAAGCTGAGCGACGCAGCGACTGCCATTGCCGACGCGACGTCGATCGCCGACACTCTCGCGGCCGCCACGGACGTCTCGACGCTGACAACATGGTTGACTCGAACCAAAGCCGTGGACGACGCCCTGAACCTGCTGTGGCAGTCGGAGATCGCGTCGAAGGGCGCGATCAACGCGCAGGTAGCCGCCGCTCTGCGCGCGGTCAACTCCGCCAAGGCTCTGCTGCCCGACAGCAACTCAGTTCTCCAGGTGGTCCTGTACGAGCTGGCGAGCAACCTGACCACCGACGGGATCTCGATCGAAACGGCCAAGGGCGCGTTGGCCACGGCCCTGTCGGACCTCACCGGCGGCACGGTCTACGGCGCCGGGTAGTCTCGCCCGTGCCGCCAGCCGCGGTCTCGTGCCGAGCCGGTAGACTAAGCCATCATTGCTGCGTCGGCCCCTGCCGGCGCCCTTGGGTCGGCGGCACCCCATAGAGCCGCCGGAGAGCCGCCGGAGGGCCTGGTCATGCAGTTGCGCGTCGTTGGCGACCAACCTTGGGACGTAGCCGCGGACGTGCTCGCGGTGCCCTTCGCGGGCGAGTTCAAGCTCGAAGGCGCCCTGGCCGAGTTGGACAAGCGCGCGGGCGGCGAGCTCTCGTCGCTGGTGGCGTTCGGTGAGCTCAAGGCCGAACGATTCGGCTCGGTAGTGGCGGCCGGCGGGCAGCTCCGCGCGCCGCGGGTGCTGGCTATCGCAGCCGGCGATCCAGACACCATCACGCGGCAGGTCGTGCTGCGCATCGGCTCGGCGGTCGAACGACGCCTGGCGGGCCGGAACGTGAAGACGCTGGCGATCTGGCTCGGCGACCTGGGCGATCGCATCGACGGCGGCGCCTTCGCGGTGGCAGAACTTCTCGCCCGGGGCGTCGTCGAGGGGGAGTTTGAGCCCGCCACTATCTATCGCGACGACTACAAGAACGTACCGCCGGCCCTGGACGAGCTGATTCTCGTTGCCCCGGGCGCGGATGTCGTGGCTCTGAAGCGCGCCGCCGAGCGCGGCGTGATCATCGGCGAGGGGGCCAACCTGGCGCGGCGGCTGGACAACCGAGCCGCCAACGACGTCACGCCGGAGGTGCTGGCGGGCGAGGCCCGGGCCCTGGCCGAAAAGCACGGCCTGGCGATCGACGTCATCGAGCCGGCCAGGGCGGCCGAACTGGGCATGGGCATGTTCCTGGCGGTCGGTTCCGGCAGCGACAACCCGCCCCGGATGATCGTTCTGCGATCCGGCGACGAGGGCGCGGTGGATGCCGCGGGCCGGCGCCTGGCGATCGTCGGCAAGGGCGTCTGCTTCGATTTCGGGCGGCATCAGCATCAAGCCGGCGACGCAGATGGAAGAGATGAAGATGGACAAGACCGGTGCCTGCACCGTGATCGCGGCCATCGCCACAGTCGCGCGGCTTGCCCCCGGAACGCCGCTGCTGGCCATCGCGCCCGCGGTCGAGAACATGCCCGGTCCGCACTCCGCCCGGCCCGGCGACATCGTCAAGGCCATGAACGGCAAGACGGTGGACATCATCAACACCGATGCCGAGGGTCGGCTGATCCTGGGCGATGCGATGTGCTACGCCGAGAAGCTCGGCGCCACTCACCTGGTCGACGTGGCCACCCTGACCGGCGCTGTGGCGCGGGCTCTGGGCGACCAGATGACGGGCGCGTTCGGGACGCCTCAAGGCTGGTACGACGTCGTTGCCGCGGCCGGCGAGCGGGCGGGGGAGCGGTACTGGCAGCTCGCCGTTGATCGAGGAATACCGCAAAGACATCGATAGCTGGTATGCCGACTTCACCAACACGGGTTCGGCCGAGGGCGGCCTGATCAAGAGCGCCCTGTTCCTGCGCGAGTTCGCGACCGTGCCCTGGGTCCATCTCGACATCGCCGGCACGGCGTACTTCCGCAAGAAGACGGCCTACGCCCCGACCGGAGCCACGGGAGTGTCCCACGCGACGCTCGTGGAGCTGGCCATGGCCGGCGCCAGGTAGATCCGCCAAGGCCATGTCCGGGCGGCGGCACCGCGCGGACGGTGCCACGCTCCCGGCGGCCCCCACCCGGCGCCGCCGACCGTCATCGAGAAAAGGGGCCAGCATGCCGTCACTGCCGACCGAGCTAGATCCGCTGGTCCCGCTCCTCGGTCTGATCGGGCTGGCCTGGGGCATCGCCGCGGACCGTATCGCCGCCCGATGGCCGGCCCACGAGGACGGCTTCGTCCGCCGGGTGGATTGGCGAACGCCGGTCGTGGCCGCGTTCGCGGCAGTGGCTCTGGCCGCGGTCCCGCAGCGTTTTGGCGATACGCCCGAGCGGCTGCTCTTTCTGGTCTTCGTGGGGGCATGCGTCCTGATCATGGCCACGGACCTGGATCAGAAGCTCATGCCGGACCTGGTCACGATTCCACTGATCGTTCTGGCGGCGCTGGCCCTGGTCTGGGGCGGGAATACGCTCGTGTCTCGATCTCCGGCCTGGGAGGCCGTCCTTGGTGCCGTCCTCGTTCCCGGAGTCATCTTCGTGGGTTCGCTGCCGTTCGGCGAGGGCGCGCTCGGTGGGGCCGACGTCAAGTTCCTGTTCGCTGTCGGTCTCGCCGTGGGCCTGGTTCGCATAGTCCTGGCCGTATTCGCCGGCGCCATGATCGCGGGTGTGGTCATATTCGGCCTGCTGATCGCGCGCCGGATCAGTCTCAAGAGCTACGTGCCGTTCGGGCCGTTCCTGATCCTGGGAGCGGTCTGGGCGATGATGCTGCCGGCCGCGTCCTAGCCGACTCGTGGCGGCGCCCGGTCTGTCAACTCGGCGAACAATGCCGGGCCGCCCAGGCGATCAGACGGCGGTGGCCCGCCTGGCGTCGCAGTTGGGGCAGTAGAAGGTCTTCACGTTGCTGGCGTTGCGCTCGAACCCGAGCATGTCGGCCATCGGCTCGCGAGACTCGTTCTTCTTGACCCGGGACGCCGGGTAACCGCACTTGCACCATTCGACCGCTTCCTTCTTCGGGTCGAACTGGTGCTCCTCGGCGAGCATGGCCTCCAGCAGTCCGCGCTTGTCGCTGTCCTCGGAGTCGCCGTCGAGGATGGCCAGGGCACGCTGGACCAGCCCCAGGTGGGTGAACGGCTCGGTCCGGGCCTTGTCCATGCCCGCCAGAGTCGCGGCCGCACCGACGCGATTGCGCCACCGGGGGTCGCTCTGGAGGATGTCGCCCAGCGCCCCCACCGAGGCATCGCCCATCTCGGCGCATTTGTCCCAGCGACTCTGCGAGGCCCAGAACAGTGCCGCCATCGGGTTGGGCTCGGGCGGCTCCCATTCCAGCTGGGCCAGCGCGGCGACGATGTCCCGACGCTCCAGCGTGTCGACGCCGTCGAATGAAGAGACGAGCAGCGGTACTGCGGCCGCTCCGCACTCCGCGCACCGGCGCCACTGGCGCAGTGCGGCCCAGTAACGGGCTCCGGTCTCGTCCGCCGGGGGAGTCCAGCCCGCCTCCGACAAACCGCGTGCGGCGGCCCGGCGAATCAAGACGTCGTCGTCGGCCAGGCAGGCGACCAGGGTATCGGCCACAAGCGGCGAAGCGATTCGGGCCATGCGCCGTACGGCGATCTCGCGGACGTCCGCGTCGTCGTGCTCGAGGGCCGTCTTCAGGGCATCGATGGCCTTTTCGTCGCACAGAGCGTCGAGCGCCTGCGAGGTCGCACGTTCGACCGCGACGCTCGATCGGCCGGTCGCCTTCTGGCGGACCTGCTCGTGAGCCAGCACGACGATGAGCGGCGGGACGGCCGCGATGTCGCAGATCGCCTGCAGGGCCTTGATCGAGGCGACGCGCACGCCGTCGTCCGGATCCATCAGGGCCTTGACCAGCGGCTGGACGGCGTCGACGGCACGAATTCGTCCGAGCGCGGCGGCCGTGGTGCGTCGCGTCTCCGAGTCCGCATCGGTCATCAAGCGGCGGTACACGGCCGTGGCGGCCGTCGTCCGAACGTCCGGATCGCGGTCCTCGAGCGCGCCTACCAGCGGCTCGACCACTCGGAAACCGCCTCGCGCCGCCAGCGCAGCAACGGCAGCCTGCCGAACGCCGGGATTCTCGTCGGCCAGGAGTCCGACCAGGGGCTCGACGGCGAGGGGATCTTTCATCGGCGCGAGCGCAGTGGCGGCGGCCAGGCGGATCGCGGCGTCTTTGAAGCTCAGTGCCTTGATGAGACCCTGAGCGTCTCTCTTGGCCTCCAACTGAGGAATGTTGGGCGGACCGAAGAGCGGCATTTGGGGAGCCTCTTTCCCTCGTCAGGAGACGGCCGAGCTGGCGGCTCGGAACCATAAGAACGGACAATTCGTGCGGATGGCGGCCACGAACCAACGGGCCCTGCCAGAGAGAGGCTAGCACCCTTCGATCGCTTACGGCGGAGATCCGCAATGTCAATCTTGGCCCCGTCTGTGCGATCTGCACCTCAGCCGACCGTACCGCACCGGACTGGGACCTTAGGGCGGGCATGGAAAGGCACCGCAACGGCAACCTCGCATTCGCGCGCCGATGTATGATCGCCCCAGCCGGAGTCGTCCTGAGGTAGTGCCCTTCCAACGGACGGCGTCAAACCGGCGGGCGTAACCGCATAGCGCGCTCATCGGGAGCGCGCGCAACGGAGCTTGCTCGCACGATGACTGCCTCGAACGACCGCCGCTTACCTCGTCGCCGCGCTCGCCGCTGGCGATTCCTCCAACTCCTGCTCGTCATCCTCGTGCTCGCGCCCGGGATGGCCATGCAGTCGCCGGTCGCCCCGGTTCGAGCGGACGCGCTCTCCGACGCCGTGGCCGAGCAGCAGCAGCTGGCCAAACTCATCGCCGACCAGAAGGCCCAGCTGACCAAGCTCTCGGCGCAGCAGACCAGCCTCAAAGCGCAGATCGCATCGACCCAGCAGAACCTCACCGGCGTACGCACGTCGATCGACGAGGCGCAGGCCGAGATCACGGGCCTGCAGAACCAGCTGGGGGCGGTCCAGGCGCGATACGACGGCCTCGTGGCCCAGCAGGTCCTGCTGCAGACCCGCCTCGACCAGCTCACAAACGAACAGGACGCCAAGCAACGCGAGCTTGACGTCCGCCAGCAGATCCTGGCCGCCCGGCTGATCGCGGCGTATCAATCCGACCAGACGCCGCTGCTGCAGCAGATCCTCACGGCACATTCGCTGACCGATGCTCTCTCGGACGTGTCCTATTACGGAGCCCTGTCTCAGGCGGACAAGGCGATGGCGGACGAGATCAGGAGCGACCAGGAGACCCTTGCCCAGATCCGCCAGACCGTGGACATGGCGAACACGGCCAACGAGTTGCTCAAGGATCAGGTCGGCAGCCAGCGCCAGGCGCTCGACGCGGAGAAGGTTCAGCTCGCCACGGCTCAGAACGACCTGGCTGCGCTCAAGGCCCAGCTGGAGACCCAGCTGGCCCAGCAGCAGGCCGCCGACGCCAAGCTCGCCAAGAGCCAGGCCGCGCTCGACGCCGCGATCCGGTCCAACGGAGTGGCGCTCGACCAGCTCGGCAGCCGGATCGACCAGCTGGTCAGCCAGGATGGCGCCGCGGGCAAGATACCCTCGAAGTACAGCGGCACTTTGAGGTGGCCGATGGGCGGGGTCATCACCCAGGAGTTCGGTTGCACCGGCGTGCCATCGGAGCCGCGAGTGCGGCAGCTGCGCCCACTTCCATCAGGGCATCGACGTCGCCGCGCCGTGCTTGACTCCGGTTTACTCGGCCGGTGCCGGCGTGGTCGAGTTCGTCGGATACAACCCTTACGACGCCCCGCCTCGGGCCTGGCTCGTGATCATCGCCCACTCGACGAGCATGGTCACCTGGTACGCGCACATGACGGCCAAGGCGCCGGCCGGGATCTACGTCGGAGCGTCGGTGGCGGCCGGGCAGCTCGTGGGCACCGAGAACACCACGGGCCACTCCACGGGCTGCCACCTGCATTGGGCCGTCCGCGTCAACGGCGTCTTCATGAACCCGCGGCTGTTCCTGTAGACGCGGGCGGGCCGCGGCTTAGAGCTCGACTCGCGTCGGGCGACGTCGTCGTTCTTGCAGCCGGACTGGGCGGCAGGGTGCTAGCATCGACCTAGCTCGGCCAGACCCGGGCCAGAACCGAGAGGACGCCCGATGAAGCGAACTCTGGCGGTGATACTCGCCGGCGGAGAGGGCGAGAGGCTCTCCATCCTTTCGTCGCTGCGCGCCAAGCCAGCCGTCCCGTTCGGCGGCAAGTACCGCATCATCGACTTCACCCTCTCGAACTGCGTCAACTCGGACATCGACAACGTCGTCGTCCTGACCCAGTACAACCCCCGGTCGCTCA
Source organism: uncultured Chloroflexia bacterium (assembly GCA_963835845.1). Classification (GTDB taxonomy): domain Bacteria; phylum Chloroflexota; class Limnocylindria; order Limnocylindrales; family CSP1-4; genus Fen-1039. The sequence goes on along the minus strand of CAWIGT010000005.1, from coordinate 263,226 downwards.
ACGACCACATCGGCATGGGCCGGCCCTGGGACCTGGACCGCAACCACGGCGGCGTCCGGATGCTCGCAGCCGTACATCGCCCGCGGCCGTGTGGCGGAGTGGTATCGCGGCACGGCGGACGCGGTCCTGCAGAACCTCAACGTCATCGAGCAGGCGCCCGGCGATGCGGTCCTGGTGCTCGCCGGCGACCACATATACAAGATGGACTACCAGCCGTTCGTGGCCGCCCATCGCCGCCACCATGCGGACGTGACCATCGCCGTCCGGCGGGTGCCCCTCGCCGACGCGACACGAATGGGCATCCTGGCCCTGGACGAGAACGAGCGGGTCGTCGAGTGGCACGAGAAGCCGCGCCAGCCGAAGTCGGACCTGGCGAGCATGGGCGTCTACGTGTTCTCGAAACGGGCCCTGCTCCAGTGGCTCTCGGACGACCGCGTGGACTTCGGTCACAACGTCATCCCGGCCATGATCGAAGGCGGGGCGCGGGTCTACGGCTACCGTTTCGGCGGCTACTGGCAGGACGTGGGAACGGTCCAATCCTACTGGGAAGCGAACCTGGCCCTCCTGTCGGATGCCCCTGAGCTGGATCTGTATGACCGCGAGTGGGTCATCCACACCCGCTCCGAGGAGCGCGCCCCGGCCAAGATAGGGTCGACGGCGCAGGTGCACCGCAGCCTGATCAGCCACGGCTGCGTCATCAACGGCTCGGTCGTGAACTCCGTTCTGTCCCCGGGCGTCGTAGTGGACGTGGGAGCCGTCGTCCGCGACTCGATCATCCTCTTCGACTCGGTCATTCGGCCGGGCGCGGTGGTCGACCGGGCCATCCTGGACAAGGAAGTCGCGGTTGGCCCCGGCGCGATCGTCGGCGAGGGGACCGAGTACGACATCGTGAACCGCCGCGAGCCGGGCCGACTCAACACCGGCATAACCGTAGTCGGCAAGCGGGCGGTCATCCCACGGGGCGTTCGAATCGGTCGAAACGTCCTGATCGGCGAAGGGGCGCGAGCGGCCGACTTCGTTTCCAGGGTTGTACGGAGCGGCTCTACCGTGGAGCGTCCTCACGAGCGAGTCGGGCGAGTCAGCGCCCGTGCCCGCGCGGCCGAATTGCAGGACGGGCGAGAAGCAGTCCCGATCGACGTCGGACCGGGGGAGCCCGAGCGCGACGCGGCGGGCAGCTCGACCTCCTCCGGAAGGCGAGTCGTGGAGTCGAGCGACTGAGGGGCATGTCTCAATCTGGGCCACGCGTGATCAAGGTGTACGCGCCCGGGCAAGCCCGGCTTGGCCCATCTGTGGCCGCGGCGGCGGCGCCCGGCGCGGGGCCGTTGCCCCCGAGGGATTCGCGCGCGCGCTGGCGGGGCCGCTCGAGAGCGCTGGCGGGGGCGTTCTTCCTGGTCGCGGCCGCCTCGGTCTGGCAGGTGGTCGCACCGCAGGGCGTCCGGGCCGCCCAGACCGACCTGAGCTTCACTTCCGCCTCAACCTGGACCGCCGATCCGGTCGCGGCTCGCGTCCACGTCCAGGCAGTGATCACGGCCACTTCCCACACCGTCGACAGCGGTACCCGCCGCTATTTCTACGATCAGCTGCAGCTGACGCTGCCGCCGTCGGCAGCGAGCTTCGCCGCTTCGTCCGCCTCGAACCAGGAGCTCCCGGTCACGGTCCAGTCGGTTACTTCCTCGAGCGTGATCATCGTCGTCGGACTTGGCCAGCGGTTGTACGCCGGCCAGAGCGGCACCGTCTTCCTCAAGTTCGATCTGATCGATACCGGCGGTTCCACCGATCGCGACCTGCGCATCGGACACGACCTGATGTCGTTCCCGGTCTGGGCATTCGGCAGCCCGGGAACGCCGGGTAGCTCGGTCAACGTCATCTTCCCGTCCGATTTCACCGTCCAGGAGGAGTTCGGCGGCCTGACCCGCACGGTGTTCGGTTCCGGCGAGGTGATGTTCTCCTCCGGAGCGCTCGCCGATGCCACGGCCCTGAGCGCCTGGTTCACGGCGGTCGAACCCGTGCCGCCGTCGGATTTCCGGGTGCGGACGCTGACGATCGGGCCGCTCAACGTGGCCCTGCGCTACTGGGCCGACGACGTGGGTTGGGCAGATCAAGTGGAGCGGGTCCTCCGCGCCGGCTATCCGCTGCTGCGCGACATGATCGGCATCGGCGACCCGAACGTGACGGCCCTCACCGTAGAGGAAGCCTCCACCCAGGAGATCGGCGGTTTCAGCGGCGCCTACGACGCAGGCAACGGCCAGGTCCTCGTGTCCTACTTCGCCGATCCTTTCGTGATCCTCCACGAAGCGGCTCACATGTGGTTCAACGGAGGCCTCGTCGCCGATCGCTGGATCCAGGAAGGCTTTGCTTCCTACTATGCCCAGGCGGCGGTAGACCGGCTCGGCTTCGTCGACCACGCGCCGGTGCTGACGAGTCGTATTCGCCAGAACGCGGTTCCGCTCAACGACTGGGTCACCGGTATCGAGCCGAACTCCGCCGTCGATGCCTACCAGTACGCGGCGTCGCTGGAGGCGGCTCGCCAGATCGCAGCTCTCGCCGGCCAGGAAGGACTTGCCGCCGTCTGGCGCGCCGCCCATGCCGACGCGGCGGCCTACCAGCCGGTCCACGGGACGCCGAACGAGACGCTCACGGGCGGCCAGACGGACTGGCGCCGGCTGCTGGATCTGCTCGAGCAGAACACCGGCAGGTCGTATCAGAACATCTGGCGGCTGTGGATCATCGACCCGTCGCAGGCCTCGCTCCTGCAGCAGCGCGCCACGGCCCTGGCGGACTACTCGGTCGCGCAGAACACGGCCGGCGACTGGGATCTGCCGCCGGAAATCCGGCGGTCCCTGGATTTCTGGCAATTCGACCAGGCGATAGCCTTCATCGCGCAGGCGCAAACGGTGCTCTCGCAGCGCGACCAGATCGCGCGCCTCTCGGCGCTGGAACAGACGACGCCGCCGCCGACGCTGCGGGCCGCTTTCGAGGACCAGGGCATCGCCGCGGCAATCCATGAGGCCTCGACCGAGGCGGAGGTCCTGAGCGAGCTGTCCGGAGCGCGCCTGGCCCAGGTCAGCAGCGATGGCGCCGCTCGCGACGTCGGCCTTTTCGGCGTCGACCCCCAAGCGGACCTGTCCTCGGCACGGGAAGCCTTCGCTCAAGGAGACATGACCCGAGCGATGACCCTGGCTGCCAACGCCCGCAGCGCCTGGCAGGGGGCCGCCGGCGCGGGGCAGATACGCATTCTGGGCAGCCTGTCGGTATTCGTGGGCTGCCTGCTGCTTCTCGGCGTGTTCGTCTGGACGCGGCGGAGTCGCTGGCGGGAAGGGTCGAGCGGTCACGCGGCCGAACTGGCCGCGTCCGCCGAGCCCGCATCGAGTCAAGAGGCGGCGTTGTCGAGCGTGGCCTCGGGCATCGGCGCGCTGACCGCGAGTCTGGCGGGCGGCCGGACGGCCGAGGCGGCCTGGGAGGCGGCGGGCGCGACTGGCACGGCGAGCGGCGCCGCCGGTGTGAGTGGCGCGGGCGCTGCGAGCGGCGTCGCCGGGGTAAGTGGCGGCATCCCGACTGAGGCCGCGGCGCCCAGACAGGACACGGCGGCGACGCGGCTGGCTCTCGCCGCCGGCTCGCCCGAGGGCGGCCCTTCCGGCCGACACGACGAAGGCGAAATCGACGCCGAAGCCGCCCGCGACCTGGCCGACGCCCGCGACGAAGCCGCGTCGGGCGAGCCGGCCGATGGATCCGACCGCGCCGAGCGGATCGACGATTGCGGCGCCGAGCCGGACGAGTCCGCCTACGATCTGTTGCAGCGCGGCCATGCGCTGCTCCGCGACCGCCACAACGCCCAGGCGGCCGTAGTCCTGGAGCGCGCCGCCCGCCTGGAACGCAGCAAGGGCTCGATCCTCGAGGCGCTGGGCCGGGCCTACTTCAACAGCGGCCAGCATGCCCGGGCCGCGGAGACGTTCGAGGAGTTGCTGGAGATCGATCCGTCGGCTCACTACGGCCACTTCGCGTTGGGGCTGAGCTTTGCCAGGCTCGGTCGGGACCAGGAAGCCAGGACGCATCTGAAGCTCGCGGTCGCGCTCGATCCGGCCAGCGACACCTACAGGCGAGCTCTGGAGAAAATCGACTCGCCGAAGAAGTAGCCGCCGGTCGGACAGCCGCTGTCGCCGGCCCGCGGGTCGGCGGCAACCTGCGCTCGCTGCCGCCCGGCACAGGCGAGCGCCCGCCGGACACCTGCCGCATCCGCCGGCCGCATCCGCCGGCCGCATCCGCCGGCCGAGCCAACTCAGCGGCTTGAGGCCTCCAGGCGTCGAGCGAGCATGAGGATCCCGGCGATCGACTTCGCGTCTTCGATCACGCCGGCTTCGACCGCGGCCACCGCATCCCGCCAATCGAGCCGGGAAAGCCGCAGGTTCTCATCCTCGTCCGGGCTGAGTCGCCCCTCATCCGCCGACCGCAGGTCCGTGGCCAGGTAGAGGGTCAGGTACTCGGTGGAGAATCCCGGCGCGCTCCAGAAGCCGCCCAGCCGCTCCATCGACCCCGCGCGGAAGCCCGTCTCCTCCTCCAGCTCCCGATGTGCCGCCCGGAGCGGGTCTTCCACTACGCCTTCGTGGATGTCTAGCGTTCCGGCCGGCAGCTCCAGCATCGCCCCGTCGCACGGCACTCGGTACTGGGTCACGAACAGCAGCCGGTTCCGGTCGTCCAGTGCCGCCACCACCACCGCGCCGGGATGGACGACGATGTCGCGAGTCGATTTGGACGCCGTCACCGCGGGCAATCCGATCGGTCTCGAAGACCATGTAGTAGCCGGAGTAGAGCGGCCGGCGGTCGACGACCTTCTCCTGGAGCTCGACGTCGGCAGTTCGAAGTTCGTCGAGGATCGAGTCCAGGCGTGGGTCGCCGGTTGGGGCGCGGTTGGGTTGGCGTCGGGCGGGTGAATCGGGCATGGCCCGAACTATACGAGAGGTCGACCCGGCGGCGGCCCTGAGGGTCGGCAGGCGGGAAGTCGGCGCCTGCCACGCCCCGCGCCACACGCCGCGCCGGCCGCAAAAAACTGGCGCCCCGGCCGAAGCCGAGGCGCCAGTGGCCTGAAGGACAGGTTTGGGTCAGGCCGTGACCGGCCCGAAGGGAAGCGCGAAGTTGGTGTCCGGGTCGAAGAGCTGGACACGATCCAATGGGATCCGGAGTTCGAGCATGTCGCCGGGGCGGACCCGGTAGGACGAGTCGACCAGGGCCACGATGTCGCGGCCTTCGCCGGACGCGTGGATCAGCTCCTCGTTGCCGAGGTACTCGACGACTTCAGCCTTGGCGTTGACCGTCGCCGTGGCGCCGCTGACCGGACCCAGGACGAGGTGCTCGGGCCGGAAGCCGACGATCAGCTGGCGGCCGGCCGCGCCGACCGATTCGCGGAATTGAGCCGGCAGCGGAACGCTGATGTTGGAGCCCTGGAGGACGGTGCCGTCGGCGGTACCGGCGACTTCGATCATGGCGAAGTTCATCGCCGGGCTGCCGATGAAGCCGGCAACGAAGCGGTTGATCGGCCGATCGTACAGTTCCTGCGGGGTGCCGACCTGCTGCAGGCGACCCTCGTTCATGACCGCGATGCGAGTGCCCATCGTCATGGCCTCGATCTGGTCATGGGTCACGTACACGAACGTGGTGTTGAGGCGCTGGTGCAGGCGGAGGATGTTCGCTCGGGTCTCGACGCGGAGTTTCGCGTCCAGGTTGGAGAGCGGCTCGTCCATGAGGAAGACCGCGGGCTCGCGCACGATGGCTCGCCCGAGGGCGACGCGCTGGCGCTGGCCGCCGGAGAGCTCGCGCGGCTTGCGATCGAGATAGCGGCTGAGGTCCAGGATCGCGGCCGCTTCCTTGACGCGGGCTTCGATCTGCGCCTTGGGGACGTGGCGCAGCTTGAGGCCGAAGGCGAGGTTGTCGCGGATGGTCATATGCGGATAGAGGGCGTAGCTCTGGAAGACCATGGCGATGTCGCGGTCTTTCGGCGCGACGTCGTTGATGACCCGGTCGCCGATCCGAAGCGTGCCGTCGGTGATTTCCTCGAGGCCGGCGACCATGCGCAGGCTCGTGGTCTTTCCGCAGCCGGACGGCCCGACGAGGACCATGAACTCCGCGTCGCGGATGTCGAGGTTGAGGTCGTCGACGGCGACGACGTCTCCGTACCTCTTGCTGACGTTCTCGAACGTAACAGTTGCCATTCGGCAAGGCTCCCTGGTTCTGGTGGCCGATGTCCGGGCATGCTAGCAGCCCGGTCTCACCGCACCGCCGCGCCGATCCAGGCTTCCCGAGCTAAACGTTTAGTCCATCGAGATGCCGTCGTGCGCCCAGCGAAGCGGCTCTCGGGCGGCGCCCCGGCCTCGGCGCCGTCCTATTCGATTGCCGCCAGCCTACCGCGATCGCCCGCGGCATGATTTCTGGGGGGTCTGGCAGGCCCGGAACGTTTAGGGTTACATTCAGAACCAATTCAGGCACGGCCCGTAGAACACCACTCATAGAGACTTCAGGCAGACCGATTTGGAGCGCAATTGGAGCGCAAGATGAGCGCGAACGAGCCGTATGACATGGATCGGAATCGGCCCGATCCAGATCCCACGATGAACCCCGACGAGCCGGCGACTGGCGCGCCTCAATGGAGCCCGAATGCCGTCGAGGGTGAACTCGCTCAGGCGGCCCCCGCCGCCGCTTCGGCCCCCGCCGCCGCTTCGGCCGCTGCCGCTGAGTCGGCTTGGGCGGCTGGCGCGGCGGACCCGGCGCCGCAGGAGCCGCTCGGACTCGGACACGCTAACTGGTGGTCCGCTCCGGGCGCTCCGGCAACGCCCGTCGCGCCCGAGACGCCCGCCGATCCGGCGGTCGCGGCCGGCTGGTGGTCGGCCTCGGCCGACGCCGCCGCTCCGGCCAATCTGCCGGGTCAGCCGATCAACCCATGGACACCTTCCGGCAACCCCTGGGCGCCTCCGGCGCCCCAGGCAGGTTCGCAGCAGTACGCACAGTGGACGGCCGCGCCCGAATTTGGCCAGCCTTTCGGCAATCCACCCAAGAGGGACGGTGCCACTCGCCGGATCGGGACGCTCGTCCTGGTGGTGGCGATGCTGTCGGCATCACTCTCGGCGGTCGGCACGTTCGTCGCGGTCTCCCTGGTGTCGAGGCCCGCCGCGGCTCAGACCACCTCGACTCTGGCCTCCAGCTCGTCGATCACCCTCACACAGTCCGACGCGATCGTTCGTGTGGCGAGCCAGGTCGGGCCCTCGGTCGTGACGATAATGACTGCCGGCGTTTCCGGCGTGACGCCCTTTTCGGTGCCATCGAGCGGGGCCGGCTCCGGCTTCATCGTCAGTGCCAACGGGCTGATCCTGACCAACAACCACGTAGTCACAGGCTCGTCGTCGCTTACGGTCGTCTTCTCCGACAACCACCAGCTGCCGGCTACAGTCGTGACAACTGATCCTCAGCACGACCTGGCCCTCATCAAAGTCGACGCCACGGGCCTGCCGCCGGTCACTCTCGGCGACTCGGGCGCCGTCCAGGTGGGCCAGCTGGCCATTGCCATCGGCAGCCCGCTCGGCACGTTCACTGATTCGGTCACGCAGGGAATCGTCTCCGGGACCGACCGCAGCATCACCGTCGGCGACCAGGCCACGGGTGCGCAGGAGAACCTGTCGGGCCTCATCCAGACCGACGCCGCGATAAACCCGGGCAACAGCGGCGGCCCGCTCCTGGACGCCGGCGGCTCGGTGATCGGGATGATCACCGCCAGCGCGAGCAACGCCCAGGACATGGGCTTCGCAATCCCGATCAACCAGGCCAAGGCCATGATCTCGGCGGCCACCAAGTAGCTCCGGTCACGGCCGGATCTCGCCCCGGGCCCGGACCTCGCCAAAGCGTGAGGTCCGGCTCGGCGTGCGGGGCGCCGCCGGCCGGGCCGCCATGCGCCACCCGCCGGGCTCGAGTGCGGCCGCCATTGGCCGACCCAGCCGAGAGACGACTGCCCGGGGCGGGGCCGACTCAGAGAAAATCGCCATCCCTTCTTCAGGGAAGGTTCAGCCATTAACGTCATAAATCGCGCCGGACTTTCAAATTCCCAGGCTTCGTGAGGGGTCGAGGCAGTCCGGCGAGCACTTGAGAGGCATGTATAGATGAAGATCAGGTTGGCGGCGATCGCGCTGATCCTGGTGGGCGTCGGGGCCGTCGCACTGGCCGTGGTCGGGCCCACCCTTGGCGCAACGTCGAATTCGAAGTATCTGACGGCGACGGTCACCCAGGGCGCGGTCAGTGCCCAATCGGTCGCCACCGGAACCATTGCCGCGAGCACTGTCTACGGACTCAAGTTCGGCGCCACGGCAGACATCGTGAGTTCCGCCGCGACAACCTCGGGCGCCGGCGGCAGTACCAGCAGTTCGACGACCAGTAACTCGAACACTGCCTCGGTGACGTGGCCCGTCCAGAGCGTGTCGGTCACCGTCGGGCAGCGAGTGACGAAGGGGACCCCTCTCGCCAGCGCCGACGCCACTGCCGCGCAGCTGCAGCTCACCTCGGCCCAGGCGACGCTGGCTTCTGCCCAGTCCAAGCTGGCGACCGACCAGGGCGGTCCCGACGCGATCACTCTGGCTCAGGCCAAGAATCAGCTGAGCCAGTCGTACAACAGCTACCAGCAGGCGGTCGCGAGCCAGCAGAACACCAACCAGCAGAACGCCTTGAACGTGAGCCAGGCCCAGGACGGGGTCACGGCCGCGCAGAACCAGCTCAACGCCGACACGGCGGCCACGCCCCAGGTGCCGGCGACCATCGCCCATGACCAGGCCGCCTTGGACTCGGCTCAGCAGAACCTGGCGTCCGTACAGCTGAAGGCCAACCAGTCGAATCAGCAAGCAGCCCAGCAAGTGACCAGCGCTTCGCTGAGCTATCAGGCCGCCCAGCTGTCCTACCAGTCCAAGGTGGCGCCGGCCCCCACGGCGACGGTCCAGGCCGATCAGGCCGCGGTCGCCTCGGCCCAGGCCACGGTCAACGCCGATCAGGCCGCGGTCACCGGCGCGACCCTCACCGCTCCGGCTGACGGGCTGATCATCGCGGTCAACCTCCTGCCCGGGGTCAACGCTCCGAGTGGCTACGCGATCGAAGAGTCGGTCGGGCCGATGGTCGCCATCACCAGCTTCGCGGAATCGGATATCACCAACCTCAAAGTCGGGCAGTCCGCGACGGTGTCGGTGACCGGCGCAGGAGTCGCCGTGCCGGGCACCGTGACCCAGATAGTGCCGGTCGCCTCGTCCTCAGGCGGTTCCAACAGCGTCGCCACGTATTCCGTGACCGTCACGCTTACCAGCCCTCCCGACACCGTTCTGGCGGGCATGAGCTCGCAACGTCACGGTGACGACTGCATCGGTCGACAACGTCCTGCGCGTCCCTGCCACCGCCCTTCAGGGCTCGGCGAGCGCCGGCTACACCGTTCAGGTCATGGACGGCAGCGGCGGGACGACCACACAGGCCGTTCAGGTCGGGCTCGTGACCACCTCGATGGCGGAGATCAAGGGCGGTCTGAGCCTGGGTGAGACGGTCGTGACCGGTGCCACGACGACCCGAACCGGCACCACGACCACCGGCGGCGGCGTCAACGTCAACACCTTGACGGGCGGCGGCGGCTTCGGTGGAGGCCTGGGGCGATGAGCGTGGCCGCCGGCGAACCGATCATCGAACTCTGGGACGTGAGTCGGATCTATGACACCGGCAAGGTTCAGGTGCCAGCCCTCCTGGGCGTGAACCTCGAAGTCGCCAACGGCGAATTCCTGGCCATCGTCGGACCGTCCGGCTCCGGCAAGTCCACGATGATGAACATCCTCGGCTGCCTGGACCGGCCGACGTCGGGCGCTACGTCCTCGACGGCCAGCCGGTCGACGAGCTCGACGACAACGGCCTGCGCCCTGGTCCGCAGCCGCTCGATCGGCTTCGTCTTCCAGAGCTACAACCTGCTGCCCCGCACCAGCGCCCTCGAGAACGTCGCGACGCCGCTCATGTACCAGGGCGTCGGCCGCAAGGAGCGCCTGGCGCGGGCCCAGGCGGCCCTCGAGCGGCTCGGGCTGGGCGATCGCCTGCACCACGAGCCGTCCGAGCTGTCCGGCGGTCAGCAGCAGCGCGTCGGGATCGCCCGGGCCCTGGTCACCGAGCCGGCGCTGATCCTCGCCGACGAGCCGACCGGCAACCTCGACAGCCACTCGGGCGCCGAGGTCCTGCGACCTGTTCAAGGACCTCCACGCCCTCGGCCGGACGATCGTCCTGATCACCCACGACGTGGACGTCGCCGCAGGCCGCCGACCGGGCGGTCCACATCCGGGACGGCCAGCTGCAGGCGGTGCCGCATGAGGCTCCGCGATCTGATCGACCTGGCCCTGTCCCGGCTCGGGACCGGCAAGCTGCGCACCGCCCTGACGATGCTCGGCGTCGATCATCGGCGTCGCCTCCGTGGTGGCCCTCGTGAGCGTCGGTCAGGGCGCCACGAAGGGCATCAGCGATCGGCTCCAGGCCCTCGGCACGAACCTCCTTACGGTCAGCCCGGGCTTCACCCGAACCGGCGCCACGCGCGGCTCGTTCGGCTCGGCGACGACCCTCACGCTCGATGACGCCAATGCGATCGCCGCTCTCGCCGGCGTCGCAGACGGTCGCCCCGGAGCTTGACTGCGACCAAGCTCGTGGTCGCCGGGAGCCAGAACGAGACGACGCCGGATCATCGGCACCACGCCGGGCTACCCGGCTGTCTTCGCCTACGAGATGTGGGTCGGCTCGTTCCTCAACCAGGCTTCGCGTCGATCAGCAACCTGCGCGTCGCCGTCCTCGGCGCCACGACGGCCGACAACCTGGGCCTGACGGAGCCTCCATCGGTTCGACCGATCTACATCGGCGGCCTGCCGTTCCAGCTCATCGGCATCACTGCAGCCGAAGGGCGGCACTCGACTGCGGACGACCAGGTGATGATCCCGCTCTCGACCGCGCATGAGCTCTTCGTCAGCAGCGACAGCGTCCCGCGATCGGCGTGAGCGCCACGAGCCAGGACCAGATCCACGACGGTCTCGGCCGAGATCACGGCCACGCTGCGAGCAGCGCCACGGCATCGCGCCGAGCGGCGTCGACGACTTCACGATCACCACGCCAGGCGCAGCTGCTCGGGACGGTCAGTTCGGTCAGCGACGTGCTCACGCTGCTGCTGGCCGGCATCGCCTCGATCTCGCTCCTCGTCGGCGGCATCGGGATCATGAACATCATGCTGGTCTCGGTCCGCGAGCGGACGCGCGAGATCGGCATCCGCAAGGCGATCGGCGCGCGCGGACGCGACATCCTGTCGCAGTTCCTGGTCGAGGCGCTGGCGCTTTCCCTCGCGGGCGGGATCATCGGCATCGGCGTCGGCATCGTGGCCTCGTTCGCCATCGGCACGTACGCCGGCTGGGGCTTCATCTTCAACCCGGCGACCGTCCTGGTCGCCGTCGGGCTTCAGCCTGATCGTCGGGGTCGTCTTCGGTGTCTGGCCGGCCAGCCAGGCCGCCCGGCTCGATCCCGTGGTCGCTCTTCGGTATGAGTAGGCATTTCGATGGATGAAAGGGGTCGACGAATGACAGCACCGGGACAGCCCGCCGAGGCGAACCCGTCTGACGAGCTGCACGTAGGGCCGGAGGAATTCCTGCCGCCGCGGGCCAACCGGCGCCCCGGAGCCGGCCAGCCGGCGAAGCAGGATCGAACGACGATGATGCTGCTCCTCATTGCCGCCTTCGTGGCCATCGGCGGCATCGGCTTCGCCGTGGGCCATCTGACGGCCCCCGGTGCGGCGGCGGCGGCTCTCCCAAGCGGCGGGCGCGGCGCATTCGGGCGAAACCTGGCATCCCTCGCTCCGGGCCAGACCATCAATCCCGGCGCCTTCGCCGGCGGCCGCGGCGGCTTCGGCGGCCTGGGCGGCGCAGCCGCGGCAGGAGTGAGCGGGACGGTCCAATCGATCAGCGGGACTTCAATCACAATTCAAGAGGCGAACGGGACCAGCGTTACTATCGACCTCTCGGGCAACACCACGTACCATGCCGCGGCGGCTGCCAGCCCCAGCGACGTCAAGGTCGGTTCGAGCGTAACCGTCCAGATCGATGCCAGCGCGCTGGCCAGTGAGGCTCCGAATCCAAGCGCATCCGGCGGCCTTGGCGGTCGTACCCTGACTGCCAAAGACGTGCTCATCAATCCATAGGAGGGCCAGAGTGCACCTGCTCGTCGTCGAGGACGACGCCCGCCTCAGCCGTCTTCTCAAGCGGCTCCTCAGCCAGGATCGGCATGTCGTCGAGACTGCCCTGAATGCCGAGGATGGGCTGGAGGTCGCGACCTCCACCCTCGAGTTGGACGCCGTCATCCTTGATATCGGCCTGCCCGACAGGTCCGGCTTCGATGTCGCCGAGAATCCTGCGCAAGAAGGGCTCGCAGGTGCCGATCCTGATGCTCACGGCCCGCGACTCCGTCAGCGACAGGGTGGAAGGCCTCGATGCCGGCGCGGACGACTATCTGGTCAAGCCCTTCGCCTACGAGGAGTTGCTGGCCCGCCTGCGGGCGCTCGGCCGCCGGCCGCCGGCACGCAAGTCGGCGGCCCTCAAGGCCGGCCCGATAGAGCTGGACGAAACCACGCGGCGGGTGACCGTCGGCGGCAAGCCGGTCGATCTGAGCCAGCGTGAGTTCTCGATCCTTGAGTGTCTGCTGCGCCGGCCGGGCCAGGTCCTGTCGCGCGATCAGCTGCTGGACTACGCCTGGCCGTACGGCGTGGCCCTGACACCGAACACGGTCGAGGCCTACATCCATCTGCTTCGCGAGAAGCTTGGCCCCGGCGCCGCAAACCACGTCGAAACGGTTCGTGGCGTCGGCTATCGCCTGCGGGAAAGCTGACTTCATGAGGATGCCGGGCCCGTCCAGGCCATGGCACTGGCGCCTGCCCTCGCGCCCATCGCTCCGTCACATCGCGAGTAGGGCCGACGGCGTGGCGCTCCGGCCGAACGCTCACGAAGAAGACATGCACCTGCTGCGTCGGACGCGCCTGCGCCTGATGCTGGTCAGCGGCGCGGTAACGCTGCTGATCCTGGTGGTTCTTGGCGTGGCCACCTATGGCGTCGTGGCGGCCGCGCTCCACCAATCGGACCAGCAGGCCTTCCAGAGCTACCTCGACCGGCGCAAGCTCAGCCCGCCGTCGTCTTCGGGACCCGAGACGTCCGAGTTGGGCGGCGAAGGCGCGAACATGTTCGAGATCTTCATTACGGGCGGCGTCGTATATCCGCCGCGAGGCCAGACGATTCCGGTCGGGCTGCCGGATTGGGCCAGCCTGAAAGCGGCGGCCGCCAGCGCCAGCGGCACGGACGAGCGATCATTCACCGCCCCTGACGGGACCCCCTACCATCTCATGTCGGTGCCCGCGATCGACCAGATCGGGCGCATCGGACAAGCCCAGTTCGTCCAAAACCTGGCCGCCGAGGCCAGGCTTCTCAACACTCTCATGTGGGTTCTTATCGCCAGCGGCTTCGTCGCCCTGCTGGCGGCCCTCCTGGCCGGGTACCTGTACGCCGGCCGAGCCCTGGTTCCGATTCGTCAGTCGATCGACCGCCGGCAGGCAGCGCTGCAGCGGCAGCGTGAATTCGCCGCGAATGCCAGCCACGAGCTGCGAACGCCGCTCACCGTGATAGGCGCGAGCGTCGAGGACTTGAAACGCAACCGGCGTAGCCGGGTCGAAGACGTTGGCGAAGCCGTGGGCGACATCGAGGCCGAAGTCCGCCACATGACCGCCCTCGTCGAGGACATGCTGCTCCTGGCGCGCACGGACTCGGGCGTGGTCCAGGTGGACATGGTCCCCGTCGATCTCGGGGACATCGCCGCGGAGGCCACGTCGATGCTGACCACGCTGGGCCAGGAGCGCGGCGTCAACGTGATCCTGGATCCGCTGCCTGCGCCGCTGACCGGCGACCCGCTGCGGCTGCGCCAGCTGGTGACCATTCTCGTGGACAACGCCATCCGGCACAGCACCGCCGGGTCGACGGTGGAAGCGCGCATCCGGCCCGACGGGGCGGCCGCCGTGCTCCAGGTCGATGACCAGGGAGCCGGCATCAAGCCCGAGGACTTGCCGCGGTTGTTCGACCGCTTCTGGCGAGCCGACGACGCTCCCGCCGGCGGCACGGGTCTCGGCCTGGCGATTGCCAAGTGGATCGTCGAGCAGCACGCCGGAACGATCGAGGCGATCAACCGTCCGGAAGGCGGTGCCAGCTTCAGGGTCTGGCTGCCCAACCGGCCCCGCGCGGGAATCGACGACGACTCGCAGAGCGCGACCGTCCAGCATCCGATCGAACCTTCGCCTGCGTTCGGCCCGAGTGTGCCGGCGGGTTTCGCTCCGCCGCCCGGGCCGCAACCGGCGCCTGCCGATTGGTGGAAGGGTCCGGCAGACCGTCCGCAGGGACCTCCGGCAGGCTAGACGAGCAGCAGCCTGGCCTCCGCGACGACCCCGACCGCGATGATGGCCAGCCTGAGCGCCGGAGCCGGCAGCCGGCGGCCAACTTTCGCGCCCAGCTGGCCGCCGACGATCGAGCCCAGAGCGATGAGCAGAGCCACGTCCCAATGGACCGGGGCGACGGCGATGAACAGGATTCCGGCCACGCCGTTGATGAGCGCGGCCAGGACGTTCTTGAGCCCGTTGAGGCGCTGCAGGCCGTCCGGCACGAAGATCGTCAGCAGGGCGATCATGATGATGCCCATGCCCGCCCCAAAGTAGCCGCCGTAGATGGCCGTGGCATAGAAGAGCGCCGCCAGGTGCCAGGACCGGTCCGACTCGGCGTGGCGATGGTGGGCCAGCGCCTTTGAGAGGCGGGGACCGGCCGCCACGAGGACCAGCGCCACGGCGATCAGGATCGGCACGATCGACGCGAACGCCCCGGGAAAGGCGAGCAGCAGGAGTGCACCGGTCAAGCCGCCGGCTCCGGATACGAGTCCCAGGCGAATTGCCCTGGGCCGCTGGCCGGCGAGTTCCAAACGATAACCGAGCGCGCCGCTAATTGAACCCGGAACGAGCCCGACGGTGTTGGAAACGTTGGCGTCGAGCGGGGCGTAGCCGAAGGCGAGGAGCGTGGGGAAGGTGATCAACGAGCCAGAGCCGACGATGGTGTTGATGGTTCCGGCTGCCAGCCCCGCGGTGAAGATCGCCCCGATCTCGAGGGGCGTCATCATGGGCGAGCGGCTGCGCTGCTTCTCACTCGGGGATCGTAGCCGACCGGGGCGCGGGAGGCCCGGAACGACGGCCTGTCCCGCCCGCCGTCACGCGTCCGGTAGCCGCCCGGCGATACTCACGAGATCGGGGCGTGCCGTCAGCCGCGGCAGCCCTCGGCCGCGGAAGCCGTCAGCCGTAGAAATCGATGACGACTCTGGTGCCGGACGAAACCCAAATTCCCACTCCGGCCCGGTGGAAGTACGGATTCATGATGTTGTAGTAGTGAGCGCAGCGGCAGGGGGACTCGTTCTGGAAGAACACTTCGATCGAGATCATGCCGCCTGAGCCGGCGTTGCTGGGCGAGGCGATGTTCTCGCCCCATGAGCCGCCGCAGAAACCGCCGGTGCACAGCCGCGAATGCGTGCTGGTGCCGTCGAGGTTGTGGGTGAGCAGGCCTCGATCCGCGAGGGCCTTGGCGTAAGGCCGCGCCACTTGATTGGCGATCGGGTCGGAGAATGCCAGCGCCGCTCGCGCCGGCATGGTGTGATGCGTTGCCGTCGAGCACTCGCCCGACGAGGTCACCCAGCCGCCGGTTCGCGTGCAGTTCATCAGGCTGAGGTAGTACAACTCGGCCGAGTGATACGGCGCCGAGGACGAGGCAACGCCGCCGGTCCACGGGATGCTGGTAGTTCTGATGGTCGTGCCGTAGCTGCGGACCCGCGGCGCGGCGATGGAGAAGTCGACGCCGGTGGTCGCGGCCAACGTCAGGCCGCCCTCGGATCTGGCGGTCGCAGCAACTCGGATCGAAATCCTGGCGCCGACCGGGTAGGACGATTTCGGCGACCAGGTCATGGTCTGGTCGTTGTCGGTCCAGCCGATCGTGCCGGACACCGCTCTTCCGTTTACTTCGACCTTTGTTGCCGCGGCCGTCGACTTCTCGTCCATCGTCACCGAAAACGAAACCGATATCGGCTGGTTGGTGTCGTTCGCCACCGCTCCGGCCTGTGGCGTGAACTTGGCGGTCGGGACCTTGAGCGTCGTGACCGTGAGGGGATCGACGGGCCGCAGCGCCGCGCCGGACGAGTCGGTGCCGCCATCGGCCATGCTGACCATATACATCGTGTCGGTGTGGAGCGCGGCCTTGGGGGTGATCGTGAACACCTGGGATGCCGCGTCCGTGGGATCGTCGCCGCTGACCGCGAAGTCGACCTTCGGCGATATGCCGACCCGGAGCAGGACGGTCGAGAGCTTGACCGGGCGCGTGAATGAAATCTGGAAGGCGGTGCCGGGAGCCGCCCGATCGTCGACCATCCTGGTCGCACTCACGGTGCCGGCCGTCGGCGAGCCGGACTCGAAGGTCGTGTGGACGGGCTTGGCCAGATTCAAACCTTCCTGGTCCGTCGCGTCCGTCGAAATGTCGACGGTGTACGAGGTGTACGGCTGCCAGTGCGGGTCGGGGGCCAGCGAGAGCTGCTGGCCGGTGGCGTCCCACAGGAACTTGACCGGAACCGGCGGCGTGACCTGGAGTGCGGTCTCGACCGTGCCCGGGTTCATCGGCTTGGTGAACTGGACCAGGAACGGCGCATCGAGGGGCAGGTTGCTGGCCGTGCGGTGGCCATCGGCCTGGGGCGCAAGCGGCGCAAACGTGGGCAGGGGCTGGCCGGCGACCGGCTTGGCCGGCAGGCCGACGAGCAGCCCGGCCACTACGAGCGCCACCGCGCCTATGACGAGGGCCGGAGGCGTCGCAGCGGACCAGCGCGTTCGCGACGCGGCGTGCACGAAGCCTCGGGCACGAACAGTGACCGCAGTGACCGCGATGTTTCGCAAGCTGCCGGTCTCCTGTGTTGGAAGCGCGGTCCCGGGCGGACGAATCTCCTGCGGCGAGGCCCAGCCAGAGCAGGTTCCCGCGCGGGAGGCCCCGGCAGGGTAACACCCGCTCCACGGCAGGGGCAACTTCCCGAAGCTCTCGAGCGTCGCAACCGTGAGCGCGCCCCATGCCTCCTGCGGACGAAAACCGTAATCAAATCGAATGCTTAGGCCGTGAGAATTCAGGTTGTAGGAGATCGTCGGGCGGCACAATCGGCCACTCAAATCCGCCTCTTGCGACCTCGATCGGAGGACAAACCGATGGTCATGACCCTCAGCCGACGCGCCGACGCAATCCGAGTCTCACTCTGGGAGGAGCCGGCGCACCAAGCCATCGAGCCGGTTGCCTACCAGGGTCCCGAGGATCGACGAGGCGATCGAGACGAGGCGATGTTCCGCGCGCTCGTCCGGCTGTTCGGCCTGCCGGCGGACACTCGGGCGGCATGGCTGGGCGGCCTCATGTTCGAGGCCGGCGACGATGGGCGAGTCGACGGCGCCATTCACGACGGTCGCGGCTACCGACGCGAAGCTCTGGCGGTCGGCCCGCAGGGCTTCGCCGGCCGAATCGGCACGGTCGTCGTCGAAGAGCAATAGGCGCGCCGGAGCCGGTCGCGAGAGGGGATTGGGGTGGCCTACGGGGGTCGAACCCGTAACCTGCGGATCCACAGTTACAAGGTTTTGAGCACAGAATCTGCCCAAAGTGGAGTGATCGGTGGAGCGATTGCAGCAGCTCTAGGTGACTTCGTCGGGCTAGCGCTGCAGCGGGATGGCCACTGATGATGATCTAGGCGACCGAAGTCTCTATCTCAAAGTCGGAGGGACCATCTTGCCTCCGACCGACAATTCATGCATGTCGGGGGTAGTTGACGAGCGAGTCGAGCTTCTCGTCGAGTTCGGACTCACTCACCGTTCGCCTCCGGCTGCTCGAGTCTTTGGCCGCCATTCTGGCCCGAGCCAGCACACTCGACCGGGGATTCGTCCATCAGGCGAATCCATGCGTCGGTTATGGAACGACCCTCTGCAATCACAGTCAGGCCTTGTCTTAGAGTCCGCAGGGGCTTACGGAGGTCCCGCGACAGCGACTCCATTGGCTGTATCTGAGTGATGAAACTCTCGAGAGCTCCGAGCCCTGATGAGGAGGATCGAGAAGCAGACCGCACGACATCGAAGAAGCCGCACATAGACTCGCGGCCATTAGCGCTCGCCGCGAGCAATGGTGCAGCGGCGACAAGCGTTCGAATCAGGTCGTCGACATCGTGGAGTTGGGTTTCGAACTGGCTTCCCAGACTCAATATCCGATCGGCATGTGGCTGCAAGGACCAAGACATCCGTTTGATAGTCATTAGGGCCGGCTGAATTGCATTGCTAGCACCATTGAAACGCTGCAGCTCGACAGTCCCGCCAGTGACGACCTCCCCGATCTGCTGTACTTCGGCGCTTATGGCCATCGTTGTGTCAACCAGTCTTGGCATAGTCTCAGTGACGCTGGCGAGGCGTTCCAAGAGGCCGGGCTCTTCTTCCGCCGCGACAACTACGACCGGCTCGACGGCCTCACCGCCGAGAGCGGCATCGTCCGCGGCGCGGTTTGCCTCACGCAAGCGGGTGGCCAAGCCATTGACCCCGCGTCTGTGTTCCGACAAATCGACATCAGCCAGGCCGAGATCGGTCCAGTCCACGTACTGAAAGGTCTTTACGAGCGCGACCAACTCGTCGGTCGGGGAGTCGTCATGAAGACCCGCGAACTCGGCGTAGACAATTGGGAGCACAAGTTCGCGGACGCCGAGATTGGTGGCCATACGAGTGAAGGTCTGCAGCTCGTTTCGACACTCGGCACTCGAGAAGAATCGCGGAGTCAGCACGGGGATGAAGAAGGCCGCCGTGGCGAGGCTGGACTCTACCTTCTGGCGCCACACTTCTCCCCACCCGATCAAATCCTGGTCTAGAAATAGCTCGATCGTCTCGCCCGTAAGCAGCTCGTATCGGGCCTTCACGAGCCTCGAAAGCCCACTTATTCGGCCGCCCTCTGCGTCGTCGTCCGCATGAACGTACGACCAGAATCCGGTTGGAGTCGTCACCGCAGTTCCCCCGTCAATGTTCGGCCCTAGTTCGGGCTAGCGTTTCCTGCCAATCGCTCGTTCGATGCCGCCCGCGACCTCCGCCGAGCGGCCCTCGACGAGATGACCATAGATGTCTGACGTGATGCTTATCGAACTGTGCCCGAGATACCGCTTGACGTCGTCGAGCGTCGCGCCGGAGGTAAGCATGATCGACGCCGCCGAGTGCCGCAGGTCGTGGATCCGGATACGGCGTAAGCCCGCCGATTTCGAGGAAGGCGTGGAACAACCGATCGACGTTTCGCGGATCAAGCAGCGTTCCGTTCGAGCTGGTGAAGACGTAGGACTCGACATTGCGAGGTTGCTCTGCGACCTCGGCCTTGCGCTTAGTCAGGGCGGCAGCCACGGTTGGGGCAAGTGCGAGCGTCCGCCAGCCGGATTCGGTCTTCGGCTCGACTCGTTGCAAGCGCTTTTCGCCGGGCGTGCGGACGAGTTGCCGGACCTGACGCACTGATCCAGAGACCCGCATGGTTCGATCTGCGAGATCGAGGTCTTGCCAGCGGAGCCCGAGCGCCTCGCCGAGCCGGATCCCCGTTCCGATGAGCACCATCCAGAGCGCGCCGTTCTTGTCGCGACGGGCTGCCGCCATGAAGCGCTTGACTTCGAGTGGCCTGAGAATGTCGAGATCGGACCGCACCGATCGCGGCTTGTCGACCTGAGCCGCGACGTTGCGTGGGATCAGACCATCGTCAACGGCCTGTCTTAAGGCCATGCCAAGAACCGTCAGGTTCAGCGCGACGGAGCGCGGCGAGAGATGCTCGTCGAGTAGCCGGCGTGAATGTCGGCGGACGTCGTTGGGCGTCAACTTGACCAGGGCGATGCTGCCGATCGAGCGGTTGAGATGCCGGACGTGGAGGTCATAGCTGACGTAAGTCGAGGGGCGCACGGTCGGCGGGCGCTTGCTTTCGAGCCAGGTCTCGAGATGGCGAGCAAGCGACAACTTGCTCTCATAGGCCGGTATGCCCAAGCGCCGTTCGGCGAGGTAGTTATTCCGCCGTTCCGTTGCCGACTCTTCCGAGGAGGCGTACAGGCGCTTGGGAGCCTGGCCCGGCACGAGAGCGACCGCGACCCACTGTCCGTCGCTCCGCTGGTAGACGCTGCCCGCCCCGTAGATTGACCGCTTGCGCCTGGTGCCCATTTCCAATCTCCTTCGGGTCAGCATAGTCGCCCCGATCCATTGCCCAGCGCTCGAGTGCGAGGCGGGAGTACAGAGCGGTCGTCATGTCCGGCAGCAGGGGAATGCGCGGCACCACACCGGCAATCGCGAGGCGGTGCAGTGTGCTCGGACTCATCCCAAGCAACTCGGCGGCTTCGTCTTCGCGGAGGGCGATGCGATCGGAGAGTGGAACGGGCTGCCCGTTATCGGACATGGCAGCGGCAGCCGGTCATGGCGCCGACCCATGTCGCGAGGCCATGGTTCGCGCATTACCCCAGGCCGTGGGGTGGGTTGCTCGCGCCGACTTCGTTTCCACGGATACTCGCCGCCACGGCCCGCTCAGCCGGACTCAGCCCCGAGCCGGCGTAGTGGAAGGTCCGTCGGATGACGACCTCGTCGCCTATGGCCTTGGCCCGGATCTGGGCCAGCCACGGATCGGCCTGGGCTCGATATTCCGCCCGGACACCTCGCAGAGCGGCGAACGTCACCGAGTAGCGACGGGCCTTGGTGAGGAAGTGACCACGAAAGCCGAGGTTATGGGCCCAGCGCGGGCTCGAGGGTCCAGGCCGATCGCATCAGAGCGCGAGCATGCTCGGAGAGCTCAGCTCGCTTCGATCTGGCGTCTCACCTGGATCCTTCGATCCAGACCACCACCCGACCTGCGCGTCCTTGGTGGCGTATTTCGCGATGTAGCCCGCGACTGCCGGCTCCGTGCCCCTCGCCGTCCGTCGCGGCCTGGAGTTATCAGCCTCGTGTCGATCTGGCTGCCCCAGCGGATCACCAGCTCACGTCCACCTGATCCCTCCACCGTGACCGCTACTGCGCGCCGCGGTACGGGCGACGGCCTCCGCTAGACGCTGCGCCGTCGCTCCGCCCGCCGGCGCGGTGTCGGGACCGTCGGGTCCGTCGAGCCGGATGACCGCATGGACGTGCACCGATGCCGCGAGCCTGAAACTCGACGACCTTGGCGTAGGCGACACGGACCTGGCTTCGCAGTGCTGCGACGCTCAGTCGCGCTCAGTGCTGCGAGCTCGCGAGGCAGGTACGTGATCGTCCGGCGCCACAGGGCGCCGAGGTTCGCGTTCCACAGAGCCGCGGCCTCGTAGTCGTAGCAGTCAGGGCAGAGCGCCTGGCCGATCCGGGGATCGCCCTGCGGCGTGACGCTCCAGACAGCCCAGTCGAGAGGCCATGCTCGCAAGCTTCCGACGGTCCGACGGCCGGCACGCGGCGCACTCCTCTTCGCGTAGACGACCCGCGATGCACCGCCCCGAACGACGGCGCCGTAAACGTCGCGAAGACGAGCGGGTGCGAGGCGACCGTCAGTGGAGACACCTTTCTCTTCGTTCCCGGCCAGCCCGGCCGCGACGAGGAAGTAGGCGTCACGGCGATAGCGCTCCGAGCAGGGAGGGCAGCGCGACTCGCGTCGATTGCCACAGGCCACGAGGACGAAGCCTGGAGCCTCCGGCTCTCGTCGACCGCCGGGCCAGAACTGCTCCCGATCGCTGCTGAGACCGCGACCGACTCACCTTCGCAGGCGGATCGGCGAGGTGCAGCCGCCGGTCCGCCGGATCAGCTCGACGACGGCTGGTGCGCCGGCGCCGTAGCGGCGTGCGAGCACCGCCAGGGACGCCGGCTCGAGCGGCGGTGGGGACGCAGGAACGACCACGGGGCCGGTCCTAGCCGCGCCTGCTCTGGGCGATGCAGAGGCTGCGGGACCTGCGTCGTCTTTGGTGCCGCTGCGCGAACTGCCGTAGCCCGGAACGACCAGGCCAGACGAGGCCGAGAGCCCGAGATATCCACGTATCCCGTCGCCGTCAGGCCCTCGAATGCGACCGCCGGAAAAGGCGAGCCGGCCGGTG
This sequence comes from uncultured Chloroflexia bacterium, assembly GCA_963835845.1. GTDB lineage: Bacteria > Chloroflexota > Limnocylindria > Limnocylindrales > CSP1-4 > Fen-1039. Next base: position 241,038 of record CAWIGT010000005.1, on the reverse strand, counting down.
CCTGGGGAAGCGTCGGCGGGTTGCGGGCGGCTATCTTGACCCGCACGACCTTCGCCCGCGCCTCGGGATCGGCATCGAACACCGAAACCGCCCACAGGGGCAGACCGGTGTCGCGATCGTGCGCCTGGACGCGCTGCTCGGGCGTCGAGGCCTCGAAGTCGATGACCTGCTCGACGGCGCCAACGGCGTAGGCCCCGGCTGGGAAGACCTGGTCCATGCTGATGGGGATGTGTCTGCCAATTGCCATATCGAAGCTCTCCAATCTGATTTCGAACAGCCAGAATCAGCCGACGCTTTGCTCACAGTTATCGCAGCTGAGGAGCTCGCTGCGGCTCCGAAAAGTGGGGGCGATCGCTCTCTATTGGTCCGGTAATGCCTTACCTGGGCCAGAGCCTGTCGCCACACAAGACGCTAGGCCGACCAATCGGGAGAGTCAAGGCTTCTGCGTACCATCCCGCGTACCATCGGCGACAAATTCCGGTGAAATCACCGTCAGGAGGTGTGGAAGCGACACTCCAGACCTCGGAGACGGCCGAGAACGCGGGCGCGAGGCTCGGCTGCACGCTGAAGCCGGAGGCGTTCGCGACGGCCTTCGCTCAGATCGCTGCGACCGGCGAGTATGGCCCGGTGCGCGGGGTCATCGGGCGGGTTCGCCTCTTATCGCCGCGATCCGCTCGTCGAAGCTCACCGCGAGGGGAGGGAGGGAGGAGCTTGTTACAACTTTCTCTACTGCATCGAGGACGGGGAGTGCTCCTCAAGTTCGGGCGCCGACGCTGATCGGAACCGGCGCTATGAGTATGTCGATACTCGTTCGGTCGCCGACATTGCCGACCGGGCGCTGCTCCCAGACAACGATCCCATGTTCAGCTCCCCCGTGTCTTGCGCACCAAGCGGCGTCCTCGCGCGCCAGATGCCCGGCCCTCCGGCTGCCATCAGCGCTTCGGACGGCCATGGCGTTCTGGTCAAACTTGTTGTCTGGTTCGGGCTGAAGCTGGACCGGTCGCTCGGCGGAGAAGTCGTTGGCCGTATGGTCGGGCCCGTACTCGAGTCCCACCACCGTGACGATACCAGCGCCGGCGTTGGAGAGCTCGTCAGGCACCTCGTGCGGGGGAAGCCAGATGCCGCTCGGCCCGAGGAATCGCAGACGGCAGCTCTCGCGGGAGGCGTCGCCGAATGGACGCCAGGGCAGCGATCGGCCACACCGAACGAGTCGCAACGCGGACAGTTACGCGCTCGCGTGCGGCCGGCGTCGCGGCCTGAACCGCGAGCACGCCTGCGCTGCGGCCGCTGGCGGGGCTGCCTTGACCTGCTTGTCAGGAAAGCATGGGATGCGTCGAAGGCGTCGGCGAATAGGTCCTGTTCCCGGTTCGGCAGCCGAATCTCGGCCACTAGGCCAACCGCTGCGCGACGCACCCGTGCGCTGCTTTCCGCTGGAGGAACACATCCAACCAGTCAGGAACGCCAGCCGCGACTCTCGTGGTCTTCGACAATCGTGCCAAACCTGGCGGCCACGTTCCCCGGGAGCCGTCCAATCCGGCGCCAGCGAATAGACGCAATGCGCTCGCCGTCCGAACGCAGCTCTGCCCGGAACGCCTCGTTTGCTCTTGCCCTTCCGAGTGCTGAGGCGAGCTCCATCTCGTCGTGGAGTTGAGCCTGGCATACTCGCCGTATCGGGAGAGAACCGCGACACCCTCGCACCTCGAATAGCCACCGTGCGGGTCGCCACCAGTCGCATCTGCGCCGGACGATGTCGTTCGGATGCCCGATACGCCCCGCCAGTCCAGTCTGTCGCAGCCAGTCTTGGATCCGGCGCCGTCGATGAGTGGCAGCAGTTCGTAGCTCGCCCCGGCGCGCCCATCTATTTGGAGCCGACACCCGCGAAAAGCTCATCATCTCCCCTTGATGCGTTATCTATTTCTCGTTGCGCAACCACGTTAGCACTGGACCCGCACGAACATGGGGAAGCGTGTCGCCTATCCTGCCAATAGCACTCAGCCTAGAGCTGATGCCGCCTGAGCGGAGAGTACCCTCTCGTTCCTGACCTCAGAACAACTCGAAGCCTATGTGGTGTCCGGTGAGGTCGTAGTCGCGCATGTTGTAGGCGAGATTGCATCGCCCACAATCCACCGTCCGTCGTCGGTGTCCAAACGCGAGAAAGCCCGCGCCGCTTGTTGACGCGTCGAGATATCGCGAAGACGCAGCGCAGGCTTAGCATCATCGAGCGTGCCGGTGCCAAATCCAGTTGCCTAGCGCGATTTCGTCGCAACGTCCGTAGGACTTGATAGTAACTGTTCGCCGTTCGTGAAAAGAGTTCACCTCAACCGAACAGTCTGTCCTTCCGTGGCAACGTAGCCTCCCATAAGCGTCTCGATACAAGCATTGTCGCGCGCGCCGTGACGTCAACGTGTGTGGCGTCCTCGTCAAGCACTCCCTCTGCATTGTAGCGCGCTCACCACCCTGCGCCAGCGCCGCAACCGCACCCTTACTGGCGTTATCGCACCGCGCTCACCTAGTCTACTACCACTATCCCCGCTCCGCACCTTTACCCGGATAGTGTCGGCCTGGCTCCTCTCGCCCAGACCAATCCTATGGATCCCGCAATCGTTACGGCGGTTTCCGCAAGCTCTCCCAAAAGTGGAGCGATTGGTGGAGCGATTTGGAGCATTTCCATGACCGAGCATGACCGTCCATGACAGCGCATGACAGTCCGTCACGAGGGGATTGGGGTGGCCTACGGGGGTCGAACCCGTAACCTGCGGATCCACAGTCCGCTGCTCTGCCGGTTGAGCTAAGGCCACCGTCGTGGGCCCCTGGGCGGAGCGTCCCTTTCGTCGCGCCGGCAATGGGGCGACGGGGAGTATACCGGCTGGAGGCCCAGAACAGTGAGAGGGAGCCCCGATCGGCCTCAGGATGTCCGCTGGCAGGCTGCAGCCGGCGCCGCTTCGGGGCAAGATAGGCGCGGTCTGACCCGCCGCATGTCGAGCCGGAGGGGCCGGTAGACTTCGAGTCGGCGTAGCCAGATCGAGGAATGAGGGTCCAGTCGATGCCGACAAGCCGGCCTGAGGGCCGAGCGACCAGCGCACGCCCGCCGGATGCCAACACGCCTCCGGCCGACGACAACCGCAAACACTCGCCGGTCCGGCGGAGAGCAACCGCAGCGGCGGCGCCTGTTCCGGCGGCATCGGCGGGGGTCACCGAAGCTCCGAAACGAGACCGGGCAGCCGGGCAGACATCTTCGGCAACGGCGGCCGCGGCGCCCACGACCGACGACACGGCGTCGGAGGCGGCCGGCACGCCAGAGCCGTCGACGGCCGTTCGGTCGACCGGGGCAGTCGACCCCGGCGCGGAGACCGCCGACGCAGTCGGTGAAACCCCGGCCGATGCCGGCGCCGGCAATCGGCGCATCCGGCTCGATCGGGCAGCCATAGGTCGTGGCGCCCGTGGAGTGGCCGGGGCCTTCGGCCGCGGTCTCCGGCGCAACGCGGCTCCGCTGGTGTCGACCGTCGTCGCCGCCGCCGTCCTGCTCGCGGCCGTCGCGTTGGGGCCGGTCGATAGCTCGAACGGGATCCTCGTCGGCCTTGGCTTCGATCCCGATCGGGCGCAACTGCTCACCGCCTTGATAGTCGGTGGCGCAGTCTCGGTCATCGCCTGCTTGTGCGGCGGGGTTCGCTGGGCCGCGGTCCCGCTCGGTTTCGCCGCGATGGCCGCGCTCTTTGCTTCGACGCTCACCCGCGAAACCCAGGACGCCATGTCCGCGACCGGTGCCACGGGCACGTTCGCGCCCGCCGGCTGGGCTCAGACGCTGCTGGCCTTCGTGGTCATCGGACTGGTCACCGCCTGGGCCTGCGCGACGTGCGCGATCCCGGTTCGTGGCGCGCTTGCCCTGACCGTGTCGTCGACCGTCGCCGCCGCAAAGGAGCGGCCGCTGCGCCGCCGGTCGTGGAACCGCCCCGTGGCCGCCCTCCTCGTACTCGGTCTCCTGGCACTGACCCTGCCGCTCGCCGCCGACATGTTCAACTACGGCGCCGACGAGCGGATGACCGCCGGCGGTCCGCCCCGACAGGGCCTGGTCCCGGAGGATCAAGTGCTGCCGGGCGATGCCCTGCCTTCCTTCGACGCGTCGATCGGGGTGCCCGACGAGCCGAGCCTTCTTCCCGGAGATTCCGCCACGCCGGATCCGACGGGCACGCTCGGCCCAATCGGCACTCCGGGCGGCTCGCCATCCACCGGGCCTGGTTCGGGCAGTCCGGCACCGACCGTACGGCCGACCCTGTCCTTGCGGCCGCCCGCCTCGCTGCCGCCCTGGCGCGAGTCACCGCCCGCCGGCGCGGGTCGCGTGCTCTACCTGGGTTTCAACGGACCGTGGGTCGACGCGGGGGACGCGACGGAGGAAGTGGCCGTCTACCTGCCGCCCGGCTACGACACGAACACGACGCAGCGTTATCCGGCCGTGTACGAAGCGCCGTTCCTGTACAACGTCTGGAATAGCGCCCTCCACGTCAAGTCGACCCTGGACGCTCTCATCAACGACGGCCAGATCCCGCCCAGCCTGTTCCTGTTCATGAACGCGGGCGGCGGGCCGTTCGGCGACACGCAGTGCGCCGACACCTACGACGGCCGGGAGAAGATGGACCAGTTCATGGGCGTAACCGTGCCCGCGTACATCGACAAGCACTACCGCACCATCGCGACGCCGGCGGCGCGTGCCGTCATGGGCATGTCAGAGGGCGGATACTGCGCCGCCATCCTGGCGCTCCATCACCCCGACGTCTTCGGAACGGCCATCTCCTTCTCCGGCTACTTCACCGCGGGCCTCGGCAGCGCGAGCGCCCCGATCCCATTCGGCAACAACCCCACTCTCATCGCCAACGACTCGCCCAGTTACGTTGCGCCCAGGCTCTCGGGCGAGGCCCAGCTGGGTCTGTACTTCGTGATCGTGGCCCAGGCCAGCCAGGCGTTCTACGGGACGCAGGCGACGGGCTTCATGTCGATCCTGGACAAGACTGCGATCGACTACAAGTTCATCAACTCCGACCAGCCGCACGGCTGGCCGCAGGTGCGAGACAGCTTCAGCGACGCCTTGACGCTGGTGGCCTTGCGGCAGGCCAGGCTGGGCGTTTTCCACTGAGTGGAGCGGCCATCCTCGCGTCGGTTGTGAGCGTGCGATTCAGTAGCGGGCGTTAACCCCAATCCTGCGCAGTACCCCTTGGTACAACATGATCACAGCCCAGGGACCTGCGGGCGGCAGTTGAGGCCCCCGGTTCCAGCGAACCTTTGACTCGTTCAAGGCCAACTGGGATGGGGATCGCCGAAAAATGCTGGGCAATGCCACCCTTCCTGACTCCGTGTCACGCCGTTCGCTGCGCAGGCTGCGGATAGTCGGCGTGTCGATCGTGGTCGCCGCCATGGCCATCGCCGCCACGGCCGGTACGACGATGGCCTGGGCTCCGGGCGCCTTCAGCCCGAGCGACGAGCAGCTCCTGTTCGCGCTCACCAACCAGGACCGCGCCTCTGCCGGGCTCAATGCGCTCGTCGAGGACACCTACCTCCACAATAAGGCGGAGTGGCGCGCTCAGGACATGGGCGACCGCGACTACTTCTCCCACCAGATCCCGCCGACCGGCAGCATGGTGTTCGACTCGATGACCAGCGACGGCTACTGCTACAAGGTCGCCGGCGAGAACATCGGCCTGAGCACCTACGGCGACGACACCGCGACGAGCAGCATCGAAGTCGCCTTCATGGGTTCACCGACCCACCGGGAGAACATCCTGGGCACGTGGGCCCACATGGGCATCGGCGCATACAAGGCGGCCGACGGACGCAAGCTGTACTCGGTCCTGTTCTCGATCCCGTGCGGAGTATCGGTCGCCACACCGCCCCCGGCGGCACCGCCCGTTCCGACGGAGGCGCCGGTCGTGAAGCCGCCCGCGGCAACGGTGAAGCCCGTAGTCAAGGCGACTGCCCGGCCGGTCGTGGTCGTTACGCCGGCTCCGACCCCGACTCCCACCCCCGTCCCGACGGACACTCCGATGCCGACCGCGACGCCCGAACCGAGCCCTACCCCGGTTTCGCCTGCCACGCCGGTGACGGCCGGCCCCAGTTCGGCGGCCAGCCCCGCGGCAGCGGCTGGTGGGGTTGCGGCGACCGCGCCCTCGAGCCTGCGGGTTCGCGAGAAGGCGGTTTCGCAGAGCCCGATGGACTCCTTCTTCCACTCGCTCTTCGGCGGCCTGTTCGGCTGGTAGGATCGGGGCGGCCCGACTCTCAACGGCTTCGAGGCGCCGAGAAGTGCTGGACCGACACACTCGCTGGGCGGCCCGTAATGAAACGATGGCGCCGGGCGCGAACCAGGGCTCGGCGCCGCCCCGGCCTCGCTTGCCTCGCCGATTGATACACTGCCGGTGTGGCAATGCAACCGCCCATCACTCCTCCGTTCGCGTTCAGGCCGAGCGGGCCTCAACCTAACCGGGCCCGTGGCGACGGGACGATCCTCGAAGCGCGGAATCTGACCAAGCGCTACAAGCTCGGGACGCGCGACGTGGACGCCCTCCGTGGAGTCTCGCTGCGCGTAAGGCGTGGCGAGTTCGTGGCGCTGATGGGGCCGTCCGGCTCGGGCAAGAGCACGCTGCTGCAGCTCCTGGGCGGGCTCGACCGACCGACCAGCGGGGAAGTGGTCCTGGACGGCGAGGTCATCAGCCATCTCAGCGACACGCAGGCCACATGCTTGCGGCGCGAGAAGACTGGCTTCGTGTTCCAGTTCTTCAATCTGATCCCGTTGCTCGACGTCTACGAGAACGTGGCCCTGCCCTTCACCATCGCCGGGGTCGATCCTCGCCGCGGCGAGGCTGCGATCCGCATACATGGCGTCCTCGAACTGGTGGACCTGCTCGGCCGCGAGAGGAACCGGCCGGACCAGCTCTCCGCGGGCGAGCAGCAGCGAGTGGCGCTGGCGCGCGCCCTGGTCGGCCGCCCGGCGATCCTGCTGGCCGACGAACCCACCGGCAACCTCGACTATGCGACCGGCGGCGAGATCCTGGACGAGCTGTGGCGCTCCTGCGACGAACTTGGTCAGACGATCGTTCTGGTCACGCACGACGCCCGAGCCGCCGCCCACGCCGATCGAGTCCTGGTCGTCGGCGACGGCCGCATTCGCGACGAGATTGAACTCGGCCGGCGGACCAACCGCGACGCCGGACCGCTGATCGCGCGCCTCGCCCAACTGGGCCTATAGGCGGTGCGGCGACTCTCCTCGCTGGCCTGGCGAAGCCTCGGCGCGCGCAAACTGCGCAGCTTCCTGACCGCGGCCGGCATCGCACTGGGAGTGGCGGTTCTGTTCGCCTCTCTGTCGGCCGGGGCGGCGATGGACTCGGCCGTGGATCGAGCCGCGGCCGACGAGATGGGCAGCGCGGACATGCGGGTCCAGGCCCTCGAGGAGCAGGGTCTGACCCAGGCGACCGTTGACGTGATCTCCGGCGAGGCCGGAGTCTCCGTCGCCGCTCCCGCCCTCGAGCGCAAGACCTACCTGGCCGCCCGGATCGGCCAGCAGCCGACCGCCAAACTCCCGCCGCCGGTCACAGTCCTGGGCGTCGACCCGATCCTGGAACCGCGGCTGCACGACATGCCCCTGTCCGCGGGTCGGCTGCTGGCCGCCGACGACAAGCTCTCGGCGCTGATCACAGAGACGCTGGCCGGCCAGGAACACCTCGGGCTCGGCGACTCCGTATCAATCAACGGCACCGTTACCGCCGGGCCCCAGTCCTACAAGATCGTCGGCATCGTGAGGGGCGACGGCTCCCTGCCCGACGCCGACGGCCGGCTGGTGTTCATGCCGCTGGCGTCGGCTCAGACGCTGTTCGGAACCACGGGCGTGACTCGCGTCGACGTCGGTCTGGCGAAGGGCGTGTCGGTCGACTTCGTCACCCAGGAGCTGGGCGGCGCCATCAAGACCCAGCCCTATCTGGTGTCCCTGACGCAGGATCTCGCGTCCTCGCTTCGTGCCGAGATGGCCGACTTCCGCGGCGCCCTGCTGCTCGTCGCCGCCGTCGTCCTGTTCGCCGGCGCCTTCCTGATCTTCAACACGCTTTCGATGACCGTAGCCGATCTGACGCGTGAGGTCGGCCTGCTGCGCGCCGCCGGTTCGACCCGGTCGCAGGTCATGGGCCTGGTCCTGCTTCAGGCCCTCGCGCTCGGGGTGGTCGGGTCCGTCCTGGGCGTCGCGGCAGGTGTGGGCCTGGCGGCGTTGACACTGTCGTGGGTCGGCTCCACCGGCCCGATCGCCCTCGCCGGACCCTCGTTGTCCGTCGCATCGGTGGCGATTGCGCTGGTCATCGGAACGGTTCTGACGCTCGCGGCCTCGCTCGAACCGGCCTGGCGGGCAGGCCGAATCCCGCCGGTCGAAGCCCTGCGCCGCGGTCCACCCGGAGCAGCCGCCGGGGCCGCTCGGTTGCGCTGGCTCGTGGTCGTTTTCGGGGTACTGGTCCTGGCGGCGCTGGTCATCTGGCCGGGTGACGCGAGCGCGGCGGGCTCGAGCGGCAGCTTCGTGGCCGCCGGGGGCGGCTCGGGCATGCTGGGTCCGCTGGCCGTCTACGGGTTGCTGCTCCTCGCCGTCCTGATCGTGCCGCGCATCCTGGTCCCCGTCGTTCGAGTCGCCGCTCTCCCATTCCGCATCTTCCGCAACGAGACTCGTCTGGCGCGCAGTTCGCTGGTTCGCGATCGCAGCCGGACCGCGCTGACCGCCGGCGCCCTGGTGGTCGGAGTGGCCATGGTCGTGGCCCTTGGAACCGCCGCGCAGGACGTGCGCGAGATCGGGGCCGCCTGGCTGACCGAGACGATCCCGGGCAGCGAATTGCTCACTTCGATCCGGCCCCTTTCCACCACCGACCCGATCATGACCCAGCTGGCGGCGGAACCGGGGGTGAAGTCGGTCTCGCCGATCGGCCTCTTCGGAGTCCCATACGTGGTCAACTCGTCGACCGGCGGGCAGCCGTCCGGATTCGTGGTCCGGCAAGAGGCCGCCGCCGTGTCGGGCCGCGACTACCTGGCCGACGGCAGGCTGCAGTTCGTGGCGGGCGATCGGACCGCGGCGCTGACCGCGCTGGATTCGGGCGGCTCGGCGGTCATCCCGAGGTCGCTGGCCGACTCATCAGGAATCCGCGTCGGCGACATGATGGATTTCGCGACGGGCGCCACCGTGACGCAGCTCCGCGTGGCGGGCATCGTGGCGCACTCGATCCCCGCGGGGTCGCAGGAGGCGATCCTGGTCGGCTGGCCCGACGCGCTGGCTGAGTTCGGCGTCACCGGAGCGGATTTCTACGCCGTGCGATATCAGGCAGGTCAGGAGGTCACGGCTCGACCTGCGCTCGACGGCGCGGCGGTCTCGTACGCGCTGGAGCCGGACCAGCTGAGTCGAGTATCCGGCACGGTCGGCGACGCGCTGGATCGAATCTTCAGCCTCCTGGATGCTCTGGCTTTGATCGCCGTGGTGATCGCCGGCCTGGGTCTCGTCAACACACTTTCGATGAGCGTGCTGGAACGGGTCCGAGAGATCGCCGTGCTGCGCGCGACGGGCATGACCAGCCGCCAGGTCTGGGGCATGGTCGTCATCGAGGCCGGCATACTCGGAATAGTGGGGGCATTCATCGGGGCGGTCGTCGGCCTGGCGGTGGGCGCTCTGCTCGTGGTCTGGTCCAGCGCCGGCTTCGGGTTGGTCTTCGACCCGCCGTGGTTGTCGATCGCGCTGGCATTCTGCTTCGGCATCCTGATCAGCATCACCGCGTCGATATACCCCGCCGGCCTGGCCAGCCGCCTCTCCATCGTTCGGTCACTCCAGCACGAGTAGGCGCGAGGAGCGGTGGCTGTGCGCCTTTGGCTCGCTCCAACCGATCCGTTTGCTACACTCCGACCACCGGACCGCGAGAAGGGCCCCGGTTGTGAGAGCGCCGCAGCCGCGCCGCACGAGGACCACCGACGCATGCTTGCGACCCATCAGCTGAATCGACTGCCGGCCGCCGAGCGCGGGATCACGATCGGCGACTTCCTGGTACCGATACGGATCGGGGAGCGCATCAGCGCCCGAATCCGCCACATCGTCCTGATCTGCGTCGGTGCCGCGTTCATCGCGCTGACGGCGAACCTGACGTTCTGGCTGCCGGGCAATCCGGTCCCGATCACGGGCCAGACGCTTTCGGTCCTCGTGGTCGGCGGGGCTCTGGGCCTCCGTCGCGGAGCAATGTCCGTGGCGCTGTACCTGCTGCTCGGGTTGTTCCTGCCCATCTATGCGGGCCAGGCCCACGGCCTGGGCACCATCGTCGGTGTGCGGTCGTCGGGCCTGGTGCTCGGCGCCCCGGGCGGCTATCTGGTCGGCTTCCTGTTCGCGGCGGCGCTCATCGGATGGCTCGCGGAACTGGGTTGGGACCGTCACGTCCGCGGCGCCGTCGCGGCAATGATCCTGGGCGAGGTCGTGATATACGCGATCGGCGTGCCGTGGCTCGCGGTTGCCGCCCACCTGTCGCCCGAAGACGCCATCTCGAAGGGCTTCATGCCGTTCGTCGTGGGCGACGCGATCAAGCTGGCGATCGCGGCCGGCATCTTCCCCCTGGCCTGGTGGATCGTGGGTCGTCGGGCCGGCGATCGCTGAGCCGCTCTACCCCACCGCAGCCGGACGCCGCGCCGCCGCCGGGGCGGCGAGCCCAAAGCCAGCCGACTCAGAAGGTCGCCCATTCTTCGGGGCTGAGCTCGCCCAGGCCGAACAGCTTCAGGCAGGGCTCGAGGCCTTCGATCGCGACCGGCACCAGCTCCCGTCGCCAGGTTTCGGCCGTTACCCGGAGGCGCTGCTCGACCGACCGGCGGCCCGAAACCGACCACACGTCTTCGCCGTTGGACACGTAGCCGAGCTTCTCCGAGACGCGCGCCGAAGCGGAGTTGCCCGGGAAGTAGCCCGACTCGGCCACTCGGGCCCCGAGCCCGTCGAACGCGAGCGCCAGGACCGCGGCCCGCATCTCCGTGCCGTAGCCCCGGCCCTGATACTTCTGCCCCAGCCAGCTCGCCGTGGTCACGGACCGGCGCACCCCGAAGTCACGACCGATCAGGTCCTGCATGCCGATCAGTTGGCCGTCGGCCACCACGGCCAATCCAAGGGACCAGTTGCGCGGATTCCAGTTGCTGCGGATCGACCACCAATGCAGCAGAAACTGGCGCTCCATGGCCGGCGAGGGCAGCTGGTGCCACTGCACGGCGAAGAAGGCCTGCCCCTCGTCGGTCACTCCGGCGCGGGCGACCCGGGCCAGCTCGAGCAGATCTTCGTCCGTCGGCAGGCGCAACTCGAGGCTCGGCGTTCTGAGTCGGAGGTCGAAGAGCGGCCAGGGGTGGGCGGACATGCCCGAAAGGGTAGTCCACCTGCAATGCGAGAATCCACGTGCGGCCGGCGAGATCCGGCGATCGGCTCGGCGCCAACGGCCCAAGGCGGTGACGGCGCGGTCGTGTGGCGGTTGCGGTTCTCTCGTCAGGCGGACTTGCGGCGGCGGGCCGGAACGGCTTCGAGTTCGTCGTCTGCTTCGCGCGCCGCGGGCTGACGCGCCTGGGCGGACTTGCCCGGACCCACGGCCACGGCCTTGCGCCTGCCGGCAGAAGCCATGGTCTGCGGTTCGGCGGTCGCGCGCGATGACTTCGCCGCGGCGACGCTTGCCTCCAGTGCGGCCATCAGGTCGATGACGCCGGATGCCGGAGCCGCGGCCGGAGCCGTCACCGCGGCGCCGGTGGCCTTGGCCTCGATGATCTCCAGCAGGGCCTCGCGGTACTCGTCGTGGTACGCCCTGGCGTCGAACTCGCCGGTCATGGCGTCGATCAGTTGCTCGGCCATGGCCTTCTCCGCCGGCTTGACCTCGATTTCCGCCTCGGGCAACGCCAGCTCGCCCAGGGAGCGAACCTCGTCCGGCCAATGGAGCGTCGACAGGAGCATCGTCGAGGAGTACGGATCGATCGCGGCAAGCTGCTCACGGTCGCGGAGCACGATCTTGGCGATCGCCCGCAGGCCTCGTTCCGCGAGAACCTGCTTGAGCAGATAGAACGCTTTGCGGGCGACCGGATCGGGTTCGAGGTAGTACGCCTGCTTGACGAAGCGAGTCGTCTCGCCGTCCGAGTCCACCGGGACGAATTGCTCGATCTCGATGGACCGCACGGTCTTGAGCGGCACCGCGGCGAGGTCTTCGTCGGTCACGACCACGTACTGACTCGGCGCTACTTCATAACCGCGAACCGTGTCGCTGCGCTCGATATAGACGTCGTCGGTGGGGCAGTAGGTCTTCATCTGGATCCGGCCGTGGCATTCGGCGTGAAGCATGTTGAAGCTCACGCCCTTCGATTCAGTGGCCAGGTACAGCTTCACCGGAATGGTCACCAGGCCGAACTGGATGGCCCCTTTCCACATCGATCGCGCCATCGGTCAGCACCTCGCAGCGCGAGCCCTTTCTCGGGTGAGCCCGCGAAGCGCGAGCATAGCGCGGCAGGCACCGCTGTCCAGCAGAGACGGCGACCGTTCCCAGATTGCCGCCCGCAGTCTCGAAGCCGGCCCGTCCTCTCCGGCCGGTGCGCTGATCCCGGCCGCCGTCAGCGGCGGCGCAATTCCTCTTCCGCCTCCTTGATGCGGGCCAGGATGCCATCGCGTAGCCGGTCCAGGCCCGGCGCCGACCTCCCGCGCGTTCGTCCCGATGGAAGTGAGAGTCGTCTTGAGGGCGCGAAGCGTCTCGAGCTGCTCTCGCACGCCCTTGAGCGCCTCGCCGATTGCGGCGGCGTCTACTTCCACATCGTGGTTCCGCAGCGTCTGTAGTGCCAGCAACCTGGCCAGCCGAACCGAGGCTTCCAGAGTCGCCGCGTCCGGCGCCGCCGCGTCCAGCACGCAGTAGACGTCGCCGGCCCGCACGTCGAATGGAGCGATGCCGGCCGGGGCGTGGGCGGATGTGAACACAACCAGCGCCACGGCCGCGTCGCGATTCGACTTGGCCTCGCGCAGCTCGTCGCGCATCGCCCGACCCGATACGTAGCGGTCCTTGCACTCGACGACTATCCGCAGCTCGGCTCCGGCCGTGGCCTCGGCGTTGAGGGTGAGCACGAAGTCGCCCTTCTTGGAACTCATGAGCGCGCCCGACTCGGTACCGGTCCTCTCCAGCAGATCGCCCGATCCGCGCGCCAGCTCGCCCAGCAGAGCTTCGACCGACGCCTCGAAGTCGACACCCTTGGCCGAACCCTTGGAGCGCTCCGACGCCCGCGCCGCGCCGGCGGCCTCCAGCGCCGCGAGCCTCTCGCCGATGCGGTTGAAACCCTCCGCCATCTCAGTACGGAACTGGTGGAGCGGCGAGCCGAGCCGGGTGGGATCAAGCAATTGCGCCAGCCGGGAAGCGTCCCCATCGAAGTAGCTGCCGAGCAGGACCTTCATGCGGCCGATGGCGCTGTCGCGCTTGCCTTCGTCGAAGAGTTCGTCCACGAAGCCGCGCAGCTGGCCTTTGTCGCCGAGGAACTTCTCGAGCGTCCGCGGCAGGCGGCCCTCGCCGTCGGCGAAGTTCTGACGGAGCATCGTGTCCAGGGCCGTAGCCGCGCGCTCGTTGGCCGCCTCCGTCTGGCGCAGCAGCCCCTGGAACTCGGCCCGAACCGCATCCACGTTGACCGTCACGCCGACGCTCTGGATGGCCGTGAGCCCGACCCGCAGGGCTCGCTCCAAGAGGGCCGCGCGCTCCTCGGACGGCCGATCCGCGACGAAGGCGGCCAGCGCCGGATCGTCGAGAATCAGGCGCTCGATGATCAGCCGGTCCGCCTCGACACGAACGCTCGGGCTGCGGACGGGCTGCGACGGGAGCGGGACCAACCTCGCTGTTTCCATGCTCCCACGTTAGCGTGGCCGTGTGCCACCTGTATGGCACAACCGCACGGCGCGGCCGGCGTGGCCTGGCTAGACTCGGACGCCATGGCCGAGCGTCCGGCCTGCGAGGCGTGGAGGTCCGGTTGCTCAGACTCGACCGTCGTGGGCAGGCCGTCCTGTTCGGGATCCTGGTGCTGTGCCTGGGCCTCGCGGCCGCGTTGATCGGCGGTCTCGCGGTCGAGCCGTACGGCTGGATCCCGCTCGCGTCGGCCGTCCTGGCGATACTGCTGTGCGCCGGCCCCGGCTCCGGCGGCGGTCGCGACTTCAGCGACGGGGGCAGTCGCGACTTCAGCGACCGGGGCGGCGGCATTCGCAGCCGAGACACCTGGAGCGGGTTCGCCGTCGGGACCGCCGGCTGGCGGGCATGGGCGCCGGCCATCGCGATTCCGGCCGTGATCCTGACCGCCGGGTACGTAGTGGCGGCAGTTACGGGCAATGCGACGCTCAGCTTCGGCGCCACCAACCCCGCCGTGTTCGCCGTGGTCACCGTCGCCGTCGTCGGCGCGGGGTCGATCGAAGCAATCGGCGAAGAGCTCGGCTGGCGCGGTTACCTGCTGCCCCGTCTGGTGGGCCTGGGCCGGGTTCGGGCCGGACTCGTCGGTGGGTTGCTCTGGATGGGCTGGCACGTGCCGCTCATCTACATCGCGGCGGCCTACCACGGCGGCGCCGGGCCTCTGTATATGCTGCCGTTCGGGGTGACGATCGTAGCCATGAATTTCGTGGCCAACGAACTGCGGATGGCCTCGGGCAGCTCGTGGCCGGCGGTCGTGTTTCACGGCGCCCACAACGGCATCTGGTATCAGCTCGGCGTGTTGACGGTCGGCCACTCGGGATTGCTGGCTGGCATCGGCGACGAGTCGGGCGTAGTTCCGATGACGCTCTACGCCCTGGTGGCGGTGTGGATCATCTTGCGGCGGCCCGCCTGGACGGCGCCGCCCCGGCCGAGCGCATAGACAGGGGCGCCGAAGCCACCGGCGCCCGCCTGGCACCGGTGCCGGCGGTCGCGCTTCTCCCTCGCCGGCAGAGATAGTCGTGCCAGAAGAGCCGCGCCGCGACTGACCGCCACGGTCGCCAGGGCTCCGCCAGCGCCCGCATCTCGTCGACGCCTGGCCTGTGCGCCAGTCCCCTGGCTTCGGCCACTGCCGTCGCCAGGGCCATGTCGGTCTCGGGCCACACGTCGGGCCGGAGCAGGACCATCAGAAGATAGATGGATGCCGTCCACGGTCCGACGCCGGTCAGGGCCACGAGGGCCCGATGCGCGTCCTCGTCGTCGAGGGTCGCCAGGCCGTCCAGCTCGAGCGCGCCCGACGCCACCACCTGAGCCAGATTGCGGACGTAGCGAGTCTTCTGGCGGCTGAAGCCGATGGCGAGCAGGCGGGCGTCGCCGAGTTCCAGGAAGCTCTCGGGCGTGAGCTCGGGCAGCGCGTCGCGGAGCCGGTCGAAGGCCGCCTGCGCGGAAGCGAGCGACACCTGCTGCTCCAGGACGATGTGAACGAGGGTGCCGAAGCCGGCCGGGCGATCCCACATCGGCGGCGGGCCGAATCGTTGGACGATGGCCTGCAGGTCCTGATCGCGCGCCGCCAGCTCTCGGACTGCGGTCGCGAGCGAATCTACGGTGAGGGGCGTCGGTCCGGTTGCCATCACGACCGACGATAGCCCACCGTCGAAACACGAGCGGCGGCCGGGCCGACTGAGCCGCCAGGCGTGACCCGACGCGTAGCGCCGTCCGGCCCGGTCCGACCGCGTCGCCAGGCGTGACCCGACGCGTAGCGCCGTCCGGCCCGACCCGACCCGACCCCGACCCTAACTTTCACGTAAACGGCAAGGTTGGATTATCATTCGGCTGTGACCACGGAAGAACGACCGGTCGTGGCCGGCCGATTGATGCGAATCCAGGAGGCCGCCGCCGAGGTCGGTCTGACGACCCGGTCGGTGCGGTATTACGAAGAGATGGGGTTGCTCCGGCCCGCGGCCCGGTCTGAGGGCGACTACCGCCTGTACGACGAAACGGACCTCGAGCGGCTGCGCTTCATCAAGGGCCTGCGCGACGACGCCGGGTTCTCCCTGGCGGAGATCGCCCAGCTCCTCGAAGACGAAGCTGCCCGCGAGAGAGGCCACGCGGCGTTTCATGCGACCACGGATCAGGTGGAACGCAAGCGCATCCTGTGCGAGCGAGTGGCCAGCTTCGATCGACAGATCGACACGCTCGAACGCAAGATCGGACGGCTGCGGGCGATGGTCGACGACACGCAGACCCGTCGAGCCCGGACGGCGCTCAAGGTCGCCGAAATCGAAGCGAGCGAGCCTTGCTGAGCCGCGTCCGCCACCCCGTCGACGCGGGCGCCTCGAATTATCGCTGGTGGGTGCTGACGGTCACGAGCATCGGCGCGCTCATGGCCTCGCTGACCTCGGGCACGCTGATCATCGCCCTGCCCGACATCCTGCGCGATCTGCACACCGACATCTTCAGCCTGCTCTGGATCGTCGTCGGCTACACGCTCGTGGCCACGGTCCTCGTGCTCAACGCCGGCCGAGTGGCCGACATGGTCGGTCGGGCGCGTTCGTACACGCTCGGCTTCGTCATCTTCACCATCGCCTCGATCCTGTGCGCCCTCGCCCCCGGACGCCGAGCAGCTGATCCTGTGGCGGCTCGCCCAGGGCGTCGGCGGCGCACTGCTGATGGCCAACGCCACCGCCCTTGTCACCGACGCGTTTCCGCGCCCAGAGCTGGGCAAGGCCCTGGGCATCAACGCCATGGTCATCGGCGCGGGCGCCATCCTCGGCCCGATCCTGGGCGGCTGGCTGACCGGATTCGGCTGGCGGACGATCTTCTGGTTCAACGTCCCGATCGGCGTCGCGGGCATTCTCGCGGCCGGCCTGATCCTCGTGGAGCAGGTCCCGCACGATCGGCACGTCGAGATCGACTGGCTCGGCTCGGTGCTCTATTTCGTCGGCCTGATGGGGCTGATGATGGCCCTGGCTTTCGGCGGCGTTTACGGCTGGACGACGTGGTGGGTCGTCGGCGGATTCGTCGCCTTCGTCCTGGCGGCGCCGGTCTTCCTGTGGATCGAATGGCACCATCACGCGCCGCTCCTGGACCTGACGCTGTTCCGGGATCGACTGTTCGCCATGGGCAACCTGACCGGCTTCCTCAACGCCATTGCCCGCAACGGCGTCCTGTTCCTGCTGGTGTTCTACCTCCAGGGCGCCCGGGGCGAGGATCCGGTCACGGCCGGAATCATGCTCGCGCCGCTGGCGATCGGACTGATCGTGCTCTCGCCGATCAGCGGCGTCCTGGCCGACCGATACGGCTCGCGGGCCTCGCCACGGCCGGGATGGTGATCACGGGATTGGGCCTGCTCGGACCTGATGACGATCGACGCCGCCACGCCTTACTGGCAGCTCGCGCTCTGGCAGCTGATCGTGGGCGCGGGTTCGGGCATCTTCAACTCGCCCAACACGAGCGCGGTCATGGGCGTCGTGCCACCGAACAAGCGCGGCGTCGGAGCGGGCACGCGCATGATGCTGATGCAGTCCGGCTTCGTGGTCTCGATCGCGCTCGCGATCGGCCTGGTGACGGCCTCGATGGACCCGAAGGTGCTGCTGGCGGTCTTCTCCGGGCACGCAGATCGGCGGCCAGGGCATCAGCCTCGGGCCCTTCATCGACGCGCTGCATCTGGCGTTCTTCGCGGGCGTCGTAGCCAGCTTCCTGGGGGCCGCTGGCATCGCTGATGCGCGGCGAGCATCGTTCCTACGAAGCCGCTCGATCGCCTGAGTTGGAAGGGGAGGGCGTCCGATGATCCTCGGCGGGCGCGTCCGACTGACGGCAGCGGGCCGGGCCCTCAAGCACCGCAACTTCCGCCTCTTCTTCTTCGGCCAGCTGATCTCGGTCACCGGGACGTGGATGCAGACCCTCGCCCTGGGCTGGCTGATCGTTGACCCTGGTGGGCTCACAGCAGGCGGTCGTATACATCGGCCTCCTCGGAGCCGTTCAGTTCATGCCCGTCCTGGTCCTGGGCCTCTTCGGCGGGATCATCGCCGACATATGGCCCAAGCGGAAGACGGTCATCGGGACCCAGACCGCGGCCGGGTTGCTGGCCCTGATTCTCGCCGCACTGGTCTCCTTCCAGGTCGTCCAGGTCTGGCATGTATTCGTGCTGGCATTCCTGCTCGGCTTCGTCAACGCGGTCGACATGCCCGCCCGCCAATCGTTCGTCGTCGAGATGGTCGGCCGCGAGGACGTCGCCAACGCCGTTGCGCTCAACTCCGCGGTCTTCAACGGCGCCCGGATCATCGGTCCGGCGATTGCCGGCATCCTGATCGGCATCCTCGGAACCGCGCTCTGCTTCTTCCTCAACGGCATCAGCTACGGCGCCGTGGTAGTCGAGCCTGCTGGTCATGCGCGACGGCGAGTTGCGGCTCGCCGATCGGCTGGCGATGCCTCGGAGTCTCGGGGCCGTACGCGAGAATCTCGCCGAAGGGCTTCACTACGTCTGGACCACGCCGGTGGTGCTGCTCGCGATCACGGTGATCGGCCTCGTCTCCACGTTCGGCATGAACTTCAACGTGGTCCTGCCGGTCATGGCCGAGCGCGTGCTCAACGTCGGCTCCGTACGGGTACGGGGCGCTTTTCGCGGCTATGGGTGCCGGAGCTCTGATCGCGGCTCTCGTTGTGGCGACTCTCCAGCGGCCTCGCCTTCGGCGTGCTGATCGGCGGGGGCATGGTGCTGGGCGTTTCGGAGTTGGTCCTGGCCAGCACCTCGTTGTTCCCGGTCGCGCTGGCCGCGGTCTTCTTCGCGGGCGTGGGAGCGATCGCTACCGCGGCGAGTGCCAACTCGCTGATCCAGATAGCCGTACCGGGCCCGCTGCGCGGCCGCGTCATGAGCGTTTACACGACGGTCTTCGCGGGTTCGACACCGATCGGCAACGGGCTCACCGGAGGGTTCGGCGGACTGTGGGGTACGCCCGTGGCCCTCGTCATGAACGGTGCCGTCGTGGTCGTCGTGGAAGCCGCGGCGGCCGTGGCCGTACTGCGGGGTCACGTGACCACCGCCGACGGCGGCCGTGGAACGGGCTCGGCCGAAGAGGCGCCGGTTCCCTCGGCCCGAGCGGCCACGCTGCCCTCGATCGACTAGCTGCTGCTTACGCGGCCATCCGACGACTCCCGGATGCTCTTCACATCACGGGCAAAGTGACCGGCAATCTCGGTGCCCCGCTCGCTGGCATCGACGTAACCGTAACCGGTGACTGGGGCGAGCCAGATCGACACGCGACGACTGGCCCAACGGGCACCTATTCGATCGTTGCCTCGGTTGGAGATCATCAGGTCGAGTTCTCGGACCCGAACGGCGTCTACCCGACCGGCTTCTACGCCCCTGGAGGTTTGGTGGGGACGAAGTTCATGGAGAACCTCGTTCACGTAGTCGACTCAGACGTCTCCTCGATCGACGTATCTATGCCACTCGGCGCGCACATCATGGGCCGGGTCGTAGACGCCAGCTCTACGGGCATCCCCGGGATTTCGGTCAGCGCCGGCGAAACGACCGTGGTCAGCTCCGGCACGGGGGACTACTCGATCGTCGTCTTCGCCAACTCCACCTACACGATTGCCTTCCATGACCCCAACGCGATCTATGGCAGCGGGTACTTCCAGACATCCGCTCCTGGCTTTGTCTACTCCCGGTCGATGGCCTCCTATGTCGCCACGGTCACGGGCCCTCGAGTAATCGGTACCAGCATTCTGCCTGCCGCCATACACATAGCAGGAACAGTTCGGCACGGGGTCACCGACCTGGCGGGCATTGCGGTCAGCGCTTGCGTGGACACCTTCCCCAACCTGCCATGCAGCAACGCCACAACTGGGACGAGCGGTAGCTACTCGCTGGAGATCGCTCCGGGCCAGAGCTATCAGATGGAATTCTCCGACGCCTCGACCACCTACGCGACGACGCGGCCGTCGGCGCGGGTTGCCGTAGGAGAGAGGGACATCACCGGTATCGATGTGGATTTGCCGCTGGCGGTCACCTTGATGACCCATGCCGTGGTAGTTGACGGCATGCCGGCGCTCCCGTTTGCCTCGACCGTCGCCGACCTGGATGACGGCGGCGACGTGATGTGGAAAGTCGCTTACAGCGCCTGGGCAGAACTCGAGCCCGGCACCTTCTCGGTCTATGCGGGGCGTGTAATTGGGTGGGACACCGGGGACGCCTGGGAACTCGAGAACATGACGTGCACACGCAACGACGCAGTCGCTCTCGTGGCCACGATCTTCCCGGCAACCCTGGTGGCGTCTGAGGGCGACGAATGGGACTGCACTTTCACATACAAATACCAGGCTGTCGGTGGCTCGGTCTACCACCCGTTGACGCCGAAGCGCCTCCTCGACACCCGGGACGGCACCGGCGGCATATCCGGGCCGTTCAGGTCGCACGTGTCTCAGACGTTCGCCGTGGCCGGCGGCTCGAGTCCGGTGCCTTCAGGGGCGACGGCGGTCACAGGGAACCTCACGGTTACTCAGCAGACGAGCGGGGGATTCCTGTACATCGGTCCAAACCCCGCGGACAATCCCGGCAGCTCCACGCTCAACTTCCCGGCGGGCGACGATCGAGCCAACGCGGTCACCGTAGCGCTGAGCGCAGGCGGGACCCTGTCGGTCACGTTTGCCGCGCCGGCTCTCGGACCGACGGCCCACGTGATCTTCGACGTCACCGGATGGTTCGGGCTCAACTCCAGGGGAAGTACGTACCATCCCCTCACCCCGGTTCGCCTGCTCGATACGCGCAAAGGCACCGGAGGGATCTCGAACGCTCTTGAGTCCCATATGGCTCAGAGCTTCGTTCTGCGGACCGACGTGGTGCCCGCAGATGCGACCGCCGTTACAGGCAACCTGACCGTCACTCAGCAGACCAAGCAGGGATACCTGTACCTGGGGCCATCGCTCATGAACGACCCCACCAGTTCGACGCTCAACTTCCCCGTCGGCGATGACCGAGCCAACGCAGTCACGGTGGCCCTCGGCCCCGACCACAGCCTCTCGGTCACATACGCGGCGCCCATTGCCGGGGCGACCGCACACGTCATCTTGGACGTGACCGGCTACTTCGCCCCGGACGATACGGGCGCCTACTACTGGCCGATCACGCCGAGCCGCTTCCTCGACACACGCGACGGTACCGGAGGCTTGCTTGGGGCCCTTGGATCCCATGCGGCTCAGTCCTTCGTCGTTGCCGGCCGGGGCACGCTGCCTTCGGGGGCAACGGCTGTTACCGGCAATCTCACGGTCACCCAGCAGACGGCGCTCGGCTTCCTTTACGTTGGTCCCGAGCCTGCCAACGACCCCACGAGTTCGACCCTCAACTTCCCGGCAGGCGACGATCGCGCCAATGCGGTCACGGTCGCGCTGAGCTCCGCCGGGACCTTGTCGGTCACCTATGCCGCGCCCACACGCGGGCCAACGGCGCAGGCCATTCTCGATGTGACCGGATACTTCGGTCGTTGACGGATCCGATCGCCGGCAGGGGGACTCAGGCCTGCCGGCTCAAATCCAGGACGTAGCCGATCAGGTCGATGCCGTCCACGGGGGTAAAGTCGATCGTGGCGTCGCGTTCGAAGCCGATCGATTCGTAGAGGTGTTTAGCCGCGGGCATCGAGTCGCTGGTATGCAGGACGACACGACGGCGGCCGACAGTTCGAGCCCGCTCGACGCACGCCAGCGTGAGTGCGCGGCCGGTGCCCTGGCCATGTCTGGCCGGATCCACCGCCAGCATGCGGATGCCGGCTTCGCCGTCCTCGAGTTCCTCGGAGTAGGGGTCGTCGGGGCCGCTCACGTATGTCACGCCGCCGAGCAACTCTCCCGCGGGGGTCACGGCCACGAGCACGCACGAGGTCGTGGCGCGGGTGGCCACGTCACGGAGCTCCTCGTCGTAGATCAACTGTTGCGACATATCGATGGCGAGCGAGTGGTAGGCGGCGACGGTCAACTCGCCCAGGGCCACATATTCCTCGGGTCGAACGGGGCGGATCAGGAACGAGGTTCCGATTGGGGTCATGCCGGCAGCGTAACTCCGCGGGCCGGCTGTCTGCCCGGCGAACGAGCAGGCACCGCCCGAACCCCGGCCGACCGCGCCCCCTTGTCCGCCGGCGCCGTCGCCCGGCCCGATCGCCCGCCATCGTCCGGCCGCCCCGTTGTCCGGTGGACGAACCCGGCGACCGCGAGTCCGAGCCCAGCGAGACGGCGGAGCGATGATTGAGCCATGGCTGGTAAAGGCGACGGGCCGCTGCTCGTGTTCGGGCCGCGGTCGCTCGATTACGATTTTGGGCCGCGGCATCCGCTGAGTCCGCGACAATTCGGCCCGGGCATCGAGTTGTTGCGAGCGGTCGGGGCCGAGCCGGCGCTGGCACCGGAACCGGCGGCGGATCAGGAGCTCGAATGGCTCCACTCGCCCGACTTCGTTGCCGCCATTCGGCGGTTCTCCGTCGATCCGGGCGAGTTGCCCCAGGCGGGCGTCGGTCCGGGCGACAACCCGCCGTTCGCGGGCATGCACGAGGCGGCGGCGACCGTTGCGGGCGGCTCGACTCGGGCCGTGGAGGCGATCCTGAGCGGCGACGTCGAGCACGCCTATCACCCCGGCGGTGGACTCCACCACGCCATGAGGTCGGCGGCGAGCGGCTTCTGCATCTACAACGACGTCGCGCTGGCCATTGCTCGCGCTCGACGCGCCGGCCTGCGCGTCCTGTATCTGGACTTCGACGTCCACCACGGCGACGGGGTCCAGGCGCTCCATTACGCCGATCCGGGCGTTCTCACGATCTCGTTCCACGAGTCGGGGCTTTCACTGTTTCCCGGAAGCGGGTTCGTCGACGAAATCGGGGAGGGGATCGCTGCGGGTACCTCGATCAATGTGCCGCTCGAGCCGCGGACGGGTCCGGACGCCTGGCTGGCCGCAGTCCGAGCCGTGGTTCCGCCGTTTGCCGCGGCGTTCGGCCCCGACATCGTGGTCAGCCAGCACGGCGCCGACGGCCACTTCTGGGATCCGCTGGCCCATCTCGCGCTCACGACGACGGTGATGGGGGATGCGGCCCAACTAGTCGATCGGGTCGCTCACCGCTACGCCGGCGGTCGATGGCTCGCTACAGGCGGCGGCGGTTACGCGGTCTACAGGGTCGTGCCGCGGGTTTGGGCGCTGACGTGGCTGGCGGGCGCCCACCGCGAGCTGCCGACGAGCGTTCCCGAGATCTGGCGGACGAAATGGTCGGGCGAGGCCGATCGCTGGAACGACTCGCCGATTCCACGAACCTTCAACGACACGCCCGGCCTGCCGCCCGTCGGATTTGCCGTCGAATCGGCGGCCGAACGAGCGAAGCGAACGGTCGCCCTTGTTCGAACCGTCCTGGTGCCGGCGCTGCTGAGCGTTGCCGAAGAGAAGGGCTGGTGGCGCTTCGACGAGCGCGAGGCGGAGTCGAGGAATAGCGCCGCGCCGCCGGCAGAAGCGCCGGCGGCAGGACCGACCACCGCAAATCCACTGGGCGGAGCGCCGGAGCGGCCGCAGGCGACGGTCGTTGCCCGGCTCACCGTCGAGATGCTCGATCGACTGTCGCTGGCTCCCCGGACCATCGCCCCGTTCGATCCGCGGGTCGCTGCGACCATCCTGCGGGCCGCGCTCGCTGACGGCGCCGCGGCCGCCGGCGCCGTCAGCGGGGAGTGGCTCGTCGGCGTCGCGCTCGCGGCGCCGGAGATCGACGGCGTGGACCGGCTCGCGGCCCTGGGCGTGGCGCCGGAGTGGCGTCGCGGCGGAGTGGCCACGGCCATGCTCGCCGCCCTGGTCGGCGAGCAGAGTCGCCGCGGCCGGGGCCTCGTCGCGCTCCATAACGTCGCCGAACGAGATCCGGCGGAACCGCTGCCCCGGGCGGTGCGCCGGGGAGTGGCCGAGAGGCTATGCCGCTCTTCCGGCATGACCGTCATCCCCGTCGATGCCCGCATCGCCGCCGTCGATCCGGACGCGTTCCTGGCCTTCTACCTGCCATCCGCGGCCCCACCAGGACTCCGGCCCCGTATCGAGGCGTGGTCGGCCGCGTTCTAGGTCGGTCTTCCAGCCAGGCTGCCTTCCAGCCGGGTCGGCTGTCCGGGTCGGCTGTCCGGGTCGGGCTGGGCGCCCCGATCGGCAGCGGACTCCGACCCGGCTTCAACCTGCGCGCACACCTGACTACGCGGCGGCCGCCCACGTCGATCTCACGCCCCCGGGCCCAAGACGGCACCGGTCGGCCGTACCGGCGCGCGAACTAGTAGTAATTCACTCCATATTCCGATAAGACCGTTCCGAAACTTGCCCCACACAACAAATACTTAGTAGGCCAGTAATAAGAGTCCGACCGGACTGCTCCAATCGGGACCATTGGCACGCCGACTGAATAGTGAGGCGCTATACATTCGTTCTATTGAATTCAACGGTCCGGTTGCCAGAGTCCCTGGGTCCGCGGACCGACAGTGCGAAAGGTGCAGGAACTACAGATGAACACGAAGGATCGCGGAATCTTCTTTCTCCGGGCCGTCGTCGGCATGGGCTTTCTCTTCGCCGGCCTTGACAAGTTCCTTATGTGGTCCGGCGGCAAGCCGTTCACGGCGGCCGGCTTCCTCAAGGGTGCGACCGGTGGAGCGTGGCTGAACAGCGCCCCGACCGCGATCGTCAACCCGACCCACAGCTTCTGGGTTTCGCTGGCCGGCAACGGCAGCCTCATGTCCCTGATCGATACGCTCGTCGTCTTCGGTGAGTGCGCCGTCGGCATCGCCCTGATCCTGGGCCTCGCGACCCGCGTCGCCGGCACCGCAGGCGCCCTGATGATGGCCCTCTTCTATGTGGCCAACTGGAGCTTCGGGACCGGCCCCTTCAACGAGCAGTTCATGTACGGCGCCATCGCCGGAACGATCGCAGTCGTCGGAGCCGGCGCGTACGCCCTCGACACCGCAGTCGCCAAGCTCTCGATCGCCCAGCGGATCCCGGTGGTCAAGTACGCCCTCGGGTAGCAATAGACAAGTCACCCGGCGGCAGGGAGTCCGTCCCAAATTCCTCCCTGCACCCGGAGACGGCGGGCCGAAAGGCTCGCCGTCTCTGCGTTTAACCGGGTTGTCGCCGGCCGGTCCGCGACTGACCCAGTTGGCCGGTCGCCTGGCCCCGAGGCACCCGGGCCGGCCGACCCTTCGGGAATCGCAATCCCTCGAGCAGCCGGCCGTTCGTGCAGCACTGAGGTAATTGGGACTGCTACCGACAACTAGAGAGTGAGTTCCGGCTCACTCCACGCCATGGTCCAGAAGGGCGTGACCGGACGAGCCCGCGAGTGCCGTCGCGTGCTCCGAGTGCGGTGGTCCTGGAGTGCGAAGCAGGAGACATGACACAGAAAATCGTGCGCAGAGGCATCGTTGTCGGACGTCCGCTGCTGCTTCGCGGCGCCATCTTCGCCGGGCTCGGTCTGGGCCTGGTGTGCGTCGTCGGCGGAGGACTCGCCTCTCTGGCCGGGTTGCCGACCGGCGGCAGTGCGCCCGTGACCCTCGGCCTCGGAGTGGCGCTCGGGTGGGTCGTGACCTTTGCAGTCGTCAAGCTGACGCTCTCACGGCCCCTGGCCAGGATCACCAGGGCTACCGAGGCGCTGGCGTCTCAGGACACGGTGGCCATCGCGGACATGCTGCTTGCCGTCGCCCAGGGCGACCTGACCAACAGGCTGGAGCCGCAGGCGAGACCCGTCGTCCTGTCTCCGGCTACGTCACCAGATGTCACCCGCCTGGGCGCGGTCGTCAACGAGATAGGCGTCCGACTGGCCGAAGGCGCGGCCCAGCTGAACAGCGTTACCGACGAAGCCTGCCGGCGCCTCTTCTACGTCGGCCCCGACGGATACCTCCAGGGCCAGACCTGCGGCGAGTTGATGGGTCGCGCGCTGGGCGGCAGGGGCCAGGTGCTCATCATCTCGGCCGACCTCCACCACACCGGCCTCGAGCTTCGGCGCAAAGGCTTCCAGGCCATGCTTCACGAGAACTACCCGGCTATCGAGGTTGTGGAAATCCTGGAATCCACTTTCGACTACGAGGGTATGCGCGTCGACACGGCTCGGCTCCTGCGCAAGTACCCGCGGCTGTCGGGCATCTTCTCTACCGTCGTCTCCGCCGGTTGCGCCTCGGCCGTAGCCGATGCGGGGCTGACGGGCAAGATCACGATCATTTGCTTTGACCTGACCGATGCGCTGGTGCCTTTCGTGACGAAGGGCATCGTCTCGGCCACGATCAGCCAGGATCCGTATGCCCAGGGCTACGATCCGGCCGTCCACATGTTCAACTACCTGGCCTTCGGCTGGCAGCCCCCGGAGTCGCGGCTTCTGACCGCGATGGATGTCATCACCGCCAGCAACTGGGAACAGTTCTGGAAGCCAGGCAAAGGTGTCATCCAGTCGCAGGCGATGATCGACCGCCGGCCCAAGCCGATGGGGACCTCCAAGGAGCGCCTCCGCATCGCGGTCCTTGGAGTCGAAGACAACCCGTTCTGGATTCCAGTGCGCGCCGGCGCCGTCGACGCTGCTGCCGAGTTGCGGCCCCTCGGCGCCGAGGTGGAATGGATCGTGCCCGAACCCGACAAGATCTGGAACCTCGCGATCCGCGCAGCCTTCATCGACGGGCTCGTGGCCAAGGGCTACGACGCCATCATCACCCCGATCAACGACACCGGCCTCGTGGCCTGTATCAACCGGGCCGTGTCCGCAGGCGTCGCCGTGGCCTCCTTCAACGCCGAATCTTCGAGTCTCCGCGGCCTCATGTACACGCTCAGCCACCGCGCCCAGCGGCTCATGACCGTGAGCAGCGATCTGGCCGACTCGGCCCAATCGTCCGGCATCTCGACGCGCGAGATCGCCCACACCGTGGCCCAGATGGCCGAGGCCGCCGGAAGCGAGGCCGCGGCCGTGACACGGGCCAACGCCAGCATCCAGCGCATCGCCGAATCGGTCGACGCGATCGCCGACGGCGCGCGAGAGCAAGCCCGAGCGGCCGACAGCCTGTCGCAGACCGCGGCTCACATCGCCCGTGCCGTCGAGGCTGCGGAGACGACCTCCCAGTCGGTCGTCGAGGCGACGACCCTGGCCAAGTCGACGGCCGAGCGTGGCTCCGAAGCGGTCCGCCAGACTCTGAAGCAGATGGAGTCGATCGAACAGGCGGTGGACTCATCCGCGGCCACGATCCAGGAGACGAATCTCCACGCCGAGCAGATCGGCGAGATCGTCGCCACGATCGAGGACATCGCCGCCCAGACCAACCTGCTGGCCCTCAACGCCGCCATCGAAGCCGCCCGGGCGGGCGAGCAGGGCAAGGGCTTTGCGGTCGTCGCAAGCGAGGTTCGCAAGCTGGCCGAGAAGTCGGCCGTCGCGACCAAGGAGATCGGCGCCATCATCACTACCGTCCAGTCGAGCGCCCGGCACGCCGCCGCGTCGATGGACTCGGCCATGGCCAAGGTTCACGAAGGCTCGACCCTGGCCCGGCATTCGGGTGAGGCGCTCGACGAGCTGCTCGAATCCGCGGTGACTACTCAGCGGCAGACGGCGGAACTCGTCGGCGCCAATCAGGCGGTGGCGAGCGTAATGGATGACCTCACCTCGGCGATCGAGCAGGTCTCGGCCGTCATCACGGCCAACATGGACCGCTCAGAAACCGCCGCCATGAGCATCCGCGAAGCGCTCCAGGTCGTGGAGAACGTGGCCGCGATCAGTGAAGAGAACGCCGCGTCGGCGGAGCGCGTCGCGGCTACCACGGTCGAGGTCTCACAGCAGGCACAGGACGTCAACGAGGCGGCGTCCGCCCTGACCGGCATCGCCCGGGAACTGGAAGGCTCGACCGCGCGGTTCAAGATCGAGAAGGACGAAGACACGAAGAACCAGCCACGCGCCGAGGCCAAACGACCTTCGCCCGTACCCGCGGCCGAACGACCCGGACAGACAAGCGTGAAAGCCGCCTGACTCTGCACACCTGGACAGCGGCAACGGCGGGCTTCAGGGCCCGCCGTTGCCGTTAGTCGTTGCCGCGGTCTCCGAATACAGAACGCATGGTCTAATTCGGTCGGGCCGCATATACTGGGCGCCTCGTGGCTGCCTCGACAGAACCGCGCCCTGAGCGCGCCGATCCGCTCCTCCTGTTCGGCCCCGCAACCGGGGAGTGGTTCCGTTCGGCGTTCGCGGCGCCCACGCCGGCCCAGGTCGGCGGCTGGGCCAGCATCGCGGCCGGACGCCACACCCTGATCCACGCCCCAACCGGCAGCGGCAAGACGCTGGCCGCGTTCCTGTGGTGCCTGGACCGCCTCGCGCGGGAGCCTCGGCCCAGGACGCCCACGGTCCGGGTTCTGTACGTGTCGCCCCTGAAAGCGTTGATCTACGACGTGGAGCGGAACCTGCGCACGCCGCTGGCCGGCATGAGGCTCGCGGCGGAACGGCTGAACGAGCCGATGCCGCAGATCGAAGTCGGCGTCCGAACCGGAGATACACCCGCGGACGAGCGGCGCCACCTGGTCCGCAACCCGCCGGACATCCTGATCACGACGCCCGAATCGCTGTACCTGATCCTGACCAGCCAGGCCGCCGAAATCCTGCGCGGCGTCGAGCACGTCATCATCGACGAGGTCCATGCGGTCGCCGGGACCAAGCGCGGCGCCCACCTGGCGCTCTCGATGGAGCGGCTGGAGAAGCTGACCGCGCGACCGCCTCAAAGGATCGGGCTGTCGGCCACGCAGCGGCCGGTCGAGACGATCGCCCGCTTCCTGGGCGGCATCGGGCCCGGTAGAGCGGGGGAGTCGCGCGACGTGTTCATCGTCGACGCCGGCTCGCGCAAACCGCTGGAGTTGTCGGTCCGAGTCCCGGTCGAGGACATGGGCAAGCTCGGCGAGCTGCTTCCGCCGGACGAACAACCCGGCGGCGCGGTCGGCGGTCCTGAGGCCCGCAGCAGCATCTGGCCCGCGATCCATCCGCAGATCCTCCAACTCATCCGCGAGCACCATTCCACGATCGTGTTCTGCAACTCGCGCCGCCTGGCCGAGCGGCTGGCCAACAAGCTCAACGAACTGGCGGGCGAGGAGCTGGTCCGCGCCCATCACGGCTCGCTGGCCCGCGAGCAGCGGGTCCAGATCGAGGAGGCGCTCAAGGCCGGCCGCCTGCCCGCGATCGTGGCGACCAGCTCGCTGGAATTGGGCATCGACATGGGAGCGGTGGATCTGGTGATCCAGGTCGAGTCGCCGGCGAGCGTCGCCAGCGGGCTGCAGCGTGTCGGCCGCGCCGGGCACCAGGTCGGCGAGCCGAGCCGCGGCATCTTCTTCCCGAAGTACCGCGGCGATCTTCTCGAGACCGCCGTCGTGACGGCCCGGATGCACTCAGGCGCGATCGAGGAGACCCGACTGCCTCGCAACCCGCTGGACGTGCTGGCCCAGCAGCTGGTCGCCATGACGGTCCGAGAGCCGTGGAGCGCGGACGAGCTGTTCGATTCGGTCCGGCGGGCGGCGCCGTACGAGAGCCTGACCCGCGACGCCTTCGAGGCGGTTCTCGGGATGCTGGCCGGCGCATACCCATCGGACGAGTTCGCGGAGCTCAAGGCGCGGGTAGTGTGGGACCGCGAAACGGGCCGGGTCGAGGCCCGCCGGGACGCCCGGACCGTGGCGATCACGAGCGGTGGCACCATCCCGGACCGCGGGCTCTACCCGGTCTTCATGGTCGGCGAGGCGGGTACTCCCGGGCGGCGCGTCGGCGAACTGGACGAGGAGATGGTCTACGAGAGCCGCGTCGGCGAGACGATCGCGCTCGGGGCCACGAGCTGGCGGGTCGAGGAGATCCGGCCGGATCGGGTCGTGGTTTCGCCCGCTCCGGGCGTGCCCGGCAAGATTCCGTTCTGGCACGGCGACGGGCTCGGCCGGCCGATCGAGCTCGGTCGGGCGCATGGGCGAGTTCGTCCGCGAGCTCGAAGGCGACCTGGCCGGCGGCGAGCGAGGTCGGGCGAGGGCCAAGCGGCGGCTGCTCGAGAACCACGACCTGGACGAGCTGGCGGCCGACAACGTCCTGGCATACCTGACCGAGGAGCGCGCAGCGGCGGGCTCGCTGCCGACCGACCGGCGGATCGTCGTCGAGCGGTTCCGCGACGAACTGGGCGACTGGCGGCTGGTCGTGCTGACGCCGTTCGGCGGCCGGGTCCACGCGCCGTGGTCGATGGCCATCGAGGCGCGCCTGGAGGAGCGGCTGGGCTACGGCGCTCAGACGATCTGGTCCGACGACGGTATCGCCATCCGGCTGCCGGAGGGCGACATGTTCGGCCACCGTTGGGGCGAGAGTTCCGGAAGCGACGCCGACGGTCGAAACGGCCATGACGCCCGCGACGGTGGCGGAGTCGGCGGCGATCTGCGCGATCTACTGTTTCCCACGGCCGAGGAAGTCGAAGACCTGGTTGTCGGCCGGCTCGGGACTTCGGCGATGTTCGCGGCGCGGTTCCGTGAGAACGCGGCCCGGGCTCTGCTGCTGCCGCGCCGGCGACCAGGGACGCGCACCCCGCTCTGGCAGCAGCGGCAGCGCTCGGCCGGGCTGCTTGCGGTCGCCAGCCGATACGGCTCCTTCCCGATCATCGTGGAGACGTACCGCGAGTGCCTGGCCGACCTGTTCGACCTGCCGGCCCTGCGCGACGTCCTCGGCGGAGTGGCACGCCGCGAGATCGAGGTCCGGGACGTGGAGACGGTGGCGGCTTCGCCTTTCGCCGGCTCTCTGCTGTTCGACTACCTGGCCGCGTTCATGTACGAAGGCGATGCCCCGCTGGCCGAACGTCGGGCCGGCGCGCTGGCTCTGGATCGCGAGCTGCTACGGGAGCTGCTCGGCCAGGAGGAGCTGCGCGACCTGATCGATCCCGAGGCCCTGGCCGATCTCGAGCTGACGCTTCAGGCGCTCGTGCCGGAACGTGCCGCCCGTTCCGTGGATGCGCTTCACGACCTGCTGCGCCGCCTCGGCGATCTGTCCGCGCCGGAAGTGGCGGCGCGCATCGTGGATCCGCCGGCCGCAAGAGCGTGGCTCTCCTCGCTGGAGGGTTCGCGGCGGGCCATTGCGCTCCGGATCGCGGGCGAAGAACGCTGGGTCGCGATCGAAGACGCCGCCCGATACCGAGATGCCCTGGGCGTTTCGTTGCCGGTGGGCGTGCCGACGGCGTTCCTGGGCTGCGGTGGAAGCGCCGCTGGACGGCCTGGTCGCGCGATGGGCCAGCGAGCCACGTTCCGTTCCACTCCGTGGAGGTCGCGGCCGCGCTGGGCGGTGCCGGCGGCGCGCGTCGAGGTCTCGCTGGAGCAGTTGCTCGAGGCGGGCGCGATCCTGCTCGGGGAGTTCCGTCCCGGCGGCACGGAACGCGAGTGGTGCGACCCGGACGTGCTGCGCCAGTTGCGCCGCCGCTCGCTGGCCCGTCTGCGCAAGGAAGTCGAACCGGTCGACCAGGTCGTCCTGGCTCGATTCCTGCCGGCCTGGCATGGCGTCCGACCGATCGGAGTACCGGCCGGCGAGACATCCGACGCCGCTGTGCCCGTATTCCGGGGTGAGGCTGCCCTGGAACGGCTGGCTGAGGTCGTCGACCAGCTGGCCGGCGTGGCGATCCCGGCATCCGTGCTGGAACGTGACGTCCTGCCGGCCCGGATCCCCGGCTACCAGCCCCGACTCCTGGACGAGCTCGGCGCTCTGGGCGAAGTTGCCTGGGCGGGGCAGGGGACCCTTGGCCGCGACGACGGTCGGATCGTGCTGTTCCGACCCGGCCGGGCGGGACTGCTGCGCTCCCGGCGGAGCACCACTCGGCGATGCCCGGGCGCAGTCGGGTGAGATCCACGAACGGCTGCGAGACCGGCTGCGCCAGCGTGGCGCTTCCTTCTATCGGGAACTTGCGGCGGCCGCGGGCCCCGCTCCGGAGCGGGAGGTTCTCGATGCGCTCTGGGATCTGGTCTGGGCGGGCGAGGTCACCAACGACACGTTCGCGCCGCTCCGAGCACTTCGCTGGCGCCGGCCGTCGGGGGAGCGTCGACCGCGGCCCGGCCGTCTGCAGATGGGCCCGCCGGAGGCGGCCGGGCGGTGGTCTCTCGTGGAGAGCGGGACCGAGTCGGGTCCGGGCGGGACGCGCGCCACGGAGCGGCTCCACTCGCTGGCGGTCACGCTGCTCGACCGCCACGGCGTCCTGACCCGCGAGGCGGTGGCTTCGGAGGAGGTTTCGGGCGGCTTCAGCGGCGTCTACCCAGTTCTGCGAGCGATGGAGGAGTCGGGCCGGATCCGCCGCGGCTATTTCGTCGACGGCCTCGGCGCGGCCCAGTTCGCGCTCCCCGGTGCCGTCGACCGGCTGCGCTCGATGCGCGAGCCTCCGGCGGAACGTGGCGACCAGCCGACGGTCCACCTGCTCGCGGCTTCCGACCCGGCCAACCCGTACGGCGCCGCCCTGTCCTGGCCGCGGCGCGGAGAGACGGACCGACGGCCACTCCAGCGAGCGGCCGGAGCGTATGTGATCACGGTGGATGGAGCGGCGGCTCTGTACCTCGAGCGCGGCGGCCACTCCTTGCAGACGCTGCCCGCGGCGGACGACGCCGCGATTGCCGCGGCCGCTCTCCAGGCGCTGATCACGCTCGTCGAGGATGGGCGGTTCCGAGAGCTGGTCGTGACTCGCGTCGACGGGGAGCCGGTCTCGGCCTCGCCGTGGCGGCCGCTCCTCGAGGTGGCCGGCTTCGTTCCCGGGTACCGAGGCCACGTTCTCAGGCCGCGGACCAGGCGCGTCGTCGCCGCGGCCCGCGGCCTCGCGCCGGAACCGGGCGTCGGCGACGGCTACGGACGGCGCGGATCGCTTCGTAAGCCGCGGTCGAGTCGCTGATCCAATGCCCGAGGGCGACACGCTATACAGGATCGCGGCCGCATTGCGACCGTATCTCGTCGGCCGGACCGTGACTGCGGCGAGTGCCCGCCAGCCGGGTCCACGCGCCGAGTTGCTGGTCGGCGCCACGATCGACTCGGTCGACTCACTGGGCAAGCATCTGCTGATCCGCTTTGATTCGGGTCTGGAATTGCGGACTCATCTGGGCATGCGCGGCTCCTGGCACCGCTACTCGCCGGCGGAACGGTGGCGCCGGTCGCCCTCGCGCGCCAGGCTCGTGCTGGAGGTTCCCGGCGCTGTGGCGGTCTGCTTCGACGCACCTACCGTCGAGCTGTTCGAGGCGCGTGCGGAGTCCGCTCATCCCGTGCTCGCGGCGCTCGGGCCGGATCTGCTCGCCGCCGATTTCGACGCTGCGTCCGCGGCCGAAGCCCGGCGGCGATTGCGCGCTCCCGGCCGCGCCTCCCTGACCATCGCCGAAGCGCTGCTGGACCAGCACGCGATGGCCGGCGTCGGCAACGTCTACAAGAGCGAAGTCCTGTTCGTGGAGCGGGTCAATCCCTTCCTGCCCGTCGCCGAAATAGACGACGAGACTCTGCTGCGACTCGTCCTTTCCTCGCGGCGATTGCTCCTCGCGAACCGCGAGGGTGGAGCGCGCGTCACCACGGAACCCCGAACGACAAATCGCCGCGTCACGGGCAGGTTGTGGGTGTATGGTCGGGCCGGCAGGCCCTGCCGCCTCTGCGGCAAAGTCGTCCTCGCTCGACGGCACGGCCGGCTGAACCGGCAGACCTTCTGGTGCCCCGGCTGTCAGCCCGGGTTCGACGAGGCGCGACGATGAGCGAGATCGCGGTCGAATGCTCCGCGGTGGACGGCGGCTGGCTCGCCTGCGTCACGGTCACCGATCACGGCTCGAGTCGTGAATTCGAGGTCGCCGTTTCCGAGGCCGAGCTGGCACGACTCGATCCCGCCTCGCCCGACCCGTGCTCGCTGGTGCGCCGTTCGTTCGAATTCCTGCTCGCCCGCGAGCCGAAGGAATTGATCCTGCGCTCGTTTGGCCTGTCGGTCATCGGCCACTACTTCCCCGGCTACGAACGCGAGATCCGCCGCCGCTGAAGGCGCGTCTAGAGTCCTTCCGCGAACTCCGGAGTTTCCGGCGTGCCGGCGTAGGCGGCCAGGAAGGTCGACACCGCGTCCGGGTCCCATTGCTCGCCGCGCCCATCTTCGAGCCGCTGGAATGCCACCGCCGGCGACATGGCCGCACGATACGGTCTATCCGTCGTCATGGCGTCGAATGCGTCCGCGACCGCGATGATCCGTGCGGCCAGCGGAATGTCGGTGCCGCGCAGCGAGTACGGATAGCCCGTCCCGTCGAAATGCTCGTGGTGGTGGAGGACCGACGGTTCCGGACTGTCGAAAGCGCGCAGTGGCCGGACGATGCCCGCACCCGTTTCCGGATGCTGGCGGATCAGCGCGAACTCCCTGCGATCGAGCGGTCCGGGTTTGTTGAGGACGCCGTCGGGCACGGAAATCTTGCCCAGGTCGTGGAGCAGACCACCGAGGCGCACGGCTTCGATCTGGCGCTCGGTCATGCCCATCCGGCGGGCAATCTCGACGCCGTGATCGGCCACGCGGCGAAGGTGCTTCTCGGTGTAGTTGTCGCGGGCCTCGACGGTTCGGGCCAGGGCGACCACCACCGCTTCGCTGCTGACCAGATGATCGGTCACGTGCTTGGTCCTCATCAGCGATCGGACCCGGATGAGCAACTCCTCGATGTCGAACGGCTTGCCCACGAACTCGTCGGAACCCGCGCCCAACGCCAGCAGTCGCTGCTCCCGGGTGGTCGTGCCGGTGATATGTATGACCGGCGTGAGGCGTGTCGCCGGGTCGCTCTTCGTAGACCGGCAGATCTCGATGCCGTTGATGTCCGGCATGGTGATGTCGAGAATGAGCAGGTCGGGTCTCTCGGCCTCGGCCAGGGCCAGCGCTTCCTTGCCGGTCGCGGCCTCGCTGACTTGATAGCCGGCGGGCTCCAGGATTTGCCGGAGCAGCTTGCGGGCCAGTGGCTCGTCGTCGGCGATGAGAATCGTGGCCGGCCACTCCGCGCGCAGCTGGTCGATCGTAGGCATACGCCCGCCTCATAGGGAGCTTGGAGCCAGATGCTAGCCGGATCGGTCCCGAGAGGGGCGGATGCGGCGGCCGGTCCAGCAGACGGGACGACCACCACGCGCCGGCGCCAGTCACGCCGGCGACCGGCCGGTCGATATGACTGGTGGCGAGGCTAGACGCTCAACCCGAAGAAGGCCCGGACCCTGGCCCGCATGACCCGCCGGAGTGTTTCGCTCGTCCGCTCCGGGCTGCGCTTCCAGTGGACGCGCCACAGTCTGGCAGCCGCGGCTCCGGCCCTGGCCGCTCCCGGCCACGTGGAAGGCATCAGCCACCGGAACGCCTCGGGATGGCGCCAGGCCCACGGGACCATGGCCCAGAAGAAGACCAGGTAGTCGACGCGGAGCGGACGCTGGAAGGAGAACAGGACCTGCAGCTGGACCAGGGTCTGCGGCAGGGTCAGAGCCGTCAACAGCAGCGCCAGCAGCAGCCAGACGACTCCCCATAGGCGGGCGCGGGGCGACATCACGAGCCAGAGTACGGCGGGAATCCATTTGACCGTGGTCGCAACCATCCACAGCAAACCTGCCATAACCGGTCCGGAGAACTGGGCACCGAAGAGCAGAAGTGCCAGCGGCAGGTTGATGTTGCCCGTGTCCAGGTTCGCGGCCAGAGGAAAAGCCAGCACAACCAGCAGAATCGCGGTGGTCATCGGCCGGCGCATGTAGGCCCAATGCACGCTCCAGAGCAAGCCGAGGACGGTTGCTCCGCGCCATACGAACCAGGCCACGTCCCAGGGCAGAGTCGACCAGGGGACGAAGAGCGGCAGCATCCAGGGGGAGTACACGTAGGGCATGAACGGCCCTGAGGGGTGGTACGGATCGCCACCGCTGAGCCAGAGCCGCCCCGCGGCCCAGTAGGCACGCGTGTCCGCCCCGGCGGCCTCGCCACGGGCGAGCAGACCGGCCAGGACCAGCCCGCCGACAGCCCCGAGGATGACCATCATCAGCAGGCGTCGAGGATCGCGGATGCGATTGAGCTCGTGCCTCAGGGCCCGGCGGAAGACTCCCGCCCGGCGTCTCGTGGGCTTGTCCACACGGGCCGCCGCCGGCAGCAGTGACGCCCGGCCGGCCACCTGGCCGGACGGACGCACGCCGATCGAGACGCGGGACTCCTCGGTCCGGATCTCATCGCGGGACGCCTTCGTCTCGGCGGTCGGGCGGTCAGTGGCGGTCATCGAAACTGAACCACGAACGAATCGGTCGTCCTTGTCTGGGCCTGCTGCGACGGATGAGAGCGCGACCAGGCGGGGAGTTGCGACATCCAGCCGTCTCCTCCTGCGGATGCGTCGAACGGATCATGCCGGTACACGCTGGGGCATGCAAGGGGCGAAGGGACCGATGGCGTTGACTTCGGTGGCGGTCCCGCCGCAGCCACACCGCCCGGACGCTCGCCCTAACGAAGGTACGTCCTGCCGCATGTGTCGCACAACGTGTAGACGGCGTGGGCGTTGCGGGCCTGGCCGGCCGTATGCAGCAATCCCGGGCACCCTCTGTTCGGGCATTTCCAGACCCACCACCGACCCTCGTCCGCCAGACCGACCGCCTCTGCCCCGACCTTGTCCGCGAGAGCAGCGTCGCCGGCCAGGGCTCTCGCGATCGTGGCCGCCCTTTCGGCCTCGCTCTCGCTCGAGTACGGGTAGTTCTGTCCGATGTTCGATGACACGACTGCACTCCTTGGGCCCGAGCGTTCGTCGGGCGCCAAACCGAACCGGTGGCAGGGGCGATGTGAGCGCGGCGAGCCACCGGCTGATTCGAGTATAGACCCGGACCCACGCAGCGCCGGTAGGCCCGACTGGCAGAACGAGGCGGCCGGACGGCCACCCAAACGCCGTAGTCCTTTCAGCGGACATGCGCTATCGACACCAACCGTTAGGCTAACGGCCAGTGAATCGCTCGATTGCCTCCATGCTCCTGGCCACGTTCGTGCTGCGCGTGAGTACGGCCGTGACCGGCATCATGCTCGTCTTCCTGGTCGACGAGTTCACGCGTCATCGCGGCACGGGGGCGGGGGCTATCTCGCTCCTGACCGGCGGGTTCTACGCTACGGAACTCACCGGCGCCATCGTCTTCGGCGTGCTCGCGGATCGGTACGGCCGCAAGGTGATCATGCTGCTCGGCCCCCTGCTGGGCGGCATTGCCGTGTTCATGACCGGGCTGTCCACGCACCTGCCCGTCCTCTTCGTCACGCGCCTCCTCGAGGGAAGCTCTACGGCGGCATCGATTCCGTCGACGCTCGGCTTCATCGCCGCCGAAACGGCTGAAGACGACCGGCTTCGAGGTCGGGTCGTCTCGCTCTTCGAACTGGTGTCGCTGGGCGGCATGCTGGCCGTCGGACCGGCGGTCGGTGGCGTGCTGTGGGACGCGTTCGGCCGAACCGCGTTCTTCCTCAACTGCATCACGTACGTGTTGGCTCTGGCCCTGTATGCCTACGGCGTTTCGGAAGTCCCGAAGGAACGCCGTGCCGACATAGCGGCGCCGACGGCGTCGGTGGCGTCTCGGGCGTCCGCCCGAAACGGCGAGCCCAGGGGAGCGTTCTCGCGCTACTGGAAGATCGCGACGAGCCGCAAGGTTCTCCTGTTCGCCCCGACCTGGCTGGCCATCAACGCCATCCTCGGGCTGTGGGCTCTCCAGGCGCCGCTGCTGATCAAGGGCAATGTCGTGGATCCCAGCCAGTTCCTCATGAAGGGCGTTTCGGCGACGACGATCGGCCTCGGCGAAGCCATCCTGGCGATCATCTTCGGGGCCGGAATCCTGTTTTGGGGCATGGTCTACGCCCGATTCCGGCGGACCACGATGCTGCTCATGGGCGTCGGCGCCTTCGGGGTCATGACGGCCGACATCCTGGCCATAAACCATCTGGGCGGCACGTCCCAGATGCTCCTGCTCGGACTCGGCGGCGTCGCGGCGGTGTCGCTCTTCGTGCTTTCGGGGGCGACGCCGGCCGCGCTGGGCCTCCTCGCCGACGTCAGCGAAGGGTACGAGCAGGATCGCAGCGCGATCATGGGCCTGTACTCGGTGTTCCTTGGCGTCGGCCAGGTTCTCGGAGCCGTCGTCGGCGGGGCCGCGGCCACATGGCGGGGGATCGACGGGTTGATCGTGGCCACGGTTGGGCTCCTGGCCATCGGTATAGCTGCGCTCATCAACCTTCGAGCCAACGAGAAAGCCATCTTCAGCGGAACTCCGGGCTCCGACGCGCCGGCCGCGATCCGCGACTCCCTTCGGGATACCCTCTCTCTGACCGCGGGAAGACGGCCTAGACACACCGGAGCAGCAGTCGAGGAGGATCGATGACCGTCGCGATCGTCACCGATTCCGGGTCGGAGCTGACTCCCGCCCAGGTTCGGGACGGCCGGCTCGTCCAGGTGCCGTTGACCGTGTCGTTCGGCGGAGCGAGCTTTCTGTCGCCGGACGAACTGGCCCCGGAGGAGTTCTGGCGCCGTGTCATGGAGCCCGGCTGTCCGGCGGTCCACACCGCCGCCCCGAGCGCCGGCCAGTTCAAGGCCGCGTTTGAGCGGGCGTTCGCCGATGGTGCCGAGGCCATTGTCTACGTCGGTCTCGCCGACGCTCTCTCGGCCACTCTGCGGAGCGCGCAGATGGCCAGGGACATGCTGCCGGGCAGGGACATCTACATCGTCGATTCGAAGTCGGCATGTACGGGCATAGGCGCCCTGGCGATGCTGGGCTCGGACATGGCCGCCCAGGGCGTTTCCGCGCTCGAAATCGCCGCCCGCCTGACCGAGATGCGCGAGACGATCACCATCTTCGTCGCCCTCGAGACGCTGGACTTCCTGCGCAAGGGCGGTCGGATCAGCGCCGCCCAGGCGGCCCTGGGCGGCCTGCTTTCGGTCAAGCCGATCATCACCGTGGTCGACGGGCTGGTCGAACTGGCGGACAAGCCCCGGACTCGCGGCAAAGCCCGCGAACGAGTCATCGAGCTGCTCACCCGGTCGCCCGCCAGGCAGGTCCACGTCCTGTATTCCCCGCCGGCCGCCGTCGACGAATTCCGTGACGAGCTCGTATCCAGGATGCCCGGGCCGGCCCCGATTCTCGTGACCACTCAGATCATCGGACCGATCATCGGGACGCATGTCGGGCCGGGCGCGCTGGGCGCCGTGCTGCTCCGCGGAGGCGAACGGGTCCAATAGGCAGGACGGCCAAGCACCATCAATTCGTTCGGTAAATCGGCCGTCCTACTACCTGAACGTTAGGCCGATCAGCCTATTCACCTATGACCAGGGATGGTGGGCGTTCCTTGGCAGGAGGTCTATACTCCGGCCAAGTGGAACCTGCGGTGCAGCTTTCCGGTATCAAGCGGGAGGCCGCCGCGTCATCGTCGGGACCGTTGAGGGGCGGGCCCTGTCAGCCGGTCTTCTCGTGCCGGCCGGCGGACGCCCTCCGATTCGACGGTTACGGCCATGGAGGGTATCCGGCCAATGGCGACCGAGCAGATCGCAGCAGCGATCAACGCCTGGGACGTCGCCCAGCAGCAGTTCGATCTGGCTGCTGAGCATCTGAAACTGTCCCCGGGTCTACGTAAGGTCCTGCGCGAGCCCAAACGCGAGCTCACAGTCCACTTCCCGGTGAAGATGGACGATGGCTCGGTCCAGGTTTTCACAGGCTATCGAGTCCAGCACAACCTTGGCCGCGGACCGGCGAAGGGCGGCATTCGCTATCACCAGAACGTGACCCTCGATGAGGTCAAGGCTCTGGCCATGTGGATGACGTGGAAATGTGCCGTGGTCGGAATCCCGTTCGGCGGCGGCAAGGGCGGCGTGATCGTCGACCCCAAGAAGCTGAGCATGCGCGAGCTCGAGGGCCTGACCCGCCGCTACGCGACCGAGATCAGCATCATCATCGGCCCCGAGAAGGACATCCCGGCGCCGGACGTCAACACCAACTCCCAGACGATGGCCTGGATCATGGACACGTACTCGATGCACGTCGGGTACACCTCGCCGGCCGTCGTCACGGGCAAGCCGATCCCGCTCGGCGGCTCCGAAGGGCGAAACGAAGCCACGGCCCAGGGCGCGGTCTATACGCTCATCGATGCGGCCCGCCATCTGGGCATGGAAATCCCCAAGTGCCGCGTCGCGGTGCAGGGCTTCGGCAACGCCGGCTCGATCGCCGCTCAATTGATGTTCGCCGAGGGTTCCAAGATCGTCGCCGTCAGCGATTCGACCGGCGGCATCTACCGGGCGGAGGGCCTGGACCCCAACGCCGTGGTCGCCTGGAAGCAGGAACACCACACCGTCCAGGGCTTTCCCGGCACCAGGGACATCAGCAACGCGGAACTCCTCGAGGTCGACTGCGACATCCTCATCCCGGCCGCACTGGAGAACCAGATCACCGCTGGCAACGCCGGCAAGATCAAGGCTCGACTGATCGCCGAGGCGGCCAACGGGCCGACGACTCCTGAGGCCGACGAGATCCTTTACAAGGCCGGCAAATTCGTCATCCCGGACATCCTCTGCAACGCCGGCGGAGTCACCGTCAGCTACTTCGAATGGGTCCAGGATCTTGAACGCGACTTCTGGAACGTCGAACAGGTCAACGCGAAGTTGCGCGCGATCATGGTCAAGGCCTTCGCGAGCACGCTCGAGATAAGCCTGCGCGAGAAGGTCAACATGCGGACGGCGGCCTACATGCTGGCCGTTCAGCGCGTCGCGGACGCCACCTCCGTCCGAGGCCTGTACCCGTAAATCTCAACCCAGCTAACTGTCTTGCGGCCCCGACGTTCCCCCTCGCGTCGGGGCCGCTTTCTACTCGCCCGCCGCTCGGCCCGAGCAGAGCGCGGGTGCTACGATCCGTCGGCTGTCGTCTGCCGCTTGCCACCCGAGCTACCTGGCATCGCGGACCCGGAGCGCTCGGGATAGGAGCATCCAATGCTCGACCACGAAGAGAAGTTCCTGTTCAAGGAAGAGACCCTCCACCTGGCCAACGCCCTCGCCG
The DNA here is from genome assembly GCA_963835845.1 of uncultured Chloroflexia bacterium. GTDB lineage: Bacteria > Chloroflexota > Limnocylindria > Limnocylindrales > CSP1-4 > Fen-1039. Next base: position 200,138 of record CAWIGT010000005.1, on the reverse strand, counting down.
AACCGGGCGTGCTGGACAACGTCGAGGATCTGCTGACCGACGTCATCACCAGCCCGCGCTTCGACTCGGAAGTGTTCACGCTGGAACGCTCGCTCCAGGTCATGCTCGGGGCTCGGGCGGGAGCGACCCTGGTCGGGCTCCTGACGGTCACGCCGGAGGTGTTCGACGAGACGGCGGAAGTTCGGATTCCGCCGGAAGTCCAGGAGCGAATGGTTGCCTGGCGGGCGCGCTTCGGCCTCGCGATCGACAACGCCCTGAACTACCTGAACAACCCTGACGGCATCCAGGGTCACAACTTCTCGACCCAGATTGCCCACGCCGACGAACGCCAGGTTCTGCAGGGTCGGCTGACTCTCGTTCGATACAACAACGAGCCGCAGTTCTTCCTCGCCGACGCGGGCGTCTTCTTCGGCCTCGTGGTCGACATCCTCGAGCGGCTCGGTCCATACCTCGGGCCGGACGCCGTCGACGCGGAGACGCTGAGCCGGCTGCGCGAAGCCGTACAGCTGGTGGAACGCAAGACGGCGACGCGGGGCTGATTCCGAGTCGCCGTCGAGCGGGTCTCATCGGGCCGTCGGCCGGCCGGGGAGCGAACCCGGCCGCGGCGGGAGTTCACCGTCACGCCTTCGGTTGATCCTCCGGACCGGCGGCCGCGGTTGGGGCCGGAGCGATTGGCCCCGGCACGTACGGCCGGGCGAACGCCACCGGCTGGGGGACCGTGAACGGCAGCAGGCGCCGTCGGTACGGTTCGAGCAGGCGCACGAGCAGGCCGAGCAGGGCCAGCAGCACCGTGAATGCCACCGACACGGGCAAGACGAGGATCGCGGCCCAGATCAGGACCGTGGCAGCACCTTTGCCGACCTCGCCGAGAGTCCCGGCAGCCTGACCGGCCTGATCGCCGGCGCTCCATGGAAGCGGCGTCGCCGTCGGCGAGGGACTGGCCGTGGCGCTGGGGGTCGGCGTCGGGAGCACCGGAACCATGAAGACGACGGTCAGGGTGCTGTAGGCCGCCTGGTCCGTCAGGCCCGAGAGCTGGCCGGACAGCTCCTCGATCTGGCCCTGGACTTCCTCCAGACGTTGCTGGACGGTCAGCACCTCGGTGATCGTCGCGGCCTTGTTCATGATGGCCTGGATCGCGGTCTCGCTCGCCTTCAGGTTGGCGATACGAGCCTGGAGGTCGACGATCTGGCCGCCGACCGGAGTGGATTCGGTGTGTTCGCTCAGCACCTTCGTGCCGAGCGTGCGCATCAGGGCGAGAGCATCCTCGAAACGACTGACAGGGATGCGATAGGTCACCGAGGCCGTGTCCTCGGCGTTGCTGGTGGTCCGGTCTGAACCCGCCAACCATCCCCCGAGACTGTGGATCTGGCCCGTTGCCTGGGCCACTGAGGAGTCGATGGCAGTCACCTTGATCGCGATCGTGCCGGTCTTGACGATCTGATCCTCGGGCACGACCGGGATGAAGCTGGCCGCCGGCGCGGCCATGGTCGGGTTGGCTGCACCCTGCTCGCCTGCAGACGCGGAGGTCGGAGCGGCGGGAAACGCGCCGGGACCGGCCGCACTGGCAGCGGGCAATCCGGCGGGGGCCTCCGTCGCGGCGCTCCGGTCGTATGGCGCCGCCAGGTAGTTGGGCGTGGCCGCAGCACTGGAACAGGCCACGGCGAGGACGGCTGTGACGAGCAGCACGAAACAGAACCTTCTCGTTGGCATGGTCACCCTCTCTTGCCCTCGTGGACCTGATTCGCTGTTGAGCTTCAGCCAGGTCTCTTGGTGAATTCGTGTCGGCCGAGTCGATGGATCACGGCGCCGCCGAGCGATTGATCTGGAAGCGCGGCATCCGCGACGGGAGAGAACTGCCTGCCGTCGTGCGAAGCCCTCTCAGGTTCCTGCCACCGCGTTGCGGCCGCGACCGGCGATCCGCCGGAGCAGCAGCGCGATTACAAACAAGATCAGGAACGCCAGGCCCAACGGCACGAGCACCACGACGGTCCAGACGGCGATCGTGGCCAGGCCCTGTCCGATCCGCACGAGGGCGGCTCCGGCCTGATCGATCTGGCTGCCGAGGGACCAGTCCTGGGTGGCCAGGGTGGTCACCGTCTGACCGGGCAGCTGGAACGTCGCGGTGAGGGTGCTCATCGCGGCCTGATTCTTGAGGTTGTCCCGCTGCGCCGTGAGTTGCTCGATCTGGCTCTGCGTGTCGCTGAGCTGGCTCTCCACGGCCAGCACGTCCGCGATCACCGTTGCCCGAGACATGATCGATTGCAGCGCCGCTTCGGTCTTCGAGAGGTTGTCGAGGCGGGCGTCCAGGTCGATGACCTGGGAGGTGACGTCGGTGGTGTTCGTCTGCTCGGACAGGACCTTCGAGCCTATCTTGTGGAGATCTGCCAGGGCCTCGTCCCATCTGGCCACCGGGACCTTGAACGTGATGGATGCCGTTGCGCCGTCGCCCGTGCCGGCCTGGTTCGAAGAGTCGACCGAGCCGCCGAGGCCGCCGATCGCCGCCTTGGCCTGTCCTACCGCCGTATCCAGGGTGGCAACCTCGAGGTCGATCTGGCCGGTCTTGACGATCTGGCTGGACTCCGCGGCCAGGAGGCTGCTCTGCCCGTCCGCGGGCGTGAGGGGCTGTGTAATTCCGCCCGCGACCGGGTTGGCCGCCTGGCCCAATCCGATGTTGGCCTTGGTGTCGACAGGTCCGGACGTAGCGGCCGCGGCCTGGCGCTGTACCGAGGATCCCTGGTCGGTCGAGAATGTGTGGTCGCCGGCCGCGGACGCACCGCCCACGGACGGGCCGCCCACCACGTAGGCCGCTCCGATAACCGCGGCGACCGCCAGCAGGGCCATCGCCCGGAGGATCCGCCCGTGGGCCCGAGCGCGGGCAAGGCCCGCGCGGACTCTGGATCGCCGCGGGCCGATCGGCGGGACGGCGCCGGCGTCCAATTCGTCTGAAGTGTCGGCCGCGACAGTGTCGTCGGCGTCGGTCGTTTCGTTGGCGTCGTTGGTGGTCACGGGTCCGCCCTCCGGGCTGGCTGAGTTGCCGAGTATTCGGCCGTTCGGGAGACAGACGCCCGTGATGTCGTGCCGGTTCCGCGACCAGGGCCGTCCAGTCGCACGGGCGATGGGAAATTGCCGTCTCGTGGCGGCGGACCGGGGCGCAGCCGAGTGGCTCCGCCGCGTGGCGGGAGGTGGCGCCGGAAGGTGGCGCGAGCAGGCAACCCCTGCGGCGCTACGACCCGTCCGGCGCTCCACGGCAGTCTCCCGCAGGAAACCGCTCAGGCCATCGGCCCTTCAGGCCAATGGCTCGTTGTCGATCAGCCTCACGCCGCCAAAACGGACCGCCATGGAGAGGAGGGCGGGGCCCTCAAGTCGTGTCAGCTCGCGCAGAGTCGCCGGGTCGGCGCAACTCACGTACTCGGGCTCCGCCAGCGGCTCCGACGCGAGCACCTCGCGCATCGCCGTCCGCAGCAGTTCGCCATCTCGTTCGCCCGCGTCGTACCGGGCGCGGGCGGCCAGCAGCGCTCGTCGCAGAACCGGGGCGGCCGCCCGCTGCGCCGGTGTCAGCCGGACGTTCCGTGAAGAGAGGGCCAGGCCATCGGATTCGCGCACGATCGGACAGGCCACTATCTCAGTTCCGATGCCAAGATCGAGGGCCATTCGCCGGACCACGAGCAGCTGCTGGGCATCCTTCTGGCCGAAGTAGGCCCGTTCGGCGCCCGCCAGGCCCAGCAGGATGGCCACGATCGTGGTGACTCCTTCGAAATGGCCCGGCCGAGCCGCGCCCTCGAGTGTCTCGGTCAACTCGCCCACGCGCACCGACGTCTGGAAGCCGGCGGGATAGACGTCCTCGACGGCGGGGATCCAGACCAGATCGGCGCCCGCCGAGCCGGCCACGGCCAGATCGGCCGCCTCAGTGCGCGGGTACTTCTCGAAATCGGCGGCCTCGTTGAACTGGCGCGGATTGACGAAGATCGACACGAGCACGGTCTTGCTCTCGGCCCGAGCCCGCCGGATCAGCGAAGCGTGACCGTCATGCAGGGCCCCCATCGTGGGCACCAGGCCGATCGGTCGAGCCGCGGCAGCGAGCGCCTCGCGCAGCTCGGCGCGAGTTCGGACGACCCGGGGCAGCGCGGGGAAAGCCACCGAGCTAGAGGTCTCGGTCGAGCGGAATCCCGTGGCTCGCCTCGACCATGTCCGGACGGTCGAGCGGGGTCTGGCCCAGGATTTCGTCCAGCGTGGCTTCGTCCATGCGGCTGCTTTCGGCGGCTCCCGGGAAGGTGCCCGCGACCACGTCGGCGCGATATGCCTCTGCCGCAGCCTTGATGATCGTGTGCAACTCCGCATAGTGGCGGGCGTGTCTTGGGCGTGAACTCGGCGCTCATGCCCAGCAAGTCCGTCACGACCTGAACCTGGCCCGAGCAACCCGCGCCGGCGCCGATGCCGATCGTCGGCACGTGCAGGCGCTCCGTGATCGCCGCGCCCAGCTGCTCCGGCACCAGCTCCACGACGATGGCGAAGGCGCCGGCCTGCTGTACGGCCAGGGCGTCGGCCAGGAGCTGGCGGCCGGCTTCACGTGTCTTGCCCTGGACGCGGTGGCCGCCGAGCTGATGGATCGACTGCGGCGTCAGGCCGATGTGGCCCATCACCGGTATCCCCGCTCGAACGATCGTCTCGATAGTGCGGGCGCTGCGCTCGCCGCCTTCGAGCTTGACCGCCCCCGCGCCGCCTTCGCGCATCAGGATTCCCGGCGTTGTCCAGGCTGGCCTCGGGCGTCACGCCGTAGGACAGGAAGGGCATGTCGGCGACGACCAGGGCACGCCTTGCGCCGCGGACCACGGCCTTGGTGTGGTGGAGCATCTCGGCCATGGTGACCCGGACGGTGCTGTCGTAGCCGAGCATCACCTGGCCGAGCGAATCGCCGACGAGGAGCAGCGGGATTCCGGCCTCGTCCAGGGTCCGGGCCGTGGGGTAGTCGTAGGCCGTGAGCATCGCGATTCGTTCGCCGTCCGCGTAGAGCCGGGCGATCGAGGACGTCGTCAGGCGAGCGGCCTGCTGGGGCGATGGCGCCTGGCTCATTGGCCCGCCTCGGCGGTCTCCGTCCCGACCGGGCCGGCTGCCGGGTTCGCCGATCCATCGGCCGCCGAGGCGAGCCGCATCACGACGCGGTCGAGCAGCAGCTCGGCGACTTCGCGACTTGGACAGGAGCGGCAACTCTTCCGGCGCCTGGTCGATCGAATAGATCGTGACCCGTATTGGTGTCCGTCCCAAAACCCGAGCCCGGAGCGGCCACGTCGTTGGCGACGAGCATGTCCACGCCCTTGCTGCGAAGCTTCTCGGCGACCTTATCGAACGAGCCCGTCTCGGCTGCGAACCCGACCAGGATGGGCCGACGGCCGCCCGACGCCGCAATGCCGAGACCTACGCGCTCGGCGGTTTCTGCCAGAAGGTCTGGCGTCGGATCCATCTCGATGGTGATTCCGGTCGACCGGCTGAGCTTGCGGTCCGAGGTGACGCGTGGCCTGAAGTCCGCAACGGCCGCGGCCATCACCAGGACGTCGAAGAGCGGACCCTCCGGCGGAGTGAGGGCCTGGAGCGCGACCTGCATCTCAGCGGCGGTCTCCGCCCGGGCTACATGTGCGCCGGCCGGCGGGTCGGTGGTGGCGTTGCCGAGAATCAGCGTTACGGCCGCCCCTCGATCCAGCGCGTCCTCCGCGACGGCAATCCCCATCTTTCCCGTGGAACGGTTGCCGATGAACCGAACCGGGTCGATCGGCTCTGAGGTGCCGCCGGCCGTGACTACCACGTGGCGGCCGGTGAGGTCGTTGCGGCTCGGGGAGAGCGCGTCCGACTCGGGAGTAGCGAGGGCCGGCATCGGCGGTTGGCCCCGGCCGGCCGATCCGTGGACGGCTTCGACGGCGGCGTCCACGATGCGACCGAGGGTGGCGAGGCGACCCTGGCCGACCATTCCGGAAGCCAGCACGCCGAGCTCCGGCTCGACGATCGAGTACCCGAACTCGCGCAGCCGGGCCAGGTTGGCCTGTGTGGCCGGGTGGGCGTACATGCCGCCGTCCATGGCCGGAGCAACCACGACGGGCACGGTCGTGGCCAGGCAGGCGGCGGTGATGGTGTCGCCGACGATGCCGTTGGCCATCGCCCCGATCCAGTGCGCGGTCGCCGGCGCGACCACGATGCCTCGACGTCGTGCGCGGCGGCGATATGGCCGATCCGCCCGTCGCCCGAAAGCGCCACCACGTCGGAGTCGACCGGGTGCTGGCTCAACGTCTCGACCGTGAGCGTGCCGATGAACTCGACGGCGGAATTGGTCATGAGCACGCGGACGTCGGCGCCCTCGTTCTGTAACAGGCGCATCAACTCGATAGCCTTGTAGGCGGCAATAGATCCCGTTATGCCGAGGGCGATCCGGCGGTTGCGAAGGCGTCCGGCTGACTCGGTCATATGGCGTCCTCCGAGATGATGTGGATCGAACCGGCGGCGCTGCCCGTCCAGCCGACCGTCGTGTCGCCGGAGTCGGTCGGCTCGCCGCTGGCCAGGGCCCACAGGATGGCCAGTCCCTTGAGAGTCAGCTCCGGGTCGATCGCGTCGACGCCGGGGAGTTTCCGGGCCCACGGCGCGGCCGACAATCCCCCGGTCAGGACCACCTGGATCGTGGACTCGTCGACCTTCTCGGCCCGGGAGAGTTCCGTTCGGATGCTCTCCAGCAAGCCCAGGGTCAGGGCGCGATAGCCCAGAACGACGCCGGACTGCATCGCGGTGATCGTGTCCGTGCCGATTGCCTTCTGGGGTTCGATGAGCTCGATCCGGGGCAGTCGGGCCGTCCGTGAAGCGAGCGCCTCGAGCCCGAGCTCCAGTCCCGGAGTGATCGCCCCGCCCACGTATGCGCCGTCACGCGAAATGCAGTCGAACGTGGTTGCGGTCCCGAAGTCGACGACGATCGCCGGTGTGCCGTAGAGCCGCGCCACGGCAACCCCGTTGACCAGGCGATCTGCACCTACCTCCGTCGGGACGTTGTACGCGGATGGGCATCGGCATGTTGCCCGAGCCCGCGACCATGAGCGGCACGCCGCGCCGTTCCGCCAGAACGGTAGCCACGCCGGTGAGGGTCGGCACGACGGAGGCCAGTGAGATGCCCGTGACGTCCGCCATCGAGGCCCCGTCGAGACGGAGCAGATTGTCGATCAGCACCTCGAGCTCGTCGGCCGTGCTGGCGGCACGTGTCGCAGCTCGCCGGGCGGCCATGATCGTCTCCCCGTGGACCAGTCCGAGGGTGACGTTCGTGTTGCCGATATCGAGCGCAAGAAGCATCAAGCGATGATAGCGCTCCGGAGGTTGCGGCCCCGGGCCCGTGGCTGCAACACGGGCTCCAGGCGGCGAGAATCGCAGGATGCCTTGTCCGGCGGGTCGCCGCTGAGGTACGATCCACCGGTCCGTCACCGGCGTCTCAATCCGTCACCCCGCTGCCCCATGGAGGAGTGGTGTCGTCCGTGCCGCCTGCGAAATTCTTCGTGAATCGCGGCATAGTCTCGAGCCGGAACGACCTGCTCAACGTCCTCCGACCCCTCGAAAAGCAGACCGTGGCATACCGGTATTACCGGGGCCACGAGCTGGTTCAGCATGGGCTGGGATGGGTGGAGCGGATCGTCGTGAATGAGCCGGAGACCTCGACGTTTTTCACCCCGCTCTCGATCTGCCTGAACGTCGACTCGTTCGAGCACCTCGAGTTCGAGACCCGTCCCGACCAGTTGCTCACGTACCGTCTGGTTCAGGGGGACGAGGCCGTCGTGATCGATTTCGCGCCCGGCGGGATGCCGGCGGGGAACTCGCTCGAGCCTCGTCAGCTCGAGTTCGACACGTCCGGCTACGTCCAGATGGAGTTGCTCGGCCACGATCCGATCGAGGACGAGTAGCGAAGGCTTGGCCTGCGTTTTGAGCGAATGCCCTGCTTTCGCTCAGGCGATGGGACCCTGGACCACGCGAACCCGTAGCGGCCCGGCGCGGCGATATCGACCCCGGTGAGGGCGTGGGTGGGCCGCGTGGGAGACGCGGTCTGGAGGAAGCGCGCCGCCGGGGACTGATTCCGGGCGTCGCCTATGGGTGGGAACGACCAGGCGGAACTTCAGGAGGAGACACCGTTGGATGCAGTTCTGGCGCCGATAGCCCGCTACTTCAAGTTCGCGGAGCGCGGCACGAACATCGTCACCGAGTCCCGGGCCGGCCTGACCACGTTCATGGTCATGGCCTACATCATCTTCGTGAACCCGAGCATCCTGGGCGCGGGATTCGGGCTCAAGCCTGATCAGCTGGCGGCCTACGCGGCCGCCACCGCTCTCATCGCCGGCATCATGACTATCGCCATGGGCGTGGTCGCCAACTACCCGCTTCGCTCTGGCCGCCGGCCTCGGCATCAACGCGATCGTCGCGTTCACCCTGTAGCCGGGAAAGGTCTGACCCCGGCCGGCGCGATGGGCGTCATCGTCCTCGAAGGCATCGCCATCACCATCCTGGTCGTCATCGGCCTTCGGGAGGCGATCATGGCTGCCGTGCCGCTCGCCTTGAAGCGGTCGATCGGCGTCGGCATCGGTCTCTTCATCCTCTTCATCGGCTTCGTCAACGGCGGGCTGATCGTCACCCCGCAGGGCGGCTCCGCCGATCGTCGGCCTCGCCTTCCCGACTCAGACCGGTCAGTTCGTCTTCTTGCTCGGCCTGCTGATCACGCTCGTCCCTGTACGTCCTCAAGATTCGTGCCGCCCTGATCATCAGCATCTTCGTCGACGACGATCGTCGCCCTCGCTGGCCGGCGTCGCCAAGGTTCCCGGCCACTCTCGACCGTCACCCCGTCGTTCTCGACGCTCGGCAACTTCGACCTCGGCAGACGGCGTTCAGCAAGCTCGGCCTGATCACGGCCCTCCTGACGATCTTCGCGATCATGCTGAGCGACTTCTTCGACACGATGGGCACCGTCACCGGCGTCGCCGAAGAAGCCGGCCTGCACGACCGAAGACGGCATCGTGCCCGGCATCGGGCGCGTGCTGATCGTCGACTCGATCGCGGCCTTCGCCGGCGGCGTTGGCGGGCATCAGCTCCAACACCACCTACATCGAGTCCGCGGCGGGCGTTGCCGAAGGCGGCCGGACCGGCTTCGCGTCGGTCGTCACCGGCATCCTGTTCCTGGTTGCGATCTTCCTCTCGCCCCTGGCCGGCATCATCCCGTCCCAGGCCACGGCTCCGGCCCTGGTCCTCGTCGGCTATCTGATGTTCACCCTCATCAAAGACGTGAACGTCGCCGATGTCGAAGACGGCCTCCCCGCGCTCCTGACGATCATCTTGATGCCGCTTACCTACGACATCACCGTCGGCATCGGCGCCGGCTTCATCTCGTGGATCCTCATCAAATTGCTCAAGGGCAAGTGCGGCCGAGGTCCACTGGCTCATGTATGGCGTCACCATCGCCTTCCTCGTGTACTTCGCCAAGGATTGGATCCAGACTTTCGTCAAGTAGTCCTCCTCGGTCCCAGCAAAGCGGCCGGCCCTCGAAAGGGCGCCGGCCGCGAGCGACCGGCTCTCGAAAGGGCGCCGGTCGCTTCGGTTTCTGCGATAGGCCTTCTGGCCCGTTTTGGGCCCGACGGCCTTTCCGTTAGCATTGGCTCGATGTACGAACGAACAGCGCTGCCCGGCGGGCCGCGCGTCATTACCTCGCGCCTGGCCGGGGCGCGGTCAGTCTCCATCGCCGCCTATGTCCTGGCCGGCTCGCGACTCGAGTCCGCCGAGGAGGCCGGCGCCGCGCATTTCATGGAGCACATCACTTTCAAGGGAACCGCGGCCTACCCGACCACTCGGGAAGTCTCGGAGGCGATCGAGGGTATCGGTGGCAGCTTCAACGCCGCCACGGACCGCGAGTCCACGGTCTACTGGGTGCGGGTGCCGGTCCGCGAGGCGAGCCGCGGCATGGACGTGCTGGGCGAGTTGATCATCCGGCCGCACCTGCGCAGCAGTGAGATCGAATCGGAGCGCGGTGTAATCGTCGAGGAGATACGGTCCTACCTGGACGATCCCGGGGAGCACGTGCATTCGCTCTTCGACCTGGCGATGTTCGGAGACACGCCGCTCGGTCGCGAGATCGCGGGCAGCGAGGAGAGCGTCCGCGGATTGCCCGAGGCCAATCTCCGAGCCTTCTGGGCATCCTCATATCGACCGGGCAACGTCGTCGTGTCGGCCGCGGGCGACGTCTCGCATGAGGAGATCGTGGCCCTTGTGGAGCGGGCCTTCGGCACCGGCGAGGCCAACCACTCGACGTTCGAACCGGCGCCGGCGCTTCCGGCGGGCGAGCGAGTGATGGCCGTGCGACGCGACACAACTCAAGCGCAGGTTTGCCTGGGCGTCCCCGGGCTGCGCAGGGACGACCCCGAGGCCTGGACACTCGAGGTCCTCAACGCCATTCTCGGGGACGGCATGATGAGCCGTCTCTTCCAATCCGTCCGCGAAGAAAAGGGGCTCGCCTACGACGTCAGCTCCTACATCATCGACTACGCGGATGCCGGCGCCTTCGTCGTATCGGCAGGGGTCGATCCGGACAAGATCGCACCGGCGGTGGGCGCGATTCTCGAGGAGATGGCACGCGTCCGCGACGACGTCGTCCACGAAGACGAGCTGGCTCGTTCAAAGCGCTACCTGGCCGGCCGCCTGGAGTTGCGCATGGAGGAAACGCGGCACGTGGCGTCGTGGCTGGGCGGGCAGGAGGCGCTCCACGAGAAGGTTCTGACCCTCGACGGGGCCCTGGCCGAGTTGAATGCCGTGACCAGCGAGGGCATCCACTCTCTGGCGGGCCGCCTGATCCGCGACGATGGGCTACGCCTCTCGGTGGTGGCTCCGCCTCGCCGGGGTCGCCGACTGGAATTGCTGCTGCGACTCCCAGGCGGCGCGGCATGAGAAACGGGCGCAAGCCGCGACGGCGCGAGATGTTGGGGATCGCCGAAGGCGCGGCCAGCCCGCCCGAGATCGACGCCCGCCATCGGGTCGGCCTCGGACCGCTGACGTCCGGCGCGGCGGCCGACGGGCAGCTCGGCCTCGACTCCATCGACGAGTCGGACGAGATACTGATCCGCATTTCGCCCGAGGATCTGGCCGCGCGGCCCGAGCCAGAAGGTGGCGAGGCCGAAACCATTGAGTCGGTCGATGGCGCGGTCGACGGACAGCCGGCCGGCGTGGCGGCCGGATTGGTCGACGCAGTTGTCGATCTCGCTCCGGACCTCGAGGCCGCACCCGCCGCCGACGTTGCCGCCGCCGGGCCCGTTGCGGCCGGCGCCGAGGCTGCCGCGGAGCCGGTTGCCGCAGAAGCTGCGGCCGCGGAGGCAGCCGCCGTCGTCGAAGCCATAGAGACGGTCGACGCGGTCGCCGAGTCGCAGGTTCGGCTCGCCGACCCCGACGTCCTGCCGCTGCCGTATGAACCATCCGACGCCGCGCCCGTGGAAGACCCCTCCCTCGAGATCCGGCTGGCCAGCATTCATCTCATGACGGGCTCGCTGTTCCTGGCGCGCGCCGAGCTGGAAGCCCTGGCCGCACGTAAACAGCTGGATACGGCCGCCCACCTCGATCTGGCCGAGGTCCGCTGGCGGACCGGTGACGTCATCGGGGCCGGCGAAGCCGCCGTGGCCTACATGGACGCCGGCGGCGACGAGGCTCTGGGTTTCGTCATCGCAGCTGAGGCCGCCGCGGTGGTGAACCGCTCGGAAGAAGCGCGCCGCCACGCCGAGCGGGCCCTGGAGCGGCACCTCTCCGAACTCGATCCGCTTTTTGCGGGAATCGTGCCGAAGGCGATCTGGCCCGCGTCGTCCTGGTACGCCACGGCTCCGGAGACGCCACCCGTCGAGGCCGTCACGCCCGGCGGGTTGCCCGGCAACGGCGCCGTGCCCCTCGGACTTGGCCCGGCGGCCGAAGTGCCCGCCCCGGCGGCCGAGCCCACGGCCGAGCCCGCCCAGCCGTTCGAAGCTCTTGCCCAGCCGGCCGAAGCGCCCGCCCCGGCGGCCGAGCCCACGGCCGAGCCCACGGCCGAGCCCGCCCAGCCGTTCGAAGCGCTCGCGTCGGCGGCCGAAGCGCCCGCCCCGGCGGCCGAGCCCACGGCCGAGCCCGCCCCGGCGGCCGAGCCCACGGCCGAGCCCGCCCCGGCGGCCGAGCCCACGGCCGAGCCCGCCCCGGCGGCCGAAGCGCCCGCCCCGGCGGCCGAGTCCGACGCCGAGGTTGCCGCAGGTCGGGCATACCTCGAGTCCGGCGACGCGATGATGGCCGCGCTCCATTTCGGGGTCGCGATCCGGCTGGCGCCTGCGTCAGCCAGGTCGGTTCTGGACGCCATCGAAGGTCGCGATGACTTGCCGCTCCAGCTCGTCCGGGGCGACGCCTTGAGGTTGCTCGGCCTGGAGGGCGACGCCGGCAGGGCCTACCAGTCGGTCGCCAGCGCCCTTGGCGCACCAAAGCATCCAGACCTCGAGCCCTCGGAGCCCCGGCCCGCAGGCACGGCTTCGGCGACCGCCACATCTGCGGCCGAGCCGGCCGTGACGGCGCCTGCCGCCGCCGAGGCCCCGGCTGAGTCGTCCGCGACAGACTCGGCGGCCGCCGACGCGGCTCCGTCGGACGGATCACCCCAGGAAGCCCGACGCTCCGCAGCCAGCGCCGCCGAGTCGAGCCCTGCCGAGGCTGGCCCGACGCGACCCGTCGACGAGCCGCCTCCGATTCGCTGGGACTAGCGACCGCCCGCCCCGCCCGTCCGTCGGTAGTGCCTTTGAGGCTCGCCTCCGAGGCTCGCCGACACGACCCGCTAAACTCCCCATCGCAACCATCGTCCGCAGGGGTATTCGTCCAGTGACCGAGCGAACTCTCGTTCTCGTCAAGCCCGACGGCGTCCAGCGCCAGCTGGCCGGCCGGATCATCGCCCGTTTCGAGGAACGTGGCCTGAAGATCGTGGCCCTCAAGCTCGTCAAGGTGGACCGTGCCCTGGCGGAACGTCACTACGCAGTGCACAAGGACAAGCCGTTCTTCGACGGCCTCGTGGCGTTCATCACTTCGAGCCCGCTCGTGGCCATGGTCCTCGAGGGTCCGAATGTCATCGGCATGGTCAGGACGATGGTCGGTGCGACCAAACCCACGGAAGCGGCGCCGGGGACGATCCGCGGCGATCTGGCAGTCGAAATGGGCCAGAACCTGATCCACGCGTCGGATGGACCCGAGACCGCCCTGACTGAGATCGCGATCTGGTTCCGGCCGGACGAGGTCGCCGGTTACGAGCGCGAGATAGACCGATGGGTGATCGGTCCTCAGAACTGATCTCGATCGCGTCGCCGTCGCGGTCGACCGTAGTCGACCACTAGCTCGCCGGGCAGGTCAACGCCAGAGATCGGCGGCCCGGGCTCAGAACGCCTGCCGGCTCCTCAGCTGATTGCGGCCTGGCTTCTCCCTCGTCTACGGGGTCGTGGCCGGCAGGCGCCGTCGCAACCGTCACCCGGCGTCGAGCTTGCCGGGATCGCCGCCGGCAGTCAATTCCCGGCGCCGCGAGCCGGCCCGGACGTGTTGATCGGCACCTGACTGCCCGACGGCAGCGGGGACCCATTCGGCGACTGCAGGCCAGAGGGCCCGATCGTTGGCCGCGGCGCCAGCGAAGGCAACGGCGTCGAGGTCGGGCCGGCCGTCGGTGTGAACCTGGGCGAAGGCGTTGGGGTGGTGCGGGCGGCGGTATCGAGCGGAATCCCGGAACGAGCGGCGTTGTCGGCCCCGAGTCCCCCAAAAGCGAGGGCGACAGCCAGGACCGCTCCGGCCGCGACGACGAGACTGACTTCCAGGGTTCGATTGAGCCGCCAGGCAACCCCCAGCCGAACCCGGAAGTCCGAACCAGCCGGGGTCTCGGGCGGCGCGTCGCCGGATGGGGACTCGGATTGGGAGGCGGCCGCGGCCAGGGCCGGCGAGGCCGGCGCCCCCTGTTCCGCGGGCGCCCCCTGGTCCGCCGTCGCCCCCTGGTCGGCGACGGCGTCGGCCGGACTCGAGGATGCGGCCAACCCGCGCGGCATCTCGCTGCGGGCACTCCGCACTTCGTCGGTGGGGGAGAGCACACCCAGAACCAGCATCCGCCCGTAGACCGCCAGAGAGAGCACCGCCGACAGGGCGAAGAGAAGCTGGAGTGGACCGGGCAGGGCCAGGCTGATCAGGCTTCGTCGCGCCTCATACACGGCGCTCCCTGGCCAGCCCAGAGTCGCCACCATGATCGCCATGAGCGCCAGGCCGAGCAACGGGGTCCGTCTGAGCCAACCGTGCAGCAGGCGTAGGTTCGAGGTGCCGAAAGCTCGTGACACCGCCGCGGCCCAGACGACGAGGCCCGTCTTGGCCGCCACGAAGACCAGGATCCATAGTCGAGCCGGCTGGGCGGCGGCATCCGTTCGGGCGGCCAGTGCCAGCAGGACAAAGCCCGCGTCGGCGAGGATCGAATATGCGGCGACCTCGTGGATGTCGTCCTGGACGAGCGCCGCCAGCGCTCCGAGCGTGAGCGTTGCGATCGCGACTATCTGCAGGGAAACTACGCCGGCGTCCAGCCAATCGCTGCGAATGCCGAATGTGGCAGCGCTCCACGAGATCGCGAGCAAGCCAAGACCGGCGGGAAGCCAGACCACGAGCAGTGCCCCGGCCATCGGCTCCGCGCTGTGGCGGAAGCGAGAGACCGGAACGTGGAAAGGCACCGCGCCGCTACGGACCGCCAGCGCCAGGCCGAGGCCCAGAAACCCCAGGACGAAGACCGGGCTGTCGCTCGGGCCGGTCCAGTTGGGCCGGGCGAGCGCGACTGCCGCGAAGAGGGTGCCGGCCACGACCAGGCCGATGGTGCGCACCTCGGCGAGCCGCCCATCTTCCTCGACCGGCCGTGTCGTCGTGTGGACGATTACCAGAGCGCCGGTCGTGGCCGCCGCGGCCCCGGCCGCGAGGGAGACGCCCGGCTCGGTGGCGGTGACTGCGACCGCGAGTCCTGCCAGAGCACTCAGTGCCGCCGGAGCTATTTCGTCGGACCAGCCGACGGCCATGGCGGCCACGCAGAGAAGCAGCGCCGAGCCCGCGACACAGGCCAGGAACAGGCCGGAGTAGTCGCCGCCGGCCAGAGTGACGTCGCCCACGGTGACGCTCGTCGCCGGCCCGATGAAGACGGCGGCGGCCAGCGCGACGAGCAAGCCCCCGACCCCGGCGGACCTGACGATCCAGACGGAAGGCCGGGCCAGCAGCGCCGCCACCGCGCCAGCCCCGCAGGCGACCAGGAAGACGAGCAGGCTCATTGCCGGGGCTCGCGCGGCCGGAGTCGTCGAGCCCTGGTAGCCGAAGCCGGTGCCGGCGAGCCGGCCGTGGGCAAGTCCTCGGCGCCGGGCCGCGACTCGACGGGTCTTGCCGACTCGACCGGCTTTCGCGACTCGACCGGTTGTGCGGGCGCGGCTGCCGGGAGCGCGGCCGCCACGACGAGCGGCTGCGTCTTCGGTTCGTCCGACTTGCGTCCGGCGGCCACCCCGGCATCGGGGGCCTGGGCGCCTCGGCGCGCCGGAGCAGTCGCCTTCGTCGGGGCCTTGATTTCGACCGGCGAGACCAGGAGGCTGGTGGCTCCGACGATCCCGACAAGTAACGCGGTCATGACGATCTGCTGAAGCGAGGACCACGTTCCCACCCACGCCTGCAACAACAAGGCGACGCCCAGCGCCAGAGTGGTTACGCCGCCGCCGGCGCGCAGAAGGTCGCGGCCGGCCAACGGCACAACCGCCAACGCCACCAGGGCGACTCCCGCCGCCTGGGCGGCGAGTGGGCCGGCCAGAGGCTTGACCGGAGTCACGAACCAGCCGGCAACGAAGGCCGCTGCCGCGACCGCGGCCACAGGCACGATGCCAACGCCGGAGCCCTCGCTGGCGATCGACTGAGAGCGCGCCGAAGCCCCGAGCAGATAGGCGCCAAGCAGCGCCCCGAGGATCCGGAAGGCGATGGCCAGGTCGGACGGCTCCGGGGACGACGCCAGCGGCGCCGTGCACATCGCCACGAAGAGGCCGAGTGCGACGACGATTCCATTCCGAGCGGTGATTGCCACCGCCGCGCCGAGGACGGCGGCTACGGCAGCAACGACGGCGAGTTGGATCATAAGTCCCTATGTGCAGCGGCCGGAGGGTCGCGCCGAACCGTCATGGGGTCAGTGACGGCACCGGGGATCCGCTCGGGGCGGGCGATTTCTTGGCCGTTTGTATCAGCCCGAACTGGTCTGCCGGCCAGTAGCGCAGCCATGCCCGGCCGATCACCGACGACTTGTCGATCGGGCCGAAGTCGCGGGAATCGCGCGGATTCCTGGCGATGGTCGCCCATGACGAAGAACTGGTCGGGCCCGAGTTTCCAGGTCTGGCTCCCCAGGTCCGGCATGTCGGTAGTCTGACCCTCGAAGACGTACGGCTCGACCAACGCGCTGCCGTTCATGTACACGTGGCCCGCGTGGATGTCGATCGTGTCTGCCGCCGATCCCGATGACGCGCTTGATGAACGGCGTCCCGACTCGGATCCTGCGCCCATCCGGCGGGTAGATTGAAGACGACGATGTCGCCGCGATGGAAGCCCATCGAAATGCGGCGTGAGCTTGTCCACGAGGACGTATTGATCCGGCAGCAGGGTGTTCTCCATCGAGGTCTGCTGCACTTGGTACGGCTGGGCGACGAACAGCTGGACCACCAGAAAGATGATCAGCGTCACGAGCAACGTTTCGAGCAACTCGAACAGGCAACCAAGTGATCTATGGTTCACAAGTTCGCGAGTATAGGGGCTGTGATATCGTCCTGCCCCGTGAACGTACCCCACCGACTGGGCTGGCTGCAGAGCGGCCGCATTTCTGAGGCTGCTCTCCGCGCTGGTCGCACTGGCTATCCTGGCGGGCGTCCTCTACAACGCTATTGCTGTCGACCGGATCCCGCCTACCTACACGGTCTCACTGAGCAGTCCCTCGAGCGGCGGGCGGGCGATGACCCTGACTTCGATCGACGTCGACTTCAGCGAGCCCGTCAGACACGACACGGCCCAGAACGCGTTCTCGATCTCACCTTCGGTGGCGGTCACGTTCTACTGGCAGGGCCAGAAGATGATCGTGACGCCGACCGACGAACTGCCGCTTTCGACCGCCTTCAAGGTCCACATGGCCGCCGGCGTCGAGGATCTCGCGGGCAACTCGCAGGGCAATACGAACGAGCTCGACTTCACCACGGTCGGAGCCCCCTCGATCGCCTCTGTGGCGCCTGCCCCGGGTCAGAGGTCGGTCTCGGTCGACGCCTCGATAACGCTCACCTTCGATCGGATGATGGACACGCAGAAGGTGCTCGAGGGCCTGACCCTCAAGCCCGACATCACCTACCAGGCATCGTGGAACGGCATGGTCCTGACCCTCGACCCGACCGAGTCGATGGCCTATGGAACCACCTACACCATGCAGATCGGCGAACCGGCGGTCGACACCGACGGCACTCCCTTCCCGCCCTATTCGACGACGTTCACCACCGTCGGGATCGGGCTGCGGGTCACGTCGATGGTTCCGGCTGCCAACGTGGCCGGTGTCAGCGTGCACAGCCAGATTGCCGTGATGTTCGACGCTCCGATCGATCCCTCGACGGTCGGCGGCGCGATCTCGATCACGCCGCCGGTCTCCGGTTCCTACAAGGCGATCGCGCTCCCAGACGACAGCGCTCAGGTGAACCCGGCCTCAGGTTCGCCTGCAATCAGTGCCTCGAGCGTGCTCGTCTTTACGCCCAGCGGAGCCCTGGCACCACACACGACTTATTCGGTGACCCTGAACTCGACGGTCAAACGGACCGACGGCGAGGTGGCCCAAAGCCTCAACTGGCAGTTCACGACAGGCGATCCGCCCACCGAGGCGCTCAACCAGATCGCCTTCATTTCACATCGCAGCGGCGTAGACAACGTCTGGTTGATGAATCCGGACGGTTCTAACCAGCGCGAGATAACGTCCGAGCTCGTGCCCGTCAGCGGCTATGACATCAGCGGCGATGGCACCACGATCGCATATGCGGCCGGCGGCGTGGTCAAGAAGATGTCCATCGACGGCGGCAGCCTGACAACGCTGACCTCCGGCGGCAACTTCGAATACGCGCCAACGATGACGCCCGACGGCACGGGTCTGATCGTCGGTCGGCGAGCGCCCAACGGGCTGGACATCGGCTACTGGCGGTACCCGCTCACCGGCAGCGGAGATGCCAAGCAGGTGAGTCCGGACGGCGCACCCGTGCTGGGCAGCGTCAAGCTGCCGAACAATGGTCTGACCGGCCAGCCGGGCATGTCGGTCTGGGCTCCGCGAGCGGCGATGACCTCCGACGGCAGCACGATGCTCGTCGTCCGGGGCTCGGACGGCGACGTCGAGATCGTCGACCTGACCGGCGCGAACAAGCCGCTGAAGCTGTCGCTGATCGGCGACTCGCGGCCGGTCTGGGTTCAGTCGGACGGCGCTTTTCTATCTGGCCGGCTCCCAGGACCAGGGCGCCACGTGGGCGTGCTGGAGGGTCGCACCCTCGGGCGCGATGACCAGCTGCGGCGAGGCCCGCAGCGATATGTCCGCCATGGGCAGCGGCCTGGCCGTGATCACCGAGGCCAGCGACGGCACCGACCACCTTTCCTTTGCGGCCGCGGCAGGAGCGTTGCCCCGGATCCTGACCAGCGAGCCCGGCTACAGCGAGGCCGCGCCGTCCCTCTCGCCGGATGGCAAGGAGATCGTGTTCGGTCGGGTCGGGTCGGTTTCGACGGGTATCTCGGCGGGGATCTGGACGGTCAACACAGACGGCACGGACCTGACCAACCTTTCCACGGATGGAGCCTCGCCCAGCTGGGTGCCGTAGCCGCGCCGCCGCCACCCGAGCGGGGCGACGCAGCTCGATCGACGGCGTGGAGGTGGGCGCGCGGGCCAAACGTCCCGGGGAGTCGGGCCAAAAAGCCCCGGTTCGATTGCCGCGAATGTATATTCGAGGGACTTTCCGCAGTTTGACCCGCCCTTTGGCCCGTTGATACACTCCGCGCGGCCCGAGTATGCAAGCACCAACGGATCCGGGCCCTGATCCCCGGAAGCGCGCCGTCCCGCAGCGCTCTCACCGTGCCGCCAGAGAAGGAGTCGCTAGCCCCTCATGGACCCAAGTCTTCTCCAAGCGTTCATCCCAATCGCGGGTCTGCTCGCGGTAGGGTTCGCGATCTTCCTCGCGCGCGACGTCCTGTCCCGCGACACCGGGACCAAGGAGATGATGGACGTCTCCGCGACGATCAACGAGGGCGCGGTCGCGTTCATCAAGCGCCAGTACACCACCATCGGTCTTCTGGCCCTCGCCGGCGCCGTGGTCATCGGCGTCGTCATCGCGCTGCTGGAGAACACCCAGAGCGTCGCTGACACCACAACCTTCGGCTGGCCCCTGGGCATCCGCACCGGTGGCGCGTTCCTCGTGGGCGCGGCCTGTTCGATGGCCTGCGGCATCATCGGCATGCTCGTCAGCGTCAAGGCGAACGTTCGCGTCGCCTCGGCCGCTCGCCGCAGCCTCGTCGAGGCCGTCCAGGTCGCCATGCGCGGCGGCGCGGTCTCGGGCTTCCTCGTGGTTTCCCTCTCGCTGCTCGGCGTGTGGAGCATCTTCGCGATCAACGGTGGACTCGCCGGTGGCCAGAACACCCACGACGCTCCGTTCCTGATCGTCGGCTACGGCTTCGGCGCGAGCTTCGTCGCGCTCTTCGCCCAGCTGGGCGGTGGTATCTACACCAAGGCCGCCGACGTGGGTTCGGACCTGGTCGGCAAGGTCGAGGCGGGTATTCCGGAAGACGACCCGCGCAACGCGGGCGTCATCGCGGACCTGGTCGGCGACAACGTCGGCGACTGCGCCGGCCGCGGTGCGGACCTGTTCGAGTCCACCGCTGCCGAGAACATCGGCGCGATGATCCTCGGTGGCGCTGTCTACCTCCTGGCCGTGTCCAACCACTGGCCGCACCCCGAGGCCTGGATCTTCTTCCCCCTCGTCGTCCGAGCCTTCGGTCTCATGTCCACGATCGTCGCGATGTTCTTCATCCGCGGCAAAGAGACCGAGAACCCGATGAACATCCTCAACCGAGGCTATTGGGTCACCACCATCCTGAGTGCCATCTCGCTGGCCTTCGTGACCAACGTGATGATGAACACCAACGGCGCGACCGGCGACAACGGCATCCCCACCTGGATCTACTTCTTCGGCGCCGGCTGCGTCGGCCTGATCACCAGCATCGCCTTCGTCTACATCACCCAGTACTACACCGCCGGCAACTTCCGTCCCGTGCGGGAGATCGCAGAAGCCTCCAAGACCGGTCCGGCGACCAATATCATCGCCGGCATGTCCGTCGGCTTTGAGACGACACTCGTCACGGCCGTCACGATCGGCCTTGCCCTTCTGGCCAGCAACTGGCTCGGCGCCCATTCGGGTCTCGGGTCCGTCGGTGGCGTCTTCGGCACCGCCGTCGCGACCATGGGCATGCTCATGACGACGGCCTACGTCCTGGCCATGGACACCTTCGGCCCCATCACGGACAACGCCGGCGGCATCGCCGAGTTCAGCCGCGCCGAAGCCGGCGCCCGCGACATCACAGACCGCCTCGACGCGGTCGGCAACACGACCAAGGCACTGACCAAGGGCTATGCCATCGCGTCAGCCTCGCTGGCCGCCTTCCTCCTGTTCTCGGCCTACATCGACAAGGTCAATCTCATCCTGACGAACCGCGGCAGCTTGCCGATGACCTCGGTCAACCTGGAAGACGTCAACGTCTTCGTGGCCGCCTTGATCGCCGCGATGCTCGTCTACTTCTTCAGCTCGCTGGCCATTCGGGCAGTCGGCACCACGGCCCAGGCGATCATCGTCGAAGTCCGCCGCCAGTTCCGCGAGATCCCCGGGATCATGGATTACACCGGCCGCCCGGACTACGCCCGTGTCGTGGACATCACGACCCGCGCCGCCCTCCGCGAGATGATGCTCCCGGGCGTCGTCGCGGTCGCCACTCCAATCATCGTCGGCGTCCTGCTCGGCTACCAGGCCGTAGCCGGTCTGCTGATGGTCGGAACCATCGCCGGTGTCCTGCTCGCAACCGTGCTCAACAACGGTGGCGGTGCCTGGGACAACGCCAAGAAGTACATCGAGTCGGGCCACCTCATCGGTGAGAACGGCGAAGTGCTTGGCAAGAAGACTCCGGCTCACGCAGCCGCGGTCGTGGGCGACACCGTCGGCGATCCTTTCAAGGACACCGCCGGCCCTTCGCTCCACGTCCTCGTGAAGCTGCTGGCCACCATCACGCTGGTGATGGCTCCGCTCTTCATCCGCTAGTCCTCACTTTCGCGTCGAGCCGGCGGTCTCACGATCGCCGGCTCGCGCGCGTTCCGGCCCTGATCAACAACCGCATCGAGGAGACATCGCGTGGACCTGTCCATCCAGGCGCTCGTCATGGGGCTCGTTCAGGGCCTGACGGAGTTCCTGCCGATATCGAGCTCGGGCCACCTCGTCCTTGTTCCATGGCTGTTCGGCTGGAAGGACCCGTTCCTGGATTCGCTCGCCTTCAGCGTCATGCTCCACATGGGCACGCTGCTCGCGCTGCTCGTCTACTTCTGGCGTGACTGGATCCGTGTGATCCCCGCCGGCCTCGCTTCCATTCGCGATCGTTCCCTGCGTGGCGATCCGGACCGCAAGCTGGCGTGGCTTCTCGTCGTGGCGACCGTCCCGGCCGTCATCGTCGGTCCGCTTTTCAACGACGCCCTCGAGTCCGCGGTGCGAGCGCCTGCCCTCGTCGCCCTGATGCTTTGCGTCGGCGCGGCGATCATCTGGCTGGCCGATCGGTGGGGCAGCAAGCTTCGCGACATGGGCTCGATGACCTTCCTCGGCGCCTTCGGCATCGGCGTGGCTCAGGTTCTGGCCCTGGTCCCGGGCATCAGCCGATCGGGCGTCAGCATCTCGGCCGGACTGCTGGAGGGCCTCAACCGTGAAGCCGCCGCTCGCTTCAGCTTCCTCATGGCCACTCCGGTCATCGCCGGCGCCGGTGCATTCGAGGCCCTGAAACTGATCAGAGGCGACAGCGGCCCCAGGCCGGAAGTGAATCTCGTCGTCATCGGCTTCATTGCGGCCGCGATATCCGGACT
Organism: uncultured Chloroflexia bacterium; assembly: GCA_963835845.1. Lineage (GTDB taxonomy): Bacteria > Chloroflexota > Limnocylindria > Limnocylindrales > CSP1-4 > Fen-1039. Next base: position 177,961 of record CAWIGT010000005.1, on the reverse strand, counting down.
GCTGGCCATCCGTTTCATGCTCGAGTTCCTGAAGAGGCAGCCGATGACCGGTTTTGTCGTCTACCGTGTGGTCGCCGCCGTTATCGTGTTCATCGTCCTGCTATCGCCCCATGGTGCCTGAGGGAGGCCTTCGCTGCGATGGAGGTAATCAAACAGCTGCGGCAGCGCGAGATCCGCGACCTGCTCGGACAGCGTCCGATCCGGACCCAGCAGGAGCTCGCGGCCGCTTTGCGCGATCGAGGGTTCCGGGCCACTCAAGCCACGATCAGCCGCGACGTCGCCGAACTCGGGCTCATAAAGTCGACTGAGCGCGGTGTCCAGACCTACGTCGTCCCGGCTCGGGTCACCGAGGCCGAGAGCACAGGCGAAGAACGACTTCGGGCGCTGCTCCACGACCTACCGGTCGAGGTCCGAGAAGCCGGCCTCATGCTCGTGGTCAAGACGCTGCCGGGCTCGGCCCACGCCATCGCGGCCGCGCTGGATCGCACCCGCTGGCCGGAGGTCGTCGGCAGCATCGCCGGCGACGACACGGTCTTCGTCGCCTTCGCCGACCGGATGTCGATGCAGCGGATTCGCGGCAGGCTGGCTTCCCTGGGTCACTGACTCCGGGGCTCGGGCCCGACCAGGTTCGGACGCCGACGCGACGCCGCGCGACCACTACGCGCAAGCGACCACCGACCGGGCTCGATCAGCAGGGTCGCTCGCCACAGCGCCGGCCGATCCGGCGGGAACGACGCCGCCTTTGACGGGGACGCAGACCGGCCCCGACTTCCGGGGAGGAGGAGGGAGGATCCGGAAGGCGGGGCCGGTGGAATTGCTTTGTTAGTCCGAATATTGATCAGGTGCGTTTCAGCCTCACAGTCCACATTGGTCCCTCCCCGAACGGGACCTCAGTTCTGGCTCAAAGGTGGGCGTTACTGCCATCGAAGTGCACTAGCACGTGACACGCTCCCTGCCGGCCAGAAACTCGGCGCCGCTCCGCGCTCGCTCCGCGGCTCGGATTGGCGCTCCCTCGGCGCCCTGCCCGGCAGCCTGCGGCGCCCGTGGCCCGGGGGCGTTTGCCGGACGAATGCGTCCGGTCCGCGGGGCGGGACGGCGTTTCGGACCGTGCTCCATGAGATGCCCGGACCGGTCTGCCGGGGAGTCCGCCGAGTGTCTCTTTGACAGGGGGATAGGCGGCGGCTAGGATACGCGCCGGCCGAACTTCAGGACACCGATCACGGGTGTACCTGGAGTTCGTTTTCCTATCCCGGGCCGCGAGGTGCCGGAGCTTCGCACGGTTAGCGCCGGTCGGACGAGAACGGGAGCCTCCCGCGTTGAACAACAAGACCCAATACATCTCGGAAGAGGGCCTGACCAAGCTTCGAGCCGAGCTCGAAGAGCTGGTCAACGTCCGGCGCCAGGAAATCGCCCAGCGGATCCACGACGCCAAGGAACATGGCGACCTGGCCGAGAACGCCGAGTACGAAGACGCCAAGAACGAGCAGGCATTCGTCGAGGGGCAGATCCAGCGGCTCGAGGCGCTGATCAAGAACGCCACCATCATCGACGGCAACCACAGCACGGATCACGTCCAGATCGGATCGACCGTGAAGGTCGAGGGCACGGACGGCAAGGAAGTCTTCACGATCGTCGGTTCGACCGAGGCCAGCCCGGGCGAAGGCAAGATCTCGAACGAATCGCCTGTCGGCCGGGCCCTGCTCGGCAAGCACAAGGGCGAAAAGGTCGTCGTGCACGTCCCGGCCGGCGACTTCTCCTACAAGATCCTCGAAATCAGCTAGCAGGCCGCGGCGTGTACTGGGCCGACGAACTGGCTGCCGCCGTCGGCGGGCCGCAGGTCGTCAACGACTCCAAGTCGCCCTCCGGCACGGTTCACGTCGGATCGCTCCGCGGCGTAGTCCTCCACGACGCGATCCATCGAGCCTTGCTGGGCGCGGGCCATCCGTCGAGATTCCTGTATGGCGTCGACGACATGGACGCCATGGACTCCCAGGCACTGCTCACGCCGGACGCCGTGGATCGATACATGGGCGTGCCGCTGTCGCGCGTCCCTGCGCCCGAAGGCAGCAGCGCGGCCAACTACGCCCGCCATTTCGTCGGCGAGATCTTCTTCCGGACCTTCGAGCCCCTCGGCATCGCGCCCGAGTTCTACTGGGTCAGCGAGCTCTACGCGGCCGGTCGGATGGACCACTACGTCAAGCTCTCTCTGGACCGAGCCGATCGTGTCCGCGACATCTACCGTCGCGTCAGCCATGTGGAGCGGGCCGAGGGCTGGCTGCCGATCCAGGTGATCTGCGAGAACTGCGGCAAGATCGGCACCACCTACGCGACTGACTGGGACGGCTCCACGGTCGCCTACGCCTGCAAGCCGGACATGGTTCCGTGGGCTCGTGGCTGCGGCCATGAAGGCCGCGTCTCGCCGCTCGGCGGCCGGGCCAAGCTGCCCTGGAACCTGGAATGGGCGGCCAAGTGGGGCCTGTTCGGCGTCACGATCGAAGGCTGCGGCAAGGACCTGGCCACGGCCGGCGGCTCGCGCGACCGCTCCGACGCCATCAGCCGCGAGGTCTTCGAAGTGGAACCGCCGCGCAACGTGACCTACGAGTTCCTCAACATCGGCGGCAAGAAGATGTCGACGTCCAAGGGCCAGGGCGTCGCCGCTCACACGATCGCCGAGGTTCTGCCGCCGGAGCAGCTCCGTTTCCTGTTCCTCCGGCCGCGCCCGAACCAGGTCATCGACTTCGATCCCGAGGGCGACACGATCCCGCGCCTCTTCGACGAGTTCGACCGGATCGCGGCGGCGACCGCCGGTCGCGAGGTCAAGGGCGAGCTGCCGGCGGACTACGAGCGGCTCTTCGCCTACTCGCTGCTGGGGCCCGAGGTCGACGTCAGCGGCGCCGCGACGGCTTTCCGGCCGGCCTTTGCGCATCTGGCTCTGCTTCTGCAGATCCCGGGCGTCGACATCGGCGAGCGAATGGCGGCCGAGAAGGGCGCGCCACTCAACGAGCAAGAGACGGCGATTCTGGAAGAAAGGACGGCCTCTGCCCGCGCCTGGCTCGATTCGTACGCTCCCGAGCGGGCCAGACTGGTAGTTCGCCGCGACGCTCTGCCGGATGAGGTCGCCGACCTCGATCCCGCCCAGAAGGCATATCTGGCGGCCCTGGCTTCGGCAGCGGAGACGGGTCGCCCGTCTTCGGGCGATGCCTGGCAGACGCTGATCTTCAGCGTCGCAGGGGAGTCGGGACTGGCTGCCGGGCGCGCCTTCGCCGCCCTCTACGCGGCGTTCCTCGGTCGCACCAACGGTCCCCGGGCAGGCTGGCTCCTGGCCAGCCTGGACCCCGCATTCGTCGTCGAGCGACTTCGGGCCGCTGCCGGCGAAGTGGCGGCGAGCGCCTAGCGCCTGAGGCTGCACCGGCGCGCGCGCCAGGCCGCCGGCTCGCTCGGATCGGGCCGCACACACACCAGAACGGCAGTCGGCAGCGCCGGACAGATGCCCGCGCCGCGACCCGCTGCCGTGCGGTGCCAAACGCACCCTCGCCTCCCACCGCGGCTCCCGGCTAAACTCAATGAAACGCGGCCGGGCCGCCGAGAGGATCACCAAGGAGCCACAACGCGATGAGCATCGGGCTGGCCAGGCTGCGCGAAGAGCCGGAGCGGATCCGGCAGGGTGCGATCGACAAGGGCGAGGACCCGTCGATCGTCGACGCCGCTCTGGCTCTCGAGGGCAGGCGCCGCGCACTGCTCGGCGAAGCGGACCGGCTGAAAGCCGAGCGCAACGCCGCCTCCAAGGAGATCGGCGACGCCATCCGCAAGGGAGCGGTTCCGGGCGGTCCGGAAGTCGCCGCTCTCCGGCAGGCGTCGACCGACGCCGGGGCACGCATCCAGAAGCTCGACGCCGAGCTCGCCGCCACGGAATCCGAACTGGACGAGCTGCTGCTGCGCATCCCCAACCCGGCCGACCCCGACGTGCCGGTCGGCGACGAGTCGGCCAATGAGACGGTCCGGACCTGGGGCGACCTGCTCCCCAGGGAGGCCGAGACGGACGGCCAGACCTGGACGCGCCGCCCGCACTGGGAAGTGGCCGAGCGCCTCAAGATGTTCGACCTGGAGCGTGGCGCCAAGATCACCGGCTCCGGCTTCCCGGTCTACACGGGCCAGGGCTCGCGTCTCCAGCGCGCCCTGATCGACTTCATGCTCGACGTCCACACGGCCGAACACGGCATGACCGAGATCTGGCCGCCGGCGATGGTGAACGCCGCCTCCGCCCGGGGCACCGGCCAGATCCCGGACAAGGAAGACCTGATGTACGTCGTCGGGCGCGACGAGCTGTACCTCGTGCCCACGGCGGAAGTCCCCGTCACCAACCTGCACCGAGACGAGATCTTCGAGGCGGCCGAACTGCCGATCCGCTATGTCGCATATTCGCCCTGCTTCCGTCGCGAGGCCGGCGCCGCGGGCAAGGACACGCGCGGAATCCTGCGCGTCCACCAGTTCGACAAGGTCGAGATGGTCTTCTTCGAGAAGCCGGAGGCGTCCACCGAAGCGCTCGAGTGGCTTACCGGTCGAGCCGAGGTGATCCTTCAGCGGCTCGGACTGGCGTATCGGGTGCTGTTGATGGCGACGAAGGACATGGGCTTCGTGCAAGCCAAGAAGTACGACCTGGAAGTGTGGGCGCCGGGCGTCGAGCGTTGGCTCGAAGTCAGCTCCTGCTCCAACTTCCGCGACTATCAGGCCCGCCGGATGGCCATTCGCTACCGGCCCGAACCGGGCTCCAAGCCGGAGCTCGTGCACACGCTCAATGGCTCCGGGCTGGCCCTCGCGCGGACCGTGGCCGCGATCCTGGAGACTTATCAGCAGCCAGACGGCAGCCTCGTGGTGCCGGAGGCTTTGCGCCCGTACATGCATGTGGACGCAGTCCACGCCTGAGGCCGTGCGCTTCACCCAGGCACATTCGTCGAGCCGTCGAGCGTCGACGGCGTCTCACCTAGGAGGATCGGATGGCAATCGCCGAAGGACTGCGGGTCCGCTGGGGCGCCGTGGCTTTGATCGCGCTGGTGGCGTCGCTGGCGGCGGCCGGCTGCGGCGGCAGCGAGGCGACGCCCGAGACCATCTACATCACTCCGCCGCCCGGCCCTGCCACGCCGCTGCCGTCGGGCGTCACGCCCGGGCCCGGCTTGCCCTCGCCCGCGATCGATAGCCTCGTAATCACTTCCGAGGCCCCCGACAGCCGTTGGACCGTCACGTTCAAGAAGCCGACCATCTCGGGCATCTCGGCCGGCGCGGCCTCGAAGATGAACGACGCCATCACAGCCAAGGTGAACGGCTACATCAGTTCGTTTAGCGGCGGCAATCTGCCGGTGCCGGCCAGCGGTGCCGGACCCAGCACGCTCGAGGGCGATTTCACGATTGCCTTCGACTCTCCCGACGCTGCTCAGCCTGCGGTTCACGGTACTCACGTATGTCTCCGGCGGGGCTCATCCGGTCGGGGCGCCCGGCAGCATCAACTTCGTCGTGTCCAGTGGGGCGCAGATTGCCCTGAGTGACATCTTCAACGACGCGAATGCCGCCGTGCCGACCCTGGCGAGCCAGGCGGACGCAGTGCTGAAGGCTTCTCTCGGATCCGACCTGACCTGGAACGGGTCGGCGCCCTCGCTGAGCTTCTTCGACAAAGCCTGGGCCATGACCCAGAAAGGCCTCGAGTTCACCTGGTCGCAGGGCGAGCTCGCCAGCCAGGCCGCGGGAATGCCGAGCGCGTCCCTGGCCTGGTCGAACGTCAAGCCGCTCATCAAGCTGGAAGGCCCGGCCGGGCAATTCCTCCACTAGCCGACCGCGGATCGAGCCGCCAGGAGGACGGAATGGCACAGTCGAAAGGCACCGCGGCCCCGGGCTCGTTCGACGACCTGGACATCAGGGTGGGTCGCATCCTCACCGTCGAAGAAGCTCGGACACGCAAGCCGACATATCGACTGACGATCGATTTCGGGCCGGAACTCGGTACCAGGGTGTCCTGCGGGGCATACCGCAGCTATCCGGCCGAGGATCTCGTCGGCCGGCTCGTGGTGGCGATCGTGAATCTCGGCCCCAAACAGATGGGCCCGGAGATATCCGAAGTGCTCGTTCTCGGGGCAGAGAACTCGACCCGGCAGATCGTCTATCTCACGCCGGAATCGGACGTCCCGCTCGGTTCCGCCATCTTCTGAAACAGTTGGCGGGCCACCCAACCCACCCGGGGCACCCCGTCCGGTCGTGTAGTTCGGCCTATGGACGGCGTCGATCCGTCTCACTCTGCGAGATGAGAGTTACCGCAACCAAACGGCAACCGAGTTTCCGGCCCGAAGCCCTCCTGACACCATGATTCCACTTGCGCTTGGCCCCCGGTTGAGTAACCTACGCGCAAGGCTCGGCGCTGGGCTCCCATATCCGAGTCTGCCGGCCGACGGTGCCCGATGCCAGCGAGGTTCCCTGGCGAATGGGTAGACCGGGGGTTCGGTCTCTATCCATGTGGAGTGGAGAAGAGTGGAGGATGGGGCATGAAGCCCAAACCAATAGCGTTCGTTGCCGTGGTGGCACTCGTAGCATCTGCGTGTAGCTCTTCGTCCGGCACGCCGGCCGGTACCGTAGTCAAGATCGGCATCGAGCTGCCGCTCTCGGGCGCGGAGTTGCCCAACGGCGACCCGACCCTCAAGGGCGTTCAGCTTGCGATTGAGCAGAACCCGGTTCCGGGGTTCGACGTCCAGCTCAACATCAAGGACGATGCCCTCAACGGCAAGCACGATCCCCAAACCGGCGCGACCAACATCGGCCAGCTGGTCAATGACAGCTCGGTCTTTGCGGTCGTCGGCCCGTTCAACTCGAACGTGGCCCAGGCGGAGATTCCGGTCTCCAACGCCGCCGGCCTTATCCAGTGCAGCCCGGCCAACACGAGCCCTGACCTCACAAAGGGCGCATCGGCGCTGGCGCTTCGCCCCAGCAACCCGACCAAGATCGCCTATGTTCGCGTCGCGACCACGGACGACATCCAGGGTCAGGCCGGCGCGGACATTGCCTACAACGTCGTGGGCGCCAAGACCGCCTACATCGTCGACGACACCGAGACCTACGGCAAGGGCCTCGCGGACCAGTTCGAGACGACCTTCAAGGCGCTCGGCGGCACGGTCGTGGGTCACGACGGCGTCGGCGCCAGCGGGCAGTCGGACTACACCGCGCTGCTCACGGCCGCCAAGGCCAAGAACCCGCAGTTCGTCTACTTCGGCGGCGTGACCGCCACGGGCGGTGGACTGCTGCGCAAGCAGATGGTCCAGAACGGCATGGGCTCCATCCCGTTCGGTGGCGGTGATGGCATCAGCGACGGCTCGGCGGCTACCGCCAGCTCGTTCCTGAACGTGGCCGGCCCCGACGGCGACATGAACACCTACATGACCGTTGCCGCCGTCCACGACATCCCGGATGCGGCCAAGTTCGCTTCGGACTACAAGGCCAAGTTCGGTGCGGAACCGGGCGCGTACAGCGCCTCCGGCTACGCCTGCGCCCAGATCTTCCTGCAGGCCCTCAAGGCCTCCGGCAGCGCCGATCGCGAGAAGATCCGCTCGTACGTGACCACGACCAGCAACACCTTCACCACCGTGCTCGGCAACGTCTCGTTCGACGCGAACGGCGACACAAGCCAGCACGTCATCAGCGACTACAAGTTCGATCCCGCCACCAAGGACTGGAAGTACTTCGAGCAGAAGGACTTCACGTCCGGTGTGACTACCACAGCCGCTCCGTAGGGTCGCGGCCTCGAGAAGAGATCAAGGGGGTCGGAGTTCATCTCCGGCCCCCATCCTTGATCTGCGCCAGCCGGTCGCCCAGAGCCTGACCCAGGAGACGCCGTGGACGCTGGGATCGTAATCCAGCAGACCCTTAACGCTCTGACCATCGGAGCAATGTATGCCCTGATCGCCCTTGGCTACACGATGGTCTACGGCATCATCGAACTCATCAACTTCGCCCACGGCGACGTTTTCATGGTCGGCTCTTTCGTCACCCTGTGGTTGCTGACGACCTTCGGTGTAGAGGGGACGATCAACAACCCGGCGGGACTCGTCTTGTGGCTGGTCGTGATGTTCGCGTTCGCGATGGTCACGATGGGCCTGGTGGGAGTGCTCATCGAGCGCTTCGCCTACCGGCCGTTACGCCGGGCTCCTCGCCTGGCCCCGTTGATCACGGCCATCGGCGTCAGCTTCATCCTGCAGAACTTGATTCAGGCAACGTTCAGCAACGCCGACTTCAACATTCCTCAGGTGATCGACCCTCAGGCGCAGTTCTCGTTCACCGCGCCCACGTTTTCAGTGGGCGGATTCGACGTGACGTCGTCGGTCGTGAACGCATCGTTCGTGCACATCTTCATCATCGTTCTGGCCGTCGCGATGATGATCGCCCTGCAGATGTTCGTCCGTCGGACGAGGCTCGGCCGGGCCATGAGATCCACCGCGATCGATCGGGACGCGGCGCAGCTGATGGGCGTCGACATCAACACCACGATCGCCCTGACCTTCTTCATCGGCTCGGCGCTGGCGGGCGCTGCCGGTGTGGCCTGGGCCTTGAACTACGGCCATACGAAGTTCGACATCGGCTTCCAGGCGGGCCTCAAGTCGTTCACGGCGGCGGTGTTGGGGGGTATCGGCAACACCACGGGCGCGGCGATCGGCGGATTCATCATCGCATTCGTCGAGGTCTTCAGTTCGCAGCTGGGTTATGCCCGCTGGAGTGAAGCCATCGTGTTCAGCATCCTCATCCTGGTGCTGGTCTTCAAGCCGACCGGCATCATGGGCCAGCAACTGGCGGAACGAGCATGACCGCGAGACCAATGCAATCCAGGGTTCCCGGCGGAGAGGTGGTCAAGTCCACCAGCCGGTTCTTTGGGCACCATCAGTCGCTGTCCGTCATCGTCGGTATGGCGATCGTTACGGCGATCCTGCCCTTCATCATCCTGGTGCCGCCGTTCTCTGGTTTCGGCACGCAGACGGACTTCGTCGACGGCTTCGCCCAGGCGGGAGTCTGGGTCTTGCTGGCGGTCGGCCTGAATGTCGTCGTCGGGCTGGCGGGTCTGCTTGACCTCGGTTATGCCGCGTTCTTCGCCATCGGGGCCTATACGTATGCCTACGGGGCGTCGCCGTTCTCCGGCAACCACATCCCGTTCTGGCCGATGCTCCTGGTGGGCGCGGCAGTGGCGGCGGTTTTCGGCCTGCTCCTGGGCGCGCCGACGCTGCGGCTCCGTGGCGACTACCTGGCCATTGTCACCCTCGGGTTCGGCGAGATCGTGCCGGTTGTCTTCAACAACTCGGACCAGTACACAAACGGCACCAACGGCATCACCGCCCTGTACCAGCCGACAGTGCCGCTCACCGGCCCCTTGGACCCATCGATCCTCTTCGGCCACACGAGCTTCGGGTTCGGCAATCCGGTGCCCTACTACATAACCGTGGCGGTGATCATCGCGCTCGCCATGGCCCTGCTATATCGACTGCAGGATTCCCGTCTGGGCAGAGCCTGGATGGCCGTGCGCGAGGACGAGCTCGCGGCCGCCAGCATGGGCATCAACACCGTCACCACCAAGCTGCTGGCCTTTGCCATCGGCGCATCGACGTCGGGTCTCGCCGGCGTGTATCTCAGCTCCAAGCTCGCCATCGTTTCTCCCCCGCAGTTCAGCTTCACCGTGAGCTTCACGGTGCTGGCGATGGTCGTCCTGGGCGGCATGGGCAATATCTGGGGCGTGGCCGCCGGGGCGTTCGTCGTCTACGAGATCCAGAGCCAGGGACTCAAGCAGCTGAACAACTTCTTCGCGACGTCAGGAATCCCGCCGATCCACCTCGGCTTCATCAACATCGACCTGTCTTCGATCAACTTCCTCAACTACCAGTACCTGCTGTACGGACTGGCGCTGGTCGGGATGATGCTCTTGAGACCCGAGGGCCTCTTCCCTAGTCGCCGCCGCAAGGCGGAGCTCCACGATGCCGAGGACGCCGGCGCCGCCAACGAAGAGCTGGTCGAGGCATGACCGAGTCGACCACTCCGACGACTCCGACAACACCGGCTGCTCCCGATCCGGGCGCCACAGCTGCGCTGCCGCCGCCCGGGATCCCGGTCCTGCGCTGCGTGAACCTGACCAAGGCGTTCGGCGGCCTCGTGGCCGTCAAGAACGTGGACTTTGAGGTTCCGGCCGGCTCGATCAGCAGCTTGATCGGCCCCAACGGTGCCGGCAAGACAACCATGTTCAACGTCATCGCGGGCCTGTACGAGCCAACCGACGGCCACGTCGAGTTCCTGGGACGGACGGTGATCGCCGCGCCCGAGCGCGCCTGGCTAGAACCGAGTCTTGTGGATTCTTCCTGCCGGCCTGGTCTGGGCGCTGACGTACCTGCTTTCCAGCCTCGGCGCGCCCATCGAGGTCATCCAGGTCCTGATCCTGATCGGCCTCGGCCTTCTCATCACCATGCTCATCAACGCCGTCATCAGGCCGGCCTGGTACGACCGGTTCCTGGTTCGAATCGGCATCTTCAAGACGGCCAGACCCAACGACATGGTCGTGGCCGGGATCGGGCGGACGTTCCAGAACATCCGCCTCTTCGCCAACATGACTGCCCTCGAGAACGTTCTGGTCGGGATGCATACCAAGCTCAAGGCGAGCCCGCTGGATGCCCTCCTTCGCACGGGGAAGCAGGTCAGAGAGGAACGGAGCGCCACGGACGAGGCGTCGCGACTGCTCCGTTTCGTCGGTCTGCCGGGCCGCGAAGTCGAGCTTGCCCGCAACCTTCCCTATGGCGACCAGCGGCGTCTGGAGATCGCCCGGGCGCTCGCGACCAAGCCCAAGCTGCTCCTTCTCGACGAGCCGACGGCGGGGATGAACCCGTCCGAGAGCGCGGCGATGATGGCCTTGTTCAGCCGCGTGCGGTCTCAGCTGGGCCTGCCGATCCTGCTCATCGAGCACGACATGCGCGTGGTCATGGGCGTCAGCGACCGAGTCACCGTCCTGGACCATGGCGAGAAGATCGCCGAGGGAACGCCGGCGCATGTCCGCGCTGACGCTCGTGTCATCGAGGCCTATCTCGGGAAGGGTGCGGTATGAGGCTCCGTCGGACCGATTCCGGAACGGTCCAGGCCGTCGATCCGAATGCGCCGCTGCTGAGCATGCAGGACGTTCATGCCGCTTACGGGCGGATCGAAGCGCTGCAGGGGATCACGCTCGAGGTCCGCCACGGCGAGATCGTGGCCATGCTCGGCGGCAACGGGGCCGGCAAGTCCACCACTCTCAAGACAATCAGCGGGCTGATGCATCCCAAAGCGGGTCACATCCAGCTCGAGGGCGTCGACGTGACCACGGTGCCGGCTCACCGCCTCGTCCGACTGGGCATCGGCCAGGCACCCGAAGGACGGCGCATCTTCGGCAGGATGACGGTCACCGAGAACCTCCAGATGGGGGCCTACTCACGCCGGGACAAGGCTGAGATCGGGGCGGATTTCGAGCGGGTCTTCACGCTCTTCCCGCGGCTCCAGGAAAGGCGCGGCCAGGCGGCTGGAACGCTGTCCGGAGGCGAGCAGCAGATGCTGGCCATCGGCCGGGCGTTGATGGGCCGGCCGAAATTGCTGCTCCTGGACGAGCCCTCGATGGGTCTGGCGCCGGTCCTGGTCGAGCAGATCTTCTCGATCATCAAGGACATCAACTCGCAGGGAACCACGATCCTGCTGGTCGAGCAGAACGCCCAGATGGCCCTTCAGGTGGCCAGTCGTGGCTACATCCTGCAGACGGGCAAGATCGTCCTGGCGGACACTTCCGCCGCCCTCGCGGAAAACGAGCAGGTCAAGAAGGCGTATCTGGGCGGATAGAGGAGCCGCGGCCGAGGCGCAAGGCGCCGCGACTGCGGCGTGGGGGGCGGCAAGCCGGCGCCAGGGGTTTCGCTGCCTCGCCTCCTGCGCAGACGGGAACCTCCGACGTGCGACCTTCGTGTCGGCATCCACGCTGTCCGTCTCGGGGACGACGGCGAGGTCCTCGCCGCCGATCACACCTTCGGCCGTCCGCCCTGATCGGCCTGTGTCGGAGGCTTCGTCAGGCGATGAGGCCCATCCTGCGTAATTCGTCGAGCAACACCCGACCGTCGATCGGCTTCACGAGGAAGTAGTCGCACTGACCCTGGATCGCCGCGAGAACGTTGTCCCTGTCGGCGTGAGCAGTCGTCATGATCACTCGGGCCCGCTTGTCGGCGTCGACCCCCGCGTCCGCCTCGAGCTGACGGATTCGCTTCAGGGCCTCCTGACCGTCCATCTCGGGCATCATGATGTCCAGGCACACCAGGTCGAACGGTTCGCCGGCCTCGAGGGCGGCGCGAACGGCGTCCACGGCTTCGCGGCCGTTCATCGCCACGCTGGGAACGCCGTAGCGCTTCAAGATTTCCCGAAGAAGGACGCGGCTGGTGAGTTCGTCTTCCACGATGAGCGTTTTCAACACGGCTCTCCCGATCCGGGCTCAATCGAACACGCGAAGTCGCGCATTGCCTCTCTCAATCGCGCGATCTGCGACTCCAGTTCGGGCAGGTGCGCCGTAATGGCGTCGAGACCGTCTTTCTTGCCGGCACGCTCGGCCTCGGCGGCCTCCGCTCGAAGTGCCTCTCCGCCTACGTTCGCCGATGCGCCTTTGATAGTGTGGACCTGACGAAGGGCGCCCGCTGCGTCGTTGGCGTCGAGGCAGGATTTCAGAGCGGTGAACTGCATCGGCAGCTCGTCGAGGAAGCCCCCCACGACCAGACGGCCGAGCTGGACGTCGCCCAGCATCCGGGTCAGCATGCCCGCCCGATCGAAGACCGCCAGTTCGGCGACCGTCGCGGGTTCGACAGACTCCGGCGTGTGACCGTCTGCCGCGAGACCGGATTGGGCCCGTGCCGTCGCCGGTTGCGGCAACGATCCCGGACTCGACCTCCGCTCCAGCGCCGGCTTCGCCCCGCCGTCACGAGACAGCCATCGCTCCAGAGTCTCGGCCAGGGCTCCCGGCGCGATCGGCTTGGTCAGGTAGTCGTTCATGCCCGCCGCCAGGCACTTCTCGCGGTCGCCCTGCAGGGCGTGGGCAGTCATGGCGACGATCGGGTATCGCGTGGTCGAGAACAGCCGATCTGCGAATCGCGAATGCGGTGCGTGGCCTCGAAGCCGTCCATTTCGGGCATCTGAACGTCCATCAGGACCAGGTCGTAAGGGATCGACTCGAGCGCTCGAACCGCCTCGGCGCCGTTCGCGACCGCGTCGGCTCGAAGACCGAGCTTCTCGAGCACGCCCAGCGCGACCTGCTGGTTGGTGACGTTGTCCTCGGCCAGCAGGATTCGGGCGCCGCTACCCGAGAACGATGCGCGCACGTCGTCCGCCGCTCTCGATCGGGATTCCCCGGCTGTGGGAGCCGCTGTCCGGGCGGGGCCGGCGAATGCCGTCGCCAGGCAGTCGAACAGGTCCGACTGCCGGATCGGCTTCACCAGGCGCGCCACAAAGCCGACGTCCTCGGCCTCCTGGGCCTCTCCGCCGTGGCCGAGGGAAGTCATCGCGACCAGGAGCGTTGGTGCGAGCGAGGGTTCGGCCTTGATTGCCCGGGCGAGATCCGAGCCGTCCATGCCGGGCATCTGCACATCGACGATCGCCGCGGCGTACGGGTCGCCGGCGTCGCTCGCCCGGCGGAGAGCCTGCAGCGCGGAGGGGCCGTCCGTGGCCTCGTCCGGATGCACGCCCCAGGCCTCGAGCTGTGTCGTAATGACACTGCGGTTGGTGGCGTTGTCGTCCACGACCAGCATGCGGGCGTCGCGAACGGGCCACGCCGCCGCCCGGTCGTGGTTTCGGACGGCCAGCCTGCCGAAGCGGGCGGTGAACCAGAACTCCGAGCCCTTGCCCGCCTCGCTTACCAGCCCGATCTCGCCGCCCATCATCTCGGCCAGCTGCTTGGAGATGGCCAGGCCCAGGCCGGTGCCACCGTACTGGCGGGTGGTCGAGGCGTCGGCCTGGGTGAACTTCTGGAACAGAATTCTCTGCTTGTCGGCCGGTATGCCGATGCCCGTGTCCCTGATCGAGAAGCGCAGCAGGACTTCCGTGTCGGCCGCCCATTCCAGGCCGGCCCGAACGACTACCTCGCCGTGACGGGTGAACTTGACCGCGTTACCGGCCAGGTTGAAGAGGACCTGGCGGAGGCGGCCCGCATCGCCGGACAGGTAGCGGGGCACGTCGGGGGCGGCGGCGCAGATGAACTCGAGCCGCGACTCATGGGCCCGAACGGCCAGCAACGAGGCAAAGTCGTCGAGCAGTTCGAGCAGATCGAAGTCCACCGTTTCGAGGTTCAGCTTGCCTGCCTCGATCTTGGAGAAGTCGAGGATGTCGTTGAGGAGCGCCATCAGGGACTCGCCGCTGGCCCGGACGGTCTCGGCGTATCGCCGCTGCGTCGGATCCAGTTCGGTGTCGAGCAAGAGCCCGGTCATGCCGATGACGCCGTTCATCGGCGTGCGGATCTCGTGGCTCATGTTCGCCAGGAATTCGCTCTTGGCCCTGGTCGCGCTGTCCGCCTCGGCGGCCAGGTCGATGGCCCGGCTCATGGCCTGCGCGAGAGCCTCGTTGGTGTCGCGTAGCTCCGTGACGGCTGCTTTTCGAGCCGTGATGTCGACGAATGTCTCGACCAGGTAGTCGGGCTCGCCGCGGCGATTGCAAACCAGAGCCACGTTCAAGTCGGCCCAGACGGTGGCTCCCTCGCGAGTGATGAACCGGGACTCGAATCTTCGCGCTCCCTTGCGGGCAATCAGCTCCTTCCGGGCGGCCGCGCTGGCGTCCCGGTCGTCGGGGTCCCTCAGGTCGTCTACGGGCCGGCCCGCGAGGTCGGCGGTCGAGTAGCCGAGCATGTCGGCCAGCGCCTCGTTGACCTGGATGAAGCGGCCGTCGAGCGAGGTCAGCGACTGGCCGACCGCGCCCTGTTCGAAGCCGATCCGGAACCGCTCGATGGCGTCCTCGGCCTGCTTCTGGGCGCTGATGTCACGTGCTATGCCTTCGAATCCGACGACCCTGCCGAGTTCGTTCCTCAGCGGGACCGCGCTCGAGGTATGCCAGCACCACGAACCGTCGAGGTGCCGGACGCGGTATTCGACGCTTTCCTGCCTCTCGCCCGTCTCGGTCACCGACTTCAGGAACGCGAGGCAGATCGGGAGGTCGTCTGGATGGACGAAACGTCCCAGCGGCTGCCCGACCACTTGCGCGGGCACGTGACCCAGGAGGCTCGTCCAGGCCGGCGAGACGAACGTGAAGACCGCGTCGGCGGCCAGGGTGTAGATGATGTCGTTGCTGTTCTCGATCAGGAGACGGTGCTCCTCCTCGCTTTCGCGCAGATCGCGCTCGACCTTCTTCTGGGCGGTGATGTCCCAGGTCGTTCCGATCACGTGGACCGATTGCCCCGGAGCATCGCGTTGCACCCGGGCGAGGGCACGGATGTCGCGGACCGTGCCGTCCTGCCAGACGACGCGGAACTCGGTGTCGAAATCCTTCTCGGCCCGGAGCGCCAGCCGCATGTCGGCGTCGGCGCCGGCCTGGTCGTCGGGGTGGAGCCGGGCCAGCCAGCCTTCGTAAGTGCCCTCGAACTCGTCGCGGGCGATGCCGTAGAGCCGGAGCATCTGACCGTCCCACGACAGCCGGCCATCGGCCGGGTCGTAGTCCCAAATGCCCACTCCACCCGCGCGCGCCGCCAGCGTCAGCCGATCCGTGGCCTGCTGCAATGCCGCTTCCGTCGAGCGGGCCAGTGCCATGGCGACGTCCGTGCGCAGCATCACGAGCAAGGCGATGACACCCCAGGCGCCCAGCGACGCCGGCGTGTCGGCGGTCCCGCCGTTGAGAGCCTCCACTGCGATCGCGGCGGGAGGCAGGAGCAGGGCCCCGGTCAGGAGGACGCGACGGGCGAAGCGGTGCCGCATCCAGTCGGTCTCACCGGCGGGCAACTCCGAGCGAGAGGACGGGTGGACTGCGGCCGCCGCCCACAGGACCATCGAACCCAGCCACAGGGCGTCCAGCGGCGACGGATCGAGCGATACGCCGAGCAGGCCGAGCCGGAGGTTGGTCACGTCCGCGAAGACCACGGCCGCGATCCCGGCGAGGAGCAGCCGCAGCACCGGCGTGTGGAGGTCGCCTATGAGGAGAGCCCGCAAAGCCACCGCCAGCAGAGCCACGTCGGCGATGGGGTAGGCCAGCATCACGGCCAGATCCAGCGTCGTTCCCGTGTAGCCCTTTAAAGACGGCTGGACGACGAGATCGAGGACGAGGGTGAACGCGGCCGTCGTGACGATCAGCGTGTCGAGGATGGTCGCCCTGTCCGGGCGGGCGCGAACCAGCAGGAGCAAGCCGGCGATCAGCAGCGGATATTCGGCGATGTAGAAGACGTCGGCGAGCGAGGTCGTGGGCGTCACGTTCTCGACCTGGACCAGCCACAGCCAGACGACGTCGCCGACCATGACCGACAGCATCCCGCCGGCGAAGAGCGCCCACGCGTAGGGCCTGGCCGGGTGCCTCAGAGCCAGGCCGGCCAGCACGACACAGACGGCCAGCGCCTCGATCGCCACGTAGGCCAGGGCTCGCTCGTTGGAGTCGAAGGCCGGCGCGAAGTAGAGCCCTATGGCCGCCGCCCCGACGCCGACAACGGCCGACCAGGCGCTGAATCCGCGCCGAGTACTCGCCGGCCGGGTGTCGTTCTCCGCCATCGCGGGGGCCGCGGCGGTCTCGTGGGCCGCGGCGGTCGCGGGGGCCGCGGCTGGGGCCACCGCCGGCTCGGCGGGTCTGTCGTGCCTTCCACGTTTCGGTATGACACTGGCACGCCAGTCGCTCATCGGTCGCTCTCCAGATCGCACGCCGCGTCGGTCCGCCGACGGGCCATGCCGAACCCACAGGACATCGACCGTGGGGAGCGGGCGCGTCGCGGCCTATGGCGCCTCGGCGCCGTTTCGATAGGAGTCGGTCCGTGTCGGCCGCAACACGATCGCGGCAGAGCGGTTCCTAGCGGACGACGCGCCCAATTCCGCCGCGGATTACCCGCTCCACTTCGTCGCGGCTGGCCATGCTCGCGTCGCCGGGAGTGGTCATCGCCAGCGCGCCGTGCGCGGCACCCCACTCGACCGCTTCGGCCGGGGACAGGCCCGCAAGGAACGCATACACGAGGCCCGACCCGAAGGAGTCGCCGCCCCCGACCCGGTCGAGGATCTCGAGGCCGAGCCGCATCTGCGCCTGGTAGGTCTCGCCGCCGGCCCACAGGCTCGCGCCCCAGTCGTTTCGGGAGGCGGTATTGGCCGTGCGCAAGGTGGTCGCGACGACTCGCAGGTTCGGGTATTCGGCCACCACCTGCTCGACCATTCGGCCATAGCTTTCCGGATCCAGCGCCGAGAGCGACTCGTCGACGCCTTCCACTTCGAAGCCCAGCGCGGCCGTGAAGTCCTCCTCGTTGCCCAGCAGAACGTCGACCTGCCGCACGAGCTCGCGGTTGACCTCCTGCGCCCGTGTTTTGCCGCCGATCGCCTGCCATAGTGACGGGCGGTAGTTGAGGTCGTAGGAAACGATGGCGCCCCCCCGGCGCGCCGCCCGCATGGCTTCCAACGCGACGGCCGGCGTTGTCTCCGAGAGCGCCGCGAAGATGCCCCCGGTGTGGAACCACCGGGCGCCGCCACTCCCAAGGACCGATTCCCAATCCACTTCGCCGGCCCGGAGTTGCGAGGCGGCGGAATGTCCGCGGTCCGAGACGCCCAGCGCGGCGCGTATTCCGAAGCCGCGTTCGGTGAAGTTGAGCCCATTGCGGGCCGCTCGCCCCACGCCGTCGAATGGGCGCCAGATCAGGTTGGAGCGGTCGACGCCGCCCGCCAGCATCAGATCCTCGATCAACCGGCCGACCGGGTTGTCCACCAGTGCCGTGACGATGGCGGTGCGCAAGCCGAACGTGCGGCTCAGACCGCGGGCGACGTTGTACTCGCCGCCTCCCTCCCAGACGCGGAAACTCCGGGCGCGGCTGATGCGGTCTTCTCCGGGATCGAGCCGCAGCATCACCTCGCCCAATGCCACGCAGTCCCAGCGGGCTCCGTCCGCTGGGAGGATCTCAAGGACGCTCATTGCCTGCTCCTTCCCGCGCGCCCGTGACGATCTTGACGGCGGCCGCGGCCCTGGCCGCAATCTCCTCGAACCTGCCCGCGGCCACGTCCGAGCGAGGCGCCACCCAGCTCCCGCCGCAGGCGAGGACCGAGTGCAACGCGAGGTAGCCGGGCAGGGTCTCGGCCGTGATGCCGCCTGTCGGGTTCCAGGTCATCGCCGCATACGGCGCCGCGAGCGCCTTGAGATAGCGCAACCCGCCGATCGGTTCGATCGGGAAGAGTTTGACCGCCGTCAGCCCCAACCCGAGCGCGGCTTCGACTTCGCTCGGGGTGCAGACGCCGGGCATCATCGGCAGCCCGATCCGCTGGGCGTACTCCACGACCGCGCGATTCAGGCCCGGCGCGACGAGCAAGTGGGCCCCGGCGTCGAGCGCCACGTCCGCCTGGTGAGTGGTCGTGACCGTGCCCGCGATGAGGAAGACGGCGGGGACTTCGTGCGAAATCCTGCGCAAGGCGTCGGCGGCTGCTTCCGTCCGGAACGTCACCTCGACGATCGGCAGGCCGCCGGCCGTGAGTGCCTCAGCCAGGGCGACGGCGCGCCCCGAATCCTCGATCTCGACTACCGGGACGACGCCGGACGCGCGGAGTCGATCGGCAAAGCCGGCCTGAGCGTCGCCGCTGCCCGGGACGAAAGTCATTGCCTGCTTCCTCTTCCGAAGAACGAACGTGTCCAGCGCGGACGGACCCGGTGCCGGGCCGGGGATGGGCATCGCCGGGCCGGCGAACTGGAGACCGGCCCGGCGAGCCCGGAACTTGCGAGTAGGTCTAGCTCTTCTTCTCCAGGTGGCCTCCGAAGCCCCAGCGCATTGCGGACTGCACCTTGTCGCCGAAATCCGCCTCTCCCCGGGATCTGAACCGCTCGTAAAGCGCGGTGGTCAGAACCGGAGACGGCGCGCTGACGTCGATGGCGGCGATGCTGGTCCAGCGACCCTCGCCCGAGTCGGAGACCCGGCCCGAGAAGTTCGCCAGGTCCGGACTCTCCGCCAGCGCCTGGGCGGTCAGGTCGAGCAACCAGGACGCCACGACGCTGCCCCGGCGCCAGACTTCGGCTACGGCCGGCAGGTCCAGGTTGTACTGGTAAAGCTCCGGCTCGCGCAGCGGCGTCGTTTCGGCGTCTATCTCGCGCTGGTTCAGGCCGGCTCCGGCGTGGTGCAGGATGTTGAAGCCTTCGGCGTAGGCGGCCATGAGGCCGTACTCCACGCCGTTGTGAACCATCTTGACGAAATGGCCGGCACCAGCCGGACCGCAGTGCAGGTAGCCCTGTTCAGCCTTGGTCGGTTCGCCCTCGCGGCCCGGCGTGCGTTCGGCCGACGCGACCCCTGGGGCAAGCGCCTTGAAGAGTGGATCGAGACGTGCCACGGCATCGTCGGGTCCGCCGATCATGAGGCAGTAGCCGCGCTCCAGGCCCCACACGCCACCGCTGGTACCGCAATCGAGATAGTTGATGCCGGCCGGCTCGAGTTCCTTGGAGCGGCGAATGTCGTCGCGATAGTAGGAATTGCCGCCGTCGATGACCATGTCGCCGGCCGCCAGGAGTGGTTTGAGCTGCTCCAGTGTGGCGTCGACTGAGGCCGCCGGAACCATCAGCCACAGAACGCGCGGCTTCTCGAGCTTCGCCACGAGGTCCGCCAGCGAAGAGGAGCCGCCCGAAAGAGTGCCATCGGCAACGAATCCGTCGACGGTCGCTTTGGTGCGAGCGTATCCAAAAACGGTATGGCCGCTTCGCAACCAGCGACGCGACATGTTGGCGCCCATACGGCCGAGTCCCACGAGTCCAACTTGCACGGAAGAATCCTCCTTGGCGGTTCTTGCTTGGTCAGTAGACGATGCGGACCCGGAATGATCCGCACCTGGTTTTCGTGATGGCCGGCGAGGGAGGCTCGCATCAGTCAGCGTTGGATCCGAGCAGATCCTCCTCGGGCGAATGCCTGAACCTGCTCCAGAGTAACCATGCTCGTGTCGCCCGGCGTTGTGGTGAGCAGGGCACCGTGCGCCCAGCCGAGGTTGACGGCTTCGTCGGGCGTGGCTCCGCTGAGCAGTCCGTAGAAGAAGCCCGACGCGAAGCCGTCCCCGCCGCCGACTCGATCGAGCACTTCGAGTTCGCATGTAGGCGCAAACACGGCTCGGCCGTCGACCCAGGCGACCGCGCTCCAGGTGTGGCGATGTGTCGAATGAACTTCCCGCAGCGTCGTGGCGACCGCCTTCACGGACGGGAACTTCGCCCTGACATCCTCGATCATTGCCAGGAACACCGCCGGATCCAGCGCCGACTGGGCCTTCACTTCGGGGCCAAGGATCCCCAGGCCTTTCTGGAGATCTTCCTCGTTGCCGACCAGCACGTCCACGTTGGCCACGATCTGGCCGAGGATTTCGCGCGCTTTGTCGGAGCCGCCCCAGATGTTCCACAGCTTTTCGCGATAGTTGAGATCGAAGCTCGTGACCGCGCCGGCCTTCTTCGCGGCCCGCATCGCCTCGATGATCAGCGGCCCGGTCGTCTGGGAGAGAGACGCGAAGATGCCTCCCGAGTGGAACCAGCGGACCCCGCCCGAGAAGAGAGCATCCCAATCGAAATCGCCCGGGGCGAGCCGCCCGGCGGCCTCGTTGCAGCGGTTGTAGAAGACCACCGGCGCCCGCACGCCGAGGCCCCGGTCGCTGTATACCGTGGCCATGTTGGGGCCCGTGACCCCGTCATGAGCGAAGCGCTTGTACACGCCGCGTACGCCGGCGGCACGAACGCGCTCGGCGATGAGATCGCCGATGGGGTAGTCGACCATCGCCGACACGATGGCGGTGTTCAGACGGAAGCAGTCCGAGACGTTGGCCGCGACGTTGAACTCGCCGCCGCTGACGTGGATGCTGCACTCGGTCGCCTTGCGGAAAGGGACGATGCCGGGATCGAGTCGGTGGACCAGGGCGCCCAGCGAGACGAGGTCCAGGGCGCCACTGCCGGGGATGTTCAGCTCAGCCATTTGTTCTCCATTGTCAGGTCGGTCGAGAAGACTGGCGGGCGAGTCTCGGGCGGTTCCGCGCGGCGTGCGACGTCATGTCGGCGCTACCGCAGGGATGGGACCGACGCGTCGGTCGGATCTGCCCATTGTTCGTTGGGGACCCGCGCGTACCAACCGGGTCGACCCGGATCGCGATCGTATGGATAGCCGCCCAACTCGTTGAAGAGCGCGGCATATCGGGCGACTTTCTCACGGTCGAGGCGAACTCCCAGTCCGGGCCCGTCGGGAACGGCGATGGACCCGTCCCGATAGGGGAGTGGGCCGCCTTCGATGATGTCGTCGGCGAGCTGGTGGTAGTGGGCGTCCGCGGCGAACTGCATCGACGGCAGCGCCGCCCCGAAATGGAGCATCGTCGCCAGCTGGATCCCGAGCTCGCCCGACGAGTGGACGCCGATGCCGAGCTGGAACGTCTCGCAAACGCCGGCGGCTTTCAGCACGGGCCGAATCCCGCCCCAGAAGGTGGTGTCGAGCAGGACGACGTCGACCGCAGGATCGCGCACGTTGGCCGCGAGCTGCTCGAGGTTGGTCACCACCGTGTTGGTCGCGATCGGCAGGCCAACGGCCTGGCGGACCTGGCGCAGGCCGTTCATGCCCCAGGTCGGGTCTTCGTAGTAGTCGTTCCGCAGGTGCTTGATCGCGTGGCCCACCCGGATGGCATCCCGGACGCTGTATGAGGCGTTCGGATCGATCCGGAGAGCGTCATCTGGAAACGCCTCGGCGAGGGCGAGGAAGCAGCGCAATTCGTAGTCCGGCGAGAAGACGCCAGCCTTCAGCTTGTGCGAGGTGAACCCGAGCCGGGCCTTCAGGTTGCCGGCGTGCTCCACGAGCTGGTCGACCGTGCGGACTTCGCCGGATCCCGTCTCGGAGTTGGGATATCGATAGAACAGGTAGCTCGCGAACGGCACGGCGGTGCGCATCTTGCCACCGAGCAGGTCGTACACGGGCAGGTCCAGCATCTGGCCCATGGCGTCCAGGCAGGCGAATTCGAGGGCTGCGTGGATCTGTGTCCGGTTGTCGTAGAGGGCGGCCGTTGGATTGAGGATCTTGAACCACAGTGCCGTTGTGTCGAAGACGTCATGACCGAGCAGCTTCGGTCGGAGCGACTCCAGGGTCAGCTGGGCGCTCTGGCCTCCGCCGCCCAACTCGCCCAGGCCGATCGCGCCGCTTTCGGTCTCCATTTCCACGATGGTCCGAACGAAGCGACCCCAATGGGCACCGGCCGCGTGCCGGAGTGGCGCCTCCAGCGGCACGCTGACGGTGGTCGCCCGCAGATCCGCGATCCTCGATCCGCGGGGCTGTCGCCCGGCGGCGCGACCCGACGCGCTCATGGCTGGCTCCTTTTCTGGTCCGTCGATTCGCGCCCGACGGTTTCCCGCCGTGGCGGCGGCAACTTGGTGCCACGAGCATCTCCTACTGTCCTGGCATGCCGTCCGTCCGCGGCATCCCGGGGTGGCAACCGGGCGAGTATCCCACAACTTTCCGGCCTGCCGACCCGGCGTTCTCCCATAATCATGGTAAGTATTGACAGTTTCTGCAACCGGTTACATTCTGTATCACGTGGACCGCCGCGACTTCGACTCAGCAACTTCGATCCGGGACGTTGCCCGGCGAGCAAGCGTGTCTCCGGCGACGGTCTCGCGAGCCTTTGCCGCGCCCGGGCTGGTCCGCCACGAGACTCTCCAGCGCGTCCTGGCGGTGGCCGAGGAGCTTCACTATCGGCCGAGCCGGGCGGCGCGGAGCCTTACCACCGGCAAGACCGGCAACATCGCCATGGTCGTGCCCGACCTCGGCAACCCCTTCTTCTCCGCGATCCTCAAGAGCGGCCAGGCCCGTGCCCGCGAGGGTGACCACGCCGTCTTCCTGGCAGACTCCGAGGAGAATCCGCGGCTCGAGATAGAGCTCGTCAGGGCGATGGCCAAGCAGGTGGACGGCGTCATCATCTGCTCGTCACGCCTGTCGGAGGCGCAGATCCAGCAGCTCCGCCGTGACACGACCCTCGTCCTGCTCAATCGCCGGGTTCGGGGCGTGTCGGCCGTGTTGATGGACAGCACCGGCGGCATGCGCCAGGCCATCGAGCATCTGGCGGCGCTGGGCCATCGGCGCATCGCCTTCCTCGGCGGCCCCACCGAGTCGTGGTCGAACCGGGAACGCCGCCGCGGCTTGCGCGCCGGGGCCCGAGGCAGGTCGCTCGAGGTCATCGAGTTCGGGCCGTTCGCGCCCCATTTCGAGGCCGGCCAGCACGCCGCCGACATAGCTGGTGGCCGCCGAAGTGACGGCCATCCTGGCCTACAACGACGTCATGGCCCTGGGAGTCTTGAGCCGGCTCGCCGACCGCGGCATCGGCGTGCCCGACGAAGTGAGCGTCGTCGGCTTCGACGACATACCCATGGCCAACATGGCCACCCCGCATCTCACGACCGTCGCGCTGCCACTCGCGCAATCCGGACGTGTCGCAGTCGAGCTGCTACTGGAGCAGCTGGCCAATCCCGGGTCGGGCACGCGCGAGCAGAGTCTGCCCGCCCAGCTGATCGTTCGGTCCTCCACCTCGCCCCCAAGAAATGCAGCGCGGTCGGGCTTGAGGTCGATGCGTGGAGAGCCGTCACAGGAGGCAATCGTCACCACGGCCGCCGATAGCTAAAACGGAGAGTCCACAGGAGGAGAATTGTTCAGATGAGAGAGAGTTCATGGAGCAAGAGGCTGGGGCTGGTCCTGGCCGCAGGAATAATCGTCTCGGCCTGCAGCTCGTCCGCGAGCACGCCCACGCCGGCCCCGCCGACCGCCCCGCCGGCAACCCCGACCGCCGTCGTCAGCGCACCCGCCGGCGCCAGCCAATCGGCCGCTCCCGCCACCCCCGCGGCGATGAAGATTCCGTCCGCCCCAGTGACGATCAACATCCTGGACGTGGCCGGCAACCTTCAGCTGACCAAGGGCATGATCGAGAACTTCAAGGCCAAGTACCCCGACATCGTCAGCAACATCACCTACTCGACCGCCACCGCTCCTGAGCTTGCCGGCAAGCTGCAGGCCCAGCAGGCGGGCGGCAATGTCCAGATCAACCTCGTGATGACCGGTACCGACGGTCTGTCCGCCGGTATCAAGAACAACCTGCTGCTCAAGGTCATCCCCGATCACCAGGACATGTTCCCCGGCCTGATGGACAACTACCTCGCGCCGGCGGCTGACATGCAAGGCCTGGCTCAGGGCTACGGCATCGAAGTGGTCTACTACCCCTCCGGCCCGCTCCTTGAGTACAACCCCTCGAAGGTGACCACTGTGCCGACGACCCCGCAGGAACTGCTCGACTGGGCGAAGGCGCACCCCGGCAAGTTCGAATACGCCCGCCCGGCCAACTCGGGCCCCGGACGCACCTGGATGATGGCGCTCCCGTACATGCTCGGTGACAGCAGATCCCAACGATCCGACCAACGGCTGGACCAACACCTGGGCGTACCTGAAGGACCTCGGCCAGTACATCAACGTCTATCAGACGGGCACGACCGCGACGATGAAGGACCTCGCCGCCGGTACGGTCGACATGATCGCCACCACGACCGGCTGGTACATCAACCCGATCGTGCTCGGCACGGTTCCGAAGACCACGGCCGTCAGCAACTTCACCAACATGACCTGGGTCACTGACGCGCAGTACGCGGTCATCCCGAACGGCGTCTCCGCCGACGTGCTGACCGCCGACCTCGACCTGATCGCCTGGATGCTCCATCCGGACCAGCAGGCCATCTCCTACGACAAGGGCTACTTCTACCCGGGCCCGGCCGTGAAGGGCGTCACGCTCGACATGGCTCCGGCCGACAGCCAGGCGGCGATCAAGGACATCGTCCCGCCGGAATTCGCAACCTGGATCGCCCAGTTCCCGCTGAAGCCATCGCTGCCCGCCGACGCGCAGGTGACCGCGTTCGACCTTTGGGACAAGAACGTCGGCAAGAAGTAGCCGCGTTCTTCGTCCTGAACCAAGTCTGGATAGCAGAGGAAATTGAGCCGTGCGCGACCAACGCTTTTCTGAATTGCGTCTCGATCGGATTGGCCGCAACTTCGGCGAGCAGGCCGCGCTAAGCGATCTCAGTCTGACGATCCGGGGCGGCGAGTTCATCGCCCTCCTCGGACCGTCCGGCTGCGGCAAGTCCACTGCGCTCAACTGCTTGGCCGGGCTTGCTGCCGCTCACCGGCGGCAGCATCTGGCTCGACGGCAAACGCATCGACGGGCTGCCGCCGGAGCAGCGCGGCTTCGGCATGGTCTTCCAGAACTACGCGCTCTTCCCGCACATGACCGTGCGCGACAACGTCGCCTTCGGTCTGAAGATGCGCAAGGTCGCCAAGGCCGGAGCCGCAGCGGCGGGTGGACGAGGTCATGCGCCTCGTCCGGCTCGAGGACCAGGCCCACAAGCTGCCCGTCGCAGCTCTCCGGCGGCCAGCAGCAGCGCGTGGCCATCGCCCGCGCGATCGTCTACGAGCCGCCGCTGGTGCTCATGGACGAGCCGCTCTCCAACCTGGACGCACAGCTGCGCCTGGCCATGCGCACCGAGATCAGGCGCCTCCACCAGGCGTTCGGACCTGACGACGATCTACGTCACGCACGACCAGGAAGAGGCGCTTTCGATGGCCGACCGTCTGGTCCTGCTGCGAGACGGGCGTCGTCCAGCAGATCGGCACGCCGGACGAGGTCTACGCGCACCCGGCCAACCGCTACGTCGCGGGCTTCATGGGCTACCGCAACATGATCTCGGCTCGACGTTCAGAGCACTTCGGCCGGACACGGCCGTTCTCGACGGGCGAGGGCGTCCGGCTCACGGGAGCCACGTTCGGGCAGTTCGGACGCCAAACGGGCGGTCGCGGCGATCCGGCCCGAGGACATCGTCGTGGAGGGCCCGCCGCCCAACCGGATCGACCTGACCGCCGAAGTCGTCGAATACCACGGCCGCGAGGTCCTGGTCGAGGCTCGCATGTCCGGCGGCCAGGCGCTCTACTTCAGGACCGAGAAGAGACTCGCTCCCGGCGACAAGGTGACTGTTTCGCGTACCGCCGGAGCGCGTCCACGTCTTTCCGGCGGACGCGCCCGCTGCCCCGCAGGAGGTGGCCATATGACCGCCGCCTCGGCGCCGGCCTCGACTTCGGCCGCGACCCAGCAGCCGTCGCTGCGGCATCGCCTGGCCGATCGCGGCATCGATCGCGCTTTGCTGTTGCTGGTGCCGGGAGTCCTGTTCCTGGTCCTGCTTTTCGTCTATCCGTTCCTGTACGGGCTTCAGCTCTCGTTCGCGCCCCAGGCCGGTGGATTGGCGGAAGCGGCCAACTACAGTGGGCCGCTGGCCAACTACGAGAACTTCTTCTCCGATCCCTACCTGCGCGACACGATCTGGACGACGCTCACCCTGGGCGTTCCAGCGGCGCTCGTCAACGTCCTCATCTCAGTGCCGATCGCCTACCGCATGCGAGGTCGGTTCCGTGGCAAGCGGACTGCTGACGACGTTGCTGGTCGTCCCGATCACGCTGGGCACGGTGCTGACCGCGGAGGGCTTGATCGAGTATCTGGGCCCGTCGGGCTGGCTCAACAAGTTCCTGCGCGACTTCAACCTGGTAGACCAACCGGTTCTGCTGGTCCACAACTACTGGGGCGTCTTGGCCTCGCTGATCATCACCGGCTTCCCATTCGCGTTCCTGCTGGTGCTGTCGTACCTGTCCGGTATCGACCCGAACCTCGAGCGTGCGGCCGCGGTCATGGGCGCCGGCTGGTGGGAGCGCTTCCGCCGGATCACCCTGCCGTTGCTCGTCGCCCGGCCTGGCGATCACTTTCTGCCTGTCGTTCGTGCTCGCGTTCTCGGTCTTCCCGTCGGCGAACCTCGTCGGTGACCCTTCCGGGTCGACGCGGGTGATATCGATCGCCGCCTACCATGCCGCTTTCGAGCAATTCGACTACTCGATGGGTTCCGCGATCTCGATGATCATGGGCGCGGTGATGCTGCTGATCATCGGCCTCGTGCTCGGCTGGCGGAGCACGTTCTTCCGTGGAGCCTCAGGAGGAAAGGGCTGATGTCCGGTACCACCACCGTTCCCGCGGCGGTACTCCCGCCCGTCACCAGGCGCCGCCTCCACCGCCCGACGAATATCGGCGGCTGGATCGTCTGGGGCCTGGTCGCCTTCTTCTTCATCAATCTGGCGGCGTTGATCTCGACCGTCGTCCTCGACTCGTTCGCGACGACCTGGTTCGGGTCATGGATCCCGGACGGCTTCACCACCGACTGGTACGGCACCGCCTGGTCCGACTTCGCGCTGACAGACGTGCTGACGGTGACGGCCCAGGTCGCCATTGCCGTGGTCATCGTCTCGGTCCTGGTCGGCGTCCCGGCGGCGTACGCTCTCGCTCGGCGCAACTTCCCGGGCAAGCGCGCTCATCACCGTCCTGTTCCTGCTGCCGATCCTCATCCCGCCGATCACCTACGGCATCCCCCTGGCGACGGTGCTCTACAAGGTCCATCTTGCGGGCAGCCTCATAGGCGTGATCCTCGCCAACCTGGTGCCCACGGTGCCCTTCGTAGTACTGGTCATGATCCCGTTCATCGAGCAGATCGATCCGAAGATCGAGGCGGCGGCGCGGATGTGCGGGGCCAGCACGCTCACCATCTTCACCCGGGTCCTCGGGCCGCTCCTGGTGCCCGGGATCCTCGCGGCGGCGATCCTGGTGCTTGTCCGGACGGTCGGCATGTTCGAGTTGACCTTCCTCACGTCCGGTCCCGGCAGCTCGACGCTGGTCGTGGTTCTGTATGACGCGGTATTCGGGGCCGGAATCCGAGCCCCGCAAGAAGTCGACGCCATGGCGGTCATCTACACCGGCTCGATGCTCGTGCTGCTGCGTCATCGCCCTGCGCTTCGTCAATCCGACCCAGCTGGTAACCCGCGTCGGCGGTCGCTGAATCGGGCCTGTTTGGCCCGGACGCTCAAGAGTTGCCGGCGCCTTGAATCCGGTCGGTTCGCGCCCGGATTCGCTCGAAAGGAATGTCATGACCCGGACAGTAGTTGCCCCGGAGCGCGAAGGCGATCTCATCGGTCTCGCCCTGGCCGACCTCGAAAGCGGCCAATCGTTCGAGTCGTCCGGGGAGCTCGAGACTGCGGCCGTCGTGCTCGGCGGCCTGGTCGAGGTCGTGGCCGCGGGTAAGCCACTCGGACTTGCCGGTGGGCGATCGTCGGTCTTCGAAGGTCCCGGCCACACGGTCTACGCGCCTCCGGGCACGCCCCTGCGGCTGCGGGCCAGAGGCACCGCCCACCTTGCCGTCGCCACCGCGCCCGGTGCGCCCGGTGCCCCTCTGGGGCCGCGCATCATCGGGCCCGCCGACCAGCGTCTGGCCGAGGTCGGGAAGGGCAACTGGACTCGGACTGTGCGGACCATCCTGGGCCCCGAGCACGCCGCCGGCCGGCTACTGCTGGGCGAAACCATCAATCCGCCGGGCAACTGGTCTTCGTATCCGCCGCACAAGCACGACCGCGAGGCGCCCCCGGAAGAGGTGCGCCTGGAAGAGGTGTATCTCTTCAAGGTGGATCCGCCGCAGGGGTTCGGCGTCCAGATCCGATATGACGACGCCGGCACCGAGGCGTTCACCGTTCGGGATGGTGATGCGGCCGTGATTCGGACCGGATACCACCCGGTCGTTGCCGCTCCGGGCTACTCGCTGTACTACCTCTGGATCATGGCCGGCGACGGCCGCGTGATGATTCCCCACTTCGACTCGGCGCACGCCTGGGTCCAGGAGTCTTAGGCATGGATGCAGGCGAACTCGCGCCGGACACGATCGCGGCGCTTCGGCGGGCCGGCGCTCTCGAGGCGTCGATCACGCCCGATGGCGGCGGCCAGGGCGGCGGCGTGGCCATCCGGGCCGGCGAGCGGGGCTGGCAGATCCTCGTCTGGGTTCCGGGCGGGAGCATGACGCCGGCCGGTCTCCACGGCCGAGCCGCCGACGATTCCGGCGGGACGCTCATGACCGCCGACCCGGACCACAACAATGCCGAGGCCTTGCGCGGCCTCCTGCCCTGGCTCAGGCCGCGGCCGCTCGGCGCCGCGACCTCCGCCGGCGTCGGCGACCGGCTCGGGATCGCGACGCCCGGGCACATCGCCGCCTTCCGCGCCAACCCGGGCGTGGTCCCGGTTCTGGCTCAGCAGTCCGCTCGCGAGCTGGTCCGGACCGGTCGATCGTTCCGAGACGTCGTCGACGCGGCCACGTTCGGGGCGCTCGCCGCCGGCTGGCGGGATGGCTTTGGGGCGGACGCCGACCATCTCAAGACCATCGCCGACATCGATGCCGGCCTCGATGCCGGCTGCACCATGTTCACGGTCGATCCGGGCGACCTCGTTGTGGACCTGCCGCCCGACGCGCCGCAAACCGCGATCGACGCCGCTCTCGCCGCGGTGCCGTGGGCCGCGCTGGAAGATGACCCGGCCTCCTTCAGGCGGCGCTATCCGGCTCGACTGGATCTGGATTCCGGCTCGCTCGAGCTGTCGCCGGCCGCTCTCCAGGCCGCCGCGGCGCGTTTCGGGCCGGCCGTCCTCCAGGTGGTGTCGATGTACCGGCACCTGGTCGCGAAGGTCGCCGCCGGCTCCTTCGAGTTCGAGGTGGCAGCCGACGAGATACAGCATCCCACGACTCTTGTCGGCCATGTGTACGTCGCGACCGAGTTGCACCGGCTCGGCGTCGGCTGGGTAAGCCTTGCCCCGAAGTTCGTCGGCGAGTTCGAGAAGGGCATCGACTATCTGGGCGATAGAGCCGAGTTCGCCGCGGACGTCGCGGTTCACGCCGCGATTGCCCGCCGGATGGGCGACTACAAGCTGAGCGTCCACTCGGGCTCGGACAAGTTCTCGATCTACGAGTCCATCGCCGACGCCACCCGCGGCCGCGTCCATCTCAAGACATCGGGAACGAGCTATCTCGCGGCCCTCGAAACGATTGCTGCCGTAGATCCGGAGTTGATGCGCCGGATCTGGCGGGTCGCGCTCGACGCCTACACCGCCGCGCGGGCGAGCTACCACGTCTCGGCGACCCCGGCTGGAGCGCCATCTCCGGACGGGGCGTCGGCCGGGGCGCTGGTGAACCTCCTGAAGGACCCGAACACGCGCGAGATCCTCCACGTCACCTACGGCGCGGTCCTCCACGGCTCCTCTGCCGGCGAGGCGCACCTTGGCGAAGACGTGCGGGCGACCATCTGGGCGCAGCGAGAGGCTTACTGGTCGAACCTCGAGGCCCACATCGGCCGCCACTTGAAGCCGTTCAGCAAAGCGGCCGGCCGATAGGCCGCGAAAGGAGTCCCTGGATGAGCGCCCCTGACCTCAACCCGCCGACAGGCACCGCCCTCTTCGACCTGTCCGGCCACGTGGCGGCGGTCGTCGGCGGCGCCGGCGTGCTCGGCAGTGCCGTCTGCCACGGCTACGGCCGGGCCGGCGCCTCTGTCGCCGTCCTTGATCGCGTTCCGGAGAGAGCTGAGGAACTCGTCGCCACACTCAAGGCCGAAGGCACCCGGGCCACGTCGGTGATGCTGGACGCCTCGGATCGGGATTCGATCGAGAATGCCCGCCGGGAGGTCGAGGCCGCCCTCGGCCCGGTCGACATTCTGGTCAACGCCGCCGGCATCAACAGTTCGACGCCGTTCTTCGAGATCGGCCTGGATGAGTGGCAGCGCATCCTCAACGTCAATCTGACGTCGGTGCTGCTGGCCAGCCAGGTGTTCGGCAAGGCCATGGTCGACCGCGGCGAGGGCGGAACGATCATCAATTTCTCGTCGGCCTCGTCGGAGATACCGCTTTCGCGCGTCCTGACCTACTCGGTCACGAAGGCGGGCGTCAACATCCTGACCCGATACCTGGCCCGCGAGCTGGCGCCATTCAAGATTCGAGTCAACGCCATCGTTCCGGGCTTCTTCCCGGCAGGCCAGAACCGCGGGCTCCTCGACGAGAGTCGGGTCGAATCGATCCTGCGGCACACTCCGGCGGGCCGGCTGGGCGAGCCCGAGGAACTTGTCGGGACGATGATCTGGCTCGCCTCTGAACACGCCTCGGGCTTCGTGACCGGCGCCCTCGTCCGCGTGGACGGCGGCTTCGGGGCCATGACCATCTGAACTACTCGCCGATGCGCCGGCCGGCGTCGTCGAAATCCACGACCCAGCCGCAAGGCTGATCGTCGCTGGGGTAGTCAAGGCTGCGCTCAGCTGAGTTCGGTCGACGCGGCCCGTAGTCGCTAGGCGAGAATCGGGCCGGCCCCATCCACGGCTGAGGCCACGAAGACCCTCGGCGGAAGGCCGGCACGGACCGGGTATTCCGCCGTGACCCGCGCCCGAAGCTCGTCTTCGGCGCCGTGCCGAACGAGGTTGACCGTGCAGCCGCCGAAGCCCGCTCCGGTCATCCGGCTCGCCACCACGCCCGGAACGCGAGCGGCGATTTCGACCATGGCGTCGAGGGCAGGCGATCCGACCTCGTATAGATCCCGCAGGGAAGCATGGGACGCGGCGAACAGCCGCCCGACCTCGTCGAGGTCTCCGGCGGCCATGGCGGCGACGGCGGCCATGACCCGGACGTCCTCTTCGACCACGTGCTCGCACCGGCGCGCCACCATCTCGGGCAGGCGGCTCCGGTTGCGGCTGAGCATCGACGCGTCGACGTCGCGAAGCGCCCGCACGCCCGGTTCCCGCTCGGCGATGAGCTTGACGCCAAGCTCGCATTCGGCGCGGCGAGTGTTGTACTCCGAAGTGCTCAGCCGCCGCGGCGAGCCCGTGTCGCAGACGACGATCGACAGGCCATCGGGGATGGGTGTCGGCCGGAACTCGTTGACGCGGCAGTCGATCAGGAGGCATTGGCCGGCAGCGCCGGCCGCACTGGCGAACTGATCCATGATCCCGCAC
Organism: uncultured Chloroflexia bacterium; assembly: GCA_963835845.1. GTDB lineage: Bacteria > Chloroflexota > Limnocylindria > Limnocylindrales > CSP1-4 > Fen-1039. The sequence goes on along the minus strand of CAWIGT010000005.1, from coordinate 145,902 downwards.
TTGACGCCGACGTAAGAGTTCTCGGCCCGCTGGGCAATCGCCGCCATCCGGGGTGCGGCCGGCCGCGAAGCCGACGGGTCGGCCAGGGCCCAGCTCGAAGCCATTTCAAGGGCCGCCGACGAGCTCAGTCCCGAACCCGGCGGGATGGTCGAGTCCAGGACGCCGCGGAAGCCGCGGATGGGCAGGCCGGCCTCACGCATCGCCCATGCCGTACCGGCCACGTAGTCGATCCAGGCCGCTGGGCGCCGGCCCGGAGTCAGTTCGTCGAAATCGAAGGAGCATGTCTCTCCGAGCTCGGTCGAGGTCAACTCGACCCGTGGTCGATCCCACGGCTCGAGCGCCAGCCAGACCTCGAGGTCTATCGCGGCCGGCAGCACGAAACCTTCGTTGTAGTCCGTATGCTCGCCGATGAGGTTGACGCGGCCCGGGGCCCGGACGAGCCTGGCTCCGACCCTTGCGCCGAGGCGTTCCAGGAGGTGTCCGGCCCGCACCGAAGCGGCCTGCGCCTTCTGATCGTGTGAAGTAGACGAGGTCATGACGTGGGACGCCCACTCGAGAATGACCCAAGGTCGGGAGTCCGGCAGGTTGCCGCGCACGGACGGGCACATGCCCGTCGACGCGTTCGGAACGTCTGTCGCAGATGCGCGGGCGCAAGCATGATCAGGCTCTTTCCCCCGCCCCTGGGTCAGCCGCATGGGCGACCTCTGGACTGGCGCTCTTGATGGCCGACCGCAGTCGGTCCGCGGCCTCTTCCGCGGTTATGTCTCTCTGGGGTTCAGACATCAACTCGTAGCCGACCATGAACTTGCGCACCGTCGCCCGCAGCAGCGGCGGGTAGAAGTGGGCGTGGAGCTGCCAGTACGGTCTGTCGATGCCGTCGAAGGGGGCCTGGTGCCAGCCCATCGAATAGGGAAACGGAGCGGAGAAGAGGGCGTCGTATCCTCGCAGCAGCTCGACGAGCCTGGCGGCCAGCGAGTCCCTTACCCCAGGGTCGAGGTCCTCCAGGCGCGCGACAGGCTGCCTCGGCACGACCAGCGTCTCGAACGGCCAGGCCGCCCAGAAGGGGACGACGACCAGCCAATCATCGTCGCCGGCGACGTCGCGCGGACCTCCTGCCTCCTGGGTCGCATAGTCCAGGAGAAGGCGGCGGCCCGTGGCCTCGAAGTGGCGTCGCTGTGTGGCATCTTCCCTGACGGCCTCGCGCGGCAGTGCGTCGCCAGCCCATATCTGGCCGTGAGGATGCGGGCTCGAGGCGCCCATTGCCGCGCCTCGATTCTCGAATACCTGGACCCATGGGAACTGCCTGCCGAGCTCGCTGGACTGCGCAGCCCACGTGTCGACGACCTGGCGCGCCTCGGCCGGCTGCATCCGCGACATCGCCAGATCGTGGCGAGGCGAGAAGCAGAGGACTCGACAGGTCCCTCGTTCGCCGACCGCCCGCAGAAGCCCGTCCTCGAACTCGCCGACGGGCGAGTCGGGCTGAAGCGCGGCGAAATCGTTGGTGAACACGAAAGTCGATCGGTAGTCCGGATTTCGCTCGCCGTTGGCTCGCACGTTGCCGGGGCACAGATAGCAGGAAGCGTCGTAGGCAGGGAGATCGCGAGGCGGAGGGGCCTCCTCGCGGCCGAGCCACGGCCTGGAGGTGCGTTGGGCCGACACGAGCAGCCACTCGTCGGTGAGCGCGTTGTGGCGGCGGTGCGGCGCCGTCGGCGTCTCGGTCAGCGAGAGGGCGCCGTCCGACGGGATGGCCTTCAATCCGACCCCCCGAAACGCTTCGCCGGCGTCGCCTTGCCGGCTGGCGAATTCTCGACCGTGGACCGCTCACCCGTGCTTGCGTCGACCAGCATGACGCGGCGCACGATCGCCGCCATCTGGCTGCGGGCCACCGGGTCCAGACCGGTGTCGGTGATGATCGTGTCGGCCTCCTCGAGTCTGCCGACCGAACTGATCCCGATCGTGCCCCATTTGGTGTGGTCGGCCAGGACCATGAGCCGCCGCCCGGACTCGATCAACGCCCGGTTCGTCTCGGCCTCCAGGATGTTGGGCGTGGTGAAGCCGGATCGCGCGTCCATCCCGTGGGTGCCCAGGAAGACGATGTCGACGTGGAGCGAATGTATGACATCGACGGCGAACGGCCCCACGAGGGCGTCGGAGGGTGTGCGGACACCGCCGCTCAGGATGACCGTCTGATCGGCCCGGCCGTCCTTGTAGAGGACGTCCGCGACGGGGACGGAGTTGGTCAGGACGGTCAGGCCGCGGATGTCCGTCAGCTGCCTCGCCATCGCGTAAGTCGTCGTGCCCGCGGAGATCGCGATGGCCGTCCCTGCTGCCACCAGCGAAGCGGCGGCCTCGGCGATGGCGTTCTTCTCGGACTGCATGAGTGACGACTTCGCGGTGAAGCCCGGCTCGAATAACGAACTGCCCTCGATTGCGGCGGCGCCACCGTGAACCTTTTCGATGAGCCCGCGCCCGTGGAGTAACTCCAGGTCGCGCCTCACGGTCATGTCCGAGACCCCCAGGGCCGTGACCAGGTCCGCCACTCGGACGGCTCCAAGCTCACGAACCTGCTCGAGGATCAAAGCCTGCCGTTGACGGGCCAGCGCCGGCCTTCTGGGACCGCCATCATCGGCCGGAGCCCCCCTCCTCTTCATAGCAGGGCCCGCCAGGTCCGACTCCACTGCCGCCTCCTCGCTCTCGTTCTTGCCCACGCCCGGCCTTTTCCATCGTGCCGTAGCCCGAGGCCCAAGTCAACGTATTCAAACATTTGAACCCAGCGCGGACCCATCCTGTGCCCGAAAGTATCGGCGTCGGACCAGAAAAACGCTCAATCCTGTTGGTTCATGTTGATCCACGGTAGTTTACGCGCAGAAGCCTTGACAGTCGGGATCAACCCGCCACACAATCTCGCCAGCCTGTCCGTTACCGGTAACGCCGGAATCTTCGTCGGCCGCGGGATGAAGGTCTTCCGGGCAGGTCAGGAAGGAGCGAAGATGGGTGAGCGCGTCGGTGTGGGTCCGCCGACTGCCTGACTCTACAGGCTACGGGAGGAAAGGGGACCCACTGCGGGTTCCGCCCGATGGCCCCAGACCCGCCAAAAGGCCTCGCGTCAACGCACCGACAACCGCGCGCGCGACCAGTCGGTCCTTCTCGTTGGGGCTGTGCCCACCGCATGGCATTAAGCTGAAGCAGCAGGCTCGGCTTCGCCGGTACCCTGAGGAGAGATAGAGGAATGACAAGGCCCATGATCAGACTGCCGCTATTGGTAGCGGCCCTGGCAATTGTCGTCAGCGCGTGCGGCAGCAACACCACCACGCCGAGTGCAGGAGCGACGAACCCGCCCGCGGCCGGTCCGACTGATACCGCGGCAGTCTGCGGCGGCTTCGGCGAACACGGGTGGCGGCGCTGCGAGCGCGCAATTCTGCGCCGGCATGAAGATCACGTTCTTCCCCGGCGGAACCCCCGGCGGCAGCTTTGAGACGGTCGTCTACAACGGCGCCAAGGCCGCTCAGGCCGCCTTCGGCCCCGACGTCACCTACCAGTGGTCGGACTGGGATCCCAACAAGATGATTACCCAGTTCCAGCAGGCGGTTGCCACCAAGCCTGACGGCATCGCCGTCATGGGTCATCCGGGAGATGCCTCCTTCGACCCGCTCATCTCCGACGCCGTCAAGCAAGGCATGCTGATCACGGTGATGAACACCGAGCTGCCGACGGCTGAGGCCACTTACGGGCTCGGCTACACCGGCGCCGTACTCCACGACGCGGGAGCCTCTCTCGCCACCGAGGCGATCAAGCGCGGCAACCTCAAGTCTGGCGACGAGGTCTTCGTTTGGGGTCTCAAGGCCCAGGCCGGTCGCGGTGAGCGGACGCTCGGCATCACCGACACCCTCGAGAAGGCCGGGATGAAGGTCGACTACTACGAGATCGACTCCGCCACCAACGCGGACCCGAATGCGGGCGTGGCGACATTCACCGGTTACGCCGCCTCCCATCCGAACGTCAAGGCGATCTTCATCGACCACGGCAACCTCACCGCTGCGATCCCGACCTTCATGAAGGCCGCCAACCTGGCCCCCGGTAGCGTCTACGCCGCCGGATTCGACATGTCGCCGGCCACCGTTACGGGCATCCAGCAGAACTACGTCAGCCTGGTCATCGACCAGCAGGAATTCCTCCAGGGCTTCTTCGGCGTCGAGCAGCTCTGCCTCGAGAAGAAGTACGGCTTTGGCGGCCTGTTCATCAATACGGGCGCGGGCTTCGTTGACAAGTCCAACATCGATGCCATCGCCCCGTTGGTCACGGCTCAGATCCGCTAAGTAGATGTCTCTACCGACTGCCGGAAACGGCATGCCGGCTGACGAGCGCGAGAGCGCTCGTCAGCCGGCTCCTACTGAACCAGTCCTCGCCGCTCTCGAACCCGTCGCAGGGGACACCGAGTCGGGCGCAAAACGTCTGGAACTTCGCCATATCTCGAAGTCCTTCGGGGGCGTCCGGGTTCTCGAGGATGTGAGTCTGGAACTTGGCACGGGCGAGGTTGTCGGCCTGCTCGGCGACAACGGCGCCGGCAAGTCGACTCTCATCAAGATCATCACCGGCGTCCACCAACCCGACGAAGGCGAGATCTACTTCGGCGGCCGGCGAATCAAGGACCTGGACGTCCATCGGGCTCGCGCATTGGGCGTGGAGACCGTTTTCCAGGAGCGCGCTCTGGCGGACCAGCTGCCGCTGTGGCGCAACATCTTCATGGGCCGTCCCCAGAGCAACCGACTCGGCTTCCTCAAAGTAGGGGAGATGAGGCAGGCCACGGCAGACCTGATGGGCGAGTCCATGGGATTCACCTCTGCGGTGCTAACGCCCAACACCAACGTCAAGGGACTCTCCGGCGGCGAACGCCAGGGCCTCGCGATCGTGCGCGCCCTCCATTTCCAGGCCGAGATCATCATCCTCGACGAACCGACCATGGGCCTGTCGCTCAAGGAAACCGAGAAGCTGATCACGTTCGTGGAAGGGATTCGGGCCGCGCATAAGTCGGCGATCTTCATCGACCACAACATCTTCCACGTGTATTCGGTTTCCGACCGGATCGTGCTTCTGGATCGCGGACGCGTGGCAGGTCAGTTCCTGACTTCGCGTTACTCGTTGAATGAGCTCATGGACATCATGCGCGAAGTGGCGGCGACCGGAACGTTCACGGAACAAGAGCGCTATCGCCAAGCAAAGGCAACGCCCGAGGTGACGACGGTGTCCAGCGAGGAGCACGCATGACTACTGCCGTCGCCCCGATCGGACGATCACGTGCTCGAAGCCCGCTCACGGCGTTCACCAACGCCTGGGCCTCGCAGATCGGGATCACCGTTGCGTTCCTGGTCCTATGGCTGGTCTTCATCGTCGGCGCTCCCACCACGTTCCTGAGTGACCGGATATATCTGGCCTTCGCCCAGACGACGCCCTACTTCGCCATCGTTGCCCTGTTCCTGACGATGGTCATCATCGCCGGCGACATCGACCTGTCGTTCATATCGATCATGTCCCTGAGCATGGTGGGGTTCGTCTTCACCTGGCAGGCGACGGGCAGCACCGAACTCGGGGTGTTGGCCTGCGTGGTCGTCGGAGCCCTGTGCGGTCTGTTCAACGGCCTGATCGTCACCGTCATCGGAATACCCTCGCTGGTGGTGACGATCGGCACGCAATTCCTTTTCGCCGGGCTCACTTTGGTTCTCGTCAACGGCAAGAGCTACCCGCTGGTCGACACTAACTCATCGATCGCCTACGGATTGCTGGCGGGAAAGATAGGCACGATCCCGATCCAGTTCTTCTGGTTGCTGGCCATGGCAGCAGTCGCCTGGGTGCTTCTGAACCGTCACCGGCTCGGCCAGAATGCCTACGTCACGGGTGACAATGCTCAGGCCGCCCAGCTGATGGGCATTCCGATACGTCTGACGCGTGTCTCCCTGTTCGTTCTGGTCGGGATGGCGTCCGCGCTCGCCGCGTCGATGAACGCCCTATCCCTCAACAACTTCTACCCGAACATCGGCTCGGGCTACCTGCTGCCCACCCTGGCGGCGGTCTTCGTCGGCGGGACATCCGTTTTCGGCGGCCGCGGCAGCATCTACGGGACTTTCCTCGGCGCTTTCATGATCGGCGGCATCCAGGCCGGGATCGTGGCCATCGGCCTCACCGACTACTACACCAACTTCGTCTACGGTGCCGTCATCCTCGCGGCGGTGTCCGTTCACGCGCTGCTTCAACGCCGGTTCGAGTAGCGCTCCGCGATCCACCGGGCTCGAGGGCGGGGTCCTGGCCTAACCTCTGCCTTGTCCCTCGAGCGCCGGGCGGATCTGAAAGGCGGCTACTGCGCGGTGATCGGCACCTCAATGAGGCACAAGGGGCTCGTGCTCCTCGCCGCCGGCATGATGGCCCTGTCCGGTTGCGGTACGTCGTCGGTCTCGCCGTCCGTTGCTGAAGGCATCCCCGGCGCCTCCCGGCCGCCGGTCCCCGGGCACGCTCTCACGGGCCGGTTCGGGTCTTTGGGCACGTCGCTCTGGCTGCTCTCCGAGTCCAGCCTGTCGACTTCCGATGACGGCGGCCTGCACTGGTCCATGCAGACCTTGCCGGACAACGTGACTGCGGCCGCAATCGCCGCCGTCGCCCAGGTCCCCGGTCGACGGTTGTGGATTGCCGTGCCCGACGACAGCGCCGTTCACCTCTACAGCATTGCAGCCGGCGCCACCAGCTGGGCGAGCAGCATGCTCGTTCCAACGTGGCCGGCGGGAGCAGCGTCGGCCGGACCGGCCGGAGCGGTGGTCATCACCCCGGGCCCAGGCAGTCTCGTCACCGTTGCCGCGAGCATCCCGAATGGAACCGATGGCACCTATTCGTCCCTCTTCATTTCCACCGACGACGGCATGACTTTCGTCGAGCATCCCGCCTCGGTCAATTCGCCGGCAAACGTGGTCTGGACGCACGTCGCGTTCGTCAACTCGCAGTCGGGCCTGGTTGTCGGCGGCCCCGCCGGAGCCACCCTCCTGCATTCCTCCGACGGCGGGACGACATGGACGCCGACATCGCCGAAAGCGTTGCCCGTGTCGGCCAGCTGCTACCTGGGTAACCCGTCCATCGTTGGTACGGACGTCGAGGTGCCCAGGATCATGCTTCCTTCGGGTGGGGTCGGCGCATCCCTTTCACTCCTGATCAGTCACGACGGCGGCCTCACTTTCGACAGTCCCGCCGGTGCGGCGCTGGACCTCGGGTCTGCGGTGAACCCGGCGATGGCATCGCGCGGCGAGGCCATCTGGGTGGTTCCGAACGCCGGAGGCCGTGTATTCGAGACCGGCGACCGCGGCCGCACCTGGACGTCCGTCGGTGCCGCCGGGCTCCCGGCCGGAGTGGCGATCATCGCCCTGACGGGCCCAGCGAGCGCAACCGCCCTGATCGGGCTCGTCGGTTGCCCCGGCTTCGTGCCGGACTGCTGGACCAGCGCCTACGTCGTTGCGACCTCCGACGGCGGCCGTACCTGGAGCGCTGTCTGACCGTCGGTCCTGGTGATCGGGCACTGGGCGAGGCCTGGGCCCAACCCCTTGGCGCGACATCAGGGCCCCGATCGGGCGATCCGCGTCGAGCGCCCGACGAGCGCCGCGCTGACACTCGCCCGGCCATGTAGAGTGGGCGACTCTGCTCATGTCTGCGGCCACGGCCTCGACGGAAGGGCTTATGCTGCCGCGGAGACGGTCACGCTTCTTGGCTCGATGAAATCCGGGCAGGCACCCTCGCGAAATCGCGGAACAATCGGCCCACGGATGCAGTCCGCCCGGAGCGAGCGAAACGAGCGTGAGCCCACCGCGGAGAGGTGGCAGAGCGGTCGATTGCGGCGGTCTTGAAAACCGCTGGACGAGAGTCCCGTGAGTTCGAATCTCACCCTCTCCGCCAAGAATTCCCTCGTGAAATGGCCCGTCTGGTGCACCTGGCCAGGTCAACGACAGAACATTGGCAGCTTCGTGGCAGCTTCGCGAGTACAGTACCGAGCAAGAGCGAAGGTGCCAGGGTCGGACCGGAAGCCTTCACCGGCGCTCCTGTATCGGAGCAACGCACGGTGGACCAGGAGACCAAACGGCCGAGGCGGTCGGCCGGCGAAGGGGCCATCTACGAAACCGCTGATGGCCGGCTCCGCGGATCCGTTCTCGTTGACCTCCCAGACGGTAGCCAGAAGCGCGTCTATGTCAGCGGCCGAACGCGAGCTGACGTTGTGCGGAAGCTCGACGCGAAGCGCAAGGAAAGCACTGCGGGCGCGGTGACCGGTGAGACGCTCGGCGAATACCTCGCCCGTTGGATCGTCGCTTGCAAGCCGCGTCTTCGGCCCGCGACGCACACCGAGTATGCCCGCCACGTCACCCAGTACTGGGCCGCGCTGGCCAGGACGCCGCTGACGCGCCTTCGGCCGCTCGACGTCGAACAAAGGCTTGGACAGCTGCTCGAGCGGGGCCTCTCGCCCCAGACGGTCCGGCACGCCCGGTCAACGCTGAGGCGGGCGCTGAACGACGCAATCCGTGAAGGCATCCTGAACCGAAACGCTGCGGCGCTGGCGCGGCCGCCACGAGTCACCGGCCGGGAGATGCGGGCCCTGTCACCATCGGAGGCTGGGCGCCTCCTCTCAGCGACATCTGAAGATCCTGGGGGGCCACTCTACGCCGTCGCCCTCGGTACGGGCTGCCGTCTCGGCGAGCTGCTCGGCCTCTCGTGGGATGACCTGGCGGACGACGGAGCCTCGATCGTCATCCGACGATCGCTCGCCGCGGTTGACAACATCGACCCTGAGACCGGCAAGCGACACCGAACGTGGAGGCTGGCCGAGCCCAAGACGCCCAAGAGCCGACGGACCGTCATGCTCCCGACTATCGCGATTGAGGCCCTGAGACGTCAGAAGGCCCGCCAGGCGGCCGCCAGACTCGCGGCGGGCACAGCCTGGCACGACCGGCACAACCTCATCTTCACCGACGCGCTGGGCCGCCCGGCGCGCCCGGACAACGTCTCGGGATACTTCCGTGCGGCGGTCGACAGGCTCGGCTTGCCACACGTTCGCTTCCATGATCTCAGGCACTCCGCGGCGACCCTGATGCTTTCCCAGGGAGTGCCGCTCAAGGTCGTGAGCGAAACCCTCGGTCACAGTTCTATCGCCATCACTGCCGATGTGTACCAGCACGTCACTCCGGATCTCCGGCGCGAGGCCGCCGAGGCGATGGACCGGGCCCTGAAGTGATGGATCGGCTGGCGTACTCAACCGCACGAAGCGCTTCAGCACTGCGCATATCAGCTTCGACCTGACGCGACCTCGCTGATGGCTGAAGACGGAACCAACCGTCGCCGACCGACCTTCACACTCCGGATGCGTCGAGCGGAGATCTCCGAATACAGGGCCGACCGGCCGATCCCGAGAGCCCGGGCGGCCTCAGCGATGCTGAGCAGGCGGTCGGGCTCCCGCTCGCTCGGACGAGCTTCGATGGATACCTCGTCTCGTAACGCCTCGACGAGTTCCATGACGGCAGCACGCAGCCGGTGGCTCACCAGGTCAGGTTCGTTCCCGAATGGCCTGCTCGAGGACTGCCGCTCGACTCGGTGTGGTCGGTCGGGTGAAGGCCCCCGCCTTTGAAGCTCGTTCATGGCGACGCGCGATTCCGAGACCAGCGGACTGCGCCGCCGCCGGGCACTCCCGGGATATCGACCGCAACGGCGGAGCTGTCGCGGCCCGAATTACCCGGCGAGGTTGCGCTCGACCGGATGCTCGCGGCCACGGCCCGCTCGGCCGGACTCAGCCCCGAGCCCGAGTAATGGAAGCTCCGTCGGATGACGACCTGGTCGCCGATGGCCTTGGAGCGGATCTGGGCCAGCCAGGGATCGGCCTGGGCTCGATACTGCGCCCGCACGGCTCGCAGGGCAGCGAACGCCACCGAGTAGCGACGGGCCTTCGTGAGGAAGTGGCCACGAAAGCCGAGGTTGTGGGCCCAGCGGGGACTGATCCGCCAGGCCGATCGCATCAGAGCTCGAGCATGATCGGAGAGCTCGGCGCGCTCGATCACTCCCTTCACGCGGATCCGTCGATCGAGACCACCGCCGGCCTGTGCGTCCTTGGTGGCGTACTTAGCGAGGTAGCCCGCGACGCCGGCTCCCTGCCCGTCGCCGGCGCGCGGGCCACCGGTGTTCATCGGTCTAGTGTCGATCTGGTCACCCCAGCGGATCATCTCCTCTTCGCCACCCGGTCCCGCCACCGTGACCGCTACGCGCGCCGCGGTGCGGGCGACGGCTCCCGCTAGGCGCTCCGCCGTCGCTCCTCCCGTCGGCGCGGTGTCGGGACCGTCGGGTCCGTCGAGGCGGATGACCGCATGGACGTGGACCGATCCACGAGCCTGAAACTCGGCGACCTTGGCGTAGGCGACACGGACTTGGCTTCGCAGGGCCGCCACGCTAAGTCCGCTCAGCGCCGCGAGCTCACGCGGCAGGTACGTGATCGTCCGGCGCCACAGGGCTCCGAGGTTCGCGTTCCAGAGGGCCGCGGCCTCGTAGTCGTAGCAGGCGGGGCAGAGCGCCTGGCCGATCCGGGGATCGCCCTGGGCGTGGCGATCGAGGCAGCGGAGGGAAACGCCGTGCTCGCACGTCAGAGCACCGCTTGGCCGGCAGGGCCGGACACCGCCACCAGCGTCGACGACCCGGCGATGAACCGCACCGAACGAGGGTGCCGTGAACGTCGCGAACACGAGCGGGTGCGATGCAACGTCAGTCGAGACGCCTCGGCCGTCGTCGCCCCTGAGCCCAGCCGCCACGAGGAAGTAGGCGTCACGGCGATACCGCTCAGAACAGGGCGGACACCGTGACTCGCGTCGGTTGCCACAGGCCACCAGGACGAAGCCCGGAGCCTCCGTCCAGGTCGATCGCCGGGCAAGGACTGCGCCTGTCCTTGCCGAAACCGCGACGGACTCACCCTCCAAACGGATTGGCGAGGTGCAGCCGCCGGTCCGGCGGATCAATTCGACAACGGCCGGTGCGCCGGCGCCGTAGCGGTGTGTCGAGCACCGCCAAGGACGCCGGCTCGAAGGTCGTGCGAGACGTAGCGACCAGCATCACCCTTGTCTCAGGCGCCCTGCTCCTCGCGATGGAGGGCCTGCGGGACCTGCCCTTTCGGCGTCGCTCCACGCACGGCAGTCGCCCGGAACGACCAGGCCTGGCGCGGTCGAGAGCCGGACGTATCCACGTAGGCCGTGGCCGTCAGACCCTCGAATGACACCGGCCGGGAACGGGGACCCCGCCGGCGCCTGCGGAAGAACGGGCGGAGTGCGGGACGCGATCTTGACCTTCACGACCTTGGTCCGCGCCTCCGGATCGGCGTCGAACACCGAGATCGCCCAGAGGGGCAGACCAGTGTCGCGATCATGCGCCTGGACGCGCTGCCCGGGCGTCGAGGCCTCGAAGTCGACGACCTGCTCTACGCCGCCAACGGCGTATGCCCCTTGCGGGAACAACAGCTCGTTGGTGATGGGAATGTGTCTGCTAAGTGCCATGACATTCGCTCCTATGTGATTTCGAACAGCCAGAAACAGCCGACGTTTGCTCACAGCTATCGCCGTGAAGAGCTCGTAGGGGCTCCGAAAAGTGGGGCGAGCGCTCTCTCTTGGTCCGGTGTGCCTTACCGGGACCTGCGCCAATCGCCACCGAAAACGCTAGGCCGACCGACCTCTGGAATCAATAGTGTTTGCGTACAAAATTGCGTACCAAATTCGCGACGCGACCGGCGGAGCGACCGCTGTCAACCGCCAGCCATATGGGGCCGGCAGTCCGTCTTGACAGGCCACTGCCTTACCTGGACCTGGGCCAATCGCCACTGAAGACGCTAGGCCGACCAACGGGGAGGGTCAAGGCTTTCTGCGTACCGTTCGGCGTACCATCGGTGACCGAATCAGGCCGAGACGCCGTCATGAGGTGGGGGAACCACACTCCAAGCGAGTCGGACGGAACCGCGGCAAGCACCCTGAGCGCGGACGTATCCACGACCGGCCTTCGCCAAGATCGCTGCGACCGGCGAGTATGGCCCGATGCGCGGGGTCATCGGGCGGGTTCGCCTCCTATCGCCGCGATCCGCTCGTCGAAGCACACCTGGAGGGGCGGGGGCTTGTTACAACTTTCTTTACTGCATCAAGCGCCGCGGCGACGCTCCCCCTTCGGTACGGACTGATGCGGCCTGTAAGGGCGCGTCGCGGTGGTGATCTCGGGGATTGAACCGCCCTGGGAATCGTGGAGACTCCCGGAATTGGAATCAGGCGGCATGCGCCTCTTCTAGTTGGCGATAGTAGGCCTCCTCGAACTCGGCCGGCGGGATGTCGCCGCAGGTGCCGTGGAGCCGCTCGGTGTTGTACCAATGGACCCACGCCGCGGTTGCGAGCTCGAGCTCCCCGAGCGTTCGCCATCGTTTCCGGCGGCGGATCAGCTCGGCCTTGTATAGCCCGTTGACGGACTCGGCCAGGGCGTTGTCGTAGACTGTCGCCCTTGCTCCCGACGCTGTTGACGGCCTTGGCCTCGTCGAGGCGCTCGGTGTAGCGGATGGCGAGATATTGAACGCCGCGGTCACTGTGATGGATGAGCCCGGGCAGCTCCTTGCCCCGAAAGGCGAGCGCCATCTCAAGGGCATCGAGGGCGAGATCGGTCCGGAGGTTCGCCGACGTCCGCCAGCCGACGATCCGTCGGGAGAAGGCGTCGGTGATGAAGGCGGTGTAGGCGAAGCCGGCGTCGGTCCAGACGTAGGTGAGATCGGCGAGCCAGAGCCGATTGGGGGACGATGCGGTGAAGCTGCGCTCGACGAGGTCAGCCGGTCGAGCGGCCTGATCGTCGGGTCGCGTTGTCCGGATCGTCTTCTCCCGCGTGACGCCCTGCAGGTTGACAGCCTTCATCAGGCGGGCGACCTGGTCGCGGCCGGCGTCGAGGCCCAGGCGGTGGAGGGCCTTCCAGACCTTGCGGGCCCCGTATACCCCGAAGTTGGCCCGGTGGACGCGAATGATCACGTCCTTGAGCATCGAGTCCGAAACGTCGCGGGCCGATGGGGGCCGACTGCGAGCGGCGTAGTAGGAGCTGGGGGCAATCTGCAGCTCAGTGCAGATCGGCTCGACCCCGTAGGAGCCACGGTTGCGATCGATGTAGCGGGTCACTTCTGTGAGCGGCGGTCGAGCTCCGCCCCGAAGAAAGCCGCGGCGCTCTTGAGGATCTCGTTGGAGCGGCGCAGCTCCCGGTTCTCCTTCTCAAGCTCGACGATGCGCCGACGCTCCTCGGTCGTGAGGCCCGCTCGCGCACCCTTGTCGACCTCGGCCTGGCGGACCCACTGGCGAAGAGACTCGGTTCCGATGCCGAGGTTGCGGGCTACTCGAGTGACGGCTCCGTTGCGTTCGCCGGATTGCTCGATCGTCTCGAAGACCATCCGGACGGCGCGCTCTCGAAGCTCCGGTGGGTAGCGGTGACGGTGGTCGTGACTGCCTTGGTTCTCTGACATTGCTCCATCATCCTCCAAGAGATGGAGCCTCCATCAAACCCAGTACGGTTCAGATCGCGCTGAGCGGAGTCAGCCCGTAGACACCCATAAGGAGGACGAATGAGAAGTCAGCAACCTAACATGGGCACCAAGCCTCCTACTACGACACACTGACAGCCCTAGGGCGAGAGCAAAGCGGGAGGTCGGGTCGCGCCCGATCGAGCGGTGCTTCTCAGAGCTCAACCTACGGGAGGTCGAAGTGCGGACAATGCGATCAATGCGTCGGCTAACGGCCGTCATTGGCACCGTGGCGCTTCTGTTCGGGACAGCGGGGCCTGCTTTCGCGGACTACTCCTACTATTGGGCCAACGTCGCAACCGCGAATGGATATTGGGGAGTTGACGGGTATATCCGACAAAGCGGGCTGGCCAGCCTCCCGACGGGAGAACACCACAATGTCGACCTAGCGATTTGCCCCGCTATACCGGGATATACAGGATACTTCTGCGGCAGTGACAATATCCAAACCGGCGAATACCAAGGTCAAGTCTACCAGCCAGGCCACAACCTGTACTCGCAATACCACGTCAAGGGCTACTGGGAGTACAACAGCAGCTATTGCCCGTATGACAACGGCGACTTCGCTCTTTCGCAATCGGACACAGCGTTCTTCATAATGTATGACGGCTCTGGGAGCCACGCTGGGTCGTGTAATGGTCAGCCCTTCACCTACTACATATTCAACGTTCGCAAGGACTGCCAGACCTGCGCCGTTATAAAAGCGGTGGACATGACATACTCATATGGCGCAATGAGCGCCCAGTCCGAGATCTGGGGACCTATTTCGATGCCCATTGGTCAAGACTTCACCGGATGCGACAGCAGCATGCATTGCACCGACGCTGGTTGGGGAGTCCATTTGTACTACGGGAACGGAAGCTGGCAGCTGTGGAACAACGATTGGACCCAACCTAAACTCGACAGTCCTCCGTTCTACTATGCTCAGCGGCAGTACTACTGGGCGTGGGAGACATGCCCGTCCCAATGCTGAGTGCGTCGCGATTCGTTCGTAGCCCTAGGGCGTGAGCCTTCGAGCTGGATCGGAGTTCGGTGATGGCTAAAGATGAGTCCAATGATCATGTCGCAGCTCCCGACCACGAAGGTCGGAGCCATCTCGGGAAGCGCCCCATCGCCCGCCACGAAGTCGCCGCGCTCAGTGCTCTCCCGTTTGCAAAGCAGGGCCGCGAAGTCCACGTCCGAGGTGTCCGCGGTCTGCCACTGGCCTCGGTTCTCGTTGGATTGACCCTCGTGGTAGGCCTGCTAGTCATTCGAGGCGGCTCGCCGGCGGCCCCCTCAGCTGGGTTACCGCCTGGCGTCCGTGCCGACATCACGCCGGCGACTGCCCCAACCTTCGCGACCATGACAACAGTCGACTTGCCGGGCGACGTGTTCGACCTTGCGTATGACCCCGTTCGCAATTCACTCTGGTTCGCAAATATCGACACTAACGCTGCGCTGTATCGATACGACATTGCTACGGGTGCACTCACCAGTTGGCCGCTCCCGACAACCGTCGGCGAATATGGGTATGGTGGCAGGGTTGCCGTTGCGCCGGACGGGAGCGTCTGGATCAGCGAGGAGTACAGGGTCACACGGGTCGACCCGACCTCCAACGCCGTGCGGACACACACGTTCCCGCAGGCAGACACAGATGCCACTCCGAATGCCCTTGATCCGAACAACCCATTGGCCGGAACCTGGCCGACGGCTATCGCCTTCGATAGCCAAGGAATGGCATTGATCGCCCGCCTCAACGTAAAGTCGCTCACTCGAATGGATGCTTCATTGTCTATCCTGGATCGGATCCCGCTGCCGGCCGGACTCACTGGCCCAGGCGATCTTGTCGACTCGAACGGTGTCATCTACGCGGCGCCGTACGAGGGCTTTGGCCAGGGCGTCCTGTTCTCCGAGAAGGGCGTGCTAATCGGCAAGACCCCGAAGAGCGTGGCCCGCTTGAGTGTTTCAGGAACCGAGGTCGCCACGATTGGCGAACCGGGCCTGAGCCGCGTTGGGGCCGATGCTTCTATGACGCAATGGAGGGCTGTCCAGGCCGGAAACCCTGCAAACGACCGCATGGCGCTGGCAGATGGCGGAGCGGCTGTCTATGAGTACGGCTTTGGGTGTGTCGAGTGGATATCGCCGTCTGGCGATGTGCTCGCACGATTCTTGTTGGCAAGGTGGTCCATACAGCACGGGGTACCTGGCGGCACGCCCCTAACCGAGTTCGGTATGGACCAGGTAAGTGCACTCGCGGCAGATAAGGCAGGCTCGATCTGGTACGTCGACCGCACGGCACGCCAACTCGTCCACGTGACGATGTAGCCATCTGTTAGTCGTCCCCGCTGGTGGGTTGCGGCCTGCCATAAGATGCTCACTGACCAAGACTCTCTCGGGTGAATTTACCGAAGAGGCTCCACTTGCAGAGGCAGTTATTTGCAGGGACCTTCACGCGGCCCGCTCCATCACCGTCAGTTGCCGGCTGGCGCGTGGGCGCGGACGAGGGCCATCTCGGTCGAGGCTAACTTGTTATCTCGGCCTCAAGTCCAGTAGCACCTCCAAGATGATGACCTGGCGAGCGGGACGTGGCAGCTTCGCTGGCATCTTCGCCGGCGAGCAGAGGCGGACGGAGAGGCGCCAAATCGCACGCCCTCACGCTCAAATCGAACGCTGACGGACCCGCGCGACCGCCCTGGTGCGCCCTTGAAAACCGCTGGACGAGAGTCCCGTGAGTTCGAATCTCACCCTCTCCGCCAACTTTCTGAGCTTGAGATGGCCATTTTGTGGCTCAAAACGGCCCCATTCCGTCCGAAGCCGGTAGCAACAGCCGGTAGCACCGGCGCACGCCGGCGAACAACGCCGAACGGAACGCAGCGGTCCCATGGACCGGAGGGCATCGCCAGCACCGGTGTCCCGCTGAGCCGGGATCCTGATCCCGTGGTCGTTGCCGAGATCGAGTCGTCCAAGGCCGACGTCCGGTACTCCACGCTCGACCGCTATGCCGAGGCAGTCACGAAGCACAAGAAGCGCCTCGACCTGACGCCGCCTAAGGTGCGTACCAGGTATTCGACCGACGGGTCGGAGCACGCTCGACAGTCCGGAGCCAGCCGCGACGCCTGGCAACTATGTCCCAGACGCCGGCCGGGACGAGCAATGTCGCCGTGGACATCGGAAGGCCGACCACGGCATAGACACACAGTCCGTACGTCTGCAGTGTCGTTACGACGAGGCCTGCGATGGCGTCGAAGCCGTGACGCCCTTCCTCACAGCCGCCTCCGGACTGAATGCATGGCAGCGCGCCACCGTTGAGCACGTTCGGCAAGTTCACAGCCGCCATGAGAGCCGGAAAGATCAGGACGGCGCAGAGGTATGTGAGGGCGGCAATCGCGAGTACTCCAACGACCCGCCTCGGGCGCCAGCGGTTCATTGCCAGGCACACGATGTATGCGGCCGCGCCTGCGGCGAGCGAGCTGAGGCACGTGAGGAATAGGACAACAGCGGCTACCGACCAAGGGTCGCGGGGGTCTGTGCCCTCAAGCAGGATGCCCGCGAGCAGCCCGCCCACCGCTCCTATCGCAGCAGCCAGCGCAATCACGGATCCCAGGCTGGCCACAGGAGGTCTTGTGTCAGTGGGCGGTGTCATGTCGTCACGGTAGACCATCTGACCGAGCCATATGTGTCTGCGCGGCGACAGCCCGCCGCGGCAGCGGACCGTCTCTCCGCTGAGCGACAACCCGTCTCCGGATCCCAAGCGCTCAACTCAAGAACGACAGTGGAGGATGATTCAAGCGCAGCGCTCGAGCTCAGTTGCTCAGGTCGGTCCCCGATGGGGCCAAGTGGCTTCGACGGCCTCACTGAGGTCACGAATGGCCACGGCTGCTGTCGACCGGCTCCTGCACCACGCCCACGTCATCGTCACCGAGGGTCAGTCGCACCGGCTCACCGAGGCGATCGACGGTCGAGGTGTGCGTCCGCTCCTCTCTGCTCGCAAGGTGTAGCACCGCCGCAGCGCGCCCCTCTTCGCTCGTCGTGGCGGATGTGGGTGAGAGGCGGTCGGCGCGATGGCGACGGACCGCTTACCGTCGCCAAGCTGAGAACGAGACACAAACTAGCACTACAAGACATTGACTCTAGCAGTGCTAACCGTGTAGTGTCAGCGCATGAGCGAGAAGTCCGAAGGCGCCAAACTGGTTGAGGTGGTGCACCTGGCGTTCCTCCAGGTTCTGCCTTCCTATATGCCGGTTGGCGACTACGTTGTAAAGGGCGGGGCGAACCTGCGTCTGTGGTTTGACAGTCGCAGACGGTCCCAGGACATCGATCTTGACTACCTGCGGGCAGAACGTTTCTACCTCGTCGAGGATCAGGTCGACAAGACCTTGGCTGCCCGCGCGTTCCGCGAGATCCTCCGCTCCGGAGGCGTGTCGATCTCTGACCCAACCAAGCCCAAGCAGACCTCGACGACCCGCCGATGGAAGTTCGTCGCGAGCGGTCCAGCGGGCCTGTTGAACACGAAGATCGAATTCTCGTCGAGGGTTGGAACGGTGGATCCCGAGCATGCCTTCGAGCAGGCTCGTGCCGACATAGGTGCCGGCCTCGGCCTCCGGGTCGTTAAGGCTGAACACTATCTAGCGCCAGCCGCGATCCGGCAGAAGATCGGCGCGCTTGCAGGCCGCTCCGAGACCGAGCCCAGAGACGTTTTCGACCTGGATCTTCTACTGGGTGCACACCCGAACGCTCTGACGCCGGGGCACGTGGACCCAGCTCTGGTCGACAAAGCTGTCGCCGCGGCTATGGGCATCTCCTACGACTCCTACCATGACCTCGTGGTTGACTTCCTCGAAGAGGAATTCGTGCCCATCTACGGCCGGCCGGACGTGTGGACCAGCATGGTGCTCGAGGTCGTCGAGCGCCTTGAGGCTTTGAAGTGAGCTTGCTCGAAGCCGAGACCATCCTCGAGCGGATCGGGCCGGTCATCGAGACGCGAGAGGCGGCCGCGGCCTTGTTGCGCAGCGTTCCTTCGACGAGCCGTACTCTGGGCGCCCTCGCCGAGGCCGGCCATGCCCACAAGATTCGCCACGGCCTGTGGTCCATCGGACCGACGCCGCCGGATCCTTACCAGATCGTAGGCGATCTGACCCGGCCGCATCCTTCATACGTGTCCTTCCAGTCCGCGCTCAACTTCCATGGGATGATCGATCAGATCCCGCGCGACACCACGGTGGCCTCGCTCGATCGCGCCCGCCGGATCACGACGACGATCGGCACCTACGCGGTCCACCACATCCCAGGCGAACTCTTCGGCGGATGGGCCAAGGGGACGCGGGGACGCGTAGCGACGCCCGAGAAGGCCATCTTTGACCTCGCGTACATCAGCGCGGCGCGAGGCGCGGCGCCTCGTCGCGTACCCGAGATCGATCTGCCAGCGGGCTTCGAGCGCGCCGCGATCGACGAGTGGATCGCCAAAATAGCCGACCCGCGCATCGCCACCATGACCAACAGGGGTGTGCGACAGATTCTGGCGAGGGCCGTTCGCTAGGGGTAGTTGCGGGATGGCCGTGGTCTCGACTCCTGGGTCGTCTACCGGTAGCAACAGCCGGTAGCAACAGGGGCGAACAACGGCGAATTCGAAGCCCGAGAATCGGCGAATTCCCTCGTGAATCGGCCGCGGGCGAACCCCAGCGAACGCCTTGACCCAGACTTGAAAACCGCTGGACGAGAGTCCCGTGAGTTCGAATCTCACCCTCTCCGCCAACTTTCTGAGCTTGAGATGGCCATTTTGTGGCTCAAAACGGCCCCATTCCGTCCGAAGCCGGTAGCAACAGCCGGTAGCAACAGGATTAGGATCCCGAACAGGTACGCAACGGCCCCGGAGGGCGAACCGGCGGCTGTATTGAGCGATCTGCGAAGGAACGTTGCCGTGGCAGTAACCAGTACCGCCCGGAAGGAACGCCGCCGATCGGGCGGCGAAGGATCCGTTTACGCTCCGAGCCCCCGCGCCCGCGGTCGACCCGTGAGGCAATGAGATGGCGACGAAGTGGCCCACGGCTGGTCCGACTCGTGCCTCCCCGTGCCGCGGAATCCCTTCTGCGAGTGTGAGCTCACTCGCTGGGACTACTCGCGTCCGCCGTCGGCGCCCCTCGTCGTGAATGACCGCGACCCCATTCCCCGTCGTGCTCACGCAAGGGTTCACTCTTGAGAACGTGAAGCGATACCTTGGGCACGCATCAATCGTCCAGACTAGGATCCCGCTGTGAGCGAGTCGAATGCCATCGCGGCCGAGCGTACGCTTCGACCTGAATGGCGAGTCTATGCGCCGGACGGTACCTACGCGCCAGCCGACGCGTTCGACTTCGACTCGAACCCTGGGATGCGGGACATGTTCGCCTACGAGCGCTCGGGGACCCGGGCGTCCGACGATGCTTCACCGCATGTCAAGCTGATGAGAGAGCATGAGCTTGTCGACTATGAGCCTGCTTCCGACAGCGGCAATCTACGCTGGTACCCCAAAGGGCTACTCATTAAGCGGCTTCTCGAGCGCCATGCCACGAACTTGGTGGCTACCTATGGCGCCATGGAGGTCGAGACGCCAATCATGTACGACTACGAGCATCCGGGCCTATCCATGTACCTCCAACGCTTTCCGGCACGCCAGTATGTAGTCAAGAGCGACGAGAAGGAATACTTCTTACGCTTCGCGGCATGCTTCGGGCAGTACATGATCATGCACGACATGGCAGCTTCGTATCGGGATCTGCCCATCCGCCTCTATGAGTTGACGCACTACTCCTTCCGACGTGAGCAGGGCGGCGAGGTGTCTGGATTGCGCCGGTTGCGGAGCTTCACTATGCCCGACATGCATAGCCTGGTTCGCGACACCGGAATGGCCAGAGACGAATTCACACGCCAGATGTCGCTCTGCCTCCGTTGGCTTGCCGACCTCGGCCTCGAGTGTGTCCCGGTCATCCGGTTCGTGCGATCCTTCGTCGACGAGAACCCGGAATTCGTCTCGGCGGTGATGGGGACTCTTGGCCGCCCAGCTCTGGCCGAGATTTGGGATGCGCGGTTCTTCTACTTCGACGTGAAGTTCGAGCTGAACTTCATTGATACGTCCAAGAAGGCCGCTTGTCTGTCCACCGTTCAGATCGATGTCGAAAACGCGGAACGGTTCGATATCACGTATGTCGAGGAGGATGGTAAGCGACGCCATCCTTTGCTGATGCACACATCCGTTTCCGGGTCGATCGATCGAAACGTCTATGCCCTCCTTGAGCAACAAGCCATGAGGTCTGCGAATGGGGAGAAGCCCCGTTTTCCGGTGTGGCTGGCACCAACACAGGTGAGAGTCATACCGGTCACCGACCGTCATGCCGACGGGGCATTGGGTCTCGCGAACCGGCTGCCCCTTCGAGTCGACGTAGATGACCGCGATCTCAAGGTCTCGCGCAAGATCCGCGATGCCGAGTTGGAATGGATACCCTTCATTCTCGTTGTTGGGGACAAGGAACTCTCAGGCGATGCACTCACGATCCGCCCGAGGATTGGTGAGCAGGTCGAGATGACGGCCGAGGAGCTCGTCGCTGTGCTGCGGACAGAGACGGCCGGTATGCCTCAGATGCAGTTGAATACGCCTCGTTTGTCGAGGCGACCGATCTTCGTGGGGTGACCGCCGATGCCAGCGGTCGCGACGGTGAGAACGAGACCATCTAGCACTACAAGCCCTTGACTTTTGGCCGTACCACTCGTGTAGTCGCCAACCGGGATGTAAGAGGGCAGAACCTGATCGCATGGTTTGCGAAATGGTGGCCGATAGCGGTGGGCCGGGGAAGTGCGTTTGTGGGATGGCCCCGAGCGGCTCGAGGGGCGTTACCACGTCGAGTCCGTGACGATGCCGAGCGCACCGATGCACCTGACGTTCTACCGGTATGGAACGGCTCTTCGGGCACGAATAGGTTGGGTTCTCTCGTGCCCAGAGCGGCGAACTGCCCGGCGTGACGATCATCGACGGCCGCACGATCTAACGGGGAGCTCCGGCCTCGAAGCCGAACATCGTCGACCATCTGACAAAGCTGACGGACGCCGAGCTTGCCGCGCAGAAGGCGAAGCTGCTCGCTGAGACCTGAGGCCGCGAGCTCATTTCGACCCGGCTGCGGGGTCCTGGCGGTTGACGCTATCGGTTGCCATACGCGAGACAGATGGGACCGTGATGGTGGGTTGGACGCCGATCGACGATCTTGGAAGTTGTCGGCCCGGACGCTCGCCAGGCTCGCCAGGCACGCGGGTGCAAACCCGGGGGAAGCCGATATGGCGGATGGCGTTTACGAGCGGACATGCAAACGGTGCCACCACAGGTGGTCTGCTCCGAACGCACACGTTCTGGCTCGTTGTCGGGCAGCTTGACGCAGAACCGGTGAGGACCTCATGGGAGACGAACGCACGGTCGAACAGTTCGCTGGCCCCGACGAGTTTCGAGCCTGGCTGGACGCCCATTACGCCACCTCCAACGGCATATGGTTGAAGATTGCCAAGAAGGGCGCCGCCGCTTCCTCCCTGACATATGACGAGGCCCTCGACGTCGCGCTGACCTTCGGGTGGATCGATGGGCAGAAACGATCCGGGGACGCGACGTTCTGGCTGCAGGGCTTTTCTCGTCGGGGAGCGCGGAGCGTCTGGTCGAAGCGCAACCGCGAGAAGGCTCAAGCCCTCGTCGATGCCGGCGCGATGAAGCCCAGCGGGCTCGTTGAGGTGGAGCGCGCCAAGGCCGACGGCCGCTGGGCCGATGCATATGCCGGCCAACGAGAGGCTGAGGAACCGCCGGACCTTCTGGCCGCGCTGGCTGAGAAGCCGGCCGCGTTGCGGTTCTACGGAACACTCAACAGCGCGAATCGCTACGCGATCCTCTATCGGATCCAGGACGCCAAGCGCCCCGAAACCAGGGCGGCGCGCATAACGAAGTTCACCGAGATGCTGAATCGTGGCGAGAAGATCTACCCGTAGGTTCACTCGCCGTCGGCAGATACACGCTGCGTAGCCCTCCGGTCGTGTGGCGGGGACCTATTCGACGCCGACGGCTCGCTCGAGCTGGCCGCAGTGCTCCTCCAGGTGCCCCGACAGGAAGCGTTCGATCAGCTCCTCCAACGACATCTCGCCAAGAGTCGGATGGAGGGCTCGCCGGGCGCATTTGGCGTCGTCGATCCGGAGCAGCAGCGGGGAGATGCGATCCACCCCCGCCGTGATGCGGGAATAGAGCTCCGAGAGAGGGAGCGTCCGGTCTCGGTCGACGGTCCTGGTCCGGATCTCGTCGGCCGCCGTCCGCCCGAACGGCACCGGCTCGGCGTCCGCGGCGAGGACCCGCTCTACCTCGCCCATCCAGTACGGCAGCATCTCGGCGGCGTGAGCCAGGATCTCGCGGGCAAGCCATGGGTGCTCCGTCGCGGATTCCTCGGGGGGCGGGGGCGTCACTTCGGCGGAGGCCCTGAGCCGGGTCATCCTGTCTCGGGCGGCCCGGAGCCTGTCGACGTGGCCGTTGATCAGCGCCATTGCCTGGCCTCCCACTCGTGTCGCGGCTCGCCCCGCTGACCACTGGCCCGCCGCCCGCAACTACCGTGCCGACGATGTGGCCCACCCGGGATCGTTCGCATACTCAACGCTACTGAACAAGTCCGGCCCACCGGTATCGGTCCCGGGTCCTCGCGCAAGTGTTGCGCCGGACAGGACCGCGTCGGCGGCTTTGCCGGACAGGCCGGACGCGCGCGTCCCAACCGGAGCCGGCCGAACGCGGATGCCGGTGTATGGGTGAGGCGCTCGAAGGAGTACGTCATGACCGAGACTCTCCAAGGGCACGTCGGCTCGGGCGCGAGGGTGAACCCGAACGCCTATGCCGAGGCGAAGGACTTCCTGCCGCTCAATGGCATCGACTACGTCGAGTTCTGGGTAGGCAATGCCCGCCAGGCGGCCGCCTACTTCCGGGCGTTATGGGGATTCACGCCGGTGGCCTACGCGGGCCTGGAGACAGGCGTCCGCGACCGGACCTCGTACGTCATGGTCCAAAACGACATCCGCCTCGTCCTCACGGCGCCGCTGACCCCGGACGGCGAGATCGCCGAGCACGTCCGGCTCCACGGCGACGGGGTCCATGACATCGCGTTCGCCGTCGACGACGTCCGCTCGGCCTGGCACGAGACGACGAGCCGGGGCGCCCGGTCCTACCTCGAATTCGCCGAGGCGGGCTCGGACGAGGACGGCACTTTGCGCCGGAGCGCGATCCACACGTACGGCGAGGTGATCCACTCGTTTATCGACCGCAGCGAGTACCACGGTGCGTTTGCGCCGGGCTTCCGCCGGGTCAAGCGGCCGCCAGCCGCGGCCGGCGGGCTGTCCCTGCTCGAGATTGACCACTGCGTCGGCAACGTCGAACTCGGCGATATGGACCGGTTCGTGGACTTCTATCGCGACGTGCTCGGCTTCGCCCAGCTGATCCACTACGACGACAAGGTCATCCATACCGAATACAGCGCCCTGATGTCGAAGGTCATGACCAACGGCAACGGTCGCATCAAGTTCCCGATCAACGAGCCGGCCCACGGTCGGAAGAAGAGTCAGATCCAGGAGTTCCTTGACTGGTATCGCAGCCCCGGGACGCAGCACATCGCCCTGCGGACGGAGGACATCGTCGGTACGGTGACCCGGCTCCGAGACGTCGGCGTCGAGTTCCTCAAGATGCCCCACGAGTACTACGTGGGACTGCAGGAACGCGTCGGGGACGTCGGTGTGCCGTACGAGACGCTCGAGCGGCTGGGCATCGAAGCCGACCGCGACGAGGAGGGCTTCCTGCTGCAGATCTTCACCCGCCCGATCCAGGATCGCCCGACCTTCTTCTTCGAGATCATCGAGCGCCACGGGTCGCGGGGCTTTGGGGTCGGCAACTTCAAGGCGCTCTTCGAGGCGCTGGAGCGCGAACAGGCGAAGCGCGGCAACCTCTAGGCGAGCCCGCTCAGCGAGAGCCCTTCGCTGCGGCGGCTTGACATAGGAGCAACGAGTGAAGCTGGCCCACGTTCGCGAGCGCAACGCGCCGGCGGGAGCACCGTGGCGGCTGGCCTCGGCCGTGCCCGACGGACGCTGGCTCGACCTCGAAGTAGCTCGCCGCCGGCTCGTGGCCGGCGACCCTGAGCTGCCGCACAGCTCGGTCCGGTTCCGCCAGCCCGTGACGACCCTGGACGCCCACCTGGCCCTTGGTCTGCGGGTCGGAGCTCTGACCGCGCTGGTCGAGCCGTTCGCCCGCGACCCGGATCTCCTCCCGGCCCCCGACGCGGACGAGGACCCGCGCGCGGGCGAGGCCGACGATCTGACCCTCGACGCGGCCGACCTCCGCTTCGGCCCGCCGATCCTCGATCCGCCGGCGCTGCGCGACTTCTACGCCTTCGAGCAGCACGTCGCCACGATGTGGCGCCGGCGCGGCGGCGACGTCCCCGAGGCGTGGTACCGCCTCCCGATCTTCTACTTCTCCAATACCTCCGAGATACGCGGCGCCGAGGACCCAGTCTGGGCGCCCGCGGGATCCACCGAGCTCGACTACGAGCTGGAGGTGGCGGCGCTGGTCGACACGCCGGTCCGCGACCTGCCCGCGGCCATGGCCGAGGAGGCCATCGGCGGCTACATGGTCCTCAACGACTGGTCGGCGCGCGACCTGCAGCGCGACGAGACGGCGGTCCGGCTGGGGCCGGCGAAGGGCAAGGACTTCGCCGCGAGCATCGGACCGTGGCTCGTGACGCCCGATGAGCTCGCGGATGCCAGAGCGGGCAAGGGCTTCGACCTGGCCATGACCGCGACGGTAAACGGCACGGAGATCAGCCGGGGGTCGTGGGCCGCGATCCACTTCTCCTTCGGCGAGATGCTGGCCCGTGCCTCGGCCGACGTCACGCTCCGAGCGGGCGAGGTGGTCGGCAGCGGGACCGTCGGCACCGGCTGCCTGCTCGAGGTCGGTCAGGAGCGGCTCGGTCGCTGGCTGCAGCCGGGAGATAGGGTCGCGCTGGCCATCGAGCGTCTGGGGGTCCTCGAGACCACGATTCAGGATCGACCTGCGCGTCCGGGAGGGCCGCGAGTCTCGATTACGATGCCGTAGGGCGCCGCGATCCGGCAGGAAAGCCTGGACTTGACCCCGGTCGGGAGCGTGAGATCGGCCCGCGCGACGATGAAGCGTCGTGATCTGCGGCCGGGCTGGGCGACCTAGACTGGCCCCATAACCGAGGAGGATGTGGCTCGATGTTCTACGTCCAGCGCGGCAGCGTTCCTCACACCCGGCACACCCAGCATCGCGCGCCCGACGGCTCGCTCTACGCCGAGGAGCTGTTCGGCGTCGAGGGCTTCGTCGGCCGCAGCTCGCTCCTCTACCACCTCGCGCCGCCGACGCAGACCCACAAGGTCGAGTTGCTGGCGAAGGCGGGCGCGGCGCGCGCCCCGGCGACGATCCGAGCCTCACCGCCATCGCCTGGTCAAAACCGGCGCCCTCACCGCTCGCGGAGACATCGTCGAGCGGCCGCATCCCGCTGTTCACCAACGCGGACGTCACGATGGGCGTGGTCCTCCCGGCCGGGCCGATGGCGCCAGGGTTGTTCTATCGCAACGGCGAGGCCGACGAGATGCTCTTCGTCCACGAGGGCAGCGGGATCGTGGCCACGGTCTTCGGGTCGCTGCGCTACGGGCCGGGCGATTACGTCGTGCTTCCGATCGGGACCACGTGGCGGCTCGAACCCGACGCCGGCCCGCAGCGGATGCTCTGGCTCGAGACGCCGGGCGAGCTCGAGCCCCCGAAGCGCTACCGCAACGACTACGGCCAGCTGCTCGAGCACTCGCCCTACTACCAGCGCGACATCCGCCCGCCCGAATGGGTCGAGCCGCACCCCGAGAACGGCGACTTCACGATCGCGGTCAAGGCGCGCGGCAAGCTGACCGCCTACCACTACGGCCACCATCCGTTCGACCTGGTCGGCTGGGACGGTTACCTCTGGCCGTTCATCTTCAACATCGGTGACTTCCAGCCGATCACCGGACGCGTCCACCAGCCGCCGCCGGTCCACCAGACCTTCCAGGGCCGCAACTTCGTCGTCTGCTCGTTCGTGCCCCGCAAGTTCGACTACCACCCACTGTCGATCCCGGCGCCGTACAACCACTCGAACATCAACTCGGACGAGATCATCTACTACGTCGCGGGCAACTTCATGAGCCGGCGCGGGGTGGAGATCTCGTCGTTCACGGTTCATCCGGCCGGCATCCCGCACGGGCCGCATCCGGGCACGGTCGAGGCCTCGATCGGCAAGGAGGGCACCGACGAGCTGGCGGTCATGGTCGATACGTTCAATCCGCTCTGGCTGACGGCCGAGGCGACGGCGCTCGAGGACGACCGCTACCCGTACTCGTGGCTGCCGTCGGCGGACTCGACGAGGCGGCCGGCGAGGCCGAGCGGCTGAAGGAACGCGGACCCGAGGCCTTCCCCGACTGATCCGCCGGGCCGGGTCGGCCGGTCATGGCGTGATTGCCTGATCCAGCTCAAGGAGGTGCGTGCAATGAACTGCGAGGCCATTGCCCGCGCGGCGGGCGCGGACCATCTCACCATCCGGCGGGCCGCGGCATGAGCTTCGACCACCACGACCCGCATTTCGTCACGGACCCCGAGAGCGTCTTCGGCCCGATGCGGGCGGAGCAGCCGCTCGTGCACTCGGACCTGTACGGCGGCTTCTGGGTGTTGACGCGTTATGACGACGTGACGGCCGCGGCGAACGACCACGAGTCGTTCACGTCGGCGGTGGCCGGCACGACGCTGATCCCTTCCACGCAACCGCGCACGGACCCGCTGCTCCCGATCGAGCTTGACCCGCCGGAGCACACCCGCTATCGCGCGCTCGTCAACCCCGTCTTTGCCAAGCCACGCATCGATGCCTTGCGGCCCGATCTCGAAGCGCTCGCGACCAAGCTGCTCGAGCCGTTCGCCCGCAACGGCGGCGGCGATGTCATGGCCCAGTTCGCCCACCCCATGTCGCTCGGCTCGCTTGCTCGGCTCATGGACCTGCCGGACGAGGACGAACCGCGCTGGTTCGACTGGGTCGAAAGGATGTATTCGAACGCTCTACTCGACACTGACGACCACGCCGCGGCGGCGCGAGAGGCGGAGGCATACATCGGCGAGCGCGTCGAGGATCGCAAGC
Organism: uncultured Chloroflexia bacterium; assembly: GCA_963835845.1. GTDB lineage: Bacteria > Chloroflexota > Limnocylindria > Limnocylindrales > CSP1-4 > Fen-1039. The sequence goes on along the minus strand of CAWIGT010000005.1, from coordinate 118,146 downwards.
GGGAGCCTCGCAACGACTTTCTCGGGATGCTGCTCCAGGCGGAAGTGGACGGTCACCGCCTGTCCGACCTCGAGGTCCGCCAGTTCGGTATGCTGATGCTCCTCGCGGGCTACGAGACGACCTCGGGGGCGATGGGCATGAGCCTGCTGTATCTTGCCCAGCACCCGGAGCTGCGCGAGCAGCTGTTCGTTAACGTCGACGCGCTAAAGCAGACGGCGGTCAACGAGCTGCTGCGCATCGTGTCGCCGGTGCAGCTCTTCGGACGAAACGCCGCGCATGACGTCGAGATGTACGGCCAGACGATCCCCGCCGGCGACGTCGTTCTGCTCGCCTACGGTGCGGCGAACCACGACCCGAACGCCTTCGAGCATCCTGAGCGGTGCATCCTCGACCGCCATCCGAACGGCCAGGTCGCGTTCGGCCACGGCCGCCATCTATGCCTGGGCCAGCACCTCGCCCGCCTCGAGCTGACGATCATGGTCGAGCGCTTCGCCGACCTCTTTCCCGTGTTTCGGGTCGATCCCGCGCGTCCGCCGACGTGGAAGGCCCGCGGCGACGTTCGCGGCCTGGCGTCGTTGCACCTGGTCGCTCGGCCATGAACAAGCTCCAGGCGAGCGCCGACGCCGTTGTTGCGGATATTCCGGACGGGGCGACCCTGATGGTCGGTGGCTTCGGGTTATGCGGTAACCCCGAGAACCTCATTGCCGCTGTGCACCGCAGAGGCGTGCGCAGCCTGGAGATTATCTCGAACAACTGCGGAACAACCGACGACGGCCTCGGAGTACTCCTTCAAGCCCAGCAAGTCCGGCGCATGGTGTCCTCCTATGTCGGGGAGAACAAAGAGTTCGAGCGACAGTTCCTATCGGGCGAGCTCGATGTCGAGCTGGTACCGCAGGGCACCCTCGCGGAACGCATCCGGGCCGGCGGAGCCGGAATCGCCGGCTTCTACACGCGAACGGGGGTGGGGACGCAGGTCGCAGAGGGCAAGGAGGTCCGCGTCTTCGACGGCATTGAGTATCTCCTCGAACGCCCGCTGCGGGCCGACTTCGCCCTGGTCCACGCCTGGAAGGCGGATACCTGGGGCAACCTGGTCTTTCGGCGCACCGCTCGCAACTTCAACCCGATGATGTGCGCCGCGGCCGCGATCACCATCGTCGAGGCGGAGTCGATCGTTCCCGTCGGATCACTCGACCCCGATTCCATCCACGTCCCGAGCATCTACGTGCAACGGTTGGTCCTGGCCGAGGGACTCCGCAAGCCGATCGAGCGGCGGACAATTCGCCCGAGGGTGAGTTGATGGCTCTGACTCGTGAGCAAGTCGCCCAGCGCGTTGCGCTGGAGCTGCGCGACGGCTTCTACGTCAACCTCGGAATCGGCATGCCAACCCTGGTGTCGAACTTCGTCCCGCCTGGGATTGAGGTCGTCCTGCAGTCGGAGAACGGAATGCTCGGAATCGGGCCTTATCCGTTCGAAGGTGAGGAGGATCCCGACCTGATCAACGCCGGCAAAGAGACGGTCACCGAGATCGAGGGCACTGCGTACTTCTCGTCGGCCGAGTCGTTCGCCATGATTCGCGGCGGTCATATAGACCTGGCGATCCTGGGGGCGATGGAGGTCTCCGAGCGCGGCGACCTGGCCAACTGGATGGTGCCCGGCAAGATGATCAAGGGCATGGGCGGTGGCATGGACCTTGTCATGGGAGCCCGGCGAGTGATCGTGATGCTGGAGCACCTCACGCGCGAGGGGCAGCCGAAGATCCTGCGAACGTGCAGCCTGCCGCTGACGGGACGGGGCTGCGTGTCCGCGATCTGTACCGACCACGCCTGGATGGACGTCACTCCCGACGGGTTGCTCTTGCGGGAGCTGGCTCCGGGAGTCAGTGTCGAGCAGGTCCGCGCTATCACTGAACCGACGTTCGCCGTCGCTCCAGATCTGCGAGAAATGTCCGTATCGGTGGGGTAGCTTCCGCCGACGCACCCTCAGCGAGAACGCCAGATCGGTTCTCGCTTCTCCTTGAACGCGCGCGGGCCCTCCTGGGCGTCCGCGCTGAGGTAGACCGGCCGCCACAGATCCTCTGCCTCGTCGAAGGCCTGGGCCATGCGTTCGCCCGCCAACAAGTAAGCCGTACGTTTGGCAGCCACCACTGACAGCGGGGCGTTCTTCGCGATCGTCTCAGCAAGGCTCTGGGCTCGAGCCACGAGCTCGTCCGGAGCTGCGATCTCATTCACTAGCCCGACCTGATATGCGCGTTGAGCCGTGATGGGCCGCCCGGTCAGCAAGAGTTCCATTGCGATCGCTCGGGGGACCATCGTTGTGAGAGGAACTGCCCAGGGCGAGCCCCTTCCAACGCGGACCTCCGGGATGCCGAATGTCGCCGTGCTCGATGCAACCAGCAGGTCGCAGCTCTGCGCGAGAAGGAATCCTCCTCCGAGGCATACCCCGTTGATGGCGCCGATCACAGGCTTGGCGACTTCCACGTTGCGACCGATCTGCGGGATGAAGTCCGGCGGGGGCACGGTCATTGCCGTTTCGGCCATTTCCTTGAGATCGGCCCCGGCACAGAACGATTTGTCGCCGGCGCCTGTCAGGACCATCACGGACGCTTGCTCGTCGGCATTGAACCGGGCAAATGCATCCGATAGGCCGCGACGCACCTCCGTGTTCAGGGCGTTGCGAGCCTCAGGCCGATCGATGGTGACCCAGGCGACTGGTCCGCGGTTGTCGTAGGTGACTGCCGGCGGCATTGAGCTCAAGGGGTCCCTACCTTTCGGGGGCTGTCCGCCCAGAGATGGCAACGGGTGCGAGGATCTCAGCTACGTCGAGTGTTGAGACCTTGTCGCCAGCTCCAGCGTCGGCAAGCCCGTCACGCAGCATTGTCATGCAGAAGGGGCAGGAGGTCGCCAGGGTCGGTGCGCCGGTCGCAAGGATGTGGTGAGTCCGGGCCGCATTGATCCTCGTGCCTCGCGTCTCCTCCATCCACATCCGCCCGCCGCCCGCGCCGCAGCAGGCGGTCTGCCTGCCGCGCGCACTCATCTCCGCGAGTTCTATCGACCCCACACTGTTGAGGACGTCCCGAGGTGCGTCCACTATCCCGTTGTAGCGGGCCAAGTAGCAGGAGTCGTGGAGCGTGACGCGCCGGGCTTCGGCCCCGTTCGGATCCCGAGTTGCGAGGCGACCAGAAGCAAGCAGCGAGGCAAGGTAGGTCGTGTGATGCCTCACGTCATAGCGGCCACCGAGCTGAGGGTACTCGTTGGCCAGAGTGTTGAAGCAGTGGGGGCAGGCGGTCACGATCGGTGGCGAGCCGTACTTTTCGAACGTCTCGATGTTCCGGGTCGCGAGCATCTGGAACACGTACTCGTTGCCCATCCGTCGAGCCGGGTCGCCCGTGCAGGCCTCCTCCTCACCGAGGACGGCGAATTTGACCCCGGCGGCATGGAGGCACGTGGCGAAGGCGCGGGCCACGCGCTTGTTGCGCTCATCGAAAGCAGCGGCGCACCCCACCCAGTACAAGACCTCGATCTCGTCGAGCCTCCCCGCCTTCGCCAGGTCTCGAACCACCGGGACTTCGAATGGAAGGCCTTTGGTCCAGTCGAGCCGAGCCGAGGCCGGCTGGCCCCACGGATTCTGCTGGTTCTCCATCGCTCGGAAGGCGGTAGTGAGCTCGGCCGGAAAGCGGCTCTCCTCGAGGACCAGGTTGCGCCGTATCCCGACGATCTTGTCGACGTGCTCGATGAGGAGTGGACAGGCCTCGACGCACGCCCCGCAGGTGACGCAATCCCAAACCGCGTCGAACGAGATCGCATGGTCTACCAGGGGGAGCCCGGAGACGGCGGGCTGCAGAGAGTCATCCTCAGCCACACGAGCGTGCCTGATAGACGGGCTCGGCACCAGGTGGAGACCGAGTTCGGCCTCGGTGGTGAGCTCCCGGATCCCAACTATGAGCGCCTTGGGGTTGAGGGGCTTGCCGGTCGCGTAGGCGGGGCAGGCATCCTGGCAGCGTCCACACTCGGTGCAGGACAGCCCATCAAGGACATCTTTCCAGGAGAGGTCGGCGAGCGTCTTCAGACCGAAGGTGGCATCCTCCGCCTCCAGGTCCATCGCGGGCAGAGCGCCGCGAGGCTCGAGCTTGCGCAGGTAGACGTTGAAGAAGCTCGACGCCACGTGAAAGTGCTTGGTCAGCGGCAGCCAGACCAGAAATGTGCAGACGCAGGCGATGTGAACCCACCAGGTGACTCCAAAGAGGAGCAGCAGGAGGCCTCGGTCGGACCCCGCCAGGAGCGACCCTGCCGCATTGGTGATAACCGCTCCCGGCAATGGGCCGTAGAGCGCGGCTTCGAAGGTCAGGGCGCCGAGATCGGCCGCCACGATCCCCCCAATGAGAAACAGGATGACGACCCCGGAAGGCGAAAGGGTAAGGCGCGCTGGACGAGTGACAAGCCTCCGGACGATGGCGTACGCCAGGCCAGCGAGAGCCGCGATCGCAGCGACGTTGCGTGCCAGCAGTAGGAAGGCCCAGATCGCCCCACCGAACGGTGCCGCGACGATGGCCTCCACCAGACCGCCCGTGGCGGCGCTCGCCACGCCGGTGCTGAGCAGGAGGAAGGCTGCGAAGATCGCGTAGTGCATCAAGCCCGCACGGGTGTCCCGGAACATGCGCGTCTGGAGGACGGCGTACCGGACGACAGCCCCAAGCCGCCGGCGAACGTCCCGGAAGGGGGCCGTCGGGCGCACCGCACCCATCACCCGCAGGTGTCGCACTACCTCGAGCGTGAAGAGGGCAACTGATCCCCAGAAGACTGGGATCGCGAGCCACCAGAACGGTACGCGAGCTAGCGCTTCGACCACGGAATCTCCTTGTGGCCACGCGGCCTAATCTACCGCGGGTTACGGCTCTCGTTCAGGTGGAGCGTGCCTCCAGAGCGGAAATGAGCGCCGGGACGAAAGCGAACAGATCGCCGATCACGACAAGGTCGGCGGCCTCGGCAATGGGAGCCTCGGCGTCGCGATTGACGGCTACGATCGTTTCGGAGGTCCGCATTCCAACCATATGTTGCATCGCCCCGGAAACCCCGAGCGCGACATAGAGCTGCGGCTTCACGGTCTTGCCGGTCTGGCCAATCTGCTGACTGTACGGGACCCAGCCGGAATCAACGGCGGCCCGCGTGGCGCCGACGGAGCCACCTAGGACGTTCGCCAGGGCATGGACGAGATCCATGCCCTCGGGGCCGCCCACGCCACGGCCCCCGCAGACAATCACGCGAGCCTCTTCGATCGGGACCTCCTCGGACTCCTCGGCGACCCGCGAAATGACCGCCACTGCCGGCAGCGCGATGTCAGGGGCGACGGTGACCGGGACAACGGAGCCGCGCGAAGCCAGTGGCTCGGCCGTGACGCTCGTGGGCCGGACCGTGATAATCCCGTGCTCGCCCGTGAACACACTCGTCGTCAACACCTTGCCCCCCAGAACACTCACTTCGACCTCAGGCCGGCCGCCCTGCCACTGGATGGCCGATGCGTTCGCGATCACGCCCCAGCCGAGGAGCACCGAGAGTATCCCGGCAATATCGCGACCATCGGATGTCGCCCCGACCAAGAGGTAGGCGGGTTGCTCGCGCTCGACCAGCGCGGCCAGCGATGGCCCGACGGCCGATGCGACTGCCGTTTCGGCCGCCTCGGGCACTGCAAGACTGTAGACCAGCGGCACGTATGTCGCGAGCTCGGCCGCGGGGCCATCTGGGCTCGCGTCCGCGACCAGGCCAACAACGTCGCGGCCGGCGGCCGCTCCAAGAGCGCGTCCGAGGGTAGCGACCTCTGCGCTGACTCGCGCCAGATCCGACCCTTTGGACTCGCCCAGGACCCAAATCCCACCGGCCATCAGATCAGCCTCCGCTCGGCCAGGAATGTCACTACTTCCTGAGCCGCCTCGGCGGGCGAGCCCTGCACAACTCTTGGCGTGCCGCGCGGCGCCCGTGGACGACTGCGAGTCACCCGAGACGTGGCGGCCGCGTCCCCGACTTCGACCCCCCGCTCGCGTGCGCGCGCCAGGTCGAGGTCCGCGAGAGTGCGGGTGACGATCTCCTTACGGCGGGCTCCCATGATCCCCTTGAGTGTCGGATAGCGGGGTGCGCCGAGAGCCTGGGTTGCGGAGATCAGGGCGGGCATCGGCGCCTCGAGGACCTCGTACCCATTGGGAGTGATCCGGCGCACGCGGACGCGGCCGTCCGACGGCTCGATCCCCGCCGCGTACGACAGGTACGGGAGCCCAAGTAGGGCTGCGATGCCAGCCGCCACGACACCCCCAGCTCCGTCGGACGTGTCAACGCCCGCGATCACCAGATCGAACGAAAGGTCGCGCAATGCGGCGGCCAGTACCTGCGCAGTCGTGAGAGCGCATGACCCTTCGAGAGCCGGGTCCGTGACCAGGACCGCGCTGGCCGCCCCCAAGGCGAGACCCTTGCGAATAGTCTCTTGGGCCTGGTCCGGAGCCATCGCGAGAAGCACGACGTCGCCGCCATCCGGGCTGGCCTCGACGAGTTTCAGTGCAGCTTCAAGTGCGTACTCGTCGTTGCCGTTGATGACCCCAGAGACCGCCTCGCGATCCATGCGGAAATCGTCCCGCAGACGCTCCTGACCAGCGTCGGGCACCGGCTTTGCCAGCACGACTATGCGCATCTTCAGTCGATCTCCTCGGCGTTTCAGCGGGCACGTTGAGTATCCGCTAGGGGTCGCATGCATACCGAGGGCTGCAACGCAAGCTTATGGTGGACTCGCCCGGGCAGGTAGTATCACGATCGTTGACTTAGCGGCAGGGTCGAATCCCGTTGTCCCTGACTTGCGAGGAGCGTTATGAGCCGACCTCGGCTGTCTGAGGATCTCGAGGAGTTTCGAGCCAGCGTCGAGCGGTTCGCGCACGAGGTGGTCGCGCCCGTGATCGGCGAGTACTACGAGGCGGACTCATTCCCGTACGAGATCGTGCGCGAGATGGGCCGCATGGGCTTGTTCGGACTCCCTTTCCCCGAAGAGTACGGCGGCATGGGCGGCGACTACTTCACCCTGTGCCTGGCGATCGAGGAGCTCGGACGAGTCGATAGCTCCGTGGCGGTCACGCTGGAGGCCGGGGTCTCTCTTGGCGCGATGCCCATCTACCGCTTCGGTTCGGACGCGCAGAAGCGCGAGTGGTTGCCGAAACTCGCGACGGGCGAGATGCTCGGGGCCTTCGGCCTCACCGAGCCGGGTGGTGGGTCGGACGCCAGTGCGGTGCGCACGACCGCGACCCTCGAAGGTGACACCTGGGTCCTCAACGGCACGAAGGCATTCATCACCAACGCTGGCACGAACATAACTGGATTTGTCATCGCTGCCGCCGTAACGGGAACCCGGCCGGACGGCAACAGCGAGATCTCTTCCATCATCGTCCCGTCGGGTACGCCGGGCCTCTCGGTCTCAAAGAAGTATTCCAAGGTGGGCTGGAACGCTTCCGACACGCGCGAGGTCGCGTTCGTAGACTGCCGAGTGCCGGCAGCCAACCTGCTTGGCGAACGCGGCCGCGGCTATGCCCAGTTCCTCAGCATTCTCGACGAGGGGCGCATCGCCATCAGTGCGCTCGCAACCGGGCTGGCGCAAGGATGCGTCGACGAATGCGTCCGCTATGCCGGCGAGCGACGGGCATTCGGCCATGCCATCGGCGAGTACCAGGCCATCGCACACAAGATCGCCGACATGGAAGCCCGCGCGCACACGGCGCGCCTGGCATACCACGACGCAGCCGCCCGAATGCTGGCCGGTGAGCAGTTCAAACACGAGGCCGCGATCGCGAAGCTCCACGCGTCGGACGTCGCGGTCCTGAACGCTCGGGACGCCACTCAGATCTTCGGCGGATATGGCTTCATGAACGAGTACCCCGTTGGGCGAATGTGGCGCGACTCGAAGATCCTCGAGATCGGAGAGGGCACTAGCGAAATCCTGCGCATGCTCATCGCTCGGCGCCTTGGGGTGGGCGCGCATCAGGGTCCCGGTTCCGACTAGATCGGCCGACCGGTAGCCCGGTCACCCGTCTTCAGGAATCACATTTGACATCTCGCCCGCGGACGCGAGTGCCGCCGCTGCCATCGCACGAAGCTGCCTGCCGGCGGCCGGGTCGCCACCCCGCGCGCTGTGCGGCGTCGAGTTCAGCAGGCCGAAAACGGCATGGACTCCGGACGTCGCCCGTTCCGGCGTGAGTTCCGGGTAAACCTTCTGCAGTACCTCAACCCAGGTATTGGTGTAGGCGCTCTGCAGCTCTCGCACCACCCGGCGTTCGCGCTCGGGCACGCTCCCAAGGTCTCTGAACTGGACAGCGATGAGATCCCGATCCGCGAGGGCGAACTCGGTGTGGAAGTCGATGAGTGCGAGCAGGGCTGACTGGGGTGTCTGTTCAGATGCCACTCGCAACATCGCCCCATCCAGCAGACGCCTGCTGATTCCGACGAGCATCTCCCCAAGGATCGCTTCCTTGCCTGGAAAGTAGCGGTAGATCGCCGGACCGGAGATACCGATCTCAGCACCGAGATCGTCGATCGAGACACCGTTGAACCCCGACGCCGCAAACAATCGGGCGGCGGTCGCGAGGATCTCAGTACGACGGTTCTTTCGCGTAGGCACTCGGGGCCTTCATCAACGTTGCAGAAGGGGCCGGATGGCAAGCAAGCATACCGGGGCCCCCGTCAAGAGCACCAATCGACGCGGGATCGAGCGATCAGCGGGCCCGCGTGCCGTGCCTCGCGACCCCCCTTGCATGGGCGGACGGTCCGCCGTAGGGTGAACGAGCGTTAACTTCAACCAGGGACGACGCAAGATGGCAGTACTGCGGTCAACCGTCGATCTCGAGTCCCCCACCGCCCGGGCAAATGCATCCCACATGCTGAGGCTCGTGCTAGGCCTCCGGCGGCGCTTGCGGAAGACGGCCGTCGGGGGTACGGCGATCAACCGCGAACGCCACTTGGAACGCGGCAAGCTGCTGACGCGGGATCGAGTCGATCTTCTGCTGGATCCAGACAGCGCCTTCCTTGAACTCTCTCCGCTGGCCGCCAACGGGGTGTATGGAGATGAAGTGCCTGGGGCGGGGATCGTGACCGGCGTTGGGTACATCCACGGGCGTGAAGTCGTCATCGTCGCGAACGACCCAACGGTCAAAGGCGGCTCCTACTACCCGTTGACCGTCAAGAAGCATCTGCGCGCCCAAGAGATAGCTCTGCAGAACAACCTTCCGTGCATCTACCTCGTCGACTCGGGCGGAGCCAATCTGCCGCTGTGGGACGAGGTGTTTCCGGATCGCGACCACTTTGGCCGGATCTTCTTCAACCAGGCCAGGATGTCTGCCCGAGGCATACCGCAAGTCGCCGCCGTCCTGGGTTCGTGCACAGCGGGGGGCGCCTACATCCCCGCGATGAGCGACGAGGCCGTGATCGTGCGGCAGCAGGGCACGATCTTCGTGGGGGGCCCGCCACTGGTGAAGGCGGCGACGGGTGAGAGCGTCACGGCCGAGGAGCTCGGCGGCGGGGAGCTCCACTCACGGGTCTCGGGTGTCACCGACCACCTGGCGCTCAACGATGCGCACGCACTTCAAATCGTTCGCAACATCATCGCGACCCTCGGGCCCCGCGCCCCGCGGCCATGGGCGACTCGGGAGTCGATCGAACCGCTCTTCGAAGCGTGCGAACTCGGCGCGGTCGTGCCAGTGGACTCGCGGAAGTCGTACGACGTGCGCGAAGTGATTGCCCGCCTCGCGGACGGGAGCGAGTTCCACGAGTTCAAGCAGGAGTTCGGTGAGACGATCGTGACGGGGTTCGCCCACCTGCATGGACACCCTATCGGTATCGTCGCCAACAACGGCGTGTTGTTCTCCGAGTCGGCGCAGAAGGCCGCGCACTTCATCGAGCTCTGCGACAAGCGTTCGACGCCCCTGGTGTTTCTGCAGAACATCTCCGGATTCATGGTTGGTCGCGAAGCCGAGGCAGGCGGGATCGCGAAACACGGCGCCAAAATGGTGACTGCCGTGGCATGCGCCCGGGTCCCCAAGTTCACGGTCGTGATCGGCGGTTCCTATGGTGCCGGCAACTACGCGATGTGCGGCCGTGCCTACTCTCCGCGCTTCCTTTGGATGTGGCCGAATGCCAGGATTTCGGTGATGGGCGGCGAGCAGGCGGCCACGGTCCTCGCCACGATCCGCCGCGATCAGGCCGTCGCGCGCGGCCACGAATGGTCCGCCGATGACGAGGAGCGGTTCCGGTCGGGCATCCGTGATGAATACGAGCGGACTGGCAACCCCTACTACGCGACCGCTCGTCTCTGGGACGACGGGATCATCGATCCGGCGGACACGCGAACCGTATTGGGCCTGGGACTCGAGGCAGCGTCGAACATGCCACTGGAGCCAGTCTCCTACGGCGTGTTCAGGATGTGACGACGTTGTTCAGCACCGTCCTGGTGGCGAACAGGGGCGAGATTGCCATCCGTGTGATGCGCACTCTGCGCCGACTCGGAATCCGATCCATTGCCATCTTCAGCGAGGCCGACCGAGATGCGCTGCACGTGGCTCTCGCTGACGAGGGCATGCTGGTGGGACCCGCCGACGCCGGCAGCAGCTACCTCGACATTGAGCGCGTCGTCGCGGCTGCGGTCGCGTCAGGTGCGCAGGCGGTCCACCCGGGGTACGGCTTCCTTTCTGAGAACGCCGACTTCGCCGAGGCCTGTGAGCGAGCGGGTTTGGTGTTCATCGGCCCTCGGAGCGAGACCATCCGGGCGATGGGTGACAAGCGCGCGGCCAAGGATGCCGCGGCCGCACTGGGCGTTCCAACGGTTCCCGGCTTCCACCGAGAGGGCGCCACGGACGAGGAGTTTGCGGATCACGCAGCCTCGATTGGCTTCCCGGTCATGATCAAACCTGCGGCTGGAGGCGGCGGCAAGGGAATGCGGGTCGTTCGCGAGGCGGCCGAGGTCATGACCGCGCTCGCCTCGGCACGTCGGGAGGCGAGGTCGGCCTTCGGAGACGACACCCTCCTGCTCGAGAAGTACATTCGTGATGCTCGGCACGTGGAAGTCCAAATCCTCGGAGATGGCGAGGGTCAGGTCATCCATCTCGGCGACCGCGACTGCAGTCTGCAGCGTCGCCACCAAAAGGTGATCGAGGAAGCTCCCGCACCGAATCTCCCCGACGAGGTCCGCGCACGCATTCACGCCGATGCGATCGCCATCGCCAGCTCGGCCCGCTACCTCGGGGTCGGCACCGTGGAGTTCGTCGTCAGGGGCGGCGATCCGAGCGACTACTTCTTCCTGGAAGTAAACACGCGGTTGCAGGTTGAGCACCCAGTAACCGAAACGGTCACCGGCCTCGATCTTGTCGAACTGCAGCTCAAGGTCGCAGCCGGTCTCGGTATACCGCTCACCCAGGATGAACTCCGAGTGTCGGGGCATGCTGTCGAGGCCCGAATTACGCGGAGGATGGCCACCATGGCTTTCTGCCGGCCTCGGGCACGGTTCTGACCTACACCGAACCGCCAGGGGTTCGCGTGGACTCCGGGATCACGGCTGGGTCGGTCATCGGCACCTGGTACGACCCGCTCATGTTGAAGGTGATTGCGTCGGGTCCCGACCGAACGGCGGCGTTCGATGCACTCCACTCGGCGCTTGGGGCGACCGTGGTCCTCGGCGTCGCCCACAATATCGGCGTCCTGAGGGAGCTGGCCGTCGATCCGCACGTGCGCGAAGGCAGCATGGCTACCGGACTGATCGCCTCGCTTCACCTTGGGGAGAAGCCCGTCCCGCTCGACGACCACACCGCCACGGCGGCCGCGTTGGCCTGGTTGGACCACGATCGCGCCGAAAGCCCGCCAAGCCTGTGGAATTCGATTGGCGCCTGGCGGGTGAGCGGACACGCTCCGGTCTTGGTGCAGTTCCTCGACGATGCCGGGGAGATGTATGCGGTAAAAACCATCGGCGCGGGCAGTGAGCGACAGGTGGTCCTTCGCGAAGACAAGCCGCGCCATGCGTCGATCACGCCTTCGGCCGCCCGCGACCACGAAGTCGTCGTTTCTCTCGACGGGGTCGCCCGCACCTGTTCCGTGGCGTTCGACCGCGCGGGAGGCGACGACGTCATGTGGGTCGGACGCAGCGGGGACGCGTGGCGGCTCCATCGGCCGCGCCATGATCACCCGGCGCTGAAGTCGGGCTCTGGAACGAGCGGTGGTGAGGTGCTCTCGCCGATGCCCGGCATCGTCGTCGTCGTGGGGCGCTCGGTGGGTGAGTCAGTGAGCCAAGGGGACGTCATCGTGGTCGTGGAGTCGATGAAGATGGAGTACTCGTTGGCTGCCCCCATCGACGGCGTGGTGTCCTCGCTGCTCGTATCAATGGGTACGCAGGTCGCCCGGAATCAGGTCGTCGCGATTGTGAGCCCGGAGGTGAGCGCATGAGGCCGCCCGGTCTGCCGGTCCCTGTCCGCTGGCACGACCTCCCGCCGCGGGTCACGATCTGGGAAGTCGGGGCACGCGACGGGCTGCAGAACGAGTCCACCGTTCTTCGGACACAGACAAAGATCGAGCTCATCGAGCGCCTGGCGGGGTGTGGTCTCCCGGTCATCGAGGCGACCAGCTTCGTACGTGCGGACCGCATACCTCAGCTCTCCGACGCGGCCAACGTGATGACCGGGCTGCATCGGGTGCCTGGCGTGCGTTACCCCGTACTGGTCCCGAACAGTAGAGGCCTGAGCGACGCGGTCGCAGTCGGCGTCGATGAGATCGCCATCTTCGTGAGCGCCACTGACGCCTTCGCGCGTCGCAACCTGGGACGGTCGATGGCCGGCCAGATGGGGATGGTTCGGCCTGTCATCGATGGGGCTCGATCACTCGGCCTCGGCGTCCGAGGCTACGTCTCGATGTGTTTTGGCGATCCCTGGGAAGGTGTGGTCGAGCCCGCGCAGGTGGCCGACGTGTGCGCTGACCTGATGACCGCAGGTTGTACGGGGCTGAGTCTTGGCGACACGATCGGCGTCGCGACGCCGGGCCAGGTCCGTGCTCTGATCGACCTCGTCGTGGCACGCGGGATAGCCCTGGATGTCGTCGGCGTCCACTTCCACGACACCTATGGGCAGGCCCTGGCGAATACGCTTGCCGCTCTCATCTCAGGAGTGACTACGGTCGATTCGTCGGCGGGGGGCCTTGGTGGGTGCCCCTACGCCGAGTCCGCAACGGGCAACCTCGCGACAGAGGACCTTGTGTGGATGCTCGATGGCCTCGGCGTCGAGACGGGGGTCGACCTGGCAGCTTTGGTGGACACGTCGGCATGGATCGCGGGCGAGCTTGGTCGGACCCCGACATCGCGCGTCGTCCAGGCGCTGGCGCCTTCGGTTCGGTCGCCGCGCCAAAGCCCTGCCAGCTTCGCCCATCCGAAAACCCAATCGAGGAGCCAGGCGTGAGTGACGTTTTCGTAGTCGATTCCCCTGCGAACACCGTTCGGTTCGTTTGGTGGCGCGCTGGCAGACGTGGAAGCGCCGCGCCTGGGAGCTACCGTCATCGAGGCGTTGATGAAGAAGTCCGGCCTCCCCCCGGCCTCGGTCAGCGAGGTGATCGTCGGCGAGGTACTGGCAGGAGGCGTCGGCCAGGCGCCGGCACGGCAGGCCATGCGTTACGCGGGCCTGCCCGACAACATCCCCGCGATGACCGTCAACAAGGTCTGCGGAAGCGGACTGAAAGCGATCATGCTCGGCGCGGGGTCCATCCGGCTCGGCGATTCGGATGTGGTCATTGCGGGAGGAATGGAGAGCATGTCGCTGGCTCCATACCTCTTGAAAAGAGCGCGGACCGGCTATCGCATGGGCAACGGCGAGCTGATCGACTTGATGGTCTACGACGGCCTCAGGGATCCGTACAGCGGCCGCCATATGGGCGAGATCGCCGACGCCGCCGCGACCCGTCACGGCTTCAACCGCGAGACACAGGACGAGTACGCAGTCCGCTCCTTCCAGCGCGCGCAGAACGCGGCCAGGGAAGGCTGGTTCAAAGACGAGATCGTTCCCGTCGTGAAGAAGACCAAGAAGGGCGACGAAGCGGTGGTGGAGGACGAAGGCCCCTTCAAGGTGGACTTCGAGAAGATCAAGCAACTCCGTCCCGCCTTCACCACAGACGGGACCATCACGGCGGGCAACGCCTCGACCATCAGCGACGGCGCGGCGATGACTTTGCTGGCGAGCGAGTCCGCGCTGGAGAAATACAACCTGAAGCCGAAGGCTCGGCTGGTCGCTTATTCCACCAACAGCCTTAGTCCGGACCTGTACCCTGACGCGCCGGTGGGAGCCATCGAGGCTGCTTGCGCGCGAGCCGGGATCAAGGTCACCGACGTGGACCTGTTCGAGGTCAACGAGGCGTTCTCGGTCGTTGCCATGATCGCCATCAAGAACCTGAACCTCGACCCGGAGAAGGTCAACGTCAACGGCGGAGCGGTCTCCCTCGGGCATCCCATCGGTGCGAGCGGTGGGCGGCTGGCCGCAACGCTGGTTCGTGAGTTGGGCAGGCGGCAGGTTCGGTATGGGCTCGCCACGCTGTGCATCGGTGGAGGCGAAGCGGTCGCGGTCGTCTTCGAAAGAGTCATCTAGAACATCACGTCAGGATCTCATCCAACCCCACTGCAAAGGAGCCGAGCCACATGACAAACACGATCGGCGTTCTGGGCGCGGGGCAGATGGGAAACGGCATCGCGCACGTGTTCGCGCAACACGAGTATCAGGTCCGCTTGTATGACATTTCCCCGGGCCAGATCGAGAAGGCGTTGAGGACCGTTGAGGTGAATCTGGGGCGGCAGGCGCAGAAGGGAGTGATCCCTGCTGATGCTATCCCATCCATTTTGGCGCGAATCAAGGTGGCGAAGGATCTTTCGGAGTTCACCGAATGCGAATTGGTCGTCGAGGCAGCGACGGAGGACGAGGCACTGAAACTCGACCTGTTCCGAAGACTGGATGAGGCCGTCAACAAGGATGCCATCCTGGCCACGAACACGTCGTCCATTTCGATCACCAAGCTCGCCGCCGTGACCAGACGCGCGGACAGGGTCATCGGGATGCATTTCATGAACCCGGTCCCCGTGATGCAGCTGGTGGAGGTGATCCGCGGGCTGGCGACGAGCGACGCGACGTTCCAGACCGTGGCTGGAATGGTGGAACGATTGGGGAAGACGATGGCCGTTTCCCAGGACTACCCCGGCTTCATCGTCAACCGCGTGCTGATGCCGATGATCAACGAGGCCATATTTGCGCTGTACGAGGGCGTAGCAACCGCTGAGGACATCGACAAAGGGATGAAGCTCGGCACCAACCATCCGATGGGACCGCTGGCGCTGGCCGACATGATCGGACTCGATACCGTGTTGGCGGTCATCAATGTCTTGTACGACGGATTCAAGGATCCGAAGTTCCGTCCGTGCTCGCTGTTGGTGAGGATGGTTGACGCCGGGTATCTGGGTCAAAAGACCGGCCGCGGGTTCTATCAGTACTGATAACGTGGTCACGCGAAGGGTCGGCTCAGGAGTGTGTTCATGGAATTGCACAACGTTCTCGTAGAAATCGTAGACGGGATCGGCGTGGTGACGGTCAACCGTCCGCAAGCTTTGAACGCGCTCAACTCCGAGGTGGTGGAAGCCTTGGAATCTGCGCTTCGCGAAGTCGAACGGAATGCGGACGTGAGTGTGGTAGTCATCACCGGCGCGGGAGAGAAGGCTTTCGTTGCTGGAGGCGACATCAAGGAAATGGCCACGATGAGCCCGGCGGCGGCACGTGCTTACTCGGAGCGTGGCCACCGCTTGATCGCGTTCATGGAGCAGATGAAGAAGCCAATCATCGCGGCCGTCAACGGGTACGCCCTGGGCGGGGGATTGGAACTGGCGTTGGCCTGCGACTTCATCTACGCCTCGGAAAAGGCCAAACTCGGGCTCACCGAGGTCACGCTCGGAGTCATCCCAGGTTTCGGCGGGACGCAGAACCTGCCGCGGCTGATCGGTCCCAATCGAGCGAAAGAACTCATCTTCAGCGGGACACAGCTCACCGCGCAACAAGCACGCGAGTGGGGCATCGTCAACGAGGTGACCGCATCGGAAGAGTTGATGACTCGGGTCATGGAACTCGCACGGGCTATCGCGCGCAACGGAATGCTGGCTGTGTCTGTTGCGAAAGAAGCCATCGTCCATGGTCTCAACATGACGAAGGAGAACGGCCTGAGCCTTGAGGGCGCCCTCTTCGGCTTGCTCTTCGATAGCGAGGACCAAAAGGAAGGAATGCGCGCATTCATCGAGAAACACCCTCCGGCGTTCAAAGGGAAGTAGGGTGAGTATTCATGGACTTTGAACTGAACCCGGATCAGAAGATGCTGCAGAGCGGCATCCGGGCGTTCGTCGAAAGAGAAGTCAAGCCGATCGCGATTCAGATTGACGAGACGCATTCCATCCCGCCGCAACTGGTCAAGCAGATAACCGACATGGGCATGCTCGGTGTGTGCATCCCCGAGGAATACGGCGGCGCCGGCATGGACATGCTCTCGTATGCCATCGTGGTCGAAGAAGTGTCGAAGGCTTGCGGCTCGACCGGCGTCATGATCTCGGCGCATACGTCGCTTGCGTGCGAGCCAATCCACCGCTTCGGCAGCGACGGACAGAAAGAGACATACCTGCCGCTGCTTACGGCCGGTCAACGGATCGGCTGCCTCTTGATGACCGAACCGGGCGCCGGGTCCGATGTGGCGGGGATCGCGACCACGTACACGCGCGACGGTGACTCGTTCGTCATCAACGGCAGCAAGCTCTTCATCACGAACGGCGGCTATCGCGGCATCGGCGTGATAGTCGCTTCGAAGGATCGGGGTTTGAGGCACAAGGGTCTATCTGCCTTCATTGTCGACCTCGAAACCCCCGGCGTGACAATCCTGAAGGAAGAAACCAAGCTCGGCATCCGCGGCAGCAGTACTACATCCTTCGCGCTGGACAATGTCCGGGTCCCAGCAGAGAACCTGCTCGGCGAAGAAGGTCAGGGCTTCAAGATCGCAATGGAGACGCTGAACGGAGGGCGCATCGGCATCGCGTCCCAAGCGCTTGGCATCGCCGAAGGCGCATTTGAACGGGCTCTGTCCTATTCAAAGGAGCGCCGACAGTTCGGCAATCCCATCAGCGAGCTCCAGGCCATCCAGTTCAAGCTGGCGGACATGTACGCACGCATCGAGACCAGTCGTCTCCTCGTATATCGCGCCGCCTGGCTCAAGGACAACCACAGGCCCTTCGGCGCCGAGTCCGCCATGTGCAAGATCGTCGCCTCCGAAGCGGCCACCTACGTCACGCATCAGGCCATCCAGATCCATGGCGGCTACGGGTACATCACCGACTACGAGGTCGAGCGGATGTATCGCGACGCGCGCATCACGGAAATCTACGAAGGAACCAGCGAAGTACAGCGGTTGATCGTTGCCCGTGCGCTGCTTACCGGCAATCAATAGACAAGAGACATACCCATGGGCCATCCCAGAGAACTCAACGACCTCCGCAAGGCGCAGGCAGAATGGGAACAGAAGACCCTCGCCTCCTCGCTCAAGCGCGCCCCGGAGCGACAGTCACAATTCATCACTACTTCATCCGATGAGGTAGCCCGCCTCTACACCCCGACCGACCTGCCGGACTTCGACTACCTCGATGACCTCGGCTTCCCCGGCGAATACCCGTACACGCGCGGCGTCCACGCGACGGGGTACCGAGGCAAACCTTGGACCATGCGGATGTTCGCAGGATTCGGGTCCGCAGAAGAATCGAACCCGCGGTACAAATATCTTCTCAGCCAGGGCGGGACCGGTCTGTCGGTCGCATTCGATCTCCCCACCCTGATGGGCTACGACTCCGACGCGCCAGAAGCATTGGGCGAGTTCGGCAAATGCGGCGTTGCGGTCAGTTCGCTCAAGGACATGGAAATCCTGTTCGACGGCATCGACCTCGACAAGGTGTCCACCTCGATGACCATCAACTCGCCCGCCGCGATTCTGTGGGCGATGTATCTTGCCGTCGCGGAGAAACAGGGCGTGCGCCCGGACCGGCTGCGCGGCACCATCCAGAACGACATCCTGAAGGAGTACATCGCGCAGAAGGAATATATCTTCCCGCCCGAGCCGTCGATGCGGCTTGTGGTGGACACGATGGAGTTCGGGTCACAGACAGTTCCGCAGTGGAATACGATTTCGATTTCCGGTTACCACATCCGCGAAGCCGGAAGCACGGCCGCACAGGAACTCGCATTTACGCTCTGTGACGGCCTGGAATACGTGCGCTGGGGCATTGCGCGCGGCATGGACGTGGACGAGTTCGCACCGCGGCTGTCGTTCTTCTTCAACGCCCATAACGACTTCTTCGAAGAGATCGCCAAGTACCGCGCTGCCCGCCGCATCTGGGCGCATGAGATGCGCGAGACGTTCGGCGCAAAGGACCCGCGCTCGTGGCTGCTGCGTTTCCACACGCAAACGGCGGGTGTTAGCCTGACCGGCCAACAGCCGATGAACAACGTGGTGCGCGTCGCCATCCAGGCGCTTGCGGCGGTCATCGGCGGGACACAGTCCCTGCACACGAACTCAATGGACGAAGCCATTGCCCTGCCCAGCGAACAGGCCGCCACTGTTGCACTCCGGACGCAGCAAATCATCGCCGCCGAGTCGGGCGCCGCGAACACGGTGGATCCGCTCGGTGGATCGTACTTCGTCGAATCCTTGACGAACCGGATGGAAGTCGAGGCGCGGGAATACTTCCGACAAATCGACGAACAGGGCGGCGTCTTGCCTGCTATTGAACATGGTTTCTTCCAGGCGGAGATCGCGGACGCGGCGTACCGTTACCAGCGCGAGATTGATGACCGAACTCGCACTGTCGTCGGCGTGAATGGTTTCGTGGACGACAAACCGCTTGCAATCCCTCTGCTCGAAATGGACCGAGCGGGATACGCACGTCAGGCGAAACGACTGGCGGACCTGCGGCGGGACCGTGACAGCGGACGTGTGGGACAGGCTCTCGATAGATTGCGGGTCGCCTGCCAGGGCACCGAGAACACGATGCCACACCTGCTGGATTGCGTGCGTGCCTACGCCACACTTGGCGAGATCGTGGTCGTGATGCGCGACGTGCTCGGAACGTACGCTGAACCAGTGTCGATATAGTTTCTTTCGCCGCCGAGAGCTAGAACAGGTCTCCAATCATGGACTTCGAACTGACCGCGGAACAAGAAGCAATTCGAGATACCGTTCGCAGATTCGCCCGCGCCGAGCTGGAGCCGGTGGCCGCGTCCCTGGACCGGGGCGGTGATCGGGCCGTATTCCTCGGCAACCTGAAGAAGCTTGCCACCCTGGGCATGATGGGGCTGACAGTCCCAGACGAGTTTGGCGGTGTGGGGGCCGGGACCGTGGCATTCAGCGTGGCGCTGACCGAGATCGCCCGGGCGTGCGCGTCCACGGCGGTGACGGTATCGGTCAACAACCTCGTCTGCGAAGTGATCGCAGCGGTCGGTTCCGAGGAACAGAAGCGAAATTACATCCCGAGGATCTGCTCCGGAGAATATGTCGCGGGAAGTTTTGCTTTGACGGAAGCCGGTGCCGGGTCCGACCCCTCTTCGATGACCACCTCCGCGAGGCTGGAGGGGGACACGTGGGTGCTGAACGGTTCGAAGATGTTCATCACCAGCGCGCCGTATGCGGCCCTGTTCATCGTCTGGGCTGTAACCGACAAGTCCGCACCGAAGGGCAAGGGCATTTCCTGTTTTCTCGTTGAGGGCGGGAGCAAAGGCCTCGTGATTGGCAGGGCCGAGGAAAAGATGGGACAGCACGCCGCGGCAACGCACGAGGTCGTTCTCCAGGATTGCCGGATCCCCAAAGACGCATTGATGGGCAAGCTCAACGACGGACTGAGGGTGGCGACCGGTGAACTCGCTGGAGGCCGGATCGGCATCGGGTCGCTGGCACTCGGTGTGGGCTTGGCCGCGATGGATTACGCCACGCGGTACGCCGGTCAGCGTATGCAGTTCGGCAAGAAGATCACCGACTTCGAGGCCATCCAATGGATGATCGCGGACTCGTACACGGAACTCGAAGCGGCGCGCCTGCTCCTGATGAACGCCGCGGCGCGCAGGGACAAGAACAAGCCGTTCGCGAAGGAAGCGTCCATGGCGAAGCTATTCGCCTCGGAGTCCGCCAACCGCGCTTGTTATGCCGCGGTCCAGATGCTGGGCGGCTACGGGTATTTGCGCGAGTTCCCGCTGGAGCGCTACGCCCGCGATGCTCGCGTCACTTCGATCTACGAAGGGACGAGTGAGATTCAGCGGATGATCATTGCGCGCGAGACATTGAAGGAGTTGGCATAGCGATTTTCGGCCGCGCGGCTAATAGACCGACGTCTCGGGCCCGGCGGCCTCGAGCCATTCCTTGACCGCGCGCAGGAACGCCGCGGCCTGAGCGCCGTCGTTGGCACGGTGGTCGATGCCCATGACCATGTTCATGACCGGCCTGATCGCGATGACGTCGCCGCCGGGCGTCTCCAACACGACGGGCCGTTTGGCGATCGCCTCCATCGTCAGGATCGCGACCTCGGGCGCGTTGATGATCGGCATCGTCATGTTGGAGCCGAGCCAGCCGGTGTTGTCCACGGTGAACGTCCCTCCGCCGAAGTCGTCGACACGCAGCTTGTTCGCGCGGGCCCGGGCCGCGACGTCGGCGATCGCGTGGTTGATGCCGTTTATCGAGAGCTGATCGACGTCCCGGATGACGGGGACGAGGAGGCCTTCGTCGACGGCGACGGCGACCCCGACGTTGACGCGCCGCTTGGCCAGGAGCCCCTGGTCGGTCCAGTGGGCGTTGAAGGTCCCGTGACGCTTGAGCGCCTCCACGGCGGCCTTGATGACGAATGGGACGTAACTCAGCGAGACGCCCTCGCTTGACCTGTAGTCGGCTTGGAGCGCCGTCCGCAGGCGGACGAGGCCCGTGACATCGGCCTCCATCTGCACGTAGGCGTGCGGGATCTGCAGGGCGCGAGTCATCTGGGCCGCGATGCCCTTGCGCATCTGGGTCATCGGGACCAGGACTTCGTCGGTCCCGGCGGGGAACGCGATCGAGACGGCCCTGACGCCGGCGGCAGGGCCCGAGGGGGCGGCCGCATCGTGGACGGACGGCGCCGCCGTGGCAGCTTCCACGGCGGCCGGCCGCTGCGCGTTGACGGCCTTGCCGCGCTGTGCCTCCACATAGTCGAGGACGTCCTCGCGGGTGATCCGGCCGCCGCCGCCGGTCCCGATGATGAGCACCGGCTCCAGCCGGTGCTCCAGAAGGAGCCGCCGGACGGCGGGGGTTATGCGTGCATCCGCGCTGGCGGGCAGCTCCGCGGCGGCCGGTGCCTGCGACGGGGCGGTCGCCGCGAGCGCCAGATCCCGCGTCGGACGCTCGTCGGACCCAGTGGGGCCATGTGCGGGCTCGGCCACCCCGGCAGGGGCCGCCTGGACGGCGGCTGAGGCCGGCGCGGCGGCGGCCGCGGACGCCGCCGTCCGCGAACCCGTGGCCGACTCCTCCGACGTCTCGATCACGGCGATCTCGGCGTCGTTCGGGACGGTCGCCCCCTCCTCTACGAGGATCTCCTTCAGCACGCCCTCGTACGGCGACGGGACCTCGGCGTTGACCTTGTCCGTGATGACCTCGAGGAGTGGCTCGTACTTGGCGACCGAGTCGCCCGGCTGCTTGAGCCACTTCCCGATCGTCCCCTCGGCAACGCTCTCGCCGAGCTGGGGCATCGTGACCTTGGCCACCGTGTTCCTCCAGTGGGCGCCGCGGAGGCGCATCCCTCAATAGGCTGCGAGCTTGCGGATCCCCGCCTCGATCGTCGGGGTGTCGACCATGAACCATTCCTCGAGGACGTGGTTGTACGGCATCGCAGGGACGTCCGGGCCGGCGATCCGCGTTACCGGTCCGTCCAGGTCGTCGAAGGCCTCCTCGGCCACGGTCGCCGCGATCTCCGCGCCGTAGCCGCCGAACCGGTTGTCCTCGTAGACGACGAGGCACTTGCCGGTCTTGCGGACGGAGCCAAGGAGCGTCTCCTTGTCGAGCGGCCGCAGGCAGCGGAGGTCGACGACCTCGACGCTGATCCCGTCGTCGGCGACCCGGTCGGCCGCCTCGAGAGCGTAGTGCGCCATCAGTCCGTAGGCGACGAGCGTGATCTGTGTGCCGGGCCGGGTGATCGCAGCCCGGCCGAGCGGGATCGTGAACTCGCCGTCGGGGACCTCGCCGCGGACGCTCCGGTACATCTTCTTGTGCTCGAGGAACAGCACGGGATCCTGGTCTCGGATCGACGTCCGGAGAAGTCCCTTCGCGTCGTAGGGCGTCGACGGCACGACGACCTTCAGCCCCGGGACGTGGGTGAAGAAGGCCTCGACGGACTGGCTGTGGTACAGCGCGCCGTGCACGCCCCCGCCATAGGGCGCGCGGATGGTGATCGGGCACTCGAAGCCATTGTTGGAACGGTAGCGCAGGCGCGCGGCCTCCGACACGATCTGGTTGAACGCCGGGAAGATGAAGTCGGCGAACTGGATCTCTGCCACCGGTCGGAGGCCATTCTGCGACGCTCCGATCGCGGCGCCGACGATCATCGATTCGGTCAATGGCGTGTCGATCACCCGATCGTCGCCGAACTCCGCCCAGAGGCCGTCGGTGGCGAGGAAGACGCCGCCCTTCTTGCCGACGTCCTCGCCGAGCACGATCATCGACGGATCGTGCCGCATCTCCTCGGCGAGCGTCTCGCGGATGGCGTCGATGAACGTCCGGACAGCCATCAGGCCCTCCCACCGCGCTCGGGGCCGCCGGGCGCGTGTCGGTCCGGCGACGCCGTATCTCCGTACCCGGCCGCCGTCGTCGGCCCCCCGGCCGATGGCGGGACCCAGTCCGACGGCCCATCCTCCGCGAAGACCCACCACGTCGCCGTGGCGGGGTCGGGGTCCGGCTGGCCCTCCGCGAAGTTGGTTGCGTCCTCGACCGCGGCTTTCACCTCCCCGGCGATCGATGCCTCGATCTCCGGCGTCAGTACGCCGGCCTCCACGAGCTGCGCCCGGAATCGTGGGAGCGGATCCCGCGCGCGCTCCGATGCGAGTTCCTCCGCCGACCGGTACTTCGTCTGCTGGTCGTCCGAGGAATGCCCCGTAAGTCGCATCACCTTCGCCTCGATCAGGGTCGGTCCGCCGCCGGACCGGGCCCGGTCCACCGCCTCCCGGGCCGCGGCGTAGCAGCCGAGGACGTCCGATCCGTCGACGACCACGCCCGGGATCCCGTAGCCGGCGGCGCGTGCGGCGACGTCGGGCAGCGGGAGCTCCTTCGCACTCGGGACACTGATCGCATAGCCGTTGTTCTCGACAACGAGTACGAAGGGGAGGTGGTGGATCGCGGCGAAGTTCAGGGCCTCGTGGACGTCCCCCTGGTTCGAGCTTCCCTCCCCCGTGAACGTCATGGCGACCTGGCCGGTCCCGCGGATCTTGGCGGCCAGGGCGATGCCCACCGCGTGGAGGATCTGCGTCGCGACGGGGGAGCTCACCGACAGGAGGTGACGCTGCGGATGCCCGTAGTGGGCGGGCATCTGCCGCCCCCCGGAGGAGGGGTCGGTCGCCTTGGCGTACTGGCCGAGCATGAGGTCCCGCGGGGTCATGCCGAAGGTCAGGCACGTAGCGATGGAGCGGTAGTAGGGGGCGATCCAGTCGTGCCCGGGCCGCAGCGCCATCGTGATGCCGACCTGCGCGACCTCGTGGCCCTGGCCGCTGATCACGAAGGGGGCGCGGCCGGCACGATTCAAGATCCACATGCGCTCGTCGAGAGCGCGGGCGAGCGTGACGAGACGGTACATGTCCAGGAGACGCTCGTCCGAGAGACCGAGGGGCTCGCCCGGATGCTCAACTCGCGTCGAGAGGTTCGCGGCCATCAGCCTCACTTCCTTGTCCGCCGCCCGAGCCTCGAAGTCGATCGAGCGGCCGTCCACGGCCATCGCAGCTTCGCCGACGGCCTCCGAAAGGTCGGCTGCGGAGGCGTCGCCGCACCCAGCGAGGGTCGGCTCGACGATAAGCCCCACAGCATGCGGCCCGATAAGATGCGCGCCCTGTGCCTCGGATGTCCCGGGGCGCGCGACGACCTTGCAGATCCCTTCGTACCCATCGCCGATCACGGCTATGGCGCTGGCCCGGAACGGCGCCGTGCCCGTCCGGACGAGGAGCCCGGCCTCCTTCGCCTGCGCCTCGGACCGGCCGACCGACGCGCTCCGGGGCGGCAGTTCGTGGCCCGCGGTTGCTTCGCGTAGTCCATCCCGTGGGTGTCGCGGGGGCGAGAACCTGACTCACCCTGGAATGGAGAAGACCGGCGCCGCCAGGGGTGCCGTTCCACCCACGAATCGCCCGACTGCCCGGCTTTCGACGGGACGAGATGGAAGCGATCCTGTCTGAGAACCAGAACAGGATCGACGCGGTCATCGCCCAGAGCGACGGCATGGCCGGCGGCGCCATCACGGCCCTCGAGGAAGTTGGCCTCGGCGGCAAGGTCGCCGTTGCCGGTCAGGGCGGCGACATGTGGGGCCTCAACAGAGTCGCCCTGGTTACGCAGACGGTCGACGTTTGGCCGGACCTGCGGCTCATGGGCAAAGCGGCAGGCGATGCCGCGGTTGCGCTCTGCAACAACCGAGACATCTCCAAGGTCAGGGGCGCCAAGCCGTTCTCCCTGGCCGGCCACAATCAGGCGACCTCGATAATGCTCACGCCGCAGGTAATCACGAAGGACAACCTCAACGTCGTGATCGATTCGGGCTGGGTGAAGAAAGCCGACGTCTGTGCCAGCGTCGACCCCTCGGAGGCGCTTCCTGCTTGCCGGTAGGGTCGGTAGGCCGAAGACGACCTGGCCCACGCTTTCCTCGAACCGGCACTGGCGCGCGGCGTCAGCGAGTCGTCACCGGTAGCAACAGCCGGTAGCAACAGAGCCGGATACCGGCGGATTCGAGACCCGGCAAACCGCCGATTCCCTCGTGAACCAAGTCATCGGAAGCGTTGGGTTGTCGCTCGGGAGTCTCAGCTGCCAAACGTAAAGGCAAAGGCTTGTGCCCCAGGCGAGTCGAACGTGATCGTGAGCGTCGCCTGCCCGGACGCGGGCAGGTGGACCAGGTGATAGAGCCGAGCGCTCGAAACAGTGAGCTTGCCGGAGGCCGAGACATCCTCGGTTTCGGAAGCTGTCGCTGCCCCGCCGATCGTCACGTGGGCGGTCACTGAACTTGGAGCCGACATCACGAGGTACACATCGCGGGCCTGGAAGCTGAATTCGAGCTTATCTCCAGCCTGTGTCGCGGTGATGTACTGCGACGCTACGTCCCAGGTTCCATTGAGACCCCAGGAATTCAGATCGAGCTGCGACGGGAGCTGGAGTGTGTGCGTTCCGTCGCTCGGGTAAGTTCCCGCGAACCCCGAATGGCGCGCGGACCCGAGGTAGGTCTCTGGACTCTGGCCGCCGGCGATTGGCGCGCCGGCCGGTGCGGCCGTCTGGCTGGGCAGCGCAGACTTGCCGGCCTCTTCCAGAAGCGCCCGAATGTCGGCCTCCGTCCCGTCGTAGTCGCCCTCGCCGAAATGCTCGGCTCGAATATGCCCCGTCGCGTCGATCAGATAGTCCGCGGGCCAGTACTCGTTCTTGTAGGCGCCCCAGGTCGCGAACTCGTTGTCCTGCGCGACCGGGTACGTGATCCCGAAGCGGGCGATCGCCGCCGAGACGTTGCCGGTGTCATGTTCGAACGCGAACTCAGGGGAGTGGACGCCCACGATAACCAGGCCGTCCGACGCGTACTTCTGATACCAACCCTCCACGTACGGCAACGTCCGAATGCAGTTGATGCACGAGTACGTCCAGAAGTCGACGAGAACGACCTTCCCGCGTAGATTTGCCAGCGACAGCGGCTTGGAGTTGAGCCAGTGGTCGATCCCGGTGAACTCCAGCGCCGGACCCAGGTCGCTCAGGTCGGACCCGTTCGAAGCAGGCTCGCCCGAGGCCTGGTTGTGCCCTTCGATCTGGTTCAGTGCCGACTGGACTGGGTTTGCCCGCTCCAGGGTTTGCAGCGCATCGGTCCAGTTGGGGAACGCGCTGGTGAGGTCGGCCGACAGGGCGGTGTCCGCGCCGACGGCCATCAATCCTGCCGTGACCAGGACCAGGGCGCCGAATGCCTTGGTGGCCCATCTGGAAGCCGACCTCAGCCGGAGGCGCGCCATCATTGCCCGACCGCCCTGGGCAATGGCGAGAAGTGGGAGCCCGGCTCCGATCGAATAGGCAAGGACGAGCACGAGCGTTGACGAAGACCCGGGCGCGATTACCGCGAGGCTCGTGATCGCTCCGAGGATTGGACCCGCGCACGGCGTCCAGACCAGACCGAGGCCGACCCCGGTGAGCAGGCCGCCGGCGATGCTGGCGCGCTTCGGCGACGGAGCGCCCGGCGCCCCGTCGGTCGCGCCCACCCGGGCAAAGGTCAGCGAGCCGTTTCTCGAGGGTGTCATCAATCGCGCGCCTGCCCGCTGCAGCCGCCCCGTCGCCCGCTCGAACGCTGCCGAAACGGCCGGAACGAGAAGCGTCAGGCCGAAGATCGCGATGATGGCGATGGCCACGTCCCGGAGCGCGGAGCTCGGGACTCCCAGGGCCGTGATGATCTGGACGCTCGCCAGGGTGAAGAACGTGAAGCTCGCCACCAGTCCGGCGATGACCAGATAGGGTCGGCGCCGATCGCCGTCGGCTCCCGTCGCGAGCACTATCGGCAGGATGGGGAGTACGCAGGGTGAGACCGCCGTGACCAGTCCGGCGATGAAGGCGACGAGAACGAGTACAAGCATGGGGGTGCGTCCTTGGCTACCCGCGCAACGGGTGGGGAGGCGAGATGCCGGCGAGAGACCTGGCGGCGCGGTCCTGGGGGGAGCGCCCGATTAGGACCGGCGCGAGATCGGGCAGGCCGACGAGCTACTGGCTGGGGCTCGGGCCGTCCTCCGTCATCGCGCTCGGGCTTGGGCTGGCTCCGGGCTGCGTGCAGGCGGCCACTCCGATGCCCAGGCTGAGTACTCCGAGTGCGAGCAATCCCGACATCTTTCGCGGCGACCGATACATCTGATCCTCCGGTATTGGGTTGTAGACCGGCCGAAGGATCGGAGCTTCATGCGACGGGCAGATGACGCGTCGATGACAGGCGGATGACAACGCCCAGGGCTGGCGGGCACACCCAGTGTCAGCCGTCGAGTTCTGTCAGCGTCACCCTGCCACCACGGCGACGACGAAGCCGCAATAGCCGGCGATGATGATCGACCCAGTCCAACGAGTGCGCCCGTGCGCTAGCCGACGACGAGGGGAACGGCTTTGAGGTGGCCGTAGCCGACGGCAGGTGTACGACCCGGGAGGGCGGCTCGACCAACCCGACGGTGGTGGCCTCGATGGGCGTCCGGACGCTCAACGGTCTCTTCTCGAAGGGCTCCGACCTCGCGACGGAATTGCCGATGGTCGAATTGAGGCAAATGGAGATCGGGGCGCGCTGGACCGTTTCGTCGAGGCATTCGCGATTCGTCCGTCCGGGTCCCTCTCGAGGTTGGGCGAAGGCTGAACGAGCCCGAACACGGCTCCTGCCTAGGACGACTCCTCGGCAGTGAGGTCCTTATCCTCCATCTCCCACGCATGGTCGAGCGTGTGGTAAGCGGAGTGCCGGATGAGGAAGGGCAGCGTCCAGGACCGCATGCGGTGATTGACCTCTCCGGCGTTGTAGGCCCTCATGGCCGCCACGTAGGCATTCCTGTGCTGGCGGAGTCCATCGGGCGTCAGCGCCGCGAGCTCCGGTTCTCGCAAACCCACCTGCTTCGCGAACATCTCACTCTCGGTTCGGATCGTGTGGCGGACTATCCGGTCGCGGTCGCGTCCTCCGCCGCGCGGACCCTTGCGCATCTCAGTGGAAACCCGTGCCGCCACGCCGTCGAAATACGTCCAGCAAGCCCGCAAGAGCGTGATCCCGCGCTCGAGCTCCGTCTCGCTCATCGGTCCCTGCTCGGCCGAGCACGGCGAGAACGAGATTCCCCAGAAATCGGTCGAACCCGTGCCGATCCTGTCCTCCACGATCTCGAGCGGCCCGGCGGCGTCGAACTCGCGCGCCAGTCCGGCGGGGCTCATGACTTGCCGGTAACGCTCCCTATAGAACTCGAGCGTCTCCAGGGCGAGCTCGGCGGTCTTGGCCCCTCGGCTCCATCCCGGCCAGTCGATGCTGAAGGCAACGGCCCGTTTTCCTTTAGGCCCACGTTCGATAACCGTGCGAACGGACATGACCAATCCTAGTCATCGAGACTCGCGTCCCGCAAATGGTTTGCCAACATACGTCGCGGACTCCACAACCGCCGTCTCACTCGCGGTGGGATTTGCCACTTCTGGGGGCCGAAGTGAGAAAGACGCCCCGCTGTCGACCGTTCGCATGTGACGTCCCCGTCGTGCTGGCTGGGGGTCGAGGCGTACAGTTCGGCCTTTCGTCGTGGCATTTTGATCCAAGCCGATCACATGCACGACGTCCCGGAATACCTGGCCCGACTCGGCGTGACGGCCCACGAGCACTGCGAAGAGGTGCTCGGCAAGCCAACCTGCGACCACTACCTCGGCCTGCCGGTCTATGGCGCATACGAGGGACTCAACGCCCTCCTCGCTGCCGGAGCGACCCCGGACCTCCTGGCTGCTCCGGACTGCGCTGCGCCGGCTGACCGCCGCCGGCACTGCCAGAGCTCCAGCAGGACGCCATATCATGTCTGTCGATGCTGTCGCGGGCCCACGATTGGGTCAGAACGGGTGAGTCCGTGCCGAGGATGGGTGCCACTCTCCTGGCGGAAACGGCCGACGAAAGGGCCCGGATCCAGGCAAACTGTCGGCAGGCGCGGCTTCGTCGGTCGCGCACGGGGAGTTCGAGTTGAGCCGAGGGAATGAGCAGCGCGCAACGGTGCCTGGTAATAGGCGGCCTGTCGCCGGCGGCCACGCTTCAGCCATGGTGGTCCCACCGGTGATCCCGATCCTGCTCTATCACTCCATCACGGCGGTTGCGACGGATCGGTACAGGCGCTTTTCGATGGATCCAGGGCAGTTCGCCGAGCAGATGGAGCACATCGCAGCGGGTGGCTTTCAGACCCTCACCGTAAGTCAGCTGGCGGCGGCTCTGGCGGATCCCACCGCGTCGATGCCTGAACGGCCGCTCTTGATCACCTTTGACGATGGCTTCCAGGAGTGGCACTCGGTAGCCCTTCCCATTTTGACGAGGTTGGGCCTGGCGTCGACGGCCTACATCATCACGGGCTGCCTGGGCGGCCAGAGCCGATGGCTGGCATCGTTGGGGGAAGGCGACCGGCCGATGCTTTCTGCGGGTCAGGTCCGCGATCTCGATGAGGCCGGCGTCGAAATCGGAGCTCATGGCCATCGCCACGTACCCCTGGACGAGCTCCAATTCTCGGATGCCGTAATTGACATCGATACGTCGCGTGCCAGGCTTGAAGAGATCGTCGGCCACCGGATCATGACCTTCGCGTACCCGTACGGGAGTCACACCGGCAGCATCAAGCGGCACGTGGAGACGTCCGGGTTCGAATTCCGCCTGCGCCGTGAAGCACGCGCTCAGCCATCCAAACGACGATCGATTCGCCCTCGCCCGGGCGATCGTAGGCTCGGATGTCTCGATGCAACGCCTGGACTCGTGGATCCGTGGAGAGGGATTGCCGATCAGCTGGCGCGGCGAGCGCCTCCAGACCAAGGTCGAGCGCCTCAAGCGCCGGATGCTGCGGGCCGTATCGTCTCGTCGCCGAGACGACGTTGATGGTTGAACCAGACCGACAAATCAAGAGCTTCATCAGCCATCTGCGGGCGCCGATCTACAGCCGCGCGTATGCGCTGATCCTGAGCAGCGCCGTGACTTCGGTCCTGGGTCTTCTCTACTGGACGCTCGCGGCGCGTCTCTATAGCGCCCACGACGTGGGTGTCAACGCAGCCTTGATCTCCAGCATGATGTTCCTGTCCTACGTGTCCCAAATGAGCCTCGCCGGTGCACTCACCCGCTTCATTCCAACTGCCGGCCGGGCCACCACCAAGCTGATCCTCGGCTCGTACGGCGCGTCGCTTCTGATGTCGGCAGCCGTTGCAACGGTCTTCGTGCTGGGAATTGGGATCTGGGCGCCCGACGTGCGGTCCCTCGTGGATACCCCGGCGGCAATGGCGTGGTTCCTCGCCGCAACAATGGCCTGGACCCTCTTCTCGCTGCAGGACGCCGTCCTGACGGGACTTCGGCGCACAGTCTGGGTGCCGATCGAGAACACGATCTTCGCGGCGACCAAGGTCCTCCTCGTGGTTGTCCTTGCGGGATCGCTGACCGGCGCTGGCGTGTACGTCTCCTGGACGGTGCCGGCGACGCTGTCCATCGTGCCGATCAACCTCATGATCTTCCGCTGGTTCCTGCCGAGCCACGCGACCAGGCATGGCGACCTGGAACCCGAAGGGAGCATCGGCCAGATCGGCCGCTTCCTGGTCTCCGACTTCGGAGGCTCGCTGCTGGGCAGCGCGTCCACCGCTTTGCTCCCCTTGATCGTTCTTGCAACGGCCGGCGCGAGCGCCAGCGCTTACTACTACATCGCCTGGACCGTCGCCTTCTCCATGATCATGTTCTCGATGAACATGGGCATCTCCCTGAGCGTCGAGGGTGCGGGGCGACGCTCGGAAGTGGGGCTGGCCATGCGCCGGATGCTCAGGCTCCTGGTGGGGCTGCAGCTGCCGCTCGTGATCGTGATCGCGACTCTCGCCCCATTGATCCTCGAGGTGTTCGGAAAGAGCTATTCCGACGAAGGGGCGATGCTCCTGAGGCTCCTCGCTCTGGGAGTTCTCCCGAACGGCATCAACGCCGTGTGCCTTGGGGTGGCTCAAGCCAGGCGCCAGCTCCGCGTCCTCTTCGGGATCCAGGCGGCCCAGGCCGTCTCGTTCGTGGCTCTGGCTATTGTCTTCTTGCCGGCGTTGGGCATCGCCGGCGTCGGCGTTGCATTCCTCGTGGGGGAGTCGGCAGTGGCGCTCGTCGCATTCGTTACTCAGATCAATCCGCTGCTGCGTGCCGGTCGGCAGCAATCCACGACGGAGAGCGGGACCGTTCCGGTGCCCACGGACACGGCAGTGAATGCGGGCCCCGGCGGGCCGCCCGAATGAACCACATCTCCGCGCGTCACCGCCGGGCCTGTGCCCGGCGACTGCCTCTATCCTCGTGGTACCGGTCCGGAACGCAGAGGGGCTTGATCGAGGTGGTTTTCATTCACCATTCGCACAATTGATGGCTTAGGATGCCCTGATGGCTCATCGCCCAGGAACGGCCAACCGACAATCACATCCGGTCCGGAGTCCGTTGATGGCCAGAGTCACGGTAGTGACGCCGACCTATCAGCATGCGGCCTTCATCGAGTCCTGCATCGCCAGTGTCCTGGCCCAGACAATGCCGGACTGGGAGATGATCGTCATCGATGACGGTTCCACCGACGGGACGGCAGAGATCGCGGAATCCATGCAGGACCCGAGGATCACCGTCCTCCGTCGACCGCATCAAGGGATAATGGCGCTCGGCAGCGCGTACGCCATTGCGCTTGCGCACTCCACGAGTCCCTTCATTGCCGTCCTTGAAGGCGATGACGCCTGGCCTCGAACGAAGCTGGAAGATCAGCTGCCCCTCTTTGACGATCCGGCCGTGGTTCTCTCGTACGGCCTCGCCGCGCTGATGGACCGGTGGGGCTGCTTCTACGCTCGGTGCAGCTATTCTCCCCCCGACCGGATCGCGAGGAACGAGCCCGTCGGCTCCATACTCCCGGCTCTGGCCGACCTCAACTTCCTCATCTCCCCCACCGTGATGGTGCGCCGCCAGACGCTGGTGGACACGGGTGGGTTCCTACAACCGGAGGGCGTACCGTACGTCGACCACCCGACGTGGCTCCGGCTCGCAACCGCGGGCAAGTTCGCGCGATCTCCCAAGGTCGTAGGCTACCGGCGGTGCCACCCCGAGCAATGGACTACGACCAGCCTTTTGGAGCCTGCCGTCAATCAAACGGCGTACATTCAAGCGCTTACGGACCAGGCACGTGGGCGCCTGGCTCCAGACGTGCGGCTGTCTCTGCAGCGGACGATCGAGCGCAGACCGGTTTACCAGGTTGAGGTCCAGGCCGTTCGTCAGGCTCGACTGGCGCTGCTGGAAGGCCGGTGGAGCCAGTCGATCGCGGTGTGGCGCCGCCTCCTTCTCGCGCACCAGCCGGTGGTACGCGTTCTTGCGGTGTTAGGGGTGATCTCGGCCATCGCCAGAACGGACGTCGAGTGGGTGTTCCGGATCATGGGGCTTCAACCCTGGCCATCCCGCCGGCACCAGGCTACACATCGCCACCGAGAACTCCTCGCCCGCGAAGACCGCGGCAATGCCGGTTCTGCGAATCTCCCAGGTCGCGTCGATCAGGAAGCGCGACGAGGGTTGGAGCAGATGCCGCTCACCACCACTTCTCCGCATGTCACCGCCGAGCCTGTGCCCGGCAGACTGCCCCTATCCGTCGTGATACCGGTCCGGAACGCAGAGAGCTTCATTGATGAATGCCTGGCCTCTGTTGTGGCTGCCGCGCCAGCGGAGATCATCGTTGTTGACGGCTGCTCGACTGATAGAACGCTCGACATCGTCAGGGGCTATGGGATCCGCGTCCTGAGCGATGGCGGCCTGGGGGTCGCGACGGCAAGGATGATGGGCGTCCATGAAGCTCGTTCGGAGTTCGTCGCTCTGATCGATGCGGACATCGTGCTGCCGGACGGCGCCCTTGCGGCGCTGCTGACCGAGTTCCGAAGCGGCGGCTACTCAGCTCTCCAGGCAGGACTGCATAGCACCTCCGGGCCCGGCTACTATGGCCGGGCGCTCGCTCGTCACCACAACACCGGTCGCAGTCGCAACTGGCTGGGCGTAATGGCGACGATCTTCCGGCGGGAGACGCTGCTGGCTCATCCGCTCGACGCCTCCTTCCTCTCTGGCGAAGATATTGACTTGAGGTGGCGCCTCAGGCGCGCCGGCGTTCGCATCGGCGTCTCGAGGAAGACCGTCGTAACGCATCGCTTTGGCGACACGCTGGAATTCGCACGGGATCAGTGGCGCGCGGATGGGGCCGGGTTGGGGCGCATGGAGCTCACCCACGGCGGCGGCCTCCTGCTCTTGATGCCGCTGGCCGACGCCGTGCGCGGTGTCACAGTCACGACTCTCCGTCTGGAACCGCAGTACGTTCCGTATTACTTGATGCACGCGGCGTTCAACTACTCATCGATGATCGGCATCCTGTGGGCCGCCGCTACGGATAGGAGCCAGCGACCAAAGAAGGCCCGATGAAGCGGCAGCGGCACGCCTGCGGGAGGGTCCGGAGCGGACCCCCACCTGCTCAAAAGACGATCCAGCTCAGCGCGGCTCCGTGCGCCTGATCTCCAGGTAACCCTCAGACCCAGTCATCGACGTCGACGCCGTATCTGCGCTTGAGCTCCTCCCGAACCTGTTCCCCATCGGGAGCGACCTCGCCTGGCGCGACTGCTCTCGCCAGGCGTCGAGCGGTCAGAGCCATGGGGCCCACCGGGCTACGCAGGAGCTGGCGCTTCACGAATGGGAACCCCCTGTCGAGGAGCCGTT
Source organism: uncultured Chloroflexia bacterium (assembly GCA_963835845.1). Lineage (GTDB taxonomy): Bacteria > Chloroflexota > Limnocylindria > Limnocylindrales > CSP1-4 > Fen-1039. Next base: position 84,417 of record CAWIGT010000005.1, on the reverse strand, counting down.
GCCAGCCGATGATGGTCGGGTTCTGGCCCTCTCGGACGACGCCGCCGTAATCGAAGGCAACGTCCAGCGTGTTCCGCTCGCGATGCAGCAGCCGGCTCAGGCCAATCTCATAGCGCCAGATGACGTCGTCGCGCGACGCCTCAATGCGAATTCCCCGCCAGAAACCGGCCAGCGGCGCCTCCCGCAGCTTCTGGTTCTTGAAACCGAGGCAGTAGCTCTGGAGGTGGTGGCCGAACTGAGTGGTATCCGTAAGGCCCCAGACATCGGCCCGGGAGTCGGCAAATCGCGCGAGCAGATCATCCATCGGCTCGAAGGGGCCGGCCAGACTGTCGTTCATGAGAAGCACCTGGTCGGCTCCGGCCACGACCGGATACCGATCCAACGCCGTGGCCCACGAGCCAAAGTCGTATCCGACATTCGGGCGCCGCAGGATCGTGACGCTGGCCGGCTGCGGTTCTGGCCACTCCAGTGGACCTGCTCCCTTTGCCGTGCTCACCACAACCACCATGAACTCGTTGGCACTCAGAACGCGGGTGAGTTCGGCCACAGAACGGCTCACCTTGCTGTCGGGCGCCCAATGAGCGATGACCGCGACGCGGGCCGGACTGCCACAGCCGGCGAGACGGTCCACGCCCTCGACATGGACTCCCGGCGGGGAGCCCAGTACCAGCGGCCCGCGCCTGGACGGCAGGCGAAACAGGCGCCTCACCGTGGATGCCTCGTTGATGGCAGCACGCACGAGCCTGTCCTTCTGCTGGAGGGTCACGCTCGTTCGATCGGGGAGGCGCGTCATCGTCCGGACGGCAGCTCGCGAAGCCTCCGAGTGATCACTCGTGGGGCGGCGAACAGGCGCGAGATCTGCCGGTAGGGCCGGCTGCGGTCAACCGCCCGTAGTCTGAGGGACAGGGCCCGTCCGGCGTGGCCACCCAACGCCCACCACGGAACACGGAGCGGGGCCAGTCCCGCGCCGGTCAACGCCTCGGGAAGGTAGAGAGCGCGAGTCTCCGCGCCTTGATCCGCGATCAGACCGGCGGGATCGTGAAGAAACGACTGGTTCGCTACGACGCCGTCGTAGTGGGCGTGCCAACCGCGAGCTCTCTCCAGTGGATCCCAACGGGGGGCCCGGTCCCGGAAGACCTTCCGCTCCCCGTGCGCCTGCGACCGGATCGGATAGTGCTTGACAAGGAACTTGTAAGGGAAGACACGACGGCGCGGGAACAGGGCCTCGTGACCGCCCGAGCGGACGAGATCGACCTGGCCGGCATTCTTCCAGGCCTTGATCTGCAGCAGCAGATCATCGGTCCGGCCGAGCTCGAAGTAGCGGAAGTGGCCCTCGAAGTCGCCGCCGGGCATAAACGTGTCATCGATCGGGTGGTAGGTGAAAACGGAATGATCGACAGCCGAGAAGCCCGCCCGGTCGACACGCCACAGGGAGTCTCGCAATCCCAGACCCGGCCAGGGTCCGGACCGTCGCTCGTCGGCATCGTGGTGAATGAACCAGTCCGCCTGGAGCCCGGCTGTCACCTCGCCTACTCGCCGCAACAGCGCCCTCCAGACGTACCGGTCGTTACGAGTCTCGGGGAAACGCTCGAAGCCTGTGAGACCTCTCCCTTCGAACCCCCGCGCGATCTCGGCGGTGCGATCGGTCGACCAGTTGTCGATGACGTATACGCCGACGCCGTCGCCGATCAACTTCTCGATGACGGGCCCGATGACGTCCTCTTCGTTGTAGGCGGTGATGACAGCCACCACTCGGAAATCGTCGGGGAGAGCTGGACAATCGATCCTGGTTCGAGCGAGATTCCTATCGACGACGAGCAGGTGCCCCGACCGTCCGTCGTCTCCCGCCTGGGCTCGCGTCCGCCCTGAGAACTCCGGCTCGAGTCCGTGGCCGGACAGCCAGTTCGAGACCGGCTCGGCGTCATCCGTCGCGATCACCAGGAGAGGCGCGACCGTGATCAGGTCGGCAAGCCCATCGAGAGTGCCGTTCGGCGCGCAAAGCTGCGTCGATGCGCCGGCCACCACCACGGCGCCGGTCGATGGGTCGAGCCGGCCCCGCCCGGCGGCGGTCAGGTCTGCCAGATCCATGACCGGCCCGAACCGGTCGCGCGGCTGTGAATGACCGAGTTCCCGGCCGGGAACCGAAACCCCGATCGCGCGCAACTCGGGGTAGATGCTGGCGAGGTCGCGACTCCACGGCAGCCCAACGACCAGGACGCGCTCCAGCCCGTACAGGGAGGCAACGCGGGCAGCAAACTCGGCCACGTCCGGGTATGGAGTGTCGGCTCGAGGTGGTGCCATGCGCCGATACGATAGCATCCAGACGGACCCTGTCGGGGGCTGCGCGCGGCGGTGGGGGCCGGGACGGAGGCAGTCCGGAGTTCGTCGAATTTCATGCCGCTCCGGGTGCTGTCCATGATCTTCAACCAAGGCCACGAGCGGCGGCGGCGAGCGGCGGCGGACGGTCATTTATCCGAACGGACCTGTCCGGAGAAGCGATCCGGCTGGCCCGATCGGCGCGCCGAAAGTGCATCTCACCTCCGATATTGCGGCATCGGGCCAGGACGGACCGTACGAGATCCCGTCATTTGTCGTGTATCCCGCCGACGACCCAATGGCGGACATGCCCTACGGCAGTGTCAACTACGTGACCGCGCCCTACCCGGTGACGCAGTTCGCGCGATGACCCCGCGCCGCGGCGGATGACTCTCAGCCGCGCCTCGGTACGCTCGGATTCGGGTGGGCGTGATGCGGACCGCGACCGAGAAGTCGCGTGCTGTCTCGGCTTCGTCCATGCCCCAGTGCGCCAGGGGAGCGCGGTACTTGGCGGCGTAGGTTGGGTGGACGTCCGACGGCAGGCAACCCGGCTCGACGGCCGCCGTGCCCTCGACGATGAGGATGTGGTCCGCAAATCGATCCGAATTGAGGTTGAACGGATACCTGCGGATGCTGGGCGATGTTGCGGAGCTTGGGCGTGTTGGGCTTGCTGTAGAAGAGGATCGTCCCGCCCTCCCAGAGGAACGAAATCGCGGCGGGCTGGACCCGCCCGTCCGGCGCGATGGTCGCCAGCCATCCGACCGCGTCCTCGACGAGGTGCTCACGTGCCCAGGCGCCGCCCTCACCGTCCAACGGGCTGTAGACTCCGGCGCTCGCGACGCTCGGCGCCGTCGCAGATCCTGTGTCCGCCATGACCTCCGCTCCCTGGTTGTGGCCCGGCCGGCCGGGTGCAAGGAGGGACGCGCGTCGATCCTACTCCGACAGTCCGATCGGATGAAATGGACCGTGACGATCGGGGAGCACACCTGCGAGTGGACCCGACCGATACCTCAGACGGCCGCCGGCTCTTTCCGTCGTATCGGCGACTCGTTTTCGGAGGACTGCGAGGTGTTGAACCGCAAACGCCAGGAGGTCCCGCACGCGGATCTCATCGATCTCCTGCTGGACGCCGACGAACCCACGCGCCGGCTTCTCGTGTTCCAGGCGCTCCAGACCGGCCTGCTCAAGAAGAGCGAGGCCGATGATCTGATGGCCCAGGTGAAGAGGCTCGAGCGGGCAGCTGCCCCGCGCCCGACTTCTCCGCGGCAGACGCCGCAGCCGGTGAAGGCCCGGGCGGCCTGACTCGCGTCGACGAGCACGTCGCTGCCCGAGCTTCCTGGCCCGGTAGAGTCGCCGTCTGACTCTGCGCGCCGTTTCGGGCGAACCTGCGGCTCGTGCTCATGTCCCGCATACTCGGAACATGAGGCAGCGAAGACCGTCTCCACTCCAGCGAACACGTGAAGTCGTGCCGGTGTTCGCCGTCGTTGGAGCAGGGATCGCCGGCGTCGTTCTGGCGATGAACATCCTGGTCGCCTCGCCGGGCCCGGCCGTCAGCGGCTCTCCCGGGACCAGCCCGCAGGCCACGCCGACGGCGACGCCCACGGCTCTGGAGACGGTCACGGCCGTGCCGATCGGCACCGCGGCCCCATCCGCACCGCTGCCCGCCCGCCGGCCGGCGATCGTGAACTCGGCAGTCTCCGCCAGCGATCCAGGCCACGTCTGGACGGTGTACCTCGGCTACCCGGCTTTCGTCGCCGGCACCACGCCCTGGGCGGACCAGATCGACGCCGACATCCTCCAGGAAGTCCAGACCCGGGCCGCGCAATGGGAGGCGGGCCCGGCCTCAATCCGACAGGTCCCGGGCAAGGTCAATACCCTTTCGGGCACGTTCACGACCGAGATGCTGACTCCTGCGCTGGCGTCATTCACGATGGCTTGGACGGACGACAGCACCGCCGCCGAGCCCACCAAAAGTGTCGAGACGCTGAACTACGACCTGAGCACGGGCCAGCGGATCGGCTTCGACGACCTGTTCACCGATCCGGCGACGGCCCTCGACATCATTTCCAGCCAGGCGCAGCCGCTGCTCCAGGATGCGCTCGGGGCCGACTACGATGCCGCGCTGGTTGCCGGAGGAACGGCCCCGACCGAGGGCAACTTCCTCCACTGGGCGATGACGTCGGCCGGGCTCAAGTTCACCTTCGAGGAGAACCAGGTCGAGCCGGCCGGCCCGCCGCTGCCTTCGATAGTGGTGCCGTGGGCGGCCGTTCGGCCGGTGATGGTCCAGACGGGGCCTCTCGCAGCGTTGGCGGGTCTGTAGCTCGGGGAGTCGCCTGCGGCCGTGAAGCTTCGTAAGAATGCTTCGCGTCCCACTGATAATTACGCAATACGCGGGATGATCGACTTCGGTGGCGGGCCCGATCCCTCCGATGTCGGCCAGGCAAGGCCTGCACCGTTCGCGACGAAGAGGTATCGACCGTGTTCCATCTGTCCATTCGATCGAAGCTGATGGGCGCATTCGCGTTCATCACGCTTCTCGAGATCGCCCTGAGCGTGGCTGCTCTGGGCCAGCTGTCCGCGATCAACGATCAGGTTCAGGCGATGCGGGCGCAGGGCCTGCCGTCTGAAGATATCCGTCCTCAAGATCGAGCAGCAGATCGGGACATACCGGCGTCGTCAATTCATCGACCTGCTGTCTCCCGCGAGCGACCTGCAGGCCGCCGAGGCCGACATCTCAGGACACGTCGGCCGCGCTCGACCAGGCTTTCGTCGACTACAAGCCCCTCGCCGTGACCGACGCCGACCGTGCGGCGCTGGCCCAGATGACCGATCTATGGAACAAGTACCGCAGCGAGACCGCGCCCACGATCCAGCTGGCGCGCTCGGGTCAGGCCACCGAGGGCTATCAACTGCTCAACTTCGGAGCGATGAACGACGCCTGGGATGCCGCTGAACACCACTTCCGACGACCTGGGAGACGACGTCCTCGCCGAGTCCGACGTGACTGCCGACGCGGCGACGACTATCTACCAGTCAGCCGTCGTGCTGATTCTCGGCCTGCTCTGCGTGGCGGTAGTGGCGGGCTTCGCCGTCGGCCTGATCATCGCCATCGGATACGGCGCGACGTCCATGCGGTCCGTAACACCCTGACGGTCCTGTCCGAGGAGACCGCGAGCGATCTGGCGCAGGCCATGGCCGCGCTGGCGGACAACGACCTGACGACGTCGCCTGCGGCCGGCGGGTGGTCGAATCGAGAAACCCGGACGCGACGAGATCGGCGACGTCGCCGTCGCCACGAACGTACTGGTTGCCGAACTGGGCGCGACTATCGAGAGCTACGAAGCGGCCCGCGGCCAGCTTGGCGCCACCATCGGCCAGGTACGCGACGCCGCCGCGGCGGTTGCGGCCACCAGCTCCCAGCTGAACCAGACCGCCTCCGACAGCGGCAATGCCACGCAGTCGATCGCCCGGACGATCCAGCAGGTGGCGGCCGGAGCTTCCGATCAGGCTCGAGCCGCGTCCGATACAGGGTCCAGCGCTCAGCAGTTGACGAAGGTATCGACCAGGTCCGTTCCAGCGCCGCCGAGACCAGCCTTAGGGTCGAGCAGGCCGCGGCCGCGGTATGAAGCCACGGCCGAGGCGGTCGGCCAGGGCCGAGAACGCCAGCCAGGAGATGGACCCGTACACGGCCCGCGTCACCGAGGCGGTCAGCCACGGCGCCAGATCCGTCAACGACGCAGCCTGCCGGCATGGGTCGCATCCAGTCCGCCGTCGAGGCGACGGCCGTGAAGGTGTCCGAGCTCGGCGCCAAGTCCGACCAGATCGGCGCCATCGTCGAGACGATCGACGACATCGCCGAGCAGACCAACCTGCTGGCCTTGAACGCGGCCATCGAGGCGGCCCGGGCCGGCGAGCAGGGCAAGGGCTTCGCCGTCGTCGCCGACGAGGTCCGCAAGCTCGCCGAACGCTCCAGCCGTGCCACCAAGGAGATCGCGGCGCTCATCGCCGAGGTCCAGAAGGGCACCGAAGAAGCCGTCGCGGCGATGCAGGCCGGCGCGTCCGAGGTCGAGCTTCCGGCAGCCAGCTGGCCGCGGAATCGGCTGCGGCTCTGCGCGAGATCAGCGACGCGGCGGACGCTCGGGAAGTCGTGCTGGTGGCGTGTTCGGCGCCCTCAAGGAGATCCGCGGCCGCGTCCAGCCAGGTCGTGACCGCTTCCGACGCAATCGCTTCGATTGCCGCGCAGACCAACGAGGCGGCCGGTCGGATGACCAGTTCCGCGACGACGGTGGCTCGATCGGTCGAGTCCATCGCGGCCGTCTCCGAGGAGAACTCGGCCGCGTCCGACGAGGTTTCGGCCGCCACCGAGGAAATGTCGGCCCAGGCGGCGGAGGTCGTGTCCTCGGCCGATGAGCTGGCGCGAATGGCGGCTTCGCTCGATGCCCTGGTCGCGCGCTTCAGGACTACGTCGGTCGAGCCGTCGGCGGAACAGGCGACGAGGGTCACGTCCCTCGGTCGTCAAGACGGACCGGACCGCGTGAGTCGTCGGGCGGCTTGACCTCTGGGGCCGCTCGGCGGCCGCTTCGTCTCCGCACGTCGAAGACCGGCAGCGGCGGTCGAGTCTGGCCAGTTCGATCGCGTCCGCGCGGGAGCGGCCGTTGCCGCAGCTGCGGCCGCACTCCGGTCCGCCGTGGCCCCGAGTCGCGCCGCCCGGTATTCTTCGTACAGGCGACGAAACAGTCGCCGCGGGCCCACCCGCAACTTCGGAGGACGCCATGGCGGCTGAGTACAACGCGACGGTGTCGAGCAGGGTCGAGGTCGCGCCCGGTTTGGTGATCATGCGGGTCGCGCCGGACAAGCTGCCGTTCGAGTTCAAGGCCGGCCAGTACGTCGTCCTGGGGCTCAAGGCATCGGAGCCGCGGATCGACGAAGGGGAGCCCGAGACGGCCAGCGTGCTGCCCGCGGGTGCGATCGAATCGCCTCGAGCCGCGCGCGGTTGCCGCAGCGATGGCGACCGCGGTCGCCGCCACGGTGGAAAGCCAGGCTGCAGTCGACGCCCAGGCCGCGGCAATTGCCCGCGCCGCCGCAGATCCAGATCGGATGATCCGTCGCGCCTACTCGATCGCGTCGGAAAGCCGTGCCGACGAATTCCTGGAGTTCTACCTGACCGTGGTGATGAGCGGCGAACTCACGCCGCGGCTCTTCAACTTGAAGCTGATGGACAGGTTGTACGTCGGCCCCAAAGCCGTCGGCGTGTTCACCCTGGACAAGGCGCCGGGCAAGCACATTCTCATGATCGGGACGGGCACCGGCCTGGCTCCTTATATGTCGATGCTCCGCAGCGAGCTGGAGTGCAACGGAACCCGCAAGTTCGTCGTCGTCCATGGCGCGCGCTTCTCCTGGGACCTCGGTTATCGCACCGAGTTGACGGGTCTGGCCCGGCACTGCGCCAACTTCTGCTATATGCCGGTGATCACGCGCCCTCAGGAAGACGTCACGTGGCGCGGTCGGAGCGGCTATCTCCAGAATCTGATTGCGTCCGGCGCCATCGAGGAGGAGACGGGCCTCCCCGTTACGCCCGAGAACTTCGACATATACCTGTGCGGCAACCCGGGCATGATCGAGACGGTCATCGCCTGGGCCGAAGGACGGGGCTTCGTCCGCGACAAGGGCCACGACATCGGCACGCTCCACACGGAGGAGTACTGGTAGATCGCTCCAGCCGGCACGCGCCGGGCGGCGTCGCGAACCGGCTGCCGGAACGGGGAGGGAGGCAATGAACCGTGAACGGCCGCAGGCAATCGTAGGAGCGACGGCAATCATCGCCGTCTCGACGGTCGTCCTCTTCCTGGCGGTCGGCTGGGGCGTCCTCAACGGCGGGTTGTGGGTGGGCGGGCCGGAAGGTCTGGTCTACGAGGCGCCGGCCGCAATCGTCGTGGGCTACGGGCCGCTTGTCCCGATCGGGGCGATCCTGGTCTTCGCCCTCGTGAGCGGTCGATCGTCGATGCTCTGCCTGATCGGGTTCGGCGTTTGGTTTGCGGTCGTGGCGCTGGACATCGTGATTCTGGGTTCTCCGATGACCACCCCGGCGTTTCTGGGGGCCATTCCGATGGCGTTGACCTACGCCGGGCGGAACTGGTTCACGCAGGACGAGGCCACCAAGTAGGCTCGAGACCGGGCGGGCGCCACCAGCGTCAGGTTCCGACTCCGAGCCGTGCTCCGAGTCCCGGTCCGAAGCAGCCCCGGCGGATTCGGCGTGGCTCCCGGACCGCCCAGAGGCCCCGTGTCGCGCGGCTCGCGTACGCCGTCCCGGGACATGCGACGACCACGCCGCACCGCCCCGATAGGCAGCACGATCTGGACCCGTGAACAGCCGCATATTGGGGACTCGATGAAGCTTCAGCCATTGCGCTTGATGGCCATGACGACGGCGTTGGCCCTCGTACTTGGAGCGTGCAGCAGCGCGGGGACGACCCCGGCGCCGACCGCTGCGTCCACGGCGGTGGTGACCGCACCGCCTGTCATGGACACGTCCGTGCCGACTCAGCAGCCCCTGGCCGCAACCGCTACGCCCGTCTCATCCGTGGCGCCCTCGGCGCTCGGACTCAACGGACCCTGGAACGGGACCTGGCAGGACACTTCCCCCGACACGTCGAACGGCAGCTTCGCAGTTACCTTCGTTCAGGCCGGCAACAACCTGTCGGGCACGATCACGATATCGGGCGCTGGATGCATTACCGCCGGTACGGTGACCGGCACGGTCAACGGCAGCACGATCAACTTCGGAGCTGTTTCGGGCCAGGTGCAGATCACATATGACGGCACCGTCTCCGGCAACAAGATGCAGGGGACGTATTCCGCCCCCACGTGTGGCAATGCGAAGGGCAACTGGTCGGCGACGCAGGGTTAGTCGGCGAGACAGGTCCGCATCCCGTCCCGCCGGCGGATTCCCCGCCGGTGGGGCCGTCGTCGGTAGCCATCTAGAAGCCCGGGGTGACCAGTGGCCAGGTGGTTCTTGAAGGCCGCCTGGCCGCCTGGCCGCCCCGGCCCCCTCGGTTCCTCCGCGAAGCGAATACCATCACAAGTAACGAAACGCGTGAGATGGGCGGCACGGAGGCGGCAATGGCGGACGCACCAAACTACAAGGCCGAGCTGGTCGGCGTTTTCGGCCATCCCGTCGCCGAGAACCCGACGGTCGTCATGCACGAAGCCGCCTATGCTGCCCTTGGCCTCAACTGGCGCTACCTGACCATCGAGGTTTTGCCGCAGGATCTCGAAGCCGCCATGCGCGGCATGCGGGCGATGAATATGCGCGGCATCAATCTCACGATCCCGCACAAGGTCGCGGTCCTCCAGTACCTCGACGAAGTGAAGCCGGCCGCGGCGGTCATGGGCGCGGTGAACACCGTGATGCGGGTAGGGGACCGGCTGATCGGTGAGAACACCGACGGCAAGGGCTTCATGACAGCCCTCACCAATGACGCGAAGTTCGACCCGAAGGGCAAGCGCATCGTGGTCCTGGGAGCCGGCGGCGCGGCCCGGGCGATCACGGTGGAGCTCTCTCTGGCGGGCGCCGAACGCTTGCTGGTCGTCAACCGATCGCCTGCTCGTGGCCGGGAGCTGGTGGAACTGCTCAACTCGCGGACCCCCGTGAAGGCGGAGCTCGCCGTCTCGTCCGGGGCCCACGCGATCCCCCCGGGCACGGACCTGCTGGTCAACGCCACTTCGATCGGGCTCTTCCCCAATGTCCACGACAAGCCCGAAATCGCCTACGATTCGATCGTTCCCGGCATGCTCGTCTGCGACGTGATCCACACGCCCACGACGCCGTTCCTCGACGAAGCCCGAGCCAGAGGGGCGTCAACGCTCGACGGCCTGGGCATGCTCGTGTATCAGGGAGCAATCGGCTTCAAGCTCTGGACCGGAGTGGACGCCCCCGTAAGAGTCATGTACGACGCCCTGGCCAGAGCCTTCGGGCTGGTCTGAGCCGACCGACCCACCCCACCGACCCACCGACCGAATCGACGGGCCAGCCTGCCTGGACCCACAACCTCGACCGGCCCTCGGCCAGACCATCCGCACCAGTTCGGAGGAGATCTCATGCGCAAGACCGGCATCCTGAACCAGGGAATCCTCAACGCGACGGGCTCACTGGGCCACACGGACCGCATCGTCGTCAGCGACGCCGGCCTGCCGATCCCCCTCGGGGTCATGCGGATAGACCTGACGGTCGTGCGCGGACTGCCGCGACTGCTCGACGTCCTGAAGCCCGTGATGGCGGAGATCCACGTCGAGAAGATCATCCTGTCGAAGGAGATCGAAAAGGCAAGTCCGGAATTCCTGGCCCAGATTCTGCGAGCTGGCGGGCAAGACTCCGATCGAGTTTCTTCCGCACGACCAGTTCAAGAAGGCGACGCACGACGCCAAGGCGATCATTCGGACGGGCGAGTTCACGCCGTTCGCCAACGTGATGCTCCAGTCCGGGGTCGACTTCAGCTGATCGCGCGCGCCGGCGGCGCTGCCCGGTCTGACGGCCCGCCGAGCATGGTCAGACGCCGGTTGCGATCGGCCGCTCCGGCGGCGGGTCGAGGGGCCCGCACGAGGTGCTTTCACCTGACCGTCGCAGCCGGCTCCGCCGGCGTTTGACACCGACGCCGCCCGACCCGTAGACTCCCGGCACATTCCGAATATGGGCTGTGATCGGGACGAGTACTTCCCGGCGCCGGCATAGAGAACCAGCGGGTGGTGCAAGCTGGAGCGGCGACGAGGAGGAATGGACCCGTGAGCCTCCGGACCAAACCGCGAGCTTCCATGGCTCGCCAGTAGGCTCCGGCGCAGAGCGCCAGCGATACAGGGCAGCACCGATTCAGGAGCAACGTCTTGGCCTCCGTCATCGCGAAGCGATGACTCAGAGTCAATGCGAAGCATTGACTCCGCGTCGGCCAGAGTGCGGCATCGCCGAATGTGGGTGGCACCGCGGAAGGTCAAACCTTTCGTCCCTGGACGAAAGGTTTTGTGATTCTCGGGGCTCGCAAACCTGGCAGGAACGAACCTTTCGTCTTGACGAAAGGTTTTTGTTTACCCGCCGGTCAGGCAAACCGGTGGCAACGACCAGAACGCGGCGCAACTCGAGAACCGAAAGGCAGCGGCGATAGCGATGGCACTAACCGATCCGCTCAGTCTTCGCGAGGTCCGGCAGATGTCGGGCTCGGCCGACACGATCCTGCTGACGGCCACCCGCAACGCCGACCTCGAAACCCCGATCGGCGCCTTCATGCGTTTCGACGACGGCGGGCCCGCATTTCTGCTCGAATCGGTCGAAGGCGGCGAGCGGCTGGGACGCTATTCGTTCCTTGGCGTCGGCCCGCGCCGATTGCTGACGTTCCGCGATGGCCTGGCCACAATCCAGACGCGGCCGGTGGGCGTGACCGACTACACCCCGGACCTGCCGACCGAAACGTTCGCGGCCCCGGACCCGCTGGTGGCCCTGCGCCACTTCATGCCGAAGCGCCGCATCCTGCCCTCGACCGACGTCCCGCGCTTCCCCGGCGGCGCCGTCGGCGCATTCGCGTACGACGCGGTGTCCACTTTCGAGAGGACGGTGCCGCTGCCGTCGCGCGATCCGATCGGCGTTCCGATGGCCGCGTTCCAGGAGACGGATCTGGTCATCGTCTTCGACCACCTGACGCACACTCTTTCCGCGGTCGCCGCCGCTCCACACCGAAGCGCCCGATATCGAGGGCCGCTACGCCATCGCCGAACGGGCCATCTTCGAGGCGCTGGACCGCACCGGCCGGCCGACCGAGCTCGAGCTGGCCAGCCTGACGCGCCGCAGCCGGCGAGAGACTCCTGGATCGAACGGCGCGCTCGAGACGACTGAGACGGCGACGACCGCGGTGGAAGGCTCGGCCGCCGAAAGCCTGAGGGTGGACGCCGGAGCATTCGGCTTCGCCGGCACGGACGGACATTCAGCCTCAGCCGGCACCGGCCCGACCTCCGACCCCGACAGAGCCCACGTGGTCGGGCTCGACCAGATCGAAGAAAGCCTCGATCGCGGCCAATACGAGGCGGCGGTCCGAATCGGCCAAGGAGGCGATCGCCGCGGGCGAGGCGATCCAGATCGTCGTGGCCCGCCGCCAGACCTTCGAGCGGCCGATCGTCAGACGGCCGGCGGCTCGACGCCGTTTCGCTGTATCGCTCGCTGCGGCGCATCAACCCCAGCCCGTACCTGTTCTTCGTCCGGATGCCGGAGTTCTCCGTGGTCGGGGCCAGCCCAGAGTTGCTGGTGCGCGTCGAAGACGACCGAATGACCACTCACCCCATCGCCGGAACCAGGCCGCGCGGCGCGACACTGGCCGAGGACGACGCGCTGGCCTACAGCCTGCAACGGGACCCGAAGGAACGGTCCGAGCACGTGATGCTCGTGGATCTCGGCCGCAACGATCTGGGCCGCGTGGCTCGGGCCGGAACCGTGGCCGTGACCAAGTACATGGAGGTCGAGCGCTACAGCCACGTCCTCCATCTGGTGAGCAACGTCGAAGCGCGCATGAAGCCGGGCCTCGATGCGCTGGACGTGTTGCGGAGCATCTTCCCGGCCGGCACCCTTTCGGGCGCGCCGAAGGTTCGGGCGATGCAGCTCATCGCCGAAGCGGAAGGGGAGCGGCGGGGGCTGTACGGCGGCGCGGTGGGCTACCTCGGTTACGACGGCAATCTCGACACCGCCATCACGATCCGCTCCGCGGTCATGTGCGAGGACCGGATCCACCTCACCGTCGGGGCGGGCATCGTGGCGGGTTCCGTGCCCGCACTCGAGTACGAGGAAACCGAGCACAAGGCCGGGGCGGTCCGGCGCGCTATCGAGATGGCCATCGCCGAAGGGCGTGGCACGGCCTCGCCCCGTGGCGACATCACTTCCGGCGCCGCGGCGGAAGGGTCCGGCGCCGGTTCAGTTGCGGCCGGCGTGGCAGCGGCCGGTGCACCTTCCGCCGTCGGCGCTCAACCGGAGACTTCCCGATGATTCTGATGATCGACAACGAGCGAACGCTTCGCGTTCGCTTTGGCGGTTGCTTCACAACCGCAAGTGCCGGTGCACCTTCCGCCGTCGGCGCTCAACCGGAGACTTCCCGATGATCCTGATGATTGATAACTACGATTCTTTCACTTTCAACCTGGTCCAGGCGCTCGAAGCCGCCGGGGCCGACGTCAAGGTCGTGCGCAACGACGCCATCGATCGCGCCGGCATCGAGGCCCTGGCAGACGACCCCGAGATCGGGCTTCGCGGCATCGTCGTCTCGCCGGGTCCGGGCGATCCCGACTCGGCCGGTGTCTCGATGGAGGCCGTCCGCGTCGCCGTCGAGCGCAAGATCCCGCTCCTGGGCGTCTGCCTGGGTATGCAGGCCATGGCGCAGGCGTTCGGCGCGACGATTCAACGGGCGCCGACGCTCGTACACGGCGCCGCTTCCGACGTCCGCCACGACCAGAAAGGTCTTCTGGCCGGGATGCCGTCGCCGTTTGCGGCGGCTCGCTACCACTCCCTGAGCGTGGCGGCGGACACGCTTCCGCCCGAACTCGTGGTCACGGCCCGGACGGTCGAGGACTACGTGGTCATGGGCATCCGGCACCGCAACGCGCCGGCTGAGGGCGTTCAATTCCATCCCGAATCCGTCCTGACGCCGAACGGTCCTCACCTTCTGGCCAACTTCCTGCGGCAATGCGGCGAAGGCGACGGGCTCCGGCTCGACGGCGTCTCGGGTTCCTTCGCCCTGGCGGGTTTCGGCCAGGCGATCGACCTGGAGGGGTTGCCGGCCGGAGCCGAGAGATCGGCGTCATCGAGCCGCCCGGACCCGGGCCCGCGGCAGGCAGGTCGCGTGGAGGCAATTCGATGAGCGAGCACGTCAGGGCTGCCCTCGCGGCCGTGGTCGAGGGTCGAAATCTCTCACGGGAAGAGGCCCGCGTGGCCATGGGCTCGGTGATGGACGGTGAGGCCTCGCCGGCCCAGCTGGCGGCCCTGTTCGTGGCTTTGCGGATGCGCGGCGAGACCGTGGATGAGCTGGCCGGGTTTGCCACCGCGATGCGCGAGCGCGCGGTTCGAGTCCGGGCGCCCGAGGGCGCAATCGACACCTGCGGCACGGGCGGCGACGGCAGCAACACCTTCAACATCTCGACGGCCGCGGCACTCCTCGTCGCGGCCGCGGGCATCCCCGTGGCCAAGCACGGCAACCGGGCCATCACCTCGGCCTGTGGCTCGGCCGACGTGCTCGAAGCCCTGGGCATCTCTACAGACCTGACCTCCGAGGAGGCGGGCGAGGCCTTGCGCGACGGCGGCTTCGCCTTCCTCTTCGCCCCGGTCTTTCACCCGGCGATGAAGCACGCCGGTCCGACGCGACGCGAAATCGGCGTGCGAACCGCGTTCAACCTGATCGGGCCCATCACCAACCCGGCCGGCGCGCGGCGCCAGCTGGTGGGAGTCGGGGATCCGGCCGCGGCGCCGAAGCTGGCAGAGGTGCTGCGGATCCTCGGCACGGAACGCGCGCTCGTGGTCCACGGCAAGGGCGTCGACGAGTTGCCGCTCGACGGCACAGGCGTCCTCTACGACGTCACTCCGGCAGGCGTCACCCGGCGCGAAGTCGTGGCCGCGGACCTGGGCCTCTCGCCCGCGCCGCTCGCGGCGCTCGCCGGCGGGTCGCCGGCCGAGAATGCCACGCTGGTGGAAGCCATCTTCGCCGGCGAGGCGGGGCCGCGTCGCGACGTCGTCCTGCTGAACGCGGCCGCCGCATTCGTAGCCGCCGGCCGGTCGGCCGGGTTGAGCGACGGAATCACGCTCGCGGCATCGACGATCGAGTCCGGCGCCGCGACGAAGCTGCTCAGCCGCCTCCGCGAGGCCAAGACAGCACGGGACGCGGCCAAAGCGGCCCAGGTGGAGGTTGCGACCGCATGACCATGACGTCTGGAAAGGGACGGGGACGGCGCGGTGCCGCCGACGTCGAGGCGCCGGAAGCCGCCAAGGCCGCCGGAGCCGCCGACGGCGCGGCCGGGGCAGCAGGATCGGGAGCGGCCGTGGCTCGAGCCGCGGGAATCAGAGCCGCGTCGGTCGATGCGTCCGGACGGTCCGGCTCGCGCGCCGGGGTGGTGGCCGAGATCGCCGAGCGCCGCCTGGCCGACGTTTCCGCCGAACTCGGATCGCGGACGTATCGCAAGCTGAGCGATGAGGCGGCCGACTTCTCGACGCATCCCGGCAACGAGCCCAGGCCGATCGCCGAGCGCCTCGCCGCTCCGGGCCTGCACCTCATCGCCGAGGTCAAGCGCCGCTCTCCATCCGCCGGGCCTATCGCTGCGGCCGAGTCGACCTCGACGACTCATTTCGCGGCGGCCCTGGCTCGGTCATACGAAGCCGGCGGAGCGAGCGCGATCTCGGTTCTCTGCGAGCCGCACTGGTTCGGCGGCTCCATCGCCGACCTTCGCGCCGTGCGCGCCGCGGTCACGCTACCGGTACTCGCCAAGGAGTTCGTCGTCGACGAACGCCAGCTGCCGATTCTTCGCTCCGCAGGCGCCGACATGGTCCTGCTGATGGCGTCGGTCTTGCCGGCCAGGAAGCTGCGCCATTTCTCCGAGCTGGCCCGCGAACTGGGCCTGGAGCCCCTGGTGGAGGTCCACGACGAACGCGAGCTCGAAGCCGCACTCGCGACCGACGCTCGCCTGATCGGGCTGAACAACCGCAACCTGCGCACCCTCAAGGTCGATCCTGAGCTGTGCCTGCGACTGCGGACGCTGGTGCCGGACGACCGGCTGGTGGTAGGTGAGTCGGGCGTAGGCGAGGCTCGAACGCTCGTCGGCTGGCGGGCGGTCGGGATCGACGCTGCCCTCGTGGGCGAGGCGCTGATGCGCTCGGCCCATCCGGCCGCGGCGGCTCGTGCGTTCGTCAACGCCGGTTCGGTGCCACGCGACGTTGCCGCCGAGGCGCGGCAGCCGCTGGTCAAGATATGCGGCGTCACCGATTCGGACGGAGTGATGGCCGTGCTCCGTGCCGGCGCCGACGCCATCGGCCTGAACCTGGTGCCGGGCACGCCGCGGGCGCTGGCGCTGACCGAGGCCGCGTACCTCGCCGCAAAGGCGCGCAGCTCTTCGCCCGCCGGCGAGCGGCCCCGGATCGTGGCCGTCTTCGCCGACGCCCCGGTCGAGGACGTCGAGGCGGCGATCGCCGCCATCGACCCCGACGCCGTCCAGCTTTCGGGCAATGAGCCCGTTTCGGCGATAGGCGCGATCCGGCGCCCCGTCTGGAAGGTGCTGCACCTGCCGGCGGCGAGCGGCGACGCCGGCTCTGCCGAAGGCGTCGCGTCGCGACCCGAATACGCCCGTTCAGTGGCCGCAAAGGCGATAGAGACAGCCAGGGCTTACCTTGCCGCCGGCACCGAGCGAATCATTCTCGATACCGCCGGAGGCCCGTTTCCCGGAGGGACCGGCCGCCAGATCGCCCGTGAGATAGCGGCCGCGGTCGCCCGCGAGATCCCGATCGTTCTCGCCGGGGGACTGGACGCCGGCAACGTGGCCGGCGCCGTGCTGGCGGTGCCTGCCGTCGGGATCGACGTGGCGTCTGGCGTCGAGATCCACGCGGTCGCCGCCTCGCCGGTCGCCGCCTCGGCAGCGGCCCGGGCCGGCGCGGCGGTCGGTTCGCGGCCGCGCAAGGACCCGCTGCTCGTGGCTCTGTTCGCCAAGCGTGCCCGGGCGGCGCGCTTCGACCGACCGCACGTCCGGCCTCGCCCGACGCCCGTGCCCGAACCGCTGCTCGAACCCGACGAGTTCGGAAAGTGGGGCATGGATCGCGACTTCGGCGGGCGCTACGTGCCCGAAACGCTGGTCGCCGCACTCGATCAACTCCAGGCCGCCTGGGCCGCGACGCGCCACGATCCGCGCTTCTGGGCCGAGCTCCGCGAACTCCAGTTCCACTACGGCGGACGTCCGACCCCGATCTACAGGGCCGACCGGCTTGGAGCCGAGATCCTCGAAACGGCGCGAAGGATGGTGAAGACCGGCGGCGGGGCGAGCGAGATCGCCGCTCGGGCCGTCGCGGCAGAGGACCGGACCGCCGCCGCGGAGCTCCTGCCCGATCGAATCCGCCTCTACCTGAAGCGTGAAGACCTTAACCACACCGGTGCACACAAGCTCAACAACGCCCTGGGTCAGGTCCTCCTGACCCGTCGGTTGGGCAAGAGCCGGGTCATCGCCGAAACGGGCGCGGGCATGCACGGCGTCGCGACGGCCACCGCGTGCGCTCTGCTCGACATTCCCTGCGTGGTCCACATGGGCATCGAGGACATCCACCGCCAGGCCCCCAACGTGCTCCGGATGGAAGCTCTGGGTGCCGAGGTCCGCCCGGTCTACGGCGGCTCGGGGACGTTGAAAGACGCGGTCAGTGAGGCGCTGCGCGACTGGGTCACCAATGTCGAAACCTCGCATTACTGCCTCGGGTCGACGATGGGGCCACATCCGTACCCGCAGATCGTGCGTGACTTCCAGCGGGTCATCGGCGACGAAGCTGCGGCGCAACTGGACGAGACGGAAGGACGGCTGCCGGACCTGGCAATCGCCTGCGTCGGCGGCGGCTCGAACGCGCTGGGATTGCTGAGCCGGTTCATCGGCGAGCCGAGTGTTCGGCTCGCCGTAGCGGAGGCGGCAGGCGAAGGCCTCTCCACGGGACGGCACGCTGCCGCCTTGCTCGGGGGAACGCCCGGCATCCTGCACGGTTCCCGCTCGTACATGCTCCAGGATTCGGACGGCCAGGTTCTCGAGGCGGTCTCGATCTCGGCCGGGCTCGACTATCCGGGCATCGGGCCGCAGCTCGCGGCGCTGATGCAGGCCGGCCGTCTCGTGGTCTCGTCCGCGACCGACATAGAGGCGGTGGCCGCCCTCCGCCAGGTGGCCCGGACCGAAGGGATCCTTGCGGCCGTGGAATCGGCCCACGCCGTCGCGGCGCTGCCGGACGTCCTGGCGAGTCTCGCGCTCGAGGCCGCCCGCCAGAGAGTGGCCGGCGCAACCCCGCTGCCCCGCGAGGCCGTCATCGTGCTCGGACTCTCGGGCCGGGGAGACAAAGATCTTGCGGCCCTCGCAAAAGAGGACGGCCGCAAGGACACTGGCGTCCTCGGACGAGAGACCGGCGCCGCGGTTTCGGAGCTGGGTGATGCCCAACTCCGCACTCCTGCCGGACCGAACGAGACCGATCGATGAGCGCAGCCGCCCGCCGATCGACCACCTCCCCTCATGGTGCGGCCGTGCCAACCCCAACGGGCACGGCCGCGCCTACCCTCGATCCCACCCCTGCCGCCGTCGCCGCCCCTGCCGCCACCGGAACGACCGGCACGGCCGAGACCGCCGGTGCGCGCCGCATCGTCGCCGCGTTCGACCGCGCCGCGGCCGCTGGCAGGGCCGCGCTGATCCCGTACGTGGTGGCCGGCTATCCCGACCGCGAGGCATCCCTGGCCGTGGCCCTGGCCGCGGTCGACGCCGGCGCCGACCTGCTCGAAGTGGGGTTGCCCTATTCCGACCCCCTGGCGGACGGAGCCACTCTTCAGCGAGCCACCACGGCCGCGATCCGGGCCGGAGCGACCTTCGACGGCTCAGTTGCCCTGATCAGGGCCGTCGCCACCGCCCGTCCCGACATCCCGCTCGTGCCGATGTGCTACGCGAATCAGATCATCGGCGGCGGCGACGGCCGGGCCGTGGCCGGACTCCTCGCCGACGCGGGTGCGAGTGGCGTGATCGTGGCGGACCTCACTCCGGACGAAGGCGCCCGGTTCGAGGCCGTGGCCCGGGACGTCGGCCTGGCGGTCGTGTATCTGATTGCGCCGACCACGATGCCGGCGCGCCGAATCGAGATCGCCGGCCGGTCGGGCGGCTTCCTCTATTGCGTCTCGCTGGTCGGGGTCACGGGCGCCCGCGCTTCTCTGCCGCCTTCGGTCGCCGGTCTGGTCGCCGCGGCCCGGGCCGACTCGCCGGTGCCCGTCGCGGTCGGCTTCGGCGTCAGCCGGCCCGACCACGTCCGAATGCTGGTGGCGGCCGGCGCCGACGGCGTCATCGTTGCGTCGGCCCTGATCGACGCGCTCGGTCCGGATGGCCGCAACGTCGCCGCTCTGGCCCGCCTCGTCGGGGAGCTGCGCTCGGCCACGACTCGCCGGTAGTAGCTCCCGCCCAAACCGTCGATCCCGGAGAACGAAGCAGCCCGGCTGGGACGATCCCACCGGGCTGCAATCTCGCGTGAGTGAAGTGGTTAGCGGCGAACCCGCTGCATCCTCAAGACGAAGCCCGAGGTGAGCATCGACCCGAACAGGATGGCCAGGGCCAGCAGCGGCAGGCTCTGGGTCGGGCCCGACGAGCCGTTGTCGGTCGTCGTGGGAGGCGGGGTCGAAGTTGGGTTGCTGGTCTCGCCCTGGAAGGACTGGAACGGCGTCGCCGTCTCTCCCTGGAATGACTGGAACGGGCTCGGCGTCGGATCGGTCACGTCGAGGGACGTGCACAGACCGGAGACCTGCTGCTTGCTGTCCACCGAGTTATCGGTGTTGTGGCCCGGCCCGCCGGCCAGGAGGCTGTGGTAGCCGGACGTGGCGAAGGGCGTCACTTCGCCCAGGTCATACAGGATCGCGCACACCTGGTACGAGCCCGCTTTGGCGTACGTATGCGTCACCGGACCGAATGAGCCGCTCGAGCCCTGAGCGGGGCTGGTCGGCTGAAGCACCACGTTGGTGGCGGCCGTCCCGTCTCCGACGTGGAACGAGCCCACGGCGTTGCCGCTGGTGACGTCACCCCAATCGATGGCGAAGCCCGTATAGCTGAGTTTGCTGGCCGTGGCCATTTCCGGCCAGCTCCAGGTGCCCGCTGCGCTTACGGTCAGCGGGCCGACCTGAGTTACGTGGACTGTGTCCGGCGTGCCGGACCCGGCCAGTACGGTGCCGGCGGCCATCAGCGACAGCGAGATCGCCACGATCGGTATGCCCAACCGGATCAATGCCTGTCGGCCTCGATGAAAGGACATGAGACGCTCCTTGCCCGCCCTGGAGAACGGCACCCAATTCCACTGAATACGATATTAGTATACTTATGATTAAGCCTCCTGAACGTGCCTTTGGAGTAGCGTGCCGGCCGGCGGTTTAGTGGGCGCGGCGGGCGAGACGGGACGGAAGTAGCTACCCGAATTGGCCTCTGACTGCCACTACTGCAACCGGGCAACCCGGTCGCTGGGGTCTGACGCCTGACAGCCTTCAGGCGATGCGCCGATCCGGCGTTTCTTCGGTGCCTTCGTCGGCAGCCGCGACGCCGGCGATGCTGGCCTCGAGGGTCTGGACGATCGGGGCGATCCCGTCGGCCTGGAGCATGCCGGCCCACGCCTCCGGCGTCAGCGGGCGGGCGAAGTAGAACCCCTGGCCGAGCTCGCAGCCCAGGCTGCGCAACGCTTCGGCCTGTTCGTCGACTTCGATGCCCTCGGCGACCGTCTGGATCGACATTGCCTTGCCGAGTTCGATGATGCCGCGGGCGATGGCCGACTGCGCACCGTCGCGGGCGACGTCGTCCACGAACGACTTGTCGATCTTGACGATGTCGATCGGGAAGCGGCGGAGGTGGCTCAGCGACGAATAGCCCGATCCGAAGTCGTCGAGCGCGACTCGGACGCCCAGATCGCGAATGTGGCCGAGCGCAAGCGCCGCGACCACAGGATCCGCCATGAGCACGGTCTCGGTGACCTCGAGCACGAGCCAGCTGGCGCGTATGCCCGAATCGTCCACGGCCGCGGCGACTTCATCGGCGATCCCGTCGCGGACGAGCTGACGGCTCGACAGGTTCACGTTCATGACGAAGGGTTCGCCGCCGCCCCGGAGCTTCTGCCATTCGGAAAGCTGGTGACAGGCCTGGCGCAATACCCAGCCGCCGAGCGGGACGATCAGGCCGGTCTCTTCGGCCAGCGGAATGAACTCCAGCGGGGGCACCAGGCCGCGGCTCGGGTGCTGCCAGCGCACCAGAGCTTCCGCGCCGATCACTTCGCCCGTTTCCAGCCTCACGATCGGCTGGTAGTGGACGACGAACTCTTCGTCGTTCGATCGCCCGCCGCAATTCGGCCTCCAGGCCGAGCCGCGCGACCACAGCGTCGTGCATGGCCGGCTCGAAGATCTCGAAACAGGCCTTGCCCTTGGTCTTGGCGGTGTACATCGCCACATCCGCGTTGCGGAGCAGTTCGCCCGCGGTGTCGCCATCGCGACGAACGGCGATGCCGATGCTGGCGCTGATGTAGACCTCCTGGCCGAGCACCCAGAACGGGGTCCCGAGAGCCACCCTGATCCTCTCGGCCACTCGGGCGGCGCTGGTCACGTCGGCGTCCTCGAGCAGGACCGCGAATTCGTCGCCGCCAAGCCGGGCGGCGGTGTCCTCGGGCCGCAGGCTTGACCTGACTCGGTGCGCGGTCTCGACCAGGACGTGGTCGCCGGCCGCATGGCCCAGGCTGTCGTTGATCGTCTTGAAGTTGTCCAGGTCGATGAAAAGCACGGCAATGTCGGCCGGACTGCGCCGGTCCAGCGCATGCTCGACGCGCTCGCGGAAGAGGCTCCGGTTGGCCAGACGGGTCAGCGGATCGTGGAAGGCCTGGAACGTCAGCTTCTGCTCCAGGGCTTTGCGCTCCTGGAGATCGCGGGTATTCAGAACCACGCCCGTGGTGTCGAGGTCGCCTGTGCCGCTGCTGGCCACGGTTTCAACAGGCAGCCACGATCCGTCCGGCTGGCGGATCCGCCACTCGCCGGAAAGCCGCCGTCCCGGCGCCGCCATCGCTCGCTCGATGAGCGCCTTCAGCGCGGGCACGTCCTCGGGGTTCGACAGGTCCGCAAGCGGCGTGCCCAGCAACCGATGGGCGGGGGAGCGAAGCAACCGTTCCACGGATGGGCTGACGTAGTCGATCGTGCCCTGCGCGTCGACGGCCATGATGAAGTCCGACGAGTTACGCACGAGCCAGCCGAAGCGGGCCTCTGTCTTGCGTCGCGACTTGTCGGCCTGGACGGCCTCCCTCGCGCTGATCACCTGCCGGACCACAACCATGGCGCTCAAGGCCAGGAAGACCGCCACGACGATCAGGTAGTGCATGCCAAGGTCCACGACCAGCAGTGCCAGAGGCACCGAGCCGACCGCGACGCTGGCGTAGAACAGCGGGTTTGGTCCCGACTCGCGGCCGGGATCCCGCCGCCGGGCCCGGGCGCGCAACTCCATACGACCCGCGAGGATGACGGCGCCCCGGAATATCCCGATCGAGATCTGGCCGAAGACCGCAACCTGGGCTCCAACGGGCCCGGGAGCGTCGGTGGCGACGGCACCGATCAGGCCCGCGGCGGCGCCTATGACCAGGATCGTCGCCGCTACCGGAGACAGGCCCTCTGTCGGGCGCAGGGCGACCCGGGCCAGCACGACCACGGTCGCAACGACTGCGATCCAGCAAGCCCATCGCAATGCCATGTCGGGCCCGCCGGCGACCGGCATGGGTTCGAAGACGAAATACCAGAGCGTCAAGCCGGTGACCATCGCGACGGCGGTCTGGTCGAGGAGGAACTGGCTGCGTGGCGCCGGCCGCGCGGTTCGGTCGGCCCGGAAGAGGAGCATCGCCCCGCCGAGCAGGACGATCGGGACGACGTTCGCCGCGGTCGCGAGTCCCTGACTCAGCAGTCCCTGAGGCGGATCGGCGGCCAGCCAGAGTGCGTCGCAGGCGGGCATCGCGAGCCCGGCGATCATCACGAGCCGCCAGGGCAACCGATCGCGCGAGGCAAGCCGGGGGTCACGGGTCAGCAGGAGGCCCACGATGCCGATCGCAAAGCCCGTGGGTAGAAGCACCAGATCGGAAATCGAGGCGTGCCCGTTCGGACCACGAGTGTCTGCGACGGAGACGACCGAATAGAGAACCGTCCACAGCAGGGCGGCCAGCACGACACGATCCGGTCTGAGCGTCAAGCGAGCCAGTCGCCTGCGAGCGTTTCGCAAACGCGTCTCGGTGCGCGCGAAGACAGGCTTATCGACCCTCTCGGCGGCTGGGGTGGTATCCATGCATCCCAGGTGTCGGCGGCGTGGGCCACTTTCCTTATGTGAGACCTTACTTATTGGTGAGCCGGCCGCCAGATGGATCGGCAGCGCACACCATCGGCTCGCCGCGGACCAGGCCGGCGGGCGGAAAGGTGTCCGGTCAGCGCTCGGGCGGGACCTCGTGGCCGTCGCCGCGGCGTATTCGCCCGACGATGCGCGACGGAACGCCGGGCAGCAGGCGGCCGGCCAGGGCCAGGAGCGCGGCGCCCACGAAGACTCCGAGCAAGGCAACCAGAGTGTAGGTGCGCATCTTTCGCCGATTCGGCGGGTCAGTGGCCATCTATCGATGCCTCGCGGCTACGTGAGCTTGGAACCGGACCTCTCCAGCTCCTCGAGACGCTTGATAGTCTCGATGAGCTGACGATAAAGCGCCAGCAGCGCGTCCTGGGGCAGCGGGCCGTCATTGGCCATGGCGACGCGGACCATGACCTCCCGTTCGCGCTCGTTGTCCGTGATGGGCCGGCCGTTCTGCGTCTTGGCCTGCCCGGCCGCGAGGCCGAGCCTGGCGCGCCGGTTCAGCAGCCCCACGATCTGGCGGTCGAGCGCGTCTATCTCGGCGCGGAGGGCGTCCAGGTCGTCGGTCATCGGTCGAGTTCCGATCCGACCCGGCCGGCGATGAACTCCAGGGCCATCGTGTAGCCGACCGCGCCCCTGCCGACGATCCGCCGGGCGGCTATGTCGTGAAGGTAGTTGACCCGGCGGAACTCCTCGCGCTCTGCGGGGTCCGAGAGATGGACCTCGACGAACGGCCTGGCGATGCCCTTGAGCGCGTCCCTGAGCGAGACGCTCGTGTGGGTCAACCCGCCGGCGTTGACGATCGCCCAGTCGAAGTCGCGCAGGTGCAGGCGGTCGATCAGGGCTCCCTCATGGTTCGATTGGAAACAGTCGACCTCGATGCCGAGTTCCGCGCCGCGTGTCTGGAGGCTCTGCTCGATCTCCGGCAACGTCGTATGGCCGTAGATGTCCGGTTCGCGAGTGCCGAGCAGGTTGAGGTTGGGGCCGTTGAGCACGAGGACGCGGGTCATCGCCCACCCACCCTTGACCCGATGGCCTCGGCCCCACCGGCCGTCAAGTCGAGGCGCAGGGCGGCGGCGAGGCCGGCTTCGATGGCCGCCGGCGGCACGTCCGAACGGATGACCACACCCGACTCGGTCGGCAGGACCCAGTTGAGACGGCCGAGGGCGTGCTTCTTGTCGGCGGCCATGTGGTCGACCACGTCCTCGCGATTGACGAGTGGCGGCTCGACTCCGAGTCCCAGACGGTCGAGCAGGCGGTTGACCCGATCGGCGCGTTGAGCGGAAGCCAGGCCCATCGCCTGGGCCACGGCGAATGCGCCGCGAAGCCCGTACGCCACGGCTTCACCATGAAGGATCGAACTGTAACCCGCGGCGGCTTCGATGCCGTGGCCGATGGTGTGGCCCAGGTTTAGCGTCATGCGCACGTTCGCCTCGCGGGCATCTGCCGTGACGACCTCGACCTTGGCCCAGGCGCAGCGCTCGACCATCTCGGCGACGGCGCCGGACTCGATGGGCCCCTCCTCGCCGCGCGCGTAGGCCTCGCCTTCCTCCTCGACCAGTTCGAGCAGCCGCTCGTCGCCCAGGGCGCCCATCTTCACGACTTCGCCGAGTGCCGCGCGACGCTGCCGAACCGGGAGCGTGGCATTGAACGACACGTCCGCGATGAACGCGGTGGGCTGGTGGAATGCCCCGACCAGGTTCTTGCCCTCGGGGATGTCCACGGCCGTCTTGCCACCCAGCGCGGCGTCCACCATGCCCACGAGCGTGGTCGGCACGTTCACGTGCGCCACCCCGCGCAGGTAGGTTGCCGCCACGAAGCCGGCCGCGTCCGTCAGGGCTCCGCCGCCGATGGCGACGAGTGTTTCTCGGCGGTCGACGTGGAGCCGGGCGAGTTCGCGGCAGGTGTTCTCGACGACCTTGAGGCGCTTGGCGTTCTCGCCACGCGGCATGAGAACCCGGTCGACCGGCCAGCCGGTGGCGGCGAGGGCGTCGGCGATCGCGGACCCGGCCACTTCCCATGTCCGCGGCTCGACCAGGAGGATGGCGCGGCGGGCCTCGGTGTGGGTCAGGGCCGAGGCCACTGCCGTCGCCGCCATGCCGTAGCCGATCTCCACGCGCCCGATCGCCGTCTCCGCACGAAAGACGGTCACGGCCCTTGAGGTCCGTCGCCGAGGCGCTGTTCCAGAGTGTGGAGGATGGCGCCGAGCGGCACGGCGCCGCTGATCTGCAGCGCCGGGGCGTAGAAGCGGCCGGCGGCGCTCGGCGAGCTGCCGCAGCGTGGCCACCGGGTCCGGACCCGTCACCAGCGGCCGCACGTTGATGCTCTTGCCCAGTCGGCTGGCCAGGATCTCCGGGGCTCCGTCGAGCCAGACCGGGAAGCGGCCGCGATACAGCAGCCAGCGATTGCGCGGGTCGATGACGCTGCCGCCGCCCGTGGCGATGACGCGCCGTAACTCAGGGTCCGTGTCCGCCGGGCCGAGGGACAGGACCGCAGCGCGCTCGTGGCCCCGGAACCCTGCCTCACCCTCGTCCGCGAAGATCGTCGCAATGGGCTTGCCCGCCCGCCGCTCGACCAGTTCGTCGAGGTCGATGAATGCGGCCCCGTGGTGGTTGGCCAGACGCCGCCCGACGGCGCTCTTGCCGCTGCCGGGAAGCCCGACCAGGACGAGGTCCATCGTCTACTCGCTCTCGGCCGGTGCCTGGCCGGCGGTCTCGCCGTTGCCGTCGATGGCCGCCGAGCTCGCAGAAGCCGGCCGCTTCTTGCGGCTACCAGCTGCGGCAGGACCGGGGCCGGCGGCCAGGCGCCGTCGATAGAGAGACACGTTGTCCATCGTCTCGGCCAGGGAATCGCCGCCGAATTTGTCCAGGACGTAGTCCGCCAGGGTCAGGCAGACCATCGCCTCGGCCACCACGCCGGTCGCCGGCACGACGCAGATGTCGCTGCGCTCGTAGTGGCCCTTCTCGACGGGCTGGCCCGTGATCAGGTCCGCCGACGGTAGGGGACGGGGAAGCGTGGAGATCGGCTTGACCGCGCCGCGGATCACGATCGGCTGGCCGTTGGAGATGCCGCCCTCCAGGCCGCCCGCGTTGTTCGAGCGGCGGCCCCAGTCCCCGCCGGCGTCGCGGCCCTCGATGACGTCCATGACCGCAGAACCGAACCGGCGCGTCTGCTCGAAGCCGAGCCCGAACTCGACGCCCTTGACGATCGGGATACTTGCGATCGCTCCGGCGAGAGCCGCGTCGAGGCGCCGGTCCCAGTGGACGTAGCTGCCCAACCCGATCGGCACGCCACTCGCGACTACCTCGAAGACCCCGCCGACGGTGTCTCCGGAGCTGCGCGCCTCGTCGATGCGGGCCACCATCCGCTCCTCGGCCACGGGGTCGGGGCAACGCAACGGGCTGGCTTCGGACTCGGCCCGTGAGCGAGTGGCTCCGGCAGGGTCGTAGGCCACGCCCGCGACCTCGGCCGTGAACGACCACACGTCGATGCCGAGCTGGGCCAGCAGCGCTCGAGCCACCGCGCCCGCGGCCACCCGCGCGGCCGTTTCGCGTGCGGACGCCCGCTCGAGTACGTTGCGGACGTCGTGAAAGCCGTACTTCGCAGCTCCCGCCAGGTCGGCGTGGCCGGCCCGCAAATGGGTGACTGGGATCGCCTTCTTGTCGCCCGCCTCGGCCATGGCCAGGAGTTGGGCCGCCTGTTCGTCGTCGAGCGGCTCGACCTGCATCGCCCGGGTCCAGTTGGCCCAATCGCGATTGCGGATCAGCAGCATGATCGGCGAGCCCAGGGTCAGGCCGTGCCGGACGCCCCCCAGGATTTCGGCCCGATCCTGCTCGATCGAAGTGCTGCGGGCGCCGCGCCCGTAACCGCGCTGGCGGCGTGCCAGGTCCACCGCGATCTCTGCGGCGGTGAGTGGCAGCCCCGCCGGCACGCCCTCGACGATCGTCGACAGCGCCGGGCCGTGCGACTCTCCGGCGGTCAGGAAGCGCAGGCGGCCCATCTCGGCGGATCTAGGCGGACGGAGTGGCGGCGGCGTCGCCGGCGTCGCTCGCCGCGTCGGCCGCCGACTGCGTGGCTTCGCCGGTGTGGTTTCCGGCGGCGCCATTCGTCGAGCTTCCCGCGCCTGCCTCCCGGCCGGCCGGACCCATGTCCACCGGCATCTGGAGCAGGCCCTTCTCGCGGACCCTATCCAGCTCGGCCTGCATCGCTTCCACGGGCGCGGGCCGGCCGGTCCACAGCTCGAAAGCCCGAGCGCCCTGCTGGAGCAGCATCAGTTCCCCGCCGAGGGTCGCGTCGCGGGCTGCGGCCGCATCCTTGAGCAGCTGGGTCACGGGCGGGTTGTAGATGAGGTCGATGACGAACAGGTCCGGCGGAAGGAGTTCGGCAGGAATAGGGGTCTCGCCGGGAGCCATGCCGACCGCGGTGGCGTTGACCAGCACCTTGGTCTTGGACAGCTCCGCTTCGAGGACGGATTCGTGCCAGGGCATGGCCTTGAGTTCCATGTGCGCGGCGCTGCGGCCAAAATGACGAACGAGCCCTTCGCCGCGGTGGAGGTGGCGGTTGAAGACGACGATCCGCTGGAAGCCCTCGGTGATGAGCGCCGTACACCACGGCTCTAGCCGCCCCGCCGGCACCCAGGACGACGGCGTGGCGCGGCATCTTCTGCCGGCCGACGAGCTTGTCCAGGGCGACCTTGAAGCCGGCCACGTCGGTGTTGTGGCCGACGAGCTTCTTGCCCTCCCGCGAGATGACGTTGACCGCGCCCGTTGTCTGAGCGTCCTCGGTCAGGCGGTCCATCAGGGGGACGACGTGCTCCTTGTGGGGGATTGTCACGTTGGCGCCCAGGAAGTCGTCGCCACGAAGTTCTGCGATCGCCTCGGCGAGATCGATCTGGCGCCGGTCCCACAACTCGTAGCGGGCGTCGATCCCAAGCGCGTCGAAGGCAGCCTGCTGCATCGCTCCCGAGAAGGAGTGGGCGACCGGGTGGCCGATCAGGACGACTCGGTTGGTCATGCTCGCAGCCTTTCCAATTCGTTGAAGAAGCCCGGATAGGAAACGGCCGCACTGTCTGCGCGGTCGATCCAGGTCGAGCCAGAGGCAATGAGGCCGGCCACGGCGAAAGTCATGGCGAGCCGGTGGTCGTCGTACGCCCGGGTGACGGACCCGACGAGCTTGGTTGGTCCTTCTACGGCGATGTCGTCCCCCTCGATTTCGACCCGCGCGCCGAGCGCAAGCAGCCCCTCCGCTATCCCGGCGATGCGATCGGATTCCTTGTTTCGAAGCTCCCCCGCGCCGCGGAATGTCGTCCGGCCGCGAGCCTGGGTGGCTGCCAGGCACAGGATCGGGATCTCGTCGATCGCCGCGGCGACCTCTTCGGGGCCGACCTCGATGGCGCGAAGCTCGCTCGAACGGATCGTCAGGTCCGCCAGCGGTTCGTGTACCGGCCCGCCAGCCCAATCGTCGAAGGCGGTGCTTGACGCGCCTGAGGGCGCGTCCGCCCCTCGTGAACTGGCCTCCGCTGGCAGCTCCTCGACGTTCGCGCCCATTCGAACCAGCAGATCGATCGCGGCCCGGCGGGTGGGATTGACGCCCACGGCGCGCAAGGTCAGCTCGGCTTGGGGGTGGATCGCGCCGGCAACCAGCCAGAAGGCGGCCGCGGACGGATCGGCCGGGACTCGCTCGTCCGTCGGTCGTAGCCGTGCGCCACCCTCAAGAGTCCAGGCCACCGGGCCTCCTCCCGAACTCACCGCCGGCTCCCGCCGGACATCGACGCCGCGGGACCGGAGCATCCGCTCGGTATGGTCACGCGTGGCGACCGCCTCGCGCACCGTCGTCCGCCCTTCCGCGCGCAGGCCCGCAAGCAGGATCGCCGACTTGACCTGGGCACTCGGTACGCGGGTCGTGTAGTCCACGGCGCGGAGCCGAGAACGACCGATTACGACCAGCGGAGGGAGGGTATCGGAACGACGCGCATACAACGCTGCGCCCATAGAGCGCAGTGGTTCGATGATACGGGCGACCGGACGGCTCCGCAACGAAGCGTCGCCGTCGAGCACGGAGAGGAACGGCAGTCCCGCCAGCATGCCGGCGCACAGCCGCAGGCTCGTTCCGGAGTTGCGGCAGTCCAGCACCCCGTCCGGTTCGTGGAGACCGCCGGAACCCGGCGAGACCACACGGTAGTCGACGTTGAGCCCGTCCCCGGCCAGCCGCTCGATCGTCGCGCCGAGCGCCGCCATGATCGCCGCGGTCGCCTGCACGTCTCGCCCGTCGCCCGCTCCGACGATCGCGCTCGTGCCCTCGGCCAGCGTGGCCAGGATCAGCGCCCGATGGGAGATCGACTTGTCGCCGGGCAGCCCGGGCTCGCCGCGCAGGTGCGCGGCATTCGAGACGGACCGGGACGGCCCCCCGGCGAGCTGCGTGGCGGACACGGGATCAGTGCTTGCTCGTCCCGCCGACCTGAACCGGGCCGGTCATGGCGAACGGGTCCTTGGTGAGGGTCCGTACCTCTTCGTGGATCTTGTACACGGCGCTGGCCATGTCCGCGAACTGGTCGAAGGTAAGCGACTGCTCGCCGTCCGACAGTGCCTCGTCCGGGTTCGGATGGACCTCGACCATGATGCCGTCCGCACCGGCCGCGACCGCGGCAAGGGCCATCGGCTTGACCAGCCAGCGCTTGCCCGTCGCGTGCGACGGATCCACCACCACCGGCAGATGCGTCAGGTGGTGGAGGAGCGGCACGGCCGTCAGGTCGAGCGTGTTGCGGGTGTACGTCTCGAAGGTCCGGATGCCGCGCTCGCAGAGGATCACGTTCGGGTTGCCGGCCGCGACGATGTACTCGGCGGCCATCAGCCACTCTTCGATCGTGGCGCCGTAGCCGCGCTTGAGCATGACCGGGCCGGCCCGCCTTGCCGACTGCGTTCAGGAGGGAGTAGTTCTGCATGTTCCGGGTGCCGACCTGCAGGATGTCCGAGTGCTTGGCCACGACCTCGACCTGGCTCGGCTCCATGACCTCGGTGATGGTCGGCAGGCCCGTGACCTTGCTGGCCTCGGCCAGGTAAGTCAACCCCTCGACGCCGAGACCCTGGAATGCGTACGGGCTGTCCGCGGCTTGAACGCGCCGCCCGCGCAGGATTGTGGCCCCGGCCTTCGCCACGGACTGGGCCGTCTCGATCATCATGTCGCGGCCTTCGATCGAGCACGGCCCGGCCATGATGGTCAGGTTGCCGTCGCCGACCCTGCGTCCCGAGCACTTCGATGACCGTGTCCTCGGGGTGAG
Organism: uncultured Chloroflexia bacterium; assembly: GCA_963835845.1. Classification (GTDB taxonomy): domain Bacteria; phylum Chloroflexota; class Limnocylindria; order Limnocylindrales; family CSP1-4; genus Fen-1039. The sequence continues at coordinate 53,717 of CAWIGT010000005.1, read as the reverse complement.
ACTCCCGTGACGTCAGCTTGTACGGCCGAGTTATCGGCGTCACGGACTCGACGCCGGGCATCACGGAAAGTTTGCTCATCAGAAGATCCCTCACCGGAGCGACGTCGCCCAGGACCGCGATCACTACTCGCTGGGCGCCGTAGTTGTCATGCGGAGTCAGATCGTACTGGCGGAGCTGGTCGCGGACGTTGTTCGTTTCCTGCTCCGTGGCGCCCATCGACATAACGATGATCATTGTTGGCGGTCCTCCTGATAAGACCAACGAAGGTTGGTTCGCCGTCCGACGTTGGCTCGGGGCCAGCCGGCCCTCCGGCTCCTCCGGAGCGCGGTTCTGCTTGGGCAACAAAAAAGCAGAGGCGCTGCCTCTGCTTGTACCCGGCAAGACCCGCGATCCCGGGCCTAGGCTCCGGGAACGGTCATGCCGGGTTGCGGTAAAAGTAGAAGATCGTGTCCATATCGGTCCTCGCGACATTAACGGCCCGCAGACCCGGTGTCAAATCGAAATCAGCCGGCCCAGAATTAGCTGCGACGGTTGGCACTTGTCTTTGTCGAACCCGGTGCTAGGTTGACCGTGGAGCATGTCGACGGCGAGGTAACCGCCGGCTCCGCTGGAGGGCTGTCGATGAGCGATCCCAAGCACACCGACGAGCAGTACGATGCGCCGGTCGTCCCCGGTATTCCGACCGATTGGGGCTTCGGCTCGACGGGCGGCGCGAAGCTTCCGCGACCGCTTGCCGATCAGATCCGGAACGACGGACCCTCTCCCGAAGACGAGTGGAAGATCCCGACAGGCCCGCTGGACGAGGTCGTGCCCGAACCGGCGCCTGAACCCACCCACGCCGGTGGCCTGCTGCGCCGCCTTACTCATCGCGGCTAGCGCCGGGCCGGGCCGGGTTCATCTGAGGGTGAACCCCTAGTCGTCGGCGACCAGAATGTCCGCCTACAACGTACTGAGGCGGACTACTCGGGCTTGACCCTCCCTTCCTCGCCGCGCCTGCCGATGCCATAAGTAGGCCGCCTGGGGTTACTCGCCCTGTGGCAACGGACCCAGGTGGGGACCCCTGTGATGCCGTGGCGGAGAAGGAGTCGTTACGGCATGCGTATGTCTGTCAGGGCCAAATTGCTCGGTAGCGCCGCGATCTTGCTGGCTTTCACCGGCATCGTCGGGGCCATCGGGATAGTTGGCATGGGCGCCGTCAGCAACAGCGGCCAGGCGATGTTGGAGGACGGGGTCAAGCCGCTTCACTCGCTCGAGCAACTCAACGCCAACCTACTCGAACGTGCTCGGCTGGCCTCGAACGCCATGGCATACGTGTCTGACCCTAAGGTTCAGACGGACACCGACGCAGCCATCGCGGCCATGGACAAGACCATCGATGCCAACATCGCCGCGTTCGAGGCCAGCAATCCGACCGCCAGTGAAGCTGCCTTGATGGCCAACTTCAAGGATGCGGTCGCCAAATACCGAGTCGCCGGCGAGGCAACCAGGGCATACACGCGGACAGGCCAGGACACGCCTCCGGACCTGGTCGCCACCGCGAAGACCGTCCGGGCCAACGCCATGGCCATCATCACCGACCTCATCAAGGCCAACCTGGCAAACGCCGCTCAGCTGGACGACGCGATCAACTCGACGTACGACCAGAGCCTGCTGCTGACCGCCGCCGGCATCATCGGCGCACTTGTGCTGGGGCTGCTCGTCGCCCTGTGGATGGCTCGCAAGATGACCGCGGACGCACGCAAGGTGCAGCAACTGATGCGCTCGATGGTCGGCGGAGAAGTCGCCCACCTCGACGAAGCGCTCTCCGCACTGGCGGCCAACGATCTGACTCGAACGATCAGCCCGAGCACGCAGCCTGCAGAAAGCTACGGAACCGACGAGATCGGCCAGACAGTGCAGACGGCCAACGAGATGCTCGGCCGGCTCGCCTCCATCATGGATTCATACGAAGGCTCTCGCCAGTCGTTGGTACGAGCCGTGTCCGAGGTCCAGGCCGCCTCGCGGTCGGTTGCCCAGACATCGGAGACGCTGACGTCCATCGCGAACCAGGTGTCCTCGGCTTCGGGCCAGGTGGCCTCGACGATCGGACAGGTCGCGGCCGGCGCGGGCGATCAGGCCAGCGCCGCGTCCGCCGCAGCCCGATCGATGAGCGAACTGGTCGGCGACGTGTCCCATCTGGGCGCCGGCGCCGACCAGACCGCAACTCGGGTCAGCGACACCGTCGCCACGATCCAGGAAATGACCCGCTCCATCGAAACGGCGGCCGCCGCGTCGTCTGAAGTCGACAGCGTGGCGACTCGCGCCGCCACCGCAGCCGACCACGGCACCGGAGCGGTGCGCGAAACCGTGACCGGCATGCGCCGCATCAAGTCCGCCGTCGAAGGCGCAGCCGCAAAGGTCACCGAACTCGGCAGCAAGTCCGATCAGATCGGCGCGATCGTCGAAGCGATCGACGACATCGCCGAGCAGACCAACCTGCTCGCCCTGAACGCAGCCATCGAGGCCGCCCGGGCCGGCGAGCAGGGCAAAGGCTTCGCGGTGGTCGCCGACGAGGTTCGCAAGCTGGCCGAACGGGCCAGTCGCGCGACAAAGGAAATCGGGGCGCTCATCGGCGAGGTCCAGCAGGGCACGGCCGAGGCCGTCGCCGCGATGCAGGTCGGAGCGACCGAAGTCGAGCAGGGCGCAATCCTGGCCGATCGTGCCGGGCGCTCTCTCGACGAGATCGCCGATGCCGTCATGGCCACCAAGTCGGCCTCCGACAGCATCACCGCTTCGGTGAATGCCCTGACGGGCGCAAGCAGACGAGTCATGGAAGGCATGGACGAGATCGGAGTCGTGGCCAAGGAGAACGCCTCCGCCGGCCAGGCGATGACGCGCAGTGCCGATGAGACGTCTCGCGCGGTCGAGTCCATCGCTGCGGTGGCAGAGGAGAACTCGGCAGCCGCCGAGGAAGTCTCGGCCGCGACCGAGGAACTCTCAGCCCAGGCCAACGAACTCGTCTCCTCGGCCGGGTCACTGGCCCAGATGGCAGTCAACCTGGATCAGCTCGTGGCCGGGTTCCGGATCGACGACTCGTCGGGAGAGGCTTTGCCGGCCAACGCGGTGCCGCGCCGACGGGCCTCCGATTGGCGGTCGGACAAGCGCGCCGCATAAACGAGCCGCACGGGACGGTCGAACCAGAGTTCATCACGGCGACCAGGCGGGTCCGGGCTGTGCCGGACCCGCCAACGCCGCCAGGAGCATTGAGGCCATGAGCGAAACCCAGATCGTCGTCTGCGAGCTAGGCTCGCAGCGCTACGGCATCGACATCTCGGCAGTGCGCGAGATCATCAGGTTTCAACCGATCACAGCCGTGCCGCGAGCGCCGGCCTTCGTCGAGGGCATCATCAACCTGCGCGGGCGCATCGTTCCGGTCGTCGATCTCGCATCTCGCTTCGGACTGCCGGACCGGCCCGCCACCAAGGCATCTCGGATCGTCGTGTCCGAGACGTCCGGAACGCGTGTCAGTCTGATAGTCGACGGGGTAACCGAGGTCCTGGACGTCTCCAGCGATGCGATGGAGGCGACTCCGGATGTGGCCGTGGGCAACGATTCGGCCTATCTGCGTGGCATCGCCAAGCTGGACGACTGCCTGGTCGCGCTCCTCGACGTCGATCGGCTGTTCGGCGAAGGCGAACGGGCGGCGCTGGTGACCGCGTAACCGAGGGGGCGGCACCGCGGCCGGCCGGGATCTTCGGACCGGCGCCGGGTCGCCGGCTGGGGCATCATGGCGGCGGAGGTGAGCCGTCGCATGAGCACGTCCCGGCAGCCAGTCTCGCGATCCGCCCTGTCGCTTCGCCAGGTCCATCTCGATTTCCATACGCCGGGAAACGTCGCCCCGATCGCGACGGCGTTCGACGCCGCCGCCTTCGCCGAGACCATGCGCGCCGCCCACGTCGGCTCCATCAACGTCTTCGCCCGCTGCCACCACGGCTACTCCTACTACCCCACGACCGTGGGCACCGTGCATCCGGGTCTCGGTTTCGACCTGCTCGGCCGGCAGATCGAGGCGCTCCACGAGGCCGGGATAGCCGCCGTTGCGTACGTCACGATCGGCTGGGACGATCTGGCGGCGGCGCGCGAGCCGGGCTGGGTCGTCGTAGGCAAGGACGGGACCTTGAATGCGCGCCGGCCCTTCACCGCGGCCTCGATTGCCGGCGGGCTATCGCCGGACGACGGCGGGCCGGGCGCGCCGCGCTGGAGCCTGCTCGACCCTTCGACCGGCTACGGGGATTACGTCCTCGACCAGGTCCGCGAGCTGTGCGAACGCTACGAGGTCGACGGCTTCTGGTTCGATATCTGCCTGGCCGTGCCCAACTACTCAGCCTTGGGATTGGCCCAGATGGCCGCCGCCGGCGTCGATGCGTCCGACGATCGAGCCGCCGTTGCGTTCGCCCGCGGGCGCGAGATCGCCTACCTGGAGCGGGTCCGTGGCCTGGTCCGCGAGCTGGCGCCGGGGGCGCAGGTCTTCTTCAACGGAACCACGGATGCGGGCATGGGCGAGCTGGTGCAGTGCCAGACGCATATCGACGTGGAGAGCCTGGCCACGTCGCCGGGATTGTGGGGCTACCTCCACTACCCAATCATGGCCCGTCACGCTCGAACGTATGGGCTGCCCTTCCTGGGCATGACCGGGCGATTCCACAAGTCCTGGGCGGACTTCGGTGGCATCAAGACCTGCGACCAGCTCGAATACGAATGCGGCACCATCCTGTCGGCCGGCGGCGGTGTCTTCGTGGGCGATCAGCTGCACCCGTCGGGATCGCTCGACCCGGCCGTGTACCGGCTCGTCGGCCGCGTCTTCGAGCGAATCGAGAAGCTCGAGCCCTGGCTCGTGGGGGCGCGGCCCGCCGCCGAGGTAGCCATCGTCTCCGATCCCAGGCTGGAGTCTTTCGGCGGGCAGCCGGCGACCGCGGAAAACCCCGACGTGGAGGGAGCGGCGCAGCTGTTCCTGGAGCGGGCGATCCAGTTCGACATCGTAGACGCCGGCGCGGACCTGGCGCGCTACCGACTGGTGGTGCTGCCGGACGGCGTCGCGATCGGTCCGGAACTGCGGGCCGCGCTGGAGGCTCACCTGGCGCGGGGCGGCGCGCTGCTTGTCAGCGGCACAGCAGGCCTCGGGCCGGACGGCCGCTTTTCGCTGGCGCAGATTCCCGTGGAGTACGTGGGCCCGGCACCGACCTTGCCGGGCTACTTCCGCGTCGACGCGGCTCTCGCGGGCGAGTCCGAGCTGACGACCGACTACGACTACGTTCTGTACGATCGGGCGACGCTTGTTCGGGCGCGCCCGGGTGCAACCTCGCATGGCTCCCTTTCGGCGGCCCTGTTCAATCGGACCTGGGAGCATTTCTTCAGCCACGCTCAGGCTCCGGTAGGCGAGTCGCTGGACGCGCCCCTGGCAGTTGTCCGCGGGAAGGTCGGCTACCTGGCCGCTCCGCTGTTCCGCGCATACCGCGATCACGACTACTGGGCCTGTGCGGATGTGGCCGCGGCGGTAGTCGGCGAGCTGCTGCCGGATCCACTCGTCCGGTTCGACGGCCCGCCCTGGGTGGAGGTCGGCGTGCTTCGACAGGATGCCGCTCCGGCCACCGGCGCAGGTGCCGGCCACCCGGCGCGATCGGTCGTCCACCTGGTCGCCTACCACCCTCGCAGGACCGCCCAATCGGTCCCTCACGTGGACCATTCATGGCCGATCGCGGGCGTCAGGGTCGGCCTTCGGACCGGCCAGGCGGGCGCGGCTCGCTGCTACCTGGCGCCCGATGCCACCGACGTCACTCACCGGGTCGAGGGCGACTACACCTGGATCGACCTGCCGCCGATCCGGACGCACGTCGTTCTCGTCGTCGAGGACCGGCGCGACCCAACGCAGTAGCCACCGACGGATGGCGGGGAGTTGGCGCGCCCGGCGGGACTCGAACCCACGACCTCCAGGTCCGCAACCTGGCGCTCTATCCACTGAGCTACGGGCGCACTCTGCTGTGTCTCGGTGACGATGGACTGGCGGAGAGGGAGGGATTCGAACCCTCGAGGCAGGTTACCCCACCTGGCGGTTTAGCAAACCGCTGCACTAGACCGACTATGCGACCTCTCCATGAGCTTTTCGTGCTCACCGGACCTATCTCGAACCTCTCTCTGGTCTCCCTAAATGGCCCTTGTTGACCCCAAATTCTGTGTCAACGGTTGTGTCATTCGGGGCCCTCGCCCTTTGCTAACGGGGTTCCAGCGAGAAGGCGGAGCGGCCTGGAGAGCCGTACAGCGCGGCAGATCGTAACACGGCGCCTCGATACCGGTCGAGGCGAGCAAGCGGGTAAAGAGAAGCCCCGAGAAACTCTCGGGGCTTCGATCCTGTCGCGGGGTGTTGGTCAACTGGCGATGACCTTGTAGCCGAAGCCGGTGATCGATATGTCGCCGAGTGGGCCGCCGGACCAGGGCCTGTTGCTGCCATCGGCGGTGTCGAAAGTGTTGACGCCTGATCCGTTTGTGCCGGCTGGCCTCGACAGCCAGTCCCGGCCCACGGCTCGGACGAAGGGGTAGGCGGTCGCGCCGACAGTCTCGATGGCGATCTCGAATCGTTCTGAAGACCGAGACCTGCTCGCCTAAGCGTGAGGCCCCGTACATCGAAGCATCGAGACAGACCTGGCCGCTGTCGCGGAAGCCCTGTTCGGCGCAGTGATCGTACGCATCCGCTTGCCCGTCGTAGTTGACGATCGACCAGGCAGCGACGATGACGCCGGCGTCCTCCTGGGCGATCGTGAGGAGCCCGTTGGGGTCGGTGAGTTCGGCCACGACGAGCAGATCTCCATCGGGGGTCAGCGACGCCGGCTCCACGACGATGTTCACCAGGGCCGCTCGATGCGAGGGAGCGGCACTGACCGCCACGCCGGTCGCACCAGCGGCGGGGCCGCCACAAGCGGCGATCACAAGGATGGCGGTCAAAGCCGCAAAACGAACGTTCATGGGGTGTACCTCGGTCCTCGCCCGCGCTTCGTGCGCCGGCTGGTCAGAGGGTCGACAAGGCTGAGTGGCAGTCAAGTTGGATGAGGAAGAAGCGCCAAAACGACGTTGGTGCTCGATTGGCTTGACCCACGGCAGAGCCTGCACAGGTTCTGTCTACCGGCACATGCCGGCACGCTTGCCGAGGTACCGATCCATGAACGCACGATTTGCCGCCCTTGCGGTTGTCCCATTTCTGTTTGCCGGTTGCGCCACCGCATCCGTCAATCCCCCCACCACAGCCGCCGCAGCCCCCGTGGTCGCCCTTGCGTCCGCTCCGGCGAAGGCCACTCAGCCCGCCGAAGCGGTCTTGACCGCCCCGCACGCACAGGCACTTCACGGATATCCGGTCGTGGTGGCGACGGCCGCCACTCCTGAAACGTTCGTGACTTTCGATTTGCTCGTTCGGCCCGATTCCCTCGTCGTTATCGACTTCACCGACGCCAAGGGCAACTCGCTAGGTGGCGTGTGGCCCTGGTTCATTCTCAAGAGCCAGCGCGGCCTGTACGAGAGCCATGCGGCGACGGGGGACCCCTGGCAGGTGGTCAGCCTGACCGATCGGGCCACCGGCTCGGCCCCGTACTTGGCCCGTGTATCCCTCGACTTCATGGCTAGCACTATGTACACGCACGACGGAGAGTCTCGCGACTGGATTTCTTTTCATTCGACTGTCACCGTCGAGGGCACGCTGTCCCAAATGGAGGGCCCGATCGCCCACGAGGGCGCCGCCAACAGGCCGGCCGTCTGGGATGGCACGCCGTGGGGCACGGTGACCATTTGCGCCGGCAATACTTTTCCCGTCACCGATGTAACCCTCCTCGCCATCGAGTAAAACCGCCAGTACCGGCCGATGGCAAGTCGGCCGGCGCGAAAGAAAGCCCCAGGAGAGCGATCTCCTGGGGCTTTTCTGTGCCCGCATCTGCCGAAGTTTGCGGATCCCGTTCCTACGATCGCATTCCTCCCCGACTCTGCGATTGACCGGCACGTTGCCCGGTCGCACCAGCGAGGAGGACCGCATGGGTGATCGTGCCCGAGGAAACGGCGCATCGAGCGATCCACCGGGCCCAGAGTCAGGGCCACCAAGTCCGTTCGCACCACTATCGCCGCTCTCCGCGGACGATGCTGCGATCGAAGTGGCGATCCGCACGGCGGCCGAACGAGCCGGCTTCGCAGCCTCCCACGCCATCAACTGTGACCTCGGCGGTGGAGTGACGAGGCGACTCTTGCTTGCCACCGAGCGTGCGAGTGGAATCGAGTGGGGGTTCGCGCTCATGCCAGATGAGGTGACACCAGGCCGTGATCTGATATTCGGCTTGCCCACAGACATGACCAAGCAAGGCACCACCACCCCGGTCGTAGTCGGCCGGATCGACTGGGTCGCCAATGAGAAGGGGAAGAGGACGAACTAGATGAGTGACGAAAGCAAGAACGACCAGGCCCTCACAACCACGCCCGCGACCCCTATCAACGGTCTGGCGGTGCTGGGCGAAGGCCTGCCGAAACTCAGGACAGCGCCCACCGTCGCCCGCGTCGCGGTTTCCGCCGGCGAGCGTGAGGTCTTGTCGTCGGCCCGAGAGGTCTTGCAACTCAAGGCCTGCCACGAAGCCGCGCACGCCATCGTTGCTGTCGAGACCAGCCTGGGGCCCGAATACCCGGGCGGTGGCTGGGCCGGTCTCCCCAGCGTCTTCGGTGGCCGGGTCCACGCCGCCCATGTCACACAAATCAAGTCGATCGACGTCACTGATCGCGGAGGTGGTGGGCACACGCACATCGCCCGTGGCGAGTTGGGCCGGTCGTTCTCTACTTCTCAAGACCTCGCGGCCGCCTGTACGGTCGCCCTTGCCGGCATGGCCGCGGAACGGCTGTATTCGACTCCGACCGAAGGTGGGGAAACAGACCTTCGCTCCGCGACAAGAATTGCGGCAACCGTCTGCGCAGCGGGCGCTGACCGCGCGGCCGTTGGGACGGACGACGAGCCCGGGTCGCTCCTGCCGTCGATGGACTCCTTGGGCGACAAATCCACCGAGATGTTGCGAACTGAATACGTCAGTCGCCTCCGCCTGGTGCTCGATGATGCGATGCGGGAAGCGCTCCGCATTTGCCGGTTCCGGCAAAAGGAAATCGAAGGCTTGGCGTCAATCCTGCTCGAGGCGGGCGGGCGACTTTCGGACCAGGCCGTCCTCGACGCCCTCCGAGCCGTGAACATGCCCGTCGTAGAGAGCCTTCACGTCGACGACCGCGAGGATTAGTCGGTGGGCGCGTACACCGCGCTCACAGGAGGTGATCGGGGCGCCGGGGCGCCCCGTGCCCCTGTTCGGGCGCCGCTATGACCCTCGAACCCGTCAACGCGCTATACGAGGCCGTCCGGCGCGAAATGGTCGAGATTTACGCCGAGGTTTGTCGCATCGGCGGCTGGTATCGCTTCACAGACTGTCCGCCGGAGATAGACCGTCGTGACACATCCGGCCGGGCTTGGGGCGGAGTCGAGATCGAGTTGGAACCGCCGCGGCGGCCCGGCGAACGCCGCGTCGAATGGACCCTGATGGTTGAGACGCGCCTCGTAGTCGCGGACCTGTCGATGACAGCAACGATCTACCGAGCGACTAGCGGGGAACGCGTCGCGATCGCGTTCGAACGAACACAAGCCGTCCCGCTCGACGACCCGGACAACATTGCCACGGCCTTCACGCGCGACGCCGGCGCGGCTCATCAGTCTTGCGACCGGCCGGGGCGAACCCACGTGATGAGCGCGGTTTATGTCTGGCAAGTTGCTCGCCGAGTGATGCGCGAGGCAATGCCGGAAATCGAACGGATCGCCGGCCGCTGGACCCTGACCGAATATCCGGTCGCCTTCGACTCGGAGGATCATGTCTGGGGATCTGCCTTGATCGAGGGCTACCGGCGACGGCCCGATGGGGCGAGGTCAGCGTGGTGGTCGCTACACGTCGCGATCCACCAACGCCCCGATCGCGAGTCTGTCGAAGTAGAGGTGGACATTTGGCGCGAGCCGTGGCGGGCGCCTGGCCGATCGGTGGGCAAAGAGGCCATCAACGTGCCGCCGGACGACCCCGATCAGGTCACCGCGCCATTCGTGCGGCGATGGGTCGACGCCTTCATTGCGTTCGTCGCGGCGGACGAGCCATGAGCGCCGAGGGCGCGAACGCTGTTTGGGCAGTCGTACGCCGCGAGATCCTCGAAATCCAAGACGAACTCCAACGCCGGTTCGGCGGAGATTGGACGATCGCGGCGGCCACTCCACGTGCGAACAGACTCGGCGACTTTTGGAGCGCGATCGAACTGTATGGCAGGCCCCCGGGCGTTCGTGGCCGTGTGGCTTAGTTTGCAGTTTTGCATCGTGGATTCTGGGTATGACTACGACGCTCGAAGACCGAAGCCGCGCGCAATCTCGCTCATCGTGGAAATTCGGGATCAGCCGCTATTCGTGGATGCCACCGTGGCCAGCGACAAGATGGTCGCGGGCATCGACGACCACGATCACGAGGTTGAACGATTTGTCGCCGCCTGGGGACGCCGGTTCGTCGCGTTCGTCGAGGATTGGAGCCCTTCCTCTTGACCCCGCCGCGCCGTGATCGATGGTGGTTGTCCACGGCGACGGTAGAGCGGAGATACTCATGGACCACCCGGGCGAGTGTCGCTCCAACGTGGCGCGGAGCGGCGCTGTGTTGTGTGTCGTCGGTGGTTCCAGTTCTAACCGGACGTGCCGGGCGTTGACCGTCAAGAAGTTGTGTCCGCCGCCAGTGCCGGCGCGGTACTCAGACCCAAGCCCGTGCCGGGAGCAAGGCGCAAGCGCCAAGGTCGTCGACGTTCCGCCGAGCGGGTAGCCCGCAGGCGGGCGGCCAGGAGCCAGGAACGCTCAGCGCTTGCCGCGTAGAGCCCGCTGAGAGGCTCACAGACATGGAAGACCCGCCGGGAGCGATCCCAGCGGGTCTCTTGCTTTCAACGATGGCTCTGAGCGGTCATGCGGCGGGCTGGCCACCCAAAATTTGCTGCGCCGTTGTGTAGAAAGCGTTCCATCGACTGTGGAGAAGTTCGCTCTTGGTCGGCCCGAGGACCCCATCGGCGGTGAACAGTTCGGCGATGGTGTCGGCGAGCGCCAGGAAGTCATCCACCGCCGCCTGATCCTTGCCTTCGGCAGCAGTGGTGGCGAGCGCTAGGCGGAGCCGATAGGTCTCGGCCTAAATCTGTCTCGGCGTCATCTCGTTTCTCCTCGCGGGCGTCGACGGTCTATCCGCCGGTCCGACAGAGCCTCGGCAGAACTGTGCCGATGTCAATCCGTCGCACGGCCCATACGGAAGACCGGCCGGCGAGCGATCCCGGCGGGCTTGTTGGTTCTGTGTAGGTCTCCCAGGACCACTTGCGAGAATGTGACCGCGAAAACCGCAGGGATGTGACCGCCGCGCAAGCGCTCTGAGCCTAACAGACGACCGACTGGCTAGCGTCAAAGCGATGACTGCCGGCCTACACGCCCGCGTCGAGGATCCCCGCGAGTTCGCCGGCGCCGTCCTTCCGCTTGTCGTCATAGAACGACACGGTGCGTACGTCCGCATGGCGCGAAAACGCGGCCACGCGCCGAACGTCGCCGTTTGTTTCGTCCAAGGCTTTCGTGATCGCAGAGTGACGCAGGCCATGTGGTCGAACGTGGTCGACAATGCCGGCGCTCGTAGCCAGGTCGTCCACGATGCGAGCAACCGATCGGCCCGTTAGCCCGACGCCCTTAGCGGCCCGGTCAAGGTTGACCAGAAGCGGCTCGTCAGGCTCGGGATTGCCGCGCAGGGCGAGGTAGGTGTCGAGCGCGGCCGCGACCTTCGGTGGAACGGTCAGGTCCTCACGTTCGTGCTTGCCCTTGCCCATGATCGAGAGCGTGCGGGGGCTGCCACGCCGGTAGTCGCGGACGTGTGCCTCGCAGATCTCGCCGCGTCGGAGTGCCATCGAATACAGGAGCCGGACGATGACAGCCGCGCGGGCCGCGACGATCGGCGTCCCGTCAATCGCGTCGAGCATTGAGCGAACACCTGCGTCACCGGGGCCCTTGGTGTCGCGAATGGGCCGAACCTTCACGCCCTTGGCCTCGATCCGCCACGGGATGAGCCCTGTCATCCGAGCGAGACCGGTGATGGACTTGATCGCGGTCAAGCGCCGGTTGCGCGTGCGAGGGGACAGGCCGGCTTCAATCATGGCGGCAAGCCAGTCGAGCACGACGCCGTGGGCGGATCCGGCGTCGAGCGCCATGAGGTCGGCCAGGGCGGCCTCGCCCGAACCCACGCCGGCCCAGAGACCGAACTGATCGAGGTCGCCGCGGTACGCCCCGATCGTGGCCGGCGACTTATCGCCGAGCCATCGAGAGACGAGCAGACGGATGGCGGCGGCACGGTCGGGCAGAGCCAGAGCGGTGGGGTTGGCGACGATCAGATCCATCGAAGTGTCCTCAATAGCGGGTGGTCGAGAATCCCCTCCGACCGCACGCATGTCCGGAAACGCGCAGTATCGGACTCAATCTGAGGCTCAGCCGAACGCCGCTGAAGTCAAGCGGTTGTGTCCTGATAGTCACCCGAAAAGTCGGGCGTAGGAACGGGTTGGGCCAGGACTTGGGCTTCAAGGGCAGCAGGGGGGTCGGGTCTCGAGCCCCTGCTGCGGACTGCGAGCGAAGTACGGTTCGGGCCGGATACATCGGCGCTACGCTGGTCTCGGTCGGGCTGACCCTGAAGGGTTAGATCTCGCGCTTCGATGGAAGGCGTGACCGTGGGGTCGTTACGATCCAGGCGGTGCGGCCTTGCCGTCGGCTCGAACTGCGCCGATTCACGGACCTGCACATCTAAATCCCGGCAAGGGCGTACGCAAGCATTTGTATTGCTGCGAGTAAACGTCGGTCGTAGTCTCGGGTCGTCAGAGCCGAGTCATGTAGGACCGCCGAATTGGCGGGGAGGGGTCATGCGGACAGGTCTGGCGAGGGTGGCCATGGTCGCGTCCATTTTGGGGACGCTCTTCGGCTTGGTCCCCGGTGCTTCAGAAGAGTGCTGTCGTCCTCGGGGCTAATGGGATGGCTACCAACTGCTACAACGACTCCACGGGCTGGCTTGTGCCAATTGGTGGGCATCAAAACAACTACTTTGCTGCGAAGTACGACGACAGCGCAAATCCGCACATTTGGGGCCTTCGAAGGGTCATTTCCTGCGGCCGGCCACTACGCGAAGTTCGGATGCGTGTCAGTCGGTTTCCATACGGAAACATCTCGGCCCCTCAAGTCTGGTCGGCCCTCTCAGTCGGGCCAAGGGATCCTCCAGATCGGATTAATTCGAGCGGCAGGTTTTGGCTGTGATTTCGGGATGCCGTGCGATGGGCAGGATCCATGAGTTCTGGACCTGGGGAAACTGCTCGGGTTGGAATTGCGACGGTCCAAACGGGAGGGGCCCGGAAGCAATAGACATGGGGGTATGGGACGGCAGAACTCACTCATTCGCAATTTGGTCGGTGGTCGGCACGGATGGAACCGTCGGGTGGTTTCCGCGGGTGGACGGGGTCTACCATACTTGGGCTGGTTGGACGCCCCGAACAATCGCGAACACGCCATGGCTGGCCACCGGATCCGGCGTGGACGCGGTCTGGGCCTGCGAATCATGGGACCGTGGCGATGCCTGCGGTGGCTCCTCAAGTAATCGTTACTCCGTGGGGTCCGCGGTGATCCAGCAGACCGCTGGAGGACCCTACGTGCGAAACCCTGTCCGTGCCTACGTCAACTGTAATCGACAGGATGCTCTCAGTCCTGGCTCGTATATGTGCTACACGTCGGACAACGCCACAATCAACTTCTGGACGACCAGATCGTGACCGATAACCAGTCGGGAGGGTTGAGAGGTATGCGAAAGATGATTGAGGGTGTGCGGGGGCTAGCCAGCCTCGCCACAGTGATCCTCTTGATCGGCGTCCTTGTCTTGGCTCGTTTTGGCCCTGTGGCTTTCGCAGCGTCGGCTTCGCCGGTTCCGGTCACTTCGGGTTCCCCTGTTCCGTCGGCGAGCGAGTCAGTTCCGGTCACTTCGGGTTCCCCTGTTCCGTCGGCGAGCGAGTCAGTTCCGGTCACTTCGGGTTCCCCTGTTCCGACCGTGTCACTCGCGCCTGCCCCAGTCGCGCTGGTACATTTCAAGGGCGTCGACATCTCCTTTGACTACCCAGCAACTTGGAATGCTCTTCCAAGATCCGTAATGGGCAATTCATGGATAGCCGCCTTCTCGACAGGTCCTGCACCCACGTCGTGCTGCGTCAATTACGTCATTCCGGCAAACACCATGGACGTTTCCATCGCGTACGGCTCCGGAGAGATCAATGTTTCAACTGTGCCGTTGGCAAAAGGCGAGGCGCGAGTGGTCGCGGGGAGCACCGTCGCCAAGCTCAAGACGGTTACCAAGGATCCTTCGAGCGGCGCAGACACTCGGTTGAGCTGGGTCATCCAGCGATCGCAGAACCGCTACTTCGACATTGAGGCCCTGATCAAGGGTCCTAACGTAGGCAGTTTCAAGGCCCAACTGGATGCGATGATCGCAAGTATCGTCGAGTCTTAGTGGCGTAGAAGGTGGCCAATGAAAGTCCGACTGAGATTTGCACTAGCCGTATTGGCTTGCCTACTCCTTAGCGGCTGCACCGCCGGCCTTGGCCCGGAACCCTCACGAGGCGTCGCGTTGGCGGAAAGGATATCTACGACGGGTCTGGGCGCTGCTTGGTATGAGTCCCTAATCCTCACCGACGGCAAGCCAAAAGTCGAAGTCTATAGTGCCGGCAAAGACAATGGAGTCGACTTGCCGGGCGGCAAAGCTAATGTATTCATGGTCGACAGTACCCCCCAAACCCTCGCAACGAGCGCGTGCAACGCAATTGCTGGTGTCGTGAACGATCCCAAATATGGGACGTCTTTGTCGATTTCCGACATCTGGGTCGTGTTCGGTTCAACGCGCGTTGAGTGCTATCCCCCGCAGAAACCATGACCCATCGCCATGGCCGTGGCGAATGCGACCGATGAATTCGGCGCCTCTAACCTTTTGCACGAACCTATTGCACGAACCGCAACCGGCGGCCGGACGGGATATGCGGACGGTTCTAGGGACAGCGCCGGCAGTGGTGGCTGGTTGCTCCCTTCGAGTTGCCCCGCGGTGCGCCTAGAACTGGTCGGACATCGGCAGCGCCGTGCGGGTCCGGGGCCGCGCCATGGCCACCTGTGCGGCGTGGCGACGAATACAGCCTTCGCCGTCCGCGCAGTAAACATAATTCCCAGAAGGCTCTTTGGAGTTCGCCTTGTCCGGGCGCCAGAAAAACACCGCAGTCTGCGACAGGTCGTGGGCACGCGGTTGCGTCCGATCGATTGGGTGTACATCGTTCACTCCTCCTAGTTGCTTCGTGCTGATCCGCGACCACGGCTCGGCGGACACTCGACCAAGCCGAACACTTCGGTGATCCGGTCGACGCGGCGCTCCTCGAGCCGGCCCGCCGCCCAGGGGCGCCAGATCGACCTCCACGTCTGGCCGATCGCTGTCGCCTGCGATGGCGGCCACAGCCCGCCTGCGGCCCGATGCGCGAACAGTTCGTCCAGGTGGTCGGCGAACACGGCCTCTCTCGGTGCGAGCCAGTCGAGGCCGGCTGTGGCCAACTTCTGGCGACTCTCGGCGCACAGGCTCCTCCACCGGCGCCGTACGGCCGCCACAGCCGGCTGCGTGTCCGCCGACGCCCGCCACGGCGTCCCCGGCGCCCTGCAGCCACACGAGGGCGTCTACGGCCTCGTCAACCAATCGATCAGTCGAGTGGGCCGGGAACCCAACCGCGGCGAGCGCGTCGACCTGTTCGGCCGGTAGCGTGCCGAGGCGGAGCCTTTCGCGCCACCGCATAACGCACAGGCCCAGGCGGTAGCCGTCGGGTTCAACGTAACGGCGGGGAATGTCGCCGCGATGTTCGGGGTGAGCCGCCACATATGCCTGATAGCGCCCAAGCGCCTCGGCGAAGGGGACTGGTGAGGTCGTCTTGGTCATCATGGGCTCCTAGGCCGAGAGAATGCTGGTGGCGGCGGCTCCAATGGAAGCCACCGCGTGAGCGATGCCGTCCGCGCCGAGGGTGTTGGCGGCCGCGAACATGCCGACCCCGACAAGGGCCAACACGACGACCTGGGCGCCTGCGACCGTGTACTGGTCGACGACGTGAGCAGTCGCCCGAATGCCCAGGACCACGGCGCCGGAGCCGGCACGAAGGGCGCACAGCAGGCGGCCACGCGAGCGGCGGTCGGAGTGAGGGGCGACGAGACTGGGGGTGGTGACGAAGCCGGGGTCGCGCGGCAAAGTGATCACCCGTTCGCAAGAAGTGTCGCGAGGATCCGAACGGAAGACCGCGGGGATGTAAGCCACCGCCTGTGCCTGCGCCTCTCGGACCGCGCCGCTCGGGGCGGCCGAACCGCCGAAGATGCTGTTGAAGACTGCCTGCGCCTGGATCTGGGTCTCGGCCTGGGTGTTCATCGTGAACCTCCGCTTTCGTCGTCTCCGGCCTGGCCGCCTTCGTCCGACACAGGGGGTTTAGGTGAGAACCAAACCGTGTCAACCCAATGCGGCTCGAACGTCCAAAATCGCGAAAAATCTTCGGGAATTTGCGGAGACTCCAAAACCCCCTGCTACTCCTGCTACTCCCTCGTGCGCGCGACGCCGGACACAAGAGAAGGCCCCGCCGAAGCGGGGCCTTCCTGGGGCTACGGGGCCAGCCACAGCCCCCGACTTTCGCCGGCTGATCAAGCCGGCTCCGGTCCTAGATGGTGGATCGCCGCCTGGTGACCATGAGGCCGGCGATGCCGGCGAGCGCGGCCAGGCAAGAAGGATCACGGGAATTGGTCGTTGCTGTCACCACCGGTCGCCGCCGAAGTCGGGGCGAGGGTGTAGACGGGGGCGGCGGTGGGAGCCAGGGTCGGGGCGTTTGCCGGAGCATCCGTCGGGGCCACAGTGGGATTGCTCGTCGGAGCCGAGGTCGCAACGGGCGGCTCGGTGGGTGCAGGCGGGTCGGTCGCAGCCGGATCCTCAGCCCATTGGGCCGGGTCAGGAACGCGGAGCATAGTGTCGGCGGTCCAGGCGTAACGCTGAAGCGAAGAGTCGAAGCATTGAAGTTCTGCTTCGATCGTCACCATCGCGGCCGACTCGGTGAACGTGAAGCGCACAGGAGAGTCGGGCGCAAAAGTGCTTTGAGCGCCCCAGTGAGCGGAACCGTCGACGGAGCGGTACTCGGCCGCAACGACCAACTCGGCGGTCCACGCGCACGCCGGACCGAGCGGCGTAATCGTTACCGCATCGCTGTCGCCGAGCGCGGGGTGTGTGTTGTCCACGGTGATCGCGATGCTCGAAAGGTTGGCGGTTGGAGTCGCACTGCCCGTCCACGAGGTGTAGGTGGCAGTCTTGGACGACTGAAAGATCGTGCCGCCCCCGCCGACCACGGAGTCCATGACCGTCGCCATCACGGTGATCGTTGGGGTCAAGTTCTGCGGGTAGGGCGAGATATTCTGAATGAGGCCCACGCGCTCGAATGACGTAAGGACGAACGTGTACGGATCGCACGTGCGCGATTCGTTGACGCGCCTGTCCACCAGTGTTTGTGCGCCGGAACTGATGCCGCTGCTGACCCCCGCCTGCGGGAACACCACAGTCCAGTAGCAAAAATACGTGTCAGCGGGGGCGGTGAAGCCCGATAGCGACGCCGTGACAGCCTGGCCGACGGCGGGCGATGTGGTCGACAGATTCAGTGTGCCGCCGCCCGCCGCAACCGGGGCGGTTCCGACGAACGCAAGAGCAGTGACCGTCAGCGCCGCGGCGACCGCAAGGCCGGCTAGTCGATTGATTGGACGAAACATGTGAGCCTCCTCGTGTGGGGTGATTGGGTTGCGCCGGGAGGGTCGGCATTCGGGTCGGCTTGTCAAGCCAACGCACGGCGCGCAGCACCGTTTTGGTGTTGAGTCGTGAAATCCGCTGAATTGCCCAAGAAAAGACCCGCCGGAGAGGTCCGGCGGGTCGCAACCGAGGAGGGAACGGCGTGAGGGTCGGCGCTGCGGGCCGTTTGTCAAGGCCGGAGAGATTGCGCCTACGCGGCCGCCGCCTCGTCCGGCTCTGCGATCGGGTCGATGTCGGCGGCCAGGTCGGTGGGCAGGTCGGTGCTGGGCAGGAGGTCCATCGCCGCGGCTACGCACGGTGCGTACCGGGCGAGGGCAACCACTCGTGTATGAGGCGAGTTGCCGCCAAGAACCCATAGGAGCCGAGTCATAGATAGATCGTTGACCGCGCCGGGACCGAGGTCGAGGGCCAGTTGAGCGAGGGCCTCTGGGGTGTTCAACGGAGCGACCCCGGCGCGTCGTAGGGCCGCTCGGCGTCGAAGCAGAGTCGTCCGCGGGAGATGGATCTCCGGCCGGTCGGTGCCTGCGGCGACCACGAGGAATCCCCACAGGTCGGTGGCGTGGGAATAAGCCGTACGTGGCAGGACGCCTGGGCGAGATTTCGGACGCGAGGATGGCTGAGAAGGTTGGGTTCATGGCGCTCTCCTTTCGTTGGTTCGGAGTGAGAGCGTCGTGAGAAGCCGACGGCCGTCAAGGTCAGTGAGGCGGATCGGCACCGAAACGGCGCGGGAGAAGGCTTAGGCGGCGAGGCCGGCCGTCGAACCAGCGCTCAACCAGGGCCTGAGTAGAGCGCGATCTGATCGAGTTGATGTAGTCCGCCAGACGGCGGCGCTCGTCCGGGCCCCTCGGAGCGGCCTCGAGCCAGGTCCAGACACTGACCGCGGGCGCCATCGCACCGTCCGAGATGGCCGCCACGAACGTTTGGAGATCGAGGCGTAGGAGGGTCTCGACCCACTCGTGGATGCGACCTGAGACCCGATCTTCTTTGCGAGTGGCGAGCACGACCTTTCGCGCGAGTGTTGCGAGGCCGGCAGCCACGCCGATCGTGATGTCCTCGGAGTCCGGGGCGATCGCAGGCTCGCCGGCCGCAAAGAGCGCCACGGCGTCCTCCATCCTCGGCGTGACGATGACCTCGCCCGCGTCCCGGATCATGCTCATCGCCGGTCCGAGGCAGCCGAAGGTGAGCGTCTCGTCGACCGATGCCGACGCTTCGAAGCGTCCGAGTGGACGGCTGGCTTCTGGCACGAAGCGGCCGAAGCCGACCAGACCGCCCTTAGCGCGCAGTTCGAGCGTCCAGCACCCCTCCCAGGCAGTCATCTCCTCGGGGGTCAGAACCAGCCTCGGCAGACCCAGGAGGCGAGCGGGAAGGTCGACTGCGCATCCAAGGCCGATCGAAGCCGCCTGTTCTGGGGTGAGTCCGAGGGGGAGATCCACGCCGTCCAGCCCTGCG
Organism: uncultured Chloroflexia bacterium; assembly: GCA_963835845.1. Lineage (GTDB taxonomy): Bacteria > Chloroflexota > Limnocylindria > Limnocylindrales > CSP1-4 > Fen-1039. The sequence goes on along the minus strand of CAWIGT010000005.1, from coordinate 34,319 downwards.
GCAAGGACCTCGCCGACCGTTCGCCGCGCCGCGGACCATGCGCCGGCTTCGGGGTCGCGGGCGGGCCTAGCGATGCCTGTGACCTCGCTGATCCAATCGAGCGCCTCGGGGAACGAAGACCCGCGTACCTGGCGAACCAACGCGAACACGTCGCCGTGCTGCCCGCATCCGAAGCAGTGGAAGTGATTGTCGGATGGGTCGAGGATGAACGAAGCCGTCTTCTCGCCGTGGAAGGGGCAGCAGGTCTTTGCGTTGCCGTGGGCGGCTCCCACGACACTGAGGCCGAGTTCTGTGGCGATCGAGACGATGTCGAGTTGAGCGCGGAAGGTATCTAGCGTGCTCATGCGGCCTCCTCGATCTCGTCTGCGACGTCTTCCTCGACGGCGGTTTGGGCATCCTTTCCGCGCTTGGCCTTGGCGGCGGCACGCTCGGCGCGCAGTCGCTTGCGCAGACTGCCACTCGTATTCCCGATAGAGCGACCCGACGGGCAGATCGATCCTCTGCTCGATGGGCGCGAGCAGAGTCAAGGCCTGGGCCTTGTTGTTGGCGTGGTCCATTACGAGTCGGACCCACGCATCCTTCCATGCGATCGTCGCGTCGAGGTCTCCTGCGTCGACGCCGGCCTTGAAGGGGGCGTGGGTGTCGCGCCAAACCCAGTTCCACCGGCTCTGCCGGCGGGCCGCCAACTTCCGCCACGCTACGGCTCCGCCTTGACGCACGACATCATCGGGGTCGCGCTTGTCCCCGTCGGGACCCGAAGGGATCGGAAGCACGCCTAGATCGAGCGAGAAGGTTTCTCGACGCAACAGTGCCTTATGTGTGGCTGCGAGGCCGGCCGGGTCAGCGTCGAAGCACAACGTGATCTTGGTGGTCCTCGTGGGAGTGACGAGGGCAAGTTGTTCAGGCGTCAGGGCAGTGCCGCACGGGGCGACCACGTTTGTGATTCCGGCGTCGACGAGGCTCAGTAGATCGACGTTGCCTTCGACGATGAAGACTTCCTTGGCCGCGCGGATCGCTGGCAAATTCGAGAGGCCGTAGACGATGCGGCTCTTCTTGTAGAGGGCCGTTTCGGGGCTGTTGAGGTATTTGGGGGTCCGGGCGTCCGAGTCGTCCAGGCGGCGGGAGCCGAAGCCAAGAACCCGGCCAGCGGGATCTACGATCGGGAGCATGACCCGAGACCGAAAGCGGTCGTAGCCCTTCTCGCCTGCGAGGCCTGCGATGAGCAATTGGCCGGGGCCAAATCCGTCGCGCCCGAGGTGCTCGATGAGCCTTGATCCGGCAGGTGCGTAGCCGACGCGCCAGGCACGCAGGGTGGCCGCGGAGATGCCACGGCCGAGCATGTAGGCCTCGGCCGGCGAGCCGGGGAAGGCGGCCTCGTAGAACGTCGCTGCTCGTTCGTTGAGATCGGCGATTGAAGCCTCGGTCAGCGGCACAGTTGCACCGCATCTTCAGATGTCGCACTACGAGGCGGGGTGCGACCGTCGAAAGGGCGGGCGTGTCCGCCTGCGGATCGCCCGTAAGCCGCCATCACCGTCTCGTAGGCGCGATCCTTGATCGCCGCAATGTCGAGCGAGGCCACTGCGGCACGGGCTAGGGCATCGAGCGGGAGATCGATCTCGCGGTCCGGCGTGTTGAACCACTCCATCGTCCAATTGCTGTCTTGGTTCTCTCTCGTTCGACAGAACCAGAGGCCCTCGAGAGGTCGTGCTCTGAGGGATCCCAGCGAGTTGGTCGCTGGTCTTCATCCATTCGCCCAGTTCTGTCGCGAAGGCGCCCGCAAAGGCCTTGTCGATCTGCGCGAACTCCTCCATCGCGACCAGATAGGCGGCGTCCTCGGTCAGGGCGCGGCTTCCGCTGTTACGGGGGCGGGCTTGGTTGACTGCGGGAGTCAGGATCGGCCACCAATGCTCGTCGCCCAGGTGAAAGTTCAGTGCGACGCTCGCGGGCAGTTCGGGGTCAAGGGTCATCTCATCTCCTTCTGTTGGTTGCGCCGGGAGTGTGAGAAGACCCGCTGCCAAGTCAAGCGAAAGCGCTCTCGTTGACTTAAATTCGCCAAGATCCGGACAAAAAGCCGCTTGCGCGAAATGATTTCGCACAGGGGCAAAAAGCGACCCCGCCGGGGAGATAGGACCGGCGGGGTCTGGGTTCGCAACCGCTAGGAGGTTGAGCGAGACGCCCTTCCTGTCAAGGTCACGCCGCCCGGGCGCCGAACCCGGCGGCGCTATCTTCGAAGTCGAACATCTCCGGGTCGCACCTAAAACGGCGTTTTAGGTTGTTGAGCGCGGCTTCGTACGTCTGGCTGTGATCGGCGTTGAGGGACCAGAACAAGCGTCCCGGCGGTTGCTGACTGTCTCGCGCTCGCCGTCGCGGATGCCGCGGTACTCGACGTCGGCTTCGACGACGAGAAGGTCGTCTTAGCCTCCGGACGGGCGCCAACCCCATCTTGATCAGATCGTTCCGGCGGCGTTGAAAAGTCGCTTCCGACATCGTCCGCTGCAATTCGGGTTTGTCGAGGTGCGCCATGCCCTCAACAAACTCGGAGAGTTCAAACGCTCGGCGATAAGCAGCGTCCGCGGTGGCGGAGCGCCCAGTGCGTCGCGGCGGATCGACCGGTTGTGTACTCGATGATCAGGGCAAATGCGGGGCTCTGTGCGTTCACAGTTCTGCTCCTTGGTTGACGGGCTAAGCCGCGAAGAGTTCCGGGTTCGGGGTCGGCTCGGGCATAGGGACTACGTTCGCGGGGCGGGCGTCGTCCTCGTGGCGGTAATGGTCGAATTGGGTCTTGAGACGCAGGCCCCGATAACCACGGGGGTTGTCTTGGCGTGTCAGGAATGACAACTTGTTGAGGAGACGCCCGATCTTGTTGTCCGTCGGCTCAAACCGGACGTTGAGGTGGTCTGCCCGGCGCTGGCGGGTCCAGTCAAGGATCGACACGCGGATCTGGTCGTAGAACATAGAGCCCTTCGGGATCGCGGACGCAGCAGTCGTTGATCCATTCATTGAGCGGGTTCTCCCGATCGCGGTAGTTGCGCTTCTCCGCCTCGAACTCGGGCGGAACTGCAAGGCCGCCGTTCTCGATGTAGTCGCGGTAGCCCTCGGCTGCCCATGCGAGGACGGCTTGCTTGCCGGCGGGGCTGGTCAGGCGAGTGAGCAACCCCTTGTCGCGGTCCTTCTCCGGGATCTTGTAGTCGAAGGGAAAGACGAAGGCCCGCCGCCACATGCCGTCGGTGTCATCGTCGATAACCGGGTCGAAGTTCGAGGAGACCACGAGTGTCCCTTCGTTCCGAAACGTCACCGGCTGGCTGTACTTGCCCTCTGCCCTGATGTAAGGCGCGGTCAGCGTCTTGAACGACTGGGACCCCCGCATGTGGCAGGAGCCAGCAGAAACGAGAGACGATGCCGAGGACGGGGAGCACCACTGAGGTCACCGCGATCAGTGCGCCCCATTCTTCCCAGGGCGATCGAGCCTTCTTTGTCGCCACGTCCCCTCCATGACCCACCTGGCCTTGCACAGAAAGAGTACACAGCAGCCAGGGCCCCGGAGACCGCAGTTGTGCTTCCGCGCACCACTGCCCGACGCTTGCTCTTGCGGGCCAATCGGAGTTGCCGAACCTCGGAGAGCCGCGATGTACGCGCCCAACGACCGGACGAGAAATCGAAATAGGTCCCGTAAGGCGTTGCTAGGTCCGGGTTTGTCGGGACAATTCAGTTATGACCTCACTCGCGCTCGCACAGCCGCTAGCCACCGGCCCTGACCTGCGGGTCGTGCCGACGGGTGAGCGCGTAAGGCGGCGTTGGAGCGGCATCGACGATGACGCCAACTTGCTCATCAACGAGGCGGCCGACTTCCTTTGGATTCACGTCAACACCGTCCGGCGCATGTGCAATCGGGGCGAACTGCCGTTCTTTCTCGTCGGTAAGAGACACGATCGTCGCTTCCGTCTGGGGGACCTTCGGGCGTGGCAGCGGCAGGCGACCTTGAGTTATGCTGCGGTTTATGACACAAGACCCGCCGCGAACCCACCGACCGCCCCAGCCGCCACCGCCGATGGACACGCCGAACCGACCGCACTTCGGTCCGTCCGACCTGCGAGCGGAACAACGCCCAGAGCGAAGCGACTGGCAAGTTCGAAAGAGCGTGCTCAGCATCCCGCACCAGTCCACGGGGCCAACGTCGGACGCAGCGAAGCAGAACTGGCTGGATTGGTATTACGAACGAACAACACCTCGGCGGGGATCGAGGGCCGGGTCTCGGACTGGCTCTGATCTCGAAACGGCTCCGCCCGTCCTGGTGGGGGACCTGTTCGATCGGTGGCTAGAGCACGTCGAGACGAACCTAAGCGAGCGTACGCGCAGCACCTACGACGACGATGTCCGGCTCTACCTCCGCCCGACATTCGGCAAGATTCGCCTCAAGGACCTGAGCCGGAGCATGTGTATGGAGTACTTCGACCGCCTCAAGGCGGCGGACATGTACACCAACACGATCCGCAACCACCACAAGATCCCACTTAGCAGCGCGCTGAGTTGGGCCGTCGCGCACGGATGGATTGTCCTCAATCCGGCCGCGGGGATCAAGTTGCCGGCCGGTAGGGTTGGTATCCGCTCGTTACAGAAGGACGACGAGGACGCACCGCCTCAGTGGATCCCGACCGATGAGCAAGTCAAGCATTTCCTCGCGGTGAGTCTTGCCCGTCACGACCCACTCTATTCCCTGTGGGTCGCGGGGTTCACGCTTGCGCCCAGACCGAGCGAACACATCGCCTTCCAGATCGACTGCCTGGAAGCCAACGCGGACGGTCGGCTCCGGCATGTGGCCATTCGACGCAAAGGCTTCCGCCAGCGCAAGCCAGGGCGTCCTTGGAAGTTCGAGGCGCCGAAGCGACATTCCAACCGGCTCCAAACCGATGCGCCGCTACCGACGCTCCAAGCCCTTGCCGCTCAGATCGACGCGACCCGGGTGTGGGCCGACGAACATCCCGACTCGCCCTGGCGGAACCTCCTGTGGCGAAACGGCAAGGACGAACCGATCGACCCGGCGGAACTCACCCCGCTCTTCCACACGCGCTGTGGCTGGGCAGGCTGGCCGGAAGTAAAGGCCAACACAATGCGCCACTACTGCCTCTCGTCGATGTGGGACAACCCCGAGATCTCCGACTCAAGGGTCGCTGCTTGGGCCGGCCACAAGGACCCGACGATGCTCTACGCGCACTACGGCCACCGTATGCGTCGCGCCGATGCGGGGCCGGAAGGCAGGCATTTCGAGAGCGCTATCTTCGGTGGGGTTGTGTCATCAGTCGTGTCAACTGACACGGAAGAGGCCGGCTCGGCCCAATAAACCGCTAGGGTTGGACAATTCCCTGAGCGATTGGGCTGTTGGAGTTGTGTCAAATACCTTGACAAGTCGCGGGTCGTGCGTGTTAGCAAACCGCTGCACTAGACCGACTATGCGACCTCTCCTGGAGCCACAGCGGCCGGGATTCTAGCATGGCGGGGCGACGTCGCGGCAAGGGTTGACCCCGAACCCGACCCGGCGGGTTTCCGCGCGCTCTTTCGGACGGCGTCTGCGTGCCGCCGACCAGTCTTTCAGGCCGGCCCCTCGAACCTGAACCGAACGAAGAGCTTGGAGATGAGCCCGCCTCGGGCCCGCTCGCGGATGATGTCGCCCTGCTCCAGTCCGGCCGCTGCGGCGATGCCGGCCATCTCCGCCGGGGTCACAGTCAGGAGGCCGAGATCGTAGATCAGGGCGGCGCCGCCCGGCTTGAGGACCCTGGCGATTTCGGCGAAGGCCTCGCCGGGCTCGACCCAGTGGTGCAGGCTCAGGGTCGACACCACGAGGTCGACCGAAGCGTCGGCGAACGGCAGGTTCGCCGCGTCGCCGACGATGAACTGGAGACGGCCGTCCGTGGTGGCGTGCCGGCCGGCCCACAGGAGCATGCTCGGAGAGAGATCCACGCCCACGATCCGTGCGTCGCGGATACGACGCGAGATGGCCACGACCAGGTCGCCCGGGCCGCAGCCCACGTCCACGACCGTCGGCCGGCGGCTCCGCCCCTCGGTTGAAAGCTCGCGAAGCACGTCCTCGGCGACACGAGAGTAGATGCGCTCGAAGAGCGGCGCGAAGAAATGTACATAGGTGTTGCTGCCCGGTTCGGTGAAGCTGTCGGCCCGAGAATCCAGGCGGCGTGCCAGCGACCGGGCGAGGCGCTGGCCCGGCCGGGTAAGCGCAGCCAGGACGCCCAGGAGCAGAACCGCGGACAGGAACCGTCGGCGTCGACTCGGGCGCCGTCCGCTCCCGGACGCACTCTCTCGGCCCGGGCCGTCCGGTCCGAACGAATCGCCGTTGCCCCGCCTCAACAGCTTCATGGCAGATACCTCGCTGCTCTGTCGACCAGATCCTGTGGATACGTCCCGGGTCCCACTCGAATTCTGGGCAACTCGAGCCGGTTTGGCCAGGTCTCCGGCTTCGAACCGCCCTGGATCACAGCCGTCTCCAGGCCGGGCGTGTCCGCGACCGCGGCGCTCACTTCCGGATCCGTGAGCCCGATCGGGTAGGCGAAGGATTGCGGCCAGACGCCGATCTCCCGTGCGATCAGCGCCGAGGTTCCGTACAGCTCCGCCGTCAGCCGCTCCGGAGTCATGACTGTCATGTCCTCGTGGGTCATGGTGTGGTTGCCGATCTCGTCGCCGGCCGCCAGCAGGGCTCTCAGTTCGGCCGCCGAAAGATGGTCTTCATGGCCGATCTGGCCGCCGACGACGAAGTAGGTCGCCACGAAACCGTCGTGCCGGAGGATTGGGAGCGCATAAGTGAAGCCGTCCTCGTAGCCGTCGTCAAAGGTCACGACGAAACTCTTCGGCGGGGGCTGGATTCCCAGCCTCAGATCGTCCCCCAGTTGGCCCATGGTGACGGTGTGCCAGCCGGCCGCGGCCATCGCATCCATCTGCGCCGCGAACAGTTCGGGCGGCACTATCAGGCCCACGGCATAGCCCGTCTCGCCCGCGTAAGGCTTGACGCGGTGGTACTCCAGGATCGGCACATGGAGCGTGAACGCGGCCGCGTCTCCCGGTGGCGGTATCGGCGTGGGCGCCTCGATCAGCTGGCAGCCGGCGGCATCTCCGGGATAGCAGGAAGGTCCGGCCGACGGCGGGGCGGGCCGAATGATGGCGCTCGGCTCCGGTTGCCACGCGGAGAAGTCCGGCATGGTCCGAACTGGTGACGCGGTGGCCGCCACGGCCGATCCGACCGGCGTGGCCTGCAAGCCGCCGGCCGGCGAGCCCGAGCCGCCCGCGCCCAGCGATGCCGCGGATAAGCAGCCGACAAGGATCACCAGCGCGAGCGCCGCAACGGATACGTGGCCGGACCCGCGTCCCGTCGGCGTCGTCGAACCCGGCGCCCGGCGTCCGAAGGCGCGGAGAAGCCCAGCCACGGCAGGTCGTATCTCCCTCACGCCCAGTATTGTGACCGCACGACGCCGCGACGTGCATTTCGCGATCGGCCGCCTGGCGAGAAAGAGGGCGGCGTTCCGGAGTGCGCCACGCGACCTCGGGATATGCTCGGCCGGACGGCCGAAGTCCGAAGGGAGCGACATGGAACGCATCGGGTTCGTTGGCCTGGGCACGATGGGCGCGTCGATGGCGGCCAACGTTATCCGGGCCGGGGCGCAGCTGACGGTCTGGAACCGCACGCCGGACAGGGCCGCAGGCCTCGTCGCGATGGGCGCCGTGCTGGCATCGACTCCGGCCGACGTCGCGGCTCGATCGGACATCACGGTCGTCTGCGTCTCGGACACTCCCGACGTCGAGGCCGTGCTGTTCGGACCCGACGGCCTCGCCACGAGCGGCCGAGCCGGAACGATGGTGATCGACTGCTCCACAATCTCGCCGGCCTCGACTCGCGATTTCGGCCGGCGCCTGGCCCAGGCGGGGATGACCCTGGTCGACGCGCCGGTGTCGGGCGGCTCGGAGGGAGCGCGCCTCGGCACTCTGACCATGTTCGTCGGAGGCGGCGCCGACGACTTCGCCCGCGCCAGGCCGGTCCTCGAGGCGATGGGCAAGACGATCACCCACATCGGGTCGCTGGGCAGCGGCCAGGCCGCCAAGGCCGTCAATCAGGTGATCCTCGGCGGCACCTACCTCGGCGTCGCCGAAGGGCTGGTCCTCGGCCTAAGGGCCGGGCTGGACCCTGCGCAGCTGGTCCCGGCGCTGATGGGCGGCTCGGCCCAGAGCTGGGTCCTCGCCAACCGGAACCGCCACATGGTCGACGACGAGTATCCGCTCGGATTCCGGCTGGCTCTGCACCGCAAGGACCTCGGGATCGCGCTGGAGCTGGCCGGGGCCAGTGGGGCCATGCTGCCACTGACGATGCTCGTAGCCGCCCTCGAAGATCGTTTGATGGGCGAGGGGCACGCCGACGAAGACATGTCGGTGCTGGCGCGAGCCATTCGCGAGATCGCCTCGCCGGAGCTTCCGGCATCTCCCGCCGGTCCGCCGCCGGCCGGTGGTCCTGCCGACCCAGGACCGGTCGGCTCCCCCGAATAGGGGCTCGTTCGGGTCGGTTTGCGACGTGCCGGGACCTGTATGATCCGGACATGAACTACGAACTGTTCATGGGCGAGGCGCTGGCGGAAGCCCAGATCGCGCTCGACCAGGGCAAGGCTCCCATCGGTGCGGTGGCCGTAGTCAACGATGCGATGGTCGCCCGCGGCCATGACAAGGTTCAGGAGTCGAACGATCCCACGGCTCACGCCGTGGTCGTTGCCCTGCGCGAGGCAAGCCGCAAGATGGGCCGCGACCGTCTGGCCGATGCCACAATCTTCGTGACCCGCGAGCCGTGTCCGATGTGCGTTGGAGCCCTTCTGGCGAGTGACGTCGAGGCGCTCGTCTTCGCCGTTTCCAACACGATCGACGGGGCGGCCGGCAGCGTCATGCAACTCGCCCAGGACGGCAGACTGGCTCGCAAACTGAAGGTCGTCAGCGGCATCAGGTGTGAGGAAGCCGAAGAGCTTTTCGCCCAGGCCGCTCCGGTGGACCAGCTGCGCTCCGAGAGGCTCAGGCCGGCCGTCGGCTGAGGATACGGGTCGGTTGGAAAGGCCGCCGCGCTCGCGCGCTCCGCAGTCCGCCGTGCGTCGGGGGCCAGTCAGTCGGGCCATCGCCCGGCTCTGCTATTCTCTCGCGCGGAGAGGTGTCCGAGTGGTTGAAGGTGCCGCTCTCGAAAAGCGGTGTGCGCGAGCACCGTGGGTTCGAATCCCACCCTCTCCGCCACTCAGTTTGATCCCGCTCGCACGCGCGGGCGCGTCGCCGGTCTGGCCGGCAGGCGACGTTTCGCCGTTCTACCGGTGATCCGGGCCCGACGGGCCGTCGCCGCGGAGAGGTCGCCTAGTGGCCTAGGGCGCCGCACTGGAAATGCGGTATGGCGCAAGCCATCGAGGGTTCAAATCCCTCCCTCTCCGCCACTTCCCAATCGCCCGGTCCCGTGTACGGTCGACCACGCCCAGAACCCGAGCGCGCCCCGAGCCTCACCTGAGGGGTCCGCGAGCCTCACTTGAGCCGCCCGAGCGGCCGAGCGCCAGGCGCCCGAGCGATCGCGTATCGAGGGATCAGAGCGAGTCGGCCCAGGCCGCGAGAGCGATGACGAGCTTGGCCGACGCCTGCTTGAAGGTCGAACCCATCTCCATGGCCGCCAGCGCCTCGGTCCGCTTGCGAGCGATCGAAAGGGCGACGACGTCGCCGGCGGCTCGGTGGAACGTGGCGTGGAGGTCCTTCACGTTCTGGAAGCCCGGCCCGGCTTTCGCCGCCGGATCGACTCCGCCGTTCAGCCATTGGCCGAGAGGGCACTGATTGTCGGCCGACGCGACTGCGGCGGTCATCTCATTGCCGCCCGACTCGACGATCTGGCCGAGCCGGACCTTGAAGATGCCGTGCGCGGTGATCGCCTTCTGGATCTGCTCCTGCACCGTCGCGCCCGTGATAGCAGCCATGCCTGCGTACCTGTAGCGTATGAGGCTTGGGTCGAACGTAAGCACTGGCCGCCGGGCGACCAGTTCGCCAATTGGGTATCGGCTGACTTCTCTTTCGTCCGTACCTGCTGCGGGCAATGGGTCGGCACGTGCCGTGCGGCCGGGTGGTCCGGTTGCCTTCGGCGGAAACCACGGATCTGGCCCGCCGGCCTGCTATGATTCCCGAGCCGTGCTAGGCGGGGAACTAGCGGTGCCCTGTAACCTGCAATCCGCTCCAGCAGGGCTGAATTCCCTCCCGAGGTTCCCGCTCTCGAAAGCCGCCGCTCCTGGTGACGTTGAGGGCCGGGTCCCGCGCAGCGGCGGCTCGTGAACCGTGTCAGATCCGGAAGGAAGCAGCACTAAGCGATGATCGTCGGGTGCCGCGGTTCGGCCTGGTCTGAGCTGCCTTCAGTGGTGGGCGCGGAAGCGAAGGATCGAAAGAGGGTGCACGGCGCTTCAAGTCGCGGTCGACCGATTCGCTCGGCCGGCCGGTCGATCGGTTCGCCTACGCCGGCAGGAGCGTCGTGAGCACGACCCCACCGCATCAGGCCATTTACAGACGCTGGCGGGCGCAGACGTTCGGCCAGATCGTCGGACAGCAGGCGGTCGTCGAGACGCTCCGCAACGGCGTGCGCTCCGGCCGGACTTCCCACGCCTATCTCTTCGTCGGGCCGCGGGGCACGGGCAAGACCTCACTGGCCCGAATTCTGGCCAAGGCGCTCAACTGCTCGGACCTGCGAGACGGCGAGCCGTGCGACGCCTGCCCCTCGTGCGTGGCCATCCGCGAAGGCCGGGCTCTCGACGTCCAGGAATTCGACGCCGCATCGAACAACACGGTCGGCGACATGCGCGAGCTTCTGCCGCGCGTCTTCACCGCGCCGTCGGACCTGCGCCGCAAGGTCTTCATCATCGACGAGGTCCAGCGCATCACTCAAGGCTGGGACGTGCTCCTCAAGACTCTCGAAGAGCCGCCCGACCATGCCGTGTTCGTGTTCTGTACGACGGACAGCAGCGGCATCCGGCCGGCGGTCCTGTCGCGAGTCCAGCGTTTCGACTTCCGGCGGATGACCGTCGCCGAGATCGCCGGCAAGCTCGGGATGATCCTCGAAGCCGACGGTCGATCGGCCGAGCCCGAAGCCATCGATCTGATCGCGCGCCTGGCCGCCGGAGGCATGCGGGACGCCGAATCGATGCTGGACCAGCTTCTCTCGACCGACTCCGGCGAGCTCACGGCCGAACGTGTGCGCGAAGTGCTGGGGCTGGTCGAAGAGGAGACGGTCGACGCCTTCCTCGGCGCCCTGGTGTCGGGCGACCCGATGGTCGGGATCAGGTTGCTCGACGATCTGGAGGAACGTGGCCGCGATCTGCGAGCCTTCACGGAACAGGCCGTCGAACGTCTGCGGCAAGCTCTCGTGGCGTCGCTCGGTCGAGGATCTCCGGGCGGCCTGGCCGCTGCCGGCGCCGGCAGTCTTGCGGCGGCGGCACGTCGCCTCTCTTCGATCGATCCCACTCACCCGGGCCCCGGTGGTTTGCGGTTGCAGCTCGAACTGGCGCTCCTGGCGCCGGTCGAAGGTCACGCGTCGGCCCTGCCACCCATGCCCGTGGCCCTCGAGCGCTCGAATGTGAGTCCACCGCCGAGCCAGGCCGCCCGTAGAGTTGCCGCCGCTCCCGAGCCGGCTGGCGCGGCGACCTCAGTCGAGCCCGGCGACCCAGTCGCGGGCTCCCCCCCGACGTCCCCGACGCGCCCGACGTCCCCGGCGGACGCGGCAGCGGCCTCGATCGAAGCTGCCGCCGTCGCCCCGCGCTCCTCGACCGGCAGGTCCG
>CAWIGT010000005.1:0-17500 GCA_963835845.1 uncultured Chloroflexia bacterium | reverse complement strand
CATGGCCTCCGTGATCGACCACCTGAGTACCACGTGGAAGGTCTCTCATGTGGGAAACTGGGCGGACCACCGTCCAAGGCTAAATACTCTTGGCGACCGATAGTGAACGAGTACCGTGAGGGAAAGGTGAAAAGCACCCCGGAAGGGGAGTGAAATAGTACCTGAAACCGCGTGCCTACAAGCAGTCAAAGGGTGTTGCCGGTCGCTTGATGGCCGGTAGCCTGATGGCGTGCCTTTTGAAGAATGAGCCGACGAGTTACTTGCGCGTGGCGAGGTTAAGTCCGAGAAGGACGGAGCCGGAGCGAAAGCGAGTCTGAATAGGGCGATTGAGTCGCATGCAGTAGACCCGAAACCGAGTGACCTATCCATGGTCAGGGTGAAGCGGGAGTAATGTCTCGTGGAGGACCGAACTCACTAGCGTTGAAAAGCTAGGGGATGAGCTGTGGATAGAGGTGAAATGCCAATCGAACTCGGAGATAGCTGGTTCTCCCCGAAATGCCTTTAGGGGCAGCCTCGGGCGTTCAATCACGGGGGTAGAGCACTGGATGGGCTAGGGGGCTTCCCGCTTACCAAACCCAACCAAACTCCGAATCCCGTGATTTCAGAGCCCGGGAGTGAGACTGCGAGGGCTAAGCTTCGTGGTCAAAAGGAAAACAGTCCGGACCGTCAGCTAAGGTCCCTAAATCCAAGCTAAGTGGTAAAGGATGTGGATTTGCGCAGACAACCAGGATGTTGGCTCAGAAGCAGCCATCATTGAAAGAGTGCGTAACAGCTCACTGGTCAAGTGGATCTGCGCCGAAAATTCAGCGGGGCTCAAGCTTGGTACCGAAGCTGCGGATCTGTAGCCGGCTTGCCGGCGCGTTGGATGGTAGGGGAGCGTTCTGTCAGCAGTGAAGGTCGACCGTGAGGACGGCTGGAGCGGACGGAAGTGCGAATGTCGGCATGAGTAGCGAAATGTGAGTGAGAATCTCACACGCCGTAAGCCTAAGGTTTCCTGAGGAAGGCTTGTCCGCTCAGGGTTAGTCGGGCCTAAGCCGAGGACGAAAGTCGTAGGCGATGGACATCCGGTTGATATTCCGGAACCACCAGAGATCGTTTGCACCGCAAGGTGTCGCCTGGGGGTAGGCGAACGGAGGTTGGCTGGCGAAAGTCAGTCGAGTCCGCGGAGCCGAGCCCAGGTGAGAGCAAGGGCATGACACGGCAGTGGTAGTTCGAGCGCGTTTTGGCTATACGCGTCCAAGCCGGTAGGGGGAGAGGACAGGCAAATCCGTCCTCTCATTCAACCCCGAGACAGCGAATGAAAGCGGCGCATGCTGCAATTCGAGTGAGCCAAGCTGGCAAGAAAAGTGTCTAGCGAGATCAAAGGTGTCCGTACCGCAATCCGACACAGGTAGGCGGGTAGAGAATACCAAGGCGATCGGGAGAACCCTCGTTAAGGAACTCGGCAACATGGCCCCGTAACTTCGGGATAAGGGGCGCTTCGCGACTGCTGCTTGCAGTGGTCGATCGAAGCCGCAGTGAAAAGGCCCAGGCGACTGTTTAGCAAAAACACAGGTCTCTGCGAAAGCGAAAGCTGACGTATAGGGGCTGACGCCTGCCCAGTGCCGGAAGGTTAAGAGGAGGGGTGCAAGCTCTGAATCGAAGCCCCGGTAAACGGCGGCCGTAACTATAACGGTCCTAAGGTAGCGAAATTCCTTGTCGGGTAAGTTCCGACCCGCACGAATGGCGTAACGATCTGGGCGCTGTCTCAACGAGGGATCCGGCGAAATTGAAGTACCTGTGAAGATGCAGGTTACCCGCGATAGGGCAAAAAGACCCCGTGGAGCTTTACTGCACCCTGTCATTGGATTGGGGTTTAGCATGTGTAGGATAGGTGGGAGGCTGTGAAGCTGGGGCGCTAGCCTCGGTGGAGCCAACGTTGAAATACCACCCTTGCTGAAGTTCGGTTCTAACCGCGACCCGTAATCCGGGCGCAGGACAGTGGCAGGCGGGCAGTTTGACTGGGGCGGTCGCCTCCTAAAGTGTAACGGAGGCGCCCAAAGGTTCCCTCAGGCTGAATGGAAACCAGCCGTAGAGTGCAAAGGCATAAGGGAGCTTGACTGCGAGACCTACAAGTCGAGCAGAGACGAAAGTCGGGCTTAGTGATCTGGTACCTCCGAGTGGAAGGGGTATCACTCAACGGATAAAAGCTACCCCGGGGATAACAGGCTGATGGTGCCCAAGAGTTCACATCGACGGCACCGTTTGGCACCTCGATGTCGGCTCGTCGCATCCTGGGGCGGAAGTACGTCCCAAGGGTTTGGCTGTTCGCCAATTAAAGCGGCACGCGAGCTGGGTTCAGAACGTCGTGAGACAGTTCGGTCTCTATCCATCGTGGGCGAAGGGAACTTGAGAGGAGCTGCTCCTAGTACGAGAGGACCGGAGTGGACGAACCGCTGGTGTGCCAGTTGTCCTGCCAAGGGCATTGCTGGGTAGCTATGTTCGGTGAGGATAAGCGCTGAAAGCATCTAAGTGCGAAGCTCGTCTCGAGATGAGGTTCCCCACCGGGTTAACCGGGTAAGACCGCAGGTAGACCACCTGCTTGATAGGCGGCATGTGGAAGTCCGGTGACGGATGAAGCTGAGCCGTACTAATGGTCGAGGGCTTGACCGCTACAGCACCTTACCAAGGGTCAGGTGCTAGGTTCGGGAAGTAACCACATTTGCACACAACTGCGAGATTGAAGATCTGCGGTGAGTGGCCGCGCAGCGACGCCTCGAGTGTCGCGCCCACTCCTGCCGAAACATCGAGTTCACAATGTGAGCTCGGAAGCTGTCTTCGCACCCGCGAAGGCAGCTCGTCCAGAACGCACAAAACCCTGGTGACTCTAGCGGAGAGGCCACACCCGTTCCCATACCGAACACGGAAGTTAAGCTCTCCAGCGCCGAAGATACTGAGAGGGCAGCCTTTCGGGAAAATAGGTCGTCGCCAGGATTTTTGCGTTAACGGGCCACATGACGCCCCGCCCCGTCTGCCGATGCCATCGCTGCGCGGCTAAGCGACGCAGGTCGCTGGCCAGCTGACGAACGTCTCCGCTCGCGTCTCGGGTCGACGCGCCTCGCCGGCGACCCTCTGGCCAGAGCGAGGGTTGCCCTGCGGGGATTAGTGCTGGCAGTGGCGGCAGTAGCTGGTCGTAAAGCCGCCCGCTTCGGTCTGGGCTATGCGCTGGCCGCAGCGTGGGCAGGGTGCACCGCCGTGGTTGTGAACGGCCAGGAAATCCCGGACCTCCGTCTCGAATGTCGGCGGGACCCGCGCGCGCAGGACGGCGATAGCGTTGGCCAGCGTCGCGCGCGTGGCTTCGTATAGTTCGTCGACTTCTTCCGGCGCGAGAGTTGCTCGTTTGCGGAACGGCATCAGCCTGGCCGCATGAAGGATTTCATCTGAGTAGGCATTGCCGATGCCGGCGACGAACTCCTGATTGCGAAGAACATTCTTCAATTCCCCGGTGTGGCGGCGTACCCGCGTGCGCCAGACGTCGAGAGTAAGAGCTGGATCGTCCGCGTCGGGGCCCATTTCGTTTGCGCCTGCGCCTGGCACGGCTCGATCCACTCCCTTCGGGAGCAGGTACACCTTGCCCATTTGGGTTGGGTCGCGGTAGCGCAATTCAGGTGTTGCGCCGGTCTCCGGGATCCAATCTGCGCCGGACGTCCAGCTCGCGGCGTCGGCCGGCGCGGCGCTGCGTGGTCCGAATCTCATGATGAATTGCGTCTTCGGCGGCTTCTTCACTCCGGGGCCGGCGGCCAGTTGCAGGCGACCCGTGAGCATCGCGTTGATGACGACTCGATCGCGTTCGAATTCGAGCCACAGGAACTTGCCGCGCCGGTAGAACTTCTCCAGGCGCTGGCCCACCAGGGCACTCAACTCGGCGGGCGTGCCGCGAACCGTCAGCGGCCCCGGTGCATCGACCGCAAGAACCGGGCGGCCGGTCATGGCCGCCTGGAAGGCGTCCGCCAGTATCGATAGATCGGGCAATTCCGGCACGCCGAGATTGTAAGGAACGGGCGGCAACCGCAGCCGTGACTTGCAGAAATCCGCCTACGATTGTTGCCCCTTGAGCCCTGTGCTAGATTCACCCGGCCCTAGGGCATGAACACGATAGAGCCGACCCAACGCCTGATCGAAGGAGTGGACCGAGCGCACGAAGCCCCCGGACTGCTGACTCGACAAACGGCTTGAGCGCGGCTCGAGCCGTTCTTGCTTTCGTGGGGCGACTATCGACCATAGGAGACAAATCTTGACCGAAGAGCAGATGGGCGGGACTACGCCGGAGACCGAGGCAACGGCCTCTGTCGCTGACCAGGCGTCCGAGCAAGCCGCCGGCGTGGCAATCGCCGACGAGCCCGCCGAGACCACCGCCGCCGTGACGACCGAGACCAGCGAGCCGCCCGCCCCGGCCGCCCCCGAACCAGTCGCGGTGACTGAAGCCGAGGTTGCCGATGCACCCGCGGCCGAGGAGCCAGAAGTCGAAGAGGCCCCGGTGCCGGTTGTCCGGCGGGCCGAGCCGACGACGATGGAGGAGCTTCTCGCCGAGCAGGACGCCGACATCCGCAGCTTCAAGCACGGTGACGTCGTCGAAGGCACCGTCGTTCGGATCGATCGAGACGAGATTCTCGTCGACATCGGGGCCAAGAGCGAAGGTGTCGTCTCGAACCGTGAGCTCTACGGTCGACACGCCGAATCTGCCCCGGCCCTGGCGGTCGGGGACGTGGTCCTCGTCTATGTCCTGCAGCCTGAATCTGCAGGAAGGCCACGCCGTCCTGTCGTTGCGCCGAGCCGGCCTCGAGCGCAAGTGGCGGGCCATGCAGGAGCAGTTCGAGGCCGGGGCGATCATCGACGCCCCAGTCATCGACCACAACAAGGGCGGTCTCATCGTCGACTGCGGCATCCGCGGTTTCGTTCCGATCAGCCAGATCGTGGACTTCCCGCGCCGGCCGCAGAACGATCAGCCGCGAGACGCGGCCCAGGAGATTGCCGAGAAGCTGCAGCCGTACGTCGGCCGCAAGCTCCGCCTCAAGATCCTCGAGGTCAACCGCAAGGCCAACCGCCTGATCCTTTCGGAGAAGGTCGCGCTGTACGAAGAGCGTCGCGAGAAGCGGGACGAGCTCTTCAGCAGCCTCCAGGTCGGCCAGAAGGTCAGCGGAACGGTCCGCTCCATCGCGCCGTTCGGCGTCTTCATCGACCTCGGCGGGATCGACGGCCTCGTCCACAAGAGCGAGCTCTCGTGGAACAAGGTCAACAACCCCGAGGCCGGCTACAGAGTCGGCGAGCAGGTCGAAGCCGAAGTCATCGATATCAACCATGAGCGTGGGCGCATCAGCCTGTCGATCCGCAAGCTGCAGCCGGACCCGTGGCACTCCACGGTGGCGGACTTCAAGGTTGGCGACATCATCGACGGCACGGTCACCAAGCTCGTCAACTTCGGCGCGTTCGTTCGAGTCCGCGACGGGCTCGAAGGCCTGATCCATATCAGCGAGCTGTCCCACCAGCGCGTTGCCCACCCGGGCGACGTCGTTCACGAGGGCCAGACGCTCAAGCTCAAGATCATTTCCCTGGACTCCGAACGGCATCGACTGGGCCTCAGCCTCAAGCAGGCCGAGGAGCCGCCGGCTCGACCGGCCACTCCGGAAGCCCCGTCCCAGCAGCCGTCGTCGCCGTCCTTCGCCTCCGCGCCCCGACCCGAGCGACGACCTCGCCCGGAGCGTGGCTACTCCATGTCGGATGCGGTTCAGGAGCCCGAGGGCGGAATCGACAACACTCTCGCTTCGGCCTTCGCTCAGATTCGCGCCCAGGTGGCCGAGTCCGAGAAGAAGGCCGCGGGCGACGAGCCTGCCGTCGAAGCCGCAGCCACCGATGCCGCCACCGAGCCGGCCAGGACGACCAAGCCCAAGGCGGCCAGGGCTAGTGCCGAAGCAGCGGTCGAGGCCGTAGCTGAAACCGAGGCAGAAGCCCCGTCCGTGGACGAGGCACCGGCAGCGGAAGAAGCGCCGGCGAAGCCGAAGACTCGCGCCGCCAAGGCGGAGGCGCCGGCCGCGTCGGAGGCTCAGACAGAGGCCGAGCCCGGGACCGAGACCCCGGCAGACGCTCCTTCGGAGCCCACAGCCGAGTAATCGCCACAACTGGCGCACAGGGCGGTCCGGGTCATCCGCGGCCGCCTCTGGCGCGTACAACCAATACCGACGCTAACGGTAGACCCGCCGGCCCTGCCGGCGGGTCTACTACTCTCAAAATGGCCCCGGCCTGAGTGCGCCACGGGCACGACTGCAGTCAAAGCCAGCCCGGGCAGGGCCCAAGTCCGCCCCAGACCGGGCGTTTCGAGCGCGGAATCGACCGCGCGCTCGGAGTCCCGGATCACGTCTCGGGCCGATAGGACCTCCCCGGGTGGGGCGAGTTACACGGCAAGCGGGGCGTGCTAGCATGGCCGAAGGTCGGCATCCCACGACCAGTAAGGCGTTCATCGGATGGATCGTTTCGACAAATTCACGGATCGCGCGCGCAAGGTCCTGACGCTTGCTCAGGACGAGGCGCAGCGGTTCAACCACAACTACATCGGGACGGAGCACCTGCTCCTCGGCCTCGTCCGTGAGGGCGAGGGGGTCGCGGCGCGCGTCCTGGAAAACATGAACGTCGAGCTCCCGAAGGTCCGGACTGCCGTCGAGTTCATCATCGGCCGCGGCGATCGCCCGGTCGTCGGCGAGGTCGGGCTGACCCCGCGAGCCAAGCGCGTCATCGAGCTCGCCATCGACGAAGCTCGCCGGCTTGGCCACAACTACATCGGTACCGAGCATCTGCTCCTCGGCCTGGTCCGCGAAGGCGAAGGAATCGCGGCCGGCGTTCTCGAGTCGTTGGGCGTCAACCTGGACAAGGTCCGCCACGAAGTCATCCGCGTGCTGTCGCAGTCCTCCTCGGCCGGACCCGCCCAGGAGACCAAGCGCGCCAGCAAGACCCCGACCGTCGACCAGCTCGGCATCAACCTCACCGAAGCCGCTCGCCTGGGCAAGCTGGATCCGGTCATCGGCCGCGAGAAGGAAATCGAGCGCGTCATCCAGATCCTGAGCCGCCGGACGAAGAACAATCCCGCCCTCATCGGCGAGCCCGGCGTCGGCAAGACGGCCATCGCAGAAGGCCTGGCCCATCGAATCGTCAACGGCGACGTACCGGAGACCCTGCTGAACAAGCGTGTTCTGACGCTCGACATCGGTTCGCTCGTCGCCGGCACCAAGTACCGCGGCGAGTTCGAGGAGCGGCTCAAGAAGATCATCGAAGAGCTTCGTAGTACCAACGACGCGGTCCTGTTCATCGACGAGCTGCACACGCTGGTCGGGGCGGGCGCGGCCGAAGGCGCGATCGACGCCGCGAACATCCTGAAGCCGCCGCTTGCCCGCGGCGAGTTGCAGTGCATCGGCGCGACCACGCTGGACGAGTACCGCAAGTACATCGAGCGCGACGCCGCCCTCGAGCGCCGCTTCCAGCCCGTCATGGTGGAAGAGCCGACGCTCGAGCAATCCGTCGAGATCCTGATGGGGATCCGCGAGCGTTATGAGCAGCACCACAAAGTCACGATCACTGATGACGCGGTCAAAGCCGCCGTCGACCTCTCGATTCGCTACATCACCGACCGCCACCTCCCCGACAAGGCTATCGACCTCATCGACGAAGCCGCGAGCCGGGTGAGGCTGCGCTACGCCTCCGCTCCGCCGCCGCTCCGCGAGGCCCAGAAGGACCTGGATCGGATCACGCGCGAGAAGGACAGCGCCATCAACTCGCAGGAATACGAAGAGGCGGCGACTCTTCGTGAGACCGAGGCCGCCGCGCGCCAGAAGGTCGATGACCTGCGTGCCGCCTGGCAGGCCTCGATTTCCAACGAGCAGCCCAAGGTAGACGAGGAAGAGATCGCCCAGGTCGTGGCGATGTGGACCGGTATTCCGGTCACTCGAATCGCCGAAGAAGAGTCGGAGCGACTGCTCCACATGGAAGACGACCTCCACAAGCGGGTCATCGGCCAGCAGGAAGCCATCGAGATCGTCTCCAAGGCCGTCAGGCGGGCGAGGGCGGGTCTGAAGGACCCCAAGCGACCGATCGGCTCGTTCGTCTTCCTCGGACCGACAGGCGTCGGCAAGACCGAGCTGGCAAAGGCGCTGGCCGAGTTCATGTTTGGCTCAGAGGACGCGCTCATCAAGATCGACATGAGCGAGTTCATGGAGCGCCATAACGTCAGCCGGCTCGTCGGCGCGCCTCCCGGATACGTCGGCTTCGACGAGGGCGGTCAGCTGACCGAGGCCGTCCGGCGCAAGAGCTACGCCGTGGTGCTTCTCGACGAGATTGAGAAGGCCCATCCGGAAGTCTTCAACATGCTGCTGCAGATCCTCGAGGACGGACACCTCTCGGACGCCAAGGGCCGTCGGGTGGACTTCCGCAACTGCATCATCATCATGACCTCCAACTTGGGCGCCCGACAGCTCCAGACCAACTCCTCCCTCGGCTTCCGCCAGCAGGGCGATACGGACGAGGCACGCGCGACGGCTTCCTACGAGTTGATGCGCGAGAAGGTGGACAAGGAACTGAAGGCCACGTTCCGACCCGAGTTCCTCAACCGCATCGACGCCACGGTCGTCTTCCGCTCCCTGACCGTCGAGGAGATCCGGCTGATCGTGGACCTGATGCTGGCTCGCGTTCGCGACCGCCTGAAGGCCCAGGGCATGGCCCTCGAGGTCACTCAGGCCGCCAAGGACCACATCATCAAGATCGGCTACGACGTCGCCTACGGCGCCCGGCCGCTCCGCCGAGTGATCCAGAACATGGTCGAGGACGTCCTGGCCGAGCAGCTGCTCCTGGGCAAGTATCCGCACGGCACGACCGTGATCGTGGAGAAGGGTTCCGAAGCGGGCCTGGATATCCACCCGGTCGAGGAGAAGCAGCCCGTCGTAGCCGCCAGCTGAGCCGGGTCGAGGGGTGGCTCGCCAGCAAAGCCGTTATGTATGTCAGACCTGTGGCGCGGCCCACATCCGCTGGGAAGGGCAGTGCCGTACCTGCGGCGCCTGGAATACGCTCGTGGAGACGGTCGTTCGCGAAGCCGACAAGCGGCCGCGGACGGGCCACCTCGCAGGCCCGGGTAGATTGGCCAAACCCCAGACGCTGAACGGGCTGCGCGAGGCCGAGCCGGTCCGGATCCCCACCGGCATCGGCGAGATCGACCGCGTGCTGGGCGGGGGGCTGGTGCCGGGCTCCGCGGTGCTGCTGGGCGGTGAGCCGGGCATCGGCAAATCCACGCTGCTCTTGCAGGCGGCCGCCGGGCTGGCGGTCGGGGCCGGGCTTGCGGCCACGGCCGCGGCGAGCGGCCTGGCGAGGATCGGCTCGGCGGGCGGTGACGTCCTGTATGCCACGGGCGAGGAATCGGCCGGCCAGGTCCGCCTCCGGGCGAGTCGCCTCGGACTGCTCGAAGGTTCGGCAGCCGACCGGATCTCGGTCGTGGCCGAGACCGAAGTAGGCCGGATCATCGAGCTGGCGCGTGAGGCGCGGCCGATCGTTCTGGTCGTGGACTCGATCCAGACCGTCACCGTCGACGAACTGGAGGGGCCGGCAGGGAGCGTCGGCCAGGTTCGCGAATGCGCGCTGCGGCTGATGGAACTGGCCAAGCAGGACGGGATCGCGGTGATTCTCGTCGGGCACGTTACCAAGGACGGCACCCTGGCGGGGCCCAAGACGCTCGAGCATCTGGTCGACGCCGTGCTGAACCTGGAGGGCGAGCGCACGGCGGCGTTGCGGCTGCTCAGGGCCACGAAGAACAGATTCGGCTCCACCGAGGAAGTCGGTGTCTTCGAGATGGTCGAGCGCGGTCTGGCCGAGGTCGCGGATCCCGGCCGGGCTTTCCTAGCCACTGCCGACGAACACGCGCCGGGCAGCGTCGCCGGCGCGACGCTGGAAGGCTCGCGGCCGCTGCTGGTCGAAGTCCAGGCCCTGGTTGCGCCCGGCGGCTACGGTAGCCCCCGGCGAACGGCATCCGGTATCGACGCGAATCGCCTGGCCGTTCTGGTTGCGGTGCTCGGCCGCAGGGCGGGCATCGGGCTCGGCAGCCACGACGTGTACGCAAACCTGGCGGGTGGCCTGGAGCTGGACGATCCGGGCCTGGACCTGCCGCTCTGCCTGGCCCTGGCTTCGTCTCTACGCGACAGGCTGGTTCCGCGCGACCTGGTCGCGATCGGCGAGGTCGGGCTCCTGGGCGAGCTTCGGCCCGTGCCCGGGGTGGAACGTCGCCTGCGCGAGGCCGTCAGGCTCGGCTTCCGGACCGCAATCGTCCCGGGGTCGCGCCGTGGCGAGGTGCCGAGCGTCGGCGGCATGAACGTCATAGCGGTCGCGAATCTGCGATCGGCGATCGGCCACGCGGTCGGGTCCGGCCGCGCGTCGGACGCCGGCCCGGGAGACGCGGCCTCGCTCGGGGATCTCGTCGATCTCGACCGCGGAGTTGGCGCACCGTCTCCCCGCGGCCGCCTCGCGGAGTAGCCGGGGCCGTTTGAGCCGTAAGCGAGCCCTTCGTCGAGCCGCGGCCGCGCGGCCGGGACGCGGTTTCCGCCCCTGGCAAGGCGACAAGCTCGATGCTAGGCTGGACCTTCGAGGCGCGGCCGTTCTTCATTCCTCTTTCTATCTGCCATTCGCCATTCATTCGCCTCGGTGCCAAAGCGTGGATTCGTGATCCGGATCATTCGGTTGATGGGCGCAGCCATTGGCGCCCTAATCGGCTTGGGGTTCGTCCTGGCCGAAGAAACCTCGTTCGAGAAGACAGGATCTCCGGGCCTGCTGATTCCGATTTGGGTCGGCGCCTGGATCCTGTTCGGCTTTCTCCTGCTTCCGTATTTGACCGTCGTTCCGGCCGGCCGATTGATCCGAGCCGTGCAGGCCATGTCCACGGCCGAGTTCATCGCAGCGGTCGCCGGTCTGCTCATCGGCCTCCTGATCGCTCTCTTGCTGGGCCTCCCGCTGGCCGACCTGCCACAGCCATACGGCAACTACCTGCCGATCGGCGTGTCGATCTGCTTCGGGCTGGGGATGCTGGGACTGACCGTGGCAAAGCGCGAAGACCTCGTAGCCGCGGCCGCCGAGGCCGGCCTGGTCCGCCGGAGCGAGCCACAGAATCAGTCGCGCGGGAACGAGACGCAGGTCGTGGTGGATACCAGCGCCATCATCGATGGCCGGATCGCCGACATAGTCGATTCCGGATTCCTGTATCACCGCCTGGTCATCCCGAAGTTCGTGCTCGAGGAACTGCAGCGGATCGCCGACAGTTCGGACTCGCAGCGGCGTGCCCGAGGCCGGCGCGGCCTGGAGATCCTGGGCAGGCTCCAGAAGGAAGGCCCGACACCGGTCGAAATAGTGACCGACGACCCGGTCGAGGCCGGCGACGTCGACGCCAAGCTCGTCGTCCTGGCCCGGTCGCGCGGCGCCGCCATCCTGACCAACGACTTCAACCTCAACCGCGTCGCGGATCTGCAATCGATCCGCGTGCTGAACATCAATTCGCTCGCGAACGCGCTGAAGCCGGCGTTGCTGCCGGGCGACGCGCTGCGGATCAAGGTGATCACAGAGGGCAAGGAAGTGGGCCAGGGCGTCGGGTACCTCGACGACGGCACGATGGTCGTAGTCGAGGGCGGAGCCAGGCTCGTCGGCCAGGAACTCGACGTCATGGTTACTCGGGTGCTCCAGACCGTGATGGGCCGGATGGTCTTCGCCCAGGCTCACCTGGAGTGAGCGTCGTCGGGGACGAGGCGGACGTACCGTGGAGTTCGGCTGAGCGGCTCGAAGCGGTCGTCGTCGCGGCGGGGTCGAGCCGCCGAATGGGTGGTCAGGACAAGCTGGCGGCGCCGCTCCTCGGCCGGCCCGTTCTCCGGTGGTCGGTCGAGGCCCTGGCTGCGGCCGGGGTTACGAGAATTGCAATCGTCACCTCGCCGGCCCGCGTTGCCGAGGTTGCGGCTGCGACTTGGCTGCCCGACTCGGTCGTGGCCGTCGTGGCGGGGGGCGAGCGGCGGCAGGAGTCGGTCGCCGCCGGGCTGGCCGCCCTCGCCGAAGCCGCGGCAGAGCCGGAGGCGGACGCGGCCGCGGGGCCGGAGGACAGCGCTGGGGTCGCGGTTCGAGCGGGCGCCCGGGCCGGGACCGGGCCGGCAGCGTCGGGCCGCGCCCGATCAGACCCGGTGATCCTCGATTCACGACGCCGCGCGGCCGCTGGCCAGCCCCAGCCTGGTTCGCGCGGTCGCCGAGGCGGCCGCCAGATACGGAGCTGCCATTCCGGTCTTGCGAGTCACGGAGACCCTGAAACGGCTCGAAGGGGATTTCGTCGGGACGACGGTCGACAGAACGGACGTCGGCGCGGCGCAGACGCCGCAAGGATTGCGACGCAGCCTGATCGAAGCCGCCTACGCTTCGTTCCCTCCGGACGGCCCCGAAACCTGGACGGATGAGGCGTCACTCCTGGAGGCCTGTAGAATCCCGGTCCACGCCATCGAAGGCGAAGCGACCAACCTCAAGGTGACCGTGCCAGCCGATCTGCAACTCGCGGAGGCTCTACTGGGTGGCGGGTTCGCGCCCGGCCCTGCGGCTTCGCGCGTGCCCGCCGCCCTTTCGGCGCCCGCCGCCCTTTCGGCGCCCGCCGCCCTTTCGGCGCCCGCCGATGTCGCCGACCGCGCCGAGACCGTCTCCGCGGGCGCCGGGCCGGCCGCCGTGCCGGCCGCCGTGCGTGTCGGCCTGGGGACGGACAGCCATCAATTCGGACCCGGGGGGTCACTGGCCCTGGGCGGCCTGCGGATCGACGGCGCTCCGCGCCTGGCAGGCCATTCGGACGGAGACGTGGCCCTGCACGCGGTGGCGGACGCTCTCCTGGGAGCGGCCGCCCTGGGCGACCTGGGCCAGCTGTTTCCGGCCGACGCCCGCACTCCTGCCGGCGTCGACAGCCGCGTGCTCCTTTCCGCGGTCGCGGACCAGGTTCGCGCCGCTGGCTGGCGGCCGTCGAACGTGGACGTCACCGTCGTCGCCTCGCGGCCGCGGCTGGGGGGCTTGCTGGCGGCGATGGCCGCGGCGATCGCAGCCACTATCGGCATCGAAGCATCGGCGGTCAACGTGAAGGCCTCGTCCGGCAATCTGGGTGGCTCCGAGGGTGCCGGGCGTTCGATCTCGGCGAGCGCCATCGCCTTGCTGGTGCCCGCGGCGTCGCAGGAGCGGCGCACCGTCGAAGCGCCGGCGACCGGCGGAGAGCCGATCGCATGACCATCCGACTCCACGACACGATGGCCGGGGCGGTCCGCGAATTCGTCCCGCTGGACCCCGCCAACGTCCGCGTCTACAGCTGCGGCCCCACTGTTTACGGTCCGGCCCACATCGGCAACTTCCGCTCGTTCCTGTTCGCCGACTTGCTCGTCCGCTACCTCCGATACCGTGGCTACAACGTCACCTGGGTGATGAACGTCACGGACGTCGACGATCGGATCATCAAGGGTGCCAGGGCCGAAGGAACGACCATCGGCGAGCTGTCCGAGAAGTATCGGCAGATCCTCGTCGCCGACATGGAGTCGCTCGGCATCGACATGCCGGACGTGATGCCGAAGGCGACCGAGAACATCCCTCAGATGGTCGAGCTGATACAGACGCTGCTCCATCGCGGCCACGCTTACCAGACGGAAGACGGCTCCGTCTTCTTCCGAATCGCCTCCTGGCCCGAATACGGCCGCCTGGCCAGGCTCGATCCCGAGGGAATGCGGGTAGGGGAGCGCGTCGAGGCCGACGATTACGCCAAGGACGACGTCCGCGACTTCGCCCTCTGGAAAGGCCCCAAGCCCGACGAGCCGAGCTGGGACACGGCCATCGGGCCCGGCCGGCCGGGCTGGCACATCGAATGTTCGGCCATGAGCATGCGATTCCTCGGCCGATCGTTCGACATCCACACCGGTGGCGTCGACCTTATCTTCCCGCACCACACCGACGAGATCGCTCAGAGCGAGGCGGCGACCGGGCAGAAGTTCGTGGCCTATTGGCTGCACAATGCCTTCCTCCAGATGGGCACCGAGAAGATGTCCAAGTCGCTCGGCAACATCGAGCGCGTCGGCGAAGTGATAGGCCGGGGCGTCTCACCCCGGGCCCTGCGCCTGGCGCTGAGTTCGGCCCACTACCGGATGTCACTGTCGTTCGGCGAGGATTCGCTGGCCGCGGCAAGCTCCGCCGTCGATCGGCTGGATGCGCTGCTCGCCGCGCTGGCGGCATATCGCACCGATGCCCCGGACGACGCCACGCTGCCCGCGCTGCTCGATGGGACGCGGGCGGACTTCGAGGCGGCGCTCGACGACGACCTCAACATTTCGCCGGCTCTGGCGGCGATGTTCGAATTGATCCGCGAGCTGAACCGGCGCATCGACGCGAGATCGCTCTCGACCGCAGACGCCGGACGGGCAATCGCATTCATCCGCGACCTCGATCGGGTGCTGGCGATCGCACCCGCGGCAGGCGCCACGTTGGACGCCGAGTTGCAGAAGCTGCTCGACGAAAGGGCCGCGGCCCGCGCGGCCAGGGAGTGGGCGGCCTCGGACCGCCTCCGAACCGTTCTCGCAGAACGGGGCATCCTCGTAGAAGACACGCGCGACGGCCAACGCTGGCGCCGCGCCGAGTAAGCCGCGCCGCGACCTCGCGCGGCCGAATCTCCTCCGCCGTACTCGGCGGTCGAACCACCCGAACGGACAGAGACTTGCCTGAACACCGACACAAGCCAGGGGACGACTACTCCGGCGGGCGCAAGCCCGGCGGCAAGAAGCAGCGTCCGGACGGCCATCGCCCCTCCGGCCCGGGTTTCGACGGCCCGCGTTTCGAGGGGCCACGTCCGGAGCGCCCCGAGGGCCAGAGGCCGCAAGGGCCGCGCTTCGAAGGCCCGCGGCCCGAGGGCTACCCACGCCAGTTCGAGCGGCGGGGCGGACCGCCGGCCGGTCCGCGTTTCGACAGGCCACGACCCGGCTTCGGCCGACCGCGACCGGGCTTCGGCGGGCCCGGATCGGCAGGCCCCGGCGGCGGGGGCGCGGCTTCTGGTGGCGGCCGGCCCGAGCGCGCCGGCTTCGAGGGTCCCATGCCGTACCGGGGGCCCGGTGGTCAGAGATCGTTCGGGCCACGGCCGGGGCCCCGCCCCGGCTGGCTTTGGTTACGGCCAGCGTCCGGGTGGAGGGCGGCCGGGCGGGTTCGGAGGCGGTGGAGCACGGCCGGGCGGGTTCGGTGGCGGTGGGCCGCGGCCGGGCGGGTTCGGCCAGGGTGGGCCACGTGCCGGACTCCGAGGGCGGATCGGCCAGCGTCGAAGGCGCCCCCCGCGGCCCAAGACGCGAGTGGCAGCCCAACGACGCGTGGACGCCACGTCCGCCTCGCCCCTACGGCAGCCCCGGCGCCGGACCGCGCCACGGTACTAGGCCGCCACGCTTCGACGAGCGGCCGCGTCCGGACTTCCGTGAACGGCCACGACCGGATCGCGATCAGTACGAGCCGCGGCCGGCGGCGAGGCATCAAGCGACGCCACTGGCGTCTCACGACCGATGCCAGGCTCTGGTCACGGACCCGGCGGTTTCTCAGGCCCGCGGGGAAGCGGACCCGGTGGCCCGCGCCCAGGCTATGGCCCGCGCCCCGGCTTCGGCTCGCGGCCGGGGTTCGGTCCGCGAGCGGGGTTCGGCCCGAGGCCCGGTTTCGGCCCCCGGCCGGGGCCCCGCCCGGATTCCGGTCGAGGCGAAGGCTTCGGCCCGGCCGCGGAGGGTCCCGGTTCCGGTTCTCGCCCGGACTTCCGCTCCCGGCCGCGCGGGCCGCGGGGCGGCTTTGGATTCGGCGTCGGCCGGCCCGAAGATTCCCTGCCGGTTGTCGAGCCGGACGAGACTGGAGAGTTCGGCGCCGAGGTCGCGCCTCAGGATTCCGGCAACGTGGTGGCCGACACGGGTCCGGAACTACAGCCGGAAGCAGCCTCTGATGAGACGGCTCCGCCGGCCCGGCAGTCGCAGCGCCCACTCCGGCCGGCAGCCCGTCCGGACTATCGTGCCCGGTCGGGCGGCTTCGTCGACCGCAGGCCCGGCCAGCCCGGCGGACCCGGCCCGGCACCGTGGTCTCGCGTGCCCGCGGCTCCACCTCCGAGCGATCTCATGGGCGAGGACGAAGAACTGATCGCCGGCCGTCATCCGGTCGAGGAAGCGTTCATCGCTCACCGCAAGGCGATTCGCCTCCTGGTCGTACCTCAGCGTCGCCAGGCTCTCGAGAAACTCGTCCTGCACGCGACCAACCTGCGAATCCCGATCGTCGAGGTCGAGGGCGGGACCCTTACCTCGCTGGCCGGCTTCGACGGCCACCAGGGCATCGCGCTCGTGACCGATCGCCGCCAGTTCGCCGGCATAGACGACATCCTGGCTCGGGCGATCGAGCGCAAGGAAGCGCCTTTTGTCCTCGTGCTCGACTCACTCGAGGATCCTCAGAACTTCGGCTCGCTGCTGAGGACGGCCGAAGCGACGGGCGTGCACGGAGTCATCTACCCGATGCGACATCAGGCGCCGCTTTCCTCCGCTGCGGTCAAGGCCTCCGCCGGCGCGGTCGAGCATCTGCTGCTCGTGCCTGTGGAGGATCTGGCGGAAGCCCTGACGGACCTTCACGTGCGCGGCCTCCGGGTAATGGGCTCCGACGCCGAAGCTTCGCTGACGGCTCGTCAGGCCGACCTGCGCGGCCCGGTGGTGGTCGTGGTCGGCAGCGAAGGGCAGGGCCTCGGCCCGGCCATCCGACGCCGCTGCGACACCGTCGTCCGGATCCCGATGCGGGGCCACGTGGCTTCGCTGAACGCGGCCGTCGCGGGTTCGATCCTCTTGTATGAGGCCTCGAGCCAGCGAGGCGGCGATCGGCCCGTCATCGGACCGGACCCGGGTTCCGGCGAGCCGCCCGCTGCCACGGACCCGGGTTCCGGCGAGCCGCCCGCTGCCACGGACCCGGCTCTCGGCGACGCGCCGACGGCCGTCGAGTCGCCCACGGCCGAGGCGACTGCCGAGGCCGATACCGACGAGCCGCCCACGGCCGAAGCCACTGCCGAAGCCGCTGTCGACGGACCGGCTGAGGTCGTCGACCCGAAGCCCAAACCGCGTGCGCGTTCCAAGAAGACGGCGACAATCGAACCAGCCCAAGCGCCCAGGTCGTCCGAGAAGCCCGACGACGGGGAAGAGGACGCTCTCCTTCCGGGCGGACCGGCCGCCGGAGAGCCGGCTGCCGACCCCGGTGAGGCTGGGACGCCCGAATGAAGCG
This sequence comes from uncultured Chloroflexia bacterium, assembly GCA_963835845.1. GTDB lineage: Bacteria > Chloroflexota > Limnocylindria > Limnocylindrales > CSP1-4 > Fen-1039. Next base: position 190 of record CAWIGT010000005.1, on the reverse strand, counting down.
GCCGATCGCCATTTGCCGGGGCGTCACCGCAGGCCTTCGACCGCTCGCAGACGCGGCTTTTCGAGGGCCGGGGGGTCGCGCTTGACCGCCGAGGGGGCCAGCCATATCATTCGCGGGCGCCCAGGGGTCTTAGCGTAAGCATGCCTTTGTGCCCGCCGACGTCACTCAATTGGTAGAGCAGCGGTTTTGT
>CAWIGT010000004.1:0-434104 GCA_963835845.1 uncultured Chloroflexia bacterium | reverse complement strand
CCAATCTAGCTCGGATTTGACCATGCCGGGTCCTTAGACGGTTACCAATGCCCGATCGACGTAGTCCTCGGTATGTTCGCGACCGGGATCAACAACGATGGTGACGGTGTCTCGGCTCTAACCCTCTCGCCCCGACCATTCAGGTAGGTTCAGCCTACCTATCCCGACTCCAAGCCCAAGCCCCCAACGACCACGAGACGAGTTGGCCGGTTCTCGGTAGAAGGCCAGGACGCGCTCCAGAGCCTCGACGGCGAGAGAGTGGCCACCTGGATCCGGCGCTGCATCATTCCGGGCGGATCGGGCATGGCTCCGTCCTGCAGCACCAGGGACAGATGACGGGCGTCGGGAGTTCGAAACTCTCGATCCGCGCGGTCAACGCGCGTCGCGGGCCTGTCCCCCCTCGACCGTATGGTAGTTCGGCGGCCAGAGGTCAATCGGCGGCCGGCCGTGCATGCTCTGGATGAGCGCGATCTCGCCGGCGTGATAGGCCTCGTGGGTGATGAGGCGCAGGAGCAGCGAGCGACGAGTGAAGTGTCGGGCCGCGTCGCCTTGCTCGCGGGCCACCGACTCGTCGAGCATGTCGGGGGTCCACGAATTGAGCGCTCGGTCGACGATCGCCCAGGTGGTCGTCCAGGCAGTCCACGAAGTCCCCCGGCCGAGCGTGGGTGGTCGAGGTCATCCTCCCACCCGGCAACTGCCATCGCACCGAATGGTGTCGCCTCCGCGCCCGGGACACCCATGACGGTGCACAGCCAGAAGACCCGCGTGCCGGCGGTGTGGCCAGCGATGGCCCAGATCGGCCAGCCCGTGCTCGAGGTCGGGGTCGGCCGAGGGAACCCGCAGGGCCAGCTCCGCGGTCGACATGGTGCGAAGGGCCCCGATGACGAGTTCGTTGGATACCTGCTGTATTGCTGCAGATCGCCTGGAGGCTCATGGGTCTGGGCTCCGTTGGTGAGAGGTTGTGCGGCACAGTGTCCATCCGCCGAGGCTGTTGGGCCGTGAGCCGCCCGCGCAGGTTGCGCACCCCAGGGCGAGCTCGGCGACGGCACCTCATCAAATCGCTGAACGCCGCCGGATCTCGTCCAGTACCTCCTCAACGATCGCCCCGGTCGGGCACTGCAAGGGAGGGCGTCCGTTCTCAGGCCTCGTCCGCCATCTCCGGGACCGGTCATCGCGCGAGCGGTGGGCCGGTCGTTAGCGTAGCGGCGGTGGCTGGGGCCCGGGAGCGCCCGCAAAAGGATGAGGTGGCGGGGCGCGGGTAGAGTAACGGCGCGGTCGTCTCGGGAGTGGACAACATGCCCACTGAGATCCGACTGCCCAAGGTGCCCGCCTCACGTCCGCGGCTACCATCCGATCCGTGAATAGCGAGCGCCGCCAGCTGTACCACCGCCGCGGCTCCATCACTGTCTACTACGGCGAGCGAATCCAGGCCCATTGGTTTGTGGCCGGCGCGCGTAGGGGCGGCGGCGAAGTATGGCGGGAGGGCCCGCTGGATTGGACCTGGCACCCGCACACCGGCCACGCCATGCTCCCTTCCGCGCGAGATTCCCATGGCCTCGGACGCGCCCTCGTGCAGGTCGACGAGTCTCGGAGCGCGAACCGTCGGGGCGTGGCTCGGGCTGGAGGTCGACGCTGCACCCCTCGCCGAGGTTGGCTTCGTCCGGGGTTGGTCGCCATGGTGGATGGCGGCTCCCATGGGCCGCGATCGGATCCGCCGTCGACGCACGCGTCCGCTTGGAGGAGGACACGCCCGAATACACCGACCAGGAGGTGCTGGCCGCACTCGCGCTCAGCCGCGCTCGGCCCCAGGACACGTGGCACGCGGTCGCCAGGATCGGGCGCCGGCTGGCCGGACACGGGTGGTCCTATCTCGACGGCGATCTGGCGGGCGTTTTCGACGTGGCCGTCTGGCTCGGCGTTCGGGCGCCGAGGGCTGGGCACGGGGGGGATTCGGTGCCGAGCTCTCTGCTCGGCGGCCGCCTCGGCAGGTGCCACTCATGCCGTCCTGAATGCCACCCGGGAGGGCGAGCGACTGTATTCGACCAGGCTTCTCGCGATCGGGGACGGGATTACTTGGTGGCTCCGTCGCTGACTAGACGAGTCAAGTTGCGAGCCTGGCGTGGCGAAGCCGCAGCAGGCCGATTGGAGCACCGCCCTTAGGCCGTCTTCCAGACTGCTCCGACATTGCTCGGTACGTTCGCGGACCGGGATCAGCAACGATGGAGACGGTGTCTCGGCTCTAAGCCTCTCGCCCCGACCATTCGAGTAGGTGTTGCCTACCTTCGTGGTGGCGTGGCAAGAATGGTCCCGCCGACAGTATCCGTACCGGTGACGATGTGGTCGCCGACCACGGTGGTCGCGCACAAGGCGAAGGCCAGGGGCGGCGTCAGTCAATGGACGAGCTCGTGCTGCATTGCCATAGCGCGGCGGCGGCACGCGTCGACACGTTGATCTTCGTGTAGACGTGCTGAATGTGATGGTCGGCCGTCTTGGCGAGATGAACAGCCGGTCGGCGATCTCGCGGGTCGTGAGGCCCGGCCGCGAGACGCAGCACTTCGAGCTCACGGCGCGAGAGGCCGCCGGGCCCTGGCTCCGCGGCGCCGAGATCGCGGACGCTGGATGACCCGCCGCGGTCAGCACGGCATCGACGCGGCAGGCTCAGACCCCTCCACGCCAAACCAGCGCACCGCAGCTTCACCGCCGCGGCATCGGCGCGAGAGAGCGGGGCGGTCGGCTTCGTTCGGTGGTCAGCCCAACATAGATCGTCCACGGCGGCGAGCAGTCCGACCCGTGCGATCGGTTCCGTCCGCCCGCAGGCCCTTGTGATAGCCCGACCCGTCGGACTTCTCGTGGTGTGCGGCTGCGGCGGGTTTTAGCGCGGCGAGGCGGACGAGCGAGCGAGCATCTGCTCCGTCAGCATCGGGTGGAGCTTCACGCGATCGAACTCGCCCGTGTCAGCGAAGCTGCGTTGTCCATGATCGATTTCGGGATCGCGGTTGTGCCGAACTCGTGGGAGCGCTGCCCGGCGAAGCCCGTCGCGATCTCCGCTCGGTGGCCCCGTGCACCCCGGCCGCGTCGGTGGCGAGCTGGGCGCATCGCCGGCTGTGGCCGGCCGGAACGGCGACTTCAGGTCGATGAAGTCGGCCGCCACCGTCAGGGCCGCGTCGAGCGCGGGCCCTCCAGCGTGCGACGCGGCTCGGTTCGAGGTCCAGCACGGCCTCCCACGGGTCCACGTCGGCCACCGTTCGAACCATCGCTCCCATGGGCGAGAACATCCGTCGACGTCCGGGTGTAGTCCGGGTCGCGCCGCTCGCGGGCCCCTCGATCGCCTCGCCGGCGAAGACGCCGGCTGATCGCCTCCATGTCGTGGGTGAGGTGGACGATCCGCATCGCCAGCGGGATCTGCGTCCCTTTGCGGTTGGGTAGCCCGTTGCCGTTCCAGCGCTCGTAAGTGAAGCCGAATGCCTGTCGGACCTCGGGCCCAAGGTCGAGCCGTTGGATCAGCATGTCCCCGACCTCGCAGCCGGTCGCGAAGTTGTTGAACGGCCCAGTCGTGCGCGCCGGCCTGGAGGGCCCGCGCGATTTCGGCGTGCTCTTCGGGCGGATGGCCTTGGCTGTCGCAGACGCGACCACGTCCGCCCGACATCGGCCGGATCGGCCGCATCCATTACCAGGGTCTCGGGCCAGGATCGCGATCGTCGCCGAACACGGATGCGACCTCGTGGGCGTGACCCGGTGCAACCGACGTAACGCAGCAGCGCGACCCAGTACACGGTCCGGCGCAACTCCTTGTCGAAGCCCGGCCGCGCGCAGAGCCCATCGCGCAGGAGGCATGACCGCAGCTGCGAGTCGAACGGCTGGCCGAACGCGTTGTCCTGGCCAGGGCCAGCGTCGCGACGAGCTCCCCGAGCCGGAGCGACGGAGCCGAAATGGGGAGTCCTCCCGATGGCAGCGGCGCTTGGCTTGGAACGATACAGACGCGACCACCAGCAATAGGAGCGTCCCAATGAACGAGCTGTTGAGCCAAGGGCGCGGCGAAGCTGGCCGGATGATCGCTTCGGGCGAGGTGACGTCAACCGAAGTCGTCGAAGCCCACCTGGCCCGAATCGCCGAAGTCAACCCGACAGTCAATGCGATCACGGTGCACTGGCCGACGAGGCGCGGGCCGCCGCCGCCGGTCGACCGCGCGGTCGCCCCGGCCGGCCGCTCGGACCCCTGGCCGGCGTCCCGTTCACGTCAAGGAGAACATCGATGTGGCTGGATCCGCTACACCTGGGGCGTGGCCGCGCTCGCTGGGCAGATCGCCCCGGTCGACGCGCCGCCGGTCGCCCGGCTGCGCGAAGCCGGCGCGATTCCCCTGGCCCGCACTAACCTGCCCGACTTCGCCTTCCGCTGGCACACCGAGAGCGGCCGGGCCGGTCACACCCGCAACCCGTGGGATCCGGCCCGCACGCCGGGCGGCTCTCCGGTGGCGAAGCGGTCGCCCTGGCGACAGGGATGACCCCGCTCGGCCTCGGCAACGACCTTGGCGGCTCGCTGCGCATCCCGGCCCAGATGTGCGGGATCACCGCGATCAAGCCATCGCGCGGGCGCGTCGCCGAGGGTGCGGTCACCGAGCCGCCGTCCAGCCGATCTCGATCCAGATGACGATGGCCGCCGGTCCGATGGCCCGTCGTGTCGCGGACCTGCGGCTGGCCCTGCGGATCCTGAGCGCACCCGACGCCCGCGACCCGCGCTGGGTGCCGGCGCCGTTCGACGGTCCGGCAATCGACGGCCGCATCCGTGTGGCCGTCGTCCGAGACCCGTGGGCGCCGGGACAGACGCCCACGTGCAGGCCGGGATCGACCGCGCCGCGGATTGGCTTTCGGACGCCGGCTACGAGGTCGTCAACGCCGAGCCGCCGAGATCGGCGAAGCGACCGCGGCCTGGGTCAACACGATCTATGCCGATGTCGGCACGATCTGGCCGCACATGGAGCCGGTCGCCGGGGACGGCGTCAAGGCATTCATCGCCGCTTGCCCAGGCGACGGGCGTCTTCAAGCCCGTCGACCAGGCGGCGCAGCTCGCGGCCTGGATCGCGGCCTACCAGCTCGGCGCTGCGTGGGGACAGTTCCTCGAAGCGCACCCGATCGTGCTCTCGCCGGTCTGTGCGAGCGTCCCGTGGCTCGTCGGCGACGACATTTCACGCGTCGGCCAGATCGCTGCCTCGATGCGGATGGTTTTGCCAGTCAACATCCTCGGACTGCCCGGCTGCGCGGTCCCGGTTGGTGCCGACGACGGCCTGCCTCAGGGCGTGCAGCTGATCGGCGCCGCGCTTCGGGAGGACCTCCTCCTCGACGCTGCCGAAAGGATCGAGGAGCGCTCGCCGGTCCTCGCGCCGATCCAGCCGCGAGTCGCGGTTCCGCGCTGAAGCCATCCGCCAACGCCGGCGGAGCCTTCCCAGTGCTCCGCCGGTCCCTTCCCCACGCGCACTAGAAGCAGGAGGAAACACGATGTCGGGTTCGCCCATCAAGGTCGGCGTCATCGCGGACCAGACCGGTCCGCTCTCGTTCATGGGCATCGCCAACGCGAACGTGGCCAGGATGGTCGATCGACGACATCAACGCCAAGGCGGCCTGCTCGGGCGGCAGATCGAGCTCTACCTCGAGGACAGCGAAACGACCGACAGCGTCGCCGAGGCCAAGGCCACCAAGCTCGTCCAGCAGGACCAGGTCGATGTGATCTTCGGCGGCATCTACAGCTCCACGCGCCAGGCCATCAAGGGTCCGGCCGTCGACAAGGGCAAGAAGCTCTACATCTACCCCGAGCAGTACGAGGGCCAGGAGTGCGACCCGCTCATCTTCTGCACCGGCCCGGTGCCCGCGCAGCAGGTCGAGCCGCTCATCCCGTGGCTGATGCAGAAGACCGGCGCGAAGAAGTTCTACCTGCCGTCGGCCGACTACATCTGGCCGCACATCCTGAACGAGAAGGTCCGCGAGGTCGTCACGGCCAACGGTGGCACGATCGTCGGCGAGGAGTACTTCCCCCTCGACCACACCGACTACGCCGCGACGATCGAGAAGATCATGTCCAGCGGCGCCGAGGTGGTGTTCAACACGATCGTCCCGCCGGGCCTTCACCCCGTTCCTCGAGCAGCTCCACGACTCGGGCTTCACGGCGCGCGGCGGGCAGCTCGTCTGCACCTACTTCGACGAGAACTTCCTGAACCTGGTGCCGGCCGCGCACGTCGAGGGCCTGTACAGCTGCCTCGACTACTACCAGGACGTCAGCGACCCGTTCAGCCAGGAGCTGCTCGCCCGCTACGACGAGCTCTTTCCCGGGCAGCGCCAAGTTCACGGCCGGCAGCGCGTGCTCGGGCATGTACCGCGGCCTGAAGCTCTGGGAGGCCGCCGTGAACGAGGCGGGCTCGCTCGAGCAAGACGACGTCATCACGGCGCTCGACCACGCCAAGATCGCCGAGGGCCCCGGCGGTCCGGCCGAGATGGTGCCCGGCCAGCACCACGTTCGGATGAACATGTACATCGCCCAGGCGCAGAACGGCAAGTTCAAGGTCGTCAAGGACCTGGGCGTCGTCGATCCCCAGGAAGGCGCGGTGACAGCGGGTCTTTGACCCAATCCAGCAGGAACCGGGAGGTCGTCGCGAGACGGCCTCCTTCGTTTTCGCGCGTATATCGCGGGGGCATGATCCACAGGGGAGCGATGGAGTTCACCCCGCTGCCTTCCTCAGCCAGGGGTCTCGACCCAGAAGCTCATACGAAAGCCCCAGTGGGACATTCAGGTCGCCAGGGTCGGTTTGAGACCTCTCGCCCCGACCATTCGAGTAGGTGCTGCCCCCCTCCCGGCAACCGTGCAACCCTCTGGCCACCGCTTGCTGCCCTGCATCCTGATGCTATGATGCATGTATGGCAAAAGTGCGAACTACTCTGACCGTTGAGGCGGACCTCCTGCGTGCCGTGAAGGTGCGCGCGGCTCGCACCGGAAAGGGTGACAGCGAGGTCATCGAGGAGGCCCTCCGGCGCGATCTCGGCCTTGAGCTGCTCGATCGCATCTGGGCGGCTAACCGCCTCGGAGAAGATGAGGCAACGGCCCTGGGCGTCGAGGCGCAGCATTCGACCCGTCCGCCGCGGCCATAACCCCGTTGCGCGCCATCCTCGATGTCAACGTCCTGATCTCGGCGCTGATCTCACCTTCGGGTAGCCCAGCTCGGCTGCTGCTCGCCTGGCAGGATGGCCGTTTCGAGTTGATTGTGTCGCCCGCCCTGCTCGCCGAGCTTCGACGGGCGCTCGCGTACCCGAAACTCGAGCGCCTCATACCACCGGCGGACGCCGACGCTTTCGCTGCCTGGCTGTCGCGAACGGCCGTTCTCGCCCGGGACGCGGCCGAGCCTCCCCCAGTCAAAGCAGTCGACCCCGACGACGACTACCTGCTGGCGCTGGCGGCCGAGCAACGAGCGGACCTAGTCAGCGGGGATGCGCATTTGCTCGCATTGGCCGGCGACTATCCCATCCACAGACCATCCGACTTCCTCGAGATGGTATCGGGGGCGAAAGACTGAGCGACCACGGCTGGCCAAATGAAGACTGGGAGGCAGCAAGGTGTCGCGCACCTGGTTGTCCATTCAAGTAGACCTCGTCGAGGGACGCGCCGACATTCTGTAGCCTCGACCTGGACGGATCTTCGCAGCGTCGCGATCGCACACCTTTGCTCAGCTCGCCCAAGCCATCGATGCCGCATTTGGCGATGGGACCTGTCGCATCTCACGAGTTCCGACGCAAAGACGAAACCCGCATCGGCATCCCTGATGATGAGGGCTGGGAGGATGCGGAGGAGATACTCGACTACCGAAAGACGAAGTTGAGCCGGCACGCCCTGGGCGAGCAGTTCAGCTACACCTTCGACTTTGGCGACGGGTGGCTGCATTTGTGCACCGTCAGACCCGCCAAGATCGACCCGCTTGAGGCGCTGGGTATCGTGCCTGATCTGCCGCTGCCCTACTTTGGCGCCAACGAGACTTCCTGAGTCAGCGGGCGTCTTCGAGCCAACGCTGCCTGCCCACGAGTTCGCACGAGGGTGCCAATGGGACATTCAGGTCGGTCGATGCGGTTGACTCCTCTCGCCCGGACCATTCGAGTAGGCAAGCCGTCGAGGCGGGCCGCATCCACGCTCGAATCCGGTCTTTTCTGCCGTTTGGCTAACCTGCTTGACCCTGCCCGTTTGAGGGTGATCTTGAGCCGACCGACCTCAATGTCCCATCCTCCCCAGGAGTATTCGCAAAAACAGCATTAGCAACTCAGGTTGACACAACCGCTGATTGGTCAACTAACGTTGCTCACATGGCTAACGTTCAGATACCTCCTTCGGGTCAGGTGGCGGACCGCCTTGCGGCCGTGGGTGCACTTCGGCGCCTGGCGGATGAACTGGAGGATGCCGCAGTCGAGGAGGCGATGCGGGCGGGTTGGGACTGGCCCGATGTCGCGGAGGCACTGGGCGTCACGCGGCAGGCCGTCCACAAGAAGCATGCCAGGCGGCTGATTGAGGCGGGCGTGTCCCTGCGGAGACGCTTCGCGTGATGCGGTTCGACAAGTTCCTAGAGGAGATGCTCAGCGCGGCGCGAGAGGAGGCGCGCGATGACGGCTCGTCAATGACCGAGGCTCATCACCTCTTGCTCGCACTGGCCGGCAGTGGGGAGCCGAGCGTGACGCTTGTGCTCGCCACGTTCGGCCTGGACCACGGCGCCATCAGCAGCTGCGCTCGACCGGGAGATCGAGGTGAGCCTCGCAGCCGCGGGCGTCACTCTTGACCCCGCCAGCCGACCCTCCCCGAGACGGCGGCCCGAGGCATCAGCCCCACTGGGCACATCGGTGAGGCTCGCACTGGAACGAGGACTCGAGGCGGGGCGCAAAGATCACAAGCTGCCGGGCCACCTGCTGCTCGGAGTCGCATTGGCACCTGTCGGCACGGTCCCGCGCGCGCTGGGCGTGGCAGGTGTGGACCGGGACGAGCTGATCGCCGCGATCAGAGGACAACTGGCGAACGACTCGTACGAGCGCACCGCACGAGCGGATCGCTCCAACTGAGGACCGAGGGCGCTTCCATCGAGGAAGGAGTATGTACGTCATGGCCATTTCCGCGGTAAAGGACCGCGATGAGTTCTGGGGATCACTGAAGACCGCGTACGGCCAGCTGCCGGCGGAAACGAAGTGGGTTCTGGCAGTCGCGAGCAGCGACGGAACCAGGGCGGTGAACATCCTGGTCCACGACTCGGTAGCGAGCGTGGCCAACCTCTTCGCGGACCACACCGGCAGGTTCGGAACGACGGAGTGCTTCGAGGCCGACGCCGCCAACGCCGTCGGCCTCGGCACCAAGTAGGGCCTCGAATGACCCGCGAACTTCACGTAGCCGAGCTCGGTACCCTGGTGGCGGACCTTCTGGAGGAGTATCGAATCCCGAGCGCGCAAATCGGCGTGCTCCAGAACGGCGAGATCACCGATCTCGCGGTCGGCGTCAAGGACATCAGGACCGGCGAGTCAGCGACGACCGACACGACCTACCAGTGCGGCTCGATGACGAAGACCTGGACGGCGCTGGCTTTCATGCAGCTCGTCGATGAAGGGAAAGTGGCCTCGACGAGCCGGTGCGGACCTACCTGCCTGAGTTCCGCGTCGCCGACCCGGAAGCGAGCGCCCGCGTGACGCCGCGCCATCTGCTCAATCACACGAACGGGATCGAGGAAGCCTTCGGCGATCCTGGCGAGGACGACGACGTCTACGAGCGCATGGTGGCGGCCGTTGTAGCCGCGCCCCAGGTGTTCCCGCTGGGCTATACCCATGGCTACAGCGCCGCGCTCGGCTATGCGATCCTGGCCCGGATCATGGAGGTCGTCGACGGCGGGCGCTGGGACGACATCATGCAGGCACGGCTGTTCGGCCCGCTTGGCCTGACGTCCACGAGCAGCCGGCGCGAAGATGTGGATCGGGATCGGGCGGCCCAGGCCACGTGATCCGATCGCTCGAAGAGGGCCCGTCGCTTCGCCGGTGCACTTCTGCCTCGCCTGTATGGCCCGGGCGGCAACATCAGTTCGACCGCTCGAGACGTGCTCACGATGGCCAGCTTTTCCTCCACGACGGCCGCGCCCCGGACGGGACACGCATCGTCTCGGCCGCGAGCCTGCGGGAGATGATGACCTCGCGAGTGTCCGTCCCGGATCCGTTCATGTTCGGGCCGTGGTGGGGTCTTGGGCTGGTCGTTTGCGATTGGGGCGGCGAGATCGTCTATGCCCATGACGGCAGCACGATCGGTCAGAACGCACGGTTGCGGATACTGCCGGACTCGGACCTCGCGATCGCGATGCTCACGAACGGCGGTCCTCGAGACGACTTCTACCGACAGGTCTTCAACACGATTCTCGGCGAACTCGGCGCGGCCACCATTCCGGACCTGCCCAAGCCGGATCCAGGCTGCGGCTCGACGCTCCCAAGTACGTGGGTGCATATCGAACGGCCGGGCGTCCGCTACGAGATTGAGGCTGCGGGTGACCAGCTTCGCCTGACGTTCGTCCGCGATCCTGGCAAGCCCGAGTTTCGGGCAAGGCAGAACGGACCACGTATGAGCTGCAGCCCGATCGACGAAACGCACTTCCTGATGCCAGCCGAGCGACCCCCTCGAAGACACCCAGACCGTCGCGATCTACGACTTCCAGGACGGGCGCGGCGCAGTACCTGCACACGAACTGCCGGGTGAACCCGCGCGTCGATGGCGCCGGATCGTGACGTGCGCTCTACGGCGATCGCGATGCGCGTGCCGGTCATCCGTCCATGGCCTGCCTCTACGCAGACGCAATGCACGAGCTTGCCGACTTCGAGCCCACGGATTGTCGACGTCGAGCAGGATTGGCAGAGCGAACTCGGCGAGCCGCACCGCGCCCATCGAATCGATCGGACGATGGCATTGAGCGCGATGCCTCCAGCCGTCTCAGGGCAGAAGGGAGTCGTGACGCGAGCGGGCTTCGGCAAGCTGGCCCGGCGGCAAAGTCGCGGGATCAACCCGAGCTGACGATGCTCCAATGGGGACCGACGGGGCACTGTTGCAAGCGGCGATTGCCGAGGCGAATGGCCTTTAGGGAGGCGCCTGGGATCACCGTCGAGGTGAACAGATGGCCGGCTCGGCAGCGAGCGATGCGTTCGGTGCCGTGCACTGCCGCCGATCGCGCCATCGCAATCAGCGTCAACAGCAGAATCACAGAACGACTGCCCCGAGCACCAGACCGGCCATTCGGCTACCTCCGAGCCGCGATCGTACACTCGACGATCCAGGCGCGCGTCGGTTAGAGCGCTTGGAGACCATCCCGAGCCGCGGACCGCTCTGGATTGACAGGAAATCCCAGATCAGCCGCGTTGCGTCGATGGCCGTGGTGATGCGGCCGAAGATGGGTGGGATCCAGACCCGGGCGCTCGCACCGGGCCAGGCGTGCCCTCCGCCCTCCGTCCGATACCACCTTGCCGGGCGGCGGAGGGGCGGTTGTGCACCATCGCCGTGCTGTCGACCGCTACCCGGGTTAGGGGTCCGGTCGGTTTGATTTCGCTCAATCCAACGCCTACACTCTGTTGCACGCTCTGTGCAGTTTGGTGAAGGAGCGCCGATGGCCAGCGAACATGGCAAGCGGATCAATGTCGTGCTCGACGACGAGCACGCCGCGAGGCTCAACGAGATGGCTGCCCGGATGTACGTCCAGCCGGGCACGATCGCCCGCTCGCTTCTCTCGACCGCGATCGATCAGGTCGATACCGAGGCCTCGACGATCACGGCCATCCTGGACGCGATCCCAGGCGCATGGGCGCGAACCCAGGAAGGCCTCGCCGACGTGAAGGCCGGCCGCGTCGTCCCGCTCGATCAGCTCTAGTCGATGGCAAATGTCGTCGTCGCGCAGCGTGCGCGAACGGACCTGGCCCAGCTGATCCTGACACGCAGCTTGCCCGACGACACCGTGGTCCGAGTCCGGGCCTCGATCGCGCCTCTGGTCTCGTTCCCTCAGATCGGCAAGCGCCTCAACGGGCGCTGGCGCGACTTTCGGGTGATCCTCGGTCCGTGGCCCTGGATGCTGATCGTCTACGTCTACGACGAGCCGACGAACACGGTCGCGATAGTCGCGATCCACGACGCGCGGGAGGCCTCGTCCGCCACCTCCGAGGACTGATCCTCGCGAGACGAGTCAATTCGCGGGCATGGCGTAAGAGGAGCTACGCGGGCTGCAAGGAACGCCTCAAGCCGTCTTCGGGACACGACCAACTTGGCTCGGTATGTTCGCGACCGGGATCAACAAAGATGGTGACGGTGTGTCGGCTCTAACCCTCTCGCCCCGACCATTCCCATCACAAGTTGCGTAGGCAACAATCCGGCATTCATCAGCGCCTGGCCAATCAGCCAGGCGTTCTCGTTTGGCTGAGGGTGGGCCGCGACCAAGGTGCCGCCCTCGACATCGAAGCGGACGAACAGTTCGTGGACTGCTTGCTCGCGGAGGCGATCAGGGACCTTCGGATCACGCCAGATCGTGCCGAACTTGGCCAGGGCGTCGCGAGCCTTGAGGAGCTCAAGCTCGTCCGGCGAGATTGCCTCGGTGGGCTCCGGGCGCTCCAGACGACGCCAGGCTCGGCTGAACACATCGATGCCAATCGACCCGGCGGCGAGCTGAGCTTGAAGTTCCGCCCGAGCTTACTGCGAGCGAGTCGGGGTCCGGCGGCTCGGCGGGTGGGCGGAACTGCCGCATCGCCGCGAGCACCTGCTCGATGTTCACCTCGTCGAACCGCAGATCATCGAACGAGCGGGCCAGCTGCTCTTCATACCACTCCGCGCGGTACGTGGCCTGCACTCCGCACGCGGGGCGGGCACTATGGCGAATGCGCCTGCGGCCGTTGCCGGCGTCGCCATGGAAGCCCGAGCCGCAGCCGAGGCAGCGCATCAGGTGGACCAGCGGATATGACCGGCGACCGTGCGAGCCGCCGCCCGCGGTGTGGGCGGTTCGGCGATGCTCGCGGATCGCCTGGACTCGTTCGAACAGGGCAGGGTCGATCGGAGCCTCGAAGCTCGCCGGCTTCTCCTCCTGGTCGGGCTTGCCCTTGTGGCGAATTGCCCGGCCGGCATACAGCGGGTTGGTCAGGATCTCAGTGAGTCCGGCCTCGGCCAGGCCGAGTTCGTCGGCGAGGTTCGTGTCGCTCCAGGCACCGGTGGCGTACAGCTCGAAGGCGCGACGGACGCGGTCGAGGTCCGGCTCCCTCGACCGGAGCCAGCAGCTGGCGCTCCCCTACTCGGGCGAAGCCGAGCGGCGCATGGCCTCCCGGGTCGCCATAGAGGCGCCACTTCTGGGCGTAGCCGTTGCCGACGTTTCGAGACAGGCGCCGGATGTACGCGGCATCGGCCACGGTCTTGAGCCCTTCGAGCTCGTACGTGTCGACGTTGCCGCTGATCAGCCCGTCGGCGCAGAAGACGACGATGACCCCGCACCGAGCGAGCTTCTCGCGGTAGGTCCAGGCGTCGGCGACGTTGCGCGCGAACCGGCTCGTGTCGTAGCAGAGGAGAACCTCGAAGGCGCCGGTCTCAGCGTCCGCGAGCATCCGGGCGAAGTCGGTCCGCCGGAGCGTGTCCTTGCCCGACACGAGATCGACGTACTCGCGCCGCGTCGGGCGCAGCCCGTGGCGCTCGGCGAACGTTCGCCTGCTCGGCGCGCTGGATCTCGGGGCCGTATCGGTCCGCCTGGCCGCGTGTCGACTCGCGGATGTAGCCCGCCCAAGTCTTGCCTTTGAGATCGTCGGCCCGCAGGTCGACGGTGCGCGCGAGGCTCATGCTCGATCATCTCCTCTCGCCCGAAACCGGAGACCGATCCGGGTGAGGCAGGAGATGGTACCGCGGCTTCGGCCTCCTGGCCTTCGCGCCCCTGGAGCGATGCGTAGACCATCGCCGCGATGATCTCGGCGAGTCGCGGGGTCATCGCGCATCTCGCTTCCGATCCTCGTCCCCTGCGGCGAATCGAAGAGCACTCGGTCGACGTCCTCGCCGCCACCGGAGCCGAGCAGCTCCACCCAGGCGTGCCGAGCCGACTGGAGTCCCGGAGCGCCGCGACCGAGGCTCGGCGATGAGCGCGCCAGGGGCCGCGCGTTCGCCGCGCCAGCCGACGGGTGCGACCGGTGCTTCGAAACCCGCGGAGGCGAGGTCGCCGGCCACGACGCCGAACGACCGACCTTCGAGGGCAGGGCGCCGTTCCGGCTCCGGCATTGCGGCGCAGCCAGGCGAGGCGGCTCTCGGTCGGAACGACGAACAGGAGCACGAGCTCCGGTCGAGCCGCGAAGACCGTCGCCCAGGTGTCGAGCTTGGCGCGGATCTGAGGCGCGTGCTCCGACGCCTCGTCGATCTCCAGGCACACGACTGCCGAGCAGCCTGGCTCGCTGGAGGACGACGACACCGTCGGGCCGAGCCGGGAGGAGGCCGGCGTCGCCAGCGGTCGACTCCGGAAGCCACAGCTCGACCGACGTTGGCACCTGCTCAGTCCTGGCGGCGCGAACGAGGGCGCAGACGGCCTCCACGCAATCGAGCGCATGACGCATGTGGGCGAAGCCGCTGATCCGCGCCTCTGTGTACCCGAGCCGTCGCAGAGCCTTGCCAGTTAGCCGGTACGCGAAGGGCACACCACCACGCCTTGGTGGTAGCGGGACTACTTCGACTAGATCGAGACGCGCAAGCCGAGCGAGATGCCGGTATGCAGTCCGCCGACTCGAGTAGACCAGCGTCGCGAGCTGATCAGGAGTGGTGATCAAGATCCGATGAAGGAGACGCAGAGCGGCTCGATCCGCAAGGCCGAGCAGACCGATATCGAGAGCTCGACGACGAGGACGAACGGCACGAGGACGCGAAGCTGAGTTCATACGAGCAGTCCCTGCCATAAGGAAGCCGCTCGCAGCACGATTTCGCGGCACGGGGATGGCACGAGTCAGACCAGCCCTGTGCCACTTCGTCGCCATCGCCCTCGCCTCACCCGTCGACCGAGCGGGTCCGCTCGGACCCGTTCGGCCGCTTGCCCGAGCCGGTCCACCGATCGCCACCCGACCGGCGCCGGACCTCGTCGTGGACGGCCTCGGGATCCCGCGCGTCCCGCGCATCGCTTCGGGCGATGATCGCCTCCGCGACCGCGGGATCGCCCTCCGGCGGCCGGCGGACCATGCCGCCATAGACGGCGGGCCGGCCATCGCCGGCCGGGCATCCGCACGAGCGAACTCGTGCAGTTGCAGCCCGAGGAGCTCGTCCTGCGTCATCGGATCGAACAGGCGACGGACGGCCGAGACGTCGTCGGGACCGGGCGAGATCAGCGCGATCACGCCGGCGTTGGTCAGGACCGAGTCGCGCAGCCGCTCGCCAAGACCGCGCAGCGATTGGGCCGCGACGACCAGGGCGAGGCCGAACTTGCGGCCTTCGTCGAGGATGCGCCGGAGGGCTTCGGTGTCGAATGTCGGCACCTCATCGACGATGAGGAAGTGCTGCCGCCGCTGGTCGCGTGGCGTTCCCTGGCGGCCAATAGCGTCGACGTAGTAGCGGCTGATGCACATCGCCCCAAAGAGCCGCGCGTTGTCGCCGCCGACCTGCGAGCAGTCGATCACGAGCAAGTCCGCCGCTGTCCATGATCTGACGCGGCCGAATGGTCGACTTCCCTTGCCCGACGATGTCGCGGATCGAGTCGTAGCTGACGAAGGCGCCGAGCTTGTTGAGGACGGCCTTGATCGATGCGTCGTTCTCCCGTCCGGCGGCCGATGGCCATTCGGTCGCCCAGAACGAGGCGAGCAGCGGGTCGTCGAGCTTGGCCCGGTAGCGCTCGCGGAAGGCGTCGTCGGTAAGGACCCGGATCAGCTCGAGGATCGTCTGCGGTGCAGGATCGGCGAGGAGCGTGAGCAGCGCGTGGCGCAGGTAGTGCTGCATCTTCGGCCCGGTGAACTCGGGCCAGAGATCGTGGATGAGCTGGACGAACTCCGAGGCACACGAGCTGCCCCTGGTCGGGTGTCGTGCGCTCCAGGAAGTTGAAGCCACGCGGGTGCGCGCGGTCGGCCAGGCGAAGGACATGGACCCGATTGGCATGGCGTGCCGGCACGCGTTCGAGGATGTCGGTCGCGAGATCGCCGTGGGGATCGATGACCGTGGCGCCCGCGTCATGCGTCCAGGACTCCAAGAGCCAGGTCGGCGATGAGCGTGCTCTTGCCCGATCCGGTCGCCCCAATGACAGCCATGTGGCGCTGGATGGCGTCGAACTGGACCCGCAGAGGCCGGCCCCGCGACTCGCCGATGACGACGCCGGGCGGCACGCTGACTCGCGGCGGCGGAGGCGGTGCGGCGAGGGCTCGCTGGCGCGGCAGCCGAGCCTCATCGAAGTACGAGTCCGGCAGATACCAGAGGCTGGCAAGTTCGAAGTCCGCGAGCGCGACGCGCGGCGGCCGCTCGACCGGCCCGGGACGCAGATCCCACTTGATCGCCTGGGTCGGCGTGTTGAGCGACGGCGGTCGCGTTGATGGCAGACAACAGGATCGCGCGTGCCTTAGCCGATCGACGCCGGCGACTTCGAGCAGCAGACCCGACCTCGAACCCGGCGACTCCCTGGCGTTTGCGCGTCCGGGCAGCTTGCTCGAGGTCGGGCAGATAACCGGCGCCGAGCGGACGCGGTCCGAGGACTCCCGATTGAGCACGACGTCGACGATCGCCTCGCGCAGGATCTGCCCGAACGAGGGCGAGGCCTCCTCGGGATAGAGCGAGCGCTGCCACGCCTCTGGATCGATCGGGCGAGCCAGCAGGCGCAGACGAACCTCGGCATCGTCGGACTGCGATCGCAGGATGGTGGCGAGGCGCGTGAGCACATTGCTGCCGTCGCTCCCTGGTTCGCCGAGCGCGAGCCCTGACGAACGCCGGAGCCGACCGACGGCGCTGTAGACGGCGGGCCTGTCCTTCCGCGTCGACTTCGGTAGTCTTCGAGCCCTGGGTAGAGCGACGCGAGCGTCCCGTCGGCACGGTCCAGCTCGCCGCTCGCCGCCTCGATCTGCCAGTGCAGCTCCCCGTCGCGCCAGACCACTCGCAGCTCCACTGGCGGCCAGCCTCGAGGCCACGCGCCGATCTACGCCCATGCGCCGATGCGGATGCAGACCGCGAATGGCAGCCACCGCCGCGTCTGGGCCCGTTCGAGCGGCCACGACCGACCGTCAGCTCCAGCCGCACCATGTTCGGCGCCACAGCCGCGTCATATGCGGCCTGCCGGCGGCCGGCGACGAGCCGCGGCAGGGCGGGCGCACCGACAGTCGCGATCAGCAAGATCAGCGGAACGGCGATGAGCAGCGGCAGCGGGATCAAGAAGGGAACGGCCATTAGGGATGACCCTACGCCGTCGACTCGGCCATCACAAGGGATTGTGTACGAGCGTGGTGTTTTGTCTCGCCGTACGGGTTATCGCTTCAATATCGTGCACACAATGCCTTGCGCAACATGCCCAGGCGGAGTACGGTTAGGCCGAAACCAGATCGGGAGAGGAGACTGCGTGACCATCGGTGGCACCCTCGAGGCCATGGGGACGCGCGACCTGCGAGCCAACCTTCGGGCGGTCGTCGAGAAGGTGGAGGCCGGTAGCCCGGTCGTCTGTCTCAAGGACGGACAGCCCCTCGCCGTGATGATCAGTCACGAGGAAGCCGAGCGCTGGCGCAAGATCGAAGACTCGCTCGCGGCGCTTCACGCCCTCGGCGTCTATCCCGAAGCCCTCGCCGACCCCTCCGAGCTCGCCGACCTCGCGTCGCTGAAACCGCCCGACCTCGCCACCATCCGAAAGCTCACGTCGGACCCGCGCGCGATCCTGTCGCCTCTGCGGACGATCGGCGTGTCCGATGCCCGTGCCGCTTTCGCGACGTTGGTGGCGGAGGTGGCCCAAGGCCGGGTGCGAACGATCGTCGCCAGAGGTCATCTGGCCGTCGCGGTGATCCCGGCGCCGGAGTACGACCGTCTCCGTGCCCTGGCTCGATCGGTCAGCTGGTTCCGGGCGGCCGGGTTGGACCTCACCACCGCCACGGAGCAGCACATCATCGACTTCGTCCGTACCCATCGCGAAGCCGCCGGCGAAGAGCAAGCCGCGGTGTGAGCTGGTCGTTCACCCGCGACGGCGGGCAACTTGTCAGCCTGCCGCAACTCTACGTCGGCCTCAAACGCCGCGGCCGCTCCGCGCGGCAGAGAGCGCCGCGTTTCTCCGTGAGCGAAGTGAACGGTGGCCACGGTAGACCTCACCGTGACTGATGGAGGAGGCCCGGTCCGCCGTGGTCAGGTGCAACGACTGGATGGGACCATCGGAGCCTAACCATGCTCTAGGACCCTGCCAGAATAGATGTCGCCCGCCTTGAGAGGTGGCCCGGGGCAGCCATCCGAAAGAGGATCCGGCGGGGCTCGAGTGAGAACCAAATGATTGAGCCGTCTGGCGCACAGGTCGACAGTCCTACCGCGAGTCTCCGGGCACCGGTGCCCGGAGGGGGCCGTGATCGAGCATCCCGGGTTCGGGCGGCGATCGCCACTTGGAAAGAACAGCTGATAGATCTCGGTGGTAGGAACACCCTGCTGTTCTACCGTGACCAGAAGGTCGGCACACTGGACGTTACCGGCGCCACTTCACAGTCGATTGCGGCGTTACTTGCTGGCAGGACCGTCCGGCTCGCCTCTCTTTTCGGGGCCGATGACCAGAGGGTCGATGCCGCTCGCCGCCTTCGACGCCTCCACTCCAAGGGCCGGGAGCACTACGAAGAACGTGGCATCGACACGCTCTATCTCGCCTGCGGCCTAGCCAGTTGGGACACGGCCTCCGACTCAACGCCCTGCGCCCCCGTGCTCCTGCGACCGCTAACGGTTACGCCGCGTGGGGCATCGCAAGATGACTTCGAGTTGACGTTGTCTGGCGAGATGGAGATAAACCCCACGCTGCTACATCGACTCCGCTCTGAATTCGGGCAGGAGTTCGACCAAGACAAGTTGGCGGCGCAGCTCGACGGAACGATTGATACGGAATGGGAACTCGAAGCGACATATAGCTGGTTCAAGCAGAGCGCGACGGTGGTTCGCAATCTGTCGATCGCAAAGCGCCTGGTCGTCGGGAATTTCTCGTATGCCAAGCTGCCGATGGTTCGCGACCTTGAGGCTTCCGAGGCCGCTCTCATCGCCCACGACTTCATCGCAGCAATAGCTGGCGACCAAGACGCGCGTATCAAACTGAACGCTCAATACGACCTCGTGACGGTCTCCCTCGATCAACCGGATCGGACTCCACCGGCAGATGAATTCCTGGTAGTGGATGCGGACGCCAGCCAGAACTACGCAATCAATGCGGTCGTCGGCGGACAGGATCTCATCATTCAAGGACCACCTGGCACAGGGAAGAGCCAGACGATTGCCAACTTGATTGCCACGGCAATGGCCCGAGGCAAGACGGTCTTGTTCGTGGCGGAGAAGCGGGCGGCGATCGACGCTGTGTTCAAGCGGCTTCAGGCAGTTCATCTGGACGACTTGCTTCTTGACATACATTCGGCCGGGACGAGCCGTCGGCAGGTCGCTGAGACCTTGGCCAGGTCGTTGGCGATGATCAGTGCGACTCCCCTTGAGTCCCACGCCCAGGAGTTCGAAGATCTCATAGCTGGCCGGACTGCGCTCAATCGCGCGGTCCATGCAGATATGGTGTCTCGCCCGCCTTGGGGCGTCTCGGCTTCGGCCATGCGCATCGCCGCCGCGGCCGTGCCAGCAGAAGCACAGACAAGCCTCCGGTTCAGGGGACCAGAACTGGACTCGCTCAACGCTGAGCGTGCGGGCGAGATGCGTCGCGAAATAGAGTCCCTCGCAGAGTTGGGCGCCTTCACACCTGAGGTCCTGGACAGTCCGTGGTATCGGGCACCTTTGGATTCGTCCGAGCAGGCTTCAGCAGCATTCCAGGAGGCGGAGCGCTGCTCGACGGAATCCTTGCCTCGGGTGGTTCAGGCCTTCTCGAGTGCAGCCACTTCCTGCGGATGGCCAGTTCCACGAACGCTTGGCGACTGCGCAGCAGCTGTCGGCGCCTGGCAGGCCGCTCAGTTCTCTCTGGAGCACTTCAAGCCTGAGGTCTTCGGCGCCAGCCTCGCTGATCTGATTCGCAACTACGCGCCTGCCGGGGGGAACCCCGCCCTTCGACTGATCTCGGGCGTTTTCAGTGGAAGCTATAGAGGCGCGCGCGCCCAAGTTCGAACCCTGGCGCTGGATGCACGGATTCCGGACACGACTGCCTGGCGCGCCCTCCAGGCTGCGGCACAGGCCGAAGCTGCGTGGAAGGCAGCCGCTGCTAGTGGCTTTCCCAGGCCTCCGCAACAACTCGCCTCCATTTCCTCGGCTTTGAGCGATCTCCATAAAGGACTGGTTGGGATTGAAGCGAT
This sequence comes from uncultured Chloroflexia bacterium, assembly GCA_963835845.1. Classification (GTDB taxonomy): domain Bacteria; phylum Chloroflexota; class Limnocylindria; order Limnocylindrales; family CSP1-4; genus Fen-1039. Next base: position 413,660 of record CAWIGT010000004.1, on the reverse strand, counting down.
CGTCGGTCCCCTTGGTTCTGAGACCACAGCACTCGACGGGCTATCACTGACGTTCGCTCGCCTCGTCGCAGATCGATCGGTTGTTCTGCGACTTCCCGAAGTGCGTCGCCTGTCCGCTGGAGCTATTTCGAGGGGATTCGGGCCACTGCTACCGGACTTTGCGCAGGCTCACCTTGGTCCAGAGCAGTGCGCGCAGCGGTTCGACTACGTGCGTGCGCGCTCGATCCTCGATCGCATTGAGTTCTCCGACCCGGTCGTGGGCGCGTTCGATGGAGCCCACTACACGAGAACCATCGAGCGATTCAGGAAGACGGACTCAAGCCACATCATTCGGACGGCGAGCCGCATTCGGCGCCTGTACGCCGAGCGCGCCGTAGCGGCATCCGACATCTACAAAGACGAAGCGGCGCTAGTCAGGCACCAGGCCGCACTCAAGAAGGGTCACTTGCCGCTCCGAAGGCTGTTCTCAAACGCCCCCAACATGCTCCTCACTCTGAAGCCGTGTTGGGCAATGAGCCCGCTAATGGTGAGCCAGGTCCTGCCCTCAGAACGGCCTTACTTCGATCTCGTGGTCTTCGACGAAGCCAGCCAGGTGCTTCCGGCCGACGCCATTCCGGCCATCATGCGTGGCAAGCGGGTGGTGGTGGCTGGAGACGACCGCCAGTTGCCACCCACGACGTTCTTTGCCAGCCAGGCGCTGGAAGACGAAGCCGAGATCGAGGACCTAGGCCTTGAGCTCACGTCAACCCAAGGCTTCGAATCGATCCTCCAGAGCCTGTCTTCGCTCTTGCGGACGAGGATGCTTACCTGGCACTACCGAAGCCGCGACGAGCGCTTGATCGCGTTTTCGAACGTGAACTTCTACGATCGAGCTCTGACTACGTTTCCGGGCATCACTCACGACGATTGCATCGACCACGTCCTGGTGCCGTTCAGATCCGGCCTTTCAAATCAGGAACGCAGCTCAACTGACGAGGTGCGGGAGGTAGTCCGCAGAATCATCGCCCACGCCGAGCACCGGCCGACCGAAACTCTCGGAGTGATTGCTCTCGGGATTACGCACGCCAATCGTATCGAGGAGGCACTGCGCCTGGAACTGGCGGCGCGGGGCGATCTCAACGAGTTCTTTGCGGAGTCGCGCGAGGAGCCTTTCTTCGTAAAGAACCTGGAGCGTGTCCAAGGAGATGAGCGCGATGCCATCATCCTATCGGTCGGATACGGCAAGACCAATGACGGCCGGCTGCTCTACAGGTTCGGACCGATCAATACGGAAGGTGGGGAGCGGCGCCTCAACGTTGCGGTTACGCGGGCCAAGCGGCGGCTGACCGTGATCTCGTCGTTTGGCTCCGCCGACATCGACCTGAACAAGACGAACTCACGTGGCGCCAGGCTCCTTCACGATTACATCCGATACGCAGAGTCACGCGGCGGAGACCTCGGCGCGGCCGCCCTCGAGAAGCCCGAGCTCAATCCCTTCGAAATTGACGTCAAGAACGCTCTGTTAGCGGCTGGAATCCCGGCGGTCGCTCAGCTGGGGGCTTCTGGGTATCGGATCGACTTCGCGGCCCAGCATCCGCGCCGACCCGGCGAGTACGTTCTGGCGATTGAGTGCGATGGCGCCACCTACCACTCAAGTCCCACTGCTAGGGATCGGGACCGCCTCCGCCAAGATCACCTCGAACGGCTTGGTTGGCGGTTCTATCGGATCTGGTCCAGCGACTGGATCCGAAATCGCCAACAGTCGATCGAACGTCTTGCCCAAGCGTACGAAAGCGCTGTAGTCGACTCGGACAAGCCGCCGACTGACTCGCCCAAGACCACTTCCGGCGTTGAGTCCCGGCAGGAGGCGGCGCAATATCAGCCGGTTCCGAGACAGGTGCTGGCATCCCGTCAACGGTCGGCGGCGCGCGCGCCGGAGCCAGCGAAGCTGAGCGGGATACCTCGCGGCCCCCGTCCTTATGTCCAGCCCAACTGCTTCATCGACTACTACTCCCCGGCCAAACTCATTGCCCTGATCGACTGGATCGAGTCGGACACGCTCCTCCGCACTGAGGACGAACTCCTGGCCGAGGTGATGAAGGACCTTGGATTCTCGCGAAGGGGCAGCAAGATCGTTGCCGCGATCACGTCGGCAATAGGTGTGGCAAGAAAACGGCGCGTCCGCCGGTAGAGGCAGAGGGACTTGATGGAATCCACTGAGCTCAACTGGATCGCCGGATACATCTGGAACATCGCCGACGATGTCCTGAGGGACCTCTACGTCCGCGGCAAGTACCGGGACGTCATCCTGCCGATGACCGTGCTGCGGCGCCTGGACGCCGTCCTGGAGCCGACCAAGCAGGCCGTGCTCGAGATGCAGGCGACACTCGACAAGGCTGGCATCACGAACCAAGACCAGGCCCTGCGGCAGGCGGCCGGGCACGCGTTCTACAACACGTCCCAAGTTCACGCTGCGCGACCTGCGCTCACGGGCCAGCCAGCAGCAGCTCAAGGCCGACTTCGAGGCCTACCTCGACGGCTTCTCGCCCAACGTTCAGGACATCCTCGACAAGTTCGAGTTCCGCAACCAGATTCCGACGCTGTCGAAGGCTGACGCGCTCGGGACGATGATCGAGAAGCTCCTCTCGCCGAATCAACCTCAGCCCGAACCCGGTCCTCAACGGCGACGGCTCCGTCAAGCATCCAGGCCTGGACAACCACGGCATGGGCACCATCTTCGAGGAGCTGGTTCGCCGCTTCAACGAAGAGAACAACGAGGAGGCCGGCGAGCACTGGACGCCTCGGGACGCCGTGCGCCTGATGGCGAAGCTCATCTTCCTGCCGATCGCGGACCAGATCGAGTCGGGCACTTACCTGCTCTACGACGGCGCCTGCGGCACCGGCGGCATGCTGACGGTGGCCGAGGAAACGCTCCAGCAGCTCGCTGCCGAGCATGGCAAGCAGGTCGCGACGCACCTCTACGGCCAGGAGATCAACGCCGAGACCTACGCCATCGCCAAGGCGGATCTGCTGCTCAAGGGCGAAGGCGAGGCTGCGGACAACATCGTCGGCGGGCCGGAGTACTCGACCCTTTCGAACGACGCGTTCCCGAGCCGCGAGTTCGACTTCATGCTCTCCAACCCGCCGTACGGCAAGAGCTGGAAGAGCGATCTCGAGCGCATGGGCGGCAAGGACAGCATGCGCGACCCGCGCTTCGTGATCGAGCACGACGGGCGATCCCGAGTACTCGCTGGTCACGCGCTCGAGCGACGGCCAGATGCTCTTCCTGGCGAACCTGCTGAGCAAGATGAAGACCGAGACACGCCGCTCGGCAGCCGGATCGCGGAAGTCCACAACGGCATCTCGCTGTTCACCGGCGACGCCGGCCAGGGCGAGAGCAACATCCGCCGCTGGATCATCGAGAACGACTGGCTCGAGGCCATCGTGGCCCTGCCGCTCAACATGTTCTACAACACGGGCATCGCCACCTACGTCTGGGTCCTGACGCAACCGCAAGCCGGCCCACCGCCGCGGCAAGGTCCAGCTCATCGACGCCACGCAGTGGTTCAAGCCGCTTCGCAAGAACCTGGGCAAGAAGAACTGCGAACTCTCGGACGAAGAGATCGCGAAGATCTGCGACACCTTCCTGGCGTTCGAGGAGACCGAGCAGTCGAAGATCTTCCCGAACGCCGCCTTCGGCTACTGGAAGGTGACCGTCGACCGCCCTCTCCGCCTAAAGGGCGTCGACCCGGATCGCGCCTACACGCCGAAGAGAGATCAAGGATCTCCGCGATTCAGTCGGAGCGTGACGAGTCCGCGCCAGCCGTCATCAAGCGGATCCACAAGCCCGGCAAGGCCGAAGCCGATCCACTCCATGGCTTGTTCGAAGCAACGATTTGCGGCAAGCGCTGCGTCGTCGAATACGAGCCGGATAGCGACTTGCGCGACACGGAGCAGATCCCGCTGCTCGAGGAGGGCGGCATCGAGGCATTCCTGCGGCGGGAGGTGCTGCCGTACTCCCCGGACGCCTGGTTCGATCCGGCGAGCACCAAGGTGGGCTACGAGGTCAGTTTTACCCGCTACTTCTATAAGCCGCAGCCGCTTCGCACGCTCGAAGAGATCCGAGCGGACATCCTCGCTCTGGAGAAAGAGACCGAAGGCTTGCTGGCCGAGATCATCGAAGGGCTGGATTAGCAATGTCCACGCAGCGATACTCTGTCACGCCCCACCCTATCGACACGCTGCTGACGTGGGTCAAGTCAGGCGAGATCGCGATCCCAGAGATCCAGCGGCCGTTCGTCTGGGAAGCGACCAAGGTCCGCAATCTTCTCGACTCGCTCTATCAGGGCTATCCAATCGGCTATCTGATCGCGTGGCGAAACCCCACCGTAAGGCTCAAGGACGGAACGTCAGCTGCCGGGAAGCGCATCTTGATCGACGGCCAGCAGCGAGTCACAGCGCTGATGGCCTCGCTGCTCGGCTCGAGAGGTTCTGACGAAGGACTACGAGACCGTCCGAATTCGGATCGCATTCCATCCGGTCGAGAGAGGTTCGAAGTGGCAAATCCTGCCATCAGGAAGGATGTGGCCTGGATCTCCGATGTCGCGACCGTGTTTGCCCCAGACGCGAGCCTGACCGAGCTGACAGACGACTATACGAAGCGGAATCCGGACGCGGACCGTCAAGCACGTCTCGCTCGTCCTTCGAGAAACTGCGGAAGATCACCAACAACCATGTTGGCGTGATCGAGCTGGCGGATGACCTCGACATCGAGACGGTCACCGAGATCTTCATTCGCGTGAACTCCGCCGGCACAGAGTTGTCGCAGGCCGACTTTGCGATGTCGAAGATCGCCGTCAACGAGACGTACGGCGGCAACATGCTCCGCAAGGCGATCGACTATTTCTGCCATCTTGCGGTCGCCCCGGAGTTCCTGCCGACAATTGAGAAGCGCGACAAGGCGTTCGCAGCGTCCGAGTTCTTGCCTAAGATGAAGTGGCTCAAGGACGTGAACGACGACCTCTACGACCCGACCTATACAGACATGCTCCGGGTCGCGTTCACTTCGGAGTTCGGCAGCGGAAAGCTGCCAGGATCTGGTCGCGCTTGCTCTCAGGACGCAACTTCGAGACCAAGACGTTCGAGGAGGAGATCGCCGAGGCGTCGTTTGCCAAGCTCAAGAAGGGCGTCTTCGCGTTCATGAGTAAGACGCATTTCGACCGCCTCACGATGATCTTGCGATCAGCCGGGTTCGTGACCAACGGCCTCATCGGCGGCCGGAACGGTGTCAACTTCGCCTACATCCTCTACCTGAGGGCCGAGCAGAGAACGTCCCGGCGGCGGATCTGGAGAGCATCGTCCGACGCTGGTACGCCATGTCCATCCTCCGGGGAAGGTACGCAGGCAGCCCTGAGACCGCCTTCGACTTCGATATCCGTCAAATCGAGGCGCACGGTCTGGTCGAGCTATGCCGACCTCGGTCCTCGAGACCGAGCTACCGGATAGTTTCTGGACCGGCATGTTGCCGCAACTGATGGATACGTCGTCTTCGCTGAGCCCCTATTTCTCGCCTTCCAGGCTGCGCAGGTGAAGCTGAGCGACAAGGGGTTCCTCTCCAAGGACATCAGCGTGCTCGATCTGCTCTTGAACCGCAGCGATGTTCATCACGTCTTCCCGCGGAATCATCTGAAGAAGCAGGGCCTCCAGCGCGGCCGGTACAACCAGATCGCCAACTTCGTGCTGGCCCAGAGCGAGATCAACATCGCTATTGGCGATCGAGCGCCAGAGGAATACTTCGGTCAGCTCGTCGAGCAGTGCGATGGTGGCAAGAAGCGCTACGGAGGCATCACGCCGTTGCCGATTTGCGCGCCAACATGCGCATGAACTGCATTCCGGAGACCATGACCCAGGGCGATTGCCCGAGTTATGACGATTTCCTCGAACAGCGCCGGCGGCTCATGGCCCAGAGAATCAAGACGTGGTTCGAGACGCTCTGATGGGTGAGCTGCGGCCGTACGCGGAGTACAAAGACTCCGGCGTGCCGTGGTTTGGCGAGGTGCCGGCACACTGGGATGTCGTCCCAAACCGTTCGCTCATGCGGCGTCGAAAGGTCCTTGTCGGCGAACGCTACGCAGACTATCCGCTGCTATCACTCACGAAGGGCGGCGTGATCGTCCGCGATGTCGCGAGCGGCAAGGGCAAATTCTCCGCCGATCCCGGCTCCGGACAAGTAGTTCGGAAGGGCGATTTGATCTTCTGCCTTTTCGACGTTCCAGAGACACCCAGAACCGTTGGGTTATCCGGCCACGATGGGATGATCACAAGCGCGTACACGGTCTTCGATTGCCTCGGGCCTGCTAGTGCAGCATTCATCGATCTGCTGTATCGAATGGCTGACGACCGCAAACTTCTCAGCCCGCTCTACTCTGGGCTCAGATACACGATTCCGCCTACCCGCCTACTGGGTGCCAAGAGTCCGGTCCCGCCTGATGACGAGCAAGCTGCCATCGTCCGATTCCTGTCTCATATGGATCGTCGGATGGGGCGGTACATCCGGGCCAAGCAGAAGCTGATCAAGCTGTTGGAGGAGCAACAGGAGGTGATCGTTCAGCGCGCCGTCACCCGCGGCGTGGACGCGACTGTCAGCCTGAAGCCCTCTGGCGTGGAGTGGCTAGGCGACGTGCCGGAGCATTGGGAGGTTGTTCCGAGCAGGGCGCTATTCAAGCATCGGCGAGAGAAGGCCCGGAACGATGAAGAGATCCTGACGGCATCGCAGAGCTGGACGGCATTGTCAGCAGAAGCGAGTTTATGGCGCGAGAGGGACGCCGAGTCATGGAAGTTCTGACTGGATACGACATCCTCAAGCATGTTGAGCCGGACGACTTCGTAATGAGCATGCGAAGTTTCGAAGGCGGGCTTGAATGGTCTCAGAGTCGCGGCGCCATCAGTTCGGCGTACGTGATGCTGGTGCCCAACGAAGATGTGCATGCACCGTACTTTGCACGCCTGCTGAAGACCCGCGCTTACACCAGCGCACTTCGCCGAACCTCGGACTTGGTGCGCGATGGTCAAGCCCTGCGATATGCGAACTTCGTACAGATCCCACTTCCGAGGGTGCCGATTGGGGAACAAAGGGCGATTGCGTCCTTCCTCGACAAGGTGCTGGCCGAAGCCGGAGGCAAGGTTCACCGACTGCAAAGCGAAGTCTCCCTGCTTCGCGAGTACCGTACCCGCCTCATCGCCGATGTTGTGACCGGCAAGCTCGACGTGCGCGAATGGGCAGCGCGATTGCCCGATGAGATCGAGGCACCCGAGGACATCGGCCAAGCCGACGCGATCGAAGACTCGGACGTCGAGATCGACGACGACCCGGAGCCGGAGGAAGTGGGGGTGTGACTACTGATACTAGCGAGCGCGGACTCGAGCGGCTGATCTGCACAGCTATGGCGGGCGCGCCACCATGCGATTGCGGCGTCACGAGCGCCGTTGCCGAAAGGCCGGCCGCATACAGTGCCGGCTGGATCTGCGGCGACCCAGACGACTACGACCGCGAGTACTGCGTGGACCTGGCCCAGCTCCGACGCCTTACTGATAGAGACCCAGCCACGGGTCGCCGAAGCGCTGGACCTCGATGCCGACGGCCCGACGCGACGGAAGTTCCTGGCCCGACTGCAGGGCGAGATCAGCAAGCGCGGCACGATCGATGTCCTGCGGCACGGCATCAAGCACGGACCGCATGACATCGACCTGTTCTACGGCACGCCGTCGCCCGGCAACGCCGCGGCCGCCGCGAGGCTACGCTCAGAACCGCTTCAGCGTCACGCGCCAGCTCCGCTACAGCCGCGACGAGACCAAACTCGCGCTCGACCTTGGCGCTGTTCATCAACGGCCTGCCGGTAGCGACCTTCGAGCTGAAGAACAGCCTGACCAAGCAGACCGTCGACGACGCCGTCGAGCAGTACAAGCGCGACCGCGACCCGCGGGAGCGTCTGTTCGAGTTCGGCCGCTGCATCGTCCATTTCGCGGTGGACGACCAGGAGGTGCGGTTCTGCACCCAGCTCAAGGGCAAGGCGTCGTGGTTCCTGCCCTTCAACCTAGGGCTGGGACGACGGCGCCGGCAACCCGCCCAATCCCAACGGCCTGAAGACCGACTACCTCTGGCAGCGCATCCTCACGCCGCGACGGCCTGACCGACATCATCGAGAACTACGCCCAGATCGTCGAGTTCAAGGACGAGAAGACCGGCAAGAAGAAGGCGCGTCCAGATCTTGCCGCGCTATCACCAGCTTGACGTGGTCCGCAAGCTGCTGGCCGACGCCAGGCCGGCATGGCGCCGGCCAGCGGTACCTGATCCAGCATTCGGCCGGCAGCGGCAAGTCCAACTCGATCGCCTGGCTGGCCCACCAGCTCATCGGGCTGACGCGGCAGGGCTCGCCCGTCTTCGACTCGATCATCGTCGTCACCGACCGCCGCATCCTTGACAAGCAGATCCGCGACACGATCAAGCAGTTCGCACAGGTGAGCGCCACCGTGGGCCATGCCGAGAACTCGGGCGACCTGCGCCGGTTCATCGCCGAAGGCAAGAAGATCATCATCACACCGTCCAGAAGTTCCCGTTCATCCTCGATGAGATCGGCAGCGAGCATCGCGACCAGCCAGCTTCGCGATCATCATCGACGAGGCGCACTCGAGCCAGGGCGGCCGGACCTCGGCCGCGATCAGCATGGCCCTATCCGAGGCCGGCGCCGAAGAGGACGAGGAGACGATCGAGGACGCCATCAACCGACTGATGGAGTCGCACAAGCTGCTGCCCAACGCCAGCTACTTCGCCTTCACCGCGACGCCCAAGAACAAGACCCTCGAGATCTTCGGCGAGGCACTCCCGCCCACTGCGGACGGGAAGGTCCCGCACCGGCCGTTCCACAGCTACACGATGAAGCAGGCCATCCAGGAGGGGTTCATCCTCGACGTCCTCCGCTACTACACGCCGGTCGAGAGCTACTACCGACTGATCAAGACGCGTCGAGGGCGATCCCGAGTTCGACACCAAGCGGGCGACCAAGAAGCTCCGCCACTACGTCGAGAGCCACGATCACGCGATCCGCCAGAAGGCCGAGATCATGGTCGACCACTTCCACGACCAGGTGATCGCCCAGAACAAGATCGGCGGCCAGGCGCGGGCGATGGTCGTGACCAGCGGCATCGAGCGCGCCATCCAGTACTACCACGCGATCAGCGCGTATCTCGTGGAGCGCAAGAGCCCGTATCGGGCGATCGTGGCCTTCTCCGGCGAGCACGAGTACGGCGGCGCCAAGGTCACCGAGGCCTCGCTCAACGGCTTCCCGAGCAACGACATCGCGGACAAGATCGAGCAGGACCCGTATCGCTTCCTGATCTGCGCCGACAAGTTCCAGACCGGCTATGACCAGCCGCTGCTACACACGATGTACGTGGACAAGGTGCTGTCCGGGCATCAAGGCGGTGCAGACGCTGTCACGGCTGAACCGCGCCCATCCGCAGAAGCACGACGTCTTCGTGCTCGACTTCATGAACGATGCCGACACGATCCGCGAAGCCTTCGCGGACTACTACCGCACGACGATCCTCAGCCGAGGAGACCGACCCGAACAAGCTGCACGATCTTCAAGGCGGATCTGGACGCGGCAGCGGTGTACACCGCCGAGCAGGTGGACGATCTGGTCGGCCGCTATCTCGCCGGCGCGGATCGGGACCAGCTGGACCCAATCCTGGACGCGTGCGTCGCCGTGTATCGCTCTTCGCTCGATGAGGACGGCCAGGTCGATTTCAAAGGCAAGGCCAAAGCGTTCACCCGGACCTACGCGTTCCTGGCGCATTCTGCCCTACTCAAATGCAGCGTGGGAGAAGCTGCTCGATCTTCCTGAACTTCCTCATCCCGAAGCTGCCCGCCCCGATCGAGGAGGATCTGTCCAAGGGCATTCTCGAATCGATCGACATGGACAGCTATCGAGTAGAGAAGCTGGCCACGGTTGCGGATCACGCTCGCGGATGCAGACGGCCAGATCGGCCCGGTGCCCGACAGCGGGGACGCCGTCGGCCGGAGCCCGAACTCGATCGCCTCTCGAACATCCTCCACAGCTTCAACGACCAGTTCGGGAATATCACCTGGACGGACGGCGATCGCATCCGCCGGCTGATCACCGAAGACATCCCCGCCCGCGTGGCCGCAGATACCGCGTATCAGAACGCCCAGAAGAACTCGGACCGCACAACGCTCGCATCGAGCACGACAAAGCGTTGGCTCGCGTCATGAACGCGGTCCTCAAGGACGACACCGAGCTCTTCAAGCAGTTCGCCGACAACCCGTCATTCCGCGACTGGATGTCCAAGATGGTCTTCTGGTTGACCTACGAAGCCGACCGAGCGGGCTGAGGCAGAGGCACGATCTGATGCTCGAGGGGCTACCGGAAGAGTGGAGGGCCTTGCTGGGAGATCGGCTTGCCGCACTCGACCTGGCCCCCCTGGAACGGGCTCTCGTCGAGACGACTGTCGGCGAGGCGTACCCGCCGCGGGATCTGGTCTTCGAGGCGCTCCGGCGCACATCTCCCAACAAGGTGCGGGTAGTCATCCTCGGCCAAGACCCGTACCCAATGAAGGGCCAGGCCTGCGGACTCGCCTTCTCTGTCCCTGCAAAACTGCCGCCGGGCGTCCGACGGCCAACCTCGCTGGGCAACATCCTCGCCGAACTTCGACGCGAAGGGCTTGAAGCACCAGTTGGCGCCACGCTACATATATGGCCGGAGGCCGGCATCCTCCTTCTGAACACGGCTCTGACGGTGCGAGCCGGCGAACCTGGCAGCCACATCAAGCTCTGGACGCCGTTCACCCAAGTGGTCATCGATGCACTGGTTCACCGGCCAAAGCCCATCGTGTTTCTGCTCTGGGGCACCCACGCCCAACAATGGCTGAGCTCCATTCGGCCCCCGCACGAGGCGCTGCTGTCGCCGCATCCAGCCGCCCGGGGTCGCGGGCCCAGGTTTCGTGACGATCCTCCGTTCCGCCGCGCCGCTGACATCGTCGAGGCGTTGGGCCTTCCGCCGATTGACTGGCGTGTGGCGAAGTAATCTCGGAATTCGGTTGGCGTCCCAAGGCCGGATCCCGACCTTCGGACTCGACAAATCTAGGCTGGCATGGAAGCCGACTCGACCAAACGGACGAGCACCTGGGTCTCGTCCGGAAGAATGTTGGGGACCACATCGACGAGGAGGGACGGCCGTGAAACTCCTTGCGGGGGCAAGGCGACTCGTCGGGGTGGACCCGGCGCGGGAGTTCCAGCGGCGATGAGTCCAATGTCCCTGGGCTACGAAGATCCAACGCCCGAGGAACGAGCTGAAGCTCGCCAGGCAGCGAAGGAAGCAGCTGAGGCGTTCGAGCGGGGACGCGCCGTGCCCCCGACGCTCGACGGCTATCGGGAAGCCGCTCGCGACGGGGAGACCGCGGTGCTCGAAGGGCTGGCGGCCCGTGCCGGGGCCAGGTGGCGCAACGTCCGTGGGTGTTACGGTTTCGGAGCTGCTATCGCACTCCCACGCCTGAACCGATTGATCTCGATCGACGCGGGTCTCGCGGAGCTCGGGTTCGTCCACAACGTCGATGCCGATCCGTCGGAGGCTCTCGCAAATGGAGGCGCCAACTGGCCGGGCCAGTTGCGTGGCGGAGCCGATAGCGTAGCCTGCGCCGCCCAATTCCTGATGCTGTACCAGCCGATCGGCGCCGCCGCCTACCTTCGTGGCCAGACGGAACGGTGGACGAGCAACAGGGCCACGACCCTCGGCATTGAGCGGCGAGAAGGTGAGTCTCAGGCGGACTTCATGAACAGAGTCTGGCATCGAGGAACGCCGCTGCCCTTGCCCCCCGGCGCCTATTTCGCGGAGATGTCGGAACTCCTTCATGGGCGCGGGCACTTCGTCCCGATGGCAGTCTGGGAGTCGCGCGACCTCGCCGAGTGGCCACCCCCCGTGGACGCCAGCTTGCCGAGCATTGTGCTGCCCGAGGCTGGCATGCTGGTTCTGCAACAGGTAACTGCATGCGTCATAGACCTCGCTCGGCGAGCCGGCCGTGACGATCTCGTGGTCTGGCTAATGGACTTCCCAATGACCACTGATCCACCGGAACAGGAGGTCGTCGATAAGGTCTGGCTGGGCCAGCTGCCACTCATGCCGTCAGGTCTGACAGAGCCATTCGTATCTCCGCTTGGTGCTGCAGACCAGGCGTATCACGAATTCCTGGCCACGGTTCGCTCGGAGCCTGTCTGGCCAGGGATGACCGTCCTTGCCCTTCTCTCGCGGAGGTACCGCGCGACTCAGGGTGCTGTCTTCTCGTTCCAGCAGGAACAGATCGCCCTTGGTGCCGAATTCAACCCAAGGAGCCTGTACGCGCGCGACACGAGATACATCGTGGTGGGCGAGCTGGCCGCGCTCGTCGGGCGGTGGATAGCGGGTTCGCCCGGCCAAGCGCTCATCGTCGCCTCAAGCGCACTCAGGTCGGCGTTCGCCATGTGGCTCGAAGACGACAATCGATCGATGATCGCCGTCAGAACCATGCTCGAGTGTGTGGCGCAGGCGCGCACCTGGCGGCTGAAGCCGGACAAGGCCGCAAGGCTCGAAGCTCGTGGCCTCCTCGCGTCCCCAGAGATTGGCTCGTTGCGGCCGGCTGGCGGCGCTTGGGGGTCTTCAATGCCGCCCTTGGCGAATTGAGCCACACCACGCCGCGGTCACGGTACGGGGGAGCGTTAGGCGTGCTCGCCGCCGTTCAGGCGCCCGAGGCCGTGACGGTCGATCCCATCAACACGGGCCGAGGCGAAGCGCTCGATCAAACGGTCTTCCTGCTCACCCTGGAGGCGCTGTCTTGGCTCAAGACGCTGGACGAACCCCTCGCCGTGCTCGTCCAGAGGGCCCTGAAGCTCCCGGCTGATCCTGAGGCGGATGTCGAAGCCTGGCTGGCTCGATCGTGGGCCAACCGCGACTACGACTTCGGCGGCCCGAGCTTCCGGAAGGTGGATCTTGAAGACCTCGAACGCCGCGGGTCCAACGTCGACGACATCATTCTCGGCCGCGCCCCGTTCCCTCAGGACGACGGCGCAGAAGACTAGTCCCGTCGCACGATAACTGGACGCGGTCAGGTCTCGCCGTCGATGTCCTCGCGGTACTCGCCTGAGCTCCTAGCGATCGATCTCGGCTGTCACCTCGGCCAGTGGATCTTCGCCGTCCAGCTGCTCGGCGTGGACGACTCTGATGTCGAGCCACCCACCGTCATTGTCCGGGACCGCCTCGACCAGGAGCTCGATGGGCTCGGACCCCGCCTGCCCGTCGAGTGGCCCCTGGGTCTCTTCTCCTCCTGGACTGTACGTCGCCACCAGGATGGGGTTCGGCGAATTGCTTATCCACTGAACATCGCCGGTGCCCGTCACCCTAAGCACGGCCGTCAGCTCGGCATCCAAGACCTCCTCGACTTCCACCTCCTCCAACTCGAACCGCAGAAGTTGAGCCCGGTCGGCCCTGGCGCCCCCGCCTCCCCGCGGCGTATAGGTAGACACTAGGATTTCGTCTCGAGATAGGTCACGAAGCGCTGCCCTCAATTCCTCCTCACCGCCGAGACTCCGAAGACGGCGCTCAACCCGGCCGACATCGCCGAGCACCTCAACGTCCGTCAGATGAACCTCGGGATCCTCGACTTCGGTATCCGTGGTCACCGTGCAGCGAATCAGCACCTCGTCGCTCCACGTGATGGCAACCGTGGGATCTCGCTCATCAGCCGGTTCTATGTCTGCTTCTAGTTGATCCGCTACTTCCTCGACATCGTCACGGTTCACCTTCGCCTGCACGACCACAGCGGCAGTGCTCTGGATTTCGAACCTAAGGCGGTCCTTGCCTGCGGCGCCGACCGACACAATCTTGAGTGGATCCAGATTAGTGACGCTGACCTCGGGCAAGTCCTCCAGCTCGGGCGGGTAGTCCCGCGCGTCGAGCGGGGTGAATCGGACTGCCGCAGCGATCGCGGCGGCGACGCGCGACCAAAGGACATCGTTCGCCATGACCCGCTTGGCGCGCTTGTCGGCTTCTGCCGATGGTCGAACGAGTTCCGATATCAGCTCCTCCAGGTCCGCAATCAGTCGCACGCGGTTCGGTGCGAGCCCGGCCCTCTGCAGGTCGTCAATAAGCTCCTTGGCCAGACTCGGTCGGTCTTGTCCATCAGAGAAGTCTTTCGTGTTGGCACTCACCAAGGTGACGTCATCTTTGGCCGCGAGCTGCAGCGCCGTCAGCCAGATCACCGCATCCTGGAGGCCCACTCCATTGTTCTTGAACGGCTTGCGCCGATCGACAACCCACCCAACACTCTCGCCGATGGTCGAAGGGTTGGGCACTATCGAGCAATGCCGGCCGGACAACCGCCGCCGGAGGTCCGCTTCATATGTGCCGACCAGCGCGGCGACATCAGGCGTGGTCCATGTTGGCGGCAACAGGTCCAGTGGCCCGAAGGTCCGGCGGATTGCGTCCAAGCCCTGCTCCGCATCCTTAACGGCCGCCTGGAGTCGCTCGGGAAACTGCCGGACCAGTTCCCGCACTACGACCTCGGGTATCGCAATGTCGAAGTCGCCGTGAGCGGCCCCGTCGAAGACAAGGGACAGACGGGCTTTGGTGACCCGTCTGTCACCGAAGAAGACGTTGGTGTCCAGAATGACGATCACCCGCCAAGTCTGCGTGCTTGGAGCTGGCGTCAAAGCGGACGCGAGCCAGCCGCGGCCCTCGGCGCAGGTTGTGCTACATCGAAAAGCTCCGCGAGCTCCAAGACGAGACCGAGGACGAGGGTCCCCGCGCCGTCGCTGAGGCAGCGATGGACCACATCGTCGCGCCGGGACGGACCTCCTGATACACCCGAGCGAAGACGGCGGAACGCAACGGGCGCAGGATCAGGGTCCGGCGCTCAGTATCTTCGAGCTGAGCGCCTGATTAGGCATGTTTCTCGGCTAGATCCTGGGCAAGCTGAGTAGGTTGTCTGCCGTCGTCTTGTCCGGCTTCGTCTTGAGGTAATCGCGGAAGGTGCACTTCGGACAAGTGACCACCTCTACCTCGGCCCTCTGGCCGGCTCCCAAGGTGTAGTACGAGTCGCCACCGGTTCGAATGTCGTTCACGACAGTCTGCCGAGGCAGGATCATGTTCGTTGAACCACAACGGACGTGACTTATGTGCTCGTGATACCCGTCCGCTGACTTCTCCGTCCGGACACCAGTTACCTGGTAGCTCGCCATTCTTCTGGTCCCCCGCGCTAGACGCCTGGCCTCACGCAATTCGTCGCGGCGGCCGGGCTGGAAACACCCTATCGGCCGGGAAGGTCTGGCCGATGGAGGCGAGACCGCCTGGCTTTGGTCCGGCTGATCCGTTCAAGAGCTACCGATATACCCTCCCGCCCGGTTAAGCGGCGCACCTAGCGACGAAGAACGGCGACTCTGACCTCACCTTGCGCTTCTAGTGGCGCCGCGAACGCTCGATCGTCGGCGATGAAGCCACCGTTGTCGTAGACCATGAACATGGCCTTGCGGGCACGCTGCGTGTATTTGGGGATGTCGGCGAGGATCTCGTCGACAACCTTCCTGACCTGGGCTCGCGTCCGCACGAGCTTCAGCTCGATGAATAGGTCGGGCTCAAGGGAGGCCGGGTTAGCCCAGGCGCTGAAGTCGGGCCGGGTGCCGATCAGGGCGTAGCTCACCGTCGGGAACTCCCGTTCGAGGTTTAGGCGTGCCGCCGTCTGAAGTGCGTCTACGGTCGTCTGGAACGCGTTCTCATCCACAGGCTGAGTAGACGCGAACTGCTTTCGCAGTCCGGGTGTGATCACCTCAACTATTCGGTCGGCGCATTGCAGCCAATCAGCCTTCCTAAACCCGAGACTTCCAATCCGCGCCAGTAGCCCATCGCCAGGCAATCGGCCGGCAAGGTAGGCCTTCTGGTTCTGGCCCCAGACATCGGTGATGGCCGCGTTGATCTGCTCGGAGTGTCGACGGACGACCGCGTGAATTCGCAGCAACTCAGCTGTCGGGTCATCGGCATCCTCCACTGCGCGGAAGACATCCTTGCGAGCGATGAAGGTGTCGCGACTCATCTCGAGGACATCGGTGGCGAAGCGGACGTACTGCTCTGAGTAGGTTGCGGCTTCCCCCGCCGGGAGCGGGTCGCGAAACAGATCGACGGTGTGTTGTGCTGCCTCTGTGGCATCGTCCCAGCCTGCCCACAGGCCAGCGAAGCGCCTGTCGACGCATTGAGAGCACGTGCCGCAGTGGGGTCGGATCGAGCTGGACCACATTGCGTGCGCACAGGAAACCGTCAGATGGGCAAGATCCTCGCCCCCTCGCGCAACCGCTTCCTTGATGACCTCGCCTTTGGTGGAATCAAAGAACGGCGTTTCGATGGACACCCCGATTCCGAGGCTCGCAAGCAGCGCCCGGTAAAGCGCGATGGTCTTTGGATGTGTCGTCCGCGAACGCATTGCCCCGACAGACTGGGCTGACTGCTCAAGATTGAGACTCGTCACCCCGTTCTCTGGAACGATGAGTCGGTCCAGCCCGAACTGCAGCGCGACGCCGACTCCCAGGCTCAGGTATAGAACCCCTCGTGATCTCTGCGTGTATTCCTTTGCGTTGCCGCCAGATGCCGCTCGCATGGTGTGGAGCGCAGCATTGGGGAACCGCCAGTGTGGCTTGTCGAGTCGGAGCTGCCGAACGACCGCCTCGCGGTTGATGCGTCCGGAGTCCGTCGTCCAGTGGCTCGCCAGAACGGGCTTTTCGCCGTCGTCGTAGAGGCGGAGCGCACCGGCCAGAGAATCAAGACCGCCCGAGAAGAGCGCGACGCAGGATGCTTTATCACTAGACGCTGCCTCGAGGTTCAGGGTCAGCTGACCCCCGTCCTCGCCCTTTCGGAACTCCAGATGCCACATGTCATCCGTGGCCCACTGCAGCAAGTCGACAAGTGCCCCCGACGCAGACTGCCAGAGATCAGGGTCGGTAACGGGAACTCGAAGGACGATGTCACGGTGCCATTTCTTTGCTAGCGGTTCGTCCTTGTTGCCCCTCGAAAGTGCTCCATCGGCCAGGAGTACGTCAGGCTCCAACGAGAACCAGGTCGTGGACCACTGGCGCCAGGTCTAGGCCCGTGGATCTCTCAATCCCCGAGAGGTCGAGGATCACGTCCCGGTGCGGCTTGGCGGGATTGAGGGTGCACGTCGCCCCCGCGGTAGCGGGTAGTGGTCCGCAGTGAACGACGTGTTGGATCACTCGGCCATCGCCAGTTCATCCGCGATCTTGCGCATCGCGGTTGCAGCGAGACTTTCCGTCAGCTCGACGGTGCCCTGCCAGCGCTTCTTTGAGTACCAGTCGCCGGCGTACGCCTCGACGATCTTTGATGCCTCAAAGGCGTACCGGCTCACCGCGTCGTTGAAGACCCTGATGTCCGCCTCAGACCGCCCGGCCACGCCGCCGAGCTGATTGGCGGCTTCGTGATCGCTGAAGTACAGAAGCGATCGAGACATCATTCGCGAGAAGAACAACCGAGCCAGCCGCGCGAAGCCCCGTTCGGTGGAGAAGGCTCTGTACGCGTCGCGCATCTCATCTATGCCTGTCGAGAAGAGGCTGCCGGTTTGGGAAGCCACGGTCTCCGTCAGAGCTTCCCGAAGGGCCCCATACGCGAACTCCGTGAAGATAGTTCGGTCGGTTATCGGCCCAAACCGATGCTCGGTCTCCTTGAAGACGATCGTCAGGAACCCGAGGGCGTCGACCTTCCCCTCGAGGTCGTAGCCAAAACGGGTCAGCGACCCGGCAAAGTCCTGACGTCGACTGGCGTCCGCCAGGAAGGCCATAGCCCGGAGGCTCTCGATAACGCCTGGGTCATCTCCGGCGCTTCTATAAGCATCTACGGCTGCCGCGATGATTGCCGATGCCACACGTGCGGGGTCGACTTCCGGCTCGGCCATGAGCGCGATAACGCGGCTCCATGCCTTGGTTTTCGGTAGTCGCCCGACACGTATGTGACCCACGCCCGCCCCCTTGCCAGCGTCCCCGTTTCGGCGTTATCCACAGGGTACGCTTTCAGGAAGGCTCGTCGACGTCCTTTTCTACAAGGCCTCGCCGTGCTCGGTGGCGGGCACACATTGACATCGCGTCCAGGGCGGTACGCTCGCTCGGCGTTGCTCCCGCAACGCCGACGCGCTTGGCGCGTCTCCTCGCGAGCGTACCACCCTGGGTCAAGAGCCATAACCGTGTCAGTCAAGAGAACGGACTAGTCATCTACTAGGCGGACTTGACAAAAGCGTGTCCCATGATGCACGGTATTGCCATGCCGACACAGCTCTTTCCAAGACTCCTTGAGCGCGCAGTCGATCAACATGGGCTGCTGACGCCCGACGACGCACGCGCGGTCGGGACGACCGAGAACGCGCTGCGTCGACTGGCGCATGAAGGTGTCATCGCGCGCGTCGGGTTCGCGGTCTACCAGGTCCCTCAGCTGGCCGGCGATCCGCTGGCGCAGTACCAGGAAGCGCTTCTCTGGCTCCGCGCACCCGCGGCCCTGACACATGACACGGCGCTGGACCTCCACCATCTGTGCGACATCAATCCAGGGAAAGTCCATGTGACCGTGGACATCCGCAACCGACCCCGACGGACGGCCCCCACCTGGATCCAGATCCACTTTGGCGGCCTCCCAGACGCTGACCTTACCTGGCTCGAAGGACTCCGGATCGCGACCCCGACCCGCGCCATCCTCGATGCCATCGCCACCAACATCGGTCAGCAGTTCATCGACCAGGCGATTGAGACGGGCAAACAGCGCGGGCTTCTGACGCAACACGACCTGCGTCGGATCGAGATTGCGCAGCTTCGCCAGCGACTGCAAGTCCTTGAGCGTCTGGACCAGGGCGCCTGATGCCCGGATTCCCCAAGTCTCGCCCGCCGGCCAACGCGAAGGCGTTGGAAACCTGGATCTCGCAGAAGGCCCGTGAGGATGGCGTCGCTGTCAACCGGCTTCGGCGTGGCATCTCGTTCATGGTCATCTCCGCCGTCCTAGGGCGTCTGGTCGATGACCAAGGCCTGCCGCTGTTCCTCCTCAAGGGAGGCGTCGCCATGGAGCTGCGCGTTGGGCTACAGGCGCGTGCCTCCAGGGACTACGACACGGCATTCCGTCAGGCGATCGATCGCGTCACTCATGTGCTGGCCGAAGCAGAGTCGTACGCCTGCGGCGACTTCCGGGTCACGCCGGGTAAGGCGGTCCCCATCGGGCCCACGGGCGCCGTCCGAATCCCATTGCGACTCGAGTACGGAACCCATGCCTGGGGGTCGGTGGACCTCGAAGTCGCCGCGGCCGAAGGCCGGTCCGGGTCTCCCGACACGATCGAATACGCCAAAGGGTCGCCTGTGCTGTCGGTGTTCGGGCTTCCGGACGTCAAGCCGGTGGCGCTGCTGCCCCTGCCCTATCAGATCGCGCAGAAGATCCACGCGTGCACCGAGGTCAAGGCCGGGAAGGACAACGATCGCTTTCGGGATCTCGTCGACCTGATCCTGCTCGACGAACTTGTTGTAGACAAGGACCTTCCGAGCGTCCGCGCGGCATGCGTCGAGGTCTTCTCGATTCGAGGCACCCACCCCTGGCCGCCAAAGGTTGTGATCTACCCGCTTTGGCCTGACCAGTACCGCGCCCTCGCCAAGAGCATGGGCTTTCCGGTAGCTGAGGTAGCCGACGCGGCGGCGGCGGTTGAGGCGATGATCGAGAGGATTTCGACAGCGCCTCTCTGATGCGTGACAAGCGGTTCGCTAGGCCGAAGCCGGGACTCGTCGAGAACTCGTCCAGGCCTGCCCCACGATCTTCGGCGTTCCGCTCGTTGGTAGGCGCAACGGCTAACGGCGTACACCGAGGCTATCTCCTGGCAGGTGAATTGCCGACGATCCTCGAAGAGAGCCGGACTCGGCAGCGTGCTAACTCTCTGGCCACCCCAGGGAGCCGCTACTGTTTGATGGTCATGGAGACCTCCAAACCTTCGTCCCGAAGCCGCGATCGCCGCCTTCAGCCAATCCACGCCCGCTGACGGCGCAATGACCCTCGCGGACCTGATCGCAGTCGGCACCCAGTCGATCGGCATCACCAAGTTCATGCCCGGTGTGGTGATGCCGGTCGTAATCGATACCAACGTCTTGATCGAAGACTTGCTGCGGGCGCGCTCCGACGGCGAGCAGTCGTCGCTGCTCGTTGCAGCGGGTACTCGGGTCGGCTCGCATCTACGCGACTCAATCGATTTTCGCAGAGCTCGGCGAGCACCTACCTCGGATCGCCCAAGAGCGGGGCAGAGATCTCACGCGGCTGCGCGAGGTGCTGGTCCGCGACTACTTGCCCTACCTGCGTGTTGTTGACGTCGATGATCTTCAGCTCAGAAAGCGCGTGTGCCGCGCTGGCACTCGAGGATGCGGACGATGTCGCGCCGGCCAAGCTTGCCCTGTTGCTCGCGCCTTCATTTCTGCTCACTACGGACAAGGACCACCACCGTCATGGCCTCGGACTCTTCTACGAGCCAACCGAGGACAAGACCGGGTGGACATTTGGCGCAGTGGCGCTGAAGGATCGCAGCATCATCATCGGCCTGATGGCAGGGGGTGAGGGCGGAGTCTTTGGCAGCCTCTTGGCTGGCGAAGTCGCAGTCAATGCAGTCAAGTCGTTGGCCAAGAACGAGAAGCTGATGACACTCGGCCTGTTCTTGATCGTGGGGGTCGTGTTCATTCTTGCGGTGTCACCGCGTGCTCGCGAACAGGCTGGGCAACTGATCGAGTCGGTTGCAGTGGTCGCCGGCGACGCCGCGTCCTCGATCGCCCGCGGAGTCAGCCAGGCTCTCGACATGAGCGAAGAGGCTCGCGCGCTACTGGAGGCAAATGCGACGCGCAGACCAACACCAGACACCGACCTTGAGCTCGTCACTCGAGTCCTGGCGGTCTCTCACCCGGGCGTACCCCTGGCTCAGCTTCGACAGGCCCTACCGAAGGTCGCGAACCTAGAGTCGGTCCTCGGCTCGTCGCGGCTCTTCGTCGAGGTTCGGCCGGGGAGATGGGCCCTGGGACGCTCCGCCACGACCCTCCCGAGGGTGCTGCCGTCCGTCGAATCGACTGGCGCGTAGGTCAGGAGCGGTCGATGGGGCCCGAGCCCGGCGGCGCCGATCGTGAGAATCGAGACCGCGATACGCTTGACAGTCCAACAAAACAGCAGCATTATGCTGGCAGCCATAGATCGCAACAACAAGGGGCAATCAGTGGACGATCTTCGTAAAGCCCTCACTGCCAATAGGGACGAAGTCGAACGCGCCGTGAGCGGCGCCGAGCAAGAACTTGAGCGATGCCGTGCGCGCTGCCAGGAACTAGAAGAATTGATCTCGCGTGGAAGAGCCGTTCTCGGTGTCGAATCGATCCAAACCAAAGAGACCTCGACCAACATGACCATGCACGACGCCATGGTCCTCGTGCTGCAAGGCCAACCGGATGGCCTGCCGGCACCCGACCTCCGCAGCCAAATCATTGAACGGCGCCTCTACAGCACCCGGAACGGGACTCCCCCGGCCGTCGGCCAATCCATGCTCGCGTTCGTAGCTATCCGCATCTGTTCGTGCGCGATGCTGGTCGTATCCGCCTCCGTCGCCCAACCGACTCGTAGCCATAGCCAGGCCCTTACGGAGAGATTGGAATGCCATCCACGGATTCGGATCCCGTCGAGGGTCTCCTTGCAGACGACGTCTGCTGGTGCGGCTCGACGCTCGCCCACGGCGAATGTCACGGCGATCTCATGCCAGCGAGCAACCCAGGCGATCCGCTCCCGCCGGACCCTGTCGATGGCGTCTATCTGAGCCCTACAGTTGTCGCGGATCTGACGGTCCTTCACGGGATGGCTCGTCAAGCCGTTGGCATGCCCGTCTACGCTCCGACCCCACAGGCGGTCCAGCGGCCTATAGAGGTCGGCGCTGGGATGGCACGCTTCGTATCCGAGCCAGCGCGAACTCCGACTGTTCCGCTTGCCATGCTGGCATCAATGCGATACGAGCTTCTGGATGGACTGGGACTCAGCGACCTGGAGCGGCTCTCTTCAATCCGATCTCTATCAGAGAGCGAGAGCGAAGAACTGCTCTACGGATTGATCGACCTCGGGAAGTCCGTGCTCGACCGTCTACTCGAGCAAGCCGGCGCTGAAACCCCCGCCACGGTTCTCTGGATTGACGGCGCGAGTGCGCCGGAGATCGTCGGACGGACTCTCTTCTGGGCCGACCACTACCTCGTCGCGGACCGGCTTGGGGCGGCGGCCTTGAGTAATCCCGTGGATCTTGGCGAACTCGAACTCGCTATCCGTGAAGCGATCGAGTTGCGCCCGCTCGTAACTCTGGGCATGGTCGTGCCAATCCTTGCGGATCTGGCTTCCGCTGCCGCGATCGCGGCCGAAACAACGACCGCGAGCGATTCTGAATGACCAGGCGCTCGTGGACTGGGTCAAGCGTCAGATCGTGGTCGAAGGTCCGACTGCTCGACAGGCAATCTTCCTGCGCGTTCGAGACGAGGAGTCACGCATCGCCGAGCGGTTCTATATCTACGGCGAGATCAAGCCTGGGCGTTCCGATGCCGACGGAATGATCGTGACGACGGAGTTCTCGGTCCGTATGACCCTGAGTTCGACTACTCGGAGTGGATCGACCAATCGAAACGGCAAACCGCTGCCGCGCTCATTCAAGAGACCAACCTCAACCTGGAGATTGCCGGCGCAGTAGGCGGCCATTTCGTAACCCGAGCACCGTTCCAGGCCCGGTTGATGGAGAGGCGCGGGGGCATAACCGCGGACCCGGCATCTGCTCTGGTATGGGCGGACGTCCCTGTGCTTCGCGATGCTCCCTCGGCTGCACTGGCTGCAGCGGCCCAGGAGGAGGAGGCCGTCGACGCACTGCGATCAACCGTAAGGCGAAGCTTTCGCTCCGTGGCTCGGAACGGCAGCCACGAGGATTGGCGCGCCGAGGCACGCGACCTCGCTGAGGAGCTGAATGTCTCGCAGGAACACCTCAAGGAAGCGATCAGGCGAGAGCGTCGATGGCAACTACTCGTGCCGACCGCCCTGGGAATCGGGGGCCTTGCTCTTGGTGCGACCGTAGGTCCATTGGGAGTTGCTGCGGGCCTGCTAAGCGGATGGGCCGGACTCGTGCCGTATCGAGCAACCGAGCTACAGCATCGCGGAGAGGCGGCCATATGCCCTGCTTGTCGCTGAACGTCGCCATCGCTGACAAAGCGGCAAGCGCACCGAGGTGGCCGTCCACCAGCGACGGCGGTCAGGGTCCTCGGGCCTGGCGAAAGTAGCCTTCAGACCGTAGCCTAGTGGTGCCCCAGACTGCCCTGTCGGGATCGGGGGCACCCAGAGGAGGCAAGGGGATGCAAGGACCCATTGAGGCCGCGATGGCCAATCCTGGCGGCGCACGGTTCTACAAGTGCGCGCTGCAGGTCAACCCGTTTGCATACCTGGTACGAATGGTCGGGCGTCGGAGTACACGGACGAGCAGTCGTACAACAGCGCTCTTGTGGACGCCTTAGTGGCCCAGGAAGTGCAGGTCATCGCGGTGACTGACCACTATCGGGTCAAGACGGGTCTCAGCCTCTGGAGCGCGGCTCGGGAAGCTGGGATCGTCGTCCTGCCGGGCTTCGAAGCGGTAAGCAAAGAGGGCGTCCATTTCCTGTGCCTCTTTGACGCGACGAAGAACCCCGACGACCTTGAGCGTGCCATCGGCGCTTGCGGAGTCCACGGCGACGCCGGACCTTCGCCCGTCGGTGATCTGGATGCCGGCGCCCTATTGGACAAAGGCAAAGGCTGGGGCGCGGTCTTCGTAGCGGCCCATGTTGCTTCGCCCGGCGGTCTCCTAAAGATGCTTCATGGCACGGCGAGGGCAAACGCTTGGAAGTCGGCGCACTTGCTGGCTTGTTCGCTTCCTGGACCGGCCACACAGGCTCCGCAGGATCTGAAGAACATACTGGCGAATACCGACAAAGCTTACGAACGCAGACGACCAATGGCCGTGATAAACGCGCAGGACGTGAGCGACCCGGCCGATCTTGAGAAGCCAGGCGCATGTACCTGGATCAAGATGTCGGAGTGTACGACCGAGGGTCTCCGGCAGGCTTTTCTGGATCCCGATTCGCGCATCCGTCTCGCCTCTGACCCCGTCCCGGACCAGCACACGGAGTTCCTTGCCATTGCATGGCAAGGAGGTTTCCTGGACGGCGTCGGGCTACGGCTGAACGAGAACCTAAACGCCCTCATCGGTGGCCGCGGTTCTGGCAAGTCCACGGTGATCGAGAGCATCCGATACGTGCTCGGACTTCAACCGTTGGGCCCGGATGCGACCAAGGCCCACAACGGGATTGTCAAAGGCGTGCTCAAGGATGGGACGAAGATTTCGCTGCTGATCCGTTCATACACACCATCCGCCCAGGAATACCTCGTCGAGCGTACCGTCCCGAACGCGCCGGTGGTGCGCAACGCCCAGGGAGCCGTCGTGGCGATTCGGCCTCTGGACCTCGTGCCTAGGGCCGAGGTCTACGGTCAGCACGAGATCGGCGAACTCGCGCGGAACCCCGAGAAGCTGACCCGGCTCCTCGCCAGATTCTTGCCACAGGATCCGGAGGCGAGCCAGCGCAAGTCCGAGGTGACGGCGGCTCTCGCATCGTCGCGCGCGGCCATCGTTGTACAGACTCGAAAACTCGAGGAAGCAAGGGCGCGACTTGCGCGACTGCCGGCACTCCAGGAGCAACTTCGACGATACAAAGAAGCTGGCATAGAAGAGAAGCTCAAGGACCACAGCGTGCTCGTTACCGAGGAGCGAGTCTTCACCACGGTTGAGGAGCGCCTCAAACCTTTCAGGGCGGCACCGACCAGCATCCGCACAAGCCTCCCGATCGACCGGGCCTTCCTGTCGGAGATGAAGCTGGCAGACCTACCGGGCCGGGCCATTCTGAGTGAGCTGAACCCGATCCTCGTCCGGGTTGACAAGGAGATGCAGGCCGCCGCGGCTGCCGTTGAGAGCGCACTCGCGAGCGCCGACTCCGACATCGCCGCGGCCAAGAAAGAGTGGGACCTGCGAAAGGCCACCGTTGAGGAGGCGTACGCGGCTGTACTCCGGGCTCTGCAGACGACGAAGGTGGACACTGCGGAGTTCTTGAGGCTGAGGAAGGACATCGAGGGCCTGGTCCCGGTCCAGGAACAACTGCCCAAACTTGAGTCCGAGTTGGCGACCCTCGTCGCGCAACGCCGCGCCATGCTGGTCAAGTGGGAGGATCTCAAGACCGCGGAGTTCCGAGCGTTGGATCAGGCTGCGGCGCGAGTCAGCAAGCAGTTAGCCGGCCGAGTGCGCGTTAGCGTGCGATACGCCGGCGATCGCCAACCACTGTTTGATTTCCTTCGCGACAGGGTCGCCGGACGCCTTTCCGAGGCTATGGAGTCGCTGCAGAAGGACGCCAACTTCTCGTTGAGCAATCTTGCTGAGGCATGGAGACAAGGACCCGACGAACTGGTCCGACGCTATGGCATGCCACAGGGCCAAGCCGAGCACTTGACCAAAGCACCCGTCGACGTCCTCATGGAACTTGAAGAGCTGGAGCTGTCGTCGACAAGCGACGTTGAGCTGAACCTCAGCAATGACCCGGGCCATCCAGCCTGGAATCGCCTGGACGACCTGTCTACGGGACAGAAGGCAACAGCAGTCCTTCTCTTGCTTCTCCTCGAATCCGATGCGCCGTTAGCCGTCGATCAGCCTGAGGACGACCTCGACAATCAATTCATCACGGAAGGGGGCGTCCCGAAGATGAAGGAGGAGAAGCGCAGGCGCCAGTTCATATTCGCGACGCACAACGCGAACATACCGGTACTCGGTGATGCCGAGCTCATCGTGGGGCTCGAGGCCTTCGGCGAGGCTGGGCGAGGGCGGGGGCGAGTCTCGCCGGAGCACATCGGTTCGATCGATGCGCGCCTGTTCCCGGCCTGATGGAATGAGTTGCTAGAGGGCGGCGATTCGGTTTGAGCCCCGGCGATCAAGTAGGGGTTGTTGTAGCGCCATCGCCACTCGGCTCGACCACCGACTCCCGTGCGTGAATCTCAGCGTCCACATTTGCGAAATTGGAGGAGTTTGAAGCTGAGGAGTCCAGCGCATGAGCATGACGGTCGATGACCTGATCTCCCTCCGGAGCCAAGTCATCAGCGGATTCGTCGAGGGCGGAATCACCGAGGAGGCCTACCGAGCCGACCTCGACACTCTCGCAGTCGAACTCGATAGGCAGCTGACGCCCGACGGTCGAGGATACGCTTCAGCAACGGGCCGCGAAAGTCGTGGCCCAGATCCTGGCCGACAGCCATGCTCGACTCGTCGCCGAACCACCGGCGAGGCTTGCTCGCATCGAGTTCGGGAGTCGCCGCTACCGCGAGCGCCTGCGCCGAGAGGACCCCGATCGATATGAGGCCGAACGCCGAGAAGAGGAGGCACTCGAGGCGCACGAACCCGATGAGGTCCGAATGGCCCGGCCGATCATTGCAGCCCTTCGCCGCCGAACGAGTGCGCAAGACCGACGGGACCGACTGGCAGCGATGGTGCGGAGGCCCCAGGTCGTCGAGCCGCCCCGCGTTCCAGCGTTTCCTGATGTCCTCTGGACTGACGATGATCGCCTCAGCTGGGAAGAGCTCGTCGGGGGCGTTCCGTGTCAGGGCTGCGGTCAGCCAATTCTTGGTGACGAAACGAGCCAGCGCGACCGCGAGCCCTGGGTCGGAATACCGCGAGCGGATGAAGCCGATCGAGGAAGAGTTCCGCCTCAGGCACCCAGAACATGGTTCAAGCCGGACGGTCGGCGGTGGACCCATCCATTGCTCTCGCTGCTGTCCGCCCCCGCCGCTGTCTCCTGACAGATCGCCCAGATCAGCCGCATCCTGAATCCACCGCCGCCGGCCCCACTTCCCCACGCCACCGTACTAAGGTGCAAGGCGTGTAACAAGCCAAGCGAGGTCGGGCATGTGTGCGAAGTCGCCGATCTTCCCAAGGAGTTGCGCGCCGCCGTCGAGGCCGTGCTCGTGAAGGAGCGAGCCCGATCTTCATGATCCGGCTGGTCGGCCGCGTGGGCGCCACACACCGATACCAATTCGGCAGGAGGATATCCACACCACCGTGACGGTGTCCGTGGGCGGGCCGTATCAACTTCGTCTGGACAGGGCACCGGCGATCCACCCCGGCACCATGATCTGGCTCGTAGCGACCGCCGGTTCAAATCCGTTCAGCGAACCGCTACCGAAGGTCTGCGGGGGTCTATGTCTTCGGCCATGAGAACGCGCCACGACGTCGCGGGGGATTGGCTCGAGGGCAACCGTCTTGATGAAGAACTTGCTGGGTACCTTCCCGCGGACGAACGCCTTGTACGACTCCACGGTGAGCCTCTCCCCGCCGAGGCAGACGAAGAACAGAGTCGTGGAGTCGGTAGCCCCGGTGAATGCCGAGATGCCCGTCACCGCACAGGCCGACACCAAGATGGTAACGAGGGCTCCCGCAATCGGGCTCCGAAAGAAGGCCCTAGTGGACCAGCCTTCAATCGGTGCGTCCTTCCAGGCACCACCCACTGCCACAATCGTCCCGCACAGTGTCCCGAACACCACAGCCTGGGGGCCGGCGGACACAGTCCCGATCCTGCCAACTCCCGCAAGAACCAACGTCACGGCGACCACGAACATGCCACCGAGCGACAGCCTGGCCACCCGGGACTCAACCGGGCGACCCAGTATTGCCGCGTGGCTGGGCACCCTGCGTCCCACCGGAGCGGGCCGCACAAACTGCTTGTAGGCCTCCCGTAATCAAGCGTTCGCTCGCGACGATCACCAGCACGATCGTCGGTGGTGCTGCTGTGCGAAGGTTCAGCCAGTTCAACCACCACACAGCACAGGCCACCAAACAGGCGAGGGCAACGCTCCGCCCAAAGACGCGGTAGGAGAAGTCCTCGTACCGAACACCGTCGTATTCGCGTGTGTCCTTGAAGGCACCCAGCCCGGCAATGGCCAGACCTGACAGCGCAGCAAGAACGAGGGTTTCGATCATCGACCTACTTCATCAGGAAGAGCAAGCACGCCAGGAGAAAGGCCATGGTCGATGGGATGGCGACCGTCCAGCGGTATAGCCGTCCGTACCGGAGGCCATTGGGTATCTCCAAGTCGACCAGGGGGATGTCTTCAAACAGTCTGGTTGCCGCCAGGGCCCGTTGGAATACTGAACGCTGAGTAGTGCGGGTCTCGTATGTGATGCCCATAGTGGAGTGTTGGGTCCTGCAGTCAGGACCGATGAGCAACTCCGCCAGCTGAGCAAAAGCCCTGGTAACTTCTTCACGACGGTCTGCGTCCCTGATCTTCGCGTGGTCGGTCAGGGTGAGCCGAATCTGCTCCTTCTGCTTCTGGCGAACTCGGTCATGGATGGCCAGTTGCGTCAACATGGGAAGAGCAAGGAAGAAGAAGATTACGAGTGTCACGAGGGTCTGCGGCACGCGACCCGGGTCGAGGATCATCGGGACCAACAACGTGAGCGTCGCCAGGTTGACCGTGAGGACCAGGGAGTCGACCAACCCCGTGCTAGCGAACTTGTAGCCGATCGTGTAGACCACGAGGACGCCGACCAGTAGCAGCGTTCCCCACATCGTTGCGCTGATGTCGATCCCGTTCGGTAGCGCCAGTGCCCCCATCTCGAGTGCCCCCGCTTGAGGCCCATCACCGGTGACGCCACCAGGGACGTTCCGCGATTGACGATACCACAGGAGAATGGGGGCCCGGGAACAGTAACTCAGCCTTGGCGGCAGGCTCAGAGGGCCGATCGGAACGGGGCTAGGCAACCTGCGCGAGAGCTTCCAAGACCCACTCCGGCACGACGATCCGAGTGATGGGAACGGTCGGGTTCAATCCTCTCGCCCCGACCATATCCAACAGATGCCGTGAACTGCTCCGGAACAGCCGCCCCGAACGCGTGAGCGCGGGCCTCCTCCGTCAGATGCACCTTCAGCTCACGGAACCCTGAGGCCTCCAGCCGCTCGAACACTGAGCGTGCGAGCATCGCCCTCCCCGGTCCTCCTTCGCCGAGCCTCCACGCGTCTCCGAGCGCCTGCAGGTATTCGACGGCCTTCTCGGCCGGCACGCCGACCCGCACGCGAGGTCTCCGGGCCACTTGTTCTTCGCGGTCGAGCCGCTCCATCGTTCGCTGCAGGCCGGTGTAATCGCGGTCCTTGAGCACCCGACTTGCGGCAGCCCCACGCTCCTGCTCAATCCGACGCAGCGTCGTCACGTCCGGCCCGTCCTCGGCGGGCACGACGTCGCCGACGACCTTGGACACGACCGCGGCGTTGACGCTTACGCGATCGAGCGGCACGCCGATCGCCTCCTCGAAGAGCTCCCGTCG
Organism: uncultured Chloroflexia bacterium; assembly: GCA_963835845.1. Lineage (GTDB taxonomy): Bacteria > Chloroflexota > Limnocylindria > Limnocylindrales > CSP1-4 > Fen-1039. Next base: position 384,197 of record CAWIGT010000004.1, on the reverse strand, counting down.
GTAGGCCTGCCATCGCGCCGGCCCTTCCAGCTTGCGGGCCATTCCGGCGTCGCATCCGTGAACCGCCCAGCGCTGCGAGCTCGCGGGGCAGGTACGTGATCGTCCGGCGCCACAGGGCTCCGAGGCTCGCATTCCACAGAGCCGCGGCCTCGTAGTCGTAGCAGGCGGAGCAGAGCGCCCCACCGATCCGGGGATCACCGGCGGCATGTCGCTCGAGACGGCGAAGGGAGACTCCGTGTTCGCAGGTCTCCGATGGTCCGCCCGGCCGGCACTGACGCACGCCACCAGCATTGGCCACACGGCGATGGACCGCCCCGAACGAGGGTGCGGTGAACGTCGCGAAGACGAGCGGGTGCGACGCAACGTCAGTCGAGACACCTTTCTCTTCGCTCCCGGCAAGGCCGGCGGCCACCAGGAAGTAGGCGTCCCGGCGATACCGCTCCGAGCAAGGAGGACATCGCGACTCTCGTCGGTTGCCACAGGCCACGAGGACGAAGCCTGGAGCCTGCGCCCGCGTCGAGCGCCGGCCGAGGACTGCTCCTGAGCGCGCTGAGACCGCGACGGACTCCGAAAAGTGGGTCGAGCGCTCTCTCTTGGTCCGGTGTGCCTTACCGGGACCTGCGCCAATCGCCACCGAAAACGCTAGGCCGACCGACCTCGGGAATCACTAGTGTTTGCGTACACAATTGCGTACTAAATTCGCGGCGCAACCGGCGGAGCGACCGCCAGCTATGTCGGAACCGCAGTCCGGGAGGGCTACATGGTCGTCGGACGGAATCGTTCTCGACAGACGTCGCTAGATCGCTGCGACCGGCGAGTATGGCCCGATGCACGGGGTCATCCGGCGGGTTCGCCTCTTATCGCCGCGATCCCCTCGTAGGAACTCAGAGGGCGGGGTGGTGATCATGCCAGCACAGCGGAGTGCGTGCCCGGCTGGACCTGAACCTCGGCTGCCGTTTGTTACAACTTTCTCTACGAGATCAAGGCTCTATAGCCCTGCAAGGTCAGCATCTAATTCAGCTTTACGTCCTGGAGCAAAACCGTATTTTCCAACAGCGTACTCGTAGACGTCAATCGCTGCTTGTCTTGCGTTTGGATTGCCTTGCAATTGGTATCGTAACAGTATTATTAGGAGTGCTTTGCAGCTAACAAACCGCGATTCTTCCATAGATACACCAGACGAGGGATCTCCTTTTTCGCAAGATCTCACATTTGAACTACTTCCTGCGCCCGGTACTACCGCCTCAACAGCAGTCTCAAGCTGTGCATTGGTTACTTCTCGCTCAGGTGTATCTGTAGGCGGTAGCTCAGGAGCGAGCTGCGTAATAGATGTCGCAGCGGGTGTTACGTGTGCGGATGTTGCTGAAGTGGTTGGGGGACGTGTTTCTACTACTGGACTGGCAGTCGCTGTCGCCATTTCAGTTGCAGAAGGTTGAACTCCGGTTCCGGTAGCTCCTGGAGTGGCCGGTGTTCCGCCGCCTCCGCCGCAAGCCACCACAACAAATAGGACTGGAGCTGCGAAAGCTACGAGCCTCGTACGGACCCCACGTGAGAACGCTCCTCGACACGGGCCGGAGCTAGAGGTTGACGTCACAATGACATCCCTAGTCGTCATTGTTCCGCAACCGGGTTCTAACCTCGGTGCACACATAGTTCCCCGAGATCGTTCAGGCGTCATCTTCGAGCTTGGCATATAGCCATCCAATCAGATCCCTTCTGAACTGAACCCAGCCAGGTCCTCGCCCTGCTTCATGGTCCATACCATGAGTAGCGTGACCGGCTTCGACGATTCCCGTCACGACAAGCCACTCCAGAAGCAGACTATACGCGTACGGCTGCCCAGCGGTTTGCGCCGCGCGGGCCGACCGATCAGCGCTGTGGCTCTCTGGCTGGATGCCAAACGGGATCGATGCAGTCGCTCCCCAGGCTGTCACAAAGCACATTTGAGGCGTATTTGTCAGACGGGACCGAGTACCGGAGATTTTGCACCAACCGGGTGGGGGTCAGACATCCAGAGTCCATCAGCGGCGAGTGCTGCGATTCGTTTGGGAGGCCACGGGCCCATCCCTCGGCAGGCACGCCATTGATCCGGAACGTCAGATCGAAAGCGTAGCCTCTACCCCGCTGGACGATGGCCGATCCAACTTCGCGCAGTTCGGCAGACGCGCCGGTCTCGATCGAGTAGATCAGTTGGAGAGTCTCGCCTCTACTCCTCTCGCCCCGACCATTCAGGTAGGTTCCGCCTACCCATTCCGCTTCGCTCAATCCCGTCTCTCGTCACGCCTGCGGCGCACGCCGAGCGCCAGCCACCGCCCGCTCAGCGCTGTCCTAGGCGATCCGGTGGCGGTAGGCCCGTATCGCGAGGATGTACGCGACGACGAGAATGCCGACGCACCAGGCGAGGGCGACCCACATTCGCTGCCGACCGGCTGCTGCGTGAACAGGTCGCGGATCGTGTTGACGATCGAGGTCACCGGCTGGTTCTCCGCGAAAACGCGCACGGGGCCGGGCATGGTCGCCGTGGGCACGAACGCCGAGCTGACGAACGGCAGGAAGATGAGCGGGTAGGCGAAGCCACTGGCGCCGTCGCGGAGGTCGCGGTCAGGCCCGGCGATGACGGCGAGCCACGTCAGCGCGAGCGTGAACAGGATCAGGATGCCGGCGACCTCGAGCCACGCCGTCACTCCCGCGGACGTGCGGAAGCCCATGAGGAAGGCAACCAGCACGATGAGCACCAGCGCGACCGATTGGCGACCAGCGAGGTCAGCACGTGCGCCCACAGCACGGACGACCGGGCGATCGGCATCGACTGGAAGCGCTCGAAGATGCCGGTCTGCATGTCCAGGAACAGCCGGAACGCGGTGTAGGAGATGCCCGACGCGATCGTGATGAGCAGAATGCCGGGCAGTTGGTAGCTCACATAGGAATCCGACCCCGTGCTCGATGGCGCCGCCGAACACGTAGACGAACATGCAGCATCATGGCGATCGGCGTGATCGTCACGGTCGGATGATGGTGTCCGGGCTGCGCGTGATGTGGCGCAGGGATCGCCCGGTCAGGACCGCGGTGTCGCCGAAGAAATGCGTGGTCATCATCTGCTCCTTCTTTCCGCTTCCGACGATCGCCAGGAAGATCTCCTCCAGGGTGGGCTGCCGTTCCACGTATTCGACTTTCGCGGGCGGGAGCAGCTTCCTCAGCTCCTCCAAAGTGCCGGACACGATGATCGTGCCGTCGTGCAGGATCGCGATCCGGTCGGCGAGCTTCTCGGCCTCGTCGAGATACTGGGTCGTCAGGAACACGGTCGTGCCGCCGTCAGCGAGGTTCTGGATCACCTGCCACACCTCGATGCGGCCCTCGGGGTCCAGGCCGTTGGTCGGCTCGTCGAGGAAGATGACCCGCGGGTCGCCGATGAGGCTCATGGCGATGTCGAGACGGCGGCGCATGCCGCCGGAGTAGGTCGACACCCGGCGCCCGCCCCGCGTCGGCGAGGCCGAAACGTTCGAGCAGATCGTCGGCCACCTTGCTCACGCCCTTCACGTGCCGCAGGCGGGCGATCATGATCAGGTTCTCGCGGCCGGTGAGGATCTCGTCCACAGCCGCGAATTGGCCCGTCAGGCTGATCGACTCCCGCACCCGCGCCGGCTGCGACAGGACGTCGAATCCGTCGACGCGCGTCGTGCCGTCATCTGGCTTGAGGAGGGTGGCTGAGGATTCTCACGATCGTGGTCTTGCCGGCGCCGTTGGAGCCGAGCAGCGCGAAGATGCTTCCTCGTGCCACGTCGAAGTCCACGCCTGCGAGAACCTGCAATTTTCCATAGGACTTGCGCAATCCATGGACCTGGATCGCCACGTTGTTGTCTTCCACGTTCTTGTCTCCCCTTTTCCACGGCATTTTCGGCAGGTCCGCGCCGCTCCCCCGGCCTTCACCGCACGCATGCTCCCCGCTACTCGGCGTAGACGCGCACCTTCTCCCCGCTCGCGCCGTCGACGTTGACCTCCATCTCGCGCAGCGCCTCGATGAGCTCGTCGATGTCTTCCGGCTTGAAGTTCGAGAAGTCAATCGACATGCCGCTCTGGGCCATCTGCTCGTTGATCCGGTCCATCGCCTGCGGCGGGATCAGCGAAGTCAGCTTCAGGCCGGAGCGCACGAGCGCGAGCGGCATCTTCACATCGACCTTCTCGCCGGCGTCGCCGTCCACCTTCACGCGGAGGAACTTCGGCGGCGCGTTCAGCTGTGGCGTCGGATCGCCCTTGATCACGGCCGGAGTCGAAGCCTGTGGCCGACGCTAGTCTCCGGCTGCCGCGACTCCAGCGCGTCCAGCAGGTGCTCCGCTTCGTCGGTCGTGATCTTCCCGCCGGCGAGCATGTTCAGGATGCGGGCACGGTCCTCACTCATCTTGGTCACCCTTCTCTCTTCTAGCTAAAGCAGATGTCGAAGTCGGTGTTGTCGTCATGGATCCGTACTTCGAGGCCGCGGGTCGCGGCGAGAACGCCGAAACAGCGACACAGCAGGAGGGTGTAGTGGTGGTAGCTCTTCCCGACGAGGAGCAGCACCACGTCCACGACGATCGAGACCAGGAGCAGGAGCACCACGATCGGCAGCAGGATCAGCCACACCAGGAACAGCGGCAGCCAGACCCCGAACCGGCGCTCTGTCCGGCGCGCCGACGCGCAGGTGCAACAACATCGGCGGGATCATCAGCGCCTGAGCCTCTCCGCGGCCTCGTCGGCCGAGATCTCGCCGCGCTCCAGCATGGCGAGCGCGTCCTCTTTGCCGACCGGAGCAGGCGCCTGCGTCGCAACCTTCACCAAGCTCAACTGGTCGGCGATGCGATTCAGGCGGTTCTTCACCGTCGGGTAGCTCACGCCGAACGACTTCTCCATGTCCTTGATCGAGCCGTGGCTGCGCACGAACTCGATCACGAACACCTGATCCTCATAGCGCAGCCGGGCGAGCGGCGGCAGTTCGAACTCACCCTCGATCGCCACGCCGCTCTTCTGGAGCCGCACGCGCGTGATCACGAACGGCCTGTCCCCAGTGAGGTCCGTCAGCTCGTGCCACTCGTTGGTCATCGCGTCCACCACCCCGATACGTTCCGTCGGGCGGATCCTAGAGCGCTGGCTTGTGAAAGTCAATAACGATCTTAAGAAACATGATCTGGAGCCTTGCGGAGCGTCAGAAACGTACGGAGCGCATCAATTATATTTCGATATTCGAGAGGCGACCCGCCCGAGTACCCCCGGCCACCGATCGTGGCGTCAGTACTGCGTGTTCTCGGCTCTCGAGCCCTGGCCCTGCGGCGGCGCCAGCGGCGCCAGCCTCGTCGGCATGAGGCCATTGCGTGTGGTCTGAGCTGCGGTCCTGCCGGGAGGGCAGGCAGCTGGTCCCAGCCTGCCTCTGGGGCTCGGCCCGATGGCCGTGGGGATCACTAACCCGGATTCACGACTGGCCTGACCCAAGCCCTCGCCGGTCGGTTGGATAGAGTTCCTTCAAGCCGTCTTCCAGACCGGACCAACGTGGCTCGGTACGTTGGCGACCGGGATCAGCAAAGAAGGCGACGGTGTCTCGGCTCTAAGCCTCTCGCCCCGACCATTCGGGTAGTAGCACCTACCCGCCATGGGGATCCAGCAGGCGAGCGATCGGGGATCTGGACCGGGACGGTTCGAGTCGGAGTCGACAGCCAGCGGCCGGCGGCCGCTGTTCCACTTGTGACGAGTCTCTCTACTGCATCAAGAGCGTCCCTGCAGCAAGAGTGTCGAAGGCGCGAGCGACCATGTCCGGTAGGTTGGCATCCGCTGGGCTCTTCACCCAGAATTCAAGGGCTGCCACGATTGCGGCGAAGATGGCGCCCGTGATGACTTCAACTTCGAAGGCATCAGCCGGCGTCTTGCTGTCCTCAAGCGCCCGCAAGATCACGCTCACTGCGTCTCTTTGCTGCGTCCATTGGCTGGCACGGAGACGGGGCGTCCCCATTATCAGCTCAGTCCGGGCGCGAAGGGTCGGGCCATCGGCCTCCCACGCTTGACGAATACCTTGAAGAAACGCTGTTTGCAGACGAGCCTGCCAGGGGATGGATGCGGGCTGAGACTCGACCAGCTCATGAATGAGCTGGTCGTACTCGTCATCAAGAACGAGCGCCTCTTTGGTCGGAAAGTGGCGATAGAACGTCGCGGGCCCAACATCTGCCACAGCGGCAATTTGCTCGCACGTCGTGGCGTCGTACCCCTGCTCAATGAACAAGCGCAGACCGTGTCCCTGGATAGAGGCCTTCGTCTGGCGCTTCTTGCGCTCGCGAAGCCCCGTGGTCTTGGCGTCGTTCACCCTCATGACTTCAGCCGTCGGATGCATTCGTAGACCGCAGTTCTGAGTGAACGTTCCCTGGGATCATCGTAGGCGGAGAAGCTCATCTTGTTCGGCGCGTAAGCAAATCCCAACTGAATGTCTGGGTCGGCATAGGCGAAGGCTCCACCCGCACCAGGGGCACCAAGGGCGCGAGGACTCGAGCCAAAGCGGAAGTCGGGCGACGGCCGCATGAATCCTTGCGAATAGGCGGTGTGAGTCTTGAGAACCAGGTCGCGGTCGCCGTCACGAGGCAGCGTGGCAGGCTTCACTAGTTCTTCCCACGTCGCCGAATCGATGCCAAGGTCTGCACCGCCCATCGCAAGTGCCGAGTACAGTTTGGCCACGTCGGCAACATTGCCGATGCCGCCACCCGCCGGAAACTCAACCGCCCGGTATTCAGGTCGGTCATAGTCGCCGGGAGATTTCGCCGGCGGATTGCTCAGTGACCTGGCCGTGATTGAACCTGGCCACATGTAGGCAAGTACCATTCCCCACGGCAGTTCCGTCAGGTGGAAGATCATCTCCGATCCTTTGAACGAGCTGATTGCAGCGATACGGGACGCGTCGACCGAACCGGGTAGCCCAATGTAGAACTCGACTCCCAGCGGCTTTGCTATCTCGTCGGCAAAGAACTGGCCGAGGCTCCGGTGTCCCGGGTCAATTCGTCGAAATCAACTCGCCTTCAAAGAATCCGAGCGTAAGACCGTGATAACCATGGCGCCTACCCGGCTCCCACAGCGGCTCCTGTTTGGCGCAAGCCTCGGCCACTTGATCCAAGTCAGCCAAGACCCGTGGGGGCAGAGGCGTGTCAATCGCGCTCAGTCCGGCCTGGTGTGACAGGAGCTGACGCACTGTGATCGATGCCTTCCCGGCTTGTGCGAACTCCGGCCAGTACTCGGCCACCTTCGCATCTCGGTCGAGCAAACCACGCGCTTGCGCCACAGCAACAGCCATTGCGGCCATGCCTTTGGTCGCCGAGAACATCAAGACGAGTGAGTCGCGCTCCCACGCTAGGTCGGCCTCACGGTTTCGCCAGCCCCCCCAGATGTTGACGACCTGACGCCCCTGCCACCACACGGAGCACGCCGCACCTATTTCTGCGCGCTCAGCAAAGTTGGCCTCAAACGCCGACCTAACGGCCTCGAATCCAGCTGCCACGGTGCCGTCGACAATTGGCATGCCCGCAGACTCAGGACTCTTCACGAGTCTCCTCCCATGGAGATGAGTGACCATCGGCGGACGTAGACTCGCCAGTCACCGTCGCGTCGGAGCCGAGTGGTGACGCCTCTGCGTGATCCGATCCGTCCCCTTGCGGCTTCAGTTCCGTCAGGATGAGCATCGCGTCCAGCGCGGTTGGAAACCCGGCGAACGGCACGGTCTGCAGGACCACCTCCGCGAGTTCGTCCCAGCTCACGCCAACGTGGATCGACGACTTGATGTGTGCCCGAAGCTGTGGCGCTCGACCCATCACGACCAAGGCGGCGACGGTCGCGATTTCTCGGTCCCGAAGGCTCAGGCCGGGGCGTTCGTAGACATCGCCGAACGCGAACTCGACGAGGTATTTGCCCAAATCTCCAACACTCTCGACCAGCTTAGGATCTGGCTGTGCCCCTAGCAGGTGCGCGTTCTCCAGGCCACGCTCGAAGCGTGATTGTTCAAGCTTGCCGTTCATCAATCGCCCTTCCTGGAATCGCTCCCGGAGCGTTGGTCAATAAATCCCGAGACTGTTATGATAGTTACCATATGTTGATAGTAACTCTCAGTCTAGCCTAGGTCAAGCCCGCTGTGACGTCGCACCTAGTCGCGGTCAAAGACCCGGAATGACGGACTCTTGGGACCGGCGGATCCCAACCAGGGGAGAGTCAAGCCAGTCGGCTTTGAGGCCCGACCAACGTAGCTCGGTATGTTCGCGACAGGGATCAGCAACGATGGTGACGGTGTCTCGGCTCTAACCCTCTCGCCCCGACCATTCGAGTAGGCCCCACCCTACCCCGACAGCTCCCGCTCGACTGTCGCGGTATTCCTGCCTCCCTTACAAGCCGAGCTGCGCTCCGAGGATCCTGGCCACAGGGCCAGCCGGCTTCGCATTGACGAGAGCCACGATGCGGGCGCGTACCTCGACCGATGAGCCGCTTTTCTCCGCGGCCTTGATGGTCGAGTCGTAGGCGGCCCAGACGTCGGCGCCGGTAATCTCGTAGCCGTAGCCCTCCAACAGCCACCTGATCGCCAGCAGTCCGGCATCCACCGCGAACGCCGGCCGGTCGGAGGCAAGGTCACGCGCCGCTCGCGTGAGGGTTTTGGGATCGCAAGGCGCGCGGCCGGCGAGTTCCAGCGCTTCCTCGTACAAGCCGGCATCCTTGGCGGCAGCGAACCACTTGCCCTCCTCGCCGGGCGTCGTCGTGACTAGGTCCGCGAGGACCTCGTGCGGCTGCTTGTGCGGATAGCTTCTCGTGACGGCGCGGAAGGTGGCCAGGTAGGTCCCGGATCGACGGGCGCGCATGCCGTAGCGACGATACGCCTCGTCGAGCAGCCCGCTCGATAGGAGGATCTCCTCGCAGAGCGAGTCGATGTCCTCATCGGAAGCCCACGGACTGCGGCAGGACTCCGCGTACCTGACGGCCTCGCCCTTCTTGCCGGCCGCCGCAAGTGCCCTTACCGCCCAGCGTTTGTATGGCCAGATCACCTTTTCGCCCGAGACCAGCTCCACGATTTCCTCATTGAGCCCGGCGCGGAAGAGCGCGCTCAGGCACGCGGAGGTCCCCGGAAAGTGGCCGCGAACTTTCGAGTCCGCGCTGAGAGCCAGGCGAGTCGCACCGACAAGACGGTCAGCCCAGGTCGACGCCAGCTCCTCCGACGCGCAGAGCTCGCCCCAGTGGTCGCCAAGCCCTTCGATGTACGGCATCTCGTCCGCCTGCACGGCCTCCAGCAGCCTGTCGAGCCAGGCATCGCGAACGCCTACGTCGGCGGGCGCGTTCGCGATCACGGGCACGAGGTCGGTGAGCGCATGGTTGACCGCGGTGCCTATGGCGCCCGACGAGCCATCTACGTGCTCGATCGCGGGCGAGACACGCTCGATGAAGCTGACCGCGCCTTCGGCGGCCAGCATGGGGTCCTTCCGCGCGACCTTCTTGATCTCGGCCACGGCTTGCTTCACGCGCAGGATTGCCGGCTGCGACCGCCAGCCGAACGCATGGCGCCGAAATCGGGCCTTGAACTCCCACTTGTACGTGCCGGCGGCCAATTCGCTCACCGGCTAGCCTTCACCAGCAGCTGCCCGAAGGTCCTTCATCAGCAGAATGAGGTGCAGGGGATCGGTGGGGCTCTCTTCAAACTCGCCTAGATGCAGATAGAAGTTCTTCGCGGCCTCGGACTCGGCATGGATGAGAAGCGCACGCACGCCGATCACGTCCGATGCCTGAAATCGTCCGCTTGAGGGCATCCATCACCAGGGCTCGCCCGAGCCCGGAACCCTGAGCGGACTCGTCTACTCCGAGTCGGGCGAGGAGGACGACCGGGATCGGATGGCGTCCGGTCCCCTTGAGCGTCCGACCGGTGGCGTCACCCGGCTCTACAGAAGCGGCCGCGAGGGCGTAGTAGCCAACGACTGAAGCAGTGCCAGTCCGAACCGAGACGTAGACTCGGGCTGTCCCGGCCGCCTGCGCCTGGCGGGCATGGCGCGAAAGCCACTCAGTCTGGGCCGGGGATCCGCAATCGAAGTCGTCCAGCTCGTATTCGGCCGTTAGTGGAACGGGCGACGCGAAGCCGGGCACGCGGGGTACTACTGGTCGCTGTCGTCGAAGGCGTTTGCGGCTCGAATAGAGGCTGCCAGACGAGGCTTGGCGACTATCGGGCGATCGAGCATCTCAACGAACGCGGCCCATTCCTTCGGACGCAGTCTGAAGGAGCGTCGTTCGGCCAGCACGTCCTCGGCCCGACGGGTAGCCGCATCGAGGACAAAGGCACTCAATGTCCGCTCCTCTGCACGAGAAGCCTCTTCCAGAAGGCTGTGCTCTTCCGAACTGACTCGAAGAGCAATCCGCTCAGCCTTCGGCTTGGTGGTCCTGCGATCCGAATTCTTGACGGGGTTCGCTCGGACTTGTGCCGCATCCATGATTCTTGACCGCCACCTGCTCGTACCAACAACGTGCGCACATCGTAGGCTTCGCTCTCCAAGCTGTCAATGGTGAGCACGACTCGGGCCGAGAGCTGGCGGCTGCGAGCGTCATGTCTGATCCGGAAGCCCGCGCGCTAGTATTGCCTTTGCCACCACGGCGGTTCCGCCCGTCGGGTTTTCTCTTGGGCTCAAACACAGGAACCTCTGGATCCTCCTGAGACTCCCAGGTTGGGCCGACAACCTTGGAATTGGTGCCAAGGAATCCAAGGTTTTCAGCCGGCCTTCTTGAGCGCTAGCTCGATCGAGATGGGCACGAAAATCCGCGGGACGGGAAGTGCAGCCGCCAGACCTCTCGCCCGAGTGCTTCCTGTGTCGGGAAGAGACGGACCTCTTCTATGCCACCCAGGTCGTCACGAACTCGGGACTAGCAACAGTGTGCTGGACTGCATACGGGCAATGTCAGGAGGCTCGCCTGTGTCGCGGCCTCGGAGGCTGGGGCAGCAGGCGGGCGCTGAAGCCGGTCGCCGTCCCGGACCCCGCCAGTAGGTAGATAGTGGTGGCCGTTGCCACTCGTTCGGCGGCGTCGAACGCTCCGGCTTCGGCTTCCGCGCGACTGGCGAGGAGACATCGACGATGCCTATCGCAGGAAACCTCATCACTGAGAGCCTCGAATACGACGGCGGCCGGAAGGTGACGGTGTATGTCCCGCCGGAGCCGCCCGAGGCAGTCGTGTTCGCCGGGGACGGCCAGTTGATCTCGCAGTGGGCCGCCGCACTCGAGGCGGCCGACGTACCGTCCACGATGATCGTCGGCGCACATGGTTTGGCCGACGAGACGCTGCGGCTCCATGAATACTCACCGGGTTTGAACCCGGAGCGCTTCACAGAGCACGAGCGGTTCTTCGTCGAGGACGTCCGCCGGTGGGTAGCGATGCGTTTCGGAGTCTCGCTGCCCGCCTCCCGAACCGCCGTGTTCGGAGTCTCGGCGAGCGGTGAGCTCGCCCTCGCCATGGGGCTCAGGCACTCGGATATCTACGGTGCGATCCTCTGCGCCTCCCCGGGCGGCGGTTACCGACCGCCCGGTGCGATGCCGAGCTCCGTTCCGCGCACGTACCTGGTCGCGGGCACGCGAGAGCCGTTCTTCCTCGAGAACGCCGCTCGGTGGGCCGACGCGCTGCGAGATGCAGGTGCCGATGTCGTCATGCATGAGCGGCCAGGAGCGCACGGCGATGCGTTCTGGCAAGAAGAGTTTCCTCTGATGGTGGCGTGGGCGTTTGGACAGAAGGGCGCGAGCAAGGTCCGAGCTCGGGTGCAGGCGTCCCACACGCAACGCGCCCGGGCGATGCTCCACCGCGATGGAGCGGAGGACCTGGCGAGGCACCTCGAGACCACCTACGCGATCCGACCAACCGCGGTTCTTCGGCTCGACGTAGCGGTGTTCCGCGTGGATCGCGTCGACGGCCCGAGCTGGGTTGCCAGGGTGTTCCCGGCCGAGCGCCCGCTCGAAAGTGCGGCCGGCGATGCCCGGATGCTGCGTGTCCTCGAGGAGGTCGGGTACGCGGCGGAACGCTGCGCCGCGCCAGAGCCCGTCTCCGCGCTCGATGGTCAAGCCGTCCTGGTAACTGGGTATGTTGACTCCGTGCCTCCGGCAGAACGCGCAGAGGCGATTCGGGGCAGTGGCGGTTATGCCCGACTGGGCGCCCTGCTCGGACGGCTCCATACGCTCCCTAAGGACCAGAGGATCGTTCGCCCGGGCGGATGCTGGCATCACCTCGGTGACGGAAGCCCCCACGACGAGCTCGTCCTGGCCCGCCGGCTCCTCGTCGACGCCGCCGAACGGGTGAGTGGGGACGAGCGGCTTTCGTACCAGGCAGTGCAAGAAGAGCTCGAGCAACTCGACGATGGGTTCGGATTGCCCGAGGCGCTCATCCACCCTGACTTCGTGCTCGCCAACGCCATCGCGACGCCGGACCAGAAGCTCGTGCTCGTCGACTGGACCGGAGCAGGCTGGGGGCCTCGCATCTGGTCTCTCGCCTGGCTGCTCTACACAGCCGCCGTCCAGGACGTGCGACGGGTTGACCGCGTGCTGGCTGGGTACCGGCGCCATATCGCCCTCGACCCGGAGGAGTTGACCCGCCTGGAGGGTGTCGTTGCCGTCCGCCCGATCGTCCTTGAGGCATGGGCCTTCAGCGTCGGCCGCAAGAGCCTCCGCGAAGCGGCCGAGGGAGTCACTCGCGCTCGAGCGCTCGCCCACGCGGTAGCGGAGCAAGTGTCGAGCGGGCGGTGGCGAGAGATGGACCTCGCGGAAGGAGCCAAGCGGCTGGGATTCTCTTGATCGCCAGCAGCGGGTCAACGTTGGTCAATTCGCACCAACGCATCACGATGGCTATGCCACTTCTGTCGGTCGATCCTGATGAACATTACTGACGGCAGCTGGCCGAAGCCAACGCGCCATCCTCGTCGGCTGCAACAGCCATCTCCTCGGCAGCACCGGCCATTTCCCAGTTCAGACGCCGGCCTCGTCCTGAACCGCCAAGGGCGAGCCTGTGTGACCGGACACTTAGTTCGCGACCCTCGACCATCGCTCCCAGCCGACGAGCTGGCACTGCAGCGCCAATCGGACATTCAGGTCGCCGGGATCGGTGTGTCTCCTCTCGCCCCGACCATTCAGGTAGGTTCCGCCTACTCCATCGTCGATTCCCCCGCTCGTTGTACCTGTGTCTGCTGGCATTGGCGGACCCTGAGCCGGCTGTCTCGTGGGCTTGTGGCAGGACTACCAGATGAACGGGATCAGCTTCTTCGTGCGCCGGCTGTATTCGACGTAGCCGGGCAGGTCACGACAGAGCAGGTCCTCCTCGGCGGCGATGCGGTGTCTATAAGCGCGACCGAGCAGGGCGCTGACAGTCAGGACGACGGGCAGGCTGCCAGAGGTGAGGCCGAATCCAGTCCAGGTGAGCAGAGATCCAAGGTAGCCAGGGTGGCGGATCAAACGATATGGGCCGGAATCGACTACTGGCTGTTCTTCCTGTGCGCGCAAAGTCCTCGAGTATGAGGAACCTAGCGTTCTCATCGACCAGATCCGCAGGCCTAGCCCGGTTGCCTGCAGGGCCACACCAACTCGTGCGGCACAGCGCGGTAGCGGTCGAAGCGGAAGTCGTCGAAGCGCGGGCGAGAGCGTCGCTGCGAGGACTCCGGCCACGACGATCATGCGAGTGCTATCCCGATCGTCCGCGTCAGCGACCAGGCTCGAGGCTCGGCCTCGCTGTCGAGCCACCGCCTCTACGGCGAAGAAGCCCGCCACACCGGCGTATCCGGCAAGAAACCACCACCTGCGGTGCCCTGGCGACGATTGGTTGAGTCGTGACATGTCGCCAGTATCGTCGCAGCCGATCCGAAATGACTCGATCGCCCAGGCTTGCTAGCGATTTGGTCGGGCTAGGAGTCGGCGATCTCGCCGAGCAGGTAGTGGTTGGAGCATCGGCCGAACCGCACAGGGCTCTCCTCAAGAGCTTGGCCAGTGTCCCGAACCCCCCCAGCCCGAAGCGAGATCAGTCCGGTCAGCTCTTTGACCGGATGACAAAGAGGGCGCCTGCAACCACGAGGACCATGATTTCGGCGACAAAGACCCAGGTGCCCCACGATTGGTCGTGGTTGACCCGGCCAACCACGATGAGGATCGCGGAAACCACCGCCATCAGGGTCAAGAATGGGTGGGCCTTCACACGAGGCGGCATCTGGTTGCTCCTGTTCCTGTGGCTAAGGGGCCTGAACGCACTGGGTCTGGTTGCGAGCGTTACCCACGGACCGCGTCCAAGACCTTCTCATGCGGGAGGCGATCGTGGCACCAGACGTCACGTTTGCTCCCTCCGAACTGCAGGCCCGATGCGCATGGCTGCGTTGGACTACTCACGTTTGAGCGAAATCCCGAGGTCGGTCTTGACGATCGAGACCACGAAGATCGGCCAGAGATTTGCCCCGTACGTACGGAAGGCAACGACATCGTGGTCATCCACATCAAGGGAACATTGCTGGCTCGAGTATCGGCCGCTCCGAATGCGGAGCGTGTGGCGCCCTGGTTCGAGTGGCGTCTCGAATGTCTGACTGCCGGCGATCGAGCCGACGCTCCGACCATCGACTTCGATGTCGAAGGGGCCGCGGCGGAGCTCCATTCCGAAGCCTCCCCGCGTAAGTTTGAGTGTCGCCGACATCGTTTCAGTCCTTTCGCATCAATTGACTATTGAACCAACGGCGCGTCGATCGGTACGGCGCGAGTCCGCGGTAAGCCCGGGTACGTTGTTCCTCCGATCCTTCGGGCCGATGGGACCTGTGCCTTGCTGGACTGGTGGCGAGCGTTAGCCACGGAACGCGTCCATGAACCGCACCCGCGTCCCGATGCGCATGGCTGCGTTGGAGTAGATACGGCCGGCCAGCCAGGTCAGGCCGCCGATGGATGCGATGGTCAGCGCCGCGCCCAGGCCGATCTCCCACGGCGGCACCTCGGTGGCCGCCATCCTGACCGGCATCAGGATGGGAGCGAACGGCGGCAGCATCGAGCAGATCGTCGCCAGGGGGCCGTTTGGATTCGGGAGCGACGCGTACATGAGCAAGTAGCCGGCGATCTGGAGGATCGAGATCGGCCCGACGGCACCCTGCACCTCCTCCTGGCGGGACACTAGGGAGGCGACAGCGGCGTAGGCGGTGGCGTAGAAGAGGAACCCAAGCAGGAACCAGAAGATGTCGCCCAGGATCGAGGCCACGCCCAGGGCCGGGATCGCCGCGACATTGGTTAGGTGGACCGCGACGAGTGCGGCCGCACCCACGATCGCGAGCTGCAGGAGGCCGACGAGGCCGATGCCGATGACCTTGCCCGTCAGCAGGCGAATTGGCGGGATCGTGGCGAGCAGGATCTCCATGATCCGCGTCGCTTTCTCCTCGACCACGCCCTGAGCCACCAGGTTCCCGTACTGGCCGAGGGCGATCCAGAGGATGATTCCCAGGGCCAGGGCGGCGAGCAGGTTCTGGGTGTCTTTAGGGGTGACGGGCGCCAGAAGCTGGATCGGGACCAGGGACATGGCCGATCGGACCGCGGTCGGTGAGAGGCCGGCGTCGGAAAGGCGTGAGGCCTCCGCCGCCAGCGACAAGGCCGACTCGACGTTCGATGGCACCGCCTCCTTGGCCACGGCCGTCGGCGCGGTGGTGGTCCCGATCACGAGCACGTCCAGCGTGCCCGCCGTAACTTGCGCCTTGCCGGCTGTGACGTCGGCGACGTCGCTGACCGTCACTTGCGCCCCCAGGGCCGCGGCGGTCGTAATGAACGCCGGCTCGAGCGCCTGCGATCCGCCGCTGAAACCGACCCGCACCGGGTTGGTCTTGCCGGCGAGAAGCGACGCGGCGACGATGCCGATCACGACGAGGGCGGTCATCACGATGGTGCCGCCGATGAAGACGCGCGAGCGCAGACGCAGGCGGATCTCGCGGCGGGCGACGAGAACGACGGTCGGCAGGGGCCGAGTTCCGCCCAGACTGGAGAACCGCGCGTTCATGCCGCTTCCTCGATGACTTTCCGGAAGATCTCGCCGAGGGTTGGCTCGACACGTTCGAACTGACGCACCGGCCCGGTGTGCAAACCGGCCTGGAGCAGCTCCTGATCATCGACGCCCGGATCCAGCTCGAAGAGTCGCCGTGTGCCGTCTGTCTGGACCAGTCGGACGCCCGGAACGCCGGCTTCCCAGTCGTCCGGGGCGCCGGGGACATCGACCCAGCGGCGTTCACGCCCCCCGGCTCGGAGATCGTCCACGGAGCCGCAGGCCACCATCCGGCCCCGGTCGATGATCCCGATCCGGTCGCACAGCCGCTCGACGAGCTCGAGCTCGTGGCTGGAGAAGATGACGGGGACTCCTGCGTCAGCCCGTTCGCGGAGTACGCCCGCCATCACGTCGACGGCGACCGGGTCGAGCCCGGCAAACGGCTCGTCGAGCACGAGGACCTCCGGCCCGAAGACCAGCGCGGCGGCCAGCTGGACACGTTGCTGGTTACCCAGGCTGAGCGCCTGTACATCGTCGTAGGCTCTGTTCTTTAGCCCGAACCGATCGAGCCAGCGATCGGCCGATGCGTGCGCCTGCGAATCCGCCATTCCGTGGAGCTCGCCGAGGTACGCGAGCTGCTCGGCCAGTCGCATCTTCGGATACAGCCCGCGCTCCTCGGGCATGTAGCCGATCCGGCGGCGTACCTCGAAGCTGAGCGCCTTGCCATCCCATCTCACCTCGCCCGCATCGGGAGCGAGGACTCCGAGCACGATCCGCATTGTCGTGGTTTTGCCCGCGCCGTTGCGCCCCACAAAGCCGAACAACTCGCCGGCATGGACGTCGAACGTGAGGTCCTGCACGGCGACGGTCTGACCGTATCTTTTCGAGATCCCAACGATCTCAAGCTCGCGGGCTTTGCTCATGCTTTCTCCGGTGCGACTGCTGAGCGTTCTGGGTTGGCGGACTCGCGCTCCCCCGGCTTGGCGCTAACAGATGAGCCAGGGCGAACGCCTCTGGCGGAGGGAAGCCGACCCGCATCCCGGAGCGCGCGGCGAAGTAGGAACTCGATCTGCCCGTTGAGGCTGCGCAGGTCATCGCCCGCCCAGATCCGTAGGGCTTCCATCGTGGCGGGTTCGAGCCGCAACAGGAACGACTTGCGCTCCATCGGTCGTGTCCCCGGCCCTGCTACTGGTACAGGGTTCCCGTGTTCACGACCGGTTGCGCGTCATGGTCGCTGCACAGAACCACCAGAAGGTTGCTGACCATGGTCGCCTTGCGCTCCTCGTCGAGATCCACGATGTGCTTCTCCGAGAGCTGATCGAGCGCCATCTGGACCATGCTCACCGCACCCTCGACGATCCGCGTACGAGCGTCGATGACCGCGCTGGCCTGCTGACGCCGTAGCATCGCGTTGGCGATCTCGGGGGCATAGGCGAGGTGGCTGATGCGGGTGTCCATCACCTCGATGCCGGCCTTCTGGAGGCGGCCCTGCACCTCCGCCTGCAGCTTCTCGCCGACCTCGTGGGGATTGCCGCGCAGCGACAGCTCGTCGCGGTGGGGCTCGTACGGGTATGAGGTAGTCAGCGTGCGGATCGCCGCTTCGGTCTGGACCTTGAGGAACTCTGTGTAGTCGTCGACTTCGAAGAGGGCCTCAGCGGTGTCCGCCACGCGCCAGACCACGACGGCCGCGATCTCGATCGGATTGCCGTCGTGGTCGTTGACCTTGAGCTTCTGGCTCTCAAAGTTGCGCACCTTGATCGAGATGCGCTGCCGGCGGGTGAAGGGGTTGACCCACCACAGGCCCTGCGACTTCAGGCTCCCGGCGTACCGACCGAAGAGCACCAGCGCGCGCGCCTCATTGGGGTCCACCACCGTCAAGCCCCTCCAGGCGAGGCCGACGAGGACGGCATACAAGGCGATCCCGATGTGGAGGTACTTCGGGCCGCTCGAAAGCTGGCTGCCAATGTCGGCAATGTTGAAGATGGCGGCGCCGAGCGGGACCAGGGTAGCCACGAGCAACACGAGGAGCACCGGGAACCCGTTGACTACCTGCGCCTTCCGCTCCTGGATCATGTACGTCTCCCCTACTATCGGAGTGATATCACGTCGATAGTAGCACGGTCCGCAATGGGCGGCGATTCCCAGTGTGAGTATCTTTCCGACCCGGTGATCCCCGATCTACCTTCAAGTCGGACTACAGGAACACATAGTGATCAAGGAGTACGGCCGCAACAGCAGTAGCAACTCAGGTTGACACAACCGCCATTTGTCAACTAACGTTGCTCACATGGCTAACATTCAGATCCCTCCTTCGGGCCAGGTGGCGGACCGCCTCGCGGCCGTGGGCGCACTTCGGCGACTGGCGGATGAACTGGAGGATGCCGCAGTCGAGGAGGCAATGCGGGCGGGTTGGGACTGGCCGGAGGTCGCAGAGGCATTTGGGGTCACGCGGCAGGCCGTCCACAAGAAGCACGCCAAACGGCTGATCGAAGCGGGCGTGTCCCTGCGGAGACGCTTCGCGTGATGCGGTTCGACAAGTTCCTCGAGGAGATGCTCCGGGCCGCGCGAGGGGAGGCGCGCGAGGACGGCTCGTCACTGACCGAGGCTCATCACCTCTTGCTCGCACTAGCCGGCAGTGGGGAGCCGAGCGTGACGGTTGTGCTCGCCACGTTCGGCCTGCACCACGGCGCCATCAGAGCTGCGCTCGACCGGGAGATCGAGGTGAGCCTCGCAGCCGCGGGCGTCACTCTTGACCCCGCCAGCCGACCCTCCCCGAGACGGCGGCCCGAGGCATCAGCCCCACTGGGCACATCGGTGAGGCTTGCGCTGGAACGAGGACTCGAGGCGGGACGCAAAGATCACAAGCTGCCGGGCCACCTGCTGCTCGGAGTCGTATTGGCACCTGTCGGCACGGTCCGGCGCGCGCTTTGCGTGGCAGGTGTGGACCGGGACGAGCTGATCGCCGCGATCAGAGGACAACTGGCGAACGACTCATACGAGCGCACCGCACGAGCGGATCGCCCCAACTGACGATCGACGGTGTTTCCATCGGAGGGCACGAAGGATGTACGTCATGGCCATTTCCGCGGTCGGCGACCGCGATCAGTTCTGGGGATCACTGAAGACAGCGTACGGCCAGCTGCCGGCGGAAACGAAGTGGGTTCTGGCAGTCGCGAGCAGCGACGGAACCAGGGCGGTGAACATCCTGGTCCACGACTCGGTAGCGAGCGTGGCCAACCTCTTCGCGGACTGCCGGGTGAACCCTCGCGTCGATGATGCCGGATCGTGACTACGCTCTACGGCGATCGCGATGCCAGTGCCAGTCATCCGTCCATGGCCTGCCTCTACGCAGACGCAATGCACGAGCTTGCCGACTTCGAGCCCACGGACTGTCGACGTCGAGCAGGATTGGCAGAGCGAACTCGGCGAGCCGCACCGCGCCATCGAATTGATCGGACGATGGCATTGAGCGCGATGCCTCCAGCTGTCTCAGGGCAGAAGGGAGTCGTGACGCGAGCGGGCTTCGGCAAGCTGGCCCGGCGGCAAAGTCGCGGGATCAACCCAGCTGACGATGCTCCAATGGGGACCGACGGGGCACTGTTGCAAGCGGCGATTGCCGAGGCGAATGGCCTTTAGGGAGGCGCCTGGGATCACCGTCGAGGTGAACAGATGGCCGGCTCGGCAGCGAGCGATGCGTTCGGTGCCGTGCACTGCGGCCGATCGCGCCATCGCAACCAGCGTCAACAGCAGAATCACAAGAACGACTGCCCCGAGCACCAGACCGGCCATTCGGCTACCTCCGAGCCGCGATCGTACACTCGACGATCCAGGCGCGTCGGTTAGAGCGCTTGGAGACCATCCCGAGCCGCGGACCGCTCTGGACCGACAGGAAATCCCAGATCAGCCGCTTGCGTCGATGGCCGTGGTGATGCGGCCGAAGATGGGTGGGATCCAGACCCGGGCGCTCGCACCGGGCCAGGCGTGCCCTCCGCCCTCCGTCCGATACCACCTTGCCGGGCGGCGGAGGGGCGATTGGGCACCATCGCCGGTGCTGTCGCCGCTACCCGGGTTAGGGTCCGGTCGGTTTGATTTCGCTCAATCCAGCGCCTACACTCTGTTGCACGCTCTGTGCAGTTTGGTGAAGGAGGCCGGAATGGCCAGCGAACATGGCAAGCGGATCAACGTCGTACTCGACGACTCGCACGCTGCGAAGCTCAACAAGATGGCCGCCCGGATGTACGTTCAGCCGGGTACGATCGCCCGCTCGCTTCTGTCGACCGCGATCGATCAGGTCGATACCGAGGCCTCAACGATCACGGCCATCCTAGACGCGATCCCAGGCGCATGGGAGCGGACCCAGGAAGGCCTCGCCGACGTGAAGGCCGGTCGCGTCGTCGCGCTCGATCAGCTCTAGTCGATGGCGAGGGTCGTCGTCGCGCAGCGTGCGCGAAAGGATCTGGCTGAACTCATCCAGTCACGTAGCCTGCCCGCCGACACAGGGTCCCGGGTCCGGTCCTCGATCGAGCCTCTGGCCTCGTTCCCTCTGATCGGCAAGCGCCTCAACGGACGCTGGCTCGACTTTCGGGCGATCCTAGGTCCGTGGCCCTGGATGCTGATCGTCTACGTCTACGACGAGCCGACGAACACGGTCGCGATAGTCGCGATCCACGACGCGCGGGAGGCCTCGTCCGCCACCTCCGAGGACTGATCCTCGCGAGACGAGTCAATTCGCGGGCATGGCGTAGAAGAGCTACATGGGCTGCAAGGGAACGCCCTCAAGCCGTCTTCGGGACCCGACCAACTTGGCTCGGTACGTTCTCGACGGGGATCAGCAACGATGGTGACGGTGTCTCGGCTCTAACCCTCTCGCCCCGACCATTCAGGTAGGTCGTGCCCACCCGCCCGGCGGAGGTGGCCGCCGCTGGCACGTGGCCCGTATCGAGGTTGGGGCCGCCGTTCACGCGGCCGGACGGTAACTGGCGGAGTCCTAACTCTGCCCGGTGTCCGCTGCAGTCGGTGAAGAGGCTGGTCGCGGCCGGCGCGAGCTGAAAGGGTCCGCGCCCGAGGCAACGTCGCGCAGCACCGCCTCCACCTCGCGCATCGCGAGCCGGTGGATCCAAGGCCCGAACGAGACGCGGGTGACGCCGAGCGCCGCCAGCCTGTGGAGTTGCGGCGCTTCGGGCCTGGCGTAGACGTTGACCATCCCTCCGAACGCCTTCACGAAGGTGGCGATCGTCGGTTCATCGATGACCATAAT
This sequence comes from uncultured Chloroflexia bacterium, assembly GCA_963835845.1. Lineage (GTDB taxonomy): Bacteria > Chloroflexota > Limnocylindria > Limnocylindrales > CSP1-4 > Fen-1039. The sequence goes on along the minus strand of CAWIGT010000004.1, from coordinate 362,959 downwards.
CGGGTAGATGCAATCCGCTCCTGCCTCCAGGTAGCGCAGCCCCCGGCCCAGCACCTCGTCGGTCCGTCCCCCCGGCTCACCAATCTCCCTCACGTAGACATCGACCCGAGCGTTGATGAAGATGGGGACCCCGGCGTGGCTCGCCGCCTCGCGCAGGGCGACGATCCGCTGGCATTGCTTGCCGACCTCGACGAGACCGCCTTTGTCGTGAGCAGAATCCTCGAGGTTGCAGCCCACGGCCCCGGCGTCTAGGAGCATTTCGGCTAGATCGCTGGGCGGTAGCCCGTAGCCTGCCTCGATGTCGGCCGTCAGCGGCACAGCGACCACCCTCGCAATTCGTCGGATCGAGGCGAACATATCTGCCGCGGGAATACGTTCTTGATCCTCGTAGCCAAGGCTCGCCGAGACTGCGGAGCTGGCCGTTGCCACGGCGGGGAAGCCGGCTGCCTCGACCATCCGGGCGCTGGCAGCGTCCCACGCGTTGGGCAGCACAAGCGGCTGGCCGGGAACGTGCAGCGCACGTAGCCGCCGGGCGCGCTCAGAAAGCTCGCCGATGTGCGCCGTTCGGTTCATCGAGTCGCCTCGGACAGCAATGCGGTCACCTCCACGATTTGCACGGCGACTCAGGCACGGGGATCTTCAGCCGGGAGGAAGCACCTCTAGCGATTCGATCGTCGCGGCAGGAGCTACCACTCGAACGCCAACTGCGAGAGTCTCGAGGTGGTGGGCCACGGCCGAGCGCCCAATTCCTGAAGGCGCGTAGGTGGTGAAGACCGCAGCATTGGTTGACTCGCGAAGGCGCGTCCGATCGTCGGGGCCGTAGACGATGCTCGAGATGATGCCGTTCCCGTCCTGAATGCACATGTCGCCGAGCGCGGCTTGGATCTCGCGGCCACCGATGCCCAGATATCGGTCCCCCGCTGCAACCACGCAGAGGGTCAGCCCGCCTACTAAGTGCGTGGCGTCGTGACCAGCGGTCAACAACCCGCTTTCAAGCTCAGCTGCGAACATCGCCGCCACGAGGGCGCCACGAGCTCGCAGGGGCTTGCCCTTGAGCGCGACCGACTCGAGTTGTAGCAGGACGTGGTAGGTCTTGTCGAAGCGACGGTAGTAGGCGCCGTATGGCGCCATCTCCGGCACGGCCACGAGGTCGGCTCGCGAGCTGCCGGCCCATCGGGCGCGCAGCCGAGCGGAAGTCTCGTCGAGGAGGACGTCGAGCGCGGGGTCGTTCTCTGGGTTGCGGACGCCGGTCATTCGCAGCAGTCCGACATGCGCGCCCGCATATGCGGACGACCAAGCTTCCGAGATGATCAAACCCACTCCTCCGGTATCTCAACAATAGCTGACACTTACGTTCATGGATACGAGTCGCGCGAGATCGCGCGCTTGCAGGACCAGGCTTCCATTCTGGTGGAGTTGCTACATGCCCATACGTTCTATCCCTTCGGAAGCCGAGTCCTTGAGGGCTGCCCGCGGCGTTGGTTCCCAGACGGTCACCTTTGCGACTAACAGCCCCAATGCCTTCATTGCCTCGATCAACATTTCGGAGGCCTTGATCCTTGCGGCCGCTCGCATAGTGAAGGGCACTGGGGCGGACCAACTCGAGTCCAGGGAGGCTGATAAATCCGATCTACCGCGAGATCATCGGGACGATGAGATTCGCGCCAGCCCACGTTTCTGGCGGCGCCCGCCTACGCCCGTCCACTGTCGGAGCGCCGCTCAGCCGCGTTGCCGCTCGACCGTCGGGCATTCCGCTTCCCCAGTCTCGAAGTGCCAGCGAATGAGTGCGAATCCATGCTTGACAGCGGCTTCGACCTTCTCGCGAGGGATCTCGCCATTTGGGTCGATGAACGGCATGAAGCCCGCTGCTCGGGGGTTGACAGCGACCATCCTGCCTACGAGCCGCCGAACCTCATCGACGTCCCGGACGAACTCGGGTCGCAACTGCACATCCCGCCCCCGCAGTCGGACGCGTATCGCCTGATCCTCCCGAAGGTTCAGCTTCCACTTCCCACCGCCAGGGGTGAGCAATGTGTCACCGTCCCGGGTGTAGCTCACCGGCTGCCGGTACAGCTTGCCGGTCTTTCGGCCACTGAACATTAGGAGCATCAGCGTATTGCTCAGCGGCGTCGCGAACGGAAGTCCAAGAATGAGCCGCATCGGTACGTTCACCGCAGCCATGATCCGGGCTCGCCGCGCCATCCCGCCGGGCCGCACCACGGGCTCTGGAGATCCGAGGGTCGTCATCGCGGATCGCTCCTAATGCCGGCTCGATCTGGGCCACCGGACGCCCCGAGACCACCCGGCCCCGTCCGGCCGACCTCGCATCGCTCACGGGTCGCGAAGTCGAGGTTCTGGGGCTCGTAGCCCGCGGTCTCTCCAACGCCGAGATCGCCGAGCGCCTCGTCGTGAGTGCGGCGACGGTTAAGACTCACTTAGGCCATCTCCTAGCCAAGTTGGAGGCGCGCGATCGCGCTCAACTGGTCATCGCGGCCTACGAGAGTGGCCTGGTCTCGTCAGGGACGGGGCCGATCTTGAGGATGGGAAGGGGGGCCACGCTGGCGCTCATCCGACACCCGGATGGAGACCACCGCGCTCGGCCAACAAGCTCGCACGAAAGCCTCAATGGGACATTCAGGTCGGTCGGTGTGGGTTGACTCCTCTCGCCCCGACCATTCGGGTAGGTGCGACCCATCTCTTCTGGTATCGCGCCGGCACGCACGATAGGCGGGCCGATCGTCACTCTCTGCAAGGTCGAGGAGTGTGGGTCGGTCAAGGGTTGGGATTCGAAGGTGCGCCTCGCATCCTGGTACTGTGCTCGTGCGCCGCCGCCTCGCGCGGCGGGTGGCCGGCCACTCCATGAGTAGCTGCAGCCTATGGTTTGTCCACCGCGTCCTTGGGTATGTCTTAGTGGTGCGGTCAATCAAGGACCGCGATCGCATCAACCTCGATCAGGTAGCCTGGGGACAGCGACGTTACGCCGAGCACCACGTCTGCTGGCTTATGATCTCCGAACAGGGTCTTGCGGGCTTCTTCGATGATGGGCAAACATTCGTCGCGTTGGTAATTGACGACGTAGATTGTGATTCTTGCGACCTGCTTGGGTCCGGCGCCGGCGGCAGCAAGTGCGCGACCGAGATTGGCATACGCCTGGCGCGCCTGAGCCGCAAGATCACCAGGGCCAACGAGATTGCCGTTGATGTCTTCGGGCTCCTGGCCCGCGACAAATACCAACCTGCTTCCCGTCGCAACGACGACCTGACTGTACGTTAGCTGAGGCGGCAGATCACTGGGACTGATGCATTTGAGCTTCATTGATTACGTCTCCTGCTTGGAGGGACCGGGCAGCTTTGCGTAAGCCATTGTTGACTCGAGCTCGCCTCCTGGACCGGCGGTCATGGGAGCACCGATCCGATGACGAACTTGAGGAGCCGCCCCCCGACCGTCCTGGTCGCCGACCAGTCGATCGAATTGCGGTCGCCGAGACAATCTCGCGAGCCGTTCCCCAAATGTTTGCGCGGTCGAACTGCCGCGGCACGGCTGACGACCGTCAGCTGATGGCGGTCTTGGCCAGAATGGCGTGCACGCCCTTCGCGCCGTTGACGACCTGAGTCACCCGCAGATCAACTACGACGCTAGCCATCGCGAGTGCTTCTGCGCGGCCCATGCCGTATCGCTCGCCCATCAGCGCGAGCATTGCATCGAGCGCACGGAACATCGCCTCGTCAAGGTCCTGGTCGAATCCGAAGCGTGATCCAAGCATCACTGGTCTCCACGCGGGGCGTAGAGATCGAGAGTTCCGGATGGAGGACAAAGGTGAGGTCGCATCGTTCGATCGGGCACTCGATTGCCGTCTCGCCGACCTCGCCGTCGCCCTGGGCGGCATGACCGTCGCCGACGGAGAACAATCCCCCGGGCACGGCGATCGGCAGAAAGAGCGACGAGCCCGTTACCAGCTCCTTGAGATCGAGGTTGCCGCCGGTCACGCGGGGCGGGGAAGTAAGGTGAACCCCTGGTTCGGCTGGCGGAACGCCCATTACGCCCATGAACGGGCGCATCGCGACGTTGTGTCCGTGTTGATTGGTCGCGACGCCGAGATCGGCATCAAGCTCCCAGTGCAGCCGGGATGTCTGCGTGACGAGTCCAAGGCGGAGATTGACCTCGTTGTCCCAGCCGCCGGCCGCGCTCCAGCCCCAGGTCCCGGTCCTGATTTCTCCAACTTGGACCTCCAGCGTCATGCCGGGCGTGGCACCGCGGATGGCAACCGGTCCGCAGAGAGCGTGGCCCCTATCTAGCACCGGGTGGCGAGGTGAGAACTGCCGGATTGGCTCGCCGCCTCCATCCCGCGGCTCCACACCCCAGCCGCAATCGAGCGTCGTGAAACGCACGGTATCGCCTGAGGCGACTTCGACGACCGGCGGGAGGTCGCGCGAGAAGTGACCATGGAGCGTTCGACGCTCGGGCGCGACGTGGATCATCTTTCGCTCTCTTTCTGACCCGCTGACGTTCACCCGCCACCATAACGGCCCAAACCGCTGTGCAGTGTGGCCTGCCTCGTGTAATGGCGTGTAGATCATCGCTACCGCATCGTCGGACCCGACCGCACCGACCCGATCGAGGGCGAGGTAGTGGTCATCGGACCCAGTGCCGACCCGGAATCTGGGCCGGCTGCCCGCCGCGCCGGGGTCGGCGAAGATTCTCCGGGTCAACCGCAATGGCGGGGTCGATACGTGGGCGAGCGGCCTGATGACGGTTCTTGGCCTCGCCTTCGATGCGACAGCAGTGCTTTATGCGCTCGAAAACGCCGTCTGCGACCAGCCCTGCCGGCCGAGGCCGGACTCCGGCCGGATCGTTCGTATAGGCGCCGATCGATCGGTCGAGCCGGTTGCCGGCGGCCTGAATCTGCCCACGGCTTTGGCCTTCGCTCCCGACGGCACGCTATTCGTGTCGACGGCGGGCCTGGGTCCGCCCGGCTCCGGGACGATCGTCCGAATCAAGCTCTGAGGCGCTGCTTGCCGCCTGGAGGGGCCTCGGTGGATAGGCGCTTCTGTGACTGAGCCGACCATCCGGTAGCAGTGAAGATGGAGCTCGATCCCGCCCTCACGATCCCCGCTTGGCGTGATTCTCGAGGACGCGGCTGGATCGGTGCCCTCGAGTGCTCGAGGCTCTCGCAGTTCGTCCAGGATTAGCCGCGAACGCGGGAGCTCACGGCAGGGAAACCGGCGGATCGTTATGCATTGGTTACCACGGCAGCCACCGAACAGTTAGGAGCTATTCGTAGCCCCTGGGCTCTCTTGGCAGTTGGCGCGGCCTGCCTCGGCCTCCTCTTCCTGTCGGTGCTCGGTGGGCCGGGACACCATCCGGACTACGGCTCGGCAACGGCAGCGGCAGCGGCCGCAGGGTCGAGCGCGTTGCTCGGATAGTTGCGGCGACCCTCGCCCGCCGGTTGCCGGAAGCCGGACTCGCCTAGTCGGACCCCTCACCCTCGCTTCCGGTACGCAGCTCGAACATCGGGTAACTGCGGGCTCGGGTTACGTAGTCCTCGACGGTGGCTTCGGCGCGAGCGTGGAAATAGCGCCGCACTATCGCCCGGCCGATTCGGGGCCTCAGGTAGGGCGCCAGGTAGTCGCGCATGATCGGCCCGGCAGCTTCGGGCGCGATCTCGATCGCCTCCACGCGCGTCCTATCGGGACCCTTCGAGATCACGGCCCGGCCGCTGGCGCGAAGGTTGCGGACCCAGTTGACCTCGCCAAACGGCGATTGCACGAAACGCCGGCCGTCCTGCTCGATGATCGCTACGGGAAATGTTCGGTCCACGCCGCTGGTGCGGCCGCGGACGGTGAGCAGGACGTTAGGTCCGAACGGCATGCCTCGACCGATCAGGCGCCGGATCAACGGGTTGAAGAAGGAGACGACTGACGGGACACGCGGGGTCGCGGAGGCCGGGGCGCTGGACATGGGGCATCCTTTCATCGACTTGAACTACTTGTGACAAGCCAACGCGGCCCGACCGGCAAACGTGACCGGCGTGTCGTTCCACGAGTCGGCAGATGGCAGACGCTCAGTACGAATCCTTTGAAGCGCCTGCGTGGGCAGCCCTGGAGTTCGAGAGCCACCGGCGCTACCTGACCGCAGTCGCGTACCGGATGCTCGGTTCCGTGCAAGACGCCGAGGATGCCGTGCAGGAGTGCTGGTTGCGACTGGATCGGCGGCCGCCGCACGACACCCCGGATCTTCGGCCGTGGCTTACGACCGTCGTGGGGCGGATCAGCCTCGACATGCTCCGAGCCCGAAGGTCGCGACGCGAGGCATACGCCGGCTCCTGGCTGCCGGAACCGGTAATCGACGAATCGAAGGACGACGCGTTGGTGATGGCGGATTCTGTCGGGCTGGCGATGCTAATCGTGCTCGAGACACTCAGCCCCGCGGAGCGCCTGGCCTTCGTGCTTCACGACATCTTCGAGGTGCCGTTTGACGTCATCGCAGCGATCGTCGGCCGCTCCCCGGTGGCGGCCCGGCAGCTGGCCAGCCGCGGCCGGCGGCGCGTGCGGACGGCCGGGCCTCAACCGGATACGGACCCGAGGGTCCAGCAAGAAGTGGCCGACGCGTTCCTCGCCGCTGCGTGGGCTGGGGACTTCGAGGCTCTGCTATCGCTGCTCGACCCGGATGTCGTGCTCCGCGTCGACGCGGGCGGGCAGGGACCGCTGGCTCGGGCGCAGGCTTCGGGGCTGCCGGCTGTAACCGAGCTGCTCCGGACGCAGGCGCACCTCTTCGCGCCACTCGCCACGCCGGCGTCCGTCAACGGCGGTCCGGGCTTCGTTGCCGCCGCGGCCGGGCGCGTAGTGGCGGTCACGACCCTGACGATCTCAGGCGGGCGGATCCGCGCGATCGATATCGTTTCCGCCCCGGGCAAACTCCGGCGCATCGCCGCGACATGGCCCTGACCCTGCATGTATCCGTTGTCTTGGTCCGGAGGATCGGCTGATGAAAGTTGATGGTTACGACAGCCTCATCCTTTACGTCGCAAGCCTCAGTGACGCCAAGGATTTCTATGTCACCACCCTTGGCCTGCCGGTTCTGTTCGAGGACGAAATCATCGTGATGGTGGGCGGGCTATCAGGGCGGGTGGTCTTACACAGAAATGACCGCGGCCATGATGAGCGAGGCATCTTTCCTGCGGGCCTCACCTCTGGGGCCGCTTCACTGCGATTTCGAGTTCAAGACCCGGACGCGTGGGAAGAAGAAGCAAGGCGGCTTGGAATTCCAGTCCTCTGGCCCACCCAAGACGCAACGTGGGGGAGGTTCGTCGTGCTCGGTGATCCTGACGGCCGTCCGATCGCACTGGCCAAGATGATCACCCCCAATGGCCCGCTGGGTGATCATTGATCTCGACCGAATACGGGCGTCACCCACATTTGGAGCTCCGGGTCGTGGGCTTCCAGCGAGAATGTTGAGAGGGAAGAACGCAAGGGCGGGCTGCGAGCGGCGATCGCATCGGAGAAACCCAGCAACGATGGCGACGGTGTCTCGGCTCTAAGCTTCTCGCCCCGACCATTCAGGTAGGTGCAACCTAACCCTCATTCATCCCACCCGAGCATCCGCGCCCCTGACCAGACGCTCGAAGATGCTCGGCGACGGTACGGTTGCGCTTGAGCCGGTTGATCCCGCACTCGCCGTTGACACGCTGCTTGCCCCCCTCCGTGTCGAAGGCGTACGGGCGGCCGCCCGAGCCGCCCTTCTTCTTTCGCTGAGCCCCACGTCAGGCTGGGCGGCACCGGGAGTCGAGTTCGGCCGTGCGCGCGTGCAGGTCGCTCAACGCCGCTGCGGCATGGAGCGGGAACGGTTCGTCATTGTCCGCCTCCATCCAGCGCTCGAGGGCGATCGTGAAGGCGAGCATCCCCACCTCCGCCACCAGGCGGGCGGTCAGTTCGTCGGCGCCCCGCGCAAGAAAGGCCGCCCTGATCGATGCGGCGATGCGGGCGTGCTTCAGCAATCCCCGCTCCTGCACTTCGATGTTCGCCGCGACAACCAGCACGCGCTGGGCGGCCTTGACCCGCTGTTCAGGGGTCATCGCGACCCCGGCGGCCGCGAGCGCGGCCTGCAGGCACTCGGCGAGCGTCGCATCCTGGGAGGCGGCACGAATGCCGTCGGCGAACAGCCCGGCCAGCACGTCTTCACCGCCGAATAGGACCTCCCGCTTGTCGGCGAAGTGCCGGAAGAACGTGGCGCGGTTCAAACCGGCGCGATCCGCGATCTGCGCGACGGTCGTCTCCTCGTACCCGTTCTCCACGAACAGGTCCAGCGCGGCGGTCTCCAGGCGTTCACGCGCGTCCGGTGCCCATCTGCTCATGGTCACAGTCTAGGCGAGGCGACCGGATCGCATCAGCTGGCGAGACGATGCGACTCAGTCCCATGATAGTGTTATGGTTGATGCGACCGGATCGCATCAGCACCCAGCCGCCGCGTCCGGCCCCCTCACTTGCGTCCCCCGACAACGACCAAGGAGACCCTTCATGCGCATCTTCGTCACCGGCGCTTCCGGCTGGATCGGCTCGGCCGTCGTCCCCGAACTCATCAGAGCCGGCCACAGCGTCATCGGTCTAGCCCGCTCGGACGCCTCTGCCAAAGCCGTCGCCGACATGGGCGCCGAGGTATTGCGCGGCGACCTCAACGACACCGACGTGCTGCGCGCCGGTGCTCTCGACAGCGACGGCGTCATCCACCTGGCTTTCGTCGTGCCCAGCGTCAGTGAGACCGCGACCCAGACCGACGCCAGGGCCATCGAGACGTTCGCCGCCAGCCTCGCCGGCTCTGGCAGGCCTCTGGTTATCTCTGGCGGAACGCTCGTCACGCCCGGGCGAGTCGCGACCGAACGCGACGAACTTGTCGCCACGGGGCCCATCGCGGCGCGCATCACCAACATGTGGGCCGCGCTGGCTGCCGCAGACCGGGGCGTTCGCTCCTGCCTGGTCATGCTGCCCCGCTCTGTGCATGGCGAGGGGGAACGCCACGGATTCATCCCCCGGCTCATCGCGGTGGCCCGGACCAAGGGCGTGTCGGGCTACATCGGCGACGGCGCCAGCCGTTGGCCCGCCGTCCACGTACAGGACGCCGCGACTCTCTACCGGCTGGCTGTCGAGCAGGCTCCTGCCGGTGCGGTGCTCCACGCAGTCGGCGACGAAGGCGTGCCCGTCCGCGAGATTGCCGAGACCATCGGCCGCCACCTGGACCTGCCAGCCAGGTCTCTGCCCGCCGGGGAGTACGAGGGCGTGCTCGTGAACCTGCTCAGCACAGACATGCCGGCCTCCAGCGCCATCACCCGGGAACTGCTGGGCTGGAAGCCCACCCACGTCGGCCTCATCGAGGACATCGAACAGGGCCATTACTTCACCTGATCGGGTCGCGGACAGCAGGCGAGACAACGACTCAGCCGCACAAGCGCGGGGCCAATCTCAGAGGGTCGAGCTAAGCGGCTCCGGCCAGGACGTCCAGAATCCAGACGGGCACCACGATCCGACACGCGGGAACCACCGGTCCAAATCCTCGCCCCGACCATTCGAGTAGGTGGCAGCGGCAGCCTACCCAATACCCAAGGGTCCGGCTGGCCGAACACCCGGTCTGCGTCAGTGGCCGCCGGAGATGAGTCGCTCGCGGTCGAACAGCCCGGATACCAGCCGCCAGCCGAAGACATCGAGGACGATCAGCAGGGCGCCGCAGCCGATGGCCAACTGCGGCGTCGGCTCGATCACGTTGAGCGCTATCATCACGGTTAAGAAGACAGGCGGAAGGATCGCCAGGACACTAAGCTGCTGCGCGATCCTGACGTCGCTCGATCTCGTCGAGATCGCGATGGCGACCCACACCGTCCAGATGACGGTTCCGATGCTGCCGAGCCGACAGGGTCGCATCGCGGAACCGGGTCACGTCAACGCGTGGCCCGCGGTGCTGTCCACGTAGTCCGGGATCGCTCCCTCATGGCGGTCACCGGTTGTCAAGGTCCCCGACGGCTCGAACATGAGGATCGCCCCACCCGGCGAGGACGGTCTGTGCTCGGTGCCCTTGGGCACGACGAACACGTCGCCCTTGCGCAGCGCGACGGTGCGCTCGGTGCCATCGGGCTCGCGCATGGCGACATCGAACCGGCCCTCGAGGATCAGGAAGAACTCGTCGGTGTCCGCGTGCACGTGCCAGACGTGCTCGCCCTTGGTGTGGGCGATCTTCACGTCGTAGTCATTGAGGTGGGCCACGATCCGTGGGCTGTAGACATCGTCGAACGACGCGAGCGCGTCGCTCAGATTGACTGGTTGCGCATCCACGGCGTTGATCGTACAAACGGTGTCAAGCACGTGGTCGTCCACTGTCGTGGCTGATCGGCACGGTCTCATGGCCCGACCTCTTCAGCTTGTCTACCGTGTACAGCCCGATCCGGCCCGTCGCGCCCAGCGCCGCAACCCGCATGGCAATCCTCCGATCAATGGGTGCGATCACGTCCTCTTCAACGACGAACGGCCCAGGCGGGATTCGACAGGGCTAGCGGCACGGAATTGAGCGGTGAACGGCAGCTTGTCAGCCGACAAGGCCCTGGCGTAGGTGCGCTCGCCGGGCGGTCGCTCGAGTCTGGCCCCCGAGGCGTAGCACCGTGGGCGAATAGACCACACTGCGCTCGCCAATCACGCTCATCGCGATGTCGACGGGCGTGCAATCCAGCGTCACCAGCGTCAGATGCCGCTCGGCGGGCTCTCTCCGCGCACGGCCACCCTGCCGGTGGTGATCCTGACCTCGTCGGCCGAGGAGCGCGACATGGTTCGCAGCTACAAGAGCGGCAGCAACAGCTACGTGGTCAAGCCTGTCGAATTCGACGCATTTGCGCAGGCGGTGAGCGACCTCGGACTGTACTGGCTGTTGCTCAACAAGGTGCCCTGATGGCCGATGATCCGCCGCTCCGCGTCCTGATCCTCGAGGACTCCCCGGAGGACGCCGAGCTTGCGCAGCGCGCCTTGCGCGACGCAGGCCTCGTCATCACGTCGCATGTCGTGGCCAGCGAGCAAGCGTTTCGCGCGGCCCTCGCCGAGTTCGTCCCGCAGCTGATCCTGACCGACTTAGTCCATGTCACTCCTTTCCTTTGGCCGAATGCCACCCCCAGTTCAAGAGGAGATCAGCGATAGCCGCGGGACAAGAGATAGCGTGCACCGGCGTCCATTGCGTCCGCGCTCACAACTTCAAAGTCGAACGCGTCCGCCAGCCGATCGGTCACATTGAAGGCGAAGCAGACAGCAAGTGCGTCCTCCAGGAGAGCCCGAACAGTGTTGGTTGGTCCATGGCTGCCGAGGCTCCTGCGCAGGGCGTCCTCGATCCACGACCGCGGCGGTAGGCCGCGCATGCCTTCCGGGGTCCAGTAGACGCGGCAGTCCTGAACGCGGCGATGGCGGCGATCGGGATCAGCCTTCTCGTCGTCAGAAGCCGAGGACTGGGGGCCGCCGGTCGGCGACGTCCCGAACAGAGCGACCGACGGTAGAGGTTGCAGGCGGCTTCGACCGTTCCAAGGAATTGTTCAGCAATCTGCGTTGGTCGGTTTGTCCTCCGCCTAAGGAGTGAAGGCGCGTGGATGCGGGGCAGGCGTCGGCATGGAACAGAGGACGCTCTACCGCGTCCGTGAGAGCTCGCACCGTATATTCGACGCAGACAGGGAGGTTTGCTATGACCGCACATGACACGGTCCGCGCCTACTGGGAAGCCGCGGAGTCGCGAGACTGGGAGGCTTTCGGCCGGCTCCTCGCCGACGATGTCGTCTATCAAGGGCCGCAGACCCGGGAGCGCGTACGCGGCCGGGACGCGTACGTTCGTTTCAACGTCGAAGGCTTTCCGGGCACCTGGCATCTCACGATCGAGCGGATCGTTGGAGAGGCCGATCAGGCTGCCAGTTGGATCGAATTGACGGGCGATAGTGGGACCCAGCCAGGGCTTTGCTTCTTCCGGCTGGACGGTGCCGGACTCATTTCGGAGATCAGCGACTTCTGGCCCGACCCTTACGAGTTGCCAGACTCGCGGGCCTATTTGGTCGAGCGATACTAGGTCGCGGCCGAACCAGGCCGAGATCTAGGCCGGCTTCCAGACCGGACCGACGTAGCTCGGTTATGTTGGCGACTGTCCTACCCATCCGGCGGTCGCGCTTGGCAATCAGCGACCTGGCTCGCTCGGCCGGCCATGTCTGTCACTGCCATTGCTTGCCCGCTGCCTCGCGATGCCGTGAACGCGCTGCTACGGGCTTAGGCGCTCCGCTCGTTGGCGCGGGTAGCGCTGCTGCACTAGGTTGCCGGTCCGGAGGGCCGCTGCCTCGTACGCCTCGCGTGCTTCCTCAGGTCGACCGAGCATCTCGAGCAGATGGGCCCGCACCGCGTATAGCCGGTGGTCCTCCGCGATTTGCTTGTCGTCCTCCAGCGTCGTGAGCATTTCGAGACCCGCAGCCGCGCCGCCCGCCATCGCCACCGCCACGGCACGGTTGAGCTCGACGACCGGCGAGGGCGAGATAGTCGCGAGCTGCTCATAGAGCTGCTCGATCCGAACCCAATCGGTCGCCTCGGCGCTCGGCGACTGGTCGTGCACTGCCGCAATTGCTGCCTGGAGCACATAGGGACCAGCAATCTCTCGCTCGAGAGCCTCATTGACGAGGGTGATGCCCTCGACGATCTCAGCGCGATCCCACAGGTTTCGATCCTGCTCTTCCATAGGCACGAGCTCACCCCCGGAGCCTGAGCGAGCGTCGCGCCGCGCGTCGGTAAGCAGCATCAAGGCCAGTAGCCCCGAGACCTCGGGGTCCTCGGGCAACAGACCGTGGGTCATCCGCGCGATTCCGATGGCCTCCGCGGCGAGGTCGAGCCGCTGGAGTCTCGACCCTTCCGTGCTCACGTACCCCTCATTGAAGATGAGATAGAGGACGTGCAGGACGACGCCCAGGCGATCCGCGCGCTCGCCCCTCGACGGCAGCCGGAACCCGATCCCGCTCTCCTTGATCGCCTGCTTTGCGCGACTGATGCGGCGCGCGATCGTGTCCTCGGGCACGAGCAGCGCCCGCCCAACCTCCGCGGTGGTGAGTCCGCCGAGCGCCCGTAGCGTGAGGGCGATCTGCGAGGCCTGGGTCAGCGAGGGATGGCAGCACATGAACAGCAGGATCAGCGTGTCGTCGGCATCCTCGGCGACGGCATCGGCGGCGGGAGCGAACCGATCTGCTGCCAGGGTCTGTTCCGAGATGGCGTCCTCGCGCCGCCGGCGAGCCAGTTCGCTCCGAAGGATGTCGGTCAACTGCCGGGACGCGACCGTTACGAGCCAGGCCAGCGGATCGGCCGGGATACCCTCGGCCGGCCATTGCGTCGCCGCCGCAAGCAATGCCTCCTGGACGGCGTCTTCGGCGAGGTCGAAATGCCCGTAGCGGCGAACGAGGGCGCCGAGGACCCGCGGCGCAAGGGGGTCCTCGATCCGTGGTTCGGTCACGGGCGTTCAGCCTTCGAGAAGCTCGACACGCGACTCGACGATCGGCCGGATGTCGGCATAGGCGCGCACCTGGACGCTTTCGGGACCGGGTATGGTCGCGAGCTTCGCGGCGATCTCCGTCGCTCGGTCGAAGCTCGCGCAGTCGACGATCCAGTACCCGGCGAGCACTTCCTGAGTTTCGGCGTAGGGGCCGTCGGTGACCACCGGGAGGCCTGCTTTCAGCTGGATCCGGCGGCTGTGGACCGGGGCGTCCAGGCCGCGGGTCTCGACGAGCTCGCCAGATTCGTCGAGTTCGCGGTTGAACGCTTCCATGAAGGTGCCCATCGCCGCGAAGTCCTCAGGTGACCATTCCGTCCCGGGCGAGGCCTTGCCGCCCATGGCGTCGTAGTCGGCCTGGGTCGCATAGGTCGAGATCATGAACTTCATCGCGGGTCTCCGTTGTTCGACGCCTCCACGAGCGCCTCACCAATGACGTCGAAGTAGGTCGGCGGTTCCGGACATCGCGTGGATTGGGAAGGCGTCCGGATTGCACCACGCGGTCGCCGCTTGAGTGAAGTGGCGCCAAGGCCGTTCCCGGAGCCGCTATCGCGCAGCCTCGAATTCGACAAGTCGGCACGTGCTGGTCGGCCTCGGCCATGCTGATGGGGCGCTGGATCCGGGGGCGTGACGTCTTCGTTCGATGCGAGGTTTTCCGGGTACGTCGACCACCGAGGACGCGGACTACGGCTGAAGATCGTTCCCCCGACCAGGACGTTCGGTCGAAGTCGAATCTCCGGCAGCAGATTAGTCGGCGCTCTCGCCGTCGACCATCGAGTCTGCAGTCCGGCCGCCATACAGCCGCGACGACATCGGTTCAAAGGGCCGCCGGCTGAATACCGCCTCGATCGGCAGGCCGAAGTACTCAGCCGTCCGTAGGGCGAGCTCGAGACTAGGGTTGAACTCGCCTCGTTCCAGGTAACCGATGGTCTGGTAGTTGACGCCGACCGCGGCCGCAAGATCCTGTCGGCTGAGGTTCCGCTCGGCCCGGAGGACGGCGAGGCGGTTGTACAGCACTGGATCCGTGCCAACGTAGCTCGGTATGTTCGCTACCGGGATCAACAGAATTGGCGACCGTGTGTCGGCTCTAGTCCTCTCGCCCGGACCATTCAGGTAGGTGCTGCCGATCTGTTCTGGAATCGCGCTGGCACGCGCGATCGGCGTCCTCAGATTTCCTCCTGAAGCTTTTCAAAGGCCAGGTCCAGGTACTCCCCTACCGGGCCCTTTCGGCCGTTTTCTCGCCACATCTCCAACGCCAAGCGAAACGCCCCCGTCCCGACCATAGCAAGCATGCGAAGGGCAGCTCGCCGGTCCGGCTCGGGCCAAATCTCACACAACGCCGCGAAGAGCGCGCGCTCCTGGCGCTCGTAGCCGGCCTGCTTGCGCGCCCGCAGGGCTTCGCTGGAACGCATCAGATCATCGATCGCAATGAAGTCGGCGGTCTCAAACCGAGTCATCACCCTCGAGAGCGCGCCTCGCACCGCATCGAGCGGCACTCGATCCGGTGCCGGCTCGACCAGGGCCGTAAGTATCTCGTCGTCGGCACCTTCCTGCCCGACGTCCTCGAAGCCATCGACCGAACGCTCCGGCTCGATTCGACGGAGCGCGACCACATGTTCCGCCTCGCCGGCGTATCCGCCCCGGCGGCCCCGCCAACGCGGCGCGGCCTCGAGCCCGAGGTTCAGGTGGTCCTCGACGGCCTCGAGCCCTATCCGGCGAGCGTGCTCAACGCGCGTTACGACGAGTCGGCGGCGAGCTTCATCGACCAACCCCGACCAGTCCTGCCTGCATCCCGAAAGAGCGTGTTGCCCGCAGGCTAGGAGACACGGCGGCCCAGGCGACACGCTGCTCATCGGCGGCACGGGAGCGGAGTCGGCAACGATGTCACGGTCGATCCCAGCGCGCGCCAGATGGCCTATCGTCAAGGGCGCCCAGCACGGTGCCGCGCGGGCGGCGAGCGATCGGTCGATGACATCGGGCACGTGGGTCGAGCGGCGATACGTCGGCACCACGAAGTCAGGGCGGGCAGGCGCTCGCACTCGAGTCGGAGCACCCTGGCTGCGTTTTCGCACCGAGTCGACCGCCTGGGCGAAATGAAGCCGGCTTCGGTTCCCGGCCAGAAGATGCCTCAAACCCGCGCCAGATCTCCCGTATGCCTGTCAGGGCTGGATGTTCTCCAGATCTTCCAGAAGGCCCGGGTGTGTCGGCTCCCAGCCGAGCGTCTTGCGTGTGTGGGTGCTTGAGGAGGGCTGGTTGGCGGCGAAGATCGGGCCGAGAGGGCCATAGGTTTCCGCTGGCACCGTCTCGACTGGTAGTTCGAGCCGCCGGCCGATGACTGCGGCGATGTCACGTACCGCGTCGCCCTCATCGGCCACGGCGTGCCAGACGGTCCCGGCCGGTGCCAGCTCCAGGGCAAGCCGGAAGAGGACTGCGGCGTCGAGTGCATGCACGGCCGGCCAGCGCTGGGTGCCATCGCCCGGATAGCCGGACACTCTGGTTCGGCGCGCGGTCTCGGTCAAGATGCCGGCGAATCCGCCCTTGCCCTCGTTGTGGACCGTGCGCGGCATCCGCACCGCGCTGCTGCGGACTCCGCGGGAGGCCAGGTCCAAGACTGCCCTGACAGCGCGACCGCGACCGCCGATTGGCCCTTCAGTCGACACCGGGTCGGCCTCGGTGGAGACCCTGCCCGGCACGTAGGGCGTACCGGAGACCGTGACGAAGGGGCGGCCGCTGCCAAGGAGCTCCTCGCCCACGGCCGCCAGGGCGGCACTCTCCTCAGCGACCGCCTGAGCGAAGGCGTCGGTGCTGCTGAAGCCGTTGGCGAATGCCAGGTGGATCACCCCATCGGCCCGGGCGGCGCCGGCGCGGAGGACGTCCAGGTCCGCGAGACCTCCCCGGAGCGTCTCGGCGCTGGCCGCCTCGGCGGCCAGCGCGGACGCGTCGGAGCGGGCGAGTGCGAGGACGGTATGGCCGTTGCCGATGAGTTCGGCGACGACGGCGGAGCCAATCGTCCCGGTGCCACCGGTGACGAAGACGTACATGGAAACTCTCCTGTGAAAAGTGATAGGACTCTTGTCTCATCATCTTACCAGAGTGATGGGACAGACGTCCCATCGCTACAATGGGTTCATGGCACGTTGGGAACCAGGGGCGCGCGAACGACTCGTCGTGGCAGGGGTCGACCTGTTCGCCGAGCAGGGATACGACGCCACGACGGTGACGCAGATCGCCGAGCGCGCCGGGGTCACGAAAAGCACGTTCTTCCGGTACTTCCCTGACAAGCGCGACATCCTGCTGGCTGGACAGGAGAAGCTAAGCCATCTGCTGGCCGAGGGGATCGCCGAGGCTCCTGTCAGTGCCAGCCCGCTCGAGGCGGTCGCCGCCGGTCTCGAGCGCGCATCGAGTGCGATGGGCCCAATGAACCGCGAGCTCGGCCCCCGCCTGAGGGCGGCCGTCGCCGCAAGCGCCGAACTCCAGGAGCGGGACGCCCTCAAGAGCGTCGGTCTCGCGGCCGCCATGACAACCGCCCTCATCGCCCGCGGCGTGCCCGACTCGACGGCACATCTCGCGGGCGAACTGGGTGTCCTTGCGTTCAAGCGGGGCTACGCCGAGTGGTCCGAGGGCGACCGTGAGGCCAAGAACGAACTCGCGTACTACACCCTGGCGGCCTTGAACGAACTGCGCACAGCCAGCGCCTCACTCGGCTGACCATCCACTGCGTGACCTTCGAGTTGGTGGACCGGACCTAGCCGTCCTCGCTAGCCAGTTTTCGCCCGATGAGCTAGCTTCGATTTCCGTTGGCCGTGCCACCGCCGCCGCGAAACCTTAGCCAGCGGCGGCACCCGTCCAGCGGTGTCGGCCCAGGACTTCGCAGGACAGCGAGAGTGGGACATTCAGGTCGCCGGCGTCGGTTTGGCTCCTCTCGCCCCCGACCATTTGAGTAGGCCTGGCCTACCCTGGCGGCTTGATGAGCGTGTGCGTAGCCGCCAACGTGCGGACGCCGTACAGCCCAAGCTCGCGTCCGAGGATCTACTGCACGAAGCCACCGGGCTTCTCGGCCAGCAGCTGCACGATGCGGGCCCGCACCTCCGTCGATGAGCCATTGCCAGCAGGCGGCGCGCTCCAGCCCCGCCGGGCGCGAACGCGGACGGGCTTGCTCGGCGACAAGCTGGGATGGAGCCGACGAGATCCTTCGCGCCTGGGCAAGCTGGGCTGCTGGCCGGTCCCGGCCGAATAGGTCCAGCCCGGCGTACAACATGCCTCTGGCCAGCTGAACCGGACCCTCAGGCGAGACCTTCGTGCCGCAGAACCCGAACTTTCAGCGGGTCGGTGATGACGAGGTAGAGCAGCGCCAGGCCGAGCAATGCGCCGACCAGGCCCGCTCCGATTGGGGCCATCAACAAGCCCAGAAGCGCCAGACATGACACCACCAGGAGGTCGGCCACCGAGCTGAGCGCGAGCCAGCGGCTCGGCCTGGATCCCCAGAACCGTCCCCGCTCGCGCACCAGGTAGACCGTCGCCTGGCCGCTGAAAACGAGCCAGACGAAGACGAGGGTGTGCATCTGGTCTGCCTCGAGATGCAGGAACGACGTGCCGATCCACCACACCGCGAACGACAGGAGCAGCAGCGGCACCGCAAGAACCAGCGAGCTCACGATCAGTGCCCTGACCGGCCATCGGTCGGGGCGCGGCGAGAACGAGACTCGGTCGGTTGCGATCGACATCGTGACGAAGTCGTTGGCGAAGAGGAGCAGCACGACCAGTCGGGGCGTCGTGACGAATTGTCCTGTCGCCAGGAGCCCGATGCTCAGGAAGGCCGCGATCTGGAACGTCTTGATGATCTTGTTCAGGGTGTACGTGAGCATCCGCTGGTATATGCGACGGCTCGTCTCCACGCCAGCGACGACGCTGGCGAGCCCGGGAGTCGGTCAGCACCACGCTCGCCGCGGCCTTGGCGACGTCGGTGGCGGAGGACGACCGCGACCCCCACTTCCGCCTGCCGCAGTGCCGGTGCGTCGTTCACCCCGTCGCCGGTCATGCCCACCACATGCCCGGTCGACTGCAAGTCGCGCACGAGGTGGAACTTGTCCTCGGGTAGCACCTCGGCGAAGAGATCGCAATCGTCCGACGTCGCCGGGGTTCCGGTTCGAAGCCGATCGGGAAGGCATGCGCGCGTGCCGATTCCGACCCGTTCTGCCACCGCCCGGCCCGTCACCAGCGCATCGCCGGTCACCATCACGATCCGGATCCCGAGTTCGTGCAGACGCGCCACGAGTTGTGGCGAGTCCGAGCGAATCGGGTCGCCCAGTCCGACGAGTCCGAGCGCGTCGAGCGGCCCTGCCTCGGGACCGGCCGCCACACCGAGGACCCGGGATCCGGTGGCCTCGAGAGCCACCATGTCGGCGTCCCAACCCGGGCCCGGCGGCGCGACGAGTTGCCCGACCGAAGCGGGCGCGCCCTTCACGAAACGCCGCGTGCCGGCGGGATCCCGGACGAAGGCCTCAGCCCGTTTCGTGGCCGCCTCAAAGGGCAGGAACCGTAATCGGCTACCTGCCTCAGGCTCCAGCCCACGCTCCCGGGCAAAAGCGAGAATCGCCAGATCGAGCGGGTCCGAACCAGCCTCATCGGAGGCGAGCGCGGCGGCACGTAGCAACTCCTCCTCCCCGTGCGGCGGCCGCGGCCTCAGCGCCGTGACCGACAGACGGTTCTCCGTGATGGTGCCCGTCTTGTCGGTGCAGAGGACGTCCATCGCCGCCGCCTCCTCGATCGCGGAGAGGCGAGTGACCAGCAGCCCGTGACCGGCCAGGTCGAGGGCTCCCAGCGCCGTCGCGAGGGTGAACGTGGCCGGCAGCGCGACGGGGACCGAGGCGATCAGGAGGATCAGGAGGAATGGGAGAAGCTGCCCGAGTGAGAAGCCCGTCGCAAGGGCGTAGAAGATGAGCGCCAGCACCAGCAGCAGGTCGATCGCCACGAGGTACCGGACGATACCCACGATCACCTGCTCGAGGTGGCTGGGACTCCGCGCTCCGCGCACGAGCTCCGCGGTCTTGCCGAAATAGGTAGCCGCGCCCGTCGCGGTAACCTCGCCCGAGCCTTCGCCGCGGACCACGGTCGCACCCGCGTACGCGAGGCCACCGCGCGACAGGTGGGCGGCCGCTGACTCGCCGGTCAGGGCTGACTGGTCGACTTCGATCTCGCCCTCGCTCAGCCGCGTGTCGGCGGGGACGAGATCCCCCATCTGGACGTGGATCAGATCGCCCGGGACGAGCTCCTCGGCCGCAACCGACTGCCATGTGCCGTCGCGACGAACCCGCGAGCGCACCTGAAGTCGGCTGCGCAGCAGCGCGAGAGCCCCTTCGGCCCGGCGCTCCTGGGCGAGCCCGATCACGCCGTTGAAAGAAAGCAGCGCCGCGAAGATGACCGCCTCGACCGGCTCGCCGAGGGCGAGCTCCAGCACGATCGCTGCCTCGAGCATCCAGGGAACCGGAGCCCAGAACTTCGCCAGGAGGGCGCCGAGCGGGTGCTTGCGCTCCTCTGGGACCGCGTTTGGCCCGTGCTGGGACAGCCGAGCGCGCGCTTCCTCGCTGGTAAGGCCCGCCAGACCGGCCCCGGCGGGTGCGAGGCCGTTGCCCGAGGTGGGCGCCCGCGTCTCAGCCGGCTGGTCGGTGGTCATGTCGGCCAGTCTACGACCGCGATGCTCCCCTACGCCTACTGCCGACTCAGCGTGCCCACGCCTGTCCGGACCGGACCGCGCGCAGCGTGCCGGCGCTCACGGCGATCCAGAAGATGACCAGCAGGACGAACAGGACGACCGCCAAGTCCTCCATGACGCCCGACTGCCAGGCCCGAGCCAGAGCCAGAGTGGCCGCGGCGTACGCTCCGAGAGGGAACGTGAACGCCCACCAGCCAACGCTGTAGGGCAGCCGTCCAGCCCGCAGGTAGCCGGCCAGCAGCAATATCGCGGCCGCGAGCCACCACAGCCCGAAGCCCCACAGGATGGTGGCCCCGACAGACGACACGGCCGAGACCGAACCTGCCGCGGGTCCCCAGACCGGCGCGCCGACCTGGGCCAGGCGCAACAGCCCGAGCACGCCCACGCCGACAGGCCCCAGGCCGATCCAGAGCGACGGAGCGAGAGGTGCCGCCGGCAGCGGATGGAAGACCATGCGGTCGTAGATCAGCGAGGCGACCAGGACGAAAAGCAGCAGGCCCATGCCCAGGAACGCGTAGCCCGCCACGACGAGGGTCACGCCATCCGCCGGCGCCACTTTCGACACCAGCGGGGCGAGCGCCAGGGGCGCCACGATATTGACGACCGGCGGTATGAACCAGGCGCCGTTGGCCGTCTGCGGCCCGACCTGCGGGGTCGCGAACAGCAAGTACGCGAAGACGACGCTGATGGCGAAGGCGAGGATCGACGCCGATCGTCGCGAGAATCGCCACGGTCGTCGTGACCGCGTCGGGGGCGTTGAGCGACGGCCCAACGGTCGCGATCCCGACCGCGAGCACCAGCAAGCCGCCGGGGAAGGTTCCGTAGAGCGCCCCGGCCACCGGGTTGCGAAGATCTGCCATAGCGGCCGTGGGTGGCGGAGCCAGCGGATCACGTACGGCATCCCAGACCAACGGCGAGGACCGCCGCCAGGACGACCATGAAGACGCCGAACGAATGGGCGGAGTCGCTGAGCCCGGCGGTCTTGCCCGGGTTCTGATAGGCGACAATGCCGACCATGGCCGTGCCCATTACAGCCCCGAACCAGCCGGGGTGGAATCCATGCAGCCGCCCGAGTGGCGGTATAGCGGTTTGAGCTTGAGCGGGAGCGGCGGACATCTATTCCTCCAACGAGCTGGGACTCCTGTGCGTCCGGGGCGGCGGCGTTAGCCGATGGCGTCGAGAGCGATCTTGATGGCGATCACCCAGAGCAGAACGCCGATGATTCGCTTGAGTTGCGTCGAACTGAGCCGCGTCCGCATCAGACGGGAGCCGGCCAGCGACCCGACCGCGGCGAGAACGGCCATCGTGACCACGAACGCCGGAGTCCAGATGGCCGATCGCGGCGTGGCCGGCAAACCCCGACAGCGACGAGAAGACGACGACGAGCGCGGTCGTGCCGGCGGCCATCTTCGTTTCGAGCCCCAGCGCGGTGAGCCCGGGCAGGACGATGTTTCCGCCGCCGACCCCGAGCAAGCCGCCGAGGAACCCGGCCACGCCACCGACCCCAACCCCGACCCCGGCCGTGGTGGCCGCGCTCGCGGCCGTCTTGCCGGCCTTTGCGCGGTAGAAGAGCATCATCGTGCCGGCAAAGACCAGGAAGGCCGCGAAGAGCGCAAGAAGAACGTGACGATCCACGCGGGCCGTGAAGCTGGCGCCGAACGGCGCGAGGATGATCGCCGCGACGAGCACGGGCAGCCCGACGCGCCAGTCGATCAGGCGACCCCGGGAGTACGAAACGGTCGCCATCGAGAGGCTCACGGCGTTGAGCAGAAGCGCGGTTGAGGTCGCCTCGGGCAACGGCACGCCCAGGTAGTAGAAGAGCGGCACGAACAGGAACGCCGCGCCGAGGCCGGCCATGGCCATGAGGCCCGAGAGGATCAAGACGGCGGCGCCACCGACGATGTACAGAAGCACGTGTTGGTCTCCGGCGCGGGCTCTAGCGCGGATAGCCCGAGCAGGCGGAGCAGACGACCGCGCCCTCGGCCACCCGCGCATACGGCTCGGCCACGAGCTCGCCGCACTTCGGGCAGACGAGGAAGCGGACGATCTCGTCCGGCTCGCTCCAGGTTCGCGACTCGATCGGCCCGACCGTCATGATCGTCCGCGACAGGCGCGTCCCAGACGAGGTGGACCACCTCCATCTGCTCTTCGTCGGGGATCTGCGATGCCGGCACGCCGGCCGCCCGCTTGACTGCATGAAGGCGCTCGCCTTGATCTTCGGCTGGAGCGTCGGCTTGTAGGCGACTCGGACCGCCCGGTTCGACTTCTTGTCGATGAGCGTGACGGCGAACTTGCCCTCGCCGGACTTCTCGATGTTGCCCTTGCCGAAGGTGCAGCCGGTGGTGAACTGGATGCCGTCGCCGAAGCACATACCGCCGTGGTAGTCGCCGATTTCGATGATCGCGTGGAGTTCCTTGGCGCCGGCGCGCGAGACGCCGAGTTCGCGCATTGCGGCGAGGCCGAGCCGGACGCCCGGCGGTGCTGGCCCAGCACTTGTGGCCGTGGAAGGCCAGGGCCTGGTCAAGGATTTCGGTGTCGTTCATGTCGGTATCTCCTGGTCGCGTTCTCAGGTTGGTCCGGGCCGTGAGTCACCATGATCACGAGCTACTCTGGATTTGCCGTCGTCGGTTCCTTCCTTGGGGCTATTTCGAGTCCGCCACCGGGCGCACGAGCAGCACGGGCACCGTCGCCCGACGCACGACCCCCTCGGCTACGCTGCCGAGAATCAGGTGTGCCAGGCCGTGGCGGCCGTGTGTCCCCATCACGATCAGGTCTGCTCCCCATCGCGCCGACTCGGCGAGGATCTCGCCGGCCGGGTCGTCCACGTCCGTTTCGAGCGTTGTCGGCGTGGCCTCAACGCCAGTTCGGCCCGCTTCGGCCAGGGCATCTTCGAGGATCGCGGCTCCGGATTTGCGCAACGCGGTCTCCACGGATTCCCAGTTGACGAACGCCATTTCGGCCCAGGGGGCCAGACCGACGCCGAGGTCGATCACGTGGACGACCCGCAGCGCGGCGTGCTGGTCGGCGGCCAGGCGGAGGGCCTCGGCGTAGGCGCGTTTCGATGGCTCACTGCCATCGGTTGCTACGAGGATGTGCTTATACATGGGGATTCCTCCATCTTCGGCACAGTCATGGCGCCGGCTTGTCTGTCGGCTCAACGACGAACTCGGCCGCCGGCTTGACCCCATTGAGCAGGGCGTTGGTCGCGGTGCCGTCTGACGTTGCCAGCCGGTACAGCTCCTGCAGCATGGCCTCCGGCTCGTCACTCCGAAGCGTCAGGCGATAGCTCAGAGGGTCTATGCCGAGCGGGTCCAGGTGCTTCGTCCCGTCGAAGACGATCTGTGCGGCCTCGATCTCAAGGCCCATCTCCGCGGCGTTCCGAGTCACGTTGGAGAGGACGCAGGCGCCGAATGCCGCGAGCAGGGTCTCCGGGGCCGTGAAGCCCAGCGTTGGGTTGCCGCCTTTGATGGCCAGGTCGAGAACCTGTCCATGGGCCTCGGCGCGAGCCATCTTCGGGCTCGTGCGGGTCACGGTCACGTGAAAGCGGGCGGTTTCGTCGTGGATTGGTGCACTCATGCGATCCTCTTGGGAGATCGAGGGCCAGATTCGCTTTCGCCCGGCGTGGACGACCGCAGGTTGGCGAGGTCTACTTCTTGCGAAAGACGAAGCGATAGACGCCACCCTCCACGCTCGACTCGACGATTGGATTCCCGGTCGACTTCGCCCACGCCGTGAAGTCGGGGACCGCCTTGGCCTGGTGGGCGACGACCTCGAGTAGCTGGCCCGACTGCAGGCTCGCCATCGCTTGGGCGGCCTTCAGGATCGGCATCGGGCACGACATGCCAAGGCTGTCGATGCGCTGCGCGATTTCGAGTTCGTCGATGGTCATGATCGATCTCCAGGTGGATTTGGATGAGGCTTCCGGCTGTGCTCTGGCTACGAAAGACGGCAGGCCCGCGATGCTCCCAGTGACGCTCAGGCATCGCGTGGCGCATCCAGCGGTAGCGTTCCGCCCACATCGGCGGGAAGACCTCCCGAGTGCGCTGCAGCGGAGACCGACGCCGCTCTGCCCTGGCCACAGGGCTCGCCCTCGAGCTGGAGCGTGGCG
Organism: uncultured Chloroflexia bacterium; assembly: GCA_963835845.1. Taxonomy (GTDB): domain Bacteria; phylum Chloroflexota; class Limnocylindria; order Limnocylindrales; family CSP1-4; genus Fen-1039. Next base: position 338,615 of record CAWIGT010000004.1, on the reverse strand, counting down.
TGGGCCACGCCGATGCGGCGGAGAGCCTCGGTCGCGGTCAGAAGGACGCGGCGCGTGTCTGCGCCGATCGAGGTCTCCAGGTGTGCGGTCACGACCGGGATGTCCTCGGCGATGGACCAGACATGGAGGTCGTGGACGGCCCGGACGCCGGGGATGGCATGGAGCGCCCCGCTCGCCGCGTCGACCGAGACGGCCGCGGGCACCCCTTCGCTGAGCAGGTGGACGATCTGGCCGAGCAGCCGGAACCCGGCGATGGCGAGGACGGTGGCAATCACGAGGCTCGCGGCCGGATCGGCGGCATGGGAACCGCCGGCCATGATCACGAGCGCCGACACGATGACGGCCAGGGCGCCCAGGGCGTCGCCGCCGAGGTGGAGGACCAGGGCGCGGGTGGCCTGGGTCCGGCGTTCGCTCGAATGGACGATGAGCGCCGAGGTGCTGTTGACCGCCAGGCTCGCGATCGCGATGACGAGCACGGCCGGAGCATCGACCGCCGAAGGCGACATCAGCCGGCCGATGCTCTCGGCGAAGACGACGGCCGAGGCTGCGATCAGCAGGACCGCGTTGGTGAGGGCGCCGATCGCTTCGAGGCGATGGAAGCCGTAGGTGTGGTTGGCGTCGGGTTTACGCGCCGCCAGGCGGGCAGCGCCGAGCCCGACGAGGATCGCGACGATGTCGACGAGGACGTGAGTCGCGTCGCTCAGGAGCGCCAGGCTGCCGGTCAGGAGCCCGCCGCCGACCTCGAGCGCGAGCACGCCGAACGCGAGAACCAGAGCGACCAGGAGCCGCCAGGAGGGCGCGGCCCGAGCGACCAGGATGTCGTGCGCTGGCGCGTCCACTGCCGGGGACGCAGTGATGCCGGACATCGAGATGGCCTCAGACGGAGCCTGGGACGGTGACTGGCGGTGCCGCCACCGGACGCGGCTCGAACAGGAGCCTCAGTCGCGGGGCGGCTCGCAGGTAAAGGACCATGAGAAGGATCTGGAAGATCGGCATCGTCGCCGCCGGGATCGCCACGAGCGGCGAGAAGGCGGTCGTGGCGATCGCGATTGCGGTGCCGTTGTTCTTGCCGGTGCTCGTGAACGCGATCGCCATGTGCTCGGCATAGCCAAGGTGAAGCCGGCGGTCGAGCCAGGTGAGAACGAGCAGGCTCAGCCCGATGAAGATCGCGTTGGGGATCAGCAGGACCAGGACCGTCTGCCAGCGATCGAGGATGAGGGCCGCCTTGCCGAAGAAGATCAGGAAGACGATCGAATACATCCCGAGCAGCGAGAGGGCCGGGAACAGCGGCCCGATGGCGCCGAAGCGAGCCTGGCCGAGCCGACGGAGCAGCACCTGCCGGGTGAGGTAGCCGAGAACCATCGGGGCGAGCAGCACGGTGAGGATCGAGTTGATGAGATCGCCCATCGGGACCGCGATCTGGTAGCTGCTCGCGAAGAGCGTCATCCAGAGCGGGACCGCGACGATGGCCAGCACGAAGCTCAAGGACACGACCACCGTTGCCAGCTCGAGATCGCCCTTGGACAGCCCCGTGTAGCCGATCGCCATGCTCGAGCAGGGCACGACCATGACCAGCAGGAACCCGAGCGCGAGCATGTGGTCCGACAGGAAGATCGTCGCCAGCACCCAACCCGACGAGCGGCGCCCAGAGGAAGTTGAACAGGATCGCGATGCCGATGCCGCGGAGGTTCCGGCCGGCCTTCAAGCAGCGCCTCGAACCGGACGTTGACCATCATCGGATAGATGATGAAGAAGACCGCGACCGTGGTCAGATTGCCGATCGTGCCCGAGTTGGCCTTGGTCGTGGCCTCGAGAAGGTGGCCGACGACGAGCCCGAAGACGATGGCCAGGCTGACGTAGACCAGCATCCAGTGGTTGAGATGCTCCTGGAGGGAGCGGAGACGAGTCATTGCGATTCCTTGCCAGCCCTGTTCGGGGCTTGTTCCGGCGGTCGAGCGAGTGGCGGCTTACTCGCTCAGCCAGAGGGCGATGTCGCCGGCTGAGGGGATACGGCCGTAGCTCACGACCTTGCCGTCGATGACGAGTCCGGGCGTGCTCATGATCCCGTAGGCGACGATCGCGCCGTAGTCGGTGACCTTGACCACCTCGGCCTCGACGCCGGCCATCGTCGACGGCCTCGCGGGCGACCTTCTCCAGGCGGACGCAGTTGGCGCAACCGGGACCGAGGACTTCGATCTTCTTCACGGTGAACTCCTTGTGACGCTACAGGCGATCAGGAAGTTGAAGAGGTAGCCGACGAACAGGACCCCGATCGTCACCACCGTGGCGAAGACGGCGATCAGCGGCCAGCTTGATGACGCGGCGCAGGATGATGAACTCGGGCAGGCTGATGGCCGTGATCGCCATCATGAAAGCGAGCGTCGTGCCCATCGGCATGCCCTTGCCCAGCAGGGCCTGGACGATCGGGATGGTGCCCGCGGCGTTGGAGTAGAGCGGCAGCGCGATCAGGACGACGATCGGCACCGCGAACGGGTTGGAGCGACCGCCGATGGCGGCCACGAGATCGGTCGGGGCATAGCCGTGGATGAGGGCGCCGATCCCGATGCCGATCAACAGATAGGGCGGATCCGCTTGCACCAGGTCCTTGGTGTATGCCCAGGCATCGTGGATGCGATCTTCCCAGGTGAGGTGGATCTCGATCGCAGTGCCGCCCTTGCCCTGGAGCGCCCAGACGTAGTCCTCGACGTATCGCTCCATGTGCAGCCTGCCGATGACGAGCCCGCCGATCATCGCGACGGTCAGTCCGGCGGCCATGTAGACGAGCGCGATCCCGGGTCCGAACAGGCCCCACAGCAGGACCAGCGCGACCTCGTTGACCATCGGCGAGCTGATGAGGAAGGCGAAGGTGACGCCCAGCGGGATGCCGGCCTCCACGAAGCCGATGAAGAGCGGCACTGCCGAGCAGGAGCAGAACGGCGTGACGATGCCGAACGAGGCAGCGGCCGCGGTGCCCGCCACGGTGCCCCGGCCGGCGAGCGCGGCCCGAACCTTCTCCGGCGGGAAGAAGCCCCGGATCAGGGTCACGACGGTGATGATGCCCGAGCAGGAGCAGCAGCACCTTGGGCACGTCGAGGAGGAAGAAGGCGATCGCCTCGCCGAAGTGGCGACCCGCGCTCGAGGCCGAAGACGCTGAAGGTCGAGCCAGTCCGAGAGCGGCGCCTCGGCGAACCAGGCGACGAGCCAGGCCACGACCGAAATGCCGACGGTGAGCTTGAGCGGCAGATGGAAGCGTCCTCGGACGGCGCCGAGGCTGAGGGTGGTCATCGAATGGGCTCCAGGACGGCATGAGCTGCGCCAGCGCCGCGGTGCAGGCGGCTTCGTCGCGCTCGTAGTAGACGCGCCGCGTGTCGGCCGCCATCCGGGAAGCCCGAACGAGCCCGGCCTCGCGAAGGCGGGCCAGATGGTTGCTCACGTTGTTCGAGCGTTCGTCGAGGGCTGCGGCCAGCTCGCAAACGCAGTGCGGCCCGTCTCGCAGGATCGCGAGGATGGCGGCCCGGTTGCGATCGGACAGCAGAACGGCAATGGCGACCGGCGCCTCGACGTCAGGCGCCACCAGGGTGAGGCGGACCTCAGGAATGATCGAAGTATCAGCGGGCATCTGGCACCTCCAGGGGCATGCCGTTGGTGGTTGCGGTTCGGGTGGTCATGAGAGGAGGATCCAGGCGCGCTGCGCGGCGAGGGCAACGAGCGCGATGGCGAAGATTCGGGAAAGCGTCGCGCTCTTCACTCGTCCCACCATGAAACGGGCTCCGAGCCAGGCGCCGATGGCCGAGGCGACCGACGTGACGATGACGGTCGGCCAGTCGAACTGCGCCGAGCCGAGGTGGCTCGCGAAGGCCGAGAATGAGGGCAGCGTGACGGCAACCGAGTTGGTCGCAGCGGCCAGGCGGGCCGAGTAGCCGACCAGAACGAGCGTCGGCATTAGCAAGAAGCCCGGGCCCACCCCGAGGAAACCGGCGAAGACCGAGATCGGCGCGGCGGCGGCGCTCGCCTTGGCCCGCGACCGATCCGTGATCGTCTTGACGTCCTCGGTCGAGGCGCCCTTCGGCATCGCCATCCGGACCGCGAGGAACACCAGGACGGCAACGTAGAGCCACCAGATGAAGTCGGTCGAGGCGAACTGCAGCAGCCAGACGCCGAGGGGTGCCCCGATCGTCGTGATGATCACGAGGAGGAGGGCGCCACGACGATCGACCATGCCCGCTCGCCAGAAGGCGATCGCCCCGGAGATGGCCGTCAGGCCGTTGAGGAGCAGCGTCCAGGGCTGGATGACGTTCTTGAGGTCGTAGCCGAACAGTCCGAGAACCGGGACCGCTACGAACGCGACGCCCAGGCCCAGCATCCCCGAGAGGAACGAGAGGCCGAACAGCAGGGGCGTGAGGACGAGCAACATGTCATTGCGGAGTGTGTCAGCCACGACTGACATAACCGAGGGATGGACGGCCCGACCTGACCGGGCCAAAGGTCACAGCCCTTCCACTGCCCGTCCACGAAGACAGGCGCACGCGGGGTCCAGACTCAGGAGGTTCCCAGGCCGCGGCTCACTCGCGCCATCGATCTTGAAAGCGCTATCGCTGGAAGCTCGACCCCTGCCTTGAGTTCGCCCGCTATCTGCCTAAATCGAGAGGCAGCGTCGGGGCAGAGCCTGTAGGCGATGTTCGTGCCGTGGCGATGGGCGCACACCCAGCCGGCCTCGCGCAGGACCCGAAGGTGGTGCGAGACGGTCGGCTAATGGACCGTGCAGCAGGCGGTGAGGTCACACGCCCGGATCGGCCCTTCCGAACTCAGCTCGCGAAGGATCGCGAGCCGCGTCGAGTCGGCCGCCGCATGGAGCAACCGGACGTCGGGGTCGTGCACGCTCAGCAGCTCTGCGGGGCAACCAGTTGCGCATAGTCGAAGCCGAGTGAACGCGTGACGTGGCGCGCCACAACCGGCACGAAGGTCTTGACCTCGTTGGTCGTCCGGAGGCTGGCCATGATCGTTTCGCTAGCGCGGATTGCTGCCTGGCTCTCGCGAAACTCATCGATCTGGGCCTGGGTCGCCGAGAGGCCTGCCTCCTGCAGGCGCACCAGGGTGGATTGCTGCTCCTGCATCGTGGCCAGGATCGCCTGCGCGGTCTGGTCGGCTTCGAGCGCCTCAGTCGCGGCGCGAAACGCGGCCACCGCGGGAGCGTGGCGCAGCGCCCGCGCGAATTCGAGGGTCGCCTCGCGAAGTTCGTTGTCGAGCATTGTGGTTCTCCCTCAGCCGCCGCAGCAGCCGCCCGAGCGGCAGTTGGCGGCAAAGTCGATGTCTGTCTCGCTGCTGATGAGCGCCGCCGTCTCGCGGCAGATCGCCTCGAACTCGGTCTGCGCCGCCAGGTATTCGGCGACGGTCGGGAACGCGATCATCTCAGCCTGAAGCCGCTCGATTTGGGCCTGCTGCGCGGCGTCGAGCGTCCCGAGCCTGATCTCGAACTGCAGCTCGGCACGACCGGTATTGAAGGCTTCGATCGCGGCCTGGGCCGCGTCGTCCTTGCCCAGAGCGGCGCCGGCCGTCCGCAGCCGCAGGAACTCCGGGCTCGCTCGGAGCGCCGTCCCAAATGCGCCGGCGGCGAGATAGACCTGGGTCTCGGCTTCCCGGACGGCCGCCGAGGCCTCCGCCGCGGGATCGATGGACTGCAATGTCATGTGATGAACCTCCTTCAGGCCACGATCGGCGAGGGGACGAAGAGGCGCTCGATAAGCGCGCCGACGCGGTCGAGCCCGGCGATCTCGGTTTCGAGAAGCGGTACTTCGAGGACCGGGACGCCGAAACGCCCTTCGATATCCGCGAGGTACCGCTGCTGCATGTCGTAGCGGGCGCGGCCGTATGGCGTGGCCCGCACGTCGGTCGGCAGGACCATGTTCGCGACGACAAGCCCGAGCGGTACGCCTACCGCCGCAAGCTCGCGGATCGCGCGCTCGGCCTCGACGATCGGCGTTGCCTCGGGGTACATCACGAAAGCGAACGTGCTTTGCGCCGGATCTCGCATCATGTCGATGACCCGCCCGAAGCGAGCCTTCGCCACGTCGTCGGCCGCCGCGGTCTCGACCGTCGCGAAGATCTTCACGTCGAGCTGGCGGCTCCAGTCGATCGGCAACTCGAGCAGGCGCAGCGTGTGCCCGGTCGGTGCGGTATCGAAGACGGTCACGTCGTACGTATCAGCCGAGGCGAGATCGATGAACTGGTCGAACGCGGCCATCTCTTCGGTGCACGGCGAGTCGAGCTCCTCCCGCATCGCGACGATCGACTCGGGGCTGCGGCCTCGGGCGACCGCGTCGGCGACGATTCGCTCTGTGTAGGCGACGGCGGCCGCCTTGGCGTCGACCCGCGCCGCCCAGAGGTTGGGCACGCCCGCCACGGGTCCGGGCTCCGAACCGACGCTCGTGCCCAGGACGTCCCCGATGTGGGCAGCGGGATCGGTGGTGACCAGGAGCGTTCGCCGACCGCGGCCGGCGAGCCAGACTGCGGTCGCACATGAGACGACCGTCTTGCCGACGCCGCCCTTGCCGGCGAAGAAGATCGTGCGGGATCGACCGTCGGGCACAAGGGTCGCGAGCGCGGCGGCTGGATCGGCGGTTCGAGCCGAGCCGACCGATGCAGGCTCATTGAGCCCGAACACAGGTCTCGGCGCTCCCCCATCGCGAAGGAGCGGCACGACGGCGCGCAACCTCGTGATGCCGCGGACCTCGCCGTCGAGGAGCGGCACGTGGCGGGTAGGCAGCGGCAGGGCGCGGGCGATCTCGCCTAGATAGCGCTGTTGCATCGCGATCCGAGCGGCGTAGAAAGGCGTCGTCGCCTCGTCCGCGGGCACGACGCCGTTGACGATCAACTCACTCGTCGGAATGCCTAGCTTTGCAAGCTCGGCGCCCGCGCGGATGGTCTCGGCCAGGGCCGTACCCTCGGGCTGGAGGACGAAGACGAAATGCGTCCGGGTCCGATCGCGCAACGCGCCCAGAGCGCGCTCGTACTTTGCCTTCGCGTCCGCGATGGCGGCGGCAGGGCCGATGCACGTCTGGCCCGAGCCCGCCGAGGCCTCGGAGATGCTCCTGGTCCAGGCCTCGGGCAGCTCGAGCAGGCGGACGGTATGCCCGGTCGGCGCCGTGTCGAAGATGACGAGATCGAAGGACGCGGGAGCGCCGGGTGCCGATGCGGCGTCGGGGTCGAGGAAGTCGGCGAACCGATCAAACGCGGCAACCTCGGCCGTACATGGTCCGGCGAGTTGCTCCTCCATGACCTTGACGATCTCGGGCGGGAAGATCTCTCGGATCGGCGCGAGCGCGCGATCGGTGTACTCTGCGGTCGCTTTGTCGGGGTCGATCTCCATGGCCCAGAGTCCCGCGACCCCGGCGATCGGCGTGACAGCATGGCCGATGGGCTGCTCGAAGGAGTCGGCGAGGTTGGACGCGGGATCGGTCGTGACGATCAGCACCGTCCGCCCGACGTCGGCCTCAGCGACCGCGGTCGTGCAGGCCATCGTCGTCTTGCCAACGCCGCCCTTGCCCGAGAAGAAGCGGAATTCGGTCATGGGGTACTGGATCCTTCCGAAGATGTGAGCGAGTGACGGCGTCAGGCGGAAGCGAGCGCGGCGCGGAGCTCGTCGAGCGTTGGATAGGCGTCGGTCTTGACGATGCGCCCGCGGACGACGGTGATCGGCAGGACCTCCAGGTTGCGTGCCTTGATAAGGGCGTAGACCTCGGGATTGCGCATGAACTCGCGTGGTTCCGAGGCCATCTGACGCCGGACCACGGAGTGACCGCCTGACTCGACCGCAAGGAGCGCCTCGCCCAGATCAACCAGCGTCGTGTCGAGGACGGGTCCGCAGAGTCCGGTGGGGCAGCAGAGCGGCGGGTCGAAGATCTCGACGTCGGCGCTGACGGCAAGGGCGACGGGATCGGTCATGAGACGAGTTCCTTTTCGGATTCGCCGATCGGCAGGGCGAGTCGCTCCGCGACGGCACCGCCGATGGCGGAGAGATGGAGCTTGCCGCCCGACGAGTGAAGTACGCCATCGATCAGCACGATCGGCGGCACGGCGCCGGCGGCGACCTGCGCCTCGATCTCCGGATGGCGGTCACAGTCGGGCGTGAAGAGCTCCACAAACTCGAGCATCACCGCCGGCCCGAATCGCTCGTGGAGCTGGCGATCGAGCAGGCCGGCCGCGGCCCGCCAGGTCTTCTCGGGCGCGCACGCCGCCATCGGCGCGGCGGCCACGACCAGGTGGCAGCTCATGAGGGCAGATTCGCCAGAGCAGCCGATAGCGGGGAGTCGCCTGTGCCGCGCGTCCCGCAGTCGTTGCAGATGCAAGCGGCGGTGGCGGTGTCCGGAGGGGTGAGGAGACCGTCGAGCGCGGAGCGGAGCGCTGCGAGTGCTTCGAGGTCGAGCGAGTAGTAGACCCACCGGCCGCTTCGGCGCTCTCGCAAGAGACCGCTATCTCGGAGAGCACGCAGATGATGCGAGACGAGGGCCGGGCTCAGAGCCAGGACTTCTCCGACGTCGCAGACGCAGTGCTCGCCGTGGCCAAGAAGGGCGACAATGCGAGTCCGGGTCGGCTCAGCAATTGCCTGGAGACCGAGCATGATCTCCGGAGCGAGAGATGGTGCGAGCGGGTGTAGTGCGATGGCGCTCATGGCGTCATTCTAACAGACGTTATTACAATCTGCGTTTGTACAATCGCGGTACTATGTGCGTCATTGGACATCCACTCGGACGATCGGAGAGGACACGGGCGTGACCACGGCAGACATCCACGAAGCAGTCCGGGCGCGCTATGCGTCGGCCGCGACCGTGGCCGGAGCAGGCAGCTGCTGCTCGGCCCAGGCCGACGCTTTCGGCTCCACTCTCTACTCCGCACTCGAGCTGTCCGAGCTCCCGGACGCCGCGGTTCTCGCCTCGCTTGGCTGTGGCAACCCGATCGCCGTTGCGGAGCTCCATGAAGGCGAGCGAGTCCTCGATCTCGGCTCTGGTGGCGGAATCGACGTCCTGCTCTCGGCCCGGAGGGTCGGTCCGACCGGCCGCGCGATCGGGCTCGACATGACCGAGGAGATGCTCGCACTCGCGATGCGAAACGTTGCCGAGGCCGGCGCGACCAACGTCGAGTTCATCCGCGGTCACATCGAGGACATACCGCTCCCCGCCGGCTCTGTCGACGTCGTGATCAGCAACTGCGTCATCAACCTCGCGGCGGACAAACCCGCGGTATTCCGTGAGATCGCCCGGGTTCTTCGACCCGGGGGCCGGATGGGGATCACCGACGTCGTCGCCGACGACCGCCTGACCGTTGAGGAGCGCGCCGAGCGCGGCTCGTTCGTCGGCTGCATTGCGGGCGCCCTGTCGCTCTCCGAGTTCCGAGCCGGGCTCGAGGCCGTCGGATTCACCGACATTTCCGTCACCCCCACGCACGCCGTCGCCGACGGGATGTCGAGTGCGATCGTCAAGGCAACCAAGCCCCTTGATGCGGCGCCTCTCGCCGAGCCCGCACTGCCGCTGCTCCGTGTCCTCGGGCAGGATTCCTGCTGCGGCAACGGGGGCTGCTGCTGATCGCCCGCGAAATCGGCCTTCGGAATCAACCGACCCCGCCCGGCCGTTCAGCGCTCACCCGGCTTGCGGTGTCCACCGTGTCCACCGTTCTTTGCCGGCCAGCTCACATACAAGCGGCAATGGGACATTCAGGTCGCCAGCGTCGGTGTGAGTACGTCCCAATTCCGGCGCCGGAAGGGCGTTTGTGACGCCGCCTGTCACATCTGTCACAAACTCGGCCCTCCGCCCGAGGCGCACGCGCAGACACGAGACCGGCGATGGCCAGAGCGATCCGCAATGCCTCGAAGGGCGGGACGTCGGTGTGGCCGCACAAGTCATCAGTCTTGGAGCAGTCCGTCACGGTTGCGGCACCGAGCACCATCACGTGTAGTCCGGATGAGATCAGGGCCGGCTCCGGCCAGACGCTCCCGAACTGGCACCTCAGGCCGGCCGCCACGACCGCGATGACCAGGGGACGACCCAGCGGAGGAAATTCGGTAGCGGCCGTCGCGGTGATCAGACCGAGGAGGGCTCCGAAGAGGACCTGAGACATGCCGGTCGCCTCACGCTGACTGTCAGCCTGGGTAGTACCCATCGGCGATCTACTTTGGCCCGGGCCTTACTGCGTCGATGCAGGGCGTTCGCTAGCCGTGACGGCGCGAATGAACCTGGCTGCCCGATCGGCCGCCTCCGTGAGCACAGGCCCAAGACCGTGGCCCACTCGCGGGTACGTGACGAGATCGGCGTCCGGCAGCAACCCCACGGCCTCGCGAAGCACGTCGAGGTTCGCCAACGGATCCGCCTCGCCCGAGAGCAACAGGACCGGCAACCGCAGACTGCGGCCAGTGGGCGGTGCGATCGGCCCAGAGCTCGGGTTTCCCCGGGCGGTGGAGCGGATAGCTCAGCAGGAGTAGTCCCCTACGCCGACGTCACCGGATTCGAGGCGCTTCGCGACCGCAAGGCTTGCCACCCGGCCGCCGAATGAATGGCCGCCGGCGACCACTTCGCCGCCGCAGGCAGCTATGGCCTGATCGAACACGGGTATGGCCCTGTCCGCAGCGCCTCTGGGCAGGTCGATGGCCCGCGATGCCAGGCCGTGGGCCTTGAGCGCCTCGACCCACGGGCGCATGCTCGCAGCGGTGCCGGACGCTCCATGCCCCAGGATCACAACCGGATCGTGTGCCATGCCCTCGTACTCGATGGGTCGCCTCGCGGTCACCTGGGTGGCCCCGGATGGATGATCTCCGCTGACGATACTTCTTCAGAAGCCGCGGGTGCGAATTGACGAACAGCCGCTGTTCCCACCTCTTCCTCGGCGGCTCGAGCGCTCAAGCATCGTGTCCTCGCAGCCTCGGATGCGACGAAACGGCTCTCGCCCGCTCCAATCCGCCACGCCCACTAATGATCGACGCTCCGGACCCCTCCAGGTGCCGGATTCAGCGGCGAAGAGCTAGATGCTGACCCTTCGCCGCTGCTGGACGAGCGGGCTGCCAATCGGCCCGCGAGCACTGCGGCCCAACACGCTAGCCGCCGTGCGGACCCCCAGTTCCTGGCCCGGAACGATGGCTCGAAGTGCGCAACAACTAACCCGTAGTTCAGACCACATTTATGGATGCGTCAGGCGTTTGCCGGTCCAGGATGCTGTCCGTGACCAGCGCGTTTGGCAGCCAGGAGTTGCGCATCTGCCCGTGCGACCATCTCGCTTAGCGTTTCGGTGCCTTCGAGGGAAGCCGGTCCGGCAGTGAAACCCGCACATCGATCGCGTATGAGGGCGGTGCGGATCATCTCCAGGCGGCGTTCGACATCGCCCATTCCGACCCCACCGACTCCGCAGACGAACTCGTCCCCTCCATAGCGGACGATGGGATCAAAGGACCGCAGGTTCTCCCGCAGCGCCGAGACGAGTGCCCTCAGCGCCTCGTCGCCCGCGGCATAGCCGTCTCGATCATTGAGACCCTTCAGATCATCGAGATCGAGGAAGGCCAGGATGAAACGCCCGTCTCCGCGTCGGGCACGATCGAACTCATCCTTCAGCGCAAGCTCGCCGCGCTCGCGACCCAGCGCACCGGTTAGTGGATCGACCTGGGCCGCTTCCAGTTCCGCCTCGAGGCCCTCGATTACGCGGGTCGCCCTGGTGCGGTCGCTGGCAGACCGCCGTCGGTCGCTGGCGGCTCGGGCGCGACCTTCCTCGGCCTCTAAGCGGACCCGGTCTATTACATCCGGCAGCGAAGAAACGGAGTCGCTTGCCACATCGCTTCGCGAGCGGGATCTTTCCGCTCGAGCGTCGCGCGTGCGTAGCCGACTCTTCCCCGTTGCTTCACGTGCAAGACGGGAGACTTCATTGCCGGATGATTTGCGGTGCCCGCGGTCGAGCCGGGCTTGATCCGCGTCGGGCGCGTCCTGATCGTCGTCGCTGTCCACGTCATCTTGTGCCGAGGACAACTGATCGGCATCCGAGGCCGTTCGCAGTTGATCCGAGATAACTTGCTCTCGGTCCGCAGCATGCTGATCAGCATCGGCAGATTGTTGGTCGGCATTCAGGCTCCGTCGCTCGGCCGAGGCGCGGGCGTCCCGGCGGGGTCGCGGAGTGCCGGAGTGGTTGTTGATCATGCCAGGAGTCCAGCTTGATGCTGCCCGGGCGGAAATGCCTAGTACGTTACTAGTGTATATCTGGCGTAACAGCCGGCGTCCTTCCTAATTCGTGCGAGCTCGGCTGCCAGCTCCGCGGGCTCGGTGACAGGCCGACGGCAGGCGAAACCGTGGCACACATAGGCAGTCGCTCGGCCGTCGATCGCGAAACGACCACGCAGCAGATCGAGCGTGCTCGACCCGGAGTTGCCAAGCGCCAGCACCCTGTATGGCTGGAACCCGTGCCTTGCGACTGCCAGCAATCCCTGTGTGTCCGTTGCCCCGGGATCACCCACTATTGCCACCTGCGCTACCGGCGCCGAAGCGAAGTCGACCGCTGCCAGCCAGGCCGAAAATGCGCGCGGATTTCGCGCCGCGACCAGCTCCATCTGGCCGAGGGCCCGCTCGGCGGCGTCGCGAAGATGTCCGTCGCCGCTCAACTCGGCGAGCCGAAGGAATACGGCGGCCGCCACGGCGCCCCCCGACGGAGTCGCTCCGTCCTGGGTCTCCTTCGGTCTCACGATCAGCGGCTCGGCGTCGCTGGCCGTGTCGAACCAGCCGCCGGCGGCATCCGCGAATTCCCGCTCGATGACATCGATGAGCTCAGCTGCCGCCCCCAGCCATCGCCCCTCGAACGTGGCCTCGTAGAGGCACAGCAGCCCGTCGGCGAGGCAGGTGTAATCGTCGAGGCCGCCTCGCCCGGCGGTTCGACCGGACCGGAACGACCGGGCGAGCCGACCATCGGGGCCACGCAGCAGATCGAGAGCTGCTTCGGCGATCCCTTCCGCGACGGCTAGGTCGGCCTGCCGCTCCAGCACCGGGATCGCCTCGGCAAAGGCAGCCAGGGCGAGTCCGTTCCATGCCGTGACCGCCTTGTCGTCCAGCGCCGGCTCAGGCCGACTGGTGCGCCGCTCCAGCAAGAGGGAACGGGCCAGTTCCAGCCGACGGGCGACCTCGTGAGCCGGGAGTCCGAACTGGGCCGCCACCTGCTCATCGCTTGCCAACCGGGAAAGGATCGTCCGGCCCTCCCAGTTGCCGGCGGCAGTGACGCCGTACGCTGACGCGAAGAGTTCGGCGATCCCGGGCTGCTCGTCACGCGGCGCCGGCTCGGAGTTGGGACCGTCCGCAGGTCCCGCATCGGCCGTCGTTCCAGCCAGCACGGCCGCGACCTCATCGAGAGTCCACACGTAAGTCCGACCCTCGATCCCGTCGGTGTCGGCGTCCTGGCTGGCGGCCAACAGCCCATCCGGGGTGCGCATCTCGCGGGCCAGGTAGTCAAGCGTGGTCTGTGCCACTTCCCTGAAGCGTGGCTCGCCGGTGAGCTGGTAGGCGTGGAGGTAGACCCGCGCCAGCTGGGCGTTGTCGTACAGCATCTTCTCGAAATGCGGCACCAGCCAATCCGTGTCGGTCGCATACCGGTGAAAGCCGCCTCCGATCTGATCGTGGATGCCGCCATCGGCCATGACGTCCAGGGCGCGAACCGCCGTGGCCAGGACGTGTTCGTCGGGTGCGGCGCAGGCCCGCCGCAATAGCAGGTCGATTACCGCCGGCTGCGGGAAGCGTGGCGGCCCACCCCAGCCGCCATGCTCGAAGTCGAAGTCGGCCACCAGGAGCTTCACGGCTGCGGATACGACCCCACCGTATGGTTCGTTCGGCGGACGGCCCGGCAGTCGGACTACCTCAGCCTCACCGACGACGCGAGCGCGGGGCTCCGGCCTTACCGCCTCGGGTTCGGTTCTCGGCTCGTCGGCGCGGCTCGTCGCGCGACCCTGCAGCACAGCCGTGAGCCGATCCGCCGCGGCCTCGACATCGGCCCGACGTTCCGCCCATGACGTCGCTACCGCCCCGAGGACCTGTCGGAAGGATGGCATGCCGTATCTCGGATCTCGCGGGAAATAGGTGCCGCCGTAGAACGGTCGGCCATCGGGCGTCAGAAAGAGACTCATGGGCCAGCCCCCTCCGCCGGTCATCAATTGGAGCGCCGCCATATAGACGGCGTCGAGGTCTGGCCGCTCCTCGCGGTCGACCTTTATCGAGACGAACCCGGCGTTCAGGAGGTCGGCCGTCTCCGTGTCCTCGAATGACTCCCGCTCCATGACGTGGCACCAGTGACATGCCGCATAGCCGATCGAGAGGAAGACCGGCCGGTCTGCCTGGGCTGCCCGCGCGAGTGCCTCGGGCCCCCACGCGTACCAGTCGACCGGGTTGTGGGCGTGTTGTAGCAGGTAGGGGCTCGTCTCGGCAGCCAGGCGGTTTGGGGTCTCCGGCATCGGCCCGAGCGTAATCGCTGGCGGGAATGGGCGGTCCACAGGCGGTCGCCGGAGCCGCCCGGCGAGCCAGGTCGTACAGGCGCTCCACGACTCGACGAGCCAGACCAGGACGCGCAGCTCGGAGGACCAGGCGCCACCGCAATGAGACCAGACGGCGCGTACGGGTCGCGGAAATGGCGCGTCCAAATTGGCCGACAATCCTCCAGCCCACGCTGGATGGCCATTACGCAAAAATTGCCGAGGCGTCCAGGCGTCACTCGTGGTCAGGTACGACCGTTTCCGCTCGGGCCGATCGCGCGACGGTGAACGCCCGAGGCATCGCCCGTGGGGCAATTGCTCGGACTAGGAGTCGGCGATTTCGCCGAGTAGCGCACAGGCGCGGGCGATCACGAGCTGGTCCTCGGGGCTGAGGGCGCGCAGCTGGCGGTCCAGCCAGGCGTGGCGTTCGTTGCGTTCGGCCAGGGCTAGTTCGGCCCCTTTGGGAGTAGCGCAGAACAGCACTTTCCGGTGATCCTTCGGATCGGGAGTGCGGATCGCGTAGCCGGCCGAGGTGAGCCGGTTCACGCTCTGACTCATCGACCCCGGGGCGACGTGGTCGTAATCGCTGAGTTCAGTCAGAGTCTGCGGCCCGACCTTGTACAGCCGGGTGAGGACGTCGAGCGCGGTGTCGCCCAGACTGCCTTCCAGGCGTTGGCTGCGGAACCGTCGGTACAGCCGCCACACCACTGTTCGAAGCTGACCGCCAAGGTCGGCGCCGTCGGGAGCGCCGGGATTCTCGCCCATTGTACTTGTGTCCATAAGCGTTAGTATACCTAAGGACCGATCCTTAGTATAGCTAAGCACCTGGACAAACCAAGGATCCTCGAGCCAATTCGCCAGAAGGAACCGAACCCGTGCCCAACCCCCTCGGCCGCGCTCTCCGCAATCGACACGCCGGACACCACACCCTCGTCTGGGCCCGCCCCGACGTGCAAGCACCGGAGAACTTCACCCTGACCAGCCCGGCCTTCGACCACGGCACCCCCATCCCCGAACGGCATCGCGGCCGAAATCTTTGGCGCCCACATCTCGCCCGCCCTCGGCTGGACGACGCCTCCGGCGGGCACCGCCGAACTCGTGCTCATCGTCCAGGACCCGGACGTGCCGTTCGCGAAGCCTGCGACCCATGCGCTCACTTTGGGCATCGACCCGGCGCTCCACGGCATCCCGGAGAACGGGCTCACTCACCCGAGCCCGGTCGACGGACTCAAACACGGCAGGGGCGGCCTCGGCCGCCTCGGCTGGGCCGGGCCCATGCCCATACCCTCCCACGGCCCCCACTCCTACGTGTTCCAACTCTTCGCCCTCGACGTCCGACCCGAGCTGCCCGACAAGTTCAGTCTCGCCGACGCGCTCGACGTCATGGCCGGAAATCCGCTAGCTGGGCGGCACTGCAGGCCGCACAAGAGAATCGAAGGCTCCGATGACCATCGCCAATGCCACCTCCCCTTCGAGCCCGGCTCCGATCGACGACGCCCAAGGCGAGACGCTCGTCCATCGCGACCGACGCGCCCAGTTCCTGACGCTCGGTGCCGTGATGCTCGGCATGCTGCTCGGCTCGCTCGACCAGACGATCGTCGGGACCGCGATGCCCAGGATCGTCGCGGACCTCAACGGCCTGCAGCGCTACACCTGGGTCATCACGGGCTATCTCGTGGCTTCGACGACGATGATGCCGATCTTCGGCAAGGTCTCCGACATCTTCGGGCGCAAGTGGCTGTACATGCTCGGGATCGTCGTCTTCCTCGGCGGCTCGATGCTCTCGGGCGTCGCGCAGTCGATGGAGCAACTCATCGCCTTCCGAGTGCTCCAGGGCGCGGGCGCCGGGATGATGCTGCCGATCGCGCAGGCCATCATCGGCGACATCTTCACGCCCGCCGAGCGAGGCAAGTACCAGGGTCTCCTCGGCGCCGTCTTCGGGCTGGCCATCATCATCGGCCCAGGACTCGGCGGCTGGATCACCGACAACGCGACGTGGCGCTGGGTCTTCTACGTCCATGTTCCGTTCGCCATCGCCGCCCTCGCGGTCGTCTTCATGGTCCTCCCCAACGAGACCGCGCGCCACAAGCGCCACTCGATCGACTGGGCCGGTTCGGCCGCACTCATCGGGGCGGTGGTGCCGCTGCTGCTGGCGATCTCGCTTGGCAGCGCCCGGCCCGACAACCAGTCGTCATTCGCCTGGGATAGCCCCCAGATCCTGGGCCTGTTCGCGATGGCTGCGTTCTTCACAGCCAGCTTCATTGCGATCGAACTGCGAGCGGCGGAACCGACCGTTCCGCTCGATCTCTTCCGCAACCGGATCTTCACGAACTCGGTCGTGATCACGTTCTTCTCGGGCATGAGCATGTTCCTGGCGATCCTCTATATCCCCCTCTTCGTCCAGGATGTGCTCGGCCGATCCGCGACCAACAGCGGCGTGATCCTGACCCCGATGATGCTCGCGGCAATGCCGGTGAGCATCATCAGCGGCCAGATCCTGAGCCGGACGGGCCACTATCGCGTCCTGGCGATCGTCGGAACGGCTTGCGTCGCGTCCGGCTTGTACTTGTTCAGCACGATGACGCTTGCCACCAGCAACGACGAGCTCGCGCGCGACATGGTGGTGATGGGTCTTGGCCTCGGCACTTCGATGTCCTTGTTCACGATCGTCGTCCAGAACGCATTCCCCGTGGAGCGTCTTGGCGTGGTCACGTCTTCGCTGGCCTTCTTCCGCTCGATCGGTGGCGCGGTGGGAGTGGCGCTCCTGGGCTCGATAATGAACAATCGCTTCACCGATCAATTCCACGCCGGGCTGTCCGGGCTGCCCGCACAGCTCCAGTCCGCGGTCGGCGGCTATAGCTCGGCCCTTCTGATGAACGGCAGCAACCGGGATCTCGAAGCCGCCTTCGCGAAAGCCGGTTCTTCCGGCGCTTCGCTGGCTCAACAGGTCGAGTCGATTCGGGTCGACGCCTTCGCCAGCGGCATCTCGGAAGTGTTCCTCGTGGGTGCCGGCTTGCTCGGCGTCGCTGTCGTCTCGTCCTTCTTCCTCAAGGAGATCCCGCTTCGCCAGAGCCGCGACAGGACCGCCGCGGGCGCCTCAGCCGACGCCAGCGGAGCCCCGGCGGGCAATTCGTTCGAAGCCAGAGCGGAGGCCGTGGCCGCAACCTCGCCCAACTCCCCGCCTAGGCCGGTGCCCGCCGACTGAACCTGACTGCTCCTGCCGACCCATCCCTGCTCGTTAGGGAGCATGCCAGCCCAACCTCGGAAACAGCTCTCGTCACCCAACAGCCTTCCTGAGCCAGGGATCTCGACCGACAAGCTCGCACGAGAGCGCCAGTGGGACATTCAGGTCGCCACGGTCGGCCTGACTCCTCTCGCTCCGACCATTCGAGTAGGTGGCCTTCCGACGAGCCCGGGTAACAGTTGTCACAAACGCCGTTTGGCTAGAGTCCGGGCACAGGTTTGGCAGACGGTGCATTATCGCCCAGTCAATTGACCCGCGGAAATACCCGGCAATTTGTGTGCATATACCGCGCATGACCGTCCCTGAACTCGTAGAGCGCGACGGTTTGCGGATCCTCGAGCGGACCGTTCGGCTGCGCGAGGAAGTGCGTTTCACTCACCGGCAGCAGCTCGTATGCCGTGCGTTCGGGCTGGCCGACGACTCGGGCCTGCCAGGGGTCGCGGACGAACGTCAGCTCGAGTCCCCCGCCCCGCGCCGTGACCTCATATCGAACCCCCGGCCGCTCGTAGGCACCTTCATACCGCCCGAGATCGAGTTCGAGGGTCGGATCGGGCACGGGCACGTCGGGAACTCTCATTGTCCCGATGCCGCTGAGGATCTCGTTGAACACGCGCCGATGGAAGGACTCGCTCGGGCCGCCGTTCGTCAGCATCGCGATGGCGAGGTCCGACTCGGGCAGGATCCGCAGACGGGCGTTCTGACCGATCGTGCTTCCATCGGATGCGAAGGCGGTCTGGCCCTGCCAGTCACAGACGATGAGCCCGAGCGCCCACCAGGGCCCGAACATGTACGGATCGGGGATGGACACGCGCGACGAAGTCATCTCCGCAAGACTTCGGGCCGAGAGGATGCGCCGGCCGTTCGGGGCCCGGCCGCCGTCGAGGAAGAGCCGAGCCATGGTGAGCACGTCCCCGACCGTCGAGCTGAGGTTGCCGCCTGGACCGTAGGCACGCGGCAAGTACGGCATCGGCGAGCGGATCGGTGGCTCCTCGAGTGAGCGGACGAGATAGCCCGCGGCTGCCCGTTCGGGTTCGACGTCCTCGCGTCGGGTGCTCGTGCTCGACAGGCCCAGCGGTTCGATAAGCCGCCGGCGCATGATCTCGTCCCAGCCCCGGCCGTCGACGACCTCCATGATCCGAGCGAGGATGGCGTAGCCGAGGGCCGCGCTGTAGCCGTGCGTGTGACCGAGCGGGAACACCTGAGGTGCGTCGGCGATGCCTTCGACCATGCGCTTGTAGACGTCGTCTCCCTCGCCCGGCTGGCCGAAGACCTCCTCGATCCCGTTCGTGTGGTTGAGAAGGTGCCGCGGAGTGACCCTGGCGGTGGCTTCGGGATCGGCGACCCGAAACGTCGGGATGTAGCTCCGCACCGGCTCGTCGAGGGCCACCTTCCCCTCGTCCAGGAGCTGCATGAACGCGAGGGCGGTCCAGGTCTTGGACATCGAGCCGAGCTGGTAGATCGTGTCCGTCGTCGCCGGCTCGCCCGTGCTCAGCTTCCTTGACGCCGACCGCCAGTCCGGTCGTTCGGCCCTTGTGGAGAATGCCGATCGAAGCGCTCGGGATGCGGTATTCGACGAGCAGCTCGGTGACTCTATCTTCCAGCCGCCGAATGTCGATTGCGTCCGTCCGCGGAGCACTCATTGCTTGCCACCGGGCAGGCCCACAGCGTTGCTGACGTCGGCCTCGAGATACTCGGTCGCGGCGAACCGGCCGGCCGACGTCTCGAAGAGGCCCCTGACGCTATCGATCGAGTCGGCCACGATGACGTTCACGGCGCGAGTCCCATCGGCGCTCGCAACGGCAAGGATCCAACGAGCCCCCGCCGGCAGGTGGCCGTATGACTGCTTGAGCGAACCCCAGAAATTGTCAGTATCCGTGACCGTTGAAAGAACCAGGACGTGCATCGACTATCTCCATGGGAAGCATGGCGGGTGGCGCTCGGCGGCTCGGCGGCTCGGCGGCTACGCCTGCACCGCGATCGCCTGCCTGATCCGCGCGACGAGCCCGGTTCGATCGACACCGGCCAGGGCGAGCGCGCGAGGCACCGTGCCAACCGGTGCCGCTACGATCCCGAGCAGCAGATGCAGCGGCTGAGGGGCTTGCCTGCCCGCCGGACCAACACCTCGCTCCATCACCAGACGGAACGACGATCCAACTTGCGGAGGTTGCTCGCGCGCCTGTCTCGGGCGAGGAACCTCGGCGGCGGCGACCGAGACTCCCGCGGCAGCCAGGCTCCGCTCTAGCTCTCGACCGAGGGCTGCCCGGACAGTCGCATAGTCGAGCCCGACAGACGAGAGCACGTGACGGGTGCTGGGTTCCTCGCTGGATGCAATGGCCAGAAGAAGGTGCTGCGGCTCCACGGTCGCCGACCCATCCCCGCCGGCCTCCCGCCGTGCGTCCTCGAGGACTGCGGCCAGGAACTTCTCGAACGTCATGACCCGAAACGCCTCCTGAGCGCCACTCCCGCGGCGATGAGCCGCTTGGCGTGCTTCTTGTGGACCGCCTGCCTGGTGACGCCCAATGCCTCTGCCACTTCAGGCCAATCCCAGCCCGCCCGCATAGCCTCCTCGACGGCCGCGTCCTCGAGTTGATCGGCAAGACGCCGCAGGGCACCTACGGCCGCCAATCGATCTGCGATCTCGCCGAGGGGAGAGGTCTCAAGGTTTGGCATGCAAGCAACCCTAGTTGACAAGCGTTCATGGTGTCAACCTAGGTTGCCAAATGGAGTGGCACCGGCGAGATAGATCGCGAGCATGGCCGGAACTCGCTTTGCCTGAACGCGCTATCCAACGGGTGGTCGCTTGACGCTCATGCCACTGTGCCAACCCATCGATCGGCGCCGACCATCTGGCACGCAAGCGAGAGTGGGACATTCAGGTCGCCGGCGTCGGTTTGTGTCCTCTCGCCCCGACCATTCGAGTAGGCAGCTTGCGAAGCGCCCTCCCCACGCTCGATCCCGGCGTCCCGTAGCGGCTGGCCGCACTTCGTACACCTACTCGGTCGAGGATGATCCTGAACCGCCCGACCTGAATGTCCCGAGGCCGGCGTACTCAGGACCGCTGAGACTCGGCGGTGTAGCGCAGTCCGTCGATCAGGAGCGCGACCATGCGCTGGCTGTATTCGACTCCCTCATCCGCCACCGGCAAGCACAGGTTGGCGACGGCGTACAGGAGGTCCTTGGAACTGATGCCGGCTCGGATCTCGCCGCTCGCTGTCGCGGCTTCGAGGAGTGACCCCAAGGCGGGTCCGAGCCGTTCGAAGAAGTAGCCTGGAAGGGCGTCGAACGCCGGCTCACCCGAGTGCAGGGCCGCTGCAAGACCCCTTTTGGTCGCGAGCAACGCGGTGTAACGACCGAGCCATTTCGCGAGTGCCGCTCCTGGCTCGAGCGCTGCCGCCAGCGCCGGGGCCGCGGCGGCGCAGGCGTCAATCTCGCGTTGAAGCACGGCCACGACCAGGTCCGAGCGCTGCGGGAAATGCCGGTACAGCGTTCCTACTCCCACGCCGGCCCGATCGGCGATCTCCTTCGCGGGTGCGTCAACCCCAGAGGTGCCGAAGACGGCATTCGCAGCCACGAGAAGAGAGTCGATGTTGCGCTGCGCGTCCGATCGCAGCCGACGCTGCGCTCCGACGGATCCGCCCGAAGTCTCCGAGCCGGCCGAGCCGGCTCCCGTCGACGCCGTGTTTCCTGCCACGACACTCCCTCCTTGCTAACCGGAAAGACATTCCGTATACTACCGGAAAGGCGTTCCGCTTCTGCCCAGGATACGGCATCGGAGGGGCGCGCGCTCCAACCATCGGCCACAACGCCAGGAGAAACCGCATGCAGTACCGCACCCTCGGCCGGACCGGCATCAAGGTCAGTCCCTACGCGCTCGGCGCAATGGTGTTGGGCGCCTCCATCGGCAACCCGGACCACGACGACTCGATCCGCATCATCCACAAAGCGCTGGACGCGGGGATCAACTTCATCGACACGGCCGACGCGTACGGCGATTCCGAAGTGGTCGTGGGCAAAGCGCTCAAAGGGCGCCGCGACGGCGTTGTCCTCGCGACCAAGTTTGGCCGCCCGGTAGACGACGATCCGTTCCACCAGGGAACTTCGCGGCGCTGGATCATGACCGCGGTCGAGAACTCGCTGCGCCGCCTGCAGACCGACTACATCGACCTCTACCAGGTCCACCGGCCGGACCCTTCCACCGACATCGGAGAGACGCTTTCCGCGCTCTCGGACCTGATCCACAGCGGCAAAGTCCGTGCGATCGGGTCATCCACGACGCCCGCCTCCGACATCATCGAAGCCCAATGTGTGGCCGAGCGGCGCGGCCTGGAACGGTTCCACACCGAGCAGCCGCCCTACTCCATCCTGAGCCGCGGCATCGAAGCCGAGGTGCTGCCGGTTGCGCAACGCTACGGGATGGGCACGCTGGTGTGGGGCCCGCTGGCCCAGGGAATGCTCACCGGCCGCGCCCGGAAGGGCCAGCCGACCGACCTGCGCCGCGCCGCCATCATGAAGGTCTTCAGTGACGAGCAGCGGCTCGATGCCGTCGAACGGCTCATTCCGCTCGCCGCGGAGGCGGGCATGCCGATGACGCACCTCGCGATGGCGTTCGCGATCGCCCACCCTGGCGTGACCAGCGCGATCATCGGGCCGCACACGATCGAACAGCTCGACGATCTGGTCGCCGGCTTCGACGTCGCGCTCAGCGACGAGATCCTCGACCGGATCGACGAGATCGTCCCGCCCGGCACCGACATCGGCAGGCTCGACCAGAGATACGTGCCCCCAGCCCTCGAGAACTCAGAGCCTCCGCCGCCGACCCGTCAGAGAACGCTCCGCGGCCTGACCGCGCAGGCGATGAACGATAGGTGACCAGCCGGATCGTTACCGAATGTCGCCTCGCCAACCACTCGGCCGAGCTCGTCGATAGCACACACCGCGAGCGTCGCCTTGTGGGGTGTCGACACCGACTGATCCTCACCTATGAACTCCAGGTGGTACTCCACGCCAGCCCACGCTACGGGTATTGCTCTCGTACCGTGGGCGATCGCGACCAGCATCGGCGCGGCGTTCATCAGACCACGGCTTATGAACCGCCTTCCGGCACGGTATCTGCTCACGCCCGGACTCCTACCGCTGGCGGCGGGCCTCGTTCTTCTTTCCCACCTCACACCTGACATTTTGCCTACGCGCCGTTAATTCTGGTCGCCGAGCTCGTGCTCGGGTTTGGCGCCGGGCTCAACGGCACCCCCGCCATCTACAGGCACTGAGCGGCACCCCTGCAGTCGACACCGGCGTAACCTCGGCGATGTCGAGTACCTCGAACCAGATCGGTGCTTCGATCGGAACGGCGGCACTGAGCACGATTGTGGCAAGTGCCACGACGTAGTACATGGCCTTGCACGCCGCAGTTGGCGCGACGACCGCGATTGTCCATGGCTTCGACTGTCGGCTCCCTCGTCCTGTTTGCGGGCGCGCTGCTGGTAGACCCTCGGCTCGGTCCGCCGACCGCGGCGGTTCAAATCTGGGTTTCTAGCCCCCGGCCGATATCCGACCCCCCGTCGCCGACCTCACGACCCAGTAATAGCACCCCACACCCTGCTCATAAGCCTGTGGGGTGCCAGTCAGCGGACGTCGCGCCGAGCGATCACGGCGCACGTCAAGGCACCGGCTGCCACGACGTAAACGGCCAGCACGGCCGCCGCAACGGGACCGGCGACGAGGCTGTTCAGCCCGGACGCACTGCTGCCGAATCCGGGCGGCAGGATGCTCGTGGCCAGAGAGCCGGCGTTCGTCCCGGGCAGCAAACGCGCCAGCCCCGCGACCACGTCGGAGCGGTCGGCGAGCGAGGCGACCAGTCGTTCGACCAGCAGGTACGCAAACCCGATGCCGAGCGGCAACGCCGTGCTGCGCAGCACCGTCGCCAGCACCGCTCCGAGGGTAGCCCAGGCCATCAGGATCAGCCAGGCAACCCCGAGTCCGACCACGAGATCGCCCGCGGCCGGTGCGGCGATCGGCTGCTTCTGGGCGACCGCAATGGCCAGGCTGGCGATCCCGGCCACCCCGAACCCAACCAGGACCTGGCAGGCGACCGCGACGAGCAGCGCGCCGAGCTTGCCGACGACGACACGAACTCGTGCCGGGTTCTGGACCAGGATCGTGGTCCAGGTGCCCCAGCCGAATTCGCTTCCGGTCGTGAGGGCGCCCAGGGCCAGGGCGATGACCCCGCCGAAGAGCGGGTAGCCGGGGATCTCCTTGCCGACGACGCTCGACGGCAGCATGGCCGCGAGAGTTGCCTGCTGCTGCGCGGCAGAAACACCGGCTGCTGGTGTGAGGTAGGCGAGATACTGGCTCACGTAGCCAAATATGGCGGCGAGGGCCGCCCAAATGGCAAGCAGGGCCCAGAAGGCCGGCCAGTGGCCGAGCTTCGAGAGCTCGACTCGGAAGCTGCGATACATCACGACTCCTCTGAATGGTTGGCGCCGACACCTGTCAGCTCGAGGAATGCTTGTTCAAGGGACCTCTGAACCGGCCGAAGCTCTGTGAGCTCGATGTCGTCCTTGACGAGGCGGCTTGCGACTTCACCCGCCGATCGAGGATCAGCCGCGATCAGGAATGCGCCATCCTCGCGAGCGACGCTCTCCTGGCCGAAGATCTGCCCGAGCAGGGCGGCGGCCCGATCCAACGGCGTGGCACGGACCAGGAGCGACATCGGACCGCGCAACTCGGCCACCGTCTTCTCCACGATCAAGCGGCCGTGTTGGAGGACCCCTACCCGATCGCATACCTGCTCGACGTCCTCGAGCAGGTGACTCGAAACGACGACGGTCCTGTTTCCCTGCCCCAGGCTCCTCACCAGGACGCGCATGTCGACTCTTCCTTGAGGGTCAAGACCATTGGTCGGCTCGTCGAGGATGAGGACCTGCGGGTCCTTCAAGAGAGCGGCGGCTACGCCCAGGCGCTGCTTCATGCCCAGCGAGTAGGTGGCGAAGCGATCCTTGGCTCGGTCCAGCAGGTCGACCTGCCGGAGCACCGCATCAATGCGCGGGGTTTCGACCCGGGCGAGCATCGCGAGCATCGCGAGGTTGGTACGACCCGAGAGGTGAGGGTAGAAGGCGGGGCTTTCGACAAGCGCGCCGACCCGGTCCAGGCCCGCCGGCGCTCCGAGGCCCAACCCCAGCAGCGTGCCGCTGCCGGATGTCGGCCGCACCAGGCCCAGCAGCATCCGCAGAGTCGTCGTCTTGCCGGCTCCGTTCGGGCCCAGGAGGCCGTAGACCTCCCCGGCTCGGATCGACAGGTTGAGATCGTCGACGGCTTTGAGACCGTCCCCATAGATCTTGATGAGGTTCGAAGTCTGGATTACGAGTGGTGTGGGGAGTGCGGTTCGCGATGACGACGGCGTTGTGTTCATGGATCGATCGTGCCCGAGAGCAGTGTCGCCGTCGTCCGGCTGCGGATGTCTTCTCGGCTGCTGCATGTGAAGTAGAAGGTGGCAGCCGCGAGCTGCTCGACTACATCACAAGCGGTACGTGCCACTGCATCCGTGGCTGAATGACAGCCCATGTGGAACGGCATATGGTGTCGGTCATGACGGTTCCGTCGCATCGCCGGCTGGGCATAGCGACCGCGGTCGATGTCGGCCTGGTCGTGCTCGTCGCGGGCGTCACTGTCATTGGGACAGCGGTGCTCACAGCCGGGCGGGGTGTCGACGTACTCGGGTACTTCTTCCTGGCGGGCGGTGCCATGCCGCTCCTCGCGCGCCGCCGCCGCCCGCGTGCAGCCATGGCCGTAACCGTGATCCTGGCCTTCGCTTACGACGCCGCCGGTTATCCGGGCGGGTTCTACACGCTCCCGATCGGGATCGCTCTCTACACCGCGGTCGATGCCGGCTTCCGGTGGACCGCCGTGGGGTTAGCCGCGTGCATCGTTGCCGTCTTCGGGCTCGTGGGCGTCGCTTTCGGACGGGGCCACATCACGGACGTGACCAATGCCCTCTGGTTCGCGGGCTGGCTGGTCGCCGGCCTCGTCCTGGGCGAGGTGACGCGCTCCCGGCGGGCGTACGTCGAACAGGTCGAGCAGCGGGCGATCGAGGCGGGGCGTGGCCGAGAAGAAGAAGCCCGCCGGCGGACGAGCGAGGAGCGCATCCGCATAGCCCGCGAGCTTCACGACATCCTGGCCCACCGAATCTCGTCGATCAACGTCCAGGCGGGGGTGGGAAGCCGACTCCTCGATCGAGATCCGGAGCAGGCGCGCCGCGCGCTCGTGGCCATCAACGAGGCCAGCCGCGAGGCGCTCCAGGAGTTGCGCGCCACGCTCGGCGTACTCCGTCAGGTCGACGAACCCGAACCGCGCGCCCCGTCACCCGGGCTGGCTCAGCTCGACGGCGTCATTGCGGATACCGCCGCCGCGGGGATCGAGGTACACCTCGAGGTGGAGGGCGAGCCGCGCGAGTTGCCGAGCGGCGTCGACCTCGCAGCCTACCGGATCATCGAAGAGGCGCTGACCAATGTCGTTCGCCACGCGCGGGCGGCCAGGGCCCACGTGGCAATCAGATACAGGCCGGCTGAGATAGATCTGGAGATCGAGGACGACGGTGTTGGCGGCAAGTCGGATGGTTCCGCCCCGGGCGGGAATGGCTTGGTCGGCATGCGTGAGCGCGCCATGACCCTCGGAGGCGAACTCGAGGCCGGTCCTCGCCCAGCCGGTGGCTTCCGGGTCCGGGCGCGACTGCCAGTTCCCACTGCGCCGTGATCCGGGTCCTCGTCGCCGACGACCAGAAGCTCGTTCGGGCCGGCTTTGGCGCGCTCCTTGCGGCCGAGGAAGACCTGACCGTCGTCGGCGAGGCGGCCGACGGTGAAAGCGCCGTGGAAATGTCGATCCGCGAGCGGCCGGATGTCGTTTTGATGGACATTCGCATGCCCGGCCTCGATGGCATCGAGGCTACGCGACGAATAGCGGCAGATCCGCGCCTGGAGAACGTCCGAGTCGTAATCCTCACGACATTCGAGACAGACGAGTACGTGTTCGACGCGCTTCGGGCCGGGGCGAGTGGGTTCCTCGTCAAGGACACGGATCCAGAGGAGCTCCTCCGGGCAGTGCGGGTGGTCGCCCGCGGCGACGCGCTGCTCGCTCCGAGCGTAACCCGCCGCTTGATCGCCGACGTAGTTGCACGCGGACCTGCTCCCGGACCTACGCCTGGGCTCGAGGAGTTGACGCCGCGTGAACGCGAGATCCTGATTCTCGTTGGCGGCGGGCTGTCGAACGACGAGATCGCGGAGCGGCTCGTCATCAGCCCGGCCACCGCCAAGACGCACGTGAGCCGGATACTGGGCAAGCTCGCCGCTCGTGACCGAGCCCAGTTGGTCGTGATTGCTTACGAGTCCGGCCTGGTCATACCGAGTCGTATGGGTCAGTAAGCTCGTGGGGATCAAACTCGAATTCGCGACTGTCCGGTACTGGAATGCTCAGATCCGGGTTTCCGACCAACCCGTGCCTGCCGCGAGCTTGTACGTGTGAGTTGGAAGGAACGTCCTCAAGCCGTCTTCGAGACCCGGCCAACGTAGCTCGGTACGTTCGCGACCGGGATCAGCAAAGATGGCGACGGTGTGTCGGCCCTAACCCTCTCGCCCCGACCATTCAGGTAGGTATGACCTACCCCTGGCGAGCACACGCTCGTCCTCCCTCGCCAGTCGAGCATTGTGCTGAACCGCGCGACCCGGCCCCTTCCGCGAAGGCGGCCCGATCAGGCTTTGCCACCTGATCCAAGCCAGACGAAACGCGCATCGGTTGCTCTCTCGATCACGGCTGAGCCAGTGGAGCTCGTAACCTCCCGCAGGATCACCTCTGCCACGACCGGCCCAGGGTCGAGTTGATCGGGTCGGCTCCAGACGAGCCACATGAGGGTTTCGTCATTTGGGATCGCCAGCAAAGCGATCTCGAGGCCCGCAGCGCGTAATGCGGCGGCGGCGCGTGCCTGGAGCTGTTCATACCAACCGGTGGGTCGCTCAGTCAACCCCGGCACATAGGCTTCGATGATGCGGACGGTCCTTTCCATGGCTCAACCGTGCACCAGAACGGACGTGTTGGTATCCGGGAAACCACCTACCGCCGTCGGTATGCTTTGGGCCGGATGACCACCTCGACGCGTCAGATGCCCGCTTACCCTGCCTCGTCCCTGGTCGGACGCGACGAGGCAGTTGCGCGCGTCCTGACCAGCGTTCAACCACCGTACGTTGATGCACAGGCAATCTTGATCGAGGGCCCGGCCGGGATCGGCAAAACGAGTTTGCTGCGTGCCGGCGTGGCAAAGGCGGAGACCGCTGGCGCGACCGTCCTATATGCACGGCCCGTCGAGACAGAGGCCAACTATGCGTATGCCACGCTTGGCGACCTGTTGGGACCCCATATTGCATCGATCGAAGTTCGCCTGGCGGCGGTCCACGGGGCTGTGCTGCGGCGGGCGTTGGGTAACGACGACATCGCCGAGTCGGCCGACGCGGGAGCCGCCGAGGCGCCCGACGCGCAACGCGTCGCCATTGCCGTCCTGGCCGCGTTCCGTGCGCTCGCCGCTGGTGGAGCGTTGTTGATTGCCATCGACGACGCGCCGTGGGCCGACCCGGCCAGTCGCGATGCGCTCGCTTTCACCATGCGAAGGCTTGCCGGTCTGCCGGTGCGACTCATGATCGCCCAACGTAGCGATATGCCTGGAGAGCCACCGCCATTCGGCCTGGCAGACTCGGCACGCCCGATCCCGATCGAGCGATTGTGGCTTGAACCCCTCTCGATGGGAGCGCTTCATCAACTGCTGCGCTCCGCCACCGGCTCCACCTTCACGCGGCCGACTCTCCTGCGCATCCAGGAACTCTCGGGCGGCAATCCTTTCTACGCCCTCGAACTCGCGCGCGCCTTTGTTACCTCGGGCACCGCCGTTCGCCCGGGCCAGAACCTGCCCATGCCATCGTCGCTCCGTGGACTGGTGGGGGCCCATCTGGACCGCGTCCCAGCGTCGACGCGGCGACTCTTGCTCACCGTGGCGTTGAGCACGAAGCCGACGATCGGCCTTTTGGAGGCTGTCGGTGGACCTGGGACCCGGACGGCGCTTGAACCGGCTGTAGACGCCGGCCTCATCTGTGTCGAGGGGCCGACAGTAACCTTCGACCATCCCCTGTACGCCTCCACCCTCGTTGCCCAGGCGTCCGCCGACGAGCTTCGGGCAGTGCACGCAGCGCTCGGGCATGCCGCCGCCGAGGACCCGGAAGCCCGCGCTCGTCATATGGCCCTGGCCTCGGAAGGCCCGGATGCGGGAGTCGCGAGGTCCCTCGCCCGCGCGGCGGCCCGAGCCCGGAGCCGTGGCGCTCCGGCGATGGCCGGCGAGCTGGCCGACATGGCAGTGGAGCGCACACCGCCGGCCAGCCGCGAGCGGTCCGAGCGGGCTCTCGCCGCGGCCGAAGCGTGGTTTGCCGCGGGCGATCTCCCAGCGACTCGCGAACGGGCCGCGGCGCTCATGCCATACCTGCGGGGCTCGCTGAGAGCCCGCGCTCTCCTTCTGATGGGTCTCTGTGCGTGGTATACGCGCC
The DNA here is from genome assembly GCA_963835845.1 of uncultured Chloroflexia bacterium. Classification (GTDB taxonomy): domain Bacteria; phylum Chloroflexota; class Limnocylindria; order Limnocylindrales; family CSP1-4; genus Fen-1039. The sequence goes on along the minus strand of CAWIGT010000004.1, from coordinate 309,325 downwards.
CAGCGCAAGAAGCGGTCGCGGAGCTGTTGCCCGCCCTCTCCGCCACCCGAAATGATCGTCAACTTCTGGGGTTGCTCCATTTCTACCTCGCGGTCTTCAGCGACTTCGACATCGCAGAGGCACGAGGCCACTCGGCGGCGGCAGCGAGGTTGCTCGAAGGCACGCCTGACCGCGGCCACCTGGCGGCAGCATTGCTGCAGACCTTCCACTGGACCGTCACCCTGGGTCGTCGACCGCCGATGGCCCTCCTTGCCAGGGGGCTGGAGGTTGAAGCCGAGGGTCCGTTGACCGATCGACTGACGAGCCCGGGGATATGGTGGGCTGGGACGGGCCGGCTCGACCTGGCGCGCGAGCGGTTCCAACATATGCTCGACTACGATCTCATCGACGGTCAGTATTCGAACGTCGCGAATCTGCGGACGCGACTGGCCGAAGTCGAACTGTGGTCCGACGATTGGCCGGCCGCGCGGCGCCATGCCGTTGGGGCGCTGGAGGCCAGCCTGGAAACGGGTGCCGGCCCCTCCGAGATGGCTCTGCGGGCGCTGGCACTCGTCGACGCCTGCGAGGGGTTCCTCGAGCGCGCCGAGGCCGCCGCCGCCAATGGGATCGAACGAACCGAACGGGAAGGAAGCGGCGCGCTGACCGCGGCTTGGCTCCTGGTGACGGCGCTCGTCGCGGCGAGCAGGGGCGATGCCGCTGCAGCGGAGGAGGCGACAGGACGGGCGTGGCGTCACCTTAGGCAGGCTGGCTATGTGGAGCCGATGAGGCTGGACCCATCTGCCGAACGCATCGAGGCGCTGGCAATCTTGGGCAGACTCGACGAGGCTCGGGTGGAGCTTGCCGGGCTCGAGGCCCGCAACCGTAGAGTGGCCAAACCGTGGGCCACGGCAGCCATCATGCGAGGCCGGGCCCGGGTCGCCATCGCCGACGGCGACATCGAAGCGGCGATCGCGGCCACTTCCCTGGTAGCGGCTGGCACGCCGCCCGGATGGAGTCGCTTCGATGTTGCTCGAGCGCTGTTGGTACGTGGCGAGGTGCTTCGCCATGCGCGAAGTCGGCGCGAAGCTGCGGAAGTCCTGGGCCGGGCGCACGCGATCTTCCGGGATCTCGGCGCGGCCGTCTGGGCAGACCGCGTCACGGCCGAGCAGGCTCGCCTGGGATTGACACGGTCGTCCGCGTTGGTTCTGACCCCGACCGAGGCCCGCGTCGCGCGGCTTGCCGGCGACGGCCTCTCGACACGGGACGTGGCCACGGAGATGGGCATTAGCCCGAGAACGGTGGAGACGCACCTGGCGAGCCTGTACGGCAAGCTCGGTGTCACCTCGAGGGCTGAACTTGGCCGCGTGATGGCACTACGCGAGACGAACGAGCCTCCTCCGGGATTCCACGGATAACGCGCCTGCAATCCGTCTCTACGGTCGAGCGTGCCCCCCTCAGATTGAGGGTCGACCAAGGAGATGATCCAAATGCCAATCCGTTCGAGTCTTGTCGCCCGCGGCAGTGCGACGCTTCTTCTAGTCATGTTCGCCGCTGCCTGCAGCAGCGGGGCGACTAGCTCGTCCGCCGGGGCCCAAGGTTCGCCAGGCGCGCTCGTCGCCGGCGCGACGGCTCAGGGGCAGGCGCAGGGTGGAGGCGCGGGTTCGGTGAACGACGGACTCGGCCACACGGTCAACGTCTGCACCTTGCTGCCGGTAGCCACGGTGGCCTCGATCACCAGCGAATCGCTCACCGTCGCCACGGAAAAAGACACCCTGTTAACCAAGACCTACGTGTGTGACTACACCAGCAGCGACGGCACATTTGCAGTCCTCATCACGGTGGCGGCAATGGCCGCGGCAATCGGTTACGACGCCGACCTGTCGTCCACCAGTCAGGTCACAAGCGCCAAGCAGATAAGCGGGCTCGGCGACAAGGCGTTCTCCGGCCCACTCGGCCTGGAAGCCCTCTTCGGCAACGTCTCTATCACCGTGTCGAACCTTCAGTCCGACGCCGCTGCCGAAACGTTGATCCGTACCCTGCAGCCGAAGCTCTGATCGAGTTCGCCGGATAGGCCGACACCGACGGGCGCGGGTCTCCGAATCCAACTGGCCCGCAGGCAGGCGTCACTTGTTCCAACCATCAAAGGAGAGACCGATGAATTACAGATCCAGTAGAACCACGCTAGGCGCCTTGGCGCTGGCCGTCCTGTCGATCGTCGCGGTTGCTTGTTCCGGTGGCTCTGCCAATTCCCCATTGGGTGGCGGCGGTCTGGATACTTCTCAGCCTCCGGCTGGCGGCGTGCTCGGTTCGACCGCAGGTGCTAACGGGTCGCCCGTCGTGGTCACCGGCCACCTCGGAGACAAGCTGACCGTAATCATGCTCGGCGGCGCCAAGGCGGAACTCACGCTCGTCAAAGTGGCGGACCCGGCGACCCTCGTCGAGGTCGATGTCGACAGCGCCGCCCCTGCCGGGACCAGATGGGTCGGGCTCGAGGTCACCAGTGTCGATCACTCGCCCTCTGCCGGCCAGGAGTCGGTCCAGGTCGACGGGATCGGGTCGGACGGCAAGATCCTGACCCCGGGTGAGGTAGTCGCGAACTACTCACGCACGATAGGCGCGTTCAAGGAGTGCACGCCCGCGGGTTCACAGGGCCCGGATCAGCAGGTCACGCTGTGCACCGGATTTGTGGTACCCACCGGCGTGACGCTCAAGAGCGTCGGCGCCAAGGTGGGCGGCGCCGAGATCTTTGAAACCACGGCGGTTGATCAAGCCGTCTGGATGGTTCCGTAGGGCCCCTGCTCTACCGTCGGCGCCCATTGCGCGGCCCAGGAGGTCTTCCATGTCACGTATCGGTCTGAACCGCCGGCGACCGGGCCTGGCCCGAGCTGCGTCAGCTCTCCTGGTCGGAGCGCTGCTGGTTGCGGGCTGCGCCCAGGGCATGCAATCGCCGTCGGCAAGCGGCGCCCTGCTCGCCGCCTCGGCAGTCCCGGTCTCCGTGGCGTCGCCGGCGATCCTGGACCACGCGCTGCCGACCGGCGCCACCGCCACCGTGGACGCCGCCACCTGGGCTCTGGCCGATCGCCTGACCAGCCCGGCCTACACGAGCGACACGACCGCCGCCATGCTGGCCGGGCTGGCCCGGTCTGGTATCGCCGTGTACAACGATCCGACCTCGACCGCGCCCGAATCACCCATCACCGGGGTCGCGAGCCCGTTGAAGCTGCTAGACATGCAGGCCCACGCACTCGCCGTGGGCGCCTGGGCCGGCAGCACGTTCAGCGGCTCCGAACTCGATGGAGTCGTGCCGCTTCCCGACGGAGAGACCGGCATGGCGCCCACGTCGGCCTTGCTGGCAGGCTACGTGGCTGCGGCGGACTCGCCGGGTGGCGCGCTCTCACGCGCGCTAATGGCGGGCCAGGATCTCCTGCAACCGGCGACGCTCCGATTCCCTGCCGTTGTGCTCGTGCTCTTCGCCTCCGACCTGGCGACCGACGGCGGACGGACGGCCGCTCCGGGCTCGGTCCCCAGTTCGGCGCCCAGCTCGGCGCCCAGCGGAACGACCGCTGCCCTCGCGCCCGACCGCCTGATGGCCTTCGCCGGCGGCGGTGCGGCTGGCGCGGTCTACCCGGCCGTGGCGATCGACACTATCTGCTCGGACAGCGCGAACTGGATCAACGGCATGATTGGGAGCTTCTTCAACGCGCTGAAGCTCGCCACGCCGACCAACCTGCCCGGGATCATCGTCACCTCGATCTGGAACTGGTTGGTGGACAAGCTCCAGGCCGCGGTTCAGGGTCTCATCGCCAGCGTGACGGACGCGGTCCTGGGCACGATCCGGAGTATCGCCGAGATGATCGCCGGGGTTGCCGAGCAGGTGGCCTCGCTGCTGCCCTACGCAGTCAAGGTCACGGCCGGCCAGACCGGCGGGACGGGTGGTGCGACATTCCGCCTGCAGCCGACCGTCGCGCTTTCGGGCGCATTTACTGCCACCGTCAGCGCCGGCGACCTGCCGGCCTGGCCCGCGGTGTTGCAGGACTGCGCGAGCACCGCCCAGATTGCGTTGCCCAACTTTCAGGCCCACGGCGTGCCGCTGACGTGGGGACCCCTGCAGGCCCCCGCGGATCCGTTGCTCTCGCCCCTCGAGAGCACCAGGGCCAGCGACACGACCGACGCCAAAGGCCAGGCCAGCTGGTCATTCCAGACCAGCCACGATCCCGGCGATCCGACCGGAGAGCAACTCAACCAGGTCGACTACATGCCTGTGGCCGTCCATCGGCCGGAGATCGATCAGGCCCGGTCGCGGCTCACCACCGCACTCCTGGGCTTCATCCCGAGTCTTCTACGGCCGTTCGTGTCCGCTGTGTTTGCGCCGTATCTCGACGGTCTTCAGTCTCGGTTGAACCTGCTGCTCGACGCCCGCGGGACGGGTGCTGCGGCGCTCGTCTACCACGCCAAGGCAATGCCGACACCTGCGCCCTCGACGAGTCCCGCGCCGTCGGGCGCGTGCAGCCCGAGCCCGGTTGCCGCCGGGAGCTACAGCGGAACCTTCACCCTCTCGTTGACGACCGTTCTGGGTACGGGAGCGAACGCAAGGGCCGACGTCACGACCGACAAGGGCACCGGGCCCCTCAACGTGACCGTGTCGTCGGACGGATCCCTTACGGGCACCTTCAGCTACCGGGTCAATGAACACGAGGTAATCGACGACGGCGTAGTCCAGGATGAGATGACATCCACCTACACCGTGAGTGGCTCGACCGTCGGCGGGACGGCCTGCAACATGGTCCTGTCTCTTGGCACGGGCCTGACCACGAGCTGCCACGATCGGATGCTGGGCGACTGCTCGGGCGGTAAGTCTTTCTCGCTGGCGGGCCTCCACCTGCCGATTGGGGCTCCAACCTCGGTCGGCTCCGGTCGCGTGACGTGGGGGTTCCAAAACGAGACGAACGCCGGGGAGGACATCACGACAGTGCTCACCGTCAGCGTGACCGGCCCTTAGGGACCGCTGAGCGATTGCTGCTGATATGTTCAGCAATTCCAAGCGGTACCGGGCCAGCCCCAAACTGAGCCAGGCGGTCCCCCACGACCGTCAAGCCGTCTTGGAGACACGACCAACGTAGCTCGGTATGTTCGCGACGGGGATCAGCAAAGATGGCGACGGTGTCTCGGCTCTAAGCCTCCCGCCCCGACCATTCGAGTAGGCGGCCTTCGAGCCACCACATTTCACGCTCGAATCTGCCTTCTCCCCGTCGACTTGCGGGACTGCCTGCACCTGCCCGTTCGAGGGTGATCCTGAACCGACCGACCTGAACGTCCCCTGCGGCGGGGGTTTGTGACAAGGGCTGTCACATCTGTCACAAACGGATGTGCCGAGCGGCTCGATCTCCAGACGAAGCGACTCCACCCAGCCCTCGAGCCCGAACTTGGAGGCAGCGTACGCCGACCCCAACTCGAAGCCGGTGAGGCCGGCGCTCGATGAGATGGTGATGACGTGGCCGGAACGCTGCCGACGCATCACCGGCAGGACGGCGCGCGCGACATAGATACGACCGACGAGAGTCGTGGCAAGCTGACGAGCCTTCCGGTCAGGGGTCAGTTCTTCGCGGATTCTCGCTCTGGCCTTCGTGGCCGAATGCCACCCCCAGCTCGAGAGGAGATCAGCGATAGCCGCGGGACAAGAGGTGGCGTGCACCGGCGGCCATTGCGTCCGCGCTCGCAACTTCAAAGTCGAACGCGTCCGCGAGCCGATCGGTCACATTGAAGGCGAAGCAGACGGCGAGTGCGTCCGCCACTTGCTCGCGGGTGACGCCGGCGGCCAGCACGGCTCTCATCTCGTCCGCATCGACGGCGCTGGCTCTGGTGAGCTGACCGAGCATGCGGAGCGTGGCCCGCAGCGGCTCCTCGATCGGGGCAGAGTCGAGGTCTGCCAAGGTGGCCGCCACTCGTGCGCTATCGCCGTACCACAGGGTCGACGTCGCAGTGTGCGCCGCGATGCAGAACTGACACTCGTTGATCTTCGAGACGTAGGCCGCCATCAGTTCCCGGTCGCCGACCGACCAGGAAGATGGACCCCGCATGGCCGCGTGGGTGAGAGGCCCCGGCTCCGTAGTAGTCGGGCCTGTAGAGGGCGAGCTTCACGGCGTCGAGCACCGGCCGGCGGGAGACGAGGCGGATCAGGGCAAGGAGGGCTTTCGTACGCAGCGAATGGCCACGGTCGAGGATGGCAAGTCGCATCGCTTATGCCTTCTTCGTGGCAGCGTCGAGCGCGGCCAATCCGCTTTCGTACTGCCGACTCGCCTGGCCCACAGCCGCGCAGACCGCGATCTCGTAGATCTGGTTCTCGCTCAGTCCGGAGCCACGCGCTGCGGCGATGTCGTCATCGGTGATCCTGTAGGCGCTGAGGGCCACCTTGGCAACCAACGTCCGGACCGGCTCATCGAGGCCGTCGTTGTCGAATGCCGCGCGGCGCAACTGGCGCGGCGCGGCGCCGCGGTCGCCAAGAATCCGATCGATGAGGGCACGATACAGGGGCCGTACTTCGGACACCAGGCTCTCCTGTCAAGGTCGGCCCGAGTTTCCCATGGGCAACCCGACGGGCGCACGGAACCATTGCAAGATGGCGCCCAGCGAGACGGGTCGCGGCCCTCCGCCGAGTAGGCACCGGACGTTTGGACCTTAGCGGAGCCCATTTGGGTCAACTCCTCGTGCCGCGCATGCCGTCCGGGGTCCAGTAGCCGCGGCAGGCCGGGGTGCAATCTCCCCGGTCCACGAAGCTCAAATCAACATCGCCCGTCGATACGGATCGTCGGCGAACCCGGGAGCCGCTGAGCGGCCGCGACCGCCGGGTCCGACGCGTCCATGTCCGCGATTGGAGTGTCGGGCGCAAGCTCGGCGATTACCCCGGCCAGGAGCGCTCGGGTCGCCCGATTCGGCACGAAGGCGTTGACCTGTGTTGGCTGGGGGTTTTGTCAGGCGCCCCCTTCCCTTAGCTTGCATCGCATCGAGTGCACACTTGGCATGACGGTCGAGTCGCTCGACTCGGCCCGCCAGTCCCGAGAGCCAACGGCTCGAGGATAGCCTTTGGCAGTAAGCCGGAGTGCGGTGTCAACGCATGGAGGAGGTGTGCATATGGCGGAGCGCAGGACCATCGAGCAGCTTCTCGCCAACGCCCGCGCCGGCCTCGATCGCTTAGAGCCCGCCGCCGCCTTGAGGGCCCAGCAGGATGGCGCCACGCTCATCGACACGCGCTGTGAAGATGACCGACGAGCCAGTGGGGCCATTCCGGGGTCGGTTCACATCCCGCTGTCGGTGCTCTTTTGGCGGCTCGACCCGACGTCGGGTCATCACGACCCGAGAGTGGCCGATCCCGCCAGGCAAGTCGTCCTTCTCTGCACGGACGGCTACTCATCGAGTCTGGCCGCCGCGACGCTCGTGGGCTTGGGGTTCGGTCGCGCCACCGACGTGATCGGTGGCTTCAGAGCCTGGGTCGCCGCCGGGTTGCCGATGGAGCCGGCATGAAAGTGCGTGACAGCGGGATGCCCGACGAGCAAATCTGGGACGGGTTCTTCGATCCGTCGCGTATCCTCGTGCGCCTTGGCCTGACACCGGAGACGCCGAGCGCAATCGACCTCGGCTGCGGTTATGGGACGTTCACGATCCCGGCCGCGAGGATCACCACCGGCACTGTTCACGGCTTCGACATCGAGCCCGAAATGATCAAAGCCACCGGCGCCAAGGCGGAAAGCGAAGGCCTTGCTAACGTCCGGCTTCACCTGCGGGACTTCGTCGCCGAAGGCACTGGATTGCCCGACGCCGGCGTCGGCTACGTGATGCTCTTCAACATCCTTCACGCCGAGGACCCCGGCCGGCTGCTGCGCGAGGCGTACAGGATTTTGGCGCCCGGCGGCACCGCGGCCGTGGTGCACTGGGTAAGCGATCGCCCGACCCCTCGCGGCCCATCGCTCGACATACGCCCAAGCCCAGCTGACTGCCGCAAGTGGATGGCTACGGCAGGTTTCGCGGTCGAAGATGGCGTAGTGGACTTGCCGCCATACCACTTCGGCCTTGTCGGGCGGAAGAGCTAGGCCGGTCAGGGCCTCAGAAGACCAGCACCCGCTCGCATTCGCGGGTCCAGGTGGCCAGTTCGGCCATCGACGAGCGGTGGACGCCGTCGGTCAAGTCGGCCTCTACAAAGCCCCGAGCATCCATACAGGTGCCACATGCGCCGATGGGGATCGACTTGGCGACCAGGCCCTTGAGCATCCGTTCGAGGTTGTAGTAGCCGTCGGGTGTCTTCTGGTCGAGCTTGGCGCAGCCGATCGCGTCGCCCATGAGGAATACCTGGACCTCGCTACCTTCGACCTTGGAGCGCGAGCGCGAGGCGGAGGCCGTTGTACGACCGTTCGGTGCCGTACGGCGGGTCGTTGAGGATCAGTAGAGTCGTCATGTCGTCGATTGTCCCACCCGCAACGAAGCTCGGTCAGGGCTCGCCCGACAATCAGGCTGAGCAGGGTCGGCACTTCACGTGCCTGCGACGCCATATTGGCACAGGGATGGCAATACCCCACGGAGATTGGTCGGGGGGTGTAGGACTCCTGGTTCATGGTGGACTCAGCTTGGAGACCCGGATCGCCGCGAACGCTCCGACCGCCAGAACCAGAGCTGCCGGAACCGTGATGACCTGGCCGCCCATCGAGAGGACCACCGCTGCGAGCAGACCGACAAGCATCATTTGGCGTGCGACCCGCACGAGGCCTCATCCGGCGGTCGCCTGAATTTATTGGTTTCCGCCGATGAGCTCGCACTAAAGCCTCAATGGGACATTCAGGTCGGTCGGTGCGGGCTGACTCCTCTCGCCCCGACCATTCGAGTAGGAAGCTCCTACCCGTCCACTGGTCGCCCGGACATTCCGGCGAGTGCTATGGCACCTGCTTGACCAGCCTCCGTCGTCAGCGTACGCTACTACGTACGTACGCACGAGGAACCTGGGCAATGACCACCGTTACCGCAACCGAAGCGCGCAAGCAGCTCTATAAGCTGCTGGACGACGTTTCCGACTCTCATGAGCCGGTCCAGATCACGGGCAAGCGCGGCAACGCGGTGCTGGTTGGCGAGGACGACTGGCGCGCCGTCCAGGAGACGTTGTACCTCGTGTCGATTCCCGGAATGCGCGAGTCCATCATCGAGGGCATGGCGACGCCGCCGGAGGAACTCGACCCTGAGCTCCGCTGGTGAGCTGGAGACTCGTCTACACGAAGCAGTCCCAGAAGGACGCCGAGAAGCTGGCCGCGGCCGGCCTGAAACCCAAGGCGCTATCGCTAGTGGCTATCCTCGAGGAGAACCCCTACCAGACGCCGCCTCCATTCGAGAAGCTGGTCGGCGACCTGTCCGGGGCGTACTCCCGGCGCATCAGCATTCAGCACCGCCTGGTCTATCAGGTACTCGATGGTGCCAGGACGGTGAAGGTGCTCCGCATGTGGACGCACTACGAGTAGGCGGAAAGCCCGGCTGCCCTCAACCCCAGAAGATGGCCGTCGGATCCGCGGCGATCTCCGCCAGAAGTGGATCGACGAAGGGCGCGGGCTCCGTCCCTGGTATCGGTGCCAGGCGGAGTTGCGATCGCGCCAGAAGAGGGTCCAAGCCGACGCGGTCGGAGAGAATTTGAGCCGGGCGATCGGAAAGCGAGTCCATTCTGGGCCGATTTCGGGCGTCCAGGGCGCACGGCACTCGACGATAGTGACGGAGCTGCCACTGACCTCAACCTCGACCCGAAACTGATGACGCAGGTGAGCGGGAACCCGTCCCTCCGCGTATCGGCGGATCTTGGCCAGGTCGATCTCCGGCAGCACGGACTTGGTCGCGGGCACCGCGCCATCGTAGCGACCGGAAGCGAGCCCGACTGGCGAACCACGACTCAGAAGCCAAAGCCAGGGCCATAAGCTTGGATTTGAGGGCAAGAAATCCAAGGTTCTCAGCCCGCCTGCTTGAGCGCCAACACGATCGCTGGTGGCACGATAGTCCGCGGAACGGGAAGTGCGGCCGCCAGACCGCTCGCCCCGACCATTCAGGTAGCTTCTGCCTACCCTACCTCCGATTGCTCGACTCCCCTTCCGGCGAGCTGCTCCCCGGCATCATGATGCTATGATGCTGACATGGCGAAAGTACGAACCACACTTACAGTTGATGCGGACCTGCTGCGCGCCGTGAAGGTGCGCGCGGCGCGGACCGGAAAGGGCGACAGCGAAGTCATCGAGGAGGCCATCCGCCGCGACCTGGGCCTTGAGCTGCTCGATCGCATCTGGGCGGCCAACAGTCTTGCCGAAGATGACGCGCTCGCCTTGAGCGTCGAGGCTCAGCATTCGACTCGTCCGCCGCGGCCGTAGCCGTTGCGCGCCATCCTCGATGCCAACGTCCTGATTTCTGCGCTGATCTCCCCCTCCGGCAGCCCAGCTCGGATCCTGCTCGCCTGGCAGGAGGGCTATTTCGAACTGATCGTATCGCCGGCTCTTCTTGCCGAGCTTCGACGGGCGCTCGCGTACCCGAAGATTGAGCGCCTCATCGCACCTGCGGATGCCGACGCCTTCGTGGCCTGGCTGTCGCGGTCCGCACTCCTCGCGCGCGATGCGACCCTCCCGCCGCCGATTCGCGCGACCGACCCCGACGACGACTACCTGCTCGCGCTCGCAGCCGAGCAACGAGCGCAACTTGTGAGCGGCGATGGGCATCTGCTCGCGCTGGCCGGCGACTACCCCATTCAGAAGCCCGCTGACTTCCTCGCGGCCATTCTCGGGACAAACGACTGATCGACAGCGAGCTGATCTGGAACAGGCCGCGGCCTCAGCTCTCAGCAAGCTCCCTCCGGCCGCCATCTACGCCACCTCGGCCAACAGCATGGAATTCGGAACGATCTCGTACATCAGTTGGAAAGCGAAGCCTGTATTCCCCTCGCTCCGACCATTCAGGTAGGTTGTGACCTACCCGTGCGCGCAGTGATGTGGTGGGCCCGGAGGCCGAGCCAGGCGTGGATCCCTAGATCGGCTTGGCTCCGCCGCGGCGATCATGACCCGTGGCATACCGGACGGAGTCGTTCGGCTCGGATCCCCGTTACGATCGAACCCGGCCCGCCAGCAAGAGGTGGTGGATCGGATCGGCGCCGCCAGCCCTGGGCGCATGGTCCTCGGGTCCCGAACCCCGACATTCAGCCGGTCTGGCTGGCCCGGTCGAGAAGGTGTCGGATCCTATCGGCGACGATTTCCGGCTGCTCGCCCTGGATGAAGTGACTTGAGTCGACCTGCTCGAATCGTCCGTCCGGCAGGGTCTCACACCAGCGTCGCTGCTGCTCGGCGATGAGCTGCTGATTTCCTGGCCGCCTCAAGGGACGGGTTGCCGAGAGCACGACGGTTGGACAGGTGGGGAGAGCCGGCGGCTTGGCGCGGAAGTGGTGAATGGCGGCGGCCACGGCCTTGAACTCCTTCCTGGTCTGGGCGATGCCGGCCGGGGTAACGTCCTCGGCGAGCATGACTTTGTAGGTGTCTGGGGGGAAGACGCGGCGGACGTTGCCGCTGGCCAGGCGGGCCACCGGGCGGAACCAGATCAGTGCCTGCCCCAGGGCCAGCGAACGGTCGACCTTGCGGGCGGTCTGGTCGAAGGAATCGTAGACGGGCGCGGTCTCCGGGGTCGGGTCGAGTAGCAGCAGCCCGCCCAAGCGCGGCCCCAACCTTCCGGCGGCGCAGCGGGCGACGAGCCCGCCCATGCTGTGCGCGACGAGCACGAGCGGGGATGACTCCGGTACCACTGTCTTGACCAGGGCGACCAGATCGGCCGCCATGTCATCGATCCCCAGCTGCTCCCTGGTCCGGCCACTGCGACCGAACCCGGCGCGATCGTACGCGACCAGCCGCGCCCGGTCGGCTAGCAGAGGGAGCACCGCGTCCCAGCAGGTCCGGCCCTGTCCGGAGCCGGCCTCGAAGACGACCCAGTCGGTGCCATGGCCCGACTCCTCGACATAGACCGAGCGGCCGTTCACTTCCACTTCACGGCCCCTAGACTGCCTCACGCTCGCCTCCGAATGGTCGCGATATCAATCTTGAGAACGGTATCACACATGATATAGTTGCGAGCATGAACGTCACCGAACTGCTTCTCCATCCGGTACGCCTGCGGGTGATCCACGCCTTGTCGGGCGGGCGCGAGCTCACCACGGGCGAGCTTGGCGCCAGGATGCCCGAGGTGTCGAAGGTGACCGTTTACCGCCAAGTCGCTCTGCTCGTAGAGACCGGCTTTCTCGAGGTAGCTGACGAGCACCGCGTCCGAGGCGCGGTCGAGCGCCGCTACCGGCTGCGCCAGGACCGGCCCCTAGTCGACGCTGCGGCGGCCGGGACGATGTCCCTGGATGATCACCGACGCGGCTTCGCCTCAGCGATGGCTGTCCTCATTGCCGAGTTCAACGCTTACCTCGACCGCGAGGGCGCGAACCCGACCGCCGACCTGGTCTCCTACCGTCAGGGCACGCTCTGGCTCAGCGCTGACGAGTTGACTCAACTCGTCAGCGAACTGTTCACTGTCCTCCGGCCAATCCTCAGTAACGGGCCGGCGCCGGGCCGCGTGCCTTACCTGCTCAGCCCGACCATCTTTCCCACCGAACCCGTGAGCCACGACAACGACAACCGAAGAGGTTAGCCGCTCCTCCCTCCACAAGCCGCCGGCGGTCTTTGTTGGCCGCGCCACCGCGTTTGACAACGCGTTCTGGTGGTCAATCGGCTTCACCGCACTCGCCGTCATTCCCGCGCCACTCCTTCCCGGGATGCGGGAAGTCGCCGCTCGCCAAGCGGAGCAGGCCAAGGCGGCCGGACATCGCCCACCTAGCTCGCCACCTGGCTCGCGGCGGCTGATGGCCTGCCTCTCTCGCAGGCCGAGCCGACCCCCAGGGGATCGAGGCGGCTAAGCACGAACACGAGGCCTCATCCGGCCGTTCCCGCTCCTCGGCCCGCCGCGTTCAACCCTCTCGGACCGCTCAGACTGACTCCTCAGCGACTGGTGCCCAGGCCGCTGATCGCGGATGAATACCCGCAAAGTGTCGGCCTGACCTCCTCTCAGGCCGGCCAGATCAACACGTTCGATGAGGGCCCCACAGAAGGGTCAATCGCTCAGGCAGAGCGCACCGAACGCAATGGCGGCCTGGTGCCGCCCATGGTCACGAGGACACGGCCGCGGTAGAGACGCGGGATCCAGATCCCCGACGAGCGGGTTAGCCTGGGCCCGACTCCTCTCGCCCCGACCAAACAGACCTCATCACCTGAGGTCGAGACTCCCGCCTACACAGGACCACCCTGCGAGGCACCTATCCCCTCATGCGGCTGTCCGACCGGCGCATCGGTGCGGCCGCTCCGGCTTTCCCATGGCGGCCATTTGAGTGCCGACCATCGACGTCTTCGTCGACTCAGGCCGCGCTCAAGTCCTCCCTGGCGACCAGAATTCAACAGCGATGACTCAGCCTCCGCCAGAGCCGTAGCCAGCCCAGCCGAGAACGGCGCTGTTTCGGCCATGCGGCCGCTCCGGGCCAGGCGGATCAAACCGGCGGCCAACGCCTCGACCCGAATCGCGCCGACGTTGCCAGCGGCACCCTTGAGCGCATGCGCCGCTTCCTCGAGTGCGGTGGCGTCGGCGTCGGCAACGGCCGCCGCGATTGCTGGTGCAACCTCGACGACCACCGCGAGGTAGTCGTCGACAAGGGCGGCGAAGAAGCCGCCTTCACTGTTGGGGCCCAGGTCCCGGAGCCGCGCCACTACCGAGTGATCGAGGGCCGAGGTCTGGTGTGGCCCGTGTTGCGTCGCTGCTGCCGCGACCGGCTCGGGGATGCCGATCCCATGGATGTGTCGAGACAGAACCATCGAGAGTTCGCGGGGGTCGATCGGCTTGGCGAGGTAGTCGTCCATGCCGGCGTCGAGACAGGCTTGACGGTCACCCGTGAACGCATCGGCGGTGAGGGCCACGATCGGGGTCCGAACACCGGCGGCGCGCAGCTCGCGGGTTGCCCCGAATCCGTCCAACTCGGGCATGTGGCAGTCCATCAGGACCAGATCCGGATTACCAGCTACGGTCGCCCGGACAGCCTCGATGCCGTTGGCGACTATTTCGACGACGATCCCGAGGCGCTCGAGCATCTGCACCGCGACTCGCTGGTTCGCCCGGTTGTCCTCAGCAACGAGAACCCTGCTGCCCAGGAAAGCCGGACCTGGCATCACGCCTCTTTCTTCGGCCATGACGGTGTCCGCCGGCGCGACCGGCAACTCAACGACAAACGCGAACGTCGAGCCTTTGCCCGCTTCGGACTCGACGGTGATCTGGCCATTCAAGGCGTCTGCGAGACGACGACTGATCGCGAGCCCCAGTCCGGTTCCGCCGAAACGGCGGGTGGTCGATTGGTCGGCCTGGGTGAACGCTGTGAAGAGCCTGCCCTGCGCTTCGGGCGCAATGCCGATGCCCGTATCGCGGACGGTCATGCGTAGTCCAACTCGATCCGCGACCGCAGCCGGCTCTGTCTTCAGGACGACCGAGATACCGCCCGAGGGGGTGAACTTGACGGCGTTGCCGACAAGGTTCGAGAGGACCTGACGGATTCTGGCCGGGTCGCCGATAAGGGCGTCGGGCACGGTCGACTCGGTCACGATGTAGAGCGTGATTCCCTTCGCCTGGGCCGCCACCGCGAATAGAGCACCAACCTCGCGGACGAGGCGCAGCGGGGAGAACTCAACCGACTCGATCTCCACCTTACCGGCCTCGAGCTTGGAGAAGTCGAGGATGTCATTGATCACCGTGAGTAGGGAACGACCGGCCGAGCCGATCATCTCGGCGGATTCGCGCTGGCGGTCGTCCAACGGCGTGTCGAGCAAGAGATCGGCCATGCCGATGACGGCGTTCATCGGGGTGCGGATCTCGTGGCTCATGGTCGCGAGAAACAGAGACTTTGCCTTACTCTCGGCTTCCGCGGCCTCGGCCTTGGCCTTGAGAGCCTCTCCCTCGATGGTCTCGATCATCTTGGAGAACGCGATACGCATGGCCACAAGAGGAACGGCGAACAAGACCACCAGCCACCAGCTCGTAAGGGCGACGGCGGCCATCAGGGCACCGAGCGACACAATGGACAGCCGGACTGGAGAGCTCCGCAACTCCTCGCCGATTGCTTGCCTCAGTGTTGCACCGTCGGACAGCGTGCGACGAAGCACGGCGGTAAGGGCGCCGTTCCCAAGCATGAATATGGCGCCGGCAACCAAGCCGGCGATCGTCAATGACGCGACGCTGCCGCCGGATCCAACGACGAAGAAAGCCACCATGGCGCCCAGAACAGACGGCGCCACGATCTCGGCATGATTGGCGACCACGCCATACCAGGGAATCCCCCCGCGTATCTCGCGGATTTCGAATGAACCAATCAGCGCTACGACGCCAGCCGCCAGGGGTCCGCCAAGAACCATCGCGGCGATGAGCGTGGCACTGGCCACCGAGAACTTCTCTCCGCTTGGTGTCGCTATCGGAATTGCCACGGTCAGCATCGTGAGAACGGTCCAGAGGCCGATCCCAACCAACGGTGCGGCGCTTACAGGCAGGCCGGGCAGAGCGATCGCAATCGTGGCTTGAACCGGGAACGCCATCGCGGCGACAACCAACAGTCCCGCAGCGACGATCGCGTATAGCCCGATGAGGGCCCTGAGGGCTATGGGATGTGGATGGCGACGTGCGCCCTGCCGGGCCATCAGATGTGGGGCAGTCGCGTCGGGGCGAGCGCGCTCGCTCGGCCCAATGCCCCTTCAAAGACGCTGATCTCGTCGGCAAGAGCGCCGGCAGAGATCATCAGGATTTCGGAATCACGGGCGCTGCCCAGCTGTTGGCCCGCAACTACGCATCGCTGCGCCCCGAACACGAGCGCAGGCTCTTGGACCAGTTCGGCCACACGTCTGGCGGCGGTGCAGTCGTGAGCAGCGCGAGCGCCTTCGAGCTCCTCGATCAGGGCGAGCAGTCGGGTCCGAGTCGTCGTGGCCAACGTCCGATATTCGAGTTCAGACAATCGGAGCCTTTCGAGCGTCAGGATCCGCGGCTCTATGATCGCCTCTTGGCGGTCGAACGCCTCCGTGACCTTTGCCAGCAAGATCTCGGGCCGGACCGGCTTGGCAACGAACTGGCGCACTCCGAGCGAGGCGGCGGCAGCGACGGTATCGCGATCCGACGCGGACGTGCACATGACGACTGGCAGGCCCCTGGTGACCGGGTTAGCCCGGATCTGGCGCACGAGATCCAGACCGCTCTGACCCTCCATCTTCACATCGGCGATCACCAGGTTGATGCCGATTTCCGCCCTCAAGAGCCTGCTTAGCCTCCTCGACCGATCGGGCCGAGGTGGTGGACATCTTGGCCCGAGTCAGGACCATCTCGATCAGGCGCCGGGTTGTCGGGTCGTCGTCGACGATGAGAATCACAAGTTGGCCTCTGGTTGCTACCTCGGAGATATCGGACGTCAGCAGTCCGGTGCCGAGGCTCAAAGGTCCCGAGCGAATGGCGCTATCCGTTCAGGTCGGCCCGCCACGGATCTCGGCCTCGCCTGCCGATAGCCCGTTTGAGGCTCGGATGCAGGACGCGGTCGCCCGACTTTCAAGTCGCTACGTCCTTGTTGGCGTTGTCTCATTGAGCACGGCGAAATGGGTATCTCGCCGCCGTTCTCCCCGATCCTGATCGAGGCGTCGGCTGGGGCCTAGGGGTTCGGCGCGGAGAGCCCTCCCTACCGGCAGACGGCGGGAGCGCTTGCTGGGTCCACGTCCTGGCAGATCTGGTCCTTCGTGAGCTGGCCCGTGTCGAGCACGATGTTCAGGTTCTCCTGCGTGATCGGCGTCGACTTGAGAAGGATCGACGTGAGCTGAGTCCCGCCGGGCGTGGTGAATGGGGCCGTGCCCGTGGCAAGGTCTCGCTGTTCTGGGTTCGATACCCGACGGCGGCCGCTGGCCTTCTTCCGCTCGATCGGTGGCGCGGTCCGCGTGGCGCTCCTGGGCTCGATCATGCGTGGTTAGCGGCTACAGCCCGACCGTTCTGATGAACGGCTCCAACCAGGATCTCGAGGCGGCCTTTGCGAAAGCCGGCCCTTCAGGCGCCGGGCTGGCCCAACACGATGCCGCTGGCGAAAGCGTTGACCCGGATCGACTCGACCTGTCTTGCTCTGCGTCGCTGTCGTCTCGTCCTTCTTCCTCAAGGAGATCCCGCTTCGCCAGAGCCACCGCAGGACCGCAGCAGGCAATTCGGCCGACGCTACCGGAACTCCGGCCGGCACTTCACTCGAGGCCAGACCGGAGGCCGCGGCCTCAGCCTCGCCCGACTCCCGCCCAGGCCCTTGCCCGCAGACTGAGGGTCCAAGGGCTCAGACCGGGTTACCGCTGCTCCAGAAGTCCGAGTCTCGCAGGCCTTCGGCGGTTTCGACGATCGAGGTTTCGGCGGGACGTGGTCGCCAGCCGAGTTCACGCTTGGCGCGGTTGTTGTGGATGACCATTTCAGGCAGCTCAGCCCCGGGCGCTTGCTGGGTCGGTACCAGCTCTGCCCGTTCGCCGCACTCGAGTCTGATCGCCAGCGCCTCCGCCGGCGCCTTGAATTGCGGCATATAGGCGATGCACCTCATAATGAGGTACACTCTGTATATCGGCTGTGCCGCGTCGGGCGACGAGCGCGGCGCGGCCGGATGAACCGTAGAGGTTGATTTGACCGACAACACGCCAAGCGTCTCAATCGAAACCTCGGCAGAGCTTGCCGAGCTGTTCCGCCGCACTGCCCGACGGCTGCATCGAGGTACCAGGGAAGCGCTGGCGCCCCTGGGCCTTTCCGGCTCGCAGGCCCGGCTGGTGCGGTTGCTAGCCCACGGACCGCTGCGGATGTCTGTCATTGCGGAGCGCCTCGCTGTTGTGGCGAGGACGGTTACCGACGTCGTGGATGGCGCGGAGGTTGCCGGACTCGTGGCGCGCCGCGACGATCCGACCGACCGACGCTCGACGCTGGTTGAACTGACCCCCTCCGGCCGGCGCCTGCTCGATCAACTCGACGCGGCGCGGAGCGAGAGCGCCACGCGCGTATTCGGTGTCCTGACAGAGGCCAAACGCACCCAGTTGCTCGCGCTGCTGCAGGAAGTCGGCGTGTCCGACGAGGGCGGCAATGAGCCTGCCGATACCGCGGCGGCCACGCCAGACGGCACTGCAGTCGCCAGATGACCATGCGTCGCGGTTACGGCAGCGGTGGGCTAATGCGCTCCATGCGGCGCGACGACTCCGTGCGGTCCCAGAAGCTCTCCAGCGGCCTCGTGCGCCGAATCGCCCGGTTCGCGGCGAAGTACAAGAAGATGCTGGTCGGGTTCCTGGTTCTCATCGTCATCGACGCCGTGGTCGGCGCCGCCAACCCGCTCATCTACCGGGCGATCATCGACGACGGCATCCTGCCCAAGCAGAGCGGCGTCGTGGTCGAGCTGGCGATCCTCCTGGCGGTCCTCGCGGTCTTCGATGCCGTGCTCTCGCTGTGGGAGCGCTGGATCTCGGCGCGGATCGGCGAGGGCCTCATCTTCGACATGCGGACCAAGGTGTTCGCGCATTTCCAGCAGATGCCGATCGCGTTCTTCAGCCGCACGCAAACCGGCGCACTCATCAGCCGCCTGAACAACGACGTGCTCGATGCCCAGAGCGCGTTCACCAACACCCTCTCGTCGGTCGTGGGCAACGCCATCAGCGTGGCCATCACGCTGATCGCGATGTTCTTCCTGAGCTGGCAGATCACGCTGCTGGCGCTGCTGCTCTTCCCGATCTTCGTGCTGCCGGCGCGGTGGGTCGGCCGGCGGATCCAGGCGATCACGCGCGAGAGCTACAACCTCAACGCCTCGATGACCTCGATGATGAGCGAGCGCTTCAACGTCGCCGGCGCGCTGCTGGTCAAGCTGTTCGGGCAGCCGATGCGGGAAGTCCGCATCTTCGAGGAGAAGGCCGGCCGCGTCCGCGACATCGGCGTGAGCCAGGCGATGTACATGACCGTGTTCATGGTCTCGCTGCTGCTGACCGCGTCGCTCGCCACGGCCCTCGTGTACGGGCTCGGCGGCGTTCTGGCGACGTCGGGGGCGCTCCAGGTCGGCACGCTCGTCGCCCTCAGCGCCTACCTCAACCGGCTCTATGGGCCGCTCACGTCGCTCTCGAACGTCCAGGTCAACGTCATGACGGCCCTCGTGTCGTTCGATCGAATCTTCGAGGTCCTCGATCTGCCGCCGATGGTGGCCGAGAAGCCCGACGCGGTGGACGTCCCGCGCGGGCCGGCCAAGATCGAGTTCGACCACGTCGACTTCAGCTATCCCAGGGCCGAGGAGGTCTCGCTCGCCTCGCTCGAGTCGGTGGCGATCCTCGATCAGGCCCCTACGGCCCAGGTGCTCTACGACGTCAGCTTCGCCGCGCGACCCCGGCGAGCTGGTCGCGCTCGTCGGCCCATCAGGGGCCGGCAAGACCACGATCGGGAACCTGGTGCCGCGCCTGTACGACCCGCAGGCCGGCTCGATCCGGATCGACGACATCGACGTTCGGGACGCGACCCTGGAATCGCTCCACGGCGTCATCGGCGTCGTGACGCAGGACGCTCACCTCTTCCACGACACGATCCGCGCCAACCTGCTTTACGCCAGGCCAGAAGCGACCGACGGCGAGCTGGTCGATGCCTTGCGCGCGGCGCAGATCCTGCCGCTGGTCGAGTCTCTCCCCGACGGCCTCGACACGGTCGTGGGCGATCGCGGCTACCGGCTCTCGGGCGGCGAGAAGCAGCGCATCGCCATCGCCCGCCTGCTGCTCAAGGCGCCCGATATCGTCGTCCTCGACGAGGCGACGGCCCACCTTGACTCGGAGTCGGAGCTCGCGCTGCAAGCGGCGCTCAAGATCGTCCTTGCCGGACGCACTTCGATCGTCATCGCCCATCGCCTCTCGACCGTTCGCGAAGCTGACCAGATCCTCGTGATCGCGGCCGGCCACATCGTCGAGCGGGGCAAGCACGCCGAGCTGCTGGCCGCCGAGGGGCTGTACGCCGAGCTGTATCGAACCCAGTTCGCGCGCCAGGAGACGAGCGACGGGAACGGGACGAATGGAGCGGCCGAGCCAGGAATTGCGATCGAGCCCGAGACCACTGCCCGGGACCGGGTTGGTTGACGCGGCCGATCTGGCCGAGGCGCGCTAAGTCGATCGATTGGCCGGGATCGCCAGGCGGCCCGGGCCCGACTGCCGGGCAGACTCGCTCAATCGGGGAGGGCCCGGCAGGCCGCCAATCGAACTTAGCGAAAGTGGTGGCCGAGCTCGACGGCGGAAGCCGGCATCACGGTGTTCAAGGTCGCGTTCGAGCGCTGGATCAGCGACCCCGACCAGGCTGACTGGTCCGACCTGATTCTGTGAGGCGTTCGAAGAGTTGAAGGCCATGACCGCAGGTAAGTGATCGGCAGGAAGAAGCTCTCTAGGTCGTCGTAGGTGGCCTGAGAGTGGCTATGGGCGCTCGCTCGGATCGCGCACGCGACGGAGAAGGCAGAGACGCGGGCTCTACCGCGAGGCTGTGGTGTCAGCCGGCGGCAGCCTTTGCCCAGCGTTCGCGCCCCACGACCTCGCACCAAAGTCGCAGTGGGACATTCAGGTCGGTCGGTTTGGGTTGACTACTCTCGCCCCGACCACTTACGGGTGAATCGAACTCAGCCGGCAGCACCGCCGCCAAGCCATGACGGACCGCGTGCGCGCTGAGATGGACAGTGGCCTCGCGCATTCCCAGGACATCGATCCGGTCGAACAGCGCGCTGGCCAGCATCGCGCGACCCTGGCCACCCTTGGCCTTGGCCCACGTTTGGGCAGCTCGCGCAGATAGGCCACCGCCACATCGGCGGGGATAGGCTACATGAACAGGTTCGAACAGCGTCCGCTCCATCGATCCGCGACTCAGGACTCCACGGTGTCGTCGGCGGAGCGCACTTACGAGAGGCCTAGAATCGCCTGGACAGGACGATTGAGGCCTGTGGAATCCGCGTGCATCCCCCTCGCACCAGGATCTCTCTCGAATGCTCGGCCTCGAATTGCGCGATGCTGGAGCAAGTTGGTCCACAGGGAGCAAGCAATGACCACGAAGAGAGTCGAGCCGGTTCAACCGCTCACGGAGCTCCCGGCATGGAAGGCCTTGCAGGAGCACTCTCGGACGATCCGAGATCTGCATCTCCGGCAGATCTTTGCCGACGACCCCACGCGGGGGACTCGCCTTACGGCCGAAGCCGCCGGCCTGTATCTCGACTACTCAAAGCATCGCGTCACCGACGAAACGCTCCGGCTCCTGGTCCGGCTGGCCGACGACCGCGGATTGACCGATCGTATCGAAGACATGTTCAGCGGCGCCAAGATCAACGTGACCGAGCAGAGGGCCGTTCTTCACGTTGCCCTGCGCGCCCTGGCGGGCGAGCGGATCGTCGTTGACGGCACCGACGTCGTGCCGGGCGTACACGCGGTGCTCGATCGCATGGCGGCTTTCGCCGATGACATCCGCAGTGGGCGCTGGAAGGGTCACACGGGACGGCCCGTTCGCAACGTCGTCAATATCGGCATCGGCGGCTCCGATCTCGGTCCGGTGATGGCCTACGAAGCCCTGCGCCACTACAGCCAGCCGGAGATGAGGTTTCGCTTCGTTTCCAATATCGACGGCACGGACTTCGTGGAGGCCACACGAGATCTCGATCCGCAGGAGACGCTGTTCATCGTCTGCTCCAAGACGTTCACCACGCTCGAGACCCTTACCAACGCGCACTCGGCCAGAGCCTGGAGCCTGAAGGCGCTTGGCGACGAGGCGGCGGTGCGTAAGCACTTTGTCGCGGTGTCAACCAACGCGGAGGGCGTGGCTGACTTCGGCATCGATCCAGCCAACATGTTCGAGTTCTGGGACTGGGTCGGTGGCCGCTATTCCATGGATTCGGCGATCGGGCTTTCCACGATGCTGGCCATTGGTCCCGAGCAATTCCGCGAGATGCTCGGCGGCTTCCGCGCGATGGACCAGCATTTCCGCAGCACTCCCTTTGAGCGCAATCTGCCGGTGATCATGGGGCTGCTCGCGGTCTGGTATGCCGACTTCTTCGATGCCCGCACCCTCGCGGTGCTCCCTTATGACCAGTACCTCAAGCGGTTCCCCGCGTATCTCCAGCAACTCACGATGGAGAGCAACGGCAAGCACGTCACCCTCGATGGCAGTCGAGTCAATTACGAAACCGGGCCCATCGTGTGGGGTGAGCCCGGGACCAACGGGCAGCATTCGTTCTATCAGTTGATCCACCAGGGAACGAAGCTCATTCCGTGCGATTTCATTGGGTTCTCGCAGTCGCTCAACCCGCTCGACGGCCATCACGATCTGCTGATGGCCAACGTGTTCGCACAAACGGAGGCCCTCGCCTTCGGCAAGACGGAGGAGGAGGTCGAAGCGGAAGGGACGCCGGCGTCTCTTGTGCCGCACCGCGTCTTTGAGGGAAATCGACCGACCAGCACGATTCTCGCGGAGCGCCTCACGCCAGCGGTGCTGGGATCGCTCGTCGCCCTGTACGAGCACAGCGTCTTCACTCAGGGCGTCATCTGGGGCATCGACTCTTTCGATCAATGGGGTGTGGAACTCGGCAAAGCGCTGGCACAACGGATTGGTGGAGAGCTACGAGGCGACGGCCCGCCGGCCGACGGCCACGACAGCTCGACCACCACGCTGATGCGCCGATACATACAGTCGCGCATTCGAAGCGCGAGATGAGCTCCGGTTAGGACCGACCAAACATGGTGACGAACCAGACTCTCGAGCGCGACCGGCTTGCCCTCTTGACGCCCGCGCAGATGGCCGCCGCCGATCGGTTGGCCGAAGTTGCCGGCGTTGACGGGTTCGGCCTGATGGAGGCGGCTGGAAGCGCTGTCGCGGCTGCGGTCCAGGCGCGATGGCCAATGCGGTCGGTTGCCGTGCTTTGCGGGCCGGGCAACAACGGCGGAGATGGGTTCGTCGCGGCCCGACATCTTGTGGCCGCGGGTTGGCCGGTGAGGCTCTTCCTGCTCGGTCCTCGCGACGGTCTCACCGGTGCGGCCGCCCGGGCCGCCGACCTCTGGACAGGTCCGGTGGCGCCGTTCTCGCCCGAGAGCCTCGAAGGTGTCGGTGTCGTGATCGATGCGATCTTCGGTGCGGGCCTGTCTCGTCCTTTGGACGGCGAAGCTCTGGCCGTTGTCGAGTCGCTCAGAGAGCGTCGGATACCCACCTGCGCGATAGATGTGCCAAGCGGCGTCGACGGGGCGACCGGGATTGTTCGCGGGGCCGCTGCGCCGGCTGAACTCACCGTGACCTTCTTTCGCAAGAAGCCCGGCCACGTGCTGTATCCAGGGCGGGGGCTTTGCGGCGAGATCCTTGTAGCCGACATCGGCATACCAGGCGCGGTGCTCGAATCCATTGTTCCGAACACATGGGAGAACGGACCAGACCTCTGGCTGGAGCGCTACCCCTGGCCACAGCCCGAAAGCTACAAGTACAAGCGTGGCAACGTGCTAATCCTGGGCGGCGAGGCGATAACCGGTGCCAGCCGCATGACCGCCCAAGCTGCCTCGCGCGCAGGGGCGGGCATGGTCACGCTCGCTGCGCCGGCCAAGGCGTGGAGTATCTATGCGACGTCCCTGACGAATGCGATCGTTCATAGTTTCGATGGCCCGTCCGATTTCAAGGCCCTGCTGGCCGACGCGCGACGGAATGTCATCGCGATTGGGCCCGGAGCCGGTGTGGGCTCATCGACACGGGAGTTCGTCATCGCCGCGCTCGCGACTAAGCGAGCGACCGTGCTCGACGCCGATGCACTGACTTCGTTCGCAGAGGCGCCGCAGGACCTGTTTCGAGCCATTGGGGGCCCTTGTGTTCTGACCCCGCACGCAGGCGAGTTCACGCGCCTGTTTCATTTCGAGGGCGACAAACTACAACGCACCCGGGACGCTGCGAGACAGAGCAACGCGGTCGTCTTGCTCAAAGGCGCCGATACCGTGATCGCTGCCCCAGATGGTCGCGCGATCATCAATTCGAACGCCCCCGCCCAGCTAGCCACCGGCGGGAGCGGGGACGTCCTGACTGGTTTTGTCGCCGCTCTGCTCGCACAGGGAATGGCGCCTTTCGAGGCCGCAGCGGCAGCTGCTTGGCTTCATGGGGCCGCAGCCGCGGAATTCGGCCTGGGTTTGGTCGCAGAAGACCTGCCGAACGCTTTGCCGCGCGTGCTCCAGAAGCTGAGCCTCTCAGCTCGTCGGTCCGACAAGAACGCTGATCTCCAGGCCGAATGAGGAATAGCCAGTAGAGGCGATGGTCTGAGGGCCGAGTCTACTCGTCGACGGACCTGCCGGATCGGCGGCTCGATCCGGCGAGATTTGACTGCCATGAAGCGACCGGCCTACCAAAGCGAGGTGGCCTCTAGGCGGATCAGGTTGGGTTGAAGCGGCCAGGTTCGGGGCGCGGCGGCGCTTACTGCGGCCGGCGATAGCGCCGCCGTCGATGCGAGGCTTCGGCGTCCTGGCCCGAATCGATCGCGACGATGCTGATCGAGCCGTCCGACTCGAGGGTGGCGAGTTTCATCTGGCTGACCTCATCGAGCCCATGTTCACGCAACGCCGCCTGGACATCGACCAGGTCCAGTCCCTGACGCGCCAGTTCGCGGATCACCCAATGTCCGTTTCGCCCTACCACCGTCGGCCCGAAATCGAGGAGCCGGCGGACAAGCCGACTTCGATCGCGGAGGAAGGCGATCAGTCGATTGAGGACGAAAAGGGTCGCGACGAGAATCAGGCCGCCCAGGAGTGAGTTGTCCGGCCCGGTGATCGCCGGCTGCAGGGCATTCGCGACCAGCAGTACCAGGGCCAGATCAAATGGCGTGAACTGTCCGATCTCACGCTTGCCGAAGAGGCGCAATGCCACGAGGAAGACGAGGTAGATGACGGTCGCCCGGAAGACGAGCTCGAGCGCCGGCGTGCCGAGATTCCACATTCGCGGTCCTCAATCTACGATCGCGAGGCAGCAGGCCCACGCGCAACGGTTATGGGGCCGTCAAGAGGTGGGACCGCACTCGGCGCGATGCCGGGCGCGCCCGGGGCGGCGCCGTTGTCGTCGCTCACTTCGGGGTCGCCGCCTGGGGCCTGGCAACCGGATCGTGCCAGCGATCGCCTCGGTCAAGCACGCCCGCCGCCTCCGCAGGTCCCCAGGTTCCGGGCTCGTAAACGTGCGGCGGCGTGGTGGCGTCCAGTACGCCGTCGACCACGCGCCAGGCCGCCTCGACCGTGTTCTGGCTGGCGAACAGCGATTGGTCGCCGCGGCTGGCATCACCGATCAGGCGCTCGTATGGCGGTCGTTCGCTGCCGCTCTCGTGCGACGCGAACAGTTCCACGGGCTCGCCGGCCATGGCTTCGCCGGGCTTCTTGGCCAGGGCGCCAAGCGAGATCGACATGTCGGGCGAGAGCCGGAAGCGGAAGTAGTCGGCATCCCGCCGCTGGGCCTCCCCGAAGAGCGACTGAGGCGGGCGCTTCATCTCCACGAGGACCTCGGTGACCGTGGCGGGCAGGCACTTGCCGGTTCGGATGTAGAAGGGCACTCCGGCCCAGCGCCAGCTGTCGATGTGAAGCCGCAAGGCCGCGAAAGTCTCGACGGAGGACTCGGGGGCAACGCCTTTCGTGGCGCGATATCCCCCGTATTGGCCGCGCACCACGTCGGCGGGAGCGAGCGGACGAATGGAGTCGAGGACCTTGTACTTCTCGTTTCGGATGGCCGCCGGCGTATGGCCGGACGGCGGTTCCATCGCCAGCAGGCTCACCACCTGGAGGAGATGGTTCTGAACCACGTCGCGGATCGCTCCGGCCTGGTCGTAGAAAGCCCCGCGATCGGCTACGTCCATTGCCTCGGGCATGTTGATCTGGACGCTGGCGACGTGGTCGCGATTCCAGAGCGGCTCCAGGAACGAGTTGGCGAAACGGAAGTAGACCAGGTTCTGGACCGGCTCCTTGCCCAGGTAGTGGTCGATCCGGAAGACATCGGGTTCGGCGAAGACTTCGTGGATGGTCTCGTTGAGCGCCACCGCCGACGCGAGATCGCGCCCGAACGGCTTCTCGACGATGATCCGGGCGCCGGTCGCGCAGCCGGAAACCTGGAGGCAGCCGACGACCTCGCCGAACAGCGCCGGCGGCACGGCCAGGTAGTGGAGCGGATGCCGGGCTTGCCCGAGTTCCTGACGCAGGGCGCGGAACGTGTCGATGTCTTCGTCCGAACCCTTGACGTAGCGCAGGCGGTCGGTCAGGGCCTGGGTCGTGGCCGCATCGGTGAACCCATGCTCGGCCAGGCTCCGCCGAGCCCGCTCCTTGAGGCTCTCGAGGTCGCCGGAACGGGCCACGCCGATGATCGGCAGATCGAAGCCCTCGTCGCGGATGAGATCGGCGAGCGCCGGGAAGATCTGCTTGTAGGCAAGGTCACCGGTCGCGCCGAAGAAGACGAACGCATCTGATCGGACGCCCGAGTCGGCGGCCGATCGGCTGCTGGGCCGCCCGCTCGCCATCACGCTAACCCTTCGGTTCTTCGTGGCCGCCGAAGCCGTATCGCATGGCCGACAGAACCCGGTCGGCGAAATCGGCCTCGCCGCGCGACGTGAACCGCTCGTACAGCGCCGTGGTCAGGATCGGGGCCGGTGCGCCGACGTCGATGGCCGCGATGCTCGTCCAGCGCCCTTCTCCGGAATCCGAAACGCGACCCTCAAAGTTGGAGAGGTCGCCGTTGCGCTTGGAACGCTTCCGCGGTCAGATCGAGCAGCCACGATGCCACGACGCTGCCACGCCGCCAGACCTCGGCGACTTCGGTGAGATCGAGGTCGTATTTGTAGTTGTCGGGATCCCGCAGCGGAGTGATCTCGGCGCTGACTTCGCGCTGAGCGGCGCCGGCGTTGGCATGCTTGAGGATGTTGAGGCCTTCGGCGTAGGCCGCCATCAGGCCGTACTCGATGCCGTTGTGGACCATCTTAACGAAGTGACCGGCGCCGCTGGGGCCGCAGTGCAGGTACCCGTTCTCGGCCGCCGACGGCTTGCCAGTACGGCCCGGAGTCCGCGGTGCGGAGGCAACGCCTGGGGCTAGGGCGCGGAAGATTGGATCGAGACGCTTCACGGCTTGGGCCGGGCCACCGATCATCAGGCAGTAGCCGCGCTCCAGACCGAATACGCCGCCGCTGGTCCCGCAGTCGAGGTAATCGATGCCTTCTTTGGCGAGGGCCTTGGAGCGGCGGATGTCGTCGACGTAGTAGGAATTGCCGCCATCCACGACCACGTCGCCCTTGGCTAGCATCGGCACGATTTCGTCCAGCGTTGCGTCCACGGAGGCCGCCGGCACCATCAGCCAGATCACGCGCGGCACGGCCAGTTGGCCGACCAGATCCTTGAGGGATGTTGCTCCGGCCGAGATCGCCTTGTCTGCGACCAGCCCGTTGACCGTATCTGCGTGTCGCGCGTAGCCCACAACGGTGTGACCATCTCGAAGCCAGCGCCGCGACATATTGGCGCCCATACGGCCCAGACCAACCAATCCGATCTGCATCGTCGTCACCTTTCCGTGGCGGCACGACGTCGCTCGAGGTGTGGGGTCCCGTCGTGAGCCGCAGGCCGCCGCGACAGCAAGGCGGCGGGCATCTGCATCGCGTTCGAAACCATCATGGCCGTCGAGAGGAAAGGGCGCCAGCACTGACGAACACGGACCGTCAGGCGACCTGGCCGTACCGCCGTGGCGGCGTTCCCTCCATCAACGGTTGCGGCCTCGCATCAGGCAGCGTGCCCGCCGCGACCCCGTACGGGCGGTTTGAAGGAACGCGCCTAAGCCGTCTTCCAGGTCCGACCGACGTAGCTGGGTATGTTCGCGACCGGGATCAGCAAAGATGGCGACGGTGTGTCGGCTCTAATCCTGTCGCCCCGACCATTCGAGTAGTCTCGACCCACCCGATCCCAGCTCGACCCGCAAATTCCCGGCTGCGATGAGCGCGGGCGTCGTCGTCGCCGGATGCCTCGCCCTGCTGCCGCCGCATTCGGGGCCGGCTGCTGGTCGCTGCGCTTAGGCCTGAAACAGAAGCCGCCCAACCTGCGTCGGCTGGGGCCTAGGGGTTCGGCGCGGAGAGCCCTCCCTACCGGCAGACGGCGGGGGCGCTTGCTGGGTCCACGTCCTGGCAGATCTGGTCCTTCGTGAGCTGGCCCGTGTCGAGCACGATGCCCAGGTTCTCCTGCGTGATCGGCGTCGACTTGAGAAGGATCGACGTGAGCTGAGTCCCGCCGGGCGTGGTGAATGGGGCCGTGCCCGTGACCTTGGCGATGTCGCGGCCATGGCAGAGCTGCAGCACCGCCTCGCCAGTCGCCTTGCCGAGCTGGCGGTAGTCCGACCAGACATCGACAGTCTGCACGCCGCTGGCGAGGGCTTTGTAGTTGGCGAGCTCCGGAAAGCCCCCTATCAGCCCCGCGCCGGACACCGGGACCTTGCCTGCCAGACCGGCATCGGAGAGCGACTTGATGACACCGGCGGCAAGGCCGTCGTTCTCGGCGATCACCGCGTCGATCTTGTTGGCGTTCTTCTGCAGGATCGCGTCCATCTCACCCGCGGCCGCGTTCGGATCCCAGTTGACCGTGGTGGGCTCGCTGACGATCTTGACCGCGCCGCTGTCGAGGGCCGGCTGGAGCGCCTCGCCGATGCCGCGACGGATCATGTCGCCGACCGGACTGGCCGGGTCGCCCTTGACGATCACGTAATTGCCCGTGGGTTTGGCGGCGAGGATCGCCTTCGCTTCCGTCCGGCCGACATCCACCCAGTCGAACCCGACGAACAACACCTTGGGGTTTTCCACGAAGTAGTCGAACGAGATGACGCCTATCCCCGCGTCAGTGGCTCTCTTCACCGCCACCGGGACGCCCTCGGCCATATAGGTCAGCGGGTCCACGATGATTACGTCCGTACCCGCCGCGATGAACGCGTCGATGTCGGATACCTGTGTGTCGGCGCTGCCCTTGGCATCGGAGATCGTGTATTTGACGCCTGCTGGGTCCAGCACCGCCTCGATCGCCGGCCCTTCGAAGTTCGGGTAGCGTTCCGGCCCGTAGTTGTCCAGGGAGAACCCGACCTTGCAGCCGCCCGCTGTCTGCGCGGACGAACTGGCGGCCTGGCCGGAACTCGGCCCCAGCGATGGTGAACCGATCGTAAGCGTCGGGGCCGTTGGGCTCGAGGCCGACGACGAACAGGCCGCGGCGAGGAGACCTCCCGCCACACACACGACCGCGAGCGCCGCCGCGGATCTGGTGAGACGCCCTCTCGACGCAATGGGCTTGCCCATCGGACTCGCTCCCCTCCTGAAAGCCTCGGTCAAACGCAAGACATGATAGCCGCGCTACCGTCCGGCAAGCGGCTACCCGTCGGTCACGGCCGGGTCGATTCCTAGGCAGGCGACGTCCCGGAGAGCAGCCAGGCGATGGACCCCCGGGCGATACGCCAGAACCCCAAGTCGTAGGGCGAAGGGGTGACGGGCAGCTGCTGGCCGAACATCAGAACGTCGGAGCCGAGGGGCGCGAGGGCCGAAAGCGGGACTCCTGGCGAACCGGAGCCTCGGACGTGCCACGTGCGGCCGTCGTCTGTCGACACCCCATGATCGACGACAAGCGGCGCCGCACGAGCAGCTCAGCCGCCGAACAAGCCGGACGGACCGTCGAACCCCGCCGGCTTCGCCGATGGCCGTCGGCTTACTCCCCCTTGACACCAATCAGGTCTGTGGTGCAGACTGGTCTGCACAGACAGAACGAAATGCAAAACGGAAGGCCTGGGTAACAGACATGAACGACGAGACCGAGATCGAGCGGCGGACGCGCCGCTACTGGTACGAGGATGGGTTCGCCGAAATGGGGCTGGGAGTGCTCTTCGGGGCCTTAGGTCTCATCCTCGCGCTCGAGGCTTCGGCCAGCGCCGGAGCCGTCAGGGTCGCCGCGGTCGCAACTCTGACGCTCCTCGTGTTTCTTGGAACACTCGCGGTTCGGCGCGCAATCAAGACGAGCAAGGAACGGCTCACCTACCCCCGGACCGGCTACGTGGCCTACCGCCGCAACTCGTCGAGTAACCGGACGATCCTGGCCGTGCTTGTGATCGTGGTCGGTACGGCTATATCCCTCGGCGCTTCGGCCGCGACTCCGGGTCGGGTCCTGGCCCTGCAGAGCCTCACCCTGGCGGCCGTCTTGCTCGTGCCCGCATACCGGTTCGGCCTCAGACGCTTCTACTTTCTCGCGGCCGTCGCAGTGGTCGCGGGAGGTGCGGCGGAGGTCCTCGGAGCAAACGAGATCAGCGGCAGTGCGCTGTTGTTCGGGGCCACCGGAATCACGACCCTGTTTTCGGGCGCCTGGACGCTGCGCTCGTACCTCGGGCGGTCCGAGCCAGCCGACGAACGAGGGACGACCATTGACGACCGATTCTGAGACTGGCGGCAGCCCCCGCACGGCCGGGATCGCGTCCCTCGATCGTCTGATTCACGAGCCGGCCCGGCTCATGATCGTGACCGTACTGGCAACTGTGGCGGAAGCCGACTTCGTCTACCTCGTCCGCGAGACCGGCCTGACCAAAGGCAACCTCGGGGCGCATCTCGTCCGGCTCGAGTCCGCCGGTTACCTGGAGATCGAGAAGACGTACCACGGCAAGGTGCCCCGAACGGTGTGCCGCCTGACCGACGCCGGCCTGGCCGCCTACCGGACCTATCGCGACGCGCTCCGGCGGACCGCAGCGGAACTGCCGGAGGTGCCGGCGAACGCGAGCGACGCGAGGCTGAGCCATGCCCGGGGCTGACTGCGCCATCCGGACCGAGGGTCTATGCCGCGACTTCGGGTCGCTCCGGGCCGTTGACGGCATTTCGTTCGAAGTCCCGGCCGGTGCCATCTTCGGCTTCCTGGGGCCGAATGGATCGGGCAAGACGACGACGATTCGCCTTCTGCTCGGCCTGCTCGAACCCAGCGCCGGCACAGCCACCGTACTCGGCTACGACACCCGAACCGACGGCGCCGCCGTCCGGGAACGCTGCGGCGCTCTACTCGAACATTCGGGCCTCTACGAGCGCCTGAGTGCCCGCGACAACCTGGACTTCTACGCCCGGGTCTGGCATCTACCCGGACCCGAACGGGAGCGGCGCGTTCACGAGCTGCTCGATGGTCTGGGTCTGTGGGATCGCCGCCAGGAGATCGTCGGGACGTGGAGCCGGGGCATGAAACAGAAACTCGCCGTGGCCAGGACGCTGCTCCACCGGCCATCGCTGGTATTCCTCGACGAACCGACGGCCGGCCTGGATCCGATCGCGGCCGTGGCGCTGCGCGACGACCTGACCGACCTCGCCCGACGTGAGGGCGTGACCGTCTTTCTCACAACACACAACCTGGCCGAGGCCGAGAAACTGTGCGATCGGGTCGCTGTGATTAGAAACGGCCGCCTGGTCGCGACCGGCCGCCCCGACGAGCTCCGCAGCCAGGCCCGGCGCGATCGGATGGAGATCACCGGCGCCGGCCTGAACGATCGAGTCGCCGCCCTGATGGCGGCCGATCCCGCGGTCGAATTCGGCATCGCTGTCGGACGACCGGCTGACGCTGCGCATCAAAGACGGCGCTGGCACGGCCCCGTTGGTCGCCACTCTGGTTCGCGAGGGCGTGGCGATCGACGAAGTGCGAAAGGGCGGCGCCGACCTGGAGGAAGCCTTCCTCGCCCTGATGGGAGCCGACGCATGATCCCCGACGCTCTCACGATCGCCCGGAAAGACCTGCGCGAGATGCTCCTCCAGTCGGGAACCCTGCGCCGCTCGTTGCGGGGCGTCCTCTTCTCCGTGATCGTGTTCGGCGTCGTCCTGCCGCTGCAGATCGGCCCCGATCTGGTCCGCCAGCCGGCCGCGATCCTGCCGTTCGCCTGGGTCCCGCTGCTGCTGGCGAGCAACATGATCGCCGACGGGATCGCCGGCGAGCGCGAGCGCCACACCCTCGAAACGCTGCTCGCCAGCCGCCTGTCCGACCGATCGATCATGCTCGGCAAGGTCATGGCCGCGGTCGCGTACGGCTGGGGCTTCATGGTCGTCAACGCAATGGTAGGCCTGCTGACCGTGAACCTGGCCAATCCCGACCAGGCGATGCTGCTCTACTCCCCTCAGGCCGTCCTGATCCTCGGCGTTTTCGGGTTGCTCGGCGCCGGGCTCGTAGCCTGCGGTGGTTCGCTCGTGGCTCTTCGGGCACCGACGGTCCGCCAGGCGGCACAGAACATGAGCCTCGCGCTGGTGGCAGTGGTCCTCGTTCCTGCCCTCGGGATCCCGGCGCTGCCCGCGGATCTGCGCCGCCAGCTCACCGACACGCTCGCCGGCCTCGACTGGCTGGCCATCGGAGCCGGCCTGGCCGCGTGCCTGGCAGTGCTGGACATCGCCCTATTCGTCGCCGCGATGCTGCGCTTCCAGCGTACGCGCTTGATCCTCGACTGAGCATGACGCTCGCCGCGCACCCCGTGAACACGGCGCTGGTCTGCCAATAGGCAGCGGATAATCTCGGCTTCGAATGGGCCCGACATCATCCGTCTCCGGCATGAGACCGGGCACCCTACCTGTCGGTCATGCCACGGGACAGCTACGGCAATAGCCCGGGCAAGGAGTTGTACTCCTCGTCCGATGAGCTCAGATCGACGGTTTCGTGGCGGTCAGCCGGCCAAGTCACAGGTCCAGCCGTACTACCGATTCGAGATCCGGAGGAGCGCCTCAGCGTGCTCTCGAAGCGCGGTGCGTAGCTCGACCGGCTTGCGGACGACGAACGGCCAGGGCATAGCGGCCAGCAACCGCGCGGCACCTGGCAGGTCCTCGGCACGAAGGCGGACCAGCACGCCGTCGGGTCGCTCTTCGATCTCCGCGAGCGTGGCGGGAATGTCCCTCCGCACCTCCTCCATGCTCGCAGCCGCGACCAGCTCCACCTCCCACCGCCAGGGCACGCGCGCGAGCGAGCGCGAGACGAATGCCACGGCGTCGAATCCGGGCGGCACGGGGGCGGGCTCCAGCCCCAGCCTCGCGCTGAGGATGCGGTCGACGCGGAAGACCCGAGTTTCCCCGTTCTCGTGGTCCAGTGCCGCCAGGTACCAGCGTCCGCCGATGACCGCCAGCCCGTACGCGTCGACCGTTCGTTCGCGAGGCTCGCGTCCCCGTGACGCATACCTGATGGCGACGCGGCGCTGTCGTCGGATCCCCTCGGCCAGCTCCAGGAGCACGCCGCCCTGCGCGCCGCCGTCCACGGCGCCGCCGTCCGCGGCGACACGTCCGGAGAACCCGAGCGCCTCCTCGAGCGCTTGCACGCGCATTCGCAGCGAGGCGGGTAGAACACGACGGATCTTCGCGCTTGCGGTCTCGATCGCCGGTGCGGCCGTCGCGAACCCGAGTTCGCGCGCCGACCTCAGCGCCAGGGTGACTGCGGCCGCCTCGTCGTCGTTGAGCATGAGCGGCGGCAGACGGTAGCCGGGCCGGAGGCGGTACCCGCCATGCCGGCCGCGCTCCGACTCTATTGGGATGCCGATCTCCTGAAGCCGGACAAGATCGCGCCGCAACATCCGCGGCTCGACTTCGAGTCGTCTCGCCAATTCCGGTCCCGACAACCAACCGCCGCCCTGGAGCAGGTCGAGGAGTGCAAAGAGACGAAGGGTGGCAGCCATGCCAACAAGGATACCGAGAATGAGGACCATATCTGTCCTCATTCACTGGCATCGTTTCGACCGAGGCGCCCACTCGGACGCGCCGATCGAAGGAGACAAACCATGGGCACATTCGTCCTCGTACCCGGAGCCTGGCTCGGCGCCTGGGCATGGTCGGAAGTCGCGGCCGAGCTTCGTGGCCGTGGGCATGACGTTCGCCCCGTCACGCTGACTGGCCTGGCCGAGCGCGCGGGCGAGGGGACGCAGGATACGAGCCTCACGACCCATGTGGACGACGTCGTGTCCGTGATCGAGAAAGGCGACCTCCGCAACGTCGTCCTCGTCGGCCACTCGTACGCGGGAGCCGTGATCACCGGGGTCGCCGACCGCATCCCAGAGAGAATCGCGCGCCTCGTGTACCTGGCCGCGATCGTGCTGCCGGACGGTCGGTCGATCTTCGAGACGTTCGGTCCGGAGGTGCAGGCAGGGATGGAGGCCGGCGCGGCCGCAGCCGGTGATCCGCTCCGACTGCCGGTCATCGGCCGGGAGCAGCTCGACCTCTACTACGGCGCGCATGGCCTCGACGACAGGCTGTTCGAGGTTCTGGCCACGAGGGGAACGCCACATCCGATCGGAACCTATCGGGAGCGCCTGACGCTCGGGAACCCGGCCTCCACGGCGATCGACCGCACCTACGTCCGTGCGACGGCGGACTTTCCATCACCGATCGCGCCCGAGACCCCCGCGTGGGATTACGCGGAGATCGATACCGGTCACTGGCCGATGTTCACGAAGCCTCTCGAGCTGGCCGCCCTCCTGGATGCGTTGCCGGTCGTCGCGCCCTGACGGCGTCCTGACAACCCTCTCGGCGATTGACGCTCAGATGGTCGGGGTTCGGATCCTCGGGGCGCGGGGCCGAACCCCTACTGCGCCTTCCCCACGCCTTCCAGCCGCCGCTCGCGACCGACGCCTCACAGGAGAGCGTCAATGGAACATTCAGGTCGGGAGGTGTGGCTTGAGTCCTCTCGCCCCGACCATTCAGGTAGGTCGCCTTCCGAGCGCCTCATTTCACCATTCGAGACCCGTTCGTAACAGCCGACACGACGGTTCTCACAACGCGGTCGTGGCATTCTCCGGGGTTCCTGCCGGCAGACCGTTCAGCGTCGGCTTGTGGTTCGCCGGGCCACGCGCGTCGCCCAGAGCGTGGCCGCGACGCACAGCCCGCCGATGACGGCGAAGCCGGACGCCAGTTGCCCCGGGTTCCAGCCGCCGATCAGCACGCCGCGCATCGACTCCAGAACGTAGGTCGTCGGGTTGAACGCGGCTGCCACCTGCAGCCAGCCCTGAAGCTGGTCGCGCGGCATGAAAGTCGGAGCAAG
The DNA here is from genome assembly GCA_963835845.1 of uncultured Chloroflexia bacterium. Lineage (GTDB taxonomy): Bacteria > Chloroflexota > Limnocylindria > Limnocylindrales > CSP1-4 > Fen-1039. The sequence continues at coordinate 274,238 of CAWIGT010000004.1, read as the reverse complement.
AAAGACGAGCGGGAAGAAGACGAACGTAGCCGCCTGTGCCGTCGCGGCGTTGCCCGCCAGCAGGCCCGTGGCCACCGCATAGCCGGCAAACGCCATGCCCCACATTAGCGACAACACCAGCACGACTAGCAGACCGGCCGCGCCGGTGGCGGAAGTCGCCCCCAGGAGCATACCGACGCCAACGACCAGGGCGGCCTGCGCGAGCACCAGGATGGCGCCCACGATCATCGGCGCAAGAACGATCGCCGTCCGACTTATGGGCATCGTCTGAAGACGTCGCAGATAGCCCGTCTCCAGGTCCGTGACCAGGAGTTGCCCGGCGACCGAACCGGCAAGGGATGCGTTCACGATCGACACGGGCAGGATGAACGTGAGGAAATTGGCCCCGATGAGTTTCTCGAAACCAGGCGAGGCGCCGAACGCGCCGGTGTAAACAGCGAGGAAGAAGAGGCTTATGGCCAGGTTGATGTAGGTAGTCGGCGATACGACCAGCTGGCGCAGCAGGCGCGTGAGCAGGATGTCGACCTGGGTGACGAAGGAGGGCGATGCGGGCAGCATCGCGGCCTCTGGAAACGGGCTTGCAGTAGCGGTCATGCGGCCACCTCCTGGGGCTCTGACTTCTCGATGAGATGACCGCCGACCACGTGGCGGAATACGTCGTCCAGCGTCGGCCGGGCAAGGGCCACGCTCACGGGTTCGATTCCAGCGGCGGTCAGCGCTGCAAGAGTTCGGGGCACGGCGGCACCGCCGTCGCGAACCTCGAGGGCAACTCGGCCATGTCCTTCTCCACGGCCGCCCAGCAGAGTCGCGGCACGCTCCTCGAGATCCGGCCTGACTTCGACCGTCAGCACGTCGCCACCGATACTCCGCTTGAGTTGCTCGGAGGTTCCTTCGACCCGCAATCGGCCTGCAGCGACGATCCCGATCCGGTCGGCGAGAGCGTCCGCCTCTTCGAGGTACTGCGTGGTCAGAAGCACGGTCACGCCATCGGCGCGGAGGCGTTGGACGCGTTCCCACATCGACTGGCGTGAGATGGGGTCGAGGCCGGTGGTCGGCTCGTCGAGGAAGACGACACTGGGTCGGCCGACCAGGGCCAGCGCCAGGTCGAGGCGCCTTCGCATGCCGCCCGAATAGGCCTTCAGTCGCTTCTCCGCGGCGTCGACGAGATCGAACTCGCGCAGCAGATCGTCGGCCCGCCTCGAGGCCTCGGACCCGGGCATCCCGAGCAGCCGCGCATGCCTGGCGATCAGGCCGCGTCCGGTGGCGCCCAGATCGACGCCGGTATCCTGGAGGGCGACCCCGATCCGGCGCCGGATGGCGTCGGCCTGCTCGACGACGTCGAAACCGGCGACACGGACGGTCCCCGATGTCGGCAGAAGCAGCGTCGCCAGGACGCCGATCGTGGTCGACTTGCCGGACCCGTTTGGCCCCAGAAGGGCGTATATCTCACCTGGTCGAACGTCGAACGAAAGACCGTCGACAGCCGGCGAAGCGTCGGGGGCGTATCGCTTTACCAGATCGTCGACGACTATGCCGGGCGAGTGATGTGGGTTCATGCGAGTTCCTCACTGGGCTGGTTACTCCCAGTTCGAGAGATCTGCCGGCTTGGATGGGGTCCGGCCGGAAATGCCGCGCCGGCCGGGACCCGAGGCCGCCCGATATACTCGATTGCGATACGGCGGCCCAGCCACTGCCGCCGGTTGTGAGGCGACGGTGGAGGACACGGAGCTGCTGGCGCGGATCGCTGCCGGCGACCAGCACGCCATCGAGATCCTCCACGAGCGTTTCGGGCCTCGGATGTACTCCGTTGCCATGCGCGTGACCCGGTCGGAGCGGCTGTCCCAGGAAGCGGTCCAGGACGCTTTCATGGCCGTGTGGCAGGACCCCCGCAGATTCGATCCCGCTCGTGGATCGCTGGGACCGTGGATGTTCACGCTTGCCCGCTACAAGGCAATCGACGCCGTGCGCCGCGAGGCGGCCGCGAAACGCGAGACCGCCGAGGTGGATCTGGAGCTATACGAAGCGCCGGACGATGTCCACGACGAAGTCTGGCGGGGACTTCGCCGCGCGCGACTGAACGAGGCTATCCGCGGACTACCCGAGGATCAGCGGCGGGCGCTCAGCCTGGCCTTCATCCAGGGGCTGACGCACGTGGAGGTGGCCGAGCGAGAGGGAATCCCGCTAGGGACGGCAAAGACCCGCATCCGGACCGCCTTGCTGCGACTTCGAGCGGCGCTGGAGATGGAACTGTCGGAAGGCGAGTCGCCACGCGACCGCGGCGAGTCGCGCCGCGACGGCTTCGAGTCGCCAGGCAGCCCCGGCATGCGAGCTCGCGCGCGGGCACCGGAGCGCCCGGTCGGTCGAACGCGATCCGGTTTGATTCGATGTGCAATCCGGTTTGGCTCGATCATCGAACAGGCAGTGAGAATGGCCCAGCTTGCGACGGCACCTTTCGATGCCGAGCTCACGGCGGCGGCAGGAGGATCTCGATTGTGAACGACTCGCCGATGCCAGAGCTACCCAAGGTTCCGGCCCAGCTTCCGCCGGACGGAGACATCGCGGCGCCCGAGTTCCTGGCTTCTCTCCTCGCCGACGGAGACGACGACATGGCAGCCTGGGTCATGAGCCAGGCTCTGGCTGACCGCTCGCGGGCCGAGGTCTACGACGAGGTAGTGCGTCCGGCGATGGAGTTAGTAGGCACCCGGTGGCAGGATGGCCAGTGGTCGATATCGGTCGAGCACCTGGCCAGCGTGGCGCTCAATCAGGCTCTCTCGCGCGTCCGGCCGCCCGAGAACCCCGAGTCGCGCATCGGACCCACCGCCGTGCTCGCCGGGCCGGAACTGGAACAGCACGTTGCCGGTCTGGCGTGTCTGGCCCAGGTTCTCGAGGACGACGGCTGGCATCTCGAGAACCTCGGCGCAAACGTCCCCGCGAATGATCTGGTGGGCTTCATCTCGGCCCGGGACGTGGATCTCGTGGCCCTGTCCATCGGAACGACCGATCGACTTGACGCGTTGCGCGCAGCGATCGATGCGATCAGAGCCCGGGGCGGGGCCACGGCCGCGCTGCCGCTCCTCGTCGGTGGGCACGGGGTCGCCGCGATCGATCACCTCGCGGGAGCGAGCCGCGTTTGCCACTCGTTGGCCGAAGCGCAGGAGTTTGCCCGCTCGTTGGATGCGGGCCCGCCCAACGTCGATCGCCGCTGACCGGTGCCGACGGTGGTCGGGTGGGTCAGGCCGAAAGGCCGCGCTTCTTCTCCAGGACGAGTTCGAAGTCCTGCGTCAGGCCGGTGGCGAATCCGGCTTCGCTGATTGCGAGGTAGTACTCCCACATCCTGATGAAGCGCTCGTCGAAGCCCTGCGCCCGGGCCGCGTCCAGGTTCCCCATGAAGCGGCTGCGCCACTCCCGCAAGGTGCGCACGTAGCTCGGCGCGATGTCGGTCACGCGGGAGACAAGCAGCCTGGTCCGGTGAAGCGAACGCTCGATGACCGAGAGGGACGGCAGCAGGCCGCCCGGGAATATGTAGAGCTGGATCCAGTTGGCTCCTCGCCGCTGCCGCTCGTAGGCGACATCCGGAAACGCGATCGTCTGCAGACTCAGTCGTCCGCCCGGCTTTAGCGCTCGATCGCAGGCCTCGAAGAAGGTCGCGTAGTACTCGGCGCCCACTGCCTCGAGCATCTCGATGGAGACGATGGCGTCGTAAGTTCCTTCGATCTCGCGGTAGTCGCGGAGCTGGATATCCACGAGATGCTCGAGCCCGGCGGCCTTGACCCGCTCGATCGCGAGTTGCTGCTGAGCCTTCGAGATGGTGACCGAGGTCACGCGGCAGCCGATCTCGCCCGCGGCATACATCGCGAAGCCGCCCCAGCCCGAGCCGATCTCCAGGACGTGCATTCCGGCTCGCAGGCCGGCGCCGCGGGCCATGAGGCGGTACTTGTTCCGCTGGGCATCGGCGAGCGACTGCTCCGGCGGACTCGAACACGGCCGATGAGTAGGTCATCGTCTCGTCGAGGAACAGGCGGAAGAAGTCGTTGCCGAGGTCGTAGTGGGCGGCGATGTTCCGGCGGCTGCCCCGGAGGGTGTTGCGCCGCGATCGATGCAGGAGGGTTCGCGGCAGCTGGGTTATGCGATGCCACCGCCCACGCGACAGGTCCAGGGATTCGAGGTTGAGCGCGGCCAGCGAGAGAAGAGCGGCCAGGTCCGGGCTCGACCACCGCCCGTCCATGTAGGCCTCTCCGGCGCCTACCTCGCCGTGCATGACCACGCGCCGCGCCGCGGCCCTGTCGTGGAGGCGAATCTCGGCTCGCAGATCAGAGGAAGTGTCACCGTAGACGTGGCGCCGGCCGTCGGGTTCGACAAGGGTCAGGCAGCCGGTTCGGATTCGCGAGGCCATGGCCAGAGCCGCCCGCCAGGCAGCGGCTTCGAGCACCGACGGCCGGGCCGGGCGCCGCCGTTCGGAGGCTCCAGAGGACGCACCAATTCGAGCGTTCATCGAACTGATCCCGGCCCCTGCGGCAGGGTCCCGGGAACCGCCGTTCCGCGGACGGTCGCCGTTCCGTTGCCCCTCGCCGCCCCGTGGCGGTGGAAGGCCGCTCCCTTGAGCCACAGGCGCAGTGCGTGCCAGTAGATCGCGCCGATTGTCTTGAGCGTCACTAACGGGTAGCGGACGAGAAGTCGACCCACGTCCCTGTTGGTCGCCGGGAGGCGCCGGAGGACCAGGCTGGCCGTCAGCAGCGGGCGAGCCCTGCTCGGACTCGTTGATCGCGATCCGCAGCTCTCTTGGGCGATCCCACGTCCGGACCGTGTAGCCCGCGTCCATGCCGATGAAGGGCGACACGTAGAAGTCCTTCTCCATCGAGGCCCTGTGCTCGTCGCCTCGCCGCTCCGGCCATAGCGTATAGAGCCGCCGCTCGCCGTGGGTGTTGTTCACCTCGACGATCACCACGCGCAGCTCGCCGGCCTCGTCCCGGCACAGGTAGAAGCTGGCCGGGTTGAAGAGGTGTCCCAGGATCCGGAGGTTCGTTACGAGGGTAATGCGCCAGGCCGCGGGTTCGACACCGTGGCTCGCGAGGTGCGCCCGCACGGATTCAGTGAGCGACCCGGCCGGGGGGAGCAGGTGGTCGTCGTCCCGGAAGGTCAGGACGTTTCGCCGGTTCTGGCTCACCAGCCTCAGCTTGGAGGCCACCTCGTCGATCTCGTCCAGGTCCAGCGCGAAGTACCACACGTCGTGCTCGAGCTCGTATACGAACGGGCTCGAGCGGCGATGCCGGACCTTGCCCACCAGCAGGTGCGATCTCATGCCGCCAGCTCCTCGGCCGAGGCCGACAGCATCGCCGCGGCCTCGTAGCCCGAGCGGCAGCCGTCTTCGTGAAAGCCGTAACCGAGGTGCGCGCCCGCGTACCAGGTCCGGTTTCGGCCCTGGGCGGCGCGCAGGTCCTGCTGAGCGTCGAGCGTCCGGAACGTGTACATCGGGTGGCTGAACTCGCGGGCCACGATCACCCGCTCGGCCTCGATCTCCCGCCCCGGATTCACAGAAACGAAGTACTGCTCGGGGCCGGGCAGCGACTGCAGCCGGTTCATGTGGTAGGTCATGGTCACCTCGCCGCTCGGGCGGCGGCAGTCGGCCACGTCCACGTTCCAGGAGGCCCACGCCCGGCCGGCCGTCGGCATGACCCGCTCGTCGGTGTGGAGCACGACCATGTTGCGCGAGTACTCGAAGCCGGAAAGCGCGTTCCGTTCCGCGAGGTCGGCGTCGCTCAGCAAGGCGAGGGCATCGTCTGCGTGCGTGGCCATCACCACGGCGTCGAACCGTTCGGCGGTCCCGTCGGTCGTGGCCACGGTGGCGCCGTCCGCGTCCCGCGTGACGGACACGACGCCGCTGTCCAGGCGCACGGTGCCTTCGGGTAACGTGGCCAGGATCTTCTTCACGTATTCGTTCGAGCCGCCCTTCACGACTCGCCACTTGACCTTGCTGGGATAGCCGATGAGGCCGTGGTTATCGAGGAAATGGAGCAGGTAGTCGACCGGGAAGTCGAGGATCCGGTCGGCGGCCGTGGACCAGACCGCCGACGTCACCGGTACGAGGAAGTGGCTCCGAAACGCCGTGCTGTACCGGCCACGGTCCAGGAAATCGCCGAGTGTGTCGCGGGTCTCCGCCCCCGAATCGATGCGCTGGCGGGCGTCGCCGTAGAAGCGCAGGACCTCACGGATCATGTTCCAGTGCGAGGGCCGCAGGACCGTACCGGGCCGCGGAAACCAGCCGCCGGCCCCGCGGCTGCCGTATTCGATGCCGCAGGCATCGCAGGTGCAGCTGAAGGACATGTCGCTGGGCTGCGTCTCGACGCCGAGCTCGGCCAGGAGCCGCGTGAACAGCGGATACGTCTTTTCGTTGTAGACGATGAAACCGGTGTCCACGGCCACCGATCCGCGATTGGTCTGGATCGAGACGGTGGCGGTGTGGCCGCCGGCGGCGGGCTCTCGCTCGAACAACCGGACGTCGTGCTCGCCGTTCAGCACGTACGCAGCGGTCAGACCGCTGATCCCGGAACCGACTACGGCAACTTTCATTCTGTCCATCGGCCCCTGTTCGAAGCGAACTCGAAAACGGATGGGGCCTGGGCGGCCGGAATCACACGACCGAGGAGCGGGGCAGCGGCGCGGGGTGAACCGCCTGCTGCGAGCCGGCGGCCTATCGCGCCGCTATCTCGGCCAGCGTCTTCTCCATCCCCGCGAGCGCGTCCTTCGCGATCTTCCGGAATGAGCCGCCCAGAAACGGTTGGACCAACCTCAATAGGCCGCCCAGCCGGATGTCGGCCGTGTAGTCGATGTGAGTGCCCGTCCCTGATCGCGCGAACCGGATCTCATCGACTGCCGAGACTCCCGAGCCCGAACCCGTGAGCACGACCCGACGCATCGGTTCCAGCGCGAAGACCTGGTACTCCATCGCAGCGAACCGGCCGCCCATCCGAACCATGAGCCTGTAGCGCGACCCGACCGCTGGCGGCCCCGGGTCGAGCGAATTGGACGACCTGACGCCCGGGTCCCATTGGCGGGAGTTGGCGAAATCCGCCACAAATGGAAATGCGACATCCAACGGCAGCGGAGTTTCGATCTCTTCGTGAAGCCTGGTCATTGACGATCTCCTGTGGCGGCCCCTTCCAGGGACCGGGCGTAATGAGGTGCGAATTGGATCCGAGGAACCTTCTCGACTGGACGCTCGAGTTGTCGGTCGTCGGCAGCTTCGGTCGTCCAGGCCTAGTTCTCCGTCGGCGGCTGTTTGGATGGGAGTCGCCCGCGCCTAATTCCATGGCGGGACGGACCGCCCTCGTCACCGGCCCCACCTCCGGGTTAGGGCGAGCCGCCACCGAAGCCCTTGCCGCGCTCGACGCCCGCGTGGTCCTCGTCGGTCGAAGCCCGGAGCGGCTGGCGGTGCTCCGAGATTCGCTGGTTCGAGAACACGGCGAGGATCGGTTCCCCGTGGTAGCCGCGGACCTGGGCTCGCTGAGCTCGGTGAGGGCGGCCGCGAGTCGGGTTCTGGCGACCGAAACGCGCCTCGACGTGCTGATCGACAACGCCGGGGCCATCTTCCCGGAACGCACGGTCGGACCGGATGGGATCGAGGCAATGCTGGCTACGCTCGTCGTAGGTCCGTTTGCGCTGGAGGCTGCGCTGCTGCCGCTATTGGCCCGCACGCCTGGGTCACGCATCGTCGCGGTGACGTCAGGCGGCATGTACGCGCAATCCGTTCGCCTCGGAGACCTGCAGTTCGAGGGAGAACCGTGGTCCGGGCCGCGAGCCTATGCACGGGCCAAGCGGATCCAGGTGGCAATGATGCGGGAGTGGAACCGGCGGCTGGTGGCGGCCGGGATCGAGATCGGCGTCAACGCCACGCATCCTGGGTGGGCCGACACTCCGGGGCTGGCGGCGGCTCTGCCGGGCTTCTACCGGCGTATGCGGCGAATTCTGCGCACCCCGGCCGAAGGGGCAGATACCGTCGTCTGGCTGGCGACGCGCCCTGATGCCGGAGGCGGCAAGCTCTACCTCGACCGGTGGCCGCGGCCTTTCGACCGCCTGCCGAGCACCAGGCTCGAGGCAGCGGACCGGCGTGGGCTATGGAACGCCGTTCTGGAGCTATCCGGGTCACCCAATCCCATCCGGGCTGACCACGCTCGCATCGGACATCATCCGGCGGCCACGTGAGACCAGCGGTCTCCGCCGATGGGCTCGCACGAGAGCCGCAATGGGACATTCAGGTCGGCAGGGTCGGTGTGACTCCTCTCGCCCCGACCATTCGAGTTGGTAGGCCCGACCCGAGCGGGTCGGCAACCGGCACAGGCTGGGCCCTAAAGGCGGCCGATGAAGAAGTAGGAACGCATCGTCGGATCCGCAGGCGCGTCTGTCGGGGCTTGCGCCGGGCCAGGAGCTATAGGCCGGCCATATCGGACAGCCAGACGTCCCGGTTCCACCAGTTCGACGTCGCGCCAGCCTGACGATCGGAGTAGCGACCGAGGGTCGTCGGTGAAGAACGGGGCTGGGTCGCCACGAGCCGCCCTCGACTCGAGGTAGCGCGCCATCCCGGGAGCGCGAAGCAGGCCACTTCCACTTGCGTCGGCGGCAATGGCACTACCGGCTCCGGACAGCCGCGCAGCAGCGCCAACCAGCCGATCGACCGTCGACTCTGCCAGATAGAAAAACAGCCCCTCAGCGATCCAGAGGGTTCTGCGTCCCGGGCGAAACCCGACGGCAAGCAATTCAGGCTCCCACTCGCTCGCCAGATCAACCGCCACGGGATGGCGGCGGCAACCGGGGGAGGCTCCTGCCGCGGCTAGCACCGTCTCCTTGTCGTGGAGGAGTTCGGCCTCGTCGATCTCGAACCAGTCGAGCGACGCAGGCAAGGTCAGTCGGAACGCGCGGGTGTCGAGGCCGGCGCCGAGCAGGACAACCTGGTCCATCAACGGGGCCCGATCCCGGATCAGATCCTCGAAGAAGCGCGTTCTGATCGGGATGAAATCGTTCCGGCCACCCGACGCTCGTTCGGATGCCGCCATCGAGAGTCGACCGGCGTCGCCGGCGAGAAGGCCTGCCCATGGGTCCTCGAACAGGTGGTCAGGCCTCGCCGACTCGCGCTCCCGGACGGCGGCGATCCATCGGGCCGAGTAGGCGCTTGGGGACAATCTCAGTTCTCCTGACATCTCGGGCAAGAATACGCGGTCCCAACGCCACGACGGAGCAACCTTTCTGTGTCCCCAGCATCCGCTCGGAAGGCGTGGCACGGGTCGTCGCCTTGTCGGACAGCCTGCGTTTCACCACTCGACACGAGAGCGTGGCGGCCGGCCAGGCTCCTTGCATTGGCGGGTCTTCTGCTGAATACTGAACCGCGTGGTTCAGTATTCAGGCGCTCGACTCGATGTCTCGTTCGCCGCACTCTCAGATGCCACCCGACGGGACGTCCTGGAGCAGCTCGGACGTGCCGATGCCTCGATCACGGATCTGGCCCAAACGTTCCACATGACCCTCACGGGCATGAGGAAGCACGTCGGCGTCCTGGAGCAGGCCGGGCTCGTCACCACAGAGAAGGTCGGGCGCGTGCGGACATGCCGGCTCGGCCCGCGCCGACTCGAGGACGAGACGGAATGGATCGAGCGATACCGCCAGCTCTGGGATTCGCGCTTCGATGAGCTCGAAAAGCTCGTTGAGGAATTGCAATGGAAGGAGAACGTCGATGGACGCAAGATTGGTGAGTGAGCGCGCGCCCGCGCAGGCCTTCACGACGGTGGATCGGAAGTCCGATCGTGAGCTCGTCGTTTCGCGAACCGTCAACGGGCCAGCGCGAGTCGTTTTCGAGGCATGGACCAGACCCGAGCTGCTCAAGCGCTGGTGGACGCCGAAGTCGTTTCCCATCTCGCTGCTTTCCTGCGAGACGGATGTTCGAGTCGGGGGCAGGTACCGCCTGGTGTTCGACTACGAGGGCTCCAGCATGGAGTTCTTCGGCCGGTACCTCGAAGTGACGCCGCACTCGCGCCTGGTCTGGACCAACGACGAAGGAGATGGCGGCGAGACGATCACCACGGTGACCTTCGAGGAAACGGACGGCAAGACGCTGCTGGCCGTGCACGATCTCTACCCCTCGAAGGAAGCCCTCGACGCTGCGATCGCATCCGGGTCGACGTCCGGGATGCCCGAGGCGCTGGAGCAGCTGGACGAGCTGGTCGTCGGCCTCGGCGCGAGCGCGGGAGAGTCATGACCTAACCGAATTCCTGAAGGCCAAGGCGCAGGCGCTGCCGTCGGTCGCCCGGCAGCTGGCGCGATCGTGAAGATCAGTTGGAAAGCGTAGCCGCCAGACCTCTCGCCCCGACCAGTCTGACGCAATTCCACCCCCTGTTGGAGTCACTCGGCGTCGCGGGGTCGGACGTCATCTGGATATGTCCTTCGTATGCGGGGCGGCGTTCGGGCTGATCAGAGCTTCGGCTGTAGGGCGCGGATCAGAGCTTCCGAAGCGTCGTCCGAGGCCAGGTTGGACACCGTGATGGACACGTTGCCGAAGAGCGCCTCCACACCGGTGATCGCGGAGAACGCCTTGTCGCCGAGTCCGCTGATCTGCTTGGCAGCGGCGCCGTTGGCCGCAACGTCGCCGTCGTACCCGGCCGCCGCGTCGAGCGCCAGAACGCTGATGCGGAAACCGGTCGCGCCGTCAGCGTTGGCGTAGTTGCAGGCGTAGAGCTTGTAGGCCGTCGTGTCGTCCTCGGTCGCCTGGGTGATCGCTTCGCCGCTGATCGAGGCCGCGGTGGACGCGGGCAGCAACTTGCAGACGTTGACCGGGTGCTCGGCTCTCTTGCGGAAGCTGAAGACGCGGTCCAGGAGACGTGGGTCAGGATCAGCCGGGCGGACGTCCGCGAGGTCGAGAATCTGGGCGGCTGGCTCACCACGGCAGTCTCGCGAGTGTGCTTGAACATGCTTCGCTCGCGGCGGTCAAGACGGGAGGATTCACTCGACGTCCACGTACCCGACCCGATCGTGGACCGAGCCGGGGGCGTCGATCCCGAACACCAGGCTATCCTGGCCGACTCGCTCGGGCTCGCGATGCTCGTGGTCCTCGAGAAGCTGGCACCCGCCGAGCGCGTCGCGTTCGTCCTCCACGACGTGTTCGCCATGCCATTCGACGAGATCGCCGAGGTCGTAGACCGCTCTCCGACCGCGACCCGCCAGCTTGCCAGCCGGGCTCGCCGGCGAGTACGGATGGAGGGAGCAGACCAGGCCCCCGATACGGACATATCTCACCAGAGGGTCGCTGTCGATGCCTTCCTCGCGGCTGCGCGCGGCGGCGACCTCGCGGGGTTGCTCGCCGTGCTCGATCCGAATGTCGTCCTGCGAGCGGACGGCGGCCCGACACCGGCCGGAGGCACCAGGGAGGTTCGCGGCGCCCAGGCCGTGGCTGGACTGTCGATCTCGTTTACGCGGCGACTGGCGGGTCTTGCGGCTCGTCCGGCTCTGGTGAACGGAGCCGTCGGGATCGTCTCCAGAGGCGCAGACGGTCAGCTGCTTTCGATCATGGGTTTCACGATCGCCCACGGGAGGATCGTCGAGATCGACATCCTGGCCGATGTCGCGCGGCTCGCCGCGCTCGACCTGCCGGCCCTGGGCGACTGATCCATAGCTCGGCACGTTCGCGACCGGGATCAGCAACGATGTCCATCGGCGTATCGACGGATCTTGGCGAGGTCGATCTCCGGCAGCACGGACTTGGTCGCGGGCATGGCGCTATCGCAGAAGCAGGAAGCAAGCCAGACTGGAGAACGGCGACCCGGAATCCAGGGTTATGCCTATAACCTTGGATTTGGCGGCAAGAAACCCAAGGTTTTCAACTCGCCTTCCTCAGCGCCAAAACGATCGCCGGTGGCACGATAATCCCCAGGATGGGAAGCTCGGCCGCCTGACCTCTCGCTCCGACCATTTGAGTATGTACGCCCGCCCGTGAGCCGGCTCTGGCCTCCCCGCGCGGGTTTCCCCAAGGGTCCTACCGCCTCCCGCCCACGTCGAAGTCGAGGCTCGCGCAGGCCCTGAGTCGCTCCGGCTAGCCTTCACCAGCAGCTGCTCGAAGGTCCTTCATCAGCAGAATGAGGTGCAGGGGATCGGTGGGGCTCTCTTCAAACTCGCCTAGATGCAGATAGAAGTTCTTCGCGGCCTCGGACTCGGCATGGATGAGAAGCGCACGCACGCCGATCACGTCCGATGCCTGAATCGTCCGCTTGAGGGCATCCATCACCAGGGCTCGCCCGAGCCCGGAACCCTGAGCGGACTCGTCTACTCCGAGTCGGGCGAGGAGGACGACCGGGATCGGATGGCGTCCGGTCCCCTTGAGCGTCCGACCGGTGGCGTCACCCGGCTCTACAGAAGCGGCCGCGAGGGCGTAGTAGCCAACGACTGAAGCAGTGCCAGTCCGAACCGAGACGTAGACTCGGGCTGTCCCGGCCGCCTGCGCCTGGCGGGCATGGCGCGAAAGCCACTCAGTCTGGGCCGGGGATCCGCAATCGAAGTCGTCCAGCTCGTATTCGGCCGTTAGTGGAACGGGCGACGCGAAGCCGGGCACGCGGGGTACTACTGGTCGCTGTCGTCGAAGGCGTTTGCGGCTCGAATAGAGGCTGCCAGACGAGGCTTGGCGACCACGGGGCGATCGAGCATCTCAACGAACGCGGCCCATTCCTTCGGACGCAGTCTGAAGGAGCGTCGTTCGGCCAGCACGTCCTCGGCCCGACGGGTAGCCGCATCGAGGACAAAGGCACTCAATGTCCGCTCCTCTGCACGGGAAGCCTCTTCCAGAAGGCTGTGCTGTTCGGAACTGACTCGGAGAGCAATCCGCTCAGCTTTCGGCTTGGTGGTTCTGCGATCCGAGTTCTTGACTGGGTTCGCTCGGACTTGTGCCGCATCCATGATTCTTGACCGCCACAATTCTCGTACCAACAACGTGCACACATCGTACGCATCGGTCGCCGAAGTGTCAATGGTTCAGAGGTCTCTACGCGGCCCTTCTGAGCGCCAATACGATCGGCGCCGGCACGAAAATCCGCGACTCGACCATCCTCCTGGAGATCCGGCGAGACGTCGCGGCCTCCCCGATCGAGGATGATCCTGAACCCCCCGACCCGAACGTCCCGACTCCAGCGACTCTGGGCTACCCTACCCCGAATGGACGCCCTCGAACTCCGGCGCGCCCGACCCGACGACGCCGAAGCCATCGGCGATGTCTATCTCACGTCCTTCCGCGCGACGTACGCCTTCCCGGGCCCGCACACCGATCAAGAGGTGCGCGACTGGCTTCGAGACGTGGTCCTCCCGACCCAGGAGGTCTGGGTCGCCGTTGCAGGCGGACTCGTCGTAGCGTTGATGGCGCTCTCGTCTGAAATGCTCGAACAGTTGTACGTCGCGCCCGGCTGGACCGGCCGAGGCGTCGGGAGTGCCCTCCTGGCACGTGCCAAAGATCGCCGGCCGGCGGGACTCGATCTCTACACGTTCCAGGTCAACGCCGGCGCTCGCAGGTTCTACGAACGCCACGGGTTCGTGCTTGTCGCGGGCGGCGATGGCTCCGGCAACGAGGAGCGTCAGCCGGACCTACGCTACTCCTGGCGTCGCGGCCGTGAGTAGAGAATGGGAAGCTCGGACGGCTCCTGGACGCCAGTCGCCAGGCAGCCGGGCGATGGGCCACAGCGCCTTATAACTTGCCAGACACGGAGCGGCTTCTCGCGCGAGAGCAGGGACGCGGGCGCAGGTCGCCCGACTTCCGTCGGCGCGCCATGGCTCCGCCGTGACCCCGACCTTGCAGCCAACGGCTCCGTGCCGGATCTCCCTCGCACCGGTGATGTCTGCGGTGGACCTCGAATTCCAAGTTTCTGGCCTACCCAGGCTGGCTACCTGCTGGGATGTCAGGCGCGGCGCCAGACCCGAAGGCCGTCGCGCAGGTCCTCATAGACCGCGACTCGAGGGGCACGCAGGACGTGCCACATGATGTTGAGGTCGCCCACGCAGCCACCAAAGACGATGGCGAACGGCAAGGCCATCTCGGCTCCGACCGCGAAGCAGACGATAATCCCGAGTGGCGAGACTATCGCGAACGGAGCGAGGCCGACGGACAAGTACCGAGCCCGACCGAAGCGATGACCCGGCGACGTCGCGTAGAAGCCCATCGGCGTAACGCCCACTCGCAGGATGCCGAACTGTGGACGGGCCCCGCCCGCGAGCATGAACACTCCGTGAATGCCCTCGTGGACGGCAGCCAGTCCGACGAGAAGCAGGATCTGCAGTGCGCTGAAGCTGAGGGTCCAGCCCTGCGGGATCGAACCGTGCCAGGCGACAAGCACGTAGCAGAGATATGCCACTCCGGCCATGGCTGTCCCCCCAACCAACCAGCCAATCCAGCTGGCCGCACCTGGTCGCCACTCCATGATGAGGCCATCGCCGGCGCTCGCCGCGCCTGGGATCGGATCTGCTGTCCCACTCAACAACGCCATGGAAATCCTCCTCCTGGCGCCCGGCCGTTCAGCAAGGGTCGGCCACCCGTGTCGAGCATACCGGGTCGCTGCCGGTGAAGATCACGAGAAGCGGCAATGGGCGCCGCGACACCGCCTCGACCCGTGGGATCATTGACCCGTGAGTGATCCCAACGCCCCCGACGAGACGCGCATCGACCGCTGGCTGTGCGCGGTGCGCCTCCTGAAGACCCGCCCGCTCGCGACGCAGCTGTGCGAGGGCGGCCACGTCCTCGTGAACGGTTCGCCGGCGAAGCCGTCGACCAAGCTTCGTGCAGGCGATCGGGTGGAGGCCCTCATCGCGGATCGCGAGCGCGTCATCGAAGTCGTGCGGCCGATCGAGTCGCGGGTCGGGGCCACCGCCGCCGCAACCTGCTACGTGGACCACAGCCCGCCGGTCGTGACGGAGGCCGAGCCGGGAATGATGCGTATCCGCGGGGAGGGCCGGCCCGGCAAGCGCCTCCGGCGCGAGCTCGAGCGCCTGCGCCGGGCCGCCGACGCCTGAGCCCGAGGCCGGGATGGTGCGAGCCGCCGGCTCCTCACGCGGAGACCTTTCCTCGCCCGGCGAGGGACGGCGTCAACGCCCAGCGGCAGCGGGCTCACGCCCCGGGCTGCTCGTTCTGGTAGGCGCAACCCGGCAGGGACAGGTCGTCCAGGACAACCTGGGCGGTGACTGCGCCCGACCCATCGCTGGTTCGCCGGGATGGGCCGTTGTGTTGCCGGGTTGGTCGCCACGACCCAGTTGCGGCCTTCACGTCCGGTCATGAATCGAGAAGCGCCCGCGACCGCCACCGAGTACATTCCACGGCGCACGGCAGTCCCGAGTCGGGACCAGGAAGAACGACGGCCCAAGCCCGACGTCGGATGTCTCCCGGAGGCACAAGGAGCGAGCCATGTCCTACGTCGTGGATTTCACCAACGTCTCGACCATCGGCCTGGAGTCTTCTCCTGTGGCCCCCGCGCTCGCCGGCCTCCGGGCGAATGAGGCCCGCTACTTCAAGAACAAGTACGGCCACGACTTCACGGTCAAGCCGGCCGGTGAGGCCGGGGAGACCATCGAGTGGGTGCACGGCATCCTCCGGAAGGAGCGCGACCTCGTCATCTCCTCCAGCCCGCTAGAGGCGACCGTCTTCCAGGTCGAGAACATCAAGTGGGCCTACGTCTTCTACGAGAGCGGCCTGTCGATCAACGTGCTGTACACCCTCGACGACCCCGGCAAGCGGGCGGTGGGGTTCAAGCTCTCCGACGGGATGGAGGTTCCCGCCGAACTCGCCTCGCGGTTCAAGTTCGCCAGGCAGAAGTCCAAGCTGGCGGGCACCATCCGCGGTTCGTTCTTCGTTATCAAGGGCGAGTACTGATCTCGGCACAAATCGCCGGCCGCGTGAACACCAATGCGCTCACCTGGGCTTGCGGGCCGACCAGGTGGCTCACGCCAGCATCGCCGCTCGGATCACGATGCAACTTGGCGGTGCCTTCGGCGCGGCTGTCTTCGCCCTGGTCCTCCAGACGCAGCTCGCAGCGCAGGCCGCGGGCGGTCTCGTCGGTCGCGCCACGGCGTTCGACAATGCGTTCTGGTGGTCGATCGGGCTCACCGCCGTCGCAATCGTTCCAGCACTATTCCTTCCCGGGACCCGGGCGGTCACCTCTCGTCGCGCGGAGCAGGCTCGGCAAGCCGTGGGCCAGGTGGCCGAAGTCCCCGGCTGATGGCCCTGCTGCGGGCCCGACCCTCCTACCGCCGGTCGTGATGTCGGCCGTCGCGGCAGGCCTCACACTCATCGGGCTGACCGGCCTGCGGCGGCGAGACATCGGCCGGATTTGACCGCCCGGCGGTCGGTCCCGCAGGCTCCGCTGCTGCACCGAGTTTGGGAGGCGCCTGGAGTGATATCAGGAACGAACCCAGTCAGGCATCCCGCAAGTTGGGCGGCGCTCGGTCGTCCAGCCAGGGCATACCGGGTTTTCCACGCAGCATGGTCGGTGGCCGGCCTCGCCAGCCTCGGCTACATCTGGGCCTGCGCGGTGACGCGACGGCGGAATCGACCACTCTGGGCGAGCATTGGATTCCTCTCTATGGAGGGCGTAGGACTGCTCGTGGGAGGTGGCGACTGCCCGATGGGGCCGATCCAGGCAAAGTTGGGGGATTCGGTGCCATTCTTCGAACTCGTTCTGCCGCCACGCGCGGCCAAGGCCGCCGTCCCGATCCTTGCGGCCCTGTCGATCGCCGGATTCATAGCGGTCGCGCTTCGGCCGCCAATTCGGAGCAAGTAGGAGGCGCCTGCGCGCATCCCGCGGGGAGACTTCGGGCTCGTTCGGTGACACCGACGCCCATCCCAGTCTTGGACGAAGAGCTGAAGGCCGCCAGGGCCGGGAACCCTGGCGTGACCAACCACACGGCTGACGGGTCCGTCTGGGAGCAGGCTGGCCGTGTGCTTCCCGATCGGCACCCAGGACAGGCTAACGGCCTAACCCCGACGTGGTCGCCTGCGCCCACCGACGGTCGATGCTCGAATGACGAGTTCCGGCCCGAAGACGATCTGCTGCGGCTCTGCGCTCGGTTTGCTCATCTGGTGGACCAGGATGTCGACGGCCTCGCGGCCCATTGTCTCGATCGGCTGGCGGACGCTCGAGAGGGCCGGGCTCGAGAGCTTGGCGGCGGCCGAGTCATCGAAGCCGACGACGGCCACATCTTCCGGGATCCGCCTGTTGGCTTGAGTCATCACCTTGATCGCGGCAACGGCCATGAGGTCCGACGCGGCAAAGACCGCGTCGACGTCCGGGTGATTGAGGAGAAGCCTCTCCATGGCCATGACGGCGCGGTCGGCCCGATAGTCGCCGACTTCTTCAAGCGTTGGGTCCAGTGCGACCCCGGCGCCGGTCAAGGCATCGCGGTAGCCCATGAGGCGGTCGATCGCACCCGGCATGTCCAGATTGCCCGCGATTGTGGCGATGTGTCGACGGCCCAGATGGATCAGGTGATTTACCGCCAGCGAAGCGCCACGACGATTGTCGCAGTCGATGTAACTGACCGCCACATCTTTGGGGGGACGGCCGCAGATCACCGCCGGTAACCCCATCTCACGCAGCCGGGCCGGCAGCGGGTTGTCGCCATGCAGGCTCACCAGGATCGCGCCGTCGATATGCCCGCCTGCGAGGTAGGCCTTGGCGAGTTCCATCTCCTGGGCCGAGTGCAGCGCCAGCACAACCATCAGCATCGATCTTTGGGCCAGAGCGCCCGAATTCCGCTCACCAGCGGCCTGAAGAACGTGTCGTCGAATAGGTTCGCGGCGGGTTCGCCGATGATGACCGCGACCGATTTGCAGGCAAGCACCTCGCGACCGAGCCTCTTGCCCCGTAGCGGAAGCGGCTCCTCGGTGAGGAACTCGACCGAACCTCGATGCCCGCCGCGCCTCAGGTTGCCGCGCCCAACGGCTGCCTCTGCGCCAGCGGACGTCGCCGCGTCTCGGGCCGCCGGGTCAGCCATCGAGGGCCGGGCGCCAGAGCTTCGTGGTGTGGATTTCGACAAGGTTGTTGCCTTCCCCGAAGGGCTCTTGCAGCGTGTCACATTCCGCGGCCAGCGTTCGCCGGAACGGTAGCACCCTACGACGATCGGCGGATGGCAGGTTCAATCATCTGGCCTGCGATCTGTGCCGGCGGCCGGGGGTCCAGCCGACCTTATGGCCGGTGCGACGGTCTTAGCTGCCAGGTCAGCAGTCGAACACGAACCAGCACAGCTCATTGCGCAGCCGCTGGTCGTCGAGGACGAGCTCCCGGATCTCGTCTGGCAGTTGATCTCGCTGCCACTTGCACTCTCGGCGACCAGCCTCCTCGCGTTCGTCCTCAGCGGCGGCGGCGCGAGCGGCCTTGATCGCGTAGGCCGCGGCGCCCAGCTCGTGGGCCGCCACGTGGCCGACGCAGCCGGCCTGACCGGCAGCGTACGCCGCAAGTCGAGCTGCCCCGGTCAGGTCTCTTGCCGCCGCGTTGGCATGGCCGCCGGCGGAGCGGGCCTCCCACCAGGTGATCTCACCTCGCGCCCAGGCACGCCCAAGATCGATCGCCCGTCGGGGACGGTCGTCCCCCGGCCGCACCTGCTCGAAGCAGTGCAGCACATGCTGCGCGCAGTTGGCCGCCCAGATCGCGAGAAGGTGATGATCGTCGTCCTGGAGGCTGCCGCCGCGACGCACAGTGATGAACCTAGGATCACGGACCTTGGGGAGAATCACTCGTGCTCCTTCGTCGGCGCCCGTCGGCAGCATGCTTTGGTCGCCGACAAGCTACGCCGTTGTGGGTCCGGCGCGATCCCTCTCGCCCACCGCGACCTCACGCGCGGCCGAGAGATTCGGCGAGGCCGAGCTGCTCGTTTGCTCAGCTCATGCGATGTAGTGGCTTCCTTCAGGCTTGTCTGGTCGCCACCTCCAGCGCAGAGAGGACCTGGGCCGTGAGCCGAACTCGGCCGATACGCGAGAAGAGACGAATCGCATTCGAATGCTCCTCCGGATTCCGGGCCGCCATGGCGTCCTCCACGAACACCTGCTCGTAGCCCCGCTCATACGCGTCGCGGGCCGTGCTCTCCACGCCGATATTGGTCGAGATGCCGGCGAGAAGGATCGTGTCGATGCCTCGCCGGCGGAGCTGGAGGTCGAGCTCGGTGCCGTAGAAGGCGCCCCACTGCCGCTTGGTGATTACCAGGTCGCCCGGCTCGGGACCAAGCTCGGGGAGGATCTCAGCCCAGTTTTCGGGTCGAGGCCCGGGCCGCCACGCCGGCGTGTCGGCCATTGGCCGCAGCGCATCCCCGCCGTCGGCCGACGGAGTGACATGAACGAGGAAGACGGTGCCGCCGGCGGCCCGGAGGGCGGCGGCCATGGATGCCGCATGCATGACCACCTCATTCGCGGGATGGGGGGCCGCTGGCGCGTCCACGATTCCCCGCTGCAGATCGATCACCACCAGGGCGGTACGCCCCGGCGTCAGCGTCAGGTCCATCTCACTGTCTCCCTGGGTGCCGTTGTCATTTGATGCGTATCTGAGTCGCCGCCATTGGAGCTGCGCTCTCAGGCGGATGGGCCAACGGAAGACGTCGGCGCGGCGGCCCAAGCGCTCTGGGAGCCGCGCTCCTACGGAACGACCTCGCGAAGGAGATTGAGCGCGTTGATTGCGGTCGGAAAGCCGGCATATGGAACGGTCTGGATCACGACCTCTTCGAGTTCTTGCGCCGTCAGCCCGACGTTGAGCCCGGCACGAAGGTGGACCCGCAACTGTGGGTCACGTCCACCCATGGCGGTGAGCACCGCGACGGTGGCAATTTCGCGGTCACGCAGACTCAGGCCCTCGCGGCAGTAAATGTCGCCGAAGGCGAACTCGACGATGTAGCGGCCGAGCTCACCCAGCGGCTCGACCACCGCCGCGCCGGGTGCGCCATCCACTTCGGCGAGCCTGGCCAGGCCGCGCGCGTAACGCGTCTCGTCACGATTGTTGTCCATCGGTCTCCTCCAGAACTCGGTAGTGCTCGATCTTGGCGGCGATAATGTCAAGATTGGCGGCCAGCAGCGCCCGGCGCGCCGCCACGCCGGAACGATGCGCCTCGAGAAGCTCCCGACGCTCGCGCACCGTTTCGGCACCCTGTCGCCGCAGCTCCGCGAACCTCCTCATCTGGGCGATCGACATGCCCGTGGCTCGCAAACGCGTCAGGAACTCGACCCAGGCCGCGCCGTCGCCCGAGTAGCGCCGCCGCCCGCCGGACGCTCGTTCGATCGGGTCGAGCAGCCCGATGCGCTCGTAGTACCGCAGGGTGTCGGGGCTGAGACCGGTCAGCCTCGAGAAATCCCCAATCGGAAGGCTTCTGTCCATGACACCGACAACGATAGAACCTGGAGCGCGCTCCAGGTCAAGGCGTGACCAGGGATCCGATGTGTGGCCGGCGTGGCAAGAGACCGACGAGGGCCTTGCGGCCCCCAGTTGCGCGCACACGAGCGATGGAACGAACGACTGACAGGCCGAGGCCCGGTCTGCCGCTGTCCCGGGAGCGGGAAGGATCCCCACGGTAGAACCGCTCGAGCGCTTGCGCGCGGACGTCGGGCGGCATCCCCGAGCGCGGGCGTCTGCCGGGAGATTGTCTCTATGTATCGGTTGCAGACGGCTGACTGTTCGCCCAGAGCCGGCGGAGCAGCCGCACAAGCGCGGCCCCATGGACCGCCAGCGGGGCCGGGTAGGTGAATGTCAGCGTGTGGCCAGTTCCCCGAAGGCTGACCCGAGCGAAGAGCGGCGAAAGAACCACGCCCACGCTTCGCAGCTCGACAATCGCGAGGCGCTGCGGCTTTGGGCCGACCACACCAACCGCGGACGGGCCGAGCCACAGCCCCAGGGCGTGGGCTTGACCTTCACGTCTTGGGCTGTAGACGAATACGAGCAACTCGCCGGCCTCGCGCCGGGCTGCCTCCTGGAGCGATCGCGCCTCATCGAGCTGGTGGAACCGCTCGGCGGTCTCCTCGACGAAGTCGATGGCCTCGGTGGTGTAGATCCGCCGCATGCGGCCGTGGTTGCGTTCGGGCAGGAAGTTCAACGCGAGCGATTCGAACGCCCGGACATCGGCCTCCATCTCGGCGGGGAGGGCCACGTGGTGCCGCCCGCCCGGCGTCTGAAGCACGAGCCGCATGGCGTCGTGCCCGTCCTCCACGCGAACCCCTGTGAGTTGCTCCACGGGCACCATATCCAGGTCCACGCCCCAATCGAACAGGTACGAGTTGGGATTGGAGTGGTCGACGAACCAGAGGATCTGGCGGTCGGTCAGGAGCAGCAGCCCAGAACGCTGGTCTCGGCCACCGCGGACGCGGGTAAGTAGCCCGGCGTCGGATCGCCACGGCCGCTCGATCGAGTAATGGAGCCGTTCATCCGGATCGAGCATTCCTTCAAGGCCACGGAGAAAGCGCGGCGGCAGCCTATCGAGCGCACGCTCCGCCTTGCTGTAGACGCCGCCCGCGCGAAGTGTCGCGTGGGACAAGCCCTCGGGCGGCCGCCAGGCCAGCCCACCAACGATCCGGCCGCGACCTCGTCGCTCGCGAAACGCGCGGCGCGCCGTCGCGGCCCGCTCCGAAGCTTTTCGAGCGTCAATCCACGCGGCCTCGGACGACGTGCGGCCCACCGTCCGGAGAACTGCATCGATAGGCAGTGAAGCGCCTGGAAATCGGGCCACCAGGACCAGCCCGGATGCGTCCGAGAAGCCGCCCATGAGTTCGGCCTCGACCCGAGCCCCGACAAAGCTCGAGGCTGGCAAGGCCACGAGCACAGGCACCACCCGGCCATGTCCATCGTCGGAATCGACGAGGAACCCGCGATCCGCGCCGAGCCACAAGCCTCCGCCGCGCGTGCCGGAGACCAGGATGCCGCCCCGTTCGAGATCGCGAGCGTAGCCCAGGCCCGGGCCGAGCGCCTCCTCGACCTCAACGAGAACCTCGTGTCGTGGTTGCCTCGGGGTCATTCATCGCCTCGGTGGCGAGACAGGTCGCGCGCCACGTGCTGGAGCCGCCGCCAGCGGCCCACCGCTCGGCCGGTCTCATGCACGCTCATCCTCGCCCGTCCGTAGACCTCGAGTTCGTAGTCGGCCGCAAGCAGACCCAGCGGCATGCGAGGAAGTCCGAGCGTTCCGCCGCGCTCCGCGTGAGCTAGCGGCGTCTCCGCTGCCCGCCGGCCAAGCTCGCCTCGTGGTTTGAGATCGTCCAGGACCGCGAGATAGGCCTCGGCTGCCGAGGCAGGGCGTCGCCAGGGCGAGCGGCGCGGTGACGACAGCGGTGGGAGGCGCAGGGTCAACCTGGGCAGGTGAAGGTCGCGTCGATGCTCCTCGCGTTGGACCGCGACGCGCCGCGGATCCGGCAGCCGCCCCGCGAACCGGCGGACGCGGTAGACGAGGATGACCGCCGCCACCAGGGCTGCGGCGAGAATGAGCCAGCCGAGTAACGGCGCTGCAGTGGGGCCGGCGGGCACGGACAAACCGCCCGATCCACCACCCCCGTTTCCGCCGCCACCCGGACCCGGCAGCGACGGCAGGGGAAGGCCACCCAGAATCCCGCCGGATGCGGATGTCAGCCAGGCGATCGGAGCGCCCAGCGGGGCTAGGATCGCCGCCACGAGACCGCCGACCGGTCCGGCGCCCGCGGCCAGGGCATCTCGGGCGGATGTCCCTCCGGCGAGCGCGATCGCAATCGCGAAAGCAGCGACGACGAGCACGACCGCAGTCGCGAGCCTGGCCCATACTCGTCCGCCACGAGTATCCGAGTTGAGCAACCCGAGATCTCGTAGCCGGGCGTGAGCGATCGCGAGCAACCCGGCCCCGACACAGACGGCCGAGCCGACCAGGGCCGGACCGACGAACCGGTCGTTGGAACCGAGGTGCAGCAGCCACGAGGTCGTGAGGGCCGCGAACGCATAGCCGAGTGCCCGGCCACAGGCCTCGATCTCATCATTCTCCTGTTCGTGTGCGGCGCTACGCAGCACTGCCGCGGCCAGCAGCCAGCCGGCCGGATGGACCCTTAGCGCACCGACCGGATCGGACAGGGTGGCCAGACTGGCGCGAGCACCGGGATCGGCGAGCCATCCGACGAGCCCGGCCACGAGCGCGAGGACGCCGATCCAGAGGGACCGAGGCACCTCAAGGGGGCGCCGGCGAGCCCAGATGAGCCCGACCGCGGCGAAGGCCCAGAACTCGACGAGCGACAGCGGCAGGCTGGAACCGGTAGCGCCGGTCGCCAGCGCCACGTACACGACACCCACGAGGCTGCCCTCGAGCAGGGCGTCGAGACCGACAGGGACGGCTTCAGCTCGCCAGGACCAGCGCATCGCTCGTTCTCCAGTCCGGCACAAGAGAGCCAAGAATCGCCGGCAGCCCAAAAGCTCGTGCTCGCGCAACCGCGCGATGGCCGCCTGGGCCGAGTCCTACGAGCTGGACGGGAAAGCCGCTTCGATCGAGTCGGGTCAGGCCCGCCAGGTAGGGCGCAGGGTCGCGGGCCGTGAGGACCAGCACGGTGGTTCCGGGCGAGACGGCCTGGGGGACCCGTGCGATCAGCTGCTCGAATGGCCCGGACGGTACCTCGCTGAGACGGCCGAGCAGGTCCGCAATGGATGCCAGCTGATCCCTGCCGCCACGCGGGGCAACCATCGCGAAGCGCTCGAGCGTGCGGCTGTAGGCGGCAGCCGCCAGACCGCACGACGCGCCTTCCACTAGAGCATGACGCGCCAATGAGGCCGCCGCGACCATGAGGCTTTCGACCAGCTCCTCGTCGTACTGCAGCGTCCAAAACGGGCCATCCATCGTCTGGACGTCGAGAGCGATCAGGACCTCTCTTGCCCGCGAGGGATCGAATCGCTTGCTCACGGGCGCCCCTGTCCGAGCAGTCGCTCGCCAATGCACGCGTCGCATCGGATCGCCCGGCTGATACGGGCGGATGCCGGCGAACAGGGCCGGGTCCTCGAACAGGCTATGTCTGGCGACCAGGAAACCGAGCGGCAGATGCTGCGGACCAACAACCTGAACTGGCACGCTGCGCGGCCGAACTATGTAGGTGCCGCCGTCGGCGTGCTCCTGCGTGGCCGCCCCGCGACCAAAGAGGTCGGCGACCGTCGCCTGCACGGGTCCGAAGGTGTAGACGCCGCGGTGGTGGGCGACGATCGTCAGATGGCGCACGATGCGCTCATACCAACCGACCGTCCAACGGCTCCGCAGGATCGTGAAGCCTGGTCGATGGCTCGGCAGGAGCGTTTCATCGCGCACTACCGTCCCCTCGGTCGCGAAGTCGTCGACCGACAACCAGGCGAGCGGCAGGGGCTTGTCGTTCCAAACCTCGATATCGAGCGGCAGTTCGTCGCCCCAGACCGCCCGATTGCGGCCGATCCGCCGTGCGTAGTGGAGATCGCGCAGTCCGTAGCGGCTCCACAGCTCCGTGACGCTTACCGCGAACACGGCCAGCAGCCCGATCAAAACGAGCCCCGGCGCAGCGGCCACGACGCCGACGACGACGAGAGCGAGACCGAAGCCGAGGCCGATTTCGGGTCATGGGGCGGGATTCGGAACCGGCACGGGCACGGGCACCGAAGCGAGCACTTCGGTAAGGACCCGCTCGACAGTCGCCCCGCGCAGTTGACGATCGACGTCCAGGAGGAGACGGTGGCCCAGCACGGGGCTCACGACCGCTCGGATGTCGTCGGGCAGGACAAAGCCGCGGCCGGCCAGGGCGGCCCACGCCTGGCTGGCTCGGAAGAGGGCGACGCTCGCCCGCGGGCTCGCACCCAGGCGCAGGTCGGCGTGCCGGCGCGTGGCTCTGACCAGATCCACCGTGTAGCCCTCCATGGCCTCGCTCACGACGATCTCGCTCACGGCGTCGCGCAGGGTCAGCAACTCGTCGAGATCGACGATGGGTTCGATCCGGCCGAGCGGCTCCTTGCCACCGCGGTATCGCCCGGCTATCCGTCGTTCGTCATCGCGGTCCGGGTAGCCAAGGGTCACTCGGACCAGGAATCGGTCGAGCTGCGCCTCGGGCAGCGAGAAGGTCCCCTCCAGTTCGATCGGGTTCTGGGTGGCCACGACAAGGAACGGCGACGGCAGCGGCCTGGTCTCGCCCTCGATCGAGACCTGGCGCTCCTGCATCGCTTCCAGCAGCGCCGACTGAGTTCGCGGCGTTGCGCGGTTGATCTCGTCGACGAGGAGGACGTTGGCGAAGACCGGGCCCGGGATGAAACGCAGCCGGCCGGCTTCGAGAATGCTGGAGCCGGTCACGTCGGTCGGAAGCAGGTCGGGCGTTCCCTGGACCCGATTGAAGGAGAGGGCAAGGGCTCGTGCGAAGGCGCGAGCGAGCAGCGTCTTGCCGACGCCGGGGACGTCCTCGATGAGAGCGTGGCCGTCGGTGAGGAGAGCGACGGCGAGGAGCTGGAGGGCCGGCTCGCCGCCCTCGACCACTCCCGCCACTGCATCCCGTAGATCGCGCCAGAACCGCCCGATTCGGGCCTGGTTGTGAGCCGGAGTGGCGCCGTCCTGAATCGGGGCCCGATCCGCGCTCATGGTTCGGTGGAGTCGGGCTTCGCCTGTCCTGTCCCGAGTCGATCGATCGCCTTCTCGAGGGTTCCGCGGTCGGCGGCATGAGTGAGCAGACGCAGCCCCTCCTCGAGGCTGACGAACTTCGCCTCGGCGAAGATGGGTTCCTGGGCAATCTCGCCGCCGACGCGATGAGCCAGGAACCAGTCGACCTGCTTCCGATTCCGCGTCCCGTTGTTGCTCTTGAACTCGTATCGGGTGAAGCCGAGCCCATCGTCGAGGGCTATCTCGATCCCCGTTTCCTCGCGGACCTCGCGGCGGGCCGCATCTCCGGGGCCCTCGCCCTGCTCGATGTGCCCTTTTGGAAAAGCCCACTCATGACCGCGCCGTATAAGAAGACACGCCCCCTCGTCGATCACCACCGCACCCGCGGAGTGGTGGAACACGTGGCGAGTTCGGGACGAGACCATCGCACCCATAGCCTGGCCTCCATGAACAGAAATGGCCTCCGGACCGAGTCCAGAAGCCATCACCCGCTTGAGCGGGAAACTGCGCGAGCTTCATCGCGCGTTCAACTGCCGACCATGCTATCGCGTCACGGCTCGGCCTGCTGTTCAGACGCATCGACCTCGCCCTCCGCCTCCTTGTCGCGGCCGTGACGCCACTCCCAGCCGTCGCGTCCGCCCAGGACTTCGGTTGCCTGAGCGGCGGAGACGTGTTGCTCGCGGGTCAGATGATGCTGGCGGTCGTATGTGCTGTCGTGGGCGAATGCCTCCAGGGCCGCCCGAAGCCTGGTCAATCGCGCGAACTGCCGTTCGAGGACCGGCTGGACGCTCCCCAGGCGCTTGCCGTCGACCGCCGCCGCCTGCGCCAGGCGAACCGTGTCCGCCAGACAGAGGGTCGCGTTGGCGAGTGCCTCGCGCCACCGCTCGTTGTCCAGACGCAACAGGAGCCGCTCGATCGCCTGCTTGACGCCATCATCCTCGGCCGCACAGGCCGGGCAGCCGGGTGCCGCCGCCGCAAGATCGAGGCGCTGTCGATTGATCCGGTTTGTCTGCGCCCCGGCACCGGCAAGTTCCTCGAGGCGGTGCCGAAGCACCGATTCGAGCAGGATGGCCGCCCCGAGCGCGCCGCCCATTTCGTCGCGATCGGCTTCGTACAGCGCCACTGTGTGTCGCTCGCAGAAGCCGCGCGATCGTTCGAGGACCTTCCGGAAGCCTACGTCGTTGATCCCCTCATAGACGAGTGAACGCAAGAAGCGCCGGCTCTGGACGACTCGATGGCGGCACAAAGGACAGCCGCCTCTGAAGAGTTCCTCGGAGAGAGCGATGTCCACGTTGTCGTGCGCCTCGAGCTGGGCGGCGAGTCTCCGCTCGGTTTCGCGGCGGGTCATGTCATTCGTCCGGGCCGGCTCGCTCATCTAGTTGCGCGAGGCCCGGTGAGAGTCCGGCCTGCCAGAGATCGATTGGCTTATCGCCGGCCGGTCCATCGCGCGCCGCCGGCGAAGAGAGCGCCGTCACCCAATTCCTCTTCGATGCGGAGGAGCCTGTTGTATTTGGCGACCCGCTCGGAGCGTGACGGGGCGCCCGTCTTGATCTGGCCGGTACCCTTCGCGACGACGAAATCGGCGATCGTCGTGTCCTCGGTCTCGCCTGAGCGGTGGCTGACGAAGGCATTCCAGCCGACGCGCCTGGCCATGTCCACGGCTTCGATCGTCTCGGTCAGCGTCCCGATCTGGTTGAGCTTGATGAGGACCGCGTTCATCGCCTTCTCGCGGATCGCCCGGGCGATGAGGAGCGGATTGGTCACGACGATGTCGTCACCGACGAGCTCCACCTTGGAGCCCAACCGCCTGGTGAGCTCGACCCAGCCCGCCCAGTCGTCCTCCGCCAGACCGTCTTCGAGAAGCACGATCGGGTACTTGGCGAGCCACTTCTCCCAGAGATCGATCATCTGGCCGGAATCGAGGGTGCGGCCCTCACGCTCCAGACGGTATTGGCCGGTGACGCCTTCGACTCCGGTCCCCTCGACCAGGATCGAACTCGTCGCGGGATCCAACGCGATGGCAACCTGCTCGCCGGGCTTGTAGCCCGCCTTCTCGATGGCGCGAAGGATCACTTCGACGGCAGCCTCGTTCGACTTCAGCGACGGCGCAAAGCCGCCCTCGTCGCCCTGGCTCGTGGCGAACCCCTCGTCGGCCAGGATCGACTTCAGTGCCTGGAATACTTCCGATCCGGCCCGCAGGGCGTCCGCGAAAGTCTCGACGCCCACCGGCGCGACCATGTACTCCTGGAAGTCGGTCGAGTTCCGGGCGTGCTTGCCGCCGTTCAGGATGTTGAAGAACGGCACCGGCAGGATCCGCGCGCCCACGCCGCCGAGGTAGCGGTAGAGCGGCATGCCGTAAGACGCGGCGGAAGCGTGGGCCGCGGCGAGCGAGACGCCCAGGATCGCGTTGGCACCGAGCTTGCCCTTGTTGGGCGTGCCGTCCAGGGCGATGAGCGCGGCGTCGAGGCCGGCCTGGTCGGTCGCATCCATGCCCAGGACCTGGGGAGCGATGACGTCCCGGACGTTGGCGACGGCCTTGAGGACACCCTTGCCTCCGAAGCGGGCCTTGTCGCCGTCGCGCAGTTCGACCGCTTCGTGAATACCCGTCGAGGCGCCTGAGGGAACGCCGGCGCGGCCGAAGGCTCCGTCGTCCAGCGTGACGTCGACCTCTATGGTTGGGTTGCCGCGGGAATCCAGGATCTCTCGGGCTTCGATGGATTCAATGCTGGTCATGCGTCTGCCTTTCCGCCGGCTGCCGCCGGTCGACTATGGCGTGCTTGAGTCAAAGACCAATCGTCGGAGGCGCGGCGGCGCGGCGTCGGCGCTCTGGGATTCACTGGGACCCCGACGACGGGCGAATATGGCGTTCATCGGGAGGATCACACCGGCTCCGGTTCGCAGCTGCTTCTCGATCAGAAGCTGTCATCGGCCGCGCCGCAGTTCGCCGACCAGAGTTTCTAGAGGATCGGCTGGCGAGCCTCATCGCCGCGGCCATTGTAGCCGTCACGGGTGGAGGTCAGCCGAGCTCCTCTTGGCTCCATCGCCGACTAAATCGGAGCCGCCAGAGCCGAAGAATCGACGCGGCGTGGCCCGGATCGCACGAACCACCCACGATCGACGTGAACGTCCCGCCGGTGTGCCTTTGGGAATCCGGCTTTCCGCCATCTGCCACCCTGCCATTTCGGGGTCGTGGCGCGGACGGCCCCGGATCGCTCACACCGAGCTTTGAGCCGTTTCAGGCGGCGGGCACGGGCTCGGTCGTCTGGGCTTGCTCCGGTCCGGCCCCGGCAGGACCGCCAGCGGCCGCTTCGGGATGACGTCGCACCCACCAGTGCCGGATGAAGATCGCGACGATCGCCGCCGCGGCCGCGCTCAGGCCCACGACCTGCGCCGTGGCGAGGCCAAAGAAGGTCCAGTTCCAGCCACTGCGCAGCGTCTCGAGAAGGCTGCGCTCGAGGCCATACCAGACGAAGTAGATCAGGCCCACGTCCCCCGCGATGAGCAGGCGGCGGCGGGCCGTGAAACGACGCCACAGGAAGAGCATCACCCCGACGCCAATCAGGCTCAGGACGGACTCGTAGAAGAACAGCGGCGTGAAGTGCTGACCCAGCGTGGCTGTGGGGCTGGAACCGGCCGGACAGGCGTATTCGGCGACGCGGTACTGGCACTGGATGGCAATGCCCCAGGGCAGATTGGTCGGCGGACCGTAGAGCTCCTGGTTCATGAAGTTGCCCCACCGACCGACTGCCTGGGCGAGCAGGACGCAGGGCACGATGATGTCGGCCCAGCGCCAGAACGACAGATGCTGTCGTCGCGCATACCAGACGATCGCGAGCAAGCCGGTGAAGAGGCCGCCGTAGATTCCGAGGCCGCTGTAGGGCGGCAGTACGATCTGGGCCAGGTGGTTCTGGTAATAGGCCCACTGATCGATGACGTGGTATGCCCGCCCGCCTATCAGAGCCGCGATCGCGGCGATGATCAGACCATCAACCAGCATGTCCGTGCGCTCGCCGCGCTGGCGGGCCAGGCGGAAGGCGAGCCATGTCCCGGCGAGTATCGCCGCCACATAGGCGACGCCATACCAGCGAATCTCGAGCGGACCAAAGGCGAAGGCAACCGGATTCGGCGTGAAGTCGATCATCGCCGCCAAGTCTACCCGACAGGCCCGTGGCCCCTTTTGCCTCGGGAGCAATCTCCGTCAGGTGAGGCGACCAGACTAAGGTTCAGGTTGACAAGCACTCGAGTCGGTGATGTTATATGCACCACCATAATCTATGCGTTAGATGCATATATATGGCATGGGAGGCAGTATGACGGCCGGCCGAACGGATTCGCATGAGGGTCGGCAAGCAGATTCCCGCGACCTACCGTCCCGAGCCGACGCGGCGCCACGAGAGCGCCAGGAGAGCCTCGGACCGGCCGAGCTTCCCCTTGACTGCATCGTTCTGGTCAAGCAGGTTCCGGACGTTTCCAACATCCCCGAGGATGCCTGGGACCATGAGAAAGGAACGCTGCGGCGGGCGATGCTCGACAGCGTCCTCAATCCCCTGGACCTCCAGGCCTTGACCTTCGCCCGGCGCATAACCGAGAGGTCGGATGGTGCGCGGACGATTTACCTGTCCATGGGCCCCCCGCAGGCAAGGGAGACCCTGATCGACTGCCTCTCGCGTGCTCCCGGCGAAGCGGTCCTGCTGACGGACCGGGCCTTCGCCGGCGCCGACACGGTGGCCACGGCCTACTCGCTGGCCTGCGCAATTCGACGGATCGAGAAGGAGATGCTCGGCGGCAGTCGCAACTACGTGATCGTGACCGGCATGCAGTCCGTCGACGGCGACACGGCGCAGGTGCCGCCGCAGATCGCCGAAGAGCTGGGAATCGAGCACATCGCCTATGCCCAAGCGGTGGAGGCTGGGCCGGATCTTCACATCCGGCGCATCGGCCCGCAGGGTGCTGAAACCATCCGGCCGCTGCGGTATCCGGTGCTCGTCACCGTCACCGCATGCATGGACCCGCTATATCGCTCCTTCGAGGGCGCCCGGGAAGCTCGAGCCGGAGCCGTTCACGAGTGGAGCGCCCAGTCGGTCGACGCCGACCCCGCACGGACGGGCCTGCAGGGCTCTCGAACACAGGTCTATCGAATCTTCTCGCCCAGCGAGGAAAGGTCGAAGGCCTGCGAGTTCGTTCACGATCCCGCGGCTTTGATACAGCTCGTCAAGTCCCGTTATGTCACGAAGAGTGCGGGAGCCGACACTGCCGCTCCGTCGGCCTACGAGCTGGAGGGCAAGACACCGACCTACACGGGCGAGTTCTGGGTCCTTGCCGAGCGCGAGGGCGATGGCATCCGGTCGGTTTCGTTCGAACTCCTGGCCAAGGCCCGCGAGCTTGCGGCCGGCCTCGGCGCGTCGGTCGGGGCGGTGCTCCCCTGCAGTGCCGCCGGCAATCTGCCGCAGCAGCTGATCGCAGCCGGTGCGGATCGCGTCTACGCGATCGAGCATCCGCTCCTGCGCGACTTCCTGCCGATGCCATTCAAGAAGGCCATCGCCGAGCTCGTTCGAGAGCGCCGCCCGCAGGTGATGCTCTTTGGAGCGACGCCGATGGGCCGCGAGCTGGCGCCGCGAGTCGCCTACGCCTGCGACTGCGGCCTTACCGCCGACTGCACCAAGCTCGAGATCGGCGACTACACGAAGGGCGCCATGTCGCTGGTCGGCGTCCTCAAGCAGACTCGGCCGGCACTCGGCGGCAACATCATGGCCACGATCCTGACCAAGGATTCCCCAACCCAGATGGCGACCGTTCGGCCCGGGGTCTTCCGCGCCGCAGCGCCCGACCCCAATCGAACTGGCGAGATCATCGAAGTAGCCCCGGACCTCGACGAGAAGGAGCTGCGCGTTCGTTCGATCTCGCTGGAGTCTTTCGTGAGCCGGGCCTCCATCCGCGATGCCGACATCATCGTCGCAGGCGGCCACGGCCTGCGCTCCAAGGCCGACTTCGAGCGCTACCTGGAACCGCTGGCCGATCATCTCGGGCGAGTGCTTCGGGCCACGGCGAAGGTGGGCGCCTCCAGAGTGGCTGTCGAGGACGGCTTCAGCACTCATGACCGTCAGGTCGGCCAGACCGGTCAAACGGTCCAGCCGAGGCTCTACGTCGCGCTCGGCATTTCCGGCGCCGTGCAACACATCTCCGGCATGCAGGGCTCCGAGATCATCGTCGCTATCAATAAGGATCCCAGGGCGCGGATATTCAATTACGCCGATTACGGGATGGTGGGGGATATCGGGGTCATCGTGCCCGAACTCATTCGGTCCCTCGAGGGTGACCGGCCATGAAGCCGATTGATGTCCTGGTCGTGGGAGCGGGCCCAGCCGGCCTCGCCACGGCCATCCGGGTACGCGAGCGGATGGAGAGGGAAGGACGCGACTCAAGTGTCGTCGTGATCGACAAGGCATCGGGAAGCGGCTATCACAACCTGTCGGGCGCCTCGTTCGAGCCCGCCTGTCTCGAGGAGTTGCTGCCCGGATGGCGTGAAGAGCGCAGCATCCTGACCGGTCACGTAGACCCAGTCGAGCGCGACGACATGTACTTCCTCTTCGGCCGCGCGGCCATCCATGTCCCCTCCTTCGCGATACCGCGCCGGATGCACCACGGCGGCGACGTCACGATCTCGCTGTCGCGCCTGGTCCAGTTCCTGGTGGGACAGGCGGAGCGACGGGGCGTGGAGGTCTACCACGGCTACTCCGCCAGATCGCTCATCGTCGAGGACGGGGTCGTCAAGGGCGTGAACCTCGCGGAGGTCGGGCTGGACGGAGAGGGTGCCAGGAAGCCGAACTACCGGCCGGGTGAAGAGATTCGGGCAGCCGTCACAGTCCTGGCCGACGGCACGCACGGCGTCCTATCGACGCAATTCGGGGAGCTGTTCGGGACCGGCCGCAACCCGCAGGTCTATTCGCTGGGCATCAAAGCCGTCGTCCAGTTCCCCGGGCAAAACCCGTTCGGGAAGGGCAGGGTCGTCCACACCCTGGGCTACCCCCTTCCCAGCAGCGTCTTCGGTGGCGGCTTCATCTACAGCATGGGCGAGAAGACCGCGGCGGTCGGCCTGATCCTGGGCCTGGACTGGAAGTTCGGCGATCTCAATCCGCAGCTCGAGTTCGAGCGTTTCCGCGCCCATCCCTTCATCCAGCGGCAGCTCAAGGGCTCGACGACGATTGCCACAGGCGCAAAGACGATCCCCGAAGGCGGCTTCCTCTCCATGGGCGCACTGAGCGCGCCGGGGGCGATCGTGGTCGGCGACGGAGCCGGCTTCGTCAACATGGAGAAGATCAAGGGCATCCATTACGCGATCGGATCCGGGATCTGCGCTGCCGAGACGATCGCCGACGCCTTCGCATCAGGCGACTTCGGAGCGGGCGCGCTGGCGACGTACCGCGATCGGCTGACCGAGCGCGGCATCATGGCCGAGCTGCACCACGCCCGCAACTACCGCCAGAGTTTCCACCGGGGACTCTACGCCGGCACTCCGCTGTCCTTGATCCAGAGCCGTCTGCCGGCCGATCTCAGGACGGCTCCCGACAGCGCGGGCACCAGGCGCGGCTCCAGATTGCACCGCAAGGACGCCGGAGGCATGGACCAGGCTACGTTCGTGAGTCTGACCGGATCGCTGCACCGCGAGGACGAGCCGTCGCACGTCTCCATCCTCGACCCTTCCTTGTGCCTCCAATGCGCCGAGCGCTTCGACAGCTCATGCACGCACTTCTGTCCCGGACAGGTCTACCGGCGGGCCGGCGACCAGATTCTGCTGAGCCCCTCGAATTGCCTGCACTGCATGACGTGCACGGTGAAATGCCCGTATTCCAACATCAGATGGGTGCCCCCGGAGGGCGGCGAGGGCCCGCGCTTCAAGGCCATGTGACGGCCGGGATATCAAAGTCCGGATTGACAGCAGCTCCGGAAGATGCTATCCATATACGCAGCACTCATGTATTCATGCTGACTGCATAGGTGGTCAGTCAAAACAAGACCGAGCGTCGAAGAGCCGCCAGTCATCGCGTCGCGATGGCGACCCGTATCGGGTGGGAGCTTGAGTCATGTTGCGTCAGTCTGACGGGATATACGGTCTCCAGGCATACATCCTCAAGACAATCGCCAGCCCTCGTCGGCTGGAGCTGCTCCATTTCCTGGGAGAGTCGGGCGCGGTAGAGGTGCGCTGCCTCGCGGAGGAGTTCGGCATGACCCAGCCGGCGGCCTCGCAACACCTGGCCGCCCTGCGGTCGGCCGGGCTGGTCGAGGCGGTCAGGGCCGGCCGCGAGGTGCGATATCAGCTCGTGGACCCCGAGATCGTGGATGCCTGCAATCTCATGCGACAGGTCCTCATTCGCCGCATGGCCCGAATGGGCGACATGGCCGCTTCGTTCTCGAGTCAGTCGCAGGCCTCACCCGAAGTTCCCGAGGAGGTTCTTCCATAAGGGGTCCAGCGGATTCTCCACGCACCAGCCGTCACATCAGCCGTCAGCAAGGAGCCAACCAATGGCCGAGAAGCTCGTGATCATGATCACCCATGGCTTGGGCCACCCCGAGCACGTCACCATCCCGTTCGTGATGGCAGTCGCCGCCCTGGCGTCGGACGTCGATGTTGTCATCGGGCTTCAGGCGGACGGCGTCGAGGTCGCGGTCAAGGGTGCGTCCGACGCGGTCAACGCCGCGGGCTTCCCGCCGCTCACGAAGCTCCTGTCGGACTACAAGGAACTGGGCGGCAAACTCCTGCTGTGCGGACCGTGCATCAAGTCTCGGAATATCGATCCCGCAACACAGATCGTCGACAACGCCGAGGTCGTTGCCGCGGCTCGCTTCGTCGCGGAAATCACCTCGGCCACCAACGCCCTGACTTACTAGGAGCCAATTCCAATGCCTACCGCATTGACAGACACGGAGCTCGCGAGCGTATCTGTTGCCAAGGTCGTGGACGCGCGCGGCAGCGCGTGCCCGGGCCCACTGCTCGAAGCCAAGAAGGGCATCGGCGCAGTCTCGATCGGTGCCATCCTCGAGATCTGGTCGAGCGACCCGGTGACCAAGACCGACATCGGCGCCTGGTCCGGCAAGGTCGGTCACGAGTTCCTCGGCTACGCGACGGCGGACGGCTACGACCGCGTCTTCGTCAAGCGCCTCAAGTAGCCGGGCCCCGAGAGCCCGTCGCTCGACGGGCTCCCTATCGCCTCGAAGGTTCGGTTCTTATCCGGCGGGGACAGTCATCCTCCTGGCTTCGGTCCGGATCAGGAGTGGTAGCGCATGAGCGGTAACCCAACAGACACACAGGCCACCAGGATGCTGGTGATCGCTACCCTCTTATGTTCGTACCCCGGGATCGACGCGACGGGACAGGCCCACATGGAGTACCCGCCGAACACGTTCGTGATCCCCACGCCGGATCCGGTGATGTTTCCCGAGTCGTTCTACATGCACTGCTTCGAGACCGGCATCGACGGGATCCTGATCGCCTCGTGCGGCACCGACAGCCCATATGAAGGCTCGTACGAGCAACTCTCGGCTCGCATCCCCAAGGTCTATGCGCAGATGAAGGCGCGCGGCATCAGCATTCGCCGCTTGAAGCTGACCGCGATCTGCAGCGTCTGCACCAAGGCATTCCTCAAGGAAGTCGGCGAAATGGAAGCAGTCATGGCCGAGTTGGGCCCTGTGAGCGGCGAAATGACGGCGGTGCCGGCGTGACCGAACAGCGGATCGATACCGACGCCCTCGTGGTCGGCGCCGGGATCGCCGGGCTTCAAACGGCCCTGGATCTGGCCGACCGCGGCTACAGCGTCCTGCTGGTTGAGCGCGAGGCCAGCATCGGCGGCAAGATGATCGCCCTGTCCAAGGTCTTCCCCACCATGGACTGCGCCAGTTGCATCACCACGCCGCGGATGTCGTCGGCGGCGCACCACGACAACATCACGACCTGGACCTACACCGACGTAGACCGCATCACGCCAGACGGCGACGCGTTCACGGCGATACTGACGCGCAAAGTCCGCTACGTCGTCGAAGATCTGTGCATCGGCTGCCGCCTGTGCGAGTACGCCTGTCCGGTCGAAGTGCCCCATGAGTTCGAGGGCAACATGGGCGCCCGCCGGGCGGCCTATATCCCATTCGGCACGGCAATTCCCCAAAAGGCACTGATCGACATCGACGCCTGCGTCTACTGCGGCAAATGCGAGAAGGCCTGCCCCACGGACGCCATCGATTTCGGCCAGGAGCCGGTTTCGGTGACGGTCCACGCCAGGTCCGTAGTCCTCGCTACCGGCTTCGAAACCACCCCGCTCGACGCCAAGAAAGAATACTTGGGCGGCGTCGCCTCCAACGTCATGAGCGCTCTGGACATGGAGCGGCTGCTGTCGCCCAACGGCCCGTACGGCCGTGTCCTGCGTCCATCCGATGGGAAGATCCCCGACAACGTAGCGTATGTCCAGTGCGCCGGATCTCGCGACGAGACGCTCGGCGTGCCGTACTGCTCGCGAGTCTGCTGCATGTACGCGATCAAGCAGACGATGCTGCTATCGGGGTCTCTGCCGCTCGCGGACATCACCGTCTACTACATGGACATCCGCGCCTTTGGGAAGGGCTACGAGCAGTTCTATCAGACCGCCCGCTCGATGGGCATCAACTTCGTCAAGGCGAAGGTGGCGCGGATCGAGGAGCAGGCCAACGGCGACCTCAAGCTCCGCGTCGAGATCATCGAAGAGGACGGGCGCGTAACCGAGGCGCTGCACGATCTCGTGGTCCTCTCCGTGGGCCTGAAGCCCGGCGACGATCCTCGGCGTTTCATCGACGTCGATCTGGACCAGTACGGCTTCATCACCTCGCCTGACCCCAAGCTTGACGCCACGCTGACGAGCCTCCCCGGCGTCGCCGCGGCAGGCACGGCCATCGGCCCGAAGGACATCGTGGACTCGATCATGGAAGCCAGCGCGGCCGCCACCAAGGTCGCCACGTATCTCGGTCCGCCGCCCAACTCCCCGCCCCCGCCCGACGACGGCCTCGAGGTCGAAGTCCGAGAAATCAAAGCTGGCGATGCTCTCGCCGTAGCCGGCCACAGGGAGGTTCAGCGTGGCTGAGCGACGCCCGGAGCCCAAGGCCATGGACGCGGCGAAGGCCGCCCCGACAGACGCGGCCTCGTCGGCGTCGACGCCGACGCCGACGCCGACGCCGAGCGAACGGGCACAACCCGTGCTCGCGGAGAAGGTCGGCGTCTACGTCTGCCACTGCGGCGGCAACATCTCCGACGTCGTGGACGTGGACAGGGTCGCGACGGAAGCCGCCGGCCTCGATGGCGTGGCCGTTGCCCGCCACATCATGTTCATGTGCTCCGACGAAGGTCAGAAAGCAATCGTCGACGACATCGGGGCCCTCGGTCTGGACCGGGTCGTCGTGGCGGCGTGCACGCCCAAACTCCACGAGGCCACCTTCCGGCGCGCTCTCCAGCGCGGCGGCATGAACCCTTACCTGTTCCTGCCGGCGAACGTCCGTGAGCAGGCGAGCTGGGCTCATCCCCACAGCCCCAAGGCCGCAACCGAGAAGGCGAGCGCGCTCGTTCGGGCGGCGGTCGCCAAGGCCCAGATGCTCGAGCCACTGGAGATGGTCAGCGTCGCGGCCGTCCATCGGTCCCTGGTCATCGGCGGCGGCGTCGCCGGTCTTCGGGCAGCCCTGGATCTCGCCCGCCAGGGCCTCGCCGTGACGCTCGTCGAGAAGTCGCCGTTCCTCGGCGGCAAGGCCACTCAGCTGCACACGGTCTTCCCGACGGAGGATCTGGCGCGGCCGCTGGTCCATCGCCTGATCGATGAGGTGAAGGCGGAGCCGAACCTGACCGTCCTCACCAACACCGAGGTCGTCGGGCTGACGGGCTACGTCGGCGACTTCATCGTCACGTTGCGGACTACACCGCGAGGCGTGGGTCGCGAACTCGCGGACGCCGCGGCGGCCATCGCCGCCTGTCCCGTCCGGGTCGCCAACGAGTTCGACGACGGCATCAGCCAGCGCCGTGCCATCTACCAACCCTATCCCGGCTCTGAGCCGAACCTCCCCGCCATCGACTGGAGTTCCTGCACCCGCTGCGGCGATTGCGTCACCGCGGCAGGCGGCCGCGGCATCGACCTGGCGAGCGAGCCGCACGAGATCAAGGTCGAGGCCGGGGCAATCGTCCTGGCCACCGGGTTCGAGCATTACGAGCCGAGAGCCGGCGAGTACGGCTACGCGACGTCGCCCCGCGTCCTGACCCTGCCCCAGGTCCACCGCATGCTCGATCCGGAAGGGCCCACGGGCGGGCGGCTCGAGATCGACGGCCGGGTCCCCCGCTCGGTCGCCTTCATCCACTGCGTCGGCAGCCGCCAGATCGAAGGCGTGGACGAACCGGGCCCCGACGGCAAGCTCCACGAGTACTGCTCGCGGGTCTGCTGCACCGCCACGCTCCAGGCCGCCAACGAACTCCGCAAGAAGTACCCCAAGACGGCGGTCTACGACCTCTATCGCGACATCAGGACCTACGGCCGCGACCAGGAGCCGTACTACGTCGATGCGTCCAAGAACGGCGTCGTCTTCATGCGCTTCGCCAACGACGCCCGCCCGGTAGTTGAGACCGCCGACGGCGCCGACTTCCCGCTCAAGGTGACCGTCACCGACACGCTAACCTTCGGCACCCAGATCGAGGTTCCCGTCGATCTGGTTGTCCTGAGCGTCGGCGTGATGCCGCGCGACGTCGCCGGCTTCATCGACATGACCCATGCCCCCGTGGGCGCCGACGGCTTCCTGCTCGAGGTTCATCCAAAGCTCCGTCCGGTTGAGAGCGCGATCCCGGGTCTGCTCCTCGCCGGCACGGTTCAGGCGCCGATGGACATCACCGAGAGCACCTCGGCGGCCTCCGCGGCGGCAGCCAAGGTGACTGCCCTCCTCGCCAAAGATCACGTCGAGATGGAGCCGTTCGTGGCCAAGGTCGATCCGTCGCTCTGCGATGGCTGCGGCTTGTGCCTCGACGCCTGCCAATACGCCGGCGCGATCGCCCTTCAGGACGTCGAAATCGAGGAAGGCGTGGTCGAGAAGCGGGCGTACGTGAACCCGGTGGCCTGTAAGGGCTGCGGGGCCTGCGTTCCATCCTGCCCGGTCGCTGCCCTGGATGTCGCCGGCTGGGAGATCGACCAGTACAAGGCGATGATCGACGCGATCACGGCTCAGCCGCTGACCGCAGGAGCTCACTGATGACTGCCTCTGAAAAGCCCAGGAGCAAGATGCTCGAGCTCAAAGAGCGGCGCGGCCCGGTATCGCCGGCACTCCTCGAGTCCGTTCGAGCGAACAACGCGGCCAGGGCGGCGATCAAGAAGTCGCTCGCGGCCGGGCCCCGGACCGTGCCCGAAATCGCAGAGGCGGCAGGCATTCCGACCAGGACCATCCTCTGGACCGTCACTGCCATGCGTAAGTACGGCTCGGTCGTCGAGGACTCCACGGACGGTTCGTACGTCCGCTATGCCCTTGCCGCGAAGGATCCCCGCTGATGGCCGTTACCGTAGATCCGACACTCCTCCCCGAGATCCAGCGCTACGGCGCCTTCGACGTAGCCGCCTGCTTCAACTGCGGCAATTGCACCGCGGTCTGCCCGTTGACCGGCGACGATGCCACCTTCCCGCGCCGGATCATCCGCTATGCGCAGGTCGGCATGAAGGCGGAGTTGCTTGCATCGAAGGAACTGTGGACCTGCTACTACTGCGGTGAGTGCTCGGAGACGTGCCCTCGCCAGGCGGAGCCGGGCGAGTTCATGGCCGCGGCGCGCCGCTACGCCATAGCCAGCTACGACAGGACCCGGCTTGCCCGGACGATGTATCTCCAGCCCCTACTCGGGACCACGATCGCGGTCATGCTCGCCGCCGTCTTCGCCATGTTCATGTACATCGACCACGGCCCGCAGGACGGCACGACTCTGGCGCTCTTCCAGTTCATCCCATCCGACTGGATCCACAGCATCGGCCTGGCCGTGATGATCGTCGTCGGCGTCGCCGGGCTCGCCGGTCTGGTGACGATGTCGAGACGCATTGCCCGCTCCGAGGGAGTAGGTTTGCGAACGATCTTCGGTGGGGGGGCGGCGCTCAGGCGAAGCGGGCGTGCCCTCTGGGTCGCGCTCGGCATCGAGTCACTTGGCCAACGGCGCTATCGGATCGACTGCGAGGCGGCGCAGGAGCCGGTCGCCTGGTACCGACGGCGCTGGCTATTGCACGCGCTGACGATGTGGGGCTTCCTGGGCCTCTTTGGCGCGACGATCGCCGACTACGGCCTGGAGTTGCTCGGAATCAAGGCCACGGGAACGGCCGTCCCGATCTGGTATCCGGTCCGTCTCCTGGGCACCGTAGCCGGAGCCATGCTCGTCTTCGGCGTCACGATGCTGATCCTCAACCGCCTCCAGAAGGCCAATCGGTCGGTCCGCAAGTCCAAGCCGGCGGACTGGACGCTCCTGTCGCTGCTGTGGCTAACCGGAGTAAGCGGGTTCGTGCTGGAGCTGGCACTCTACCTGCCGCAAGCCCCGACATGGGGCTACTGGGTGTTCCTCTTCCACGTAGCCGTGGCGATGGAGTTGGTCCTGCTGGCGCCGTTCATGAAGCTCGCGCACGTGATCTACCGGCCGGTTGCGCTCTTCTTCTACGCTCTCAAGCCAGCGGGTGACGCGGGCTGACGACACCGACGCTCGGTCAGCCGGGCGTTCAGAATGGGGGCGCCACAGCACTGACGCTGCCGAAATCCGCCATCAGATCCAGGCCAGGAGACCGAATGCGACTGCTCATCCCGACCAACGACACCAACGGCGCCGGCGCCCAACTCTCGGGCCACTTCGGTCGTGCTCCGTTCTACGCCATTGCCGACACCGACGCCGACACGATCGTTGTCGTCGAGAACCCGTCTGTCTCCCATGGCCACGGCGAGTGCGTGCCGGCTTCTCAGGCCTTTGGCGAGGGCGGTTACGACGCGGTCGTGTGCCAGGGCATCGGTCAGGGTGCGATCAACCGCCTGAACCAGGCGGGCGTCCCGGTCTACATGTCCGATGGGCCGGATGTCGCTTCTGCGATCGCGTCGTTCCGCCGCAGCTCGCTCCGCGTGGTGGGTTCAGAGGACGGCTGCTCCGGTTCGGGCTCCAGGTCGGAGTCGTGCGGTGGCCACGACCACGACAGCTAGCAATTGAGGAAGGGGAGGCTGTCAATGGCGAGCAAGCGACGCAATAGAGGCGCGGGCAAGAACTCAGTCGCACCGGCCGGGCGAAGCAAGGCGGCACCTGCCGCGCCGAGCCGTGGCAGGCTCTACCTGGCCATCGCCGGCGGCACAGTGGCGCTCCTGGCCGTTATTGCGATTGGCCTCGTTGCTCTCAGTGGCGGCGGCTCCAGCTCCGCGCCCAGCATGGCCACGGGTGAGTCGATCGTCCAGGGTCAGGGCGGCCACTGGACCAATGTGAGCCCCGACCGTCTCGCCCAGATGCTGGCGCACAAGGACTTCACCCTGGTGAACGTCAAGACACCGTATGTCGGCGAGATCGACGGGACGGACCTCTACATTCCCTACGATCAGCTATCGGCTCGAGGGAGTGAGTTGCCGGCGGCCAAATCGGCCAAAGTCCTGGTCTACTGCCGCAGCGGCGTCGAAAGCGCCCAGGCCGCCCAAACCCTGCTGAACCTTGGCTATACGAACGTCTGGAATCTCGACGGCGGCATGAGCGCCTGGCAATCCTCGGGCAGAACCCTGGTTCAGAAGAACCGCACGTAGGGCGGCGCCGAATGGCGCCTGCCGGCTACGGCTTTGCCGGCGCGTCCGGGTCGGCGTGCGGACCGCTGACCATGACCTCGCCCTCGATCGCGGCGGCGCTGGCCGGTCCGACGATGCGGTAGCGGTGGTGAATCTCAACTGTTCCGGCGGACAGCATGGCCGCCACTGAACAGTACTTCGTGGCCGAGAGCTCGATGGCGCGACGCACGGCGGCTTCGTCCACCGCCGGCCCTTCGACGATGTGCACGACATCGGCCCGGGTGTACACGGCCGGCTGACTGTCGCGCTGCTCGGCGGAGACCGAGACTTCGTAGTTCGTGACGACCTGCCGCTTCTTCTGCAGGATCGACATCACGTCCATTCCGGTGCAGCCGGCCTGGCCGACCAGGAGCATTTCGACGGGACGTGGGCCGGCGTTGCCACCGGAATCGTCCAGGACGATCTCATGGCCGGATCCGGTCCGGGCGGTGAATTGGAGACCGGTCCCGTCGTAGCGAGCGGTGGTTGTCTTGACGGTCACTGGGGTTTACTCCTGGGAGGTGTTGGGCCGGCGGAGGACGAGCAGAGCGTCGATCGGTCCCAGACCGGGCGTCGGGACCCGACGGGCGACCTCGGCCCGTTCGATTTTCAATTCCGGGTCGGCGGCTTGAAGGGCGGCGGCAATCTCATCGGCCGTGAAGAGGCGAGCCGGATCGGGCCCGCCCCGTCCCTCCGCGCCATGGAGGCGATCGTGGCCCACGATCACGAGCCGTCCACCCGGCGCCACCGCGGCGGCGGCGCGCGCATAGACGGGCTCGCGTTCAGCCGGTGGCAAATGCAGATAGACGATCACGACCAGGTCGAACGAACGACCAGGGGGCGACCAATTGAAGAGGTCTCGCTCGAGCCATTCGACCGCGACTCCCGCGGTAGCCGCCCTGGCCTTGCCGTTGGCGAGCCCGACCGGAGACCAGTCGACCGCGGTCGTCCGCCAGCCCTGTCGGGCCAGCCAGACCGCGTTGGTTCCGCTGCCCGACGCAAGTTCGAGGGCCGACCCGGGCGGCAGGCCCGCCACGCTCGCGACGAGCGTCGGGTTTGGGCCGTCGCCTTCAAAGTCGCCGCCCTTGTGCCGTTCGTCCCAGTCGAGTCGACGCCGATCTGCCGCCACGACTACGCCCTCACGAGAGGTCGGTTCGTGCGAGCCCAGGCACTGGTTCCGCCCTTGACCGAGACCGCGCCGTCGAAACCCTCGCCCAGCAGGAAGTTGGTGGCGCTTCGACTTCGACTGCCACTCTCGCAGATCACCGCGTACGGCTTGTCATGCTTGAGTTGCGGCGCTCGGAGAGGGAGCTTCTTGAGTGGCACGTTCACCGCTCCGGGCACGCTGCCGCGCCGGAACTCCCAGTCCTCGCGAACGTCGAGGACGCGGACAGAGCCCTTCTGGATGAGCGCGTCAAGCTCGTCGACGGCGATCTCGGGGGTGCTCAAACGTGAAAACAAACGCATCGTTGCTCCGTTGTTGAACTCGGTCAGGCCGCGACGACCGCCGGCTTGTCGCGAAGGATGGCGAGCAGATCCGCACTCTCGATGATCAGGTAGTCGTCGCCTTCGATTCGGATCTCGGCGCCTGTGTACTTGGGGAACAGGACTCGGTCCCCAACCTCGACCTTGATCAGGTCCCGGTCGTCGCCGGTTGCCGCCACGATGCCTCGTTGAGGCTTCTCCTTGGCGGTGTCGGGGACGTACAGGCCGGACTTGGTCACGGTCTCCTCGGGTTCGATTCGGACGAGGACGCGGCTGCCCAGAGGCTGGATCTGGTCGGACATTTCGATTTCTCCGCTCAGTTGGCGCGCAGGCCGAGGGCCGAATCGATACGGGCCTGGTCGAAACCGACAATGGGTCGACCGTCGATCTCGATGACGGGCACGCCCATCTGGCCCGTCCGCCGCACGAGGTCGCGCGCGGCTGCAGGGTCGCGGCTGACGTCGACGTCACGGAACGGAACGCTCCGGCTGCGCAGGTAGGTCTTGGCGCGATTGCACCACACGCACGTCGGGGTCGAAAAGATCACGACGCGGTGGGAACCGCCACTGGAAGTTGGCTTTTGCGAGAGATTGCTACCCATCAGTTGGACTCCAGAGCCAATGATGCGATGACGCGGAGCAGGCGCTCGCGGGCTTCGCGGGCGACTGGCTCGATCGCGGTTGATTGGACGATTCCGAGGACGGCCGCCGGATCCATGGCTTCGACGATCGTTTGGCCGGCCTGCTCGCGAATGACGACGTTGCAGGGCAGAAGAGCACCGGCAGTCGGCTCCGCCTCGAGCGCCCGGTGGGCAAGCGGCGGGTTGCAGGCGCCGAGGATCAGATAAGGCGCGCCATCGATGCCGAGCCTGGCCTTCATCGTCGCCGCGACATCGATCTCGGTCAGAACCCCGAAGCCCTCGGCCTTAAGCGCGGCCGTCACGACCGGGCGAGCCTCGGCCACCGACATCGGGACGGTCGTGCCGAACGTGTATGACGTCGTGACGGACATCGAGGCGCTCATCTCGCGGCGCTCGTGGCCGGATCGATGACCCCTGCGGGCTCCGTCGGGACGACACCCGCCTGGACCAGCGCCGCCGACCGGCTCGCCAATCGGCGACCCACTATCCGGTGGATCACGTCGCAGGCCTCGACAAGCTCGGGTTCCGCCAGGTGGTAGAGGATGGTCGTGCCGGATCGGCGCGTGTCCACCAGGCCCGCGGACCGCAGCACGGCCAGGTGCTGGCTGGCGTTTGCGAGGGTGCAGCCCAGCTCCTCGGCCAGGTCGCCTACCGAGTGCTCGCCCACTCGAAGGACGTCGAGCAGCATGAGTCTCTTGGGGTCCGTCAACACCCGACAGACCTCCGCGTGGAGCCGGTAACGCTCCGGATCTCGGTAACCCTTATCGTTCACTACTGCCTCGTGCCTATCCGGCGGTCCCGCCGGGCATGTGGCAAGATAGCATCACTTGCGTGATTGCGCAAGTAGCAGAGTTGGAGACCGGCCGCTGATGACTGCACCCGCATGACACCACAGGCGGATCTCGGGATCTTCGCGATCAGCGTCGCCGCCGGTCTCATCGGTGCCCTCGCCGGCGTCGGCGGCGGCATCCTCGTGATCCCCGCCCTGACCATCGGCTTCGGGGTCGACATTCACCTGGCCGTCGGCGCGAGCATCGTGTCGGTCATTGCCACCAGCTCCGGGGCGGCGGCCGCCTACGTGCGCGACCGCATGACCGACATGCGAGTCGGCATGTTCCTGGAGCTCGCGACCACGACCGGTGCCGTCTGTGGAG
This sequence comes from uncultured Chloroflexia bacterium, assembly GCA_963835845.1. Lineage (GTDB taxonomy): Bacteria > Chloroflexota > Limnocylindria > Limnocylindrales > CSP1-4 > Fen-1039. The sequence continues at coordinate 229,589 of CAWIGT010000004.1, read as the reverse complement.
CGCTGCTTGCGGCCATCGTGGCCCCCGCGCTCCTCTATGTGCTGCTCGGCGTGATCCTGCTTGCGTCCGCGGGCATGCAACTGTCGCGAATGGGCGAGGAGACTCCGCCCATGCTTTCAGCGTCGGGCCTGGCCGCGGGCCTGCGACTGGCGTCCTCGTACCCGGACCGCAAACTCGGCCGTGAGGTTCCCTATTCGGCGCAGCGCATCCCGCTCGGCTTCGTGCTGATGTGGTTCGCGGGGCTAGTCTCGGGTCTGCTGGGGATCGGCTCGGGCGTGCTCAAGGTCCTTGCGATGGACGGCGCGATGAGGCTGCCGATGAAGGTGAGTTCCGCGACGAGCAACTTCATGATTGGCGTGACCGCGGCGGCGTCGGCCGGCATCTACCTGGGCCGCGGCGATGTAGATCCACAGATTGCGGCGCCGGTCGCGCTCGGCGTCCTGGTGGGCGCCCTGGTGGGAGCCAGGCTCCTGCAACACATCTCTAACCGGTCCGTCCGGCAGATCTTCCTGCCGGTTCTGATCGCGGTGGGTATCGAGACGATCGCCCGCGGCCTGGGGTTCGGAATATGACTCCCGAACGGTTCCGCGAGATGGTGAGCGCGGTTCTCATCGTCGGCGTGGTGGTAAGCGCCGCGTTCATTGCCTTGGGCTTTGTGGCCGCGCTGGCGGTCGGCTGGCAGGGATCGCTGCTGGGAGCCTCGACCGCGACGCTCGCAACAACGGACTTCGCGAACCTGCCCGCCCGCCTGGCCACGCTCGAGCCGGCGGCGATCGCGCAGCTCGGCCTGATAACGCTGCTGGCCACGCCGGTCGCGCGGGTGGCGGCGTCCATCGTCGGCTTTGCCCTGGAGGGCGACCGGCTCTATGCGGCGATCACGACGGCGGTGCTGGTCATACTCCTGATCAGCATCCTCTTGTTGCGGTGAGTCTCGGAGCGCCGGCCGCGCTCGTCTCGACGGCGCGATGCCCTCACGATTGGACTTCGCTCTGGCCCGTGGCTGCCCGCGAACCGTAGCCATGCGCTCATCGAGCAGGCGCTGTCAACGATGAGCCATCATTAGCGCATGACAGAACTCAGATCGCGAACCGTCACCCACGGACGAAACATGGCCGGCGCCCGGGCCCTTCTCCGAGCGACAGGGGTTGCCCGGGAGGACTTCGGCAAGCCAATCGTCGCCGTCGTGAACAGCTTCACTGAGTTCGTTCCGGGCCATACGCACCTGGCGCAGGTGGGCCGGATCGTCGCCGACGCGGTCAGGGCTGAGGGCGGCATCCCGCTCGAGTTCAACACCATCGCCATCGACGACGGCATCGCCATGGGCCACGGCGGGATGCTGTACTCGCTGCCCTCCCGGGACCTCATCGCGGATTCGGTCGAGTACATGGTCAACGCGCACTGCGCGGATGCGATGGTCTGCATCTCCGGCTGCGACAAGATCACTCCCGGCATGCTGATGGCCGCGATGCGCCTCAACATCCCTGCCGTCTTCGTCGCCGGCGGCCCGATGGAGGGCGGCACGGCCGTCCTTGCCGACGGCTCCGTGCGCAAGAACCTCAACCTGATCTCGGCGATGACCGACGCAATCGATGGCGAGATGTCCGAGGAAGACCTCTCCCGTGTCGAAGAAGCGGCCTGCCCCACTTGTGGTTCGTGCTCCGGGCTGTTCACGGCCAACTCGATGAACTGCCTGGTGGAGGCCCTCGGCCTCGCCTTGCCCGGCAGCGGCACGACCGTCGCAACGCACACCGCCCGCCGAGCTCTGTACGAGCAATCGGGCCGCGCCATCGTGGACCTGGCCCGCCGGTACTACGACCAGAATGACGCCGGCGTTCTGCCGCGGGCCATCGCCTCGCGCGCCGCGTTCGAGAACGCCATGTCCCTCGATATCGCAATGGGCGGATCGACGAACACCGTCCTACACCTGCTGGCCGTCGCCCGTGAAGCCGAACTCGACTACACGCTCCGCGACATCGACGCTTTGTCCCGGGATGTGCCGTGCATCTGCAAGGTGGCGCCGAGCGCGGAGTACCTGATGGAAGATGTCCATCGCGCCGGCGGAATGCCCGCGATCCTCGGAGAGCTGAGCCGCGCCGGGCTCCTCCGCAGGGACGTCCACGCCATCCACTCCGGATCTCTCGATGAGTGGCTCGGCACCTGGGACGTTCGCGGGGGCTCGTCGTCGGCGGAGGCCGCGGACCTGTATCTCGCCGCTCCCGGAGGCGTTCGTTCCTCGGCCGCGTTCTCTCAGTCCGAGCGCTGGGTCGACCTGGACGTGGACGCCGCGCACGGCTGCATTCGCGACGCCGCCCACGCTTACTCGCCCGACGGCGGGCTGGCCATCCTCCGAGGCAACCTGTCAGAGGACGGCTGCGTCGTGAAGACCGCGGGGGTCGACAAGTCCATCCTGGTCTTCTCCGGACCGGCCGTGGTGGTGGAGTCCCAGGAAGAGGCCGTCGACGTCATCCTCTCCGGACGCATCAAGCCCGGAGACGTCGTCGTAATCCGATACGAAGGCCCGCGCGGCGGTCCGGGCATGCAGGAGATGCTTTATCCCACCACGTACCTGAAGGGAAGAGGCCTGGGCAAGACCTGCGCCCTGGTCACGGACGGCCGCTTTTCCGGCGGTACCTCGGGCCTGTCGATCGGGCACGTCTCGCCCGAAGCGGCCGCGGGCGGCGCGATCGCGCTCGTGGAAGATGGGGACTCCATCACCATCGATATCCCGAACCGCTCGATTCGATTGGACCTCCCGGAGACAGTGCTGGCGGAGCGGCGCAAGCGCCTGGAAGCGACGGGCGGCTACCGGCCTCGGCACCGCGACCGGACCATTTCGCCCGCGCTGCGCGCCTATGCCGTCATGGCATTGTCCGCGGACAAGGGAGCGGCGCGGGACGTAAGCCGACTCGAGGGCTGAGGGGACTCGGTCGGTCCTTCCTGCGAGCTCCTGCGGCCTGACGCACCCCTGCGGCCTGACGCACCCCTGCGGCCTGACGCACCCCTGCGGCCTGACGCACCCCTGCGGCCTGACGCATCTCCGTCGATCCGCCTGTCGATGCGGACTCGTTGTCCGTTGACCCCCGGGCCGGCCGCATCCGACGCCCCGGCGGGCAGGGACCGGTCGCCGGGCGACCACGAGACATGCCGATTGGCCCTACCGGCGTGGTGGCGGGCGGCCTATACATGTCTGAGACATATGAGTGCCTACCACGCTCCTCACGAGTGCCACAACCACCAGCATCCACGCGGCTGGTCGCCCGGCGGACCGCGGCGACGGTGGCTCGAGCCGTTCTTGCTCGTGCTCCTCGCCGGGGAATCGACGCATGGCTATTCGCTCCTCGGAAAGCTCAACGCGCTTGGGGTTTCACCGGACGAAGTGGACGTCGGCCAGCTGTATCGAACCCTGCGCGAGCTCGAGCTTACCGGACTGGTTGTGTCGAGATGGGAGTTGCCCGACGCCGGGGCGACGCGACGGGACTACGAGATCACGGACCAGGGTCGTGCCGTGCTGCACGACTGGGCCTTCGTGATGCAAGAGCGAGGCCGCCTCGTCGGCGAGTTTCTCGCTCAATACGAGCAGTTGGGTCTGGCGACCGAGCAGGCCGACCCGGCCCGGGAGGTCTTGAGATGAGATACCACCACGGCTACGGCTGCCATGGCCACGGAGAGTGGCACCAGGGCTACTGCGGCCCCGGGCCCGAGTACGGACCGGCCTACGGATACGGCCGGGGCTGGGGTTACGGCTGGGATGCACCCACCGACGAGCCAGGGCCCCGCGGCCCGCGGGCGCGTTTCGGCGGCGCCGCCCCGCGACAGTCCACGGCGACCCAGCTCGAGGGCTACCTCGAGTCGTTGCGAGACGAGATGCGGGCAATCGAGCAGGACCTGCGCGATCTCCGAGCCGCCGAGGGCGCGCCCTCAGCCCGGCCCGAAGCCTGAAACCCAGACGCCACACAACCGGCCGCCCGTGACTCAATCGGCCTCGGGCGGCCGTCAGCGTCACTCACAACACCAGGGAGATCCCATTCCGTGAAGATCGCAGTCGCCACCGACGACGGAAGCACCGTCAGCATGCATTTCGGGCGCGCGTCCCAATACGTGGTTCTCACCGTCGAGGAAGGTGAAGTCGTGGGCCGGGAAATGCGGCCCAAGTTCTCGCCCCACGGGACCGCCGCTCAAGCCAAGCATGGACAAGAGAGCGGCCCGCACGGAACCGGTCCAGGCTCGGATGCTCGCCACGACCAGATGACCGTCGCCATCGAGGACTGCTCCGCCTTGATTTGCGGAGGAATGGGCCAGGGAGCGTACGACCGCATTTCGGCCGGCGGCATCCGGCCTGTCGTCACGGATCTGCGAGGCGTGGATGAGGCGGCAATCGAATGCGCGGCCGGTCGCATCGTCGACCACTCGGAACTTCTCCACTGAATCTGATGGATCGCCGCCTCGGAAACGAGCCCGGCAATCGGAGGTAGCCGCCACGTGATCGACGCGAACGACAGGACTCACCAGCCCCCACCGAGGCGCATCGTCGTCGTCGGGGGTTCGGCCGCCGGGCCGAAGGTGGCGGCGAGAGCGCGCCGCCTCGATGAGCAAGCCGAGATCGTGATCATTCAGAAGGCGCCCGATCTCTCGATGGCGTCCTGCGGATACCCCTACTACGTTGGCGGCGTCTTTGACGACCGAAACCTCCTCCTGACGACCGCAGCCGGAGTGGTGCGAGACCCGGGCTTCTATCTGAAGGCAAAGGGGATCGTTGCCAGGACGGAGACCGAGGCCACATCCATCGACCGCTCAGCCAGGACGGTCACGGTGTTGGATCTCAAGACTCAGACCCAGGAGAAGGTGGCCTACGACAAGCTCATCCTGGCTACCGGAGCCACGCCGAAGCTGCCGCCCATTCCCGGTATTCGACTTCAAGGGGTCACCACGCTCCAGTCGATGCAGGACGCCGACTTCCTGCGGAACATCCGCGACCAGAACAAGACCAAGAAGGCGGTAATAGTCGGCGGCGGCCTGATCGGTATCGAGACCTGTGAGGCCCTGCATCTGGCCGGCATCGAAATCACGGTCGTCGAACTCCTGCCCCAGATCCTGACCTTCCTGGACTGGCAGCTTGCCAAACTCGTCGAACTCCACATCCGCAGCAAGGGCGCCAACGTCATCCTCGACAACGGCATCGCCGAGTTCCTCGGGCAGGACGGCCGGCTCGTGGGCGTGAAGCTCGCCAACGGAACGGAGCTGGAATGCGATCTGGCCGTGGTCGCCATCGGCGTAAACCCGAACACTCAGCTCGCCAGGGACGCGGGGCTGCAAATCGGGAAGACCGGCGGCATCGTCGTCGACAAGTTCATGCAAACCTCAGACCCGGATATCTACGCCGCGGGTGACTGCGTCGAGACCACCAACATCATCACCGGCGAGAAGACCTACGCGCCCCTCGGGGACCTGGCGAATCTGGAGGGGCGAGTGGCCGGCGAGAACGCGGTCGAAGGCAACAGAGCAATGTTCCCGGGCACGATCCAGACCGGCATCTGCAAGATCTTCGACTATGCGGCCGGCTCAACCGGTCTTTCCGAAAATACGGCGCGGGCCGCCTTCCCGGACGGGGTCGAGACAGTCGTCAATGCCGGCCCGGACAAGCCCGGCTTCATGGACGGGCAGCCTCTGGTGACGAAGTTGGTCGTCGAGCGTGCCGGAGGCCGAATTCTGGGGGCTCAATGCATCGGCCCGGGCGACGTCAGCAAGCAGATCGCGATCTGGGCCATGGCGATCAAGGGCAACCTGACGGTCGACGACATGGCCAACGCGGACCTGCCCTACGCGCCGCCCTTTTCGCTTGCGATCGACCACAGCATCGCCACGGCGCACATCATGCAGAACAAGCTCACGGGTCGTATGAAAGGTATCTCGGCAGCGGACGTGAAGCGGAAGGTCGATGCCGGTGAGACACCATTCATACTGGACGCTCGGGGTCCCGACGAGTATGAGCGGATGCGGCTTGGCATCGGAGAACACCTGATCCCGCTCGGGGCACTCCGTGGACGCCTCAACGAATTGCCGGCGGACAAGGACGCGGAGATCATCTGCCTCTGCAAGATCTCGCTGCGCGGATATGAGGCTGCCAGGGCGCTGATGGGTCGGGGCTGGACGAACGTCAAGGTCATGGAGGGCGCCATATCGGCCTGGCCATACCCTCGCGAGAAGTGAGGGCGGGCCTCGCCGCAGGTACGGCCGGGCCAGGCAATCGGGGAAGCGGGGCGGCGAAAGGTTGGGGTCGTCAAGGAGGCAGTCGTGGTGCCTGTCTGGATGCAACGAGCAATTCCTTGGAGGCCGGTCGGAGCCGCCTTATTCCTCGCGTTGCTCGCGGGCCTGTCGTCCGGCGCCGTATCGGCGGCGGCAAGCATCGAAGGCATCGCCGTCCGAGCGGTGCTCTTCTACTCCCCCAGCTGCCCGCACTGCCACCAGGTGATGACCGAGGACTTGCCACCATTGCAGGGCAAGTACGGTACGCAGCTCCAGATCCTGACGGTAGACATCGACGACCCTGATGGGACCTCCCTGTACAACGCCGCGGTGGAGCATTTCCAGATACCGGATGAGCGCATCGGCGTTCCCACCCTTATCGTGGGCGACGTTGTCCTGGTGGGATCGGCCGAGATCCCTGAGCAACTTCCGTCTCTGGTCGATCGAATGCTGGCCAGTGGCGGCTCGGACTGGCCGAGCATTCCGGGCCTCGCCGACGCAATCTCGGCTACGGCAAGCCCATCCTCGTCCCCGACGCCGGGGTCGGCGCCTGCCGGCTCATTCCCTTCCGACGTGACCGAGCGGCTCGCTCGGGATCCCGCGGGCAATACGCTGGCTATGGGTGTGCTCCTCGGCCTGCTCGCCTCGCTCGCGTGGGCGGCCCTGCGGATGGCTCGAGGGGAGACTACGGCAGGACAACCTTCCGAATGGATCCCGATCATCGCGCTCGCCGGTCTGGCCGTCGCCGCCTACCTCGCTGCCGTCGAGACGAGCGGAGCCTCGGCCGTGTGCGGCCCGGTGGGCGACTGCAATCGGGTGCAGCAAAGCGAATATGCGCGCCTGTTCGGCGTGGTCCATGTCGGTGTGCTCGGCTGCGCAGGCTATGTCGCGATCCTCGGTGCGTGGCTGGCCGGCCGGGTTGCGACTGGAACGGGCGTCCGTCTGTCGAGCCTCGGCCTCGTCGCCATGGCCGGGGCCGGCGTCCTCTTCTCGACCTATCTCACGTTCCTCGAGCCCTTCGTGATCGGCGCCACCTGTGCCTGGTGCCTCACGTCGGCAGTGTTGATGGATGCGATCTTGCTCATCGCGGTCGTGTCGATTTGGACGGGCGGGCGCGAGCACGAGCGCGGGACGTAACCCCAGGGGGCCCCGACTCGTAGGGCGGTGGGGCGGCGTCGGCGGCGTCGGCGACCAAAGCGCGGCGTCCGATGCCGCTATCCGGCCCTTCGAGCGACCAGTTCGACCAGGTGGAAGTGGTGCGGCTCGCCGAGCGCCGTCTGAGTGTCCTCTTCGCGATCAACCCAGTGCTCGATGTCGAAGAGCGACAGGCTCTCGCGGATCATCTGCGGTGGCGGGCAGGTCATCGACGGATCGGCCGATGAGCCATCGCGATCGCCGAAGAGCTTGGCCGCGACGCGGCCGCCGACTCGGAGCGATGCGAGAACACGCTCCCATGCCGGCCAGAAGAGATCCTCCGATAGGTAGGGCAGGCTCAGGCTGGCGTTCACGAGATCGCACGCGGGCACATCGACCGTGGCCAGGTCCGCGACGCGAGTCTCCAGCGCGGGACGCAGGTCGGGTGGCGTGGCCGCCTCGAGTGCGTCGATTGCGCCGCGCTCTCGATCGACCGCCAGGACGCGCCAGCCCGCCCGCAGGAGCTCGCGTGCGTCGCGGCCCGCACCGCAGCCAAGGTCCACGGCAAAGCTTGGGAGTGAGGCGCCGACTTCCTCGGCGCCGAACAGCTCAATGGCGAGCCTGACCGTCTCCCACGATGGGCGATCGACCGTCACTTCGTAGTAGCGAGCCCAATATTCTGAGTCAATCACGGCCCGACGATACCAGGTCGCGAAGGACGTCATGGGACGGGCGGGCCGTCCACAGGAATTGGAGCCGAGGCTGTATCCATTTCCGCGCGGGTCTCGTCCTTGGAGTGAAGGCGGTAGAACAGCCCGCCTCAACCAGGGATAAGGAGAACTACACCGTGAAGCTTCAGATCAACGAAGGCCCGATCGACCGCGCCGTCCGCATCGTCCTCGGAATTGCAGTGCTGGCGGCCGCGGCAGCCGGGCTGATCGCTGCGCCAATCGTCTACGTGGCCTTCTTCGTCGGCGCCCTCGCACTCGTCACAGGCATCGTCGGCTTCTGCCCGTTGTATGCCATCCTTCGGCTCAGCACCGTCCCCGCTCGAAGGTGAACACGTGACCCAGGCTCAGTCGGCAGCTCAGGTTGGCCAGCACGAGGCGGACGCGTTCGCCGGACTTCTTGCCGCCGAGCTGCCGCGGCTGGTTGGACTGGCGACCCGGCTACTCTCCGATCCGGACATCGCCGAGGACTGCGCCCAGGAGACGATCGTCGGGGCCTGGCGGCGGCGCGACCAGCTCCGCGACCCTGCCGCACTCCCGGCCTGGCTTCGGCGCAGCCTGGTCAACCGGATCATCGACCGCTCGAGGCGCAGGCATGACGAACTCGACATCGACGAGATCGAGTCTGACTGGAAGGATGACACCTACTCGGTTCAGCCCGAGCTCGTCATCGAGCGGGCCGAGCTTCGCGACGAACTCGAGGATGCGCTGGCCCGTCTGCCGGTCATCTACCGACTCCCCGTGGTTCTCCACGACGCGCTCGGGTGGACCGGCGTCGAAATCGCCCAGTCGATGGACGTGAGCCTGCCTGCCGCCAAGCAACGCCTGCGGCGCGGCCGAATGATGCTTGTCAGCGCGCTCGCCTCAACCGACGGGCGCCGCGAGGCGAGCCTGGCGCAGCCTATGCGCTGCTGGCAGGCACGGCGCCACGTGTCGTCCTATCTCGACGGCGAACTCGACGACGCAACCAAATCGATGGTCGAGGGACACCTCGCCGGCTGCCCGACCTGTCCCCCGCTGTACACGAGCCTGGTCGGGATCCGCGCCACCATGGGCGAGCTGCGCGACGCGGACGCAGTTGTCGAGGATGGCATCGCCCAACGTATTCGTGAGCGGCTCCACCAGGAGCGTCCCTGATCGAGCCGGCCGGCACCGTCCCTCTGCTGTCTCGTCGGGAGCCGTGCCCGGCGGTCGATCCCGGTTCACTTCTGTCGTGTCGTTGGGCGGCCTCTAGCTGATCGTCCGTAGCTCCGGCCACATCGCGGTCCAGGGGGCGCGCAGGCCGGTGCAGACGGAGACCGCCTCGCCCTGTTCGCCGTTGGGGATCCCGAGCCCGTTGTCGATGTGGGCGACGTCGTGGCAGCCGACGAAGAACGCGCTCCAGTCGGCCGGCCTCCAGTCACCGACGTGCACGACGACGGTTCGGTCGGGCGGCGGCGGTCCCCAGTCCCAGTACGAGTTGTGGCCCGAGTAGACCGGGGGCAGCCCGGTCCCGAGCAGGATGAGCGGGCTGGCCTCGCTGTAGTCGTTGGTCAGGATCACCGCATGCGCTCGCTCGTCCGCCGGCAGCGCCGCGACGACGCCCTCCACCGTGGCGACGTACTGCGGCCAGCCGACCGTGTTCGCGACGTCGGGAACGGTGGCGGGGAGCGTCGTCTTGGCGTACGTGGCGAGCGGGAGGATCGGCAGGGTCAGCAGGGCGATGAGCGCGGCCGAGAGCACGGCGGCCGTCGTGAAGCTCGACCGCCCTCAGGCGGCTGTGGCCGCGCGCCAGCCAGCGGTCGAGGAGGATCGCGCCGGCCGCCATGAAGACCGGCACACTGCCGATCGCGTAGTAGGCCTTGCCGCCGCTGACCACGACGAGGGCGAGGCCGACCAGCGCCGCGATCCCGATCGCGCGCCACGGCGCCGCCGCCTTTGCGACCTCAGCACCCAGATGAGACCCGCCGCGCTCACCGGGAAGAGGAGCGGGCCGGTGAAGAGCCACAGGAGCGGCACGATCTGGCCGCGGTTGTCGGCGGCGTACCGGGAGATGGCCTGCGCCATCGTGAGCTGCGGCCACCCGTTCGCCGCCTGCCAGGCGAGGTTCGGCAGCCACAGCAGGAGCGCGATCCCGATCGCCGACCAGGCCCACGGCGAACGCACGACGTCCCAGCGTCGTGCCAGGACGAGCCCGACCGCCAGCCCGGCGCCCAGGAACAGGAGCGTGTCCTTGTTCTCCAGGCCGATTCCGGCCGTGACGCCGACGCACGAGCCACAGGCGCCGGTCGCCGCCCGCGAGGAGCTTCACCAGCAGCCACAGGATGATCGCCCAGGCGAGCAGGTCCGGCTCCGTCGTGGTGTCGAGATGGCCGGCGCCGAGATAACCCGAGAGCGCCGCCGTGACCGCCGCGAGGAACTGGGCCCGGCGCGAGCCGCCCAGGTCCCGGGCGACGAGCGCGATCAGGACCACGATGAGCCCCATCTCGAGCGCGGGCAGGATCCGCACGGCGGTCGGCGAGACCCCGAACAGGGCCACCGACGCGGCCGACAGCAGCGGGGTCAGCGGCGGCTGGTCGACGTACCCGAAGGCCGGATGCTGGCCGGCCACGACGAAGTACATCTCGTCGCCGTGGAAGCCGTAGGCACCCGAAAGCGCCAGCAACCCGGCCACCATCAAAACCGCGACGACGAGAACAGGCCACTGGACAGCCAGCCACTTGACGGCCAGCCCCTGGAAACGCTGTTCGGGCGATGAGGCGGTTGAGGAAGTCACGTTCGGAGCCTGTGCGGTGCGGGGCTTCCCAATTGTACGGGCGTCAAGTCGGCCTCACCCGCGCCGGGTCGCCGGGAAGCTGAGCCGCGCCCCGAGGCGCAATCCCGACGCTTGCTTGCCAACGTATTCGTGGGGCCGCCGACTGTGAACCTGGCCAACCCGGACCAGGCGATCCTGACCTACCCGCCTCAGGCGGTCCGGACGCTCGGCGTTGTGGGTCATTCGGTGCCCGGCTCGTGGCATGAGCCGGACGCGCTATTCACCGGCGCAACGATCCTGGCCTCGTCGGTGGCGGTCAGCAGAGTCCGCGCGTACAGCTGGGGATCACGCCGGACCGGTCAGGCCGTCGCCGCATGGGCGACCTTCGCCGGCTGGAGAATCCGGATGCCGTTGCCGAAGGGGTCGCGAATGCCCATGTCGATGCCATAGAAGTGGTCGGTGGGCTCCTGGGTGAAGTCGGTGACGCCGCGCGCCTTCAGGGTCTCGTACAGGCCGCGGACGTCGTCAGTCTCCAGGGCGACCCAGCCGATGGCGCCCTTGGCGATCAGCTCGCGAACCTGCGCAGCGGTCGCTTCGTCGTAGGCCGGCGGGGCCGGCAGTTCGAGGTAGATCTCTGTTGCGGAGTCGCCGGGGACGCGGACCGTCAGCCAGCGTACGGGACCCTGCTGGAAGTCCTGAGCCACTTCCAGCCCAAGCTTGTTGACGTAGAAGTCGAGGGCCTCGTCCTGGTCGAGGATCTTGAGCGACGTAACGTTCAGCCTGGTGATCATCGCTTGCTTCTGCCTCTGCGAGTTTCGATAGGGACGACCCTGATGCTAGGGAACCACCCCCGGAGTGGCTTCTCCAGAACTGCTGAATCTCGTGGCCGCCCTGTCGGCCCCCGCGACCTCCGCCGCCACCACCGGCCGCGTGGCCGCCATCTGGAAGCAATTGGGCGCGACCATGGGCGCGTGCCCCACGCGGTAGTCAGACGGCGCCTCGCCGACGATCTCCCGGAACGTCCGGCTGAAGGTCCCCAGGCTGTTGAACCCGACGTCGAGGCTGATGTCGGTGACGCTGCGGCAGGTCTCGCGCAACAGGAACATCGAGCGCTCGACGCGCCGCCGCTGAAGATAGCGGTGCGGCGTCTCCCCGAAGACAGCCCGGAAGGTCCGGATGAAGTGCGCCTCGGAGACATGGGCCACCGCGGCCACGGCGCGGACGTCGAGCGGCTCGGAGTAGGCGCGGTCCATGGCGTCACGGGCGCGCAGCAGGCGCCGGTTCATGTCCTCTATCTCTCGACTCACGGTGCAACGCTACGCTCTCGGGGCCGTGCGCTCAGCCAGGCTCGCAGGGTGTTCCACAAGAGCGAACTCACCCGCACTCCACGAGGGAGCTACCTCAGGCGCCGGCCCGTCCCGGGTTCGTGTCCTCATCCCCAATGACGCCGCCGACGCATTCGTCAAGTGGCTTCGACCGTGCTCCGTCGTTCACTTCACCGCCAGCGTGTACTCCTGCGTGGCCGTCTGCCCGCTGACGTTCGTGCCGTAGCACCACACCGAAACGCTGAAGCTGAACGTGCCTGATGCGGTCGGCGTGCCCGAGATTTGGATCGTGTTTTCGGGCTCCCCGGCCAGTACAAGGTCGAGGCCCGGGGGAAGCGCGCCGTCCTGGACCGAGGCGCCGCCAACAGGCGTCACCGCTTGAGTGACCGTGATCGTGGCGGCGTACGACGAGCCGACCCGAGCGTCGGGCAGGGTCGCGGGCGAGAACTGGAGAGCCGGCCGGGGCATGCAGCCGAGCACTGCCGTGAGCGCGAGAGCGCACCCGATCATCACCGGGATGTAGCCGCGAAGCCGACGCCTCGTGTCATGGATCTCGTACGCCATGGATGCATTGGGCTGCATGCCGCAAGCCTATCCGGAGTCACTGCGGTCATGGCCGTTCGCATGCGCCTGATGAGCGGGCATCGTGTCCGCCCGCAAGCGCCCCCATCGGCTCTCTCGCCCCGGCGCCGGGTGCTAGCCTGCGCACTGACGGACCCACGCAGCGAGGTGAGCATTGATCCGGGCGACAGTAGCGGTCGATCGCGACCAGGCGATCGGCGAGATCGATCGGCGGCTCTTCGGTTCATTCGTGGAGCATCTCGGCCGGTGTATCTACGGAGGCATCTACGAGCCCGGCAGCCCGCTCTCGGACCCGAACGGGTTCCGCGAGGACGTCGCGACCCTCATCCGCGATCTCGGTGTGACCGTCGTCCGATACCCGGGAGGCAATTTCGTCTCAGGCTACCGCTGGGAGGACGGCGTTGGGCCGCGAGACACCCGGCCGAGCCGGCTGAACCTCGCCTGGCACCAGACCGACTCGAACAGCTTCGGCCTCCACGAGTTCGTCGATTGGACGCGCAAGGTCGGCGTCGAGCCGATGCTGGCCGTCAACCTGGGGACGCGAGGAGTCGCAGAAGCCCTCGACCTGCTCGAATACTCGAACCATCCGAGTGGAACGACGCTCTCCGACATGCGGGTCGCGAACGGCGCCGCGAGCCCGTTCGGCGTGCGGATGTGGTGCCTGGGCAACGAGCCCGACGGCCCCTGGCAGCTCGGCCACAAGACCGCGCCGGAGTATGGTCGGCTGGCGGCCGAGGCGGCCCGCGGTTTCCGGCAATTCGATCCAAAGCTGGAGCTGGTCGTCGCGGGCCACACGGCCCCGTGGCTCCCGAGCTCGTTGGACTGGGATCGGATCGTGCTGGATGAGGCCGTCGAGTTTGCCGACTACGTCGCCGTGCACATCTACGTCGAAGAGGTCGAACGCGACGTCCAGACCTTCCTGGCCTCCGGCGTGGAGCTCGACCGAGAGATCGAGCGTGCGACGGCGGAGGCCGACGCCGCTTCCGCGCGGCGCGGTATCGACCGCAAGCTCGCAGTCTCGGTCGACGAATGGGGCGTCTGGCGCGACCGCGACCCGAACCCGCCCACGCCGGAGGATTGGCCGGTCGAGAGGCGGATCGGCGAGTCCCTCTACACCGCGGCCGATGCGGCCGTCACCGGCGCGCTGATCATCTCGTTGCTCAACCACGCCGACCGCGTCACCTGCGCCTGCCAGTCGCTGCTGGTCAACTCGGGCGCCCCGATCCGCGCCGAGGCCGACGGCTCATGGCGGCAGTCGATCTACCACCCATTCCAACTCGCCGCTCGCTACGCAAAGGGGACGGCCCTGCGGACGACCGTCGCGTCGCCGGAGATCGACACCGGCAAGTACGGGCGTGTCGGCGCGATCGATGTCGCGGCAACCCTCGACGGGGAGAAGGGCGATCTCGTTCTCTTCCTCCTGAATCGGAGTGCCTCGGAGGCGGTGGCGACGAGCATCCGCCTGGGCTCATGGTCGACCGCGCGCCTCGTCAATTCGCTCGTGGTCGGAGGAGCCGATCCCTGGGAGACGAACACACGAGAACAGCCCGACCGCGTCGCACCGCACCGGAGCGATGAGACTTCGCCCGACGGCGGCCTGATTGAAGTGGCCCTCCCGGCTGCTTCGTGGAGCGTCATCCGCCTCGCGGTTGACACCGGCAGATAGCCCCGCCTCACCCACGGGGCATCTCGAATCATTATCTGGGGCAAACGAACTTCGTTTCGGCCCGACTTCACCGATACCCAACCTGGCGATAGTTGGTAACCAGCGGGGTTCGGGACGATGTTTGATTACGTGGCCTACGTTGGTCTCGTCGCGGCGACGGCCGGCGTGACGGTGGCCGGGGCATATCTAGCTTACCGGCGCGGCGTGGCCGTCAAGCTTGCGATTCTCTTCGTCGGCGTGGCCGCGGCCACCTCGATCGCCGGCTTCGTCCTGGCCAAGACCGGCATCTCGATCGGCACGATCCTCGTGGCGGCGATCATCGTCCTGCCCGCCTACGGGCTCGTTGGGCTGGCCCTGCACTTCCTCGTCCAGCCTCTCCGAGAAGCCACGGCTGCGGCCCGGAGCCTCGCGGCCGGCGACGCAGCCGAGACACTCGGGGTGACCGGCTGGGACGAACTGGCGGAACTCAAGAATGCCCTCAACCAAACGCGGACGTACCTGCGCGACCTTGCCGAAGTCTCGGCCAAGATCGGCGCGGGGGACCTTGCGGTGGACGTCAAGCGAGCGTCCGATCGCGACGCCCTTGGAGCCGCCCTCGGCGCCATGACGGCGTCGCTGCGGGGGTCGGTCGGCCAGGTTGCCGGGGCCGCCGACGCGCTCGGGCGCGAGTACGGCCGCGTGACCGAGGCATCCGGAATCGCCAACGAGGCGGTCCAGCAGATCACCGGTCGCCTGCTCGAAGCCGGCGCGAGGACCGGCCAGCAGATGGAGCACCTCCATCAGACCAGCCAGGTACTCGACCGGATGCTGGTGTCGGTGGAACAGGTCAGCCGCGGCGCCGGGGGCCAGGCACGGTCGGTCTCCGATGCGGCCACGGCTACCGCGAGCATCGTGGCGGAGATCAGTGGCGTGACCGATCGGGCGAGCGCCGGGGCACGCAGCGCCGGCGACGCTGTGCTCGCCGCACGCAACGGCGCGGCGACCATAGACGCGAACCTGGCCCGAATGCAAAGCATCGAGCAGTCGACTCTGAAGGTCCAGGAGAAAGTGGACCTGATGGGCCAGCGGTCCGGGCAGATCGGGTCGATCCTCGAGACTATCGAGTCGATCGCGTCACAGACGAACCTGCTCGCGCTGAATGCCGCGATCGAGGCCGCCAGAGCCGGCGAGCACGGCCGTGGATTCGCCGTCGTCGCCGACGAGGTCCGCCAGCTGGCGGAGAAGTCGGCCAGGGCGACCGGCGAGATCGCAGACCTCATCCGTGGGATCCAGGAGACCGTTCGCGAGACCGTGCGCGCAATCGTCGATCAAGCTCCGGAGATCCAGGCGGGCGCCGCCCACAGCAGCGCTGCCGCCACTGCTATCTCTGAGATCGTACGCACCGTGGATGCGATCGTGGTCGACATGCATGAAATCTCCAGCGGTACGGAGCGGATCAGCGATGCCGCCGAGGCGCTCACCGGAACAATGGATGCGGTCTCGCTTGTGGCGCGCGACAACGACGTCGCGGCGAGAGAAATCCAGGAACGCTCGGTGGAGGTCACCGAGGCATTCCGGGCCTTCGCCAGTCTGGCCGAGGATAGCCAGTCGGACATCGACCAGGTGAATGCCGCGGCGCAACGGGTTGGCGAGCAGGAAGCGGACGTCGCGCGGTCCATCGAGCAGATCAGCGACCTCGCCGTGGCCCTCCAGCAGCAGGTCATGCACCTCACCACGGCGCGCGTCTCCGGCAAGGTGAGCCGCGGCAATGCGCTCATTGGTCGCCTCGATTTCGTCAAGGACAAGTACGGGGCCGGCGGGCTCGCACGGGTCCTCGGGAGCATGGACGCCGAGCACGCCCGCATCTTGCGCGGCCGGATCGACCCCGAGGGCTCGTATCCACCCGAGTTGCTGGGCTCGCTGACGTCGGCGATCCGCAACGAACTCGCCGGTGGCAGCAACGACATCCTGCGAGAGATGACACGTTACCGGGCGAGGTTCGACATCGCCCCCGGCGCGCCTCTTGCCCAGCATTTCAAGGCCGGCGATCCGGGCCACATCATCCGCCGGATGGATCTCTGCCTGCGACACAACTGGGGCGAAGGAGTGGTCGTGCGCGCCAGGGATGTCGGGCCTCGGCATATCCACCAGGAGGTCGACATGGGTCGCAAGCAGCCGCGCGAGCGCTGCACGTACAACCACGTCGGCTGGATGGAGGGTGTCATGGAGGCATCCGGCGGCATCCCCCACATCACCAAGACGGCCTGCATGCACGACGGAGCGCCCTGCTGCGTCTACGAGATCGAGTGGGAGATGGCCGACAAGTCCTCACTCCAGGCCAGGCGAGCGGCCGCGTAGCCGGCGAGCGGCCGGGCGGCCCGTCGGTCAACGCCGCCGTCCGGCTGGGCCTGGGGGCGGCGTGGACCTCGTCAGTGGTTGGTGCGACCTGCGCCAGACTGACCTATCTGGTCGCGGGTAACGGCGCGTTCGCGTCGGCGGTGTGGCCGGTTGGCATCGGCGTGAAATACCACGTGGCACTCAAGCAGAGTGACTATCGATAGCCAATCCGCCGCGGAGGGCCCCGGCAGGCGAGAGCCGACCGGGGCCATCCTTATCACTTGAAGCCGGGCGAGATCCCGGGGCGCGGCCTACTCGTTCCGCTCGGTCGATCCGGCCAGAAATCGGCCGACCCAATCGACGACGGACTGAGCCGACTCGGCGGCCCCGGCCGCGCGGAGATCGTCGCCGTCGGCCAGCATCGATACGATCCCAACTCCTCGGACGCCGGTCGCGGCGGCCATGCGCATGTCGTCGAGCGCGTCGCCGACATAGACGGCCTCCTCCGGCCGTGCGGCCCGCGCCAGCTCCAGCGCAAGACGCAACGGCTGCGGATCCGGCTTGCCGGCGGCGGTGTCGTTGCCGTAGACACGCACCCGCAGTAGCCCGTCGATGCCGAGCCGAACAAGCTGGGGCTGGATTTCGCGCCGGTCGCCGCTGGTCACGATGCCGAGTCGATGTCCGGCCGCGGCCAGCCGCCCGAGGGCCTCACAGACGCCCGGGAACGGCTGAGTCTCTGCGGGATGGAACGTCTCCGCCCAGATCGCGATCGCCTCATCGAAGCGATCCTCGGGTACGCCGAGGGCAAGGTACTTGAGCCGCCAGTTCGGCGAGAAAGTGCGCCTGAAGATCTCCCGGTCGAACGGCAAGCCCATGTGGGCACACGTCGCTCGAGTCGTCTCGAAAAGAGCGCCCATAGAGTCGACGATCGTGCCGTCCCAGTCGAAGAGAATCGTTCGCATCAACCCAAGACCCCGCTATGCGATGAGGCGCCCAATATCGCATCCCCGACGAGGTCCGGTGCCGTGCGCGCCGCGAGATGGCCCCTGGTCACGCACGCTGGACAGCCGGCTACGACTTGCAGACGTCGGAATCCGTGGCGAACAGAGCCGCGAGGCCGATCACTTCTTTCTCGGCCAGACCGAGGTTGTAGTCGATCAGGAACAGGCGTGCCTCAATCTCCCGCACCTCGGCCGACGTAAGGGTGGCATCACACGCCCGCTCTCCGGCAAAGCGGGTCAGGCCTTCCAGCCGGGCCAGGCGGTTCGCAGCGGCGTTGTTTCGAGCGACTATCTCAGCGTTGTTCAAGGTTCCCTCCGATCCCCCGTCATCGCGCGTTCCGGCGACACGCCGCCGGTGAGGATGGCCATCAGCCTCTCGGGCAGATCTCGCTCTTCCGTCGGGTGATGAATCGCTGGAACAGCAGCGTCCCGGTGACGATGTCCAGCAGCAGATCGATGTCCACGTCCGGTCGTATCTCGCCGCCGGCGACGGCCCGAGCGAGGAACTCCGCCCTCTCCAAACGCAGCGGCCCGAAAGCCTCCTCGAAGTAGCGGCGGCCGAGGTCAGTTCCACGAACCGTCTCGTCCATCAACACGGTCCAGGCAAGGACGAAAGCAGGTTCTCGAAGTGATGCGAGGCGGTTTCTGATCACCGACTCCAGCAGGCGACCGGTCCGGGCTCCCGCGTCACGCGGCCCCAGTCGATCGACCGTGGCTTCGAGGATCAGACTCTCCTTTGACGAATGTCTGCGGTAGATGCTCGATCTGGAACAGCCGACCTCGCGCGCCACAGCTTCGATGGAGACCCCGCCGGGTCCCGCGCGACCCAGCAGGCGCAGCGTCGCCTCGGCGATGGCGGCGTCGAGCTTCTTGGACGGGCCCCGTCTTCTCGTGGGTCCCGTATCCGGCGTTGGTGGCGCAACAGATGGCATGCTGCTCCTCTCAAGCAAACGATACATAGTGTACGAAATACGTCAATCGGAGCGTTTTCGGACAGTCCGGCGACTGGATCGTCCTGTTTGGCGGCCGCGGATGAGCGCCGCGGCGCCGCTCCGCCGGATCGGCCGGCACCGCTCGACCGTCGCTCGGAGAATCGCCCGACGCCGGCATGCAGACCCGCGCATTTCTGTACACTCGGTCCGTGGCCACGAACACCCTCGATCCAGACGCGGACGGCAGCCCCACCGGTCCGATGACGATCGCGCACATCGCTCGCCGGGCCGGCGTCTCCGTGCCAACCGTGTCGAAGGTCATCAACGGCCGAACGGACGTGGCGGTCCTGACTCGCCAGCGGGTCGAGGCCGTCATCCGCGAGCAGGGCTACCGGCCTGCCCGGCGAAGAACCCGCGGCGCGCCGTTGCTGGAGCTCGCCTTCCGTGAGTTCGAGAGCGAGTGGGCCGGAGAGTTCATCAAGGGCGCCGGACGTGTGGCGGCCCAGAATGATCTCGGCCTCGTGATATCCGAGATGCAGGGGACGGAGCAGCAGGGTCGCGGCTGGATCGAAGACGTGCTCGCCCGCCGGCCGACGGGCGTCATCGTGGTGCTCTCGCAACTCGACGATGGGCTGCGTACGCAGTTGCGCTCTCGTGGAATTCCGCTCGTCATCGTCGATCCGACCGGCGAGCCGCTCCACGACATTCCGTCCGTCGGGGCGACGAACTGGAGCGGCGGCCTCACCGCGACGCGGCATCTGCTCGAACTCGGGCATCGCCGCATCGGGGTCATCGCGGGACCCGAGAACTTGCTGTGCAGCCGTGCGCGCCTAGATGGATATCGTGCCGCCATGGACGCCGCGGGCGTAGAAGTCGACGCCGAGCTGATACGCCACGGCAATTTCTACGTCAACGAGGCGATCACGGAGGGCCGCTTCCTGCTCGACCGAGACCCGTCCACTCGACCCACGGCGATCTTTGCCCTGAACGATCTCCAGGCCCTGGGTGTCTACCTGGCGGCCCGAGACCTTGGCCTGCACATCCCCGACGACCTGAGCGTCGTCGGCTTCGATGACATCCCGACCGCCAGATGGGCAAGTCCGCCGCTGACGACAGTCAAACAGCCGCTCGTGCAGATGGCCGTGACGGCGGCGCAGCTGGTTCTTCGCCTGGCCGCCGGCGAGCGCCCGACCGAAACACGCATAGAGCTGGCGACGGCGCTCGTTGTGCGCTCGAGCACGGCGCCCCTGGGGCGATAGCCCACTCCACCGATATCACTGGGGAGCGGCGCCTGGACGTAGTCTCGCCGCTTCGACCCGGGACAGAAGACGGCGGCACAATGGCCGCCGCCTCCCGCTGAGCGGAGATCCTGGGCCTCGAGCTTCTGGCGGCGGTTCGCTGTCAGGCCACAACTCGCCGCCGCCAGATGCCTGACGGTGTCGGCCTACCGGTGCTTGGGTACGCGACTGTGATCTTCACGATGTCGGACGAAGCCAGGCGGCGGCCACCAGTCGAAAGTTTCGGACAACGTGCCGAAGTTGCGACAAGGATCGCCCTATGGGATAGCTACGTCAAGGCCTTCGAGCGAGTTCCTGCCGCCCGAGTGAGCAGGATCGTGCCTGGGCCCGACGCCCTACGCAGTCCCGTCACTCGCGGTCAGCGCAAACCCCTGAACCGATCGGTGGCCTCGATCAGCCGGTCCGCGATGCCCGGCTCGAAGGCCGCGTGGCCGGCGTCGGGCACGACCTCGAAGGCGGCCTCGGGCCAGCGGCGGTGAAGGTCCCAGGCGCTCGTCATCGGACAGCACATGTCGTAGCGGCCCTGGACGATGACGGCGGGGATCTCCCGGATCGCTGGGATGTTGTCCAGCAACTGGTCCGGTCGATCGAAGAAACCGCCGTTCACGAAGTAGTGGGATTCGATTCGGGCCAGGTTGTCGGCGGCGTCTCGTTCGCTGAAGTCGTCGACCATATGCTCGTCGGGCAGGAGCGTGATCGTGGTCGCTTCCCACGTCGACCAGGCATGCCCGGCCGCTTCGCGAGCGGCTGCGTCGGGTCCGGTGAGGCGCCGGTGGTAAGCGTTCATGAGATCGCCGCGCTCGGCGGCCGGGATCGGCGCGAGGAAGGATTCCCAGACGTCGGGGAAGACGAAGCTGGCGCCCTCCTGGTAGAACCAGCGCAACTCGTGCGGTCTCAGCAGGAAGATCCCGCGCAGAACCAGCGCGGTCACACGATCCGGGTGAGTCTCGGCATAAGCCAGGGCAAGCGTGCTTCCCCAGGATCCGCCGAAAACGAGCCATCGGTCGACACCAAGATGGATTCGGATCTTCTCGATGTCCTCGACCAGGTCCCAGGTCGTGTTCGCTTCGAGCGACGCCCGGGGCGTGCTCTTGCCGCAGCCGCGCTGATCGAAGAGGACGATCCGGTACGTGGCGGGATCGAAGAATTGCCGGTGCTTCGGCTCGGTGCCGGCTCCGGGGCCGCCATGCAGGAACACGACCGGCTGGCCGTCAGGCCGGCCGCTCTGTTCGAGATGGAGCTCGTGCAGGTCGGAGACCTTCAGTCGTTCGGTCTTGAAGGGCTCGATCGAGGGGTATAGGTCTCGCATGGCGACCAAGTCTAGCCGCCGACGGCGGAGGCCGGCTCGTCCGGCGCCCCTGCCTATCGGGGCCGCGAGGCGTCGGCTCGCTGCGAGTGCTTCGCTTCGTACATACGCCGGTCCGCCTCGTCCAGCAGCTCGTCCAGTGTCTGGGGCTGGTCGGGGTCGAAGATGGCGACCCCGGCACTCAGCGAGAGCGTGAAGTCGCGGCCCGGCGCCTCGTTCGCCCGACGCAGCGCCTCGTCCACGCGCTTGAGCACCTGGTCGCCGTCGGTGCGCGAGATCTCCGTGCCGAGGATCGCGAATTCATCGCCGGCCAATCGAGCGACCAGATCGGCCGCCCGGAACGAGCCCTTCCTGAGCAAGCGGGCGATCTCACGAAGCGCGCGATCGCCGGCCTCGTGCCCGAGGCGATCGTTGATGTCCTTGAGGCCGTCGACGTCGGCGAAGAGCAGCCACAGACGGTTCCTGGTTCGGAGGGACGTGAGTATCTGCCGCTCGGCGATGGTGGTGAAGCCGCGCCGGTTCAGCAAGCCGGTCAGTTCGTCGGTCACCGTGAGCGTACGAATGGTCTCGACCATCTCGCGGCGGTCGGTGATGTCGCGCATGACTACCAGGCAGCCGGCGTCTCGGCCCTGCCCGTCGGCTACGGCGGTGACCCGAACGTCCATCCAGCGGGTCGCCTCGAGCGCGGCTCCCTCGGGCTCGGGGCCGTCCGGGTCGGATCGCCGGGGCCCCATTGAGATCTCGGCTTCCTGGTCGGCGGTTTCCCGGCAGAGCGCCACAAGTTCGGGGAATTCGCCGAACACTCGATCGATCGGCTGCCCGACGGCCTGGCCGCCGACGCCGAGCAAGCGCGTTGCCGACGGGTTGAAGGACGCGATGCGCCGCTCGGGATCCAACACGATCACGGCGTCCGAGAGCGAGTCGACCAGCATCGGCCAGGCCACCGGCACGAAGTCGAGCAGGTGAGACCGCAAGACGGCCCAGGCGGTGACGATGCCGGCGATGGCGAAGGCGACCGAACTCAAATCGGCATGCGCGAAGGTGTCGAAGCCGACTGCATAGGCCAGGCTGCCCACGACCGGAGCCAGCGAGCCGACGACAGCCAGGCGGATCCTGGCCGCATAGACGTCCGGGAACTGGAACATGGCGACTATGAGGGCCAGGAGCGCCACTCCTATGAGGATGTAGGAGTAGGCGACCTCAACCCAGAACCACGGCCCATGCGCGTACACGGCGGTGGTGCCCCAGGCGTCGATGATCGTCACCGACGGCCAGAGCAGGTGGTGCCATTCGTTCGTGGCCGCGAGGAAGATGGATGCGACCGGCACAGCCGACAGCAGCACAATCCGCCAGCGCGTGATCCGGCCGCCCTGGCGGGTCCATCCGAGCACGAACAGCAGGTACAAGACCGGCGCGAATTCGATGCCCGGATATGAGACGACGGCCCAAACGATCTTAGCCGTCCGGTCGATGGAGGCGGCCTCCAGCGCACTTGCCAGCAGCCACCAGCCGACCGCGAGCATGATGAGAGCCAGTCCGAGCGCCCCGACCATGTGGCGCCTGCGCCACGCCGCGACGGCCACCGCACCCGAGACGGCGGCAGAGGCGACGTACGAGAGCACCAGAATATTCAGCTGCATGAGATCTCCGAAGCCGACTCGGACATCATCGCTTGGCACGCAATCCTAGACGCCGGTCGGCCGGCGTGGCACGAGGCGGTCCTTCCCGGCGCGGTCCGGGGCGCCCTGGTGCAGCCCGGCGCGCTGGAGTGGCCTGGCACTCCCCGGGCACTGGACACCGCTCGCCGTTCGCCGCTCTCGCCTGCCGGATGGCAAGCCGGGCGAGGCTTACTCGGTTCGGACCTCATCGAGGAGCTCGCCGTCGGGCCCGCACAGCTGCAGGAGCAACGGAACCGTGCCCTGGGCATGTGTGGAGCAGCTGAGGCACGGATCGTAGGCGCGGACCAGGGCGGAGACGCGGTTGAGGGCGCCTTCCTGGATCTTGCTGCCGTCGACGAAGCGCTTGGCCACCTGCAGGATGCCGCGCCCGATAGCCAGATTGTTGTGACCGGTGGCGACGATCAGGTTGGCCCAGGTCATGGCGCCGTTGTCGTTCACCTTGTAGTGATGAATGAGCGTGCCACGCGGCGCCTCGATGACACCGATGCCCTCGAGGTTGTTCACGTCCGCGTGGGCCCGGACCTTGGTCCCGAGGATGGCCGGGTCGTCGAGCAGCTGCTGCATGCGCTCGAGGGCGTACAGGGCCTCGATGAGTCGGGCGTAGTGGTAGTGGAAGCCGCTCTGGACGATGCGGCCGAGACGCCCGCGGTACTCCTCGAGCTCCACGTCCGCGGCCGGCGTGCCGCACCGGTCGGCGACGTTGAGACGGGCCAGCGGGCCGACGCGGTAGATGCCGTCGGGATATCCGACCGGCTTGTAGTAGGGCGCCTTCAGGTATGAATCGGTGAGCGTCGCCTCACCGATGTAGCTGGCGTAGTCGTCGGGCCTGACCTGGTCGGCGACGATGCTGCCGTCCGAACCGACGAAGCGCAGGTTCCCGTCGTAAAGCTGCAGCGAGCCGTCCGGCCCAACGAGGCCGCAATACATGGTCGGGAAGTTGGAGAACGAATCGATCTCGTCGGGGAAGCTGTCGACGGTGTTCTTCCACAATGCGAGAGTGCGCTTCACGATGGCCATGGCCGCGGGCAACTCGGCCAGCGTCTTCTCGCGAACCGTCGGGTCCAGGCGGGCGTTGACGCCGCCCGGCATAACCCACGAGGGATGGACGCGCTCTTTGGCGAGCCGCTCGATCACCTGCTGGCCGAATTTGCGTAGCGCGATCCCGTCGCGGAGAGCGTCCGGGTGCTCCTCGAGCAGCCCGGCGACGTTGCGCTTGGCCGGATCCGAGTCCATGCCGAGGAGCAGGTCGGGCGCAGAGAGATGGAAGAAGGACAGCGCATGCGACTGTACGAACTGGGCGCAGTGGAGTAGCTCGCGCAGTTGCGCGGCGGCCCTGGGGATGCGCACGGCCATGATTTCGTCGCACGCCTTCGACGAAGCGAGCTGATGGCTGACGGGGCAGATGCCGCAGATGCGCGAGGTGATCGACGGCATCTCGTAGTACGGCCGACCCTCGACGAACTTCTCGAACCCGCGGATCTGGGTGACGTGGAATTGACTGTCAACGACCTGGCCGGCATCGTCCAGCTTGATCGTGATCCTGGCGTGACCCTCGATGCGCGTCACGTGGGGGATCGTGAGCCTCTTCATGGCTGGTCTCCTGGCCTCGGCCAAGTGCTCGGCTGCCGGCTGTGCCGCGGCCGGTAGCGCCGCCGCGCGCTCAGTGGCTGCCGCGGCGGCCGTGGGCGTGGATCCAGCCGCGTCGGACGTCGCCTTCCTCGTAGTCATATCCCGCCTACCCGAACCGAAGCTTGGAGCCGAGATCCGGCTCGCGGCCTTCGAGCAACTCGCCCAGCACCATCAGGATCGCGTTGGGCTTGGGCGGACAGCCGGGAACGTGGATGTCCACCTTGATGGCCGCCTGCAGCGGCTCCGCCTGCTTGAGCAGGGCAGGCACGCCGTCCGTCGGCACGCCCGGATGCACGGTCGCGCCGTCGACGTAGACCCGTTCCAGGAGCTTGCGGGTGGGAATGCCGTTGCGCATCGACGGCACGTTGCCCGTCACCGCGCAGTCGCCCAGCGCAACCACGATCTTGCTGCGTGCCCGCGCCGTCTGGGCGAGCTTGAGGTCGTCCTGGCTGCTGACGGCGCCCTCGATCAGAGCGACGTCCACGCCTTCGGGCCATTCCTGGGCGTCGACCAGCGGGCCAAAGACGATGTCGGCCTTCTGGAGCACACCGACGATCGCCTCGTCCATGTCCAGTACCGACATATGGCAACCCGAACAGCCGTCGAGCCAGCAGGTACCGATCTTCACCTTGTCCATTACTGGCCCTCGCGCATCGACGTCAGGCGGCTGACGCCGGCCCGCTGCTTCGTCATCTCTTCGACGCCCCAGCCCTTCTCGGCCATAGCCCCGGTCGGGCAGGCCTGCACGCACTTGCCGCAGCTGGTGCAGCTGGTGGCTTCGCCCCACGGCCGTTGCAGCTCCGAGACGAGCCGCGACTGTATTCCGCGGCCGGCGATGTCCCACACATGAGCGCCTTCGATCTCGGCACAGGTGCGAACGCAACGCGAGCACAGGATGCAGCGGTTGTGGTCCAGCACGAAACGAGGGTGCGAAGTGTCGACCGGCAGCTTGGGATAGTTGTAGGGATAGCGAACGTGAGTGACGCCGTGCTCCTGGGCCAGGGCCTGCAACTCGCAATGGCCCGAAGAAACGCATACGGCGCAGACGTGGTTGCGCTCGACGAAGAGCAACTCCAGCGCGATCTTGCGGTAGTTCTCAAGTTGCGGCGAGTTCGTCGTGACCGCCAGACCCTCTTGCACGGGCGTGGTGCAGGCGGGCAGGAGCCTCGCGACGCCGGAGACCTCGACCATGCACAGCCGGCACGCGCCGACGGCGCTGAGGCCTTCCATATAGCAGAGCGCGGGGATGTACTTGTTGTTGGCGCGGGCAACCTCGAGGATCGTCTGGCCCGGCGTCGCGGCGATCACCTCGCCGTCGATCCTGACCTTCACCTTCTCGGTCAAGGCGGTCCTCCCTATCTTTCGCCGCTGCGGATATCGCAGCGGAGGCAACGGAATGTCTCTTCCATCGCGGCGACCGGCGTCAGGCCGAGGGAAACCTCGGCGTACGACTGGACCCGTTGGGCTGCCGCCATCTCGGCGGGCACGTGACGGCCGCTCTCGCTCGGCGTTTCCGGCGGCTCCATCAGATAGTCGAAGTCCGGGACCAGGGTGGCGAAACGCTCCACCGACATCAGGCGCTTGTCGATGTTGCGGGCCGCCTTCTTGCCGATGCCCATGGCGTTCGAGACGTTGGAGGCACCGGTGATGAGGTCGCCGCCCGCGTAGAAGCGCTCGCGGCTCGTTTCCAGCGTGTAGCGATCGACCTCTATCGTGCCGTCTTCCTTGACCTTCAGGCCGGAGGCCTTGCAGAAGTCCGGGTCGACCTTCTCGCCCACAGCGAGGATCACGCTGTCGCATTCGATCCGGATCACTTCGTCCGTCGGTACGGGCCGGCGGCGGCCGGACATGTCGAACTCGCCCGGCCTGGTCCTGACCGCTTCGATTGCTCGCACCTGGCCGCTCTTGTCGCCCACGATGCGGTGCGGCGCGGCGAGGTAGACGATCTTCGCGCCCTCGTGCTCGGCGGCCTCGATCTCTTCGGGGATTGCCGGCATGTCCTTGCGCTCGCGCCGGTACACGATCGTCACCTCGGCGCCGAGGCGGCGCGCGGTGCGAGCCGAGTCGATGGCCGCGTTGCCACCGCCGATCACGACCACGCTCTTCCCTACCGGAACCTCTTCGCCGCGCGAGACGCCCTCGAGGAAGGGCAGCGCCGGGATGACGCCGGTGAGCTCGGTGCCGGGGAGGTAGACCCAGGCCTCTTTCCAGGTGCCGATCGCCATGAAGACGGCGTCGTACTGGTGGGCCACGTCGTTGAGAGTCGGCAATTCACCGACGCTCACGTTGAACTGGAACTTGACGCCCAGACGCTCGATAAGCTCGATTTCCTTGTTGAGCACGGCCTTGGGGAGTCGGTATTCCGGCAGCGCGTAACGCAGCATGCCGCCGGCTTCGGGGCGCGAGTCGTAGACGGTCACGCTGTGGCCGAGCAGGGCGAGGTAGTAGGCGCAGGCCAGACCGGTCGGGCCGGCGCCGATGATCGCGACCTCGCGGCCGGTCGGCTGCTGTTTGCGCTCGAGGACCCGTCTCACCATCGGCTCGAACTTGTCGGTGAGCAGGACCTGGTCGGCGATCAGGCGGTGGACGTCGCGAGTGTTCACCGGCTCGTCCATGGCGGCGCGGCGGCAACGGTTGTCGCAAGGGTGCTGACAAACGCGTCCCGTGGAGGCCGGCAGCGGGTTGTCCAGGATCACGGAGAAGAACGCGTCCTCGACGCGCCCTTCCTTGTAGAGCTGCAGGAAGCGCGGGATGTTCATGTGCAGCGGGCAGGAGTTCTCGCACGGCGACAGGGCCAGGTCCTCGCACACGCCGGCCCGGCACCGCTTGGCCAGGATGTGGTCTTCGAACTCGTGGCGGAAGTGGCGCAGGCTTGTGAGAACGGGGTTAGGCGCGCTCATGCCGAGCTGGCAAAGCGACGTGTCTCGCACCATTCGGCACAACTCGTCCAGGGAGTCGAGGTCCTCGTTGGTCGCCGTGCCGAGCGTGCAACGGTTCAGTATTCGGAGCGCCTTGTCCAGGCCCACCCGGCACGGTACGCATTTGCCGCAGCTCTCCGAGTGGGTGAACTCGATGAAGTAGCGGGCGACGTCCACCATGCAGTTGTCTTCGTCCATGACGACCATGCCGCCCGAGCCCATGATCGACCCGATCTGCGCGAGCGTCTCGTAGTCGACCGGCGTGTCGAACATGTCCACCGGAATGCAGCCGCCCGACGGGCCACCCGTCTGCACGGCCTTGATGTCGCGGCCGTTCGTGCCGCCTTCGCCGATGGAGTAGATGAACTTCGCCAATGGCGTGCCGAGCGGCATCTCGACCAGGCCCGTGGCATGGACCTTGCCCACCAGCGAGAAGACCTTGGTGCCGGCGCTCTTGGCGCTGCCGGTCTCGGTGAACCAGGCCGGGCCCTTGGAAACGATCGGCGCGACGTTGTACCAGGTCTCGACGTTGTTGATGTTGGTGGGTTTGCCGTACAGGCCCTTCTGGGCCGGGAAAGGCGGGCGCGACCGCGGCCGGCCGGCCTGACCCTCGAGGGATGCGATCAGCGCCGTCTCTTCGCCGCAGACGAACGCCCCGGCGCCTTCGACGATCTCGATGTTGAAGTCGAAGCCACGGCCGAGGACGTTGCTGCCGAGGATGCCGTAGGCGCGCGCCTGTTCGATTGCGCGCTCGAGGCGCAAGATCGCGAGCGGGTACTCGGCGCGGACGTAGATGATCCCGTTTGGCGCGCCGGTCACGTAGCCGGCGATCATCATGCCCTCGAGGAGGGCGTGCGGGTCCGACTCGATCTCGTTGCGGTTCATGTAGGCGCCCGGGTCGCCCTCGTCCGCGTTGCAGACGATGTACTTCTCCGGCCCGGCCGCCTTTGCCAGGAAGTCCCACTTCGTACCGGTCAGGAACCCGGCGCCACCGCGACCGCGCAGCTTGGAGGCCTTGATCTGCTCGATGACGACGGCCGGGCTCTGGTCGATCAGGACCTTGTAGAGGGCCTGGTAGCCGCCGATGGCAATGTATTCCTCGACGTCGTCCGGGTTGATCAGTCCGCAGTTGCGAAGGACGATCTTGACCTGCCCGTCGAAGAACGGGATCTCGTTCCAGTTGGGCACGTCCGGGTAGCCGGTCCCGTACTTGACGTGGCCGGTGAGGTGATCCCACTCCTCGATCTTGCAGAGGATTATCTCGGCCGGCGGCATCTGGCCGTCGCTGAGGCCGTTGAGGATCTCGTCGACGTGGTTCGGCTGGACTCGGTGCAGGATCAGGAGCGGGCGGCCGGGCACCCAGATGTTGACCAGTGGTTCTTCGGCGCAGAAGCCGAAACAGCCCACCGGCACCAGCTGCACGGCCAGGCCGCGGGCGTCGATCTCCGACGAAAATGCGTGGTATACGGCCTCGGCGCCATTTCCCGAGCCGCACGTGCCCATGCCAACGGCGATGCGTGGCCGGCTCGGGAGCAGCTTGGCGAGCCCGGCCTCTCGCACGGCCGAGAAGGCCGCGAAGTCCTTGATCATCATCGGGCGCTCTCCTTGCGCAGCGCCTCGACTTCGCGGATCAGCGCCTGTTCCTTGACGTGCCCGCGGATGGCGTGGTCGATCTCGACCACGGGGGCGAGTGCGCACTGGCCGAAGCAGGCCACGGTGCGGATCGTGAAGCGACGGTCTGGAGTGGTGAGTGTGAGCTTGTCGGCGCCGTCGATCGACTCCTGCAGGCCGAGCTGGAGCTTCACGCGCTCGAGCAGCGCCCGTGAGCCGCGAGTGTGGCAGGCGGTGCCGCGGCAGATGGCAACCGTGTGGGTCCCCTGTGGATCCAGGTTGAACAGCGCGTAAAACGTCGCGACGCTGTAGACCTGCGACTGTGGGACGCCCGTGCGCACGGCGACATACTCGAGCGTCTCCATCGGGAGGTATTTGTGGCGGTTGTGCTCCTGCAGTTTCTCGAGGATGCCGAGAAGCGCGCCGGGGCGGCCGGCCTGATCGCCGATGATCCGGTCGATCAGATCCTGATCTTCAGGGTGGAGCAGCGCCGACACCGAGCCGGTGGTCATCGAGGCCTCCAAACGGAGGCCGTGCTCAAACAGGCCGATGCGTGACGTGGCCCGCATGAAGCACGGCGATGGCGGCCAGCCTAGGGTCCGGCGAATCTCCGCAATAGGGCCATCCGGACGTGAAAGGACCGCCCGTTGAGGCGCGCGGAGAGCCGGCTGGCAGGGTGGGCGCTCGGTCCGCCGGCGGCTCGTCGGACCCCAGGGCTATCCCCCGCTCCAAGATGTCCTCCCGGGCGCCGGCCTCCGGCCCAGGCGATGGGCCCGCCGGCGCATAGCCGCGTCGCCCGGGTCAGCTGGCCAGCGACTCCGCGTCGCCGGCGGCGGCTCGTCGGCGGCGGCGCGGCCTGGCTGGACCGCGGCCGCAGACTTCCGTACGGTCGCCGCCGGCGCCTTTGGCCCGGTACAACGCCGCGTCGGCCGCGGAGACGAGAGCGGCCTTCTCCGCCGCGTGGACTGGAGCGCAGGCCACGCCTGCACTCGCCGTGAGGGTCCCGGCCACGATCGGGTGGGCCTTGATCGCGGTCCGGACGCGGTTGGCGATCTGCACCGCCTGGCTGACGCGCGTCCTGGGGAGCAGGATCGCGAATTCGTCGCCGCCGTAGCGGAAGCTGAGATCGCGCTCCCGAACCGCCGAGTCGATCGCCCGGCCGACGGCCTGCAGCACCGTGTCGCCGGCCGGATGACCATGGCGGTCGTTGTAGCGCTTGAACCCGTCCAGGTCGACCATGATCAGAGCGCAGGATTGAGTGTTCTCGCTTTCCACCAGGCGGTCCAGGTTGGCATCGAACGAGCCGCGGTTGTGGAGGCCCGTGAGCGAGTCGGTCTCCGCCCGGTTCCAGACGGCGCGATGGGTTTCCGCATTCTGGATCGCTATGGATGCCTGGCCGGCGAAGAGACGCGCCAGCTCGAATTCGCCGGCACTGAAGTGAGCCTCCTGCTTGCCCATTCGGCCAAGGTTTAGCGTACCGGCGACTTCGCCGCGGACCAGTAGAGGGACGACGATCATAGACTCGGGCTCGTCCGGTGTGCCGGGAATGGTGGCCGCGCGTTCGTCGAGGTGGATGTCGTTGACGCACTGGGCTTCGCCATGCTCGATCACCCAGCCCGTGACTCCGCGGTCGAGCGGGAAGGTGGTCCCCATGATCAGCTGCTCGAAGCGGTCGCGCGCCACCATCGGCCTCATCACGCCCGCAGACCTGTCGACCCGATAGATCGCCAGGTTGTCGTAGGCGAGCAGCGGCTTCGAGAAAATCCGCAATGAGATCGAGCACGCCCTGCGGATCCAGAGTGGACAGGAGCCGCTCGGTGACTTCGAGCAGCTGGCGCTGGCTCGCCAATGCGCGCTGTGCGCTCGCGGTCGCCGACCACCAACGATCGCCGACCCACCAGACCAGACCGTAGACGCCCCCGAGCATGACTCCGGATTCGATCAGGGAGCGCGACACACTGCCGGAGTCGACCACCCTGGCCATTCCGCCGTACAAGTAGGCGGCCATCTCGCCCGCGATGCCAGCTCCGAAGGCGAGAATGAACATGGCGGCGAGCGGCCGGCCACGCTGCTCGGGAAGGGTCAGGACGGCGCCGGCCAGCGGCAGAATCGCGGCGGCCGCAACTCCGTCCGGCAGCAGCGCGCCGGCCGCGGCCCCGAGCAGCATCAGGACGACGCCCGCGATATTGAGGCCGTACTCCCATCGGCCGAGGCGGAGCAGCAGGGCGGCGGCCACGAGCGTGGCGCCCGACGCGGCCGTGAGGAACAGGATCCCGGGCAGATGGGTAGCCGGGGCGGCTACGGCCTCCGCGAGCAACAGGAAACCTGTGGCCAGCGCACCGGCGATGGCCAGGAGCCTCAGGAGTCGGGCATGGCCTGGGTCCGCCCCAAACCACTGCGTGTTGACGCGATGCCAGACACCCGCTTGGTGAAGGTGACTGGTTGAATAACCCATCCCGTCCACTTGTAAAGCTATGCGGCGTACTGGCAACTAGCTCATAAGTACCAGGCGGCGAAGGACCGGGCCGATGTCACGTCGCGCGCGCGGTTTCCCCTGTGAATACGCGACGACCCATCACGCCCGCCCCAATGCCTCTCACGGGACGCCCGGCAGAGGCTACACCATGAGAATGAGCTCAGCCAGTGACACGCGGCCCGGACGGAACTCACGAATACGCGCGTCGCCGGCGCGGATCGCCGTCGGATTCTTCGGACCCGGCCCGGACCCGGCTGAGGCCTCCTACGGCTGGTAGAGCTCGGCCGAACTCAGCCAATCTGGAGCGCTGTTCACGCCGCCGGCGACGAGAACGCGGCCGTCCGAAAGAGTCGCGACGAAACCGGCCAACCGCGCGGTGCTCATCGAGCCGGTCGCACTCAGCTGTCCGGTCGCAGGGTCGTACACTTCACAAGACGCCAGGTAGCCGCTCTTGCCCGCCGTGATGTCGAAACCTCCGACGAACAGGACGCGTCCGTCGTGAAGGAGCGCAGGCGATCCGAAACCGCCCCTGATCTCGGTGGATCCGGCTCTGCGTGAATAACCCGGTCTTCGGGTCGTACATCTCCAGCGATGTGACCGGCCCGCTACCGTCGTTGCCTGCCGCGAGCAGGACCCGGCCGTCGGCGAGGAGCACCGCGACCTGGGCGTACTGAGCCACGAGCATGGAGCCTGTGGCGCTGAACTTGCCCGTCTTGGGGTCGTACAGCTGGCGGAGCCGACGGCGGAGTTGCCTTCGTTGCCACCTCCGGCCACGAGGACCCGTCCGTCGGCGAGTAGCGTCGCCGAATGCGTCGCCCTCCGCATCGTCATCGAGCCCGTGGCGGTGAACTTGCCGGTAGCAGGGTCGTATACCTCGGCCGAGGCCAGCATCGCCGGGCCGGTCATGGCCGGGATCTGGCCCACCGCGCCGGCGCCCGGACGGTACGCCATCGCTTCGAATTGTGGCCGCGCCGCCGACCCGCCGCTGAACGTGGAACCGCCCGTAATGAGGACACGGCCGTCGGCCAGAAGCGTGGCCGCATGGCTCATTCGGCTCACCGTCATCGAGCCCGTCGCCGTGAACTTGCCGGTGGCGGGGTCGTATATCTGGGCCAATCGAACGATGAGTTCTGGTCGTTGCCTCCCGTAAAGAGGACGCGGCCGTCGGCCAGGCGAGTCGCCGTGCCGAAGTTGCCGTCTTTGAGCGCCGGCCCCGTGGCTGCGAATGTGCCCGTCTTGGGATCGTAGAGCTGGGGTGAATTCGCGCTGTTGCCGACGAGAAGCACTCGCCCGTCCAGGAGCAGCGTGGCGGTGCCCAGCTCCGAGTTGACCATCGTGCCGGTCGGCGTGAATGTGCCGGCACCTCCCGGCGAAGCTGAAACCGACGGCGACGGCTCCCCTGAGGACGTCGGGCTTGCCGACGACATCGAGGTCGGCACAGCACTCGTGAACGTGGCCAAATTCGTTGCCGGCGAATCGCTCTCGCCGGGTGCTCCGGCCTGCGAACCGCCCGTTCCCGTGCCCGTGCCTCTGAGAGCCAGTGCGCCGACTACGGCTAATACCGCGAGCATGCCGAGGCCGGCCATCGCGCTGCCTCCTCGGCCACGTCGATTGCCCGGCCGTGTCGGCAGGTGTCCGGCGTCGTCTCGCGCCGCCGCCAGTTCCGCGTCGACCAGACGCCGAAGGCCGTCGTCGAGCCTTGGATCCGCAGGCCATTCATTCATCTCGAAGTTCCTCGCGGAGGCGGGCCAGGCCCGTCTTCAGCTGCGTCTTGATGGTGTTCTCGCTTACGCCCAACGCGGCGGCCGTCTCGCGCACCGAGTAACCCGCCAGATAGTGAAGCGCGATCGCGGCACGGACGCGACGCGGAAGAGCCCGCAAGCCATCGCGCAACGCCAGGAGCTGGTCGTGGCCGGGCTCTGTGCTGGCGAGTTCATGGACCTGGGGCCCAAACGAGAGGAACCGGCGCATGGAGCGCACCCGCCGGACTGCCTCGCGGGTTTCGATCGCGAGAAGCCAGGCGCGCAGCGAGGCTGTGTCGCGAAGAGTATGGCCGCGCCGAAGGGCGATCTCGAACGTTACCTGGACGACGTCTTGCGCCTCTGCCTCGTTGAGGGTGATGAGGCGCGCCGCGGTCAGGAGGACGGGACCGTGCTGCGCCAGCATGTCGCCGATCTCGAACTCCGAGTCCGTCTCCGCGAGTACCACTGCCGCCAATTCCCCTGCCCCCTTGTGTTTCTACTCTAAAGAGGAGGGCTGCAGCGGATTCGGGTGATAAAACCGCTCGACGGTCAGGCCGTGAACTGCAGGAGGCTGGTCGGAGGCCGGCCGAAGATCGCTCGGACCGGATTCAGATTCAGGTATCCGAGCACCGCCAGGTGGACCGCTATTCCGACGGCGTCCAGCACGGTGAGGCCCCACACAACGATTGAGAAGATATCGAGTCCGATCAGCACCAGGCTGAGGGCGCAGGCCGGCAGCCACGCCCAGGGCCGCATCAGGTACAAACCGCGAGCAACGATCAGACCGGCCGCCGACGTGGCCAGGTAGACCAGACCGAGGAGCAGGTCGACCGTGGCCCAGCCGAAGTCCTCGTAGTCGCCACGGAAGCCGGTCCAGTAGAGAAGATCGCGGACGACCAGGAACCCGACGATGGCGATGACGATCTCAGTGACCGTCAGCGCCACGATGCCGAACGGCATGGGCGATCCGGTGGTGGACGGATTGCCGGCGTAGTAGCCGGCGGGGGGCGCGCCGTACGGTCCGGGCTGGCCGGCGGAGCCGGCGCCGAACCAGGACGGTGCCGCGGGAGCCGGCACGGACCAGGCCGGGGCGGGCGGTTGCTGGTACCCGGATTGCGGGTACGTGGCCTGCGGGTACGGCGGCGGCTGGTACGGCGGCGGCTGGTAGGGGGCTTGCGCAGTCGCCTGCGGGGCCGGCGGCGTCAGGACCGTCGCAGCCCAGGCCGGAGCAGGGGTGGCCGGTGGGAACCAGGCCGGCGGAGCGGGAGCGGCGGGCGGCGTGGAAGCCGGCGGAGCTGCGGGCACAGGTGGATTTGCGATCGCGGGAGCGACCGTCGGGCCCGCCGGCGCGAGACTCTGCCCGCAGGCGTAGCAGAACTGCGCTCCGACCATCGATGGAGCGCCGCAACGCCCACACACCGTCGCCTCGGTCACAAGAACCCCTCCGTCAAACGAAATCCGTCGGCTCATCCTAGCCGGGTGGGCGCGCCCGAATCAGGCTGGGACGCCGCCCGACGACGGCAATCGCAGATCAGATGGTGGACGTATCCTCGCCGGCCAGCGGACCGGGCCCGACGTCGCGTGGATGGCCCTCGGAGTCGATCGCCACCAGAACGAACCGTCCGGTCGTCGTGATCGTTCGAGCTGCCGTATGCCGGTCCTCGGCCTCGAGGGTCACTTCGACCGCCAGCGACGTGCGTCCGACCGCGACGACCTGCGCGATCGCTTCCAGGAAGACGCCGATCGGCACCGGATTGCGGAAGTCGATCGCGTCCACGTGAGCCGTCAGGACCGACCCGCGGGCGTAGCGAATGGCGGCAACCGCGGCGGCTTCGTCCATGAACCGCATCGCTTCGCCGCCGAAGAGTGCGCCGTGCTCGTTGGCGTCGGCCGGCTGGACGAGGCGCCCGAGACGGGTTGGAGGTCCCGGAATTGGCAACGGCTGGAGAGGCACGACACCACGCTGACCTATCCGCCGTGTCTTCGTCAAGTCGCGCGTCGACGTCAGGCGGCAACGCGGCCGGCGAGGCCGCCGACAACGTGACCGGCGGCGCCCGACCGGCCCGCCAGGAGCGACTCCGACGCACGCGGCCCAGCCGCTTGTGACCGCCCGCTACGATCCGTGAGGGAGCGGGTTCAGGCACCGCAGGCGGAGATAGAGGGCTGATGGCGTTGCGTCCAAACGAGGGCACGGTCCTCGACCGCCGGACACTCAATCGAACTCTCCTGGCGCGGCAGCGTCTGCTCGAACGAGAGCCCGGGTCCGTGCCCGAAGTGATCGAGCAGCTAGTAGGGCTGCAGGCTCAGGTGCCGCGCGACCCCTACATCGCGCTATGGTCTCGGTTGCACGGTTTCGACCCGACGGTCCTGGAGCGGCTGCTCCTCGATCGGCTGGCGGTTCGGATGACCCTCATGCGCACGACGCTCCATCTGGTTACCGCGCATGACGCGGTCAGACTCCGAGCCGTCGTCCGGGAAGTGTGCGAACGCGGCTTCGTGTCGAGCCCGTTCCGGCGCCGGCTCGACGGCGTGGACATCGACGAGCTCCTGGCGGCAGGGCGGGCAGTCCTGAACGAACGATCTCGATCGACGGCCGAGCTGGGTCGGGCGCTGGGCGAACGCTGGCCCGACCACGACGGCGAGGCGCTGGCCTACGCGGTTCGATACCTGGTCCCGGTTGTCCAGGTGACCCCAGAGGCCTGTGGGGGCGGTCCGGCGCGCCCCAGCTGGCGCCGCTGGATAGGTGGCTCGGAACGTCGCCGAACGAAACGGACGTGGAGGGCAGCCCGTCGTCGGGCGACGCTCTCGACGAGACGGTCCTGCGCTACCTGCGCGCGTTCGGGCCGGCAACGACCGCCGATATTCGAACCTGGTCGTGGTTGTCCGGCATCCGTGCCGCCGTGGCGCGGCTTCGGCCGCGGCTCCGGTCCTACCGCGACGAGACCGGACGGGAGCTGCTCGACGTCGAAGACGGCGTCTTCGCCGAGCCGGACCGGCCCGCGCCGGTGCGATTCCTCGGCGAGTACGACAACGTGTTTCTCTCGCACGCCGATCGATCGCGCATCACCGGCGACGGCGCCTGGGGCGTGGCCTACGCCCGCCGGGGCGCCCTCTTCGTGGACGGCTTCCTGGCCGGCGCGTGGCGGCTGCGGCAGGCCCCGGGCGGGGTCACGCTCGAGATCGAACCGAAGACGCCACTGTCCGAGACGGCGCGCACAGAGGTCGCCGTGGAAGCCGAGGCGCTGCTGCACCTCCTCGCTCCCGATGCGGCAGCAGCCAAGATCGAGTTCGTCGTCGCCTGAGTGAGGCTCGGCGGGCCTACTCTTGGTCCAGGAACCCGGCGACGATCGGCGCCAGGGCCGGGCTGGCGTAGCCGTCGTAGTGGGTGGTGCGCGGCAGGATGGCCAGGGCGTGGTGGCTCATGCCGGAGTGATCCCAGACTGCGTCGCGCATCCCGCCGCCGAGCAGCTCGAAGAATTCGACGGCATGGCGGGGCGGCAAGCCGTCCGCGTCGCCGGCGACGATGAGCACCGGCATCGGCAGGGTTCGAACCTCCTCGGTCCAGTCGTAGTCGTTCTTGAGCATGCCGGTCAGCTGCGTGACCAGGATCGGCCAATCGTCGACCTTCGGGGCGACTTGCCGGTAGGACTCGTACATCGGCGTCTGCTTGAACGGTTCGGCGACCTCGGGGCCCATCGTGTCGAAGCCGACGATCATCTCCGGATGCCAGCCCCTGCGCTTGAACGGCGTCGAGACGAGCACGAGCCTGCGGATGAGCCTGGGGTGCTGGATTGCCGTTCGCAGGGCCACTCCGCCGCCGAGGGAATAGCCCATGACGTCCGCCTGCCCGACCAGTTGCTCTATCACGGCCGCTATGTCGTCCGCCATCGTTTCGAACCGCATCGGCCGATCGACCGCGGGAGTCCGGCCGTGGGACTGCAGATCTACCCCTATTACCTGCCGGCCGCCGGCCAGAGCGGACGCAACTGGACCGAACATCTCGTACGAGCCGAACCCGCCATGCAGAAGGACGAGCGGCTTGCCGCTTCCCTGGACCTGATACGCGAGCTGGACGCCGTTGGCCGACAGCAGACCCGACGTCGTCTTGGTGCTTATCGTCATGAGCCGGCTCCTTCCCGACGATCGCCCACCCGGGTCGGCAGCGCGGCGGTTGCGCCCCGGAGGGCATCGCGACCGTTCGGCGTCAAGCAAAGCCGATCGCGCGAGACGGTCTCTGTACCGTGTCGCTCGTCGCGCGGGCCGGATCAGACCGGTACCGACAGCCGTCGCGGACTGCTAGACCGGCGGTAGCGGCTCCGCTGGAGGTTCGTCACCGGACGGCACCAGCTCGAGTTCCAGCCACATCACGTCGCGCCAGGCACCCATCTTCCAGCCGATTTGCCTGTACACGCCGATCGGCTCGAAACCCATGGCTCGATGCAGACCCACGCTCGCGTCGTTCGGGAGGGTGACGCCGGCGCACGCCACCTGGAATTGCTGCCGCCGCAGCCGATCCAGAAGCTCCGTATAGAGGCGCCGACCTGCACCCCGGCGGTGATGCGACGGTGCGATGTAGACCGTGACGTCCGCGGCCCACCGGTAGGCCGCCCGCGATCGGTGCTGAGAGGCATAGGCGTAGCCCACGACCTCGCCGCCGACCTCGAGCACGAGCCAGGGGTACGCCGGAATGGTGGAACGGATCCGCTGCCGGAATTCCTCCAGGCTCGGCACCTGCTCCTCGAACGACACGATGGTGTCGCGGACGAACGGCGCATACACGCTCAGGCACGCCGCCGCGTCTCGATCGGGCTCGGCGTCTCGTATCAGCCACTCCGTGTCGACCCGCCCGGCCGGTCGGGCGCCTGACTCGGCCGCCGGATTCGTGAAGTAGTCGCGCATCGGGTCGAAGTAGTTGTCGCGCCAGCCCTGCTCGTAGCCCGATTGGCCGTCAGGGATGTTCGCGTGATGGAGCGTGATCTTGGTGCCCTCCAGAACCCGGTCCAGCACGATTTCGATCTGATATTCGTGGTCGGTCGCCTCGAATTCGGACGTCCGCCAGGACTGGACGATCCGCCGGCCGGGCTCCAGCACGAGAGTCCGACCGGTGATGTAGCCGTCCCAGGCGCTGAACTCGCCGCCGACGCGAGGGTCGACCTGGGCGCCGGCGCCGGTCATGCCGGCATGCCCTTCGCTCGACATCCACGCCTCGTAGATGGCCTCTGGGGTCGCCGGCAGGACATCCGAGACGGTGAACTCGTAGGCCATCGGTTCCTCCATCGGCTCGGTGACTGCCGGCAGTTGCACGGGCATCTGCGGCGGCTGCCCGCCGTGTCCCGGGCAATCCTGGAGAAGCCCCGACCGGCGTCCCCCCGGGGTCAGACTCAGGCCGGGCGCTGCGGGGCCGGCGGAGCGGTTGAGCCGCGTACCACCAGCTCCGGCTCGAAGAGGAGCTCGTCGTGCGACATTCCTGTCCCGGCGATCTGGCTTGCGAGAAGCTCGATGGCCGTCCGGCACATCGGCTCGATCGGCTGCCTGACCGTGGTGAGCGGCGGGTCCGTGCACGTCATCAGGACCGAATGTCGAACCCGACGACCGAAACGTCCCGCGGCACGTCGAACCCGGCGCGTCTGGCCGCGCGGATGGCGCCGAGGGCCATCGGGTCGCTGGCACACACGATCCCGGTTACGCCGGCTTCGAGAAGCCGGATGGCAGACGCCTGGGCGCCCTCGAGTGAATAGAAGGAGTGGGCAATCTGATCGGGGTCCAGCGATACGCCCGCCCTGGCGGCGACCGTCCGGGCCGCCGCGAGCTTGCGCTGCGAGGGCACGTGGTCCCGCGGGCCGATCAGAACGCCGATCCGGGTATGTCCGAGCGACAGCAGATGGCCCATGGCTTGCTGGATGGCCACCGTGTCGTCGCAGGACACGCACGGGAACCCCACGTCGCCGAAGGCCGCGTTGACCAGGACCGTGGGTAGATGACGCTCGGCCAATCGGGCGTAGTGCTCGTGCGGGGCGTCGACCTGCGCGTACAGACCGCCCACGAACACGATCCCCGAAACCTGCTGCTGTAGAAGGAGATCGACGTAGTCTGCTTCGGAGACGCCGCCGGTAGTCTGGGTGCAGAGCACCGGCGTGAATCCCCTCTGCGCCAGGACCGCGCCCATCACCTCGGCGAAGGCCGGGAAGATCGGGTTCTGCAGCTCGGGCAGGACCAGCCCGACGAGCCTGGCCCTCTGCCCGCGCAGTTTGGTGGGCCGCTCGTAGCCGAGCACGTCGAGGGCGGTCAGGACCGTCTGGCGGGTGGCTTCGGACACCCCCGGCTTCTCGTTGAGGACGCGGCTGACCGTGGCCTCGCTGACGCCGACCTTTCGAGCTACTTCCGCAAGTCTGTTGGACATAGCGCAAGTATACGCAAGAATCAGTCAGCCGTTGCAAGCGCCTGCAAGCCAGCTCGGCCGGTTCGAACCGGAGGCCGACGGGATGTGGACGAACTCCGCCCGGTCACGGTCAGCCAGTCCGAGTCGTCTGTTCCTTGCGTAACACAATCTAAAATTGCGGCACCCTAGCTGACTATGTCTTACCAGTGTTTAGATCTTGCGTTGGATTGTTTGATAGTGTACTTTTCGCTCGCGGCAACGGAGCGCCTCCAGGTGAGACACCCGCCGCGGGACCGGAGAAGAGTCCAGGTGACCGACGGGGTCCTCTCACTGGTTGCGACAGAGTCCGGCACGACAGACGTCCGCGTCCGGACGGCCGGGGCGACCGGAGCCGACGACCAGTGGTGGCGTCGCGCGGTCATCTATCAGGTTTACGTTCGCAGCTTCGCAGATGGCAACGGCGACGGCATCGGAGACCTGGCTGGAGTTCGGGCGCGACTCGAGTACCTGGCGGACCTGGGCATCGACGCCATCTGGTTCACGCCGTGGTACGTCTCGCCGCTCGCCGACGGCGGCTACGACGTCGCCGACTATCGCGCCATCGATCCCGCCTTCGGGTCACTGGCCGAGGCGGAACAGCTGATCGCAGAAGCCGGGAAGCTGGGCATCCGGACCATCGTCGATATCGTCCCGAACCACGTTTCGGAGCAACACGCCTGGTTCCAGGCTGCGCTTGCGTCCGAACCCGGCTCGCCCGAGCGAGCCCGGTTCTGGTTCCACCCCGGTCGTGGCGTAGACGGCAGCGAGATGCCCAACGCGTGGACGTCCAACTTCTCGGGTCCGGCCTGGACTCGCACCCGAAACGCGGACGGTACGCCGGGCGAGTGGTACCTCCACCTCTTCTCGGCCGAGCAGCCGGACCTCAACTGGAGCAACCCGGACGTCCGCGCCGAGCACGAAGCCATCCTCGCATTCTGGTTCGAACGCGGCGTGGCCGGCGTCCGGATCGACTCGGCGGCCCTCCTGGTCAAGGACGAGGCACTACCCGAGATCCCCGCGGAGCCCAAGCCCGGCGAGCATCCCAATACCGATCGTGACGAGCTGCATGACATATACCGCTCGTGGCGGGCGGTCGCGGACTCGTTCCCGGGAACACGGATCCTGGTCGGCGAGCTCTGGCTACCGGACACGGAACGCTTCGCCAAGTATCTGCGTCCGGACGAACTTCACACCGCCTTCAACTTCGACTTCCTCGTCCGGCCGTGGGAGGCCGCCAGCCTTCGGACGTCGATCGAGAGCACGCTCTCGGCGCACGCGCCTGTTGGCGCGCCCGCGACGTGGGTCCTTTCGAACCATGACGTGACCCGGCCTGTCACCAGGTACGGCCAGGAAGACTCCGCGTTCGCCTTCTCGACCAAGCGTGAGGGCACGCCGACCGACCTCGTGCTGGGCCGCCGGCGAGCCCGGGCCGCAGCGCTGCTGAGTGCTGCTCTCCCGGGCTCGCTGTACATCTACCAGGGCGAGGAGCTCGGTCTCGAGGAAGTCCAGGATCTCCCGCTGGATCTACGCCGGGATCCCATGTACCTCCGCTCCGGCGGCGTCGACCCGGGCCGCGACGGCTGCCGTGTGCCGCTGCCGTGGTCGGGTACGAGCGCTCCGTTCGGTTTCAGCCCGGATGGGGCGTCGGCCGGGCCGTGGCTGCCGCAGCCCGGCCATTGGGGCGAGCTCACGGTCGAGGCCGAACTCCGAGACCCGGACTCGATGCTGAGCCTGTACCGGGAGATGCTCAGGGTCCGTCGCATCGAACCGGACCTCGGCGAGGCGCGCTTGACGTGGCTTCCATCCGGAGACGGCGTCCTCGCATTTTCCCGAGGCAGGCGATTCGTCTGCATCGCCAACCTCTCGAGCGACGCAGTCGAGCTGCCCGGCGGCTACGCACTTCTCATCGCCAGCGCCCGGCTGAGCGGCCGTTTGCTGCCGTCAGATGCCGTTGCCTGGCTGCGCCGGGAAGCCTCCTCGAACGACGACCGCACCCTCCGGGGCCCGACAGAGGGAGGAGAATGAGGATGGAGTGATGGCCAGGACACGGCACCCACAGGGGGAATGGCGCTCCGACACGAGCGTCACAAGTTGCAGCCCGAAGGTAAGTGAGGAACATGGCAGCAAGGCCATTTAGCAGGTTCAAGGGGCTGGCCATGGTCGCGATGGCCATAGTCACCGTCAGCGCCTGCAGCAGCACATCCACAACCCCCGCCCCGACCGATGCGCCCGCCACGAGCGGCCCCGCAGGCTCGCCCGCAGCCAGCGTCGAAACCCACAAGCCGGTGACGATCTCCGTCGGCGTGCTGCGGCCCGGCGCCACGCAGGAAGCCACCGACGCGCTGAACCTCCAGATCAGCCAGTTCGAAGCCAAGTATCCGTGGGTCACCGTCACGCCCGAGGAGTACAACTGGACGGCCCCCACGTTCACCGCCGCCCTCGCGGCCGGCACCCTGCCTGACGTATTCACGATCCCCTTCACCGACGGCAAGGGCCTGATCCAGCAGCACCAGATCGTCAACATCGACTCTCGGGTGCGAGCGCTGCCCTACGTCGACAAGTTCAACAAGAGCATCCTCGCCAACGGCCAGGATGAAAAGGGCCAGATCTGGGCGGTCCCCTACACCGCCTACGGCATGTCGCTGACCTACAACCGGACCATGTTCACGCAGGCCGGACTGGACCCGAACAACCCGCCCACCACCTGGGACCAGGTCAAGGCCGATGCCAAGATCATCGCCGACAAGACCCACATGGCCGGCTTCGCCGAAATGGCCACCCAGAACACCGGCGGCTGGCAGCTGACCACCATGACGTACGCCCTGGGCGGCCGCATGGAGACCGTCGCGACTGACGGCAAGGTCACCGCCACCGTCGACAACTCCTACACCAAGTCCGCGCTCCAGTATCTCCACAGCCTCCGCTGGGACGACAACTCGATGGGCGCCACCTTCGACTACAACTGGAACTCGATCAACCAGGCCTTCGCGGCCGGCCAGATCGGCATGTTCACCGGCGGTTCCGACCTTTACACCGCCATGGTCCAGAACAACAACCTGAACCCCGCCGACTACGGCGTCACGATCATCCCGCTGGCCAGCGACCCGAACGCGGGCGTCCTCGGCGGCGGAACCCTCGCGGCAGTCAACGTCGTGACCACTGAAGCCCAGCGCGACGCCGCGGTCGATTGGATCGACTTCTACTGGATGAACAAGCTCCTTACCCAGGACGGAGCCGTGGCCGACGCCAAGGCCCTCAAGGCCAACGACCAGGCGGTCGGCGTGCCGACCCTGCCGCTGTTCGACAAGGCCACGTACGACCAGACCCAGGTCTGGATCAAGGACTACATCAACGTCCCCACGGACCAGATGACCCCGTTCACTTCCAAGATCTTCAACGAGCCACTGGTGAACGAGCCCGCGTTCAATACGCAAGACCTGTACGCGGCTCTCGATCCGGTAGTCCAGGCCGTCCTGACCGACAAGAACGCCAACATCGACGCGCTCCTCACGGCGG
Source organism: uncultured Chloroflexia bacterium (assembly GCA_963835845.1). Classification (GTDB taxonomy): domain Bacteria; phylum Chloroflexota; class Limnocylindria; order Limnocylindrales; family CSP1-4; genus Fen-1039. The sequence goes on along the minus strand of CAWIGT010000004.1, from coordinate 186,335 downwards.
CGAACAAGTCGGTTCAGACCGTCCTCGACAAGGGTTAGTCGCTCTCGCAACGAATGGGGGCCCGGCCCTCCCAGGGCCCCCATTCGCCCCCTTCCCCCGCCCATTCCCACCACCGAGCTGAAGGCCGCAGCACATGACGCATGGAAAGGAAGCCTCCGCATGAGTGCTCCGTCTACGGCGACGGTGGCAGTCCGCGGCCAGAGCAGGACCCGCCCGCGTGGGGTCCGAATCACCCGGGACGGGCTCAGTACGCTGGTCTTCCTGCTGCCGCTGCTGGTGATCTTCGGGGTCTTCTCCTGGTATCCGATCGTCCGCTCGATCGTGATGAGCGTCCAGGAGACGAACCTCGTGTCGACGCCCACCTTCGTCGGACTCGACAACTTCGCCCGGGTCCTGGCCGACCCGCTCTTCACCACGGCCGTGTCGAATACGGCCTGGTTCGCCTTCCTGGCGCTGATCATCGGCTACCCGATCCCGCTCGTGCTGGCGGTGATCATGAGCGAGAGCCGCCGCTTCAAGGGCCTGTTGAGCGCCCTCGCCTATCTGCCCGTCGTGATCCCGCCCGTCGTCTCAGTGCTCCTCTGGCAGTTCTTCTACAACGCGGCGCCGACGGGCGTGTTCAACTCGATCCTCGGCGTGGTAGGCATAGGCCCGCTGCCCTGGCTCCAGGACGCCGGCACGGCGATGCCGTCGATCGTGATCGAGGCGACGTGGGCCGGCGCCGGCGGAACCGTGATCATCTACCTGGCCGCTCTCCTCAGCGTTCCGCGCGAGCTATACGACGCCGCCGACGTTGACGGGGCTTCCATCCGACAGAAGATCTGGCACGTGACCCTGCCGCAGTTGCGAGGGGTCCTCTTCATCACCCTGATCCTCCAGCTGATCGCCACGTCGCAGTTGTTCACCGAGCCATTCCTGTTCACCGGTGGAGGGCCGGCCAACTCGACCATGACCGTACTGCTGCTGATCTACCACTACGCCTTCCAGAACAGCCTGGGCGGCGACTACGGCATGGCCGCGGCACTCAGCGTGATGCTGGCCATGTTCCTGGGCGTGTTTACCGCCGTCTATTTCTGGCTGACAAGGTCGTGGAGCCAAACTTCATGAACGCGCTACGCAATACCGACCGCAAGACCGGTCGCGGCGCTCCGCAGATGCAGAGGGGCATCATCTCCGAGGCCGAGTTGCACCGGCCGCGAGTTCGCTGGACGCTGCGGACAATCACCGGCGTCACGCTGGTTCTGCTCGTGATCGTCGGTCTCGGCCCGCTCCTCTGGCTGGCCAAGTCGGCCATCACCCCGACCCAGGACACCCTGCGGACGCCTATGGCGTTGTGGCCGCACGGCTTCGATCTGGGCTATTTCGCCAAAGCGTGGTCCAAGACCCACATCGACCACTACTTCCTGAACACGGTGTGGATTGCGGTGGGTTCGTGGCTGGTCCAGATCGTCGTCGCCACCACGGCCGGCTACGCCCTCTCGGTTCTGAGGCCGCGGTTTTCCGGCATCCTCACTGCGCTGGTGCTGGCCACCCTCTTCGTCCCCTCGATCGTCCTGCTCGTACCGCTCTACCTGACTATCGTGAAGATGCCGATCCTGGACCTGAAGCTGATCAATTCGTTCTGGGCGGTGTGGCTGCCGGCCGGGGCGAGCGCCTTCAACGTGCTGCTGATCAAGCGCTTCTTCGACAATCTCCCTCGTGAGGTCTTCGAGGCCGCACAGGTCGACGGCGCCGGCCCGTTCCGGCTGTTCTGGTCGATCGTGCTGCCGCTGTCACGCCCGATCATCGGTGTCGTCTCGGTGTTTGCCGTGATCGCGACCTGGAAGGATTTCCTCTGGCCGCTGCTCGTCCTGCCGGACCCGAACATGCAGCCGCTGTCGGTGCGCCTGCCGACTCTGCAGCCCACCACGGAACTCAACATCTTCCTGGCGGCGCTGACCATCGCGACGCTGATCCCGGTGGTGCTGTTCCTGGTCTTCCAGCGGATGTTCCTCCAGGGCGGCGACGTCAGCGGAGCCATCAAGGGCTGACGGCCGACGACCCGGCCGCCGGCCGGGCGCGGGCACAGGTCCCGGACGACGCGACGCAAATCGCCGGCCCGCGCCGAGGCGGACGGGAAACCCGAAGCCTGCGATGATTTCCCAGATGAAGCCCGCCACCAGACCCTCGATCTCGACCGGGCCGCGCCGGTGACACGGCAGGCGCTGCTGCTCTTCGGGCTCATGGCGGTGATCTGGGGGATCCCGTACCTGTTCATTCGGGTCGCGGTCGAGGAGATAAGCCCGGCCACGCTCGTCTTTGCGCGAACCGGGATCGCGGCGTTGATCCTGGTTCCGGTTGCCCTGCTGCGGACCGACTACCGTGCCGTCCTGGCCCGCTGGCGCTGGGTCGTCGCCTTTGCCGTGGTCGAGATCGGTGTGCCCTGGGTCCTCCTCGGCACGGCGGAACAGCAGATCACCAGCTCGCTCGCGGGCCTTCTCGTGGCCGGCGTTCCGTTGGTCGCGACCGTCGTCGCCGTGGCCACCGGAGGCCGGGATCGCGTGGGGTCTGCCGGCATCCTGGGTCTGCTCGTCGGGATCGGCGGCGTCGCGGCGATTGTCGGAGTGAACCTCGGCACATCGAGCTATCTCGCGCTCCTGGCCATGGTCTTCGTCGTCATCGGCTACGCGCTCGGGCCCGCAATCATGTCGCGACGTCTGGGCGGTCTCTCGACCGTATCCGTAATGGCGATGTCACTCTCTCTCTGCGCCCTGTTCTACGCCCCGGTCGCGTTCCTGCAGCGGCCTTCGACGGTGCCGAGCGTGAATGTCATCGCTGCGGTGGTCGTGCTGGGAGTCGTGTGTACGGCAGTGGCGTTCCTGCTGTTCTGGGCCTTGATCGATCTGGTCGGCCCGGTCCGCTCGACCGTCGTCACCTACCTGAATCCTGCCGTGGCGGCTCTGATGGGTGTCGCCGTGCTGAATGAAGTGTTCACCGTCGCGATGGCCGGCGGGTTTGCGCTGGTGATCCTCGGCTCCGTCCTCGCCACTCGGCCTTCCGGGGCGCGAATCCCGGCCCGGGCGACGCCGGCGAGCCGGGCGAGCGAACTGGTCGAGGCCGAGGCAACGGAGCTGCCGGTCTGACCCTCGCCGCCACCGCTTAGCGGGACACGAGTCGAACCGGCTCGCCGGCGTCTGGGCCCTGGGCCACAATCCGCGCGTGACCGGCTTTCGGGGCCTCTTGGAAAGGGCGTTAGGGCGTCCTGGATGGACGCTCTCCGTCGGATCGACCTCCACCGGCGCGAACGTGTCGATCGCCGCCCTGATCGCGGCCCTCATCGTCGCGGGCTGCGGCAGCGGGCCCGCGACGCCGTCGCCGGCGGTCGTCGCGACCGCGACCGTCGGATTCGCCCCGACCGGGCCTCTCTCATCCGCCCGGGCCCAGCAGACCGCCAGCTTGCTGTCGACCGGCCGGGTGCTCATCGCCGGAGGAGGGGCCCCGGCGGAAGCGGCCAGGGCGGAGCTATACGATCCGACGACCGGGACTTTCGCGGCGACCGGTTCGATGATGACCGCCCGGTATGGAGCGACCGCCACGGTCCTCGCCGACGGAAAAGTGCTGATCGCCGGCGGCTGGAGTGAGGACCCGAACACGCCGGTCCTCGCCTCGGCCGAACTCTATGACCCGGCGACCGGCCGGTTCTCCTCGACCGGGCCGATGACGACGCCGCGGGCCGGCCATTCCGCCGCGTTGCTCTCCGACGGACGCGTCCTGATCACCGGCGGCGAGATCGAAGTCGGCGACCTCGCCACGCCGCTCGCAAGCGCCGAACTGTACGACCCGGCGCGTGGCACATTCAGCGCGACCGGTTCGATGACCGTGGCACGTTTCAACCACACCAGCACGACCCTCGCCGGCGGCAAGGTCCTCATCGCCGGCGGCGGTGGACCCGCCGGAACGACCGCCTCGGGGCTGAGCGCCGATCCGGGCATTCCGTCGGCGGAGTTGTACGACCCGGCCAGCGGCACCTTTGCGAGTACCGGCTCGATGTCGGTTGGCCGCTACTGGCAGACCGCCACGCCACTCGCCGATGGCCGGGTGCTCATCGCCGGTGGCAACGACGGCAACGGGCCTCTGGTTTCGGCCGAGCTCTACGATCCGGCGTCCGGCAGGTTCGCCCCGACCGGTTCGATGGCCGCGGCTCGTTACCTGCAAACCGCCACGCGCCTGAATGACGGAACCGTGTTGGTTGCCGGAGGCTACGCCGAAGGAGTCGGCTCGCTGTCCTCCGCGGAACTCTACGATCCGGGCAGGTCCATGTTCACTTCGGCGGGCTCGATGGCGGACTCACGTTTCGAGCACACGGCCACGCTGCTCGCCGACGGCAGGGTCCTCATCGCCGCCGGCGGCAGCACCGACAAATCGATCGACGACGCCGCCCGACTCGCTACGGCTGAGTTGTACAAGCCGTAGCGGATGCGGGCAGCGTGCCTCTAGAGCTCGATCCGAACGATCGATCCCGCGCCCGCCGGCCCCAGCCCGAAGATCGAGACGTACAGCGCGCCGTCGGGCCCGAAGGTCATTCCCGTCGGATGCATCAGGCCGGTCGCGACCGGCTCGAGAGTTCGGTCGCGGCCGATCCGGACGATCCGGCCGGCATTCGGCCGCGGCCCCGTCGGCTCGGACCAGACCGTATTCTCGAGGGCGTACAGATTGCCTTCGGGGTCGAACGCGAGCGCGAGCGTCATCGTCAAGCCGGTCGCCCACTCGGTCACCGCCCGGTCCCGGTCGACGCGGATGATCTTCGACGATCCCGGGGCTGCCGGCAGGCGGCCGAGATTACCGACGTAGATGGCCCCGGCCTCCGGGTCGTACGCGAGCGCCGTTGGTACGACGTGACCCTGGCTCGCCGAGATGTCGACGACACGGTCGACCCGCTCCGGCCCGATCCGCACCAGATCGCCGTGGTTCGGTTCGACGCTGTACAGCACACCCTCCGCCTCAACCATCGAATACCACGTGCCGTCGTATTCGTCGTCGTCCAGGTCGGGGTTGGCGACGACCGTGGAGGCGCGATAGGCGCTCAAATTCGCCACGAGCTCGGCCCTGCCGTCCGGATGAATCCGATATACGCCGTTGGCCGTTCCGGGGAGCCCGTGGGAGCAGCCCGCTCCTGAAACGAGCGCGTGCGCTATTCCCGAGACGAAGGCGACATCGGCGACGCCGCTGACCGTCCCTCCGGTGGCTGCTGTCGACTGGCTCGACGGCAGACCCTCGGCAAACGTCGACCTGGTTCGGTCGGGTCCGACCTTCGAGATTCGAGCCGTCATGCCGCCCGTGTACGGGCCGACCGGGCCGGGTATCTGCCGGCACTCGCCGACCGTGGTGGCCGTGCCACCGCTACCTCCCTCGGCAACGTACAGGTAGCCGTCAGGCCCGAAGGCCAGTCCGCGCGGGCTGTCCAGGCCGGTCGCGAAGAGGGAGGTCGCCGGATCCCGATCCACGGGGTGGAGACTGCACCGTACGCCGTCGGTCTGCGGCACCTGGCCGGCCGGCGAACCGCCACGCGGATCAGCGGCCGGCCGACCCTGCAACACCGCCTGTGGGCAGCGGAACGGTTTGGGTCGAATGCCGACCAGACAGCATCAGATCGCGACCAATCGGCGTCCGATGCCGAGCTCACGGCTCCGAGCCGCCACTGCGGCAGGGCGCGACGAGATTGCGACCAAACGCGACGAAATAGCCCGGCGTCGGGATGCTCGGGCCGAGGTGCTCGATGAAACGATCGCCGCATCGGACGCGCCACTCGCCGAGAAGTTCGAGCGACTCCGGGCCAAGGCGGCAGCCGACCGACGCAGGGCCGCCAGAGATCGTATGGCCGCGGCCCTGGAGCGAGCCCGCCTCGAGGCCGAGTTGAACAGCGCACACCTCGACGACCTGACGGGCGCGTACCGGCGCGAGATCGGGGCGCTTGCGCTCACGCACGAGATCGACCGCGCCCGGCGGGGAGACGGGCGCTTCGTCATCGCCTTCGTCGATATCGATGGCATGAAGCAGGTCAATGACCGGGACGGTTACGCGGCCGGCGATCAGGTCCTCAAGACGCTCGTCTGGCATATGCGATCGAACCTTCGGTCGTTCGACCCCGTGGTTCGATACGGCGGCGACGAGTTCATCGCCGGATTGAGCGGAGTCGCCATCGAGGAGGTGGGCCGGCGTTTCGCGACGATCGATCAATCGGTCAGGAGCGCGGTCGGTGTCGGGATCAGCGTCGGGCTAGCCGAGCTCGAGCCCGATGAAACACTCGACCAACTCACGGCTCGGGCCGACGCAGCCCTGCTTGTCGCAAAGCACCGCGCCCCGTAGCCCTTTCCAGAGCCCCGCGAACCCGACGGCCGACGAGCGGCCGCGGAAACGTTCGGCGCCAGTATCAGCGTGAGACTTGGTCGCTCCGGAGTCGGCCGGTGGGCCCGCCGCCCAGCGCCGCCGGCCCGCCACCCGCACCGCCGACGCCGCCACGGCCGCCGGAGCGCCGTCAGCAGGTTACGTGCAGGATCGCGTAGACGTCGCCCGGATCGACATCGGCGAGCAGCCGGCAGGCCTCGAGCGTGGGCAGCGCTTCGATGGCGATGCCTCGACGTTCGGCCTCCCGGCGCAGTTCCGGTGCGATTGGCAGCTGGCCACGAGCGCCGGTCCCGATCACGAGTCGCTTGCCTCCCCACGGGATCTCCTCGGCGGCGGTCAGCGGCGTGTGGCGGCCGCGGAAAGGGAGCGCCTTAGACGGGCCCTTGTCGCGCTTGCGTATCTCGCCACCTTCGATCACCACGTCTTTGTGGTAGCGCACGCCTTCGATGTCGAGTTCTCCGAACGCGACCAGCTCAGCCTTCATGCAAGGATTCTCTCACCGGCTCGCGCGGGGACTCAACGGCAGGCCGGCCTCGGGCGCCTGCCGGGACCGGCCGAGTCCGGGTGCCGGTCCGCCGCTACCCGCCAGCAGGCGGCTCGGCACGGGCGACGCCCGGCGCAGACGCCGCGGACGGCGCGGACGGCGCGGACGGCGCCACGTTCGCAGTCGACTGCTGCTCCGGTCGGATCGAGACGATGGCGATGCCGGCAAACGTGACCAGGGCACCCACCAGATCGAGGAGGGTGAGCGGCTCGGCCAGCAGGAGAGAAGAGGAGATCACGCCGACTACCGGCACGGCCAGGAAGCCCATCGTCGCGCCGAGCGGGCTCAACGACCGAGATATGGACTGGCTCAGCCAGAAGGCCACGGCGGTGGCCAGCACGCCGCTGTAGATGACCAGGGCGATGGGAGTTGGCGCCCAGTCGATCGACCGGCCGCCTTCCAGGACGAGGGCCGCCGCGACCAGCGGAATTGCGGCGATGACAAGCTGCCAGATCTCGAGATCGATCGGCTGGCTGTGCCACTCGTGGCCCCGCACGTGGATCGTGGTAGCCGCCCAGATGATCGCGCTGAACAGGAGTGCCGCGCAGCCGAGCACCTGCCCGGAGGAAGACCAGTCGATTGACTGGGGATTGAGGAGCAGGCCGATCCCGATCAGTCCGAGCGCCAGACCGCCGGCTCTGCGCATCCCGCCGCTGTCCCGGAATGCGGTCATCTGCATCACGGCCACCCAGAGCGGCATCGTGTAGACCAGGATCGACGAGCGTCCGGCCGAGATCAGCGGCAGGGCCAGGTTCATCAGGACGATGCCGCCGGCCATCTGACCCAGACCCACGGACAGCACGACGGGCAGGTCCCGACGGTCCGGCAGCCGAATACCGCGTCGTACCGCCAGAAACATGGCCACCGCGACGAGAGCCACTCCGGCTCGGAGAGCGCCGTAGGTGAAAGGCGGCAAATCCCGCAGGGCGACCTTGGCGAGGGGCCAGTGCACGCCCCACACCACGGCCAGGCACACCAGCAGGATGTACGGCTTCGCTCTCACCCTCCCAAGATACCCGCCGAACGCCGCACGAGTAGCGGAGCAACTGGCTCGCCCGGCGACCGGTTCGATGTCGCCGCCGGCCCTGGCCGCCGGTCGAGCGTCAGTTGCCGCAGGGCGATCTCACGCTCGCGGCCACGAACACCGGCTCGGTGGCGCCCGGCCTCACCTCCCAGGATCCGGTAGCCTCGCCCGAACCCCCGGTAACCACTTCGCCCATCTCGAACGTCTCCCGCATCGGCACCTCGACAAGGAACACGATCAAGAACGCTCCGATCACGGCGGCGACGATGGAGACGAAGAACGTCGAGGCGAGGGCGATCGAGAACGCCTGGTGGATGCCCTCGACGATGTTCGGCACCAGCGGGGCGATCGCCGTCCGGGCTGATGCCGGGACGCTCGCCAGGATCAGCTGGCCGAGGTCGCCCGTGCCCGTCAGATCGATCCCGCCCGAGCCGCCACCCGCGCTCGCCGCGAACTGGCCGGCTACCTGGCCCGGAACCCCGGCGTCGGCGAGCTGGGCGGGGACTTCGGTGACCATCCGGCCGGCGAAGACCGTGCCGGCGATGGTCAGGCCGATGGTCCCGCCGATCTGCTGGAAGAACGTGAGGCTCGCCGTTGCCACCCCCACGCAGCCGAGGTCGACCGAGTTCTGGACGATGAGGGTGAAGACGGCGAACGAGGGCCCGATGCCGATGCCCGTCACGACCATCCACAGCCACAGGGTCTGGCGGTCCGTGTCCGCTCGCAGATTGGTGAGCATGTAGAGGCCGGCGGCCAGGACCAGCAGCGAGCCCAGCATCAGGTACTTGTACCGGCCGGTCCTGGCGACGATTTGCCCGGAGACGACCGCGCTGATGATGAGCGCGGCCAGTAGCGGCAAGAGGTTGTAGCCGGATTCGGTCGCGCTCGCGCCGGCCACCGATCTGGAACCAGCGGGGCAGGAAGATGACCGCGCCGAAGAACCCGAACGCGGACAGGAACATGCCCGCCACCGAGATCGTGAACGAACGAACCCGGAAGAGCCCGAGCGGCACGATTGGTTCGGGCACGCGCGACTCGATCAGGACGAAGACTGCGCCGAAGGCCAGGCCCACCAGGATCAGGCCGCCGACTGCCGGGTCGGTCCAGTCTGCCCGTCTGCTTGTTGGTCAGGCCGATCAGGAACGGCGCGATTGCCAGAGTGAATGCGGCGGCGCCGAGATAGTCGATGTTGCGGGCCGCTTCGGGGCGTCGAATCGGCCGGCAGCAAGCGCCACATGACGAACAGCGAAACGATGCCGAGGGGCACGTTGAGGTAGAAGATCCAGTGCCAGCTGAACTGGTCGGTGATGAACCCGCCGACGCCCGGCCCGACAAGCGACGAAAGACCGAACACGGCCCCGAACAGGCCCAGGTACTTGCCGCGCTCTGCCGGGGTGTAGAGATCGGCGACCACAGCCAGAGCGACCGGGAAGACCGCGCCGCCGCCCAGGCCCTGCAGGCCGCGGAACAGGATCAGCTGCCACATCTGCTGGCTGAGTCCCGACCAGCATAGAGCTGACCAGGAACAGGCTCACGGCAAAGATGAAGATCGGACGGCGGCCGAAGAGGTCGGACAGTTTGCCGTAGATCGGGCCCGCTGATGGTCGCGGTCAGCAGATAGACCGTGACCACCCACGTGTAGAGAGTGTCGCCACGCAGGTCCGTGACGATCCGAGGCAGAGCCGTGCCGACTACCGTCTGGTCCAGGGCGAACAAGAAGAGGGCCAGAAGGATCGCGCCCAGGATTTCCAGGCGAGCCCGGGGGCTCAGCTCGACGGTGCGCCCATCTGCGAGGTGCGCCATTCATTCTCCTCACTGGTGGACACGGCCACCGCTGTTGACGGCGGGAATTGGGGTGAGGCCGCGGCGGGCGGCAGATGCCCACCGGCGGGCCGGAGCGGGCATCTTGAAGAACGAACCTTCGAAATGAAAGGGCGTCCCGTCGTCCGGTCCGGGCGTCCCCGAAACGCAACCCGCGGCCGGTTCCGGCACCGACCCTCGTCATGGGCGTGTCGCCGGGACGTCATCGAAATGTCATCGAACCGCGCCAGCCTTCCGCCCGACTCGGCAAGCGACCGAGCCGCATGGAGGAACATCGACGATGCATAGACGACTGATCGGCGTAGCCGGTCTCGCCGCCGGCCTGGCGCTGGCGGTCCCAGGAGTAGTGGCCGCACACGACTGGGCGGCAGGATTCGTCTACACCGAGTCGAACGCGTCGACCGGGAACGCCGTCATGGCGTTTTCACGAGCCGAAAACGGCGCCCTGACGCCGATCGGTAGCTTCGCGACGCACGGCACCGGAACCGGCTCGGGTCTGGCGACCCAGGGCGAAGTCATCCTCGCCGGCGGCGGCCAGTGGCTCGTCGCCGTGAACGCGGGCAGCAACGACATCAGCCTCTTCCGCGTCCGCGCCGACGGCCGGCTCGATCTCACCGACCGTGTGGGTGCGGCCGGAACCGACCCGGTGAGCCTGACGGCTCACGGCAATATCCTCTACGTACTCGATGCCGGCGGCGCAGGCAACATCGCCGGCTTCCACCTCGTGAACGGGCACCTGGCGCACACGGCCGGCTCGGTTCGGCCGCTGAGCGGCGCCGCCACAAGTCCAGCCGAGGTCGCATTCAGCACGGACGGCCGCTTCCTGGTCGTCACCGAACGGGCCACCAACTCTCTGGACACCTACCGGGTCAATTCGGCCGGCGTGGCCGGAGCCGCGGTGACCACGGCATCGTCTGGACCGACGCCGTACGGCTTCGCCTTCGACCTGCGCAACCATCCGATCGTCTCTGAAGCGGCCAACAGCGCGCTGTCGTCGTACAGGCTCAGCTCGGCGGGCGCATCGGTAATCTCCGCCAGCGTCCCGACCGGCGGCATAGCCGCTTGCTGGGTGACGGTCACGCCGAACGGCCGCTGGGCCTTCGACACCAACGCTCACGGCGGGACCATCTCGTCGTTCGCGATCCATGCGAACGGGAGCATCGTCCTCGTGGCCTCAGTCGCGGCCAATACCGGGACAGGCAGCGGTCCGCTGGATCTCCAGGCCAGCTCCGACGGCCGGTTCCTGTACGTCAACGAGTCCGGCTCGAACGCCATCGGCGGATACCGGATCGGAGCCGGAGGAACGCTCGTGGCTCTGTCCGGCGCCCCGACACTTCCGGTCGGGGCAAGCGGTCTGGCCGTGTCCTGACCGTCATCGAGCAGCGGCGAGCCGGGAGGCGCAACAGCCCTCCCGGCTTTCCGCGTGGAGGAACGAATTGGACGCCGCGCCCTACGATCCGACCATGGACTCCAGCGCCCCAATCCTCGTGGTCGACGACGACGCCAAGATCGTCCGGCTCGTCAGGACCTACCTCGAGCGCGAGGGCTACCGCGTCGTCGAAGCCTCCGACGGTCGTTCGGCCCTGGCGGTCGTCGCGCTCGAAGCGCCGGCCCTCGTCGTGCTCGACGTAATGCTCCCCGAAGTCGACGGGCTGTCCGTCGTCCGAGCGGTGCGGCGGACCGATCGGACGCCGATCCTGATGCTTTCCGCCAGGGGCTCGACCGCGGATCGAATCGCCGGCCTGACCGAAGGCGCCGACGACTACCTCCCCAAGCCGTTCTCCCCGGCCGAGCTGGTCCTGCGGGTGAAACGCATCCTCGATCGATCGGGCCTGCCGGTGACTCGGGCTCCTGCCGTGCCGGTGCTGGAGCACGGCGATCTCGTGCTGGATCGCGGCCGCCACGAGGCCACCGTCGCGGGTAGCCCGGTCGTGCTGACGGCGCTCGAGTTCCGGCTGCTCGCCGCCCTCGTCGAGGCCGACGGCCGCGTGCTGACACGCGATCAGCTCATGGACGCGGTCTACGCTGACGGCGAGGCGTACGTGCTCGACCGCACGATCGACGCGCTGGTCAAGCGGCTGCGCGAGAAGCTCCACGACGACGCAGAGCGGCCGCGGTATGTGGCCACGGTTCGAGGCGTCGGGTACCGCGCGGCGCGTTTGGACCCGGCCGGCGCGGCAAAATTGGCCGGCTCGAAAGTAGCCGGCACGGCGACGCGAGCATGAGGGGGCTCTTGCCCCGCGGAATCGGCGCCCGTATTGCCGGCGCGGCGGTCGTGGTGGCGGCTCTGGCGGTGGCCATCGTGGCGGTCGGCACCCTCGTCCTCGGCGCCGACTCGTTCATCCATCTGATGACGGCGGACGGGCACTCCGCGGCCTCGGCTCAGGCCATGTTCGACGCGTCTGTCGGCCAGGTAGTGCTGATGGCGCTGGTCGGGGCGATCCTGGCGGCGGCCATCCTGTCGGCGGTTCTGGCGAACCGGATCGCTCGACCGCTGCGCGATATCGGTCGGGCCGCGCGGAAGATCGCTCGAGGCGATTACGGGGCTCGCGTCCCGCGCGAGGGGCCCGAGGAACTGGCGGGGCTGGCCGATTCCTTCAACGAGATGGCGGCGTCGCTCGAGGAGCAGGAGCGGCTCCGGCGCGAGTTCATCGCCAACGCGGCGCACGAACTGCGCACTCCCCTCACCAACCTGCAGGGCTACCTCGAAGCGCTGCGCGACGAGGTGATCCCCGCGGATCGCGCCACTTTCGAATCGCTCTGGGATGAGGCCGAGCGGCTGGTTCGGCTGTCTCGGTCGCTCGACGTGCTCGCCGAAGGCGACTCGGTCGTGGACGGCCCGAAGCTGACGGATCTCGACGTAACGTCGGCGGTCCGATCGGCCACCGATCTGGCGGCACCTTCGATGGCCCACATGGGGCTTGCCTTTGCCGTCGGCCTCGAGCCGTCGCTCACCGCCCGGGCCGATCCCGATGGGCTATCGCAGGTCCTCGGCAACCTGCTGCAGAACGCCGAGCGCTACACGCCGCGAGGCGGCTCGGTCGAGGTGCGGGCGGAACGGCGCGCCGGCCAGGTCGTCGTGTCCGTTTCGAACACCGGGCCGGGTATCTCCGCGGCTGATCTGCCCCACGTCTTCGAGCGGTTCTATCGTGTCGACAAATCCCGTGACGTGGCCAGCGGCGGTGCCGGCATCGGGCTGGCCATCGTGGCTCAGCTCGTCAAATCGTTCGGTGGTCGCGTGGGGTCGGAATCTCGATGATGGGCTGACCCGGTTCTGGTTCAGCGTTGCGGCCACGGGCGCGGACGCGAAAGAGGCCGGGTCCGATCGGCTGGCACGCAGGGGGGTCATGCGCCGGGCCGGAACGCCGGAGGGAGTCCTCCCGCCGGCGATCAGGACGCCACGCGGGACCTAGAAGCCTCGCCCGCGGCACGCCCGAGACAAGAGCCGCGTCTGGTCCGACGCTTCGCAGCGCCCGCAACCGCAGACTGGCATAGAACGTCGCCGCGGACGAAGCCGCCACGCGTGCAGTCGCGGGCCGCGCAGTCGCGGGCCGCGCAGTCGCGGGCCGCGCGGCCGCGGGGCCGCGGCCAGGTGCGGGCGATCGCATTGCCCGGCTCACCAGCCGGGTTCGCGGCTCCTCGGCGACATTACGGACCGTCATGACTGCGGGTTCTCCGGACCGCAGACTCCCTCGGCGCCGCCTTCGTCCCCAGCCGCTGTACGGGTCGCCCGGCACAGCCCGAAGGCCCACTCAGCAGCGCCACCGAGCCTGCGCCTCGCCGCCAGAAAGCGCCCAATGTTCGAAGAAGACCGCGTCCACTCCGTCGATCGCGCCGCGTCGCTCTTGATCGCCATCGGCGACTCCCAGGGCGCGGTAGGCGTCTCCGAACTCGGCCGACGCCTGGGCTTCAACAAGTCGACCGCCTCGCGACTGCTCGCGACCCTGCAGAGACGCGGCCTGGTGGAACGTGTGCCGGCGTCGGGCAAGTACCGCCTGGGATTTGCCGTTGTTCGCCTCGGGGCTCACGCTGAGCGATCGCTCGACATTCGGCAGATCGCCAGACCCCAGCTTCGTTCGCTGGCGCTGGCCGTCGAAGAGGCCGCGACTCTCGAGATCCTGCAGGGAGACAGCGCCGTCACCACCGCCTGCTCGGCGGATCGGGGCGCGGGGCGTGATACGACAGGTCGCTACTCGCCGCTTCACGCGACGGCAGCCGGAAAGGTCCTGCTCGCCGGCCAGCCCGAGCGCGAGGTCATTCGACTTTCGACGGGCGGGCTCACGCGCTACACGTTCCACACCATCGTTGGTGTAGACCAGCTACTCGAGGCGCTGGCGCGCGTCCGCCAGCGCGGCTTCGCAACGTCGTTCGGCGAGCACGAGCCACTCGTTAACGCCGTAGCCGTGCCCGTCTTCAATCACCGAGCGGCCGTCGTGGCTGCCATTGAATTGCGGGGCCCCGGCACGCGGATTGCCCCGGGACGAATGCAGGAACTTGTCGAACGAGCTCGCGGGGCGGCCGCCGCCGTGACCGCCGGGATGGGCGGCGTGACGCCCTCCCCGTAGCTGACCTCTGCCCCGTACCCGGCCGGAACCGAATCGAGCTAGCACCACAGCGACCCCTCGGTCTCCCTCCCGAGGGGTCGCTTACCGATGTATCCCGAATGACGAGACGTCATGACGAGGCAGCGTCGCTACCGCACGCTTGTGAACGGTTGAACCGTGAAGCGGCGCCTACTGGACAGGCTGCCCTGCGTGGAGGCCGCCTCTGGCGACGGCGGCGTGGGCCGGCGAGGAGAAGGAAATGGACGAACTGATCCGGCACGGGCTGGACGCGCGAAAGGATTGGGAGGCGTATCACTCCGCGGTGAAGAGCGCCGACCCCAGGTACCACAACCGCCCGGACTGCGCAGACGGCTCCCTTATCGGCGATGACGACATTCGAGCGGGGACCGACATGCGCCCGTTGTGCGAGAAGTGCCGGAGCACCGAGAAACCGGCCGCCGAATTCGCGCACGGTGCCCTCAACTTGGCAGCCCTAACTCAGCCGGGAGACTGACATGGCACGCAACAGCTTGTTCGGCAGCAATAAGTCGCTACTCATCCTGGTGGCCTGCGTCTGTTTCGCGATCGCCGTACTGACCACCGCCGGCGTCGTGTCACTCGGCAAGATCGATTGGACCGACCTGGGCCTGTTCTTCGGCTTCCTGGCGTTCATCTTCTAGGTCGAGAACCCGGGCCGTTGAGTATTCCGGCCGTCCCCGCGCTCCACGCTGGACGCGGCGGGCTGCCGTCTGGGGCGAGTGCTCCTGCATCGGGGTCACGGGGCAAGCTCCTGGCGCCGTCGTGCCTCGAAACGGATAGAATCGCGACCTACCCGAGTCAGGTTCGGGCACCGCGAGGCAACCTGTGCCAGACAGCCGCGAGGGCGCTTCACATCTCGAAGCACACCGGGCCCTCATCCTGCATGATCGCCAGCTCGTGGTGGACCTGATCGAGCTGACTCTGAATCACGGCCTGTTCGTCGTCCGTGCCGCCCACAATCTGGCCGAGGCAGAACAGATCCTCGCCGAGTGGCAACCGCACATGACCGTGATCGACATGGATCACGACGACAGCACCGCGCTGCTCGGGCGTCTCGGGGTTTCCAATACCTTGAGACGGAGCGTTACGCCGGTCCTGGGGCTGACGCGGCGCGGCGATCTCCAGACCAAGCTCCGGGCCTTTGATCTGGGCGTCGACGACATCCTGACGGTGCCCTTCTCGCCCGAGGAATTGCTGGCCAGATCGATCGTGATCACCCGACGTGCGACCGGAACCGACCGGCCGATCGTCCCGACGATCACGCTGGGCGAAATCGAGGTGGACATCCTCAACCGCCAGGTGCGCGCCGGGACTTCCGTCGTGCATCTGAGCGGCATCGAGCAAAGCCTCCTGTATCTCCTGGCCAGCCGCAGCGGTCGAGTCGTTACAAGAGAGGAAGTCCTCGACGCCATCTGGGGTACCGACTTCGTTGCCGAGAGCAACGTCGTGGACCGCCATATACGGAGCCTGCGCATCAAATTGCAGAACGGCTACCGGCATCCCCGCTTCATCGCCACGGTCCCCGGCAAGGGCTACCGGTTCATCCCCACCTTCTCAAACCAGGGATGGGATCCGGGAAAAGACGCCCACGAACAATCGGGCGGTTGACTGCGCTCGAGGGCCAGCGGCAGCGACGCCCGCCCGCCGCGGCGCCAGGGCCAGCTCAGGAGGGACTTCCCGTGGCTGGATTGCGGACTCTCATGAGCGGCATCGCCTTCGGCGAGTCGCCGCGCTGGCACGACGGTCGGCTGTGGCTTTCGGACTGGGCGGCCGAGGAGGTCATCGCGGTCGACCTGGACGGGCGGAGCGAAGTCGTGGCCCGCGTGCACTCGTTCCCTTTCTGCATCGACTTCCTGCCCGACGGCCGGCTCCTGGCCGTCTCGGCGCGCGACCGCGCTCTTCTGCGGCGAGAGTCGAATGGCTCGCTCGCCACCCACGCGAACCTGGCCGGCATCTCCGAGCACCCCTGGAACGACATCGTGGTCGACGGTCGCGGGAACGCGTACGTAAACAACATCGGCTTCGAGTTTCCGGGCGGAGACTTCGCGCCCGGGATCGTGGCTCTGGTCAAGCCTGACGGCTCGGCTCGCGAAGTGGCGGGAGATCTGGCTTTCCCGAACGGCATGGCCATCACGCCGGATGAGTCGACTCTGGTGGTGGCCGAGTCCTACGGGCACTGCCTCACCGCCTTCGATATCTCCGCCGACGGCACTCTCTCCAACCGTCGCGTCTGGGCCGACGTCGGCGACGGGGCCCCCGACGGGATCTGCATCGACGCTGACGAAGCCATCTGGTACGGCGACGTGCCCCACAAGCGCTGCGTCCGCGTGGCCGAGGGCGGCAAAGTGCTCCAGACGATCCAACTGGATCGGGGCTGCTTCGCCTGTGCGCTCGGCGGACCGGACGGGCGGACGCTGTTCATGATCGCCACGGAGTGGGGCGGCCCATACGGCATGGGTCGCGGCGAGCGGACAGGCCAGGTTCTGACCATCCCGGCGCCGGCCGCGCGGGCCGGCCATCCCTAGGATTGCGCGTCGGCACGTAGTACCGCCACGGCAATCGAGGGGCCCGCTCGGGTAGTTCCGCGGCCGGAACCCCGGCCCGTAGACTAGCCGGGCCTTACCGACCGCCCTGCACGCTCCGGGCATCGCGCGGCCACAAACCGAGCACGGCACCAACCGGCCCAGCCGTGCCTAACAACCAGGACGCGCGGGGATCTGCAGCGGCTCATGGACGAGGCCAAACGGACCGACATCGGGACTGAGAGCCCGGATGCAGCTTCGTCGCGCCTCGCCGCCCTCGCGGCCGCACTCGTCGAGTCCGACGAAATCATCCTCAAGGCGACAACCGAGGCGGAGGTCTACGTCGGCCTGTGCCAGGTCATCGTCCGGCACCTGGGCTTGCCGCTGGCATGGGTTGGCCTGACCGAGCCCGGAATCCAGGGCCTGCGAGTGCAGGGCGCGGCAGGCACTCTGGCGGGCTACCTCGATGAATCAGGATTCGCTTCGAACGGCGTGACCCCGGTGGGGGGCATCATCAGCCGGGCCCTTCGTACGGGGCAGGCCCAGGCCATCGTCGATCTCGCCTCCGAGCCCGAGGATTTGCCTGCCAGGGCCGCGGCCCGCAAGCACGGCATCCGCAGTTCCGCGTCGTTCCCGATCCGCATTGGCCACATGGTTGTGGGCACGTTGCAGTGCTCCTCGGACCTGCCGGGCTATTTCGACCCCCAGGCCATGGCGTCACTGGGCCGGCTGGCCGCGACGGCTTCGACGATGCTCGTCGTCCTCGATCACGAACACCGTCGCCGCGAGATGGAGCAACACCTGACGAGCAGCGAGAACCGCCGGCGGGGACTCTTCGAACTGGCTCCGGTCGCCATCCTGGTGCTCCAGACCGATCGCATCGAGACCAACGGCTCATTCCTGGAGATGTTCCGACTCAAGGATCAGGCGGCGCTGGAGGAGGCGGGTCTCCTCTCTTTAGTCGATCCGCGGGATGTCGACGCGGTCGAGGCCATGCGATCCTCCGTCAGCCGCGTCGGCGAACGCGCGCGAATCCTTCAGGCGACCGGCCGCCGAGCCGATGGGTCGAGCTTTCCGATGCTGGTCGAGCGTGTCCAGCTCGAGCTCGACGGAGACCCGTCCGTCGTGGTGTTCGTCACGGACCTGACGCCGCTTGAAACCGCCGAGGAGAGATCGCGGCAAAGCCGAGCCCACCTGGACGCCGTGGTCGGCAGCGCCCCGCTGGCCCTGCTGTCGCTCGACCTCGACGGGATCGTCAGGTCCTGGAACCCGGCCGCCGAGGCGATCTTCGGTCGAACGCCCGCCGAGGCCATAGGCCGCCCGGCTCCCGGCGGCCAGCCGCAAATAGACGGCATTCGGCGGCTTGCGCACGGCGAGGTGGAGCAGCTTCGAGGCGAGCTCATCAGGCACGTGCGTCGCGACGGTCAGGCCATGGACCTGCGAATCTCGACCGCTCCTCTGGCCGGTCGAGACGGGGAGTCGCTGCGTCTTCTGGTCGCCGCCGAAGACGTGACCGACATCAATCGAGTGGAAGCGGAGCGAGCCCGCCTGTCGACCGCAATCGATCAGTCGAGCGAATTGATCGTCATCACGGACGCCGCCGCGGCAATCCAATACGTGAACCCGGCGTTCGAGCGATTGACCGGCTACTCGAGGGCCGAGGTGATCGGCAGGAACCCGCGGCTTCTCCAGAGCGGCATCCAGAATCCGGCCTTCTACGCGGCCATGTGGGGCATTCTCACCCGCGGCGAAACCTGGCGCGGAACGTTCATGAACCGCACCAAGAATGGCCGGTTGTTCGAGGAAGACGCGGCCATATCGCCCGTGTTCGACTCAACCGGGCAGCTCGTCAACTACGTCGCCGTCAAGCGGGACGTCACCCGCGAGCGCCAGTCGGAGCAGGCCCTCCGCCAGTCCGAAGAGCGCTTCCGTAGAGTCTTCGACTTCGCCAACGACTCGATATTCATTCGCGACCTGGACGGCAGACTCCTGGAGGCCAATCGCGTCGCCTGCGAACGCATGGGCTACAGCCGCGACGAATTGCTGACGATGTCCGTCGCCGACATCGACACGCCGGAGTTCACGCCACTTCTTGCCGCGCGGACCGAGGACATCCTCAAGAATGGCTCGGCCTCGTTTGAATCCGGGCAGTTGCGGCGCGACGGAAAGGTCACGCCAGTCGAAGTAAACGCGACTCTGACCGAGCTTGGTGGCCGCGACGTCATCCTGAGCGTCGTGCGCGATGTCACGGAACGAAAGCGGGCCGAGGCGGCGTTGCGGCAGTCGGAGGCGCGCTACCGGGCGATCGTCGAGCATATGCCCGTGGCAATCGGCGTGAGCCGCCTGGGTCTGACGGTCGAGGTCAACGAGCGCTACCGCCGGATGTTCGGGCTCCGACCGAACGAAGAGATCGCCGGCAGGTCGCTGCTCGACCAGATCGCGCCCGAGTGCCGGGCCGACGTCGGCGCATTCATCCGGAGACGGGACGAGGACGGATTCCGCACCCGTCGAGTACGAGACGCTGGGCCTGAGGGCCGACGGGACCAGGTTCCCGCTCCATGCGGCCGTCGTCCGTATCGACCTGTCCGACGGACCGGCCACACTGGGCCTCCTGACCGACCTCAGCGACCAACGCCAGGCCGAACAGGAGAGGGCCGAGTCGCAGGAACAGCTTCGAGCCGTGGTCGACAGCACGACAGATCTCATCTGGTCAGTGGATCCCAAGGACTTCGGCCTCCTGGCCTTCAACAACGGCTTCCGAGACTACTACCGAAGTGAGCGGGGGATCGAAGTCAAGCTGGGCGACCACCTGGAGGATCTCTTTCCCTCCGGCGACTACATCAGTGCATGGCGCGAAATGTACGAGCGAGTCCTGAGCCATGGGCCGTTCACGACCGACTACACCGCCTTCTCGGGAACCCGAGTCTTGCAGCTGAGCCTCAATCCGCTGCACCGCGACGGCTCGGTGTTCGGTATCTCGGTCTTCGGCAAGGACGTCACCGAACAACGTCGGGCGGAGGTCGCGCTGAGGCAGTCCGAAGACCGCTTCCGGAACCTCTTCGACTTCGCCAATGACGCCATATTCATCCGCGAGATCTCCGGCAGGTTCCTCGAAATCAACCGCACCGCTCACGAGCGGCTCGGCTACAGTCGAGAGGAGATGCTGGCGATGACGCCGGCCGACCTGGATGCCCCGGAATCGGCGGTCTTCCCGGCCTCAACCGACCAACTGGTGAGAGAAGGCTCGGCGTTCTTCGAGACCGTTCACGTCCGTCGCGACGGAACGACGTTCCCGGTGGAAATCAGCGCCACGCTCATCGAACTCGGCGGCCGCCCCGTGGTCCTGAGCCTGGCCCGAGACGTGTCGGAACGCAAGCGCGCGGAAATGGAGCGAGCCGCTCTCGAGGAGCAGCTTCGCCAGGCCCAGAAGATGGAGGGCATCGGCCGTCTGGCCGGAGGGATCGCACACGACTTCAACAATTTGCTGACCGCCATCCGCGGCAGTGCCAGCCTGGCGCTGGCCGACCTGCCGCCCGACGCCGGCGTGCGCGAAGATCTGGAGTTGATAGAGCAGGCCGCGGACCGCGCCGCCGATCTGACCCGCCAGTTGCTCGCCTTTGCGCGCCCGGCCCCCGTACAGGCTGAAGCCATCGATCTGGGAGCGGCCGTCCGACGCCTGGAACCGATGCTCCGGAGGCTCATCGGCGAGGACATCGTCCTCGACATTCGGACGCCGATGGGCGCGGGCGCGGTGATGGCCGACCCGGGCCAGATCGAGCAAGTGGTCGTCAATCTGGCGGTGAACGCCGGCGACGCGATGCAGGATGGCGGCCGGCTGACGATCGAGGTCGCCGTGGCGGACGACGGCCCGACGGGACGAGCCGACGAGGCGAACGGAACCGCCGCCGCGTGCGACCCGGCGGGCGCGGCCGCCGAGACTGGCGCGGCCGCTGAGACTGGCGGGGCCGGGACTGGCGGGGCCGGGACTGGCGGGGCCGCGGCCCCGTCCTCGTCGAGCGCCGGTCAGACCGCGACGTTGACGGTGGCCGACACCGGCACAGGCATGGATGCCGCTACGCTCGATCACATCTTCGAGCCGTTCTTCACGACCAAGCAGCCGGGTAAGGGCACCGGGCTCGGTCTGGCCACGGTGTACGGCATAGTCCGCCAGTCCGGCGGAACGATCGTCGCGCGAAGCGAACTGGGGCGCGGCTCGACGTTCACCGTCTCGCTGCCGCTCGTGCCTCGAACGGCCGACGCGGCCGTTGCCGAAGCGGCGCGACCGCGGGCAGTGACCGGCGCACACAGCGCGGGCGGCGGCACGGTTCTGGTGGTGGAAGACGATCAAGGCGTCCGCCGGTTCGCGACTCGGGTGCTCGAGGCGGCCGGCTACCGGGTCTTGAGCATGCCGGATGGGATGTCCGCGATCGCCGCCGTGGGTCGGGAAAGGGTACAGCTGGTCCTGACCGACATGGTCATGCCGGGCATGAGCGGCCGCGAACTCGCGACCAAGCTGGCCTTCATAAAGCCGGGGATCAGGATTTTGTTTCATGTCCGGCCACGCCGAGAAGGGTGCCGGCCCGGCCGGCTTCCCCGAACCCGACCTCGCCTTCATAGCCAAGCCGTTCACCTCCGAGATGCTGCTGCATGCCGTCGCGAACGCCATAAGGAGCCCCAAATCCGGCCCCGGTTCCAGCCCCGATTGAAGGCGTCGGCGCCGGTTCTGCGGACCCGCGGCCTCCTGACGGCGGACTAGAACGGAACCAGACCTTCTGCGGCCACTGCTGGGAGGCGTGGCCCCTTTCCGCACGGAGAATGGCCCCTATACTGCGTCTCAGGCCCGTGAAAGCCGAATGTCGACGAGAGGGTAGGTCGGTCGAATGAGCGAGGGCGCGACTCAGCGAGTCCGCGTTGGCACGGGCATGAGCGGGCTGAAGGACGCCCTCGAAGCGGGCAAAGCCGCGGCCGCCGCGGCCGTCCAGCCGCTCGCCGGGGAGCCACCGGCGCTAATCATGGTTTTCGCCACCCCGCGGTACGACCTGCCCGCGCTCCTTGCCGGCATCCGGTCCGTGACCGGCGACGCGCTCCTTGTCGGCTCCACCGGCTCGGGCGAGATCGTCAGGGCGGAGTATCTCGGGTTCGGCGGCGGCGTCGGAGTGCTCGCCATGACGGCGGGCCCGTATCGTTTCGCGGCGGCGTCGGCAAGCGAGATCGGCGGCGACGCGGCCAGCCTGGATCAGGCCGGGCAAAGCCTCGCGCGAACGAGTCGCGGGCGGGCCGGCGATAGCCCCTACGCGGCGGCATTGCTGATCACCGACTCATTGCTGGGAGACCTGCAGCAGTTCGTCCAGGGCGTGTACCGAATAACCGGCCCCCAGGTCGCCATCGTCGGTGGTGCCGCCGGAGACGAGCAGCGCTTCGTCAAGTCGTCCGTGTTCCACGACGGCGCCGTTCTCAACAAGGGCGCACTCGTGCTGTGGATCGCCAGCGATCGGCCGTTGCGCGTCGTCACGCGGCACGGTTGGGAGCCGATCGGCGCGCCGCTCCTGGTCACCCGGGCGGAAGGAACGGAAATCGCGGAGCTGGGCGGAAGGGCGGCGGCTGCTGTCTACGAGGATCAGCTGGAGCTGACCGGGGAGTTGACGCCCGAGGCGTTCTGGGGGACGTCGATCATGCACCCCTTCGGGTTGATGCAGCCGGACGGGACGCACGTCATCCGCGTCGCTCGATCGAAGACTCCTGAAGGCGCACTCAAGATCCAGGGTTGCGTCCCGGCAGCCGGCAGCGCCGTGCACGTCATGCACGGATCGGTCGACGGCCTGCTCAGCGTCTCGGACGACGTCGCGGATACGGCGCTCGAGGCCAGGCCGGATGCGGCCGTGCTGCTGGTCTTCAGCTGTGCCGCGCGCGCCATGATCTTCGGCGAGCGCGCACCCGAAGAAGCTCGGCTACTCCAGGATGCGGCCGGCGACATACCGATTTTCGGGTTCTACTGTTGCGCGGAATTCGCCCGGACGGCCGGCGTTCTTGGCACGCACAACGCCACGTTGACCGCCGTGGCCCTGTGACGCGGGCCGGGGCGACGATGGAGTGAACGTGGCGGACGGGGGCGCAAAGCGCATGGAGGCCGTCCGAGATGGGGGCGACGTGGCAAGCGACGCGCTGGACGAATATCGCACAGCCATTCGGGACACGACCCGGCTGAACCGGCTGTTCGCGATCCTCGGCGAATCGCTGCCGCTCGCCCAGGTCGTCGATCGTGCCATCCTGGCCCTTTCCGAGATGTTCGCCGCGGACGTCGTGGCGCTGCTGCAGCGATCCGGACCGGAGACCCTTTCGCCTCTCGGGATCATCGGCCTCCCGGAGGACCTGACCGGCCGGCCTTTCTCGGGAGGGCCGGACAGCTACCCCGCGACCGCGATCGCCGAACGGGCCCCGGTGTTGGTGGCCGACGCCCTCGAAGACCCGATGATGGATCCTCAGCTGAAGCGGCTGCGGGTCGAGACTGCGGTCTGGTTGCCTGTGCTGGGCAGCCGGGAGGTGCTCGGCGTCGTGGTCCTGGCCCGCTGCCAGCCCCTCCCGTTCTCACGCGCCGACGCCGATCTGGTGATGACGATGACCCACCGGATCGGCCTCGTCCTGGAGCGCTCCCGCGCCGAGGAAGAACACCGGCGACTGGAAGCCAGGCTTCGCCAGGCGGAGAAGTCGGAGAGTCTGGGCCGGATGGCCGCGGCCATCGCCCACCATTTCAACAACAAGCTGACCGCCGTGATGGGCTCGCTCGAACTGGCGATGGACGAGCTCGGTTCGGGCCGGGATGCCCGACCCGAGATCATCTTTGCCCAGGAGGCGACGCGTCAGGCTTCGAAAGTGAGCCTGATGATGCTCTCCTATCTGGGTCAGAGCCTGAACGTCCGCGAGACGCTCGATCTGGTCGGGGCCTGTCGCGACGCGCTGCCGGGCTGGCTCGGGCGCTGCCGGCGCAGGCCCGCATTCGAACCGCGCTGCCGGATCGCCCTCTTTCGATAAAGGCCAGCGCCGTGGACATTCGACAGGTGCTGATGAACCTCACCGTCAACGCCGCGGAGGCGATGTCGGGCGTCGGTGAGATCGGGATCTCCGCGTGCGAAGTGCAACCCGGGGACATCCCCCCTTCGCCGTTCCTGTCGCCCGGCTGGACGCCGCGCGAAGGCCCGTACGCTTGCCTGGAGGTTTCCGACACCGGCACCGGGATGGACTCGCAGACGCTGCGGAACGCCTTCGATCCGTTCTTCTCGACCAAGTTCCTCGGCCGCGGCCTGGGGCTCCCGGTGGTCCTTGGGATCGTGCGAGCCCATGACGGCACGATCATGGCCACGAGCGAGCCGGGCGGCGGCAGCACCTTCCGCGTCTTCCTGCCGATAACGGCGCGACCGAACCTGCCTGCCCGGTCCTGATCAGCGTTCGTCCTCCGGCCACGGCTCCGACGCGGCCGTGCGTGTGGATGCAGCCTGGCCGACCGGACCGCCGGATCAGCCGCCGGCCGCGACTCCGCGCGCGAGCAGTTCTTCGTACCTGGCGGGATCGACGTTGCCACCGCTGAGGATGACCACCACGCGGCCAATCGCGGGTAACTCGTCGCCGTGGAACAGCCAGGCCGCGAGCGTTGTCGCGCCCGACGGCTCCAGCACGAGTCGTGCCTCCGTCGACGCGCGCACCATCGCTCGAGCGATCTCGTCCTCCTCGACGGCCACGATGCCGTCGAGATGGCGGCGTAGCAGGGCAAACGGGATGCGGCCGATGTGTGTGGTTCGCTGGCCGTCGGCGATCGTCCGCCCGACCGCCTCGGCGGGCCACGTCACGATTTCACCACGCTCGAGCGATTCCCGAGCGTCGGCGGCCAGGGCCGGCTCTACGCCGATCACGACTGCATCCGGCCGCACCGACTTCACCGCGACTGCGACGCCACTGGCGATTCCACCGCCACCGACCGGGACGAGCACGATAAACGGCGCCGACGCTGCGGAGCCCGGGGCTCCGGCGGCGTCCGATGGCGTGGCGGCAGGGTCCGATACGGTCGCGGGCCGCCGGGTGCCGGGGGCGGCCTCGATCGCCGCCAGTTGCTCCACGATCTCCAGCCCGATGGTCCCCTGCCCGGTTATCGTGGCGGCATCGTCATAGGGAGCCACGAGCGACAGGCCATCGCGCCGAGCCAGCTCGGCCGCGCGCTCGGCGCGTTCTTCGCTCGACGGCCCGACGAATACGATCTCAGCCCCGTCCTCCTGCACTCGCTCCACCTTGACGCGGGGCGCGTTCGAGGGCATGACAATTACGGCACGGACGCCGAGCAGCCGCGCGGCGCGGGCCACTCCCTGGGCGTGGTTGCCGCTCGAGTGCGCAACCACGCCGGCCGCGCGCCGGTCGGCCGAGAGGGTGGCGATGTTGTAGTAGGCGCCACGCAGCTTGAAGGCGCCGATCGGCTGGAGAGACTCCGGCTTGAGCCACGCCCGGGTCCGCCCCAGGCGGTCGCCTTCCTCGGGGGGCCCAAACGGCAGCAAAGGCGTCGCGACGACCACCCCGCGGAGCACCACGGCGGCGCCGCGAATGGCGGCGAGCGTCACGGTCGCGGACTCGTCCGCGAGCCCCGCCACCGGCCGGGATGTCGCCCCGACTGGCTCGGGAGATTCCGGCGAGGGCATGCCTACCCGACGATCCGATCGGCCGGGAACGTCGGCCTGGGGTGCGACGGCTGGTAGAGAGACAGACGTGCGCCGCCGGGGATGGTCATGGCCGTGACGCGGCCCCAGCGTTCCTGGTGCACGGGCTCGAAGATGGCTCCGGCCGCGGCAAGTTCGACCATCGTCGCGTCCAGGTCGTCGCACATGAAGTAGAGCTCCTGGCGGTCCGCCGAGTCGGGATGGACGGCCACTTCGGCGGGCGGCAGAGCGAAGATGAGCCAGCCTCCACCCGCGTCGACCGATGGCAGCTTCAAGGCATCGGCGAGGAACCGACGTGTCGGCTCCACGGCCGTCGTGAAGAGCATTACGTGAGCGCCGACGATCATGTCCTGGACCTCCGAGAACAGCTGTTACCGGCAAGTATGGGAGAAACGCGGCCGCAAGCCAGGCAGGTTCCGACTCCGTCGCGACGGGCAGCGAGCGTTTGCGGCAGGCGGCACAGGGGGTTTGGCCGAAGCGCGATCGGTGCCAGAATGCCGTCCCGCGAACGAGGCCGCGCGGCACGTGCCCGTGGCGAAACCAGCATCCTAAGGAGGCTCCCATGGTGGACGCCGTCGCAGCTGTACTGAACAAGCCGGCCTGGGTGGATCTGGCGAGCTCGGACCCGCAGGCGTCGCGCGCTTTCTACTGCAAGGTGTTCGGCTGGCAGGTTGAAGTCAACCCCGACCCGCAATACGGCGGGTACGCCCTGGCCAGGCTGGGCGGCAAAGACGTCGCCGGAATCGGGCCCAAGATGATGCCCGAGGCTCCGACCGCCTGGACCATCTACATCGGAACCGACAATGCCGAGGCGCTCGCCGGCAAGGTGCAGGCTGCCGGTGGCAAGGTGATCGCGCCGCCGATGGCCGTCGGCGACCAGGGCACGATGGCCGTATTCCAGGATCCCGCCGGCGCCTACATCGCGGCGTGGCAGCCGAATGCCATGCCCGGTTTCGGTACCGACATGACCAACTCGTTCGGCTGGGCGGAGCTGAGCGCTCGAGGCCTGGCCAGGGCACTGCCGTTCTACACGGCCGTGTTCGGCTGGGGCTCCAGGCAGAGTGAGATGGGCGAGGGCCAGCCGCCGTATACCGAGTTCCTGAGGAACGGCGAGAGCATCGCCGGCGCCATGGAGATGAATCCGATGGCGCCCGCCGGGATGCCCAGCTACTGGCTGGCCTACTTCGAGGTCGGCGACGTCGACGCTTCGTACAAGACGGCTCTCGAGGCCGGCGGGACGGAGATGCTGGCGCCGATGGACTTCCCCGGCGGCCGCTTTGCCGTCGTGAGCGATCCCCAGGGCGCGGTCTTCGGCCTCCTGAGGACGACACCGAGGTAGGCGCCGAGCGCCGGAAGGGTCGCCGGCTCGGCCGAACCGGGCCCCGGCGAGTGGCAGACGGGGCGGATGTCCGCCCCGTCTGTTCCTCCGTGCCGGGTCCGCGAGACGGAGTGTCAGCCGCAACAGCTGTTTCGGTAGCCAGCACGCGGCTAAGCGCAGCCAGGCGGGTCGAGTACGGTCGGCTGGCGCGGCGGCCGTCCCGCCGGCATCTGCGTCTGCCCGAGCGTCTTCCGTCGCGGCGAGTTCGGGCGCCGGCCAGATGAGCTGGCGATCCGAGGACCCAAGACCATGAAGCGCCTGCTGCCGCTCCTTTCTGCCGCCATCCTCGCAGCATGGCTGGCTCTGCCGGGTGCTGCGGCGGCCGCCACCCCCATCGAACGTTTCGCGGACCATCCGCTCGATGTCCGGCCGGACGCCTCGTCTGCGCCGACCGGCCTGTCGCCCGCCGCCCTCAAGGACGCCTACGGCTTCTCGACCGGCTCGTCAGTGGGATCGGGCGCGACCATCGCAATCGTGGACGCCTACGACGACCCCTCGGCCGCCAGGGACCTGGGCATCTTCAGCTCGAAGTACGGCCTGCCGGGCTGTACGACGGCCAACGGCTGCTTCACCAAGGTGAACCAGAACGGCGGCACGAAGTACCCGCGCAGCGATTCGGGATGGGCGCTTGAGATAAGCCTGGACATCGAGTGGGCCCACGCGATTGCGCCCGGCGCGCAAATCCTTCTGGTGGAAGCGTCGAGCCCCACCTTCACCAACCTGCTGGCGGCCGAGGATTACGCCACGGCGAACGCGGCCTACGTCTCCAACAGCTGGGGCGGACCCGAATTCAAAGGCGAGGCGAGTTACGAAGGCCACTTCAACAAGCCCGGCGTGAGCATCTTCGCCGCCGCGGGCGACTCGGGTTCGACGGCCGAGTACCCGTCGGCCTCGAAGTACGTGACGTCGGTGGGCGGAACCACGCTCCATTTCGACGCATCGGGTCATTTCACGACCGAGACCGGTTGGAGCCTCTCCGGAGGCGGCTGCAGTCTCTACGAGAACGCCAACCCGGCCCAGTTGAGCTTCGGCCAATACCGTCAGTCCGGCTGCGCGGGCAAGCGCGCGACGCCGGACGTCTCTCTCGACGCAGATCCGGCCTCCGGCGTCTCGGTCTACGACAGCACTCCGTACTCGCGTCAGACCGGCTGGTGGACCGTCGGTGGCACGAGCGCCTCGTCACCAATCTGGGCTGCCCGCTCTGCCGATGCGGCGGTTGTCGTCAACGCGAGCTACGTCTACGGCGCCGGCATCGCCTATCGAGACATCACGTCGGGCAACAATGGGGCGCCCGCGAAGAGGGGCTACGACCTCGTCACCGGACGCGGCAGCTGGACCGGCTCGACGCCGTAGCCTCCGGAAAGCCGGCCGCCGGCGCTCGCTGCGCGGGTCCGCAGCGCCAGGAGGCGGCGCATCCGCGGCGGGTTCCGCGGGATGGCGCAAGGGCGGCCCCGCCACTGCTCGATCGACCTGAGTTGCGCACCGGTTGTAGCGTAGATGCGGAGGCTGCCATGACCGATCCGGACATCTTCGAGCGAGCGAACTCACTCTCCAAAGAAGAGGAGAGACTCTACGAGCACGCCGGCGACGGGCACGGTCTGACCGACGAGGAACTGGCCCGTCTGCTGGTGATCAAGGTCGAACTGGACCGCTGCTACGACCTCCTGCACCAGCGCCGGGCCCGGCGGGACGCCGGCCTCGACCCGACCGAGGCGAAGCCTCGCCCCGCCCCGGTCGTCGAGGATTACCAGCAGTAACCGGGCCTCAGCGGGCCACGTCCCGCCGGCTGATGCCAAATCCGGCCAGCGCCAGCCCGCCCACGGCCAGGACCGCGCAGGCGACGATACCGGCCGGATCCCACACGCCGACCATCGGCTGGCCGAGGTGAGAGGTCAGGGCGAGCTGGTGGAACCAGTCCGGCAGGCTGAGGGCAGGCGACAGCAGGTCGATCAGGTAGGTTGCCACGACCACCAGGGCCACGATCTCGGCGGCGAGTGAACTCCTCCACCCGCCGACTGCGAACCCGACCCCGGCCAGCGCCACTGCGTAGAGTCCGAGCGCGATCGTGCCGGCCATCGGCGTCAGGGCATCGCTTCCGGCCGACGCGGCGCCGATGCCGACGCAGATCGCCATGAGCGCCGTCATCACGACGATCGCCACGTACACCCCTAGACCGCTGAGAATCGCCCAGCGCGGACGAGCGAGCGGCGTCGACAGCAGCATCTCGAGACGTCCCGAGGTCTCGTCGGAGGCCCAACCGGCGACCAGCGTGGCGGCCGCGAAACCGACGACGATGTACTCGAGCTGGATCATCAGTTGCAGGAAGCCGCCGGCGGTCGTGATGGCGAAGCTGGGGAAGATCTGGCCGAACGTCTTGACCAGATCCGGAGACTTGGCGACGTCGTCGGCGAGCGACTTGCTGATCGCCGCCATCGCGATCGTGAAGATGCCCAAGCCCAGGCTCCAGGCCAGGGTCATCGACAGGCGCTCACCGACGGAGCGGCCGATCGGACCGTGAAGTCCACGCAGCGGACTCGGCAGCCGCGGCGTCCGAACGGCGTGCTGGGCACCGACGTCTCGCCGGGCAAACGCTTCCACGCCGATGGCGAGCAGCGCGGCGGCAGCCAGAGCCGTGGGGATCAGCGAGGGCCAGTTGTACTGCCCGGCGAGCGGCAGGTGGTCCGCGGTCCAGGACCACGGCGTGAGAAGCGCGAACGGCGTGAATGCAGGCACGGTCGCGGCGTACCCCTGGAAGAGATAGCCTGCGACCAGCGCGAAACCGGCGACGCCGGCCCCGACCGCCCGGCCGAAGAACTGGGCCATGGCAAACGCCAGCCCGCCGAAGAAGAGCGCCATGAACCCGACCCAGAGCGCGTATCCGGCGGCCGCCTGCACCGGAAGCGCGTCCTGGGGCAGGGTGGCGAACGCTGCACCGGCAAGCCATCCCGCGAACCCGAGGATGACCACGCTCAGCGTCATCGTCGTCAGATGCGCCCCGAGCTTCTCCAGGGCAATGCGGCGCTTACCGAACGGCGTCGACGCCACGAACTCGAGGCTGCCGCCATGGGCCTCGCTCGCCAGCGTGCTCGACAGCGCCAGCATCGACCAGATGGCCGCGATCCACAGGAGGATCGGGCCGTACTTCCACTGGACGTAGCCACCCATGCTCCCGAGGTTGACGGGCTTGCCGGCGATCCCCGACGCCACGCCGCTGACGCTGGTGGCCAGGCTGGACAGCTCGACCCGTGATTCCGCGGTCGGATAGGCCTTCGTGATCGCCGCGCTGACGGCCAGGAGCATCCCCGCCATCAACCCGGCGGCGACGATGAACGCCAGTCGAGAGTCGCGCATCGTCTTGGCGTAGATGCTGCCGAGGCCGTAGACGCGGCTCCGCAGCGAGATGTGGTAGGGCGCCGCGAGGGGCGCTGGACCTGCTTCAGTTGCCATGGTTGCCGGCCTCCACGGCCGGCGCGGCCGGCGCCTGGCCGTACTGGGCCAGGAACGTCTCTTCGAGGCTCGGCTCGCGGCTGACGAAGTCCGCCAGTTCGAACCGGGCCGCGGCCTTGACCACGGGCGCGATCGGCCCGGTCACGTGCATCCGCAGCACGTGGTCCTCGGCGACGACGCCGCTGACACCGGCAATCTTCTCGAACTCGGCCGCGGGAACGGGGCCGGTGAACCGCAACTCCACCTGATGCGCGGCGAGGTCCCGCAACGCGTCCACCCGATCGACCATGACGATTCGACCGTCGCGGATGATCGCTACCCGGTCGCAGGCTTTCTCGGCCTCGGAGAGGACGTGGCTCGAGAGGAAGACCGTGCGTGAGTCGGCCACGGCCTCGCGCAACACCGCGAAGAAGGTTTGCTGGACGAGCGGGTCCAGACCGGACGTCGGCTCGTCGAGCACGAGCAGTTCGGGCCTGTGCTGGAGCGCCGCGATCAGGCCCACCTTCTGCTTGTTGCCCTTGGAGTATTCCTTGAACTTGCGCGACGGGTCCAGGTCGAAGCGGGAGATAAGCGAGGCCTGGTAAGCGCGATCGACCCCGCCCCGCAGGTTGGCGAAGTACTCGAGCGTCTCGCCGCCGGTGAGCTTGTCGTAGAGCGTGAATTCGCCCGGCAGATAGCCGATGCGCCGGTGGATGGCGACCGGATCGACGGTCGTGTCGATGCCGAAGACGAACGCCTTCCCGCCGGTCGGCCGGATCAGGTCGAGGAGGACGCGGATAGTCGTCGTTTTGCCGGCGCCATTAGGACCGAGAAAGCCGAAGACCTCACCCTGCTGGACCTCGAGGTCGACGTCGACGATCCCGCGATGGGATCCGTACGACTTCGTCAGCTTCTCGGTCTTGATGATGGCGACCATTGATGCTCCTTGTGCGTTGCCTCGGCGTCAGCCGAACCAGGTAAGCAGGGTTGGGCGGTCGAACAGCGGCCACGATCCGGGTCGGAGGCCGAGGATCCGCTCGAAGGCCTCGGCATAGGCGGCCAGCGTGGATTCGACTTCCTCGAATGAGACCTCGTCCGCCTGACGAGATACGTAGAGCCTGCTGGCCGCCTCGTTGGCGCCGAGCAGGAGCGAGACCAACACGCCCGCCGTGTGGTCGGGCGAAGTGACGTCGAAGGTGCCGTCGGCTTTGCCCTGCCTGACGATCGTCGCCAGCAGCGGCACCAGCCGCGCTTGAGTCCCGACCCTGAGCTGATCTCGAACGACAGCATTGGCGTCGGATATCCAGACGCGTGCCAGCTCGAGCATCAACTCCGTGCGTTCGCCCTTCCACTGCGCCAGTGTCGAGAACAGCCGTTCGAGCTTCTCGAATGCCGGCAGGCCTGGGTCCAGAGCGATCGGCGTCATCGCCCCGGTGGCCGCTTCAACGATCCGGTCCACCACGGCCGCGAGAAGCGCCTCCTTCGAACCAAAGTAGTGATAGAAGGCGCCCTTCGACGCGTCCAGTTCGTCGAGCACGTCCTGGACGCTCATCTCTTCGTAACCCTTCGACTGGATCAGCCGTTGGGCAGCGTCGAGAAAAGCCTCGCGACGCACCGAATGTGCGACTGGATTGAGCGTGCGTGCCATCCAAGTACCAATAACAGACCGACCGTCGGTCTGATAATACGGCGACCCCCGAGGTGCGGTCAATCAGCCGAATTGGTGAGCCTCGATAGCCGTCGCCCGGGCGCCCGCCGGCCGGCCTGCCCATTGCGGGTCCGGCAGGCACGGATGGACTAAGGGAGAACGGCCCCCAGAGTCGGGAAATGCAGCCCGCTAAGAAGCAGGGGTGAGTCCGTATCCTTCAGTAGACCAACTCGAATTTACCCGGTCACCTCACCAGGCCTTCTGGGCCTCGACCGGGTCTTCTGTTCCGCCATCACACTCGAGGAAGGCGCATGCCCGTCCTGCACGCGAAGCCACCCGCCCCAACCGACGACAAGCGCTGGAAGATCGTCGAGACCCGAATGCGCCGCATGGGCGATCGGCCCGCGGCTCTGATCGAAGCCCTCCACGCGGCCCAGGAGGCCTTCGGCTATCTCGACGACGACGCCCTCACGTTCGTCGGCGATACGCTCGGGGTGCCCCACTCGCGCGTCTACGGCGTCGCCACGTTCTATTCCTTCTTCGTGCTCAAGCCCCAGGGCGAGCACACCTGCGTCGTGTGCACCGGCACCGCCTGCTATATCAACGGCTCGAAAGACATCCTCGCCGGTCTCGACCGCGAATTGCACGTGAAGCCGAAGCAGACCACGGCGGACGGCAAGATCTCCCTTCTGACGGCCCGCTGCGTCGGGGCGTGCAGCCTGGCCCCGGCGGTGATCGTCGACGGCGAAGTCAAGGGCAAGGCGAACGCGAGCGATCTGGTCGCCCAACTGGAGGCCCTGTGAGCGAAATGTCCGACGCGGGGCGACCCAACGGTCATCGCCGCGCCGCAACCGAGGAAAACGGCGGGCCGACCCGCGCGTCGGCGTACGTGTGTGAGGCCGCGAGTTGCATGTCAGCTCAGGCCCACGACATTACGCTGCGGCTCGGCGAGCAGGCCGCCGCGGCGGGCCTGACCGACGTCACGATCAAGCGAGTCGGCTGCCTGGGTCTGTGCGCCGCCGGACCGCTGGTCGAGATCGCCGAGACCGGCCAGCTATTCGACCACGTCACGCCGGACAACGTCGGCGGCATCCTGAACGCACTCAAGACGGTCACGCCCACCGACACACGCCAGCCTCAGGGCCCCTTCTTCGAGAAGCAGCTCCGGATCGCCACCGAGAACCTCGGCCGTATCGACCCGGAGAGCCTCGAGGACTACATCTCTCGCGGCGGCTACGTGGCCCTCGGACGCGTCCTGTCCGATATGACTTCCACCGCGGTTCGCGACGAGATCACGAAGAGCGGCCTGCGCGGACGCGGCGGAGCCGGCTATCCGGTCGGTCTCAAGTGGACGACCGTGGCCAAGGCCCAGGGCACTCAGAAGTACGTCGTCTGCAACGCCGACGAAGGCGACCCGGGCGCGTTCATGGACCGCAGCGTCCTGGAGAGTGACCCCTTCCGCGTCCTGGAAGGAATGGCCATCGCGGCCTTCGCCGTCCACGCCACGGAGGGCTACATCTACTGCCGGGCCGAGTATCCGCTGGCGGTGTCTCGCCTCCGAACGGCGATCCGGCTGGCCCAGCGGGCCGGCTATCTCGGCTCCGGAATCCTGGACACGTCGTTCAACTTCGACGTCCAGATCCGGCTCGGGGCCGGCGCGTTCGTCTGCGGCGAAGAGACCGCCCTCATCGCCTCGATCGAGGGCCGGCGCGGCACTCCTCGCCCACGGCCGCCGTATCCGGCCGTATCGGGGCTATTCGACTGCCCGACTCTGCTGAACAACGTCGAGTCCTACGCCAACGTTCCGACGATCCTGCGCAAGGGCGCCGACTGGTATTCCGAGATCGGCATCGGCAAGAGCAAGGGCACCAAGGTCTTCGCCCTGGCCGGCCGCATCGTGAACACCGGCTTGATCGAAGTGCCTATGGGCACGACTCTGCGCGAGATCGTCTACGACATCGGCGGCGGCATCATCGACGGCCGGCCGTTCAAGGCCATCCAGACCGGTGGGCCGTCGGGTGGCTGCATCCCGGCCGAATTCCTCGACACGCCGGTGAGCTACGAATCGCTGATC
This sequence comes from uncultured Chloroflexia bacterium, assembly GCA_963835845.1. Classification (GTDB taxonomy): domain Bacteria; phylum Chloroflexota; class Limnocylindria; order Limnocylindrales; family CSP1-4; genus Fen-1039. The sequence goes on along the minus strand of CAWIGT010000004.1, from coordinate 152,235 downwards.
GAACTCGGCTCGTTCATGGGCTCGGGCGGCCTGATCATCATGGACGACACGTCGTGCATGGTGGACGTGGCCAAGTACTTCATGGACTTCTGCCGCGACGAGTCGTGCGGCAAGTGCGTCCCCTGCCGCGTCGGCACCACCCAGCTGTACATGATCCTGGATCTGATCTCACGCGGCGAGGGCACCATGGACGACCTGGCCCAGCTGGAACGGCTGGCCGAAATCATCCAGAAGACCTCGCTCTGCGGCCTCGGCCAGGGCGCTCCCAACCCCATCTTCAGCACGCTGCGCTACTTCCGTGACGAGTACATCTCGCACATCAAGGACAGGGTCTGTCCTGCCGGCGTCTGCACGATCTCGCCGGAGGTGATGGCATGACAGCCGTCTTCACCTTCCGGATCGACGGCAAAGACGTCGCCGGTTCGGAAGGCCAAACCGTCATGGAGGTGGCCGAAGAGAACGGGATCGACATCCCCGGCCTCTGCCATCTCGAAGGCATCCACGACCGCGGCGCATGCAGGCTGTGCATGGTCGAGATCGGCGGTTCGCCGAAGCTCGTCGCCGCCTGCATGACGCAGATCGCCGAGGGTATGGACGTCGTCGCCCATTCGGACCGGCTGCTCGAGTACCGCCGCACCGTGACCGAAATGCTCTTCGTCGAGCGCAACCACGTTTGCGCGGTGTGCGTAGCCAACAACCATTGCGAGCTCCAGGACCTGGCCGCGGACCTGGAGCTGACCCACTTCGATCTGCCACGCATCTACCCCAAGGTCGACATCGACGCCAGCCACCGGCTGTTCGCCATAGACCACAACCGCTGCATCCTGTGCCTGCGCTGCGTCCGGGTCTGCGACGAGATCGAAGGCGCCCACACGTGGGACGTCATGCACCGCGGCCTCGAAACGCGAGTCCAAACGGACATGGGCATTCCCTGGGGCGAGTCGCCCACCTGCACGAGTTGCGGGAAGTGCGTCCAGGTCTGCCCGACGGGCGCACTCTTCGAGAAGGGCCGCGCCGTCGCATCCGGCAGCAAGAGACAGCGACCGTTCCTGCCGTGGCTCAAGGTCGTTCAAGAGGAGCGTGGGCTGTGACCAAACCGCGTATCGCCACGGTATGGCTCGACGGCTGCTCCGGCTGCCACATGTCGCTCATCGACCTGGACGAGCGGCTGCTCGACATCTTCGCCAGAGCGGATCTCGTCTACAGCCCTCTGGTGGACTTCAAGGTCTATCCGGACGACGTCGACGTTTGCCTGGTCGAAGGCGCCGTCTCGAGCGAGGAAGACCTCCACAAGATCAAGATGGTTCGCGAGAAGACCAAGACCATCATCGCCTTCGGCGACTGCGCCGTGACCTGCAACGTGCCGGGCATGCGCAACCCGATCGGGGTCCAGCCGCTGCTCGATCGTTCGTACATCGAAAACGTCACGCTCGAATCCGTCGATCCCCACGCAGATGCTCCCCAGGCTGTTGCCGACCGCGCGGCCGGTCCACAGCGTCGTTCCGGTGGACATCTTCCTACCCGGCTGCCCGCCGTCAGCCGACCTCATCTACTGCTTGCTCGATGACCTGCTGGCCGGACGCGTCCCCGACGTGGCCGGGGCTCGGTTCGGTCGCTGACGGGAGCCCCATGAACCGCGAAATCGTGATCGATCCGATCACCCGGATCGAAGGCCACTCCAAGATCACCATCCAGCTCGACGAACGCGGCGAGGTCGTGGACGCCCACTTCCACGTCACCCAGTTCCGTGGCTTCGAGCGCATCACTCAGGGCCGGCCGGTGCACGAGATGCCGGCCATCATGTCGCGCATCTGTGGCATCTGCCCCGTCAGCCACCTGATCGCGTCGTCCAAGGCCGTCGACGACATCCTGGCCGTGGAGCCGCCGCCGACGGGCGCCGACCTGCGCCGGATCATCAACCTGGGCCAGATCGTCCAGTCGAACGCCCTGTCGTTCTTCCACCTCTCGGCCCCCGACCTGCTGTTCGGCTTCGACGCCGACCCGGCCGACCGGAACATCATCGGACTGGCGCGACAGAACCCGCAGCTGGCTCGCGACGGAATCGCCCTGCGCAAGTGGGGCCAGCAGATCATCGAGTGGATGGGCGGCAAGCGGATCCACCCCACGTGGATCGTGCCGGGCGGCGTCTCCGAGCCGCTCACCGCGGAAGTCCGCGACCGGATCCTGGCCGGCGTTCCGGAAGCGACCGCGGCCGTGGAGCGGGCCATCGCCTGGTACAAGACCGACATGGTGCGCTGGGAAGAAGAGGCCGCGACTTTCGGCAACTTCCGAACGGCCTTCATGGGCCTGGTGGACCGCGAGGGCAACGTCGACCACTACGACGGCTGGCTGCGGGTCATCGACGCGGATGGCAAGCCCCTGGCGGATCGGGCCGACCCGCACTCATTCAACGACCTCATCGGCGAGGCAGTGGAGCCCTGGTCGTACTTGAAGTCGACTTACTGGAAGTCGATGGGCTATCCGGACGGCATATACCGCGTCGGACCGCTGGCCAGAGTGAACGTGGCCGAGCACATGGGCACTCCCCGAGCCGACGAGGAACTCGAGAAGTTCCGCTGGCGAGTCGGGCGAGTGGCCGGTTCGTCCTTCCATTACCACTACGCCCGTCTGATCGACACGCTCTACTCGATCGAGAAGATCGAGGCGCTCCTGAAGGGCCCGGACATCCTCTCGAAGCACATCCGGTCCCGGGCCGACGTGAACCGCAACGAAGGCATCGGCGTGTCCGAGGCGCCCCGCGGCACGCTGATGCACCACTACAAGGTGGATGACGACGGCATAGTGCAGTGGGCCAACCTGGTCATCGCCACGGGCAACAACAACATGGCCATGAACCGGGCCGTTCTCCAGGTCGCTCGCAACCACGTCAAGATCGACACGCTGGACGAGCCTATGCTCAACCGCGTGGAGGCCGTCATCCGCTGCTACGACCCTTGCCTCAGCTGCTCAACGCACGCCCTCGGCCAGATGGCGCTGCGCATTCAGCTGGTCGGGCCCGACGGAGCGGTCCTGGACGAACTGGCGCGGTGACCGCCGACGCCGGGGCTGGCCAACCAGCCGTGGCGCCACTCCCCGGCGCGGCCGGGACGCTCATCGTCGGCTACGGGAATCCACTCCGCGGCGACGACGGTCTGGGCTGGCACGCGGCCACTCGCCTGGCCGAGGACCCGCGGTTGCTCGGAGCCAGCGTCCTGTGGCAGCACCAGCTCACGCCGGAACTCGCCGTCGACGTCAGCAACGCCTCGCTCGTGGTGTTGATCGACGCCGCGGACGGTCCCGAACCGGGCTCGATCGGAGTGGTCGAGCTGGCGGGGCCGGGTCCGAACGCCCCGCCGGACGAATTCGGGATCGACCTGGTCGCACCACATCGACCCGGCTTCTCTCGCCGCCCTGGCGCGCGAGCTCTGGGGGGCGGCGCCGCCTCTATACGTCGTCAGCGTCGGCGCAGCCGATCTCGAGCTCGGAGAGCAGCTGTCGGCCGTGGTCGAGCTGGCCCTGCCGGGCGTAATCGAGGTCGTCGTCCGACTCGTGGCCGAACACGGCCGGGCCACGACGGGCTGAGATTCGACTCGCCGCCCGCAAGTGCGCCGAGGAGCGCTTCACGGCATTGGGTCGTGGCCGAGCCTCGCCACAGTTCGCTGCCCCTGCCAGAACGGGCGCCCGGGGAGCTCGTTGAGCCATGGCGTTCGTTTTGCTCGCTTTGCGACGTTCGCCGCGCTACGCTCCAGCGGTGCAGATGCGAAGTCTGGGCAGCACGGGTCTGGCGGTCAGCCAGATTGGGCTTGGGCTGGCGGCGATCGGGCGGCCGGGCTACATAACCCTGGGCCGAGACCGCGACCTCGGCTCCGACCGCAGAGTCGACGCCATGAACCGTCGGGCCCAGGACCTTCTCGAGGCCGCGTTCGCCGACGGAGTCCGGTACGTCGACGCGGCGCGCTCGTACGGCCGCGCCGAGGAGTTCCTGGCTCTGTGGTTGGATCGACGCGCGTTCCCGCCGGGCATCATGACCGTGGGCTCCAAGTGGGGCTACCGCTACACGGCCGACTGGCGGGTCGGCGCCGAAGTGAACGAGATCAAGGACCACTCCCTCGAAAACCTGAAGCGGCAGCTGTCCGAAAGCCGCGCGCTCCTCGGCGACCGGCTGAACCTATACCAGATCCACTCCGCGACGCTGGAGAGTGGAGTGCTCGCCGACCAGCGCGTCCTGGGTGAACTGATGCGGCTTCGGGACGCAGGCCTAACCATCGGGCTGACGGTCAGCGGGCCGCATCAGGCCGATGTGGTGCGGCGGGCCCTCGATGTCCGCCTCGACGGGCGTTCCCCATTCGGTACCGTGCAGGCCACCTGGAACCTGCTCGAGACCTCAGTTGGAACCGCTCTGGCCGACGCGAGCGAGGCTGGCTGGGGAATCATCGTCAAGGAAGCCCTGGCCAACGGCCGCCTGGCGGCGATTTCGCCATCACAGGGCGGGTCCTACCCGCTCGACGAGGTCGCGGGGCGCGTCGGTTTCACCGTGGACGCAATCGCGATAGCCGCGGTCCTCGCCCAGCCGTGGGCCGACATGGTGCTGTCCGGCGCGGTCACCACGGCACAACTTGCCAGCAATCTCGCCGCGGCCGAAATCACACTCTCACCGGCCGACCTGGACGACCTGGCCACACTGGTCGAACCGCCAGACCGCTACTGGGCGACTCGATCCTCGCTCGCCTGGAGTTGATCGGCGCGTTCCCGCCCCAGGGCGCCGACGGCCGGTAGCGCCGGGGCAGTCGAATTCCGGCCGCCGCCTCAGCCCCCGCCCTGGGCCGGCCGCCCTCGGCGGCCGCCTGCACTCGAGTTCGCCGTCTACGGCTCGAATGCCGCGGCCAGGCCCCTCGTCCTCGTCTTCTCCTCGGGCTTCTCGGCCGGCCAGTACCGCCGCAGGCAGAAAGAAACGCGCACGCCCAGCGCCGATTCGTCGAGCCATACACGGCCGCCGTGCGCCTCGACGAGTTGCCGGCAGAAGTCCAGGCCGGGCCGGATGCTCACGTCACCGAGCCGGGACGCGTGCGGCGGAGGAACGATCGAGGTGCTGATCGCCGTCCGCGTGTCTCGCTCGTTGCGCTCCGACTCTTCGCCCGCGCGCGCGCTGACGATCACCCATTCGCCCGTCGTTCGCGCATCCAGTCGGACGGCGTGGCCGTCGCCGACGCCACCGGCCATGGTCGCTACGAGGATGCGAAGCATAGTCACGATCCAGACCGGATCCGCGCTGACGAGCGGCAGCTCGGCCGGCAACTGGGCGGTCAGCGTCGGCGGATCGGCTTCTTCCGCGAGCTGGCGCCCCAGCTGGCCTATCAGCGTGCCGAGGGCCACAGCCTGGCGAAGCGGCCGGCCGTCATTGTTGGACGCCGTGACGGACAGCATCTCCTCGGTCAGTTCCGCGACGTGCCCGCTCGCCGCCGAGATGCGGTTCAGGTAGCGACTTCGCTCTTCCTCGTCGAGATCCATGTGGAGCAGGGTCTGGCTGTAGCCGCTGACCAGCGCGAGTGTCGTTCGCACCTCTCGCGACAGGGCTTCGAGCAGAACCGTCCTGGCCGAACCGTCGATCGATTGATCGCGGCCGGTCAGGCGATCGCGCGGGACGCGGTTCGCGGGCAGCGCGGTCGACAGAGCAGGATCGTCGCTGAGGAGTCTGAGTTCCCGGACCATGAAGGCTCCCGTGTCCGGCCTATCTCGACGGCAACAAAAAACCCGCCACGGCATAGCGCCGAAGCGGGACTTCTCCCAATCGTAGTCCCGGAGATAGGTTGGTACTGGTCTAGTCCAGTAGGGCGGCATTGTCAATACACATCGCGAGAAGAACGCGCCTCATGGGCCCGGATGAGGTGTTCTCGTGACCGCCGGCGCCGATTGCTGACAACGCACTCCGGCGCTCAACCCGAGACTCGCGCCTCCTCGGCTAGGCCACGGGCGCATTCCACTCCGACCACCACGCTGTCGGCGATGGTCAGCAACGTCCGCGCTCGTTCCGGGGCGTCGATGAGGCCGTCCGCGACGACCGGCCGCGGGAGGCGCGCCAGATCGTCGGCCGTCATATGGCCCAGCACCGGCCCGGGCGAGATGACCGTGCCCACGCCGTCGCGCCGGGAGTAGCTGTCCAGCGCGCGGTTCAGCCCAGTCGAGTCGAAGGCGAAGACGTGCACCAGCCCGACGCAACCCAGCTCGGCGGCCAGCGCGGCGAGGGCGGGCCGGCGAGTGACCACGAACCGCACCCCGAGCCGGCCCGTGACGTACTTCACGCCCGCGTCGTCCGCGCTCAAACCCTCGACGCTGTCGATGTCGACCGCCAGACCGTCCGGTCGGGTGCCGGCCAGGATCGAGAGCGCCATCAGGTCCAGGTCCCTGACGAGGATGCCGGTCTGCAGGCTCCCGAACCAGTCGGTATCGACCGGACCATCGCTGGCCACGAAGATGCGCGGCAGGATCAGCCGGGTCGCGCCGTCAGTCAAGTCGGGCTCCCCACAGGCTTTCGGTGCTCGTAGTCACGCCGATGGCCCCCGCCGCGAGCGCCGCACGCGCCTCAGCTTCAGTCCGAATGAACCCGCCGGCGAGCAGCGGCACGTCGAGTCGTGGCAGCAGGTGCCGGACGTCGGGCAGGATGACGCCGGGCAGGACTTCCACGATGTCCGCCCCCGAGCGCGCCACCGCCGCGAGTGCCGAGTCGAGCAGGCCTCGCCGAACGAGCAGCAGCCGATGGATCGCCACCATCTGTTCGCGCCGGATGGCCGGCATGAGCTGTCCATGCGAACTGATTACCGCGTCCACCCCCGCTCGAGACAGCCACGTGATCGCCGAGCGATCCGGCCGCAGCCCTTCGACCAGGTCCAGATGAACCGCCACGAGCTTGCCCGCGGCGTGGATGCGGGTCACGAGCGGCCGCAGCTCGAGGCCGTCGCCGCGCAGGATGAACAGCATCGACGCTCCACTCTTCAGCGCCGCATCGAGATACGCGTCCGACGTGATCGCCGCGCAGCACGGCGATTCGTCGAGCCTTGCCAGGAACTCTGCGAGCTTGACCGACGGGCCAGCCACCTCGCCTCCGTTGACGACTCGGAAGTTGCGCCATCGGAATAGCAGATCGCGGCGACGAGGACAACCCCCAGAGACACGCAGAAAGGTCCGTACGGCGGCCGCAGGGCAGCCGGCGATCGCCCGGCCGGCAACCTCGGCGGTCTGGGCGGTCGAATCCCACCCGGCATTCGGGCGGTCTCAACCCCGTCCGTGCCCGGCTTCGCCGCCGAGTGGCCGACATCGCTCAATATCGGCGTGGCCGATGCTATGCGTCCGGAGGCTGGCCGCCGGGCGCTGTCCCAACCCCCCGTCCGTGCCCGGCTTCGCCGCCGAGTGGCCGACGTCGCTCAATATCGGCGTGGCCGATGCTATGCGTCCGGAGGCTGGCCGCCGAACCCCCCGTCCGTGCCCGGCTTCGCCGCCGAGTGGCCGACGTCGCTCAATATCGGCGTGGCCGATGCTATGCGTCCGAACGACTCTCATCCCTGCTCAATATCGGCCCACGTAGTGCTAAACGAGGCCGGCCAGCCGACCCACCCTCGGCCGCCCGAGGCGCCAAAGCCCCTGCCTGTCGGCTGAGCGTGGCGGCGGCGGCGGCGAAGCTCGAGCCACGCGCTCCGACCCGGCCCGGCCCGAGTCGCCGCACTTAGCACTTGTCCGGGCGTTATTGAGCAATGACGGCCGCGAGCTTCGTCAACAGGAACGACGACGGGGCGCCATCAGATCTCTCGGCCGCGCCGCTCCAAGTCCGGACCGAGTCTAGAAGTGCCTGTGCAGGTCGTCCTCCGTCGGCTCAGGGGCGTCCGCGTCCCGCGGCGGCTGCTCCCAGCCCATTTCGTCGGCCTCGCGCTTGGCGAGGTTGAGGTACACCACCTCGTCTTCGACATTGGCGATGTGGGACGCGGGAACGTACCGATGGCCGCGAAAAGCGGCCGTCGACGCCAGTATGTAGTTCTGGCCCACATGCTCGACGGTGCCAAACCGCTGCCCGTCGTTGCCGACGATCGCCCAACCGGACTTCAGGTCCGCCATCCGCATGTGCCTGACCTCCATCGTTCGCCCCCGCCTACCTTAGCAGCGGTCGCGTCGGCGGACGAGAGCCAGTCGGAGTGCAACGCCCGCGACCCCGGTCCGCGCCCTCCTAGTGGTAGGAGGTGATCACCCACGTGAGCCAGAAGCCGTAGAGCACGATCGCGATGCCGAGAACCGTGAGGACGCGAGTGATGCGTCGCTCGGTGCGTGGGCTGAAGCCGAAGTCGAAGAGGACCGCGCGAAGACCCAGGAGACCGTGCGAGGTCACGACGATGAGGAATAGGACCTCGATGACAACGACGACCGGGTTCGACAGGTAAGCGACGACGTCGGCGAAGTCGCGCAAGCCGCTGGCTACGACGAAGTGGTTGGCGATCATGTGGAGCGTCACCAGGACCAGCAGCAACGAACCGGTGATGGCCTGGAGTATCCAGCCCCACGACGGCCGGGTTTCCTCGGACGGAGTCCACCTTTCCGTCAGTAGATCGGTTGCGGGCTGCTCGCGGACTGCCATGTCGCTACTCCACCTGAATGACGCGGACGGCCGCGACGACGAGGGCGATCGCGCCGAAGATCATGAGCGCCACGAACAGCGCCTTCTGCCGATCCACGATCAGGCCGAAGCCGACGAGCGTGACCCGGATGCCGTTGAGCCCGTGGTAGAGCAGGCCGAAGATGAGGACGATGTCGAAAGCGACGAAGACGGGGCTCCCGGCAATCGAAACGAAGTTGTCCCACGCCGACGGCCCCTGCGCCAGCAGCGACAGCACCATCAGGTGCAGGAACAGGTAGAGCAGGATCCCGAGTCCGGTGACGCGGTTGACGATAAAGGCGAAGCCGGTGAGCCGGCGACCGCGGGGATCGCCGAAGCTGATCAGCCCGCGCCGCCGAGGGCTCGCGCCGTCCGCTCGCCGAACGATCGGGCGCCCGGCTTCGGGCTGTTCGAGCGCGGTCTGCTCGGCAGTAGTCCGGACCGCTCGATCGCTCATTTGTTGCCTCCGCCGAAGATGGACCGCAACCGTTCGGATGCCAGGCGTCGGCGCAGCAGCATGATCTTGCCCGCCGGATCGACGTTGGACGGACACGCGTCCGAGCACTCGAACGCCTCGTGACAGCGCCAGCTCCCCTGTTCGTCGTCGGTGAGTTGCAGGATGGCCGGCGCATCCAGTCCGCGTGGCTCGGCGACCACCCGCCAGGCCGCCGCCAGCGCCGCCGGCCCGAGATACCGAGGATCGAGCGCCACGATCGGGCAAGCCGACAGGCACAGGCCGCATTCGATGCAATTCTCGTATCGAGTGTAGTCGTCGACGCCCTCGGGTTCCGTGGCGTCCGGCAGCCACTCGCTGCTCCGGATCAGCTTCCGGCCGATGGCGTTGAAGCGGGCGTAGAAATCGACCATGTCGGTCACGAGATCGGCGACCAGTGCCTGGTTGGCGATCGGCTCCACTTTCACGGTGGCTGCGCCCAGGTCCAGGACCTTGGTGACGCAGGTCATCACTTCGCGGTCGTTGACGCGCATGCCGCAGGTGCCGCACGAAGCGTGGTAGCAGGAGTGGCGAAGGATCAGACTCGGATCCTGGCCGGTGCGGATGGCGATGAGCGCGTCGAGAACCGTCGTGTCGGCGGCCACCTCGACCGTGAAGTCGTCGAAATGCGGCGACTTGTCGCCCTGCTTGTATCGGAAGACATGGAACCGGATCGGCCGGCCCGTGCCCTCGGTCGCATGCGTGTCGGCGTGAGCGTCGGCCGGGGCCGGGGGTTCGGCCCCGGCCGTAGTGTCGGTTGCGGGCGGCCGAGCGACGGCGTTCATGCGTAGTACGCCGTGTGGGGCAACAGCGGATACTCCCGCGTCCGGCACGGCGCTCGATTCCCGAGCTTGCCGCAGACGACGTTGGCGGTGGCCTCGGCCATCGCCCGGAGCGTCGTCGCCTTGCCACCCGAGATCGTGACGAAGCCCTCGACGCCCGTCGCTCTCGCATGTGGTCGAAGCACTTGAACGTCCGGCTCAGCTCGCGGCCGGTGGACGCGCCACGCTCCCCGATCAGCGGCCGCGCGGCCGACCAGGCCTGGCCCGCGTATCGGCCCTGCGGATCGACGGGAATGATCTTCGAGCCCTCCGCGTACATCATCTCCACGTGATCCGCCGGGCACGCCCAGGTCGGTCCGGATCCTCGACGACCCACGAGCTCGTGCCGACGACCGACAGCTCGCGCTGCGGGATAACGATGTCGCCGTCGCCGGACTTGTGCATCGGTTGATGACCATGTTGCAGCAGCGGCCGCGCACGGCCAGCAGGACGCCCGGCGAGGGCTGGATCGGCACGTCGACGCCGGCCATCCGCGGCGATCTTCTCGGCCCAGGGCCCGGCCGCGTTCACGACCAGATCCGCACCGATCTCGTAGTCGCCGGCCGCTGCGCGTGGTCCTGCGACCGCGACGCCGGTGACGCAGCGCCCCGGGAGTCTGGACCACGTTCATCTCCACCGCCTCTGTGAACGGCTGGATCGAGGCCCCGTTGCGCTTGGCCGTGGCGAACAAGCGCAGCGGCATCCGCATCGCGTCCATCGTCCCGTCCGGGACCTGGATCGCGCCCTTGCGGACCGCGGGGTTGAGGTTGGGCTCGAGGCGGAGCGCCTCGCTCGCGCGTGACCAGCCGCGCCGGTATGTCTCGCACGCCAGGCACGCGTCGAAGAGCTTCTGGCCGTACGCCTGTCCTCCTCGGTGATCGCCGACGAACAAGCCGTCGTTCTACTCGAACGAATCCGGGCGCGATGCGGCGCAGGAGTTGGTTCTCCTCGATGCATTCCACGGCCGATTCGCGATCTTTGACTGCGTATCGAGCGCCGCTGTGGAGGAGCCCGTGGTGCCGGCCGGTCGTTCCGGAAGTGATCTCGCCGCGCTCGACGAGGGTGACGCGCAGACCCCGCAGGATGAGATCGTGGGCGACGGCGCCGCCGGTCCCTCCTCCGCCGACGATGACTACGTGGGGCGCGCTGCTGGCTTGGGACATGTCTCACGCTCTGCCACGGTTCGGTCAGCCGTTCAAAACAAGCCTGCCGGAAGTCCGGCAGGCCGGTTGGAGCCGGTGGGCCGGCCGAGCCGGCCCACCGGGGTCCGTCGAGTTGCTACTCGACCCAGTCGAAGGTCCGCGTAACGGCCTTCTTCCAGGCCTTGAGATCCTTTGCCCGAGTGGTCGGCATCCATCTCGGGCTTCCACTCCTTGTCCTTCTGCCAGTTGGCCCGCAGGTCCTCGACCGCGTTCCAGAAGCCGACCGCGAGGCCGGCCGCGTAGGCGGCGCCCAGGGCGGTCGTCTCGGCGACCTTCGGCCGGATGACCGGCACGCCCAGGACGTCGGCCTGGAACTGCATGAGCAGGTCGTTGAAGACCATGCCGCCGTCGACCTTGAGGGCCGTGAGCGGAACTCCGGAGTCGGAGTTCATGGCATCGAGGACCTCGCGGGTCTGCCAGGCCGTGGCCTCCAGAACCGCTCGGGCGATGTGGCCCTTGTTGACGTAGCGGGTCAGGCCGACGATGACGCCTCGGGCATCGCTTCTTCCAGTACGGAGCGAACAGGCCCGAGAAGGCGGGCACGAAGTACACCCCGCCGTTGTCGTCGACCGTCTTGGCCAGATCTTCGATCTCCGGCGAGGTCTTGATCATGCCCAGGTTGTCGCGCAGCCACTGGACCAGGGCGCCGGTGATCGCGATCGAGCCTTCCAGTGCGTAGACCGCAGGCTGGTCGCCGATCTTGTAGCCGAGCGTGGTCAGGAGGCCGCTCTTGGAGGGCACCGGCTTGGTGCCGGTGTTGAGGAGCATGAAGCAGCCGGTGCCATACGTGTTCTTCGCCTCGCCGGGCGAGAAGCACGTCTGGCCGAAGAGCGCGGCCTGCTGGTCGCCCAGGTCTCCGGCCACCGGAATGCCGGCCAGATCGCCGACGGCTTTTCCGTACACGGCGCTCGAGGCCATGATGTTCGGCAGCATGGACCGCGGGATGCCCATAACCTTGAGCATGTCCGGATCCCAGTCGAGGGTGGCCAGGTTCATCAGCATCGTACGGCTGGCATTGGTCACGTCCGTGACGTGAACGCCGCCGCTGACGCCGCCGGTCAGGTTCCAGATGCACCAGGTGTCGATGTTGCCGAACAGCAGATCGCCCGCCTCCGCCTTGGCGCGGGCGCCCGGCGACGTTGTCGAGGATCCACTTGACCTTGGGGCCGGAGAAGTAGGTCGCCAGCGGCAGGCCCACCTTGGCCCGGAACCGATCCTGGCCGCCATCCTTGGCCCATTCGTTGATGATCGTGTCGGTTCGGGTGTCCTGCCAGACGATCGCGTTGTAGACGGCCTTGCCGGTCTTGCGATCCCAGACGACAGCCGTCTCGCGCTGGTTGGTGATCCCGACCGCCGCGAGATCCGAGGCGGCGATGCCCGCCTTCGCGAGTGCGCCGCGGATGACCTCGACGCTGCGGGTCCAGATCTCCGCCGGGTCGTGCTCGACCCAACCCGGCTTCGGGTAGATCTGCTCGTGTTCCTTCTGATCGATCCCGACCACTCCGCCGCTGTGATCGAAGATCATGAACCGTGTGCTCGTAGTGCCCTGGTCAAGGGCGCCGACATACTTGGCCATTCGGACCTCACCTCGTTCGCTTCGACCAGGAAGGACTTCGCAATGGGCAGCCGCAGACCGAGGGTCCTCGGCGACCCGGTTGGTGCAATGAGCACCGCCCGCCGCCCCGCCGGCCCGATGGGGAATCGGGCCGGCGGGCGACGCGGATTTACGGGGCGATCTTGAGGACGACGAAGTTCGTGAATGCGGCGTAGTAGACGATCGCCGCGAGGGCGCCGCCGATTAGCGGGCCAACTACCGGCACCCAGGCGTAGGCCCAGTCGGACCCGCCCTTGCCAGGGATCGGCAGGATGGCATGGACGATGCGCGGGCCAAGGTCACGAGCGGGGTTGATTGCATACCCGGTCGTGCCTCCCAGCGAGAGGCCGATGACCACGATCAACAGGGCCACGGGCAGCGCCCCAACGGTCGCCGGGGCCAGGCTGTGCGGCTGCCCGAACGCGAAGATCACGAAGACGAGCACGAAGGTGCCGATGATCTCCGAGATCACGTTGAGCGGGTAGTTGCGGATGTTCGGCGCAGTGCAGAACACCGCCAGCTTCAAGCCCTTGTCCTCTGTGGCCTTGAAGTGATCCCAATAGTGGAGTGAGACAAGGGCCGCGCCGATCATCGCCCCGATGAATTCACCGGCGATATACGGCGGTACGGCTTCCCAGGTGATGCCTGTGCTGCCCTGCTTCATGGCTTCCATCGTCGCCAGGCCGAGCGTGACGGCCGGGTTAAGGTGGGCGCCGCTGAGCGGCCCGGCCACAACCACGCCGACGAACACGGCGAGTCCCCACCCCATGGTGATGACGATCCAGCCGGCGTTCTGGGCCTTGGATTTCGCCAGCAGCACACCCGCCACGACGCCGTCGCCCAGGAGGATGAGCGCTGCCGTTCCGAAGATCTCAGCTACGAACTTTTCCCACATTGGCTGACTCCTCGATATCCCTTCGAATTGGGATTGGTCGGAGGACCGATCACGTCGGATCGATTTCGCGTCGCCGGGACTGGCGACGTTAGAGTTTCATTGGCGCTCGCGGGGGTCATGCCGGACCGCGTAGCGAACAGGCGACGGACTGACCCGCTTTCTCCTCCTTTCGACACGGCTCGTTGCCGCAATGGGCGGGCGCGTCGGGCTCCCGGTGCGACCCCGTTGGGCCAATGTAGGTCCGCCGGAGGCTCCGAATCCTCAAATCATTCTCGAAATGTCCGGCAGGGCCGCCGGCGCGTGGAGCGGCAGCTGACGACCGCGCGTTATCCGATCCTGCTTTCGAGCCGCCATTGACGTTCCGGGCCCGCCGGTTACGATCGACGCACTGTGGCTCGCGGACCGGATCCGGTCGGGTTCGGGACGGCGGGCTGGAACTCTTCGGGCGCCGCCGAGGAGGAGTGCATTTGCCTGTGTCCGGTCTGTCCGATCAGCCCCATCTCGAGGGTCCGTCCGTCGCGGGTCCGTCTGCGTCATCGCGGGCGGCTGCCGCCGTTGGACGAGAGCCGGCCGCGCTCGCTGTCGACACCGAGAAGTCGATCCTCGCCGCGGTTCTGGAGAACACCAGCGACGCCATCGTTGCCGTGGATCGCGATTGCCGGATCGTGCGCCACAATCCGGCCGCGGTTTCTCTGCTGGGCCGAGCCGACGGCTCGTCGCCGGGTTTGAATTGCAGCGAATATCTGGGTTGCGTCGGCGACGGCACGCCCGGCGAAGGCGGACGAGGCGACGCCTCCCGCGCGGACGGCTCGGCCGCAGACGGCGGGCCCGCAGCCGAGGCGGGTTGTCCGTTCTGGCAGGTCATCAGCGGAAGTGCAGCCATCATCCGGCGCGAGACGACGATCGGCCCGCCGGACAACCGCATCCCCGTGTCGGCGACCTACGCAAGGACCGGCGGCGCGGAGCTCGGCGCCGTCGGCGTGTTCCGGGATCTACGCGGCGCGCGCGCTATCGACGAGCTCAAGTCGAGCTTCGTCGCCGCGGTTTCCCACGAACTGCGCACTCCTCTGGCCCTGATCAGCGGTTACTCGCAGAGTCTCCTGGAACTCGACATCGACGAAGTCTCCAAGCGCCGCTTCATCGAGCGGATAGACGGCACCGCGAACCGGATGCGCGGACTGGTCGACCAGCTGCTGGACGTCGCCACGCTTGAAAGCGATCGTCTGGCCGTCGACCCGCGCCGCATCCAGCTCCGGACGCTCCTCAAGTCCATCATCGACGAGGTGGCCGAAATGCCCGGCTCGCTGGCCGTGAGTCTGTCCGTTCCGCCGGACCTGCCGCCGGTCATGGTCGATCCGGTCCGCATCGGCCAGGTCATAGCCAACTTGCTGGACAACGCCCGCAAGTACGGCACGCCCGGGTCGATGGTGATGGTGAGGGTTCGACGGGTCGAGGATCAGGCCCTGGTCACGGTGGACAACGAGGGCCCCGAGATCGACCCGGAGGAGCGCGACAGCATCTTCGAGCGGTTCTACAGGGGCCGCGCGGCCAGAGCGTCGACTACGCCGGGAGTGGGGCTGGGTCTGCACTTGAGCCAGCGACTCGTCGAGGCACACGGTGGCCGGATCCGGCTCGAGGAGCGGACGGGCGGCACGTGCATATCGCTCACATTACCGCTCGCGACGGACGGATCGGCCGGACGCCGGTCGACCAACGACGCACCCGTCGAGGCCGCCTCGGTCGCGGCGCCCAAGGACGCCGGTCGAGTTCAGGCAGAGGCCGCCGAGCGAGGCGAGTCATGACCGCGACCGAGATCGAACGGCCCATCGGTACGCGGCGCGTCGTCGTCGTGGAAGACGAGGCCGAGTTCGCCAGCCTGCTGTGCCTGTGGCTCGAACGACACGGCTGGGAGGCGGTGGTCGCCGCGGATGGCCCGCAGGCCCTGGCCGCCTTCGGGACGCATGAGCCGGACATCGTCTTGCTCGACATCGGCTTGCCCGGGATCGACGGCTGGCACGTCCTGGAACAGATACGGGCCGCGAGCCACGTGCCTGTGCTGCTGGTCACGGCGCGCGGCACGGAGGCGGAACGGATCCGCGGCCTGAGTCTCGGCGCCGACGACTACATCACCAAGCCACTCAGCTTCCCGGAGCTGATGGCGCGGGTCGAAGCCGCGCTCCGGCGGGCCCACCCGGGCGACGACATGAGCGGCACGTCGATCCGGCGCGGACGCCTGCTGCTCGATCCTGTTCGCCATCGAGTCCAGGTCTCCGGCGTCGAGATTCACCTGACGCCGACGGAGTTCCGCCTGCTCCAGCATCTCGCCGAGCGGCCGGATCGCGTTGTCGGCCACCGTGAATTGCTGATGGCGGTGTGGGGCTCCGGTTACGAAGACGAGACGCACCTGCTGCAGGTCACGGTCCGCAATCTGCGCGCCAAGCTCGGGGCAGTAGTCCCCGACGCGGTCATCGCGACGGTCTACGGGCTCGGATACAGAATCGTCGAGAGCTAGGCGCTGGACGGGGCACGTGCCGCGGCCGCGGGAGGCCGGCCCGGTGCCGCGGCCACGCCAGGCTTCCGGCCGCGCTGCGTGACGTCGGTCGGCCCCTGGAACGCCGCCGGGGCGGTTTCGCGAGCCAGCCCGGTTCGAGGGCTCGAGCCGCGGCGCGGTATCGTGAGGCGCCGCGTGTCCACCGAGACGCTCCGGCCCAAGTCACTCTCGGCAACCCGGGAGGCGCTCGTGACATCCTCCGCGCTCGATACTTACGTCGCCGGCCTCGACCCCGCCGTTGGGCCGCTGGTACGCTCCCTCGACGAAATCGTGACCGCGACGCATCCCGGCTTCGACGTCGCCGTCAAGTACCAGCTCCTGATGTACTCGATTGCGGGCGACTGGCGCCACTGGGTCTGCGCAATAGGCCCGACCAGGCGCGGCGCCGGCCTGCGTTTCTTGTACGGCGTCCTCCTCGACGACCCGCCGCACGTACTCCGGGCCGGCAGCTCGGTCCTCAAGACCTGGGACTTCGGCGTCGCGGACGCGCTCGATCCGGCCGCCGTGGGCGCCTACGTCCGCGAAGCAGTCGTCAAGTACCCGGAGTACGCGGCCAACTCCGAGACCGTGCTGGCCGAAGCTCGAGCCGCGGCGCGCTCGACAGGGTCCGCCGGACGGCGCCGCTCCGGTAGCTGATCGATGAAGACTCCTCGCGACGCGCGCTCAGCGGGGGCCGCGGCGGTGGCGGGCCGCGTTGCCAGGCCTGCCGCCTTGTCCGCCGAACCCGGCCCCGATCCGGAGTGGTACCGCGACGCGATCATCTATGAGGTCCACGTCCGGTCCTTTCGCGATAGCAACGGCGACGGCATCGGCGATTTCCGTGGCCTGATCGAGAAGCTCGACTACCTGCGCGATCTCGGCGTTACTGCGCTGTGGCTGCTGCCGTTCTACCCGTCCCCTCTTCGCGACGACGGCTACGACATCGCCGACTACGTCAACGTCAATCCTGCCTACGGGACGCTCCGCGACGCCGAGACGTTCATCCGCGAGGCGCACAAGCGCGGTCTGCGGGTGATCACGGAGCTGGTCTGCAACCACACCTCGGACCAGCATCCATGGTTCCAGCGCGCCCGCCGAGCCAGGCCCGGGAGTCCGTGGCGCGACTTCTACGTCTGGAGCGACACCGCGGATCGCTACTCCGAAGCGCGAATCATCTTCAAGGACTTCGAGACCTCCAACTGGGCCTGGGACCCGGTCGCCGGCGCTTACTACTGGCATCGCTTCTACTCACACCAACCGGACCTCAACTTCGACAATCCGCGGGTCCGGGCGGCCGTGACCAGGGCGATGGATTTCTGGCTCGATCGCGGGGTCGACGGCCTCCGGCTCGACGCCGTGCCGTACTTGTTCGAGCGCGAAGGCACCGACTGCGAGAACCTGCCCGAGACCCACGAGTTTCTGCGGGAGCTGCGCCGGCACGTCGACGAGCGCTACGGCGAGCGTATGCTCCTGGCCGAGGCGAACCAGTGGCCGGAAGACTCGGCCGCCTATTTCGGCGACGGCGACGAATGTCACATGGCCTTCAACTTCCCGGTCATGCCGCGCATGTTCATGGCCATCCAGATGGAAGATCGGCTTCCTCTGGTCGACATCATCGAGCAGACGCCGCCGATCCCGGACGCGACACAGTGGGCCCTGTTCCTGCGCAACCACGACGAGCTGACCCTCGAAATGGTCACCGACGAGGAGCGCGATTACATGTATCGCGTCTATGCCGGCGACCTTCGGGCGCGCGTCAACGTCGGCATACGGCGCCGTCTCGCGCCCCTCCTGGGCAACCACCGCCGCCGCATCGAATTGATGAACGGCCTGCTCTTCTCGCTGCCGGGAACTCCGGTCATCTATTACGGCGACGAGATCGGCATGGGCGACAACGTCTACCTGGGCGATCGCGACAGCGTCCGCACGCCGATGCAGTGGAACGGCGACCGCAACGCGGGCTTCTCGAGCGCCAACCGCGAACAGCTGTACCTGCCGGTCATTTCCGATCCGGAGCACCAGTTCGAGGCCGTGAACGTCGCGGTCGAGCAAGCCAACCCGCACTCGCTGCTGTGGTGGATGAAGCGGCTCATTTCGCTGCGGAAACGGCATCCCGCATTCGCCCGCGGCGACCTGGAGCTCCTCCAGCCCGAGAACCGCCACGTCCTGGCATTCACCCGCCACCTCGGCGACGAGACGGTCCTGGTCGTGGCCAACATGTCGCGCTTCTTCCAGCCGGTGGAACTGGATCTGGCCGGATACCAGGGCCGGCAGCCGATCGAGATGTTCGGGCGGATCGAGTTCCCGTCGATCGGTGCGGCGCCGTATCCGCTCAGCCTGGGCCCGCACGAGTTCCTCTGGTTCACGCTGGAAGCGCCCGCGGGGCGGAGCGAAACCGAGGCGCCGGCGGCCGACCTGCCGGCCCTGGCGGCAATGGGCGTCGGGGACCTGCTGGGAGGTCGCAGAGAAGCCACGCTTGCGTCGAGGCTGTTGAGGTGGATCGCCGACCGGCCCTGGTATCGAGGCCGAGGCCGCCGAATCAACGACGGCGAGATCGTCGACCTGGTGGAGGTTCGGCGGGGGGTGACTCCGTGGGCGCTCATCTTCCTCAGAGTCAACTACTCGGCGGGCGAGCCCGACACGTACCTGATCCCCGTGGCGGCATCCGCCGGCGCAGACTCGCCGGCGGGACAGCGGATCGCGAGCCTGGCGCTGCCGGCCGGTACCACGGAGGCGAACTATCTCGTCGACGCCTCGGCCGACCCCGCCTTCGCGGCCGATCTCGTCGACGCCATCGCCAGGCGGCGGCGGCTGGCGGGCGTCCACGGTGTGCTGCTGGGCCGGCCGGACTCCGCCGGCCGCGTCGCCCCCGCCGGCCGCGTCGCCCCCGTCGGCCGTGTCGCCGCCGCCTCCGGGTCCGCAGCCCCGTCCGGGTCCACAGCCGGGTCCGGCGAGCTGGCGCTCCAGCTGCGCCACGTGCTCGAACCGTCCCCCGATCCGGAGGCCGAAGTCGTCCGGTTCCTGACACAGACGGGAGTGGCGTGGCTGCCCAGGATCGCGGGCGAACTGGAGTATCGCCGCGAAGCCGGCCCGAGCGGCTCCGTCGCGTTCCTGCGGGAGACGGTATCCGGCGACGGAGACCTGGCCGGCGCCACGCGTCAGGCCCTGGCCAGCTTTCTCGAGCACGCCGCCGCCACTACCCCTCCGACGGAGGTGGCGCCACTCACGACGATAGAGGTTCTGCGAGCGGCGGCCGGCGAGCTGCCCGTGTCCGCCCACGAACTGGTCGGCGCGTACCTGGCGACGGCGCGCTCGATCGGCAGCCGGATCGGCGAGTTCCACTTGAGCCTGGCGTCGAGGAACGACGATCCGGACTTTGCGCCGGAGCCGTATACATGGCAGCACCAGCGGGCGTTGTACCAGTCGATCGGGTCGCTGTCGACCCGGGTCCTGCGGCAACTGGCCCGGCGGCCGTTCGAGCCGGGGAGCGGGGAGGCGGCCGACGCCGCCCTCGTGGGCGAGATGGGTTCGGAGATCGAGGGCCGGCTGAGAGCGCTTCTCGAGCGGAGATTCGGCGGCGAGAGGATCCGGATCCACGGCGCCCTGGGGCTCGAGTGTCTCCGGAACGGCGGCCGCGGCCTGGTGATGCTGGATCTGGAGGGTGACACCAGCCGTCCCGCGAGCGAGCGTCGGATCAAGCACTCGCCGCTGCGCGACGTGGCGTCGTTGATCAGCTCGTTCCAGGAACTGGCGCTCGGGCGATTGCGGGATTCCGACCTGGGCGGGGCCATCCGAGCCGAAGACGCGGTCGCTCTCGACCTGTGGGCGCGGCAGTGGTGCCTGTGGGTCGCCGCTTCGTTCGTGCGTGGCTACCGGGACGAAACGTCCGGGGCGACGATGCTGCCCGCGACCGACGACGAATGGACGGCCCTGCTGGACGCTCTCCGTGTTCAGCACACGATGCAGGCCCTGGGGAATCAGCTGCGCCACGATCCCGAGCGCTTGCCGGGCTCCCTGCGAGCGTTGCTCGAGCTGCTTGGCCGCTGAGCCGCGTCGGGCGGCACCTCGTCGCACGGCCAAGCCCGGCCGCAGGCCCAACCCGGCCGCACTGCCGAGCCGCGGCTACTTCGCGGCGCGCCGGTGCCCGGTCGCCGGTGCCGGCTCGTCCGCTTCGGTCCGGTGTCGCGTCGTCCCCACTGCGGCCGGCGTCAAATTGGACGCGCTGTTCACCAGCGCCACGTGAGTGAACGCCTGCGGGAAGTTGCCGACCATTCGACCAGCGCCGACGTCGTACTCCTCGGAGAGCAGGCCGACGTCGTTACGAATCGCCAGGAGCCGTTCGAAGAGCCGTCGGGCGTCGTCGACCCGGCCGACCTGCTCGAAAGCGTCGGCCAGCCAGAACGTGCACGGCAGGAAGGCGCCTTCGCCCGGCGGCAGCCCATCGGAGTTGTTCTCGTCGGTGCTGTATCGAAGCACGAATCCGTCGACCAGCAGGTCCTTCTCGATCGCCTGGACGGTTCCGGCAACTCGCGGGTCGGTCGGTGGCAGGAAGCCCACGAGAGGCAGCAGCAACAGGCTGGCGTCCAACGCCCGGGACCCGTACGACTGCACGAACGTGCCCCGGTCGGCGTCGTAGCCGTGAGCGCAGACGTCGTCGTGGATCTGCTGCCGGACTCGCTTCCAGCGGTCGAGCGGCCCTTCCAGGCCCAGCGCCTCGGCCGTCTTGATCGAGCGGTCGAAAGCGACCCAGGCCATGACCCGCGAGTGAGTGAAACGTCGTCGACCGCCCCGGACCTCCCAGATACCTTCGTCCGGCTCGTTCCAGACCTTCTCGAGATGCTCCATCAGGTGTCGCTGCAAAGACCAGGCCTCGGTCCGCGGCCCCAGAGAGGTCCGGCGAGCGACCGAAAACGCGTCCATGAGTTCGCCGAAGACGTCGAGCTGGAACTGCTCGATCGCGGCGTTGCCGATACGGACCGGCCTCGAGCCCTCGTAGCCCGCCAGCCAGCCCAGCTCCAATTCGGGGATCTGCCGCTCGCCGGCGAGGCCGTACAGGATCTGGATCTGCGAAGGGTCGCCGGCCACGGCGCGCACCAGCCAGTCTCGCCAGCTGGCGGCTTCCTCGACGTATCCGCCGTGCATCAGGGCATATAGCGTGAACGTGGCGTCGCGCAGCCAGCAATACCGGTAATCCCAGTTGCGGACGCCGCCGATCGCTTCGGGCAGAGACGTTGTCGGCGCGGCCACGATGCCGCCCGTCGGGGCGTAGGTCAGGGCCTTGAGCGTAATCAGCGACCGGACCACGGCTTCGCGCCAGGGCCCGTCGTGCGTGCAGCGGCCCGACCATTCCCTCCACCACGAGTCCGTATCGGCCAGGGCCGCTGCCGCATCCGGAGCGGCCGGCGGCGGCAGGTGCGACGGGTACCAGCTCAGCACGAACGAAACTCGATCGCCAGCGCCGACGGTGAAGCGTGCGGTCGTGGACAGGCCCTTGCCCGTGGTGGGCACGGGCGTCCGGAGGGCGACTGCGTCCGGGCCCGCGATGGCGGTCCAGAGCCCGTCGAGGCGCCGGACCCACGGCACGGTCTCGCCATAGTCGAACCGGACTATCAGTTCCAGCTGCATGGGGACGCTGCCGCGCAGGCCCTCGACGATGCGGACGACATGCGGGGTTTCGTCGCGGATCGGGAGGAAATCCACGACGCGTACGGCACCGTCCGCGGTCTCCCATTCGGTCTCGAGGATGAGCGTCCTTTCCCGATATCGGCGTCGGGTGGCACGCGTCGCCCCCTCCGGCGCCAGCAGCCAGCGGCCGTTGCCCGAATCACCGAGCAGCGACGCGAAACACGCTCCGGAGTCGAAGCGCGGCAGGCACAGCCAGTCGATCGAACCGTCCAGCCCGACCAGGGCCGCGGTGTGGGTGTCGCCAACGAGCGCGTAGTCCTCGATGCGCTGGCTCATCTGTCGACCCGCCGGACGTACGGCCTTTGCGCGTCCATCACTCGGAGTCTAGGCTGAAGAGCCGGAACGCACCGGCGCTCCGCGGGTCGTTCCGGAGAGTCAGATGGCAGCGACTCCAGGCCGCAGGTCGAGGCAGGCCACAGAGAAGGCCGCAGAGCAGCGGGCCACTCAGCCCGCAGGCGGGCGGGCAGGATCGCGCTCGCGCAAGACTCCCGGCAGCAAGCCGACCGGTCGGGTCATCCTGGTCTCCAACCGGCTGCCCATTTCGGTCCGAGTCGAGCATG
Source organism: uncultured Chloroflexia bacterium (assembly GCA_963835845.1). Taxonomy (GTDB): domain Bacteria; phylum Chloroflexota; class Limnocylindria; order Limnocylindrales; family CSP1-4; genus Fen-1039. The sequence goes on along the minus strand of CAWIGT010000004.1, from coordinate 129,820 downwards.
GTGAGCTGGTCGTGGGGCGAAGTTCGGGCGGCCTGGCCACCGGTCTCAGCGGCTACCACGAGGCCGGCCAGAGCGTCTGGATCGGCTGGCCGGGCGAATCTTGGCGCCTCAATGCGGCTCAGCTCAAGACCCTCGCGGACCGCCTGGCCGCGCTGAGTGCCGTGCCGGTTGAGCTGACGGCCGCGGAAGTCCAGCGCTACTACGACGGTTTCTCAAATGGCGTGCTGTGGCCGCTGCTGCACTATCAGCTGGACCGCCTGCCCCTCACGACCGAAGGCTGGGATACCTACGTCCGCGTCAACCAGCGGTTCGCCGACACGGTCGTCGATCAGTACCGGACCGGCGACCTGATATGGATCCACGACTACCAGCTGGCCCTGGTTCCGGAGATGGTCCGCCAGCAGCTGCCCGACGCCGCGATCGGCTTCTTCCTCCACATCCCGTTTCCGTCGGCCGAGGTGTTCCGCCTCCTGCCCTGGCGGCGCCAGGTTCTGGAGGGCATGCTCGGCTCGTCGCTGATCGGCTTCCACACCGTCTCTTACGTGTTGCACTTCCTGACCTCGGCGGCCAACGTCCTCGGCTGCGAGACTCGACCGGGCCGGGCCAGCTTCGCCGGCCGGTCTATCCGCGTCGGCACGTTTCCCATGGGCATAGATGCTGCTGGCTACGAGGCGATCGGTGAAAGCCGCGATGTACAGTCGGAAGTGGATCGGCTGCGCCAGGCCGACGGAGGCGCCGCCCTGATCGTTGCCGTCGACCGCCTCGACTACACGAAGGGAATTCCGCGCCGCCTGCTGGCCTTCGAGCGCCTCCTGGAGAAGTATCCGCGCCTGCGGGGCCGTGTGCGCCTGGTCCAGGTCGCCTCGCCTTCGCGGGGAGCGGTGGGGCAGTACCGCGAGATCCAACGCACCGTCAACGAGATGGTCGGCCGGATCAACGGCCGCTTCGCCTCGCCCGGATACGACCCGATCCACTACATCTCGCAGAACCTGGACAGCACCAGGCTCGCGGCCTTCTACCGCGCCGCGACGATCGCACTGGTGACGCCACTTCGCGACGGCATGAACCTGGTCGCCAAGGAGTTCGTGGCCAGCCGGTCCGACGGCGACGGCGTTCTGATCCTGAGCGAGTTCGCCGGCGCCGCGGCGGAGCTGACCGACGCATTGATGGTCAATCCGTACGATCTCGACAGTGTCGCCGGCGCCATCCACGACGCCCTCGAGATGCCCGAGTCCGAGCGTCGGGCTCGAATGGCCGGTCTCCGCGAACGCGTCAGAACACACGACGTCCACCGCTGGGCGCGCGAGTTCGTCGGCGCGCTGCGGGCCGAGGCCCGCCGCCAGACGCCTCGCCAGGATGCGGATCTGGCCGCCGCGTGCTCCCCCGCCGAGGTCGCTGATTCGCTGCTGACGGATCCCGCCAGGCCGCTGGTGGTTCTCCTGGACTACGACGGCACGCTCGTCGGCCTCAGGCCTTCGCCCGAGGAAGCCAGCCCGGACACCGAGATCCTCCGCATCCTCGCCACTCTGGCTCTGCTACCCGGCGTCGACGTCCACGTCATCACCGGCCGGCGCCGGGGCGACATCGAGTTGTGGCTCGGCAGCCTGCCGATCGGATTGCACGCCGAGCACGGCCTGTGGTCAAAGGATGCCCGCCAGGAACGCTGGGTCAGGCGTGACGTCAACGTTTCGTGGCTGGACACCGCCCGCCATGCGATGGCGACCCGGGCCGAGGCGGTGCCCGAATCCTTCGTCGAAGAGAAGGACGCCGCGGTGGCCTGGCACTACCGCAACGTGCCGCTGGGCACGGGGCGACGCGAGGCGGCGGCCCTAATCGGCGAGCTACGAGCCGGGCTGGCGGACTCGACCGCCACGATCATGCACGGCAATCGCGTCGTAGAGGTCAAGGACGCGAACACGAACAAGGGCCTCGTCGTCAAGGAACTGGCGGAGGCGTCGCCCGGCGCGCGGCTGCTGATCATCGGCGACGACGTCTCGGACGAGGACATGTTCAGGGCCGCCCCGCCGGACGCGGTCACCGTCCACGTGGGCACCGGACGAACGGACGCCCGCATGCGCCTCATCGGCCCGGACCAGGTCCGCAAGCTGTTGACCGAGTTGACCGATCGGCTGGACCTGCGCGTCCATCCGGACCGCGCCGTGCCGTCCGACGGAGCCGCCGCCACCGGCGCCGCCGAGTCGCAGGAGCCGCAGGGATCGGAGCCCCAGGAGGCCGTTGGCGCCCGGCGCGATCGAGGGCCACGGGCGGTTTGAGCGCCGCCCGCAAGTAGGGCCGCCGCCCGCCGGCGCATTGCCCCCGACAGAGGCAAGGCCGTTACCACCCTTACGGCCGCATTTCCGATCGCGGCCTCGTTCGCCGCCACGTTCGCCGACACGGTCGCCGGCGGCGGCCGGGCCGAGCGGCCGCGTGTAGCGGTCCTGCAAGCCCGCGGCGGCCAGCTCGGCCGGATCCGTAATGGCGCTCATGATCCCCTTGCCTCATGTCGACCGTCACGCGCTCGTCGAAGAGACCGCGCATAGACCCGAACCGTCCCGCCGATCCGACAGTCGTGGAACTGGCGCGGGAGCGCAACCCCGCCCGGCGACTGGCACTGATGCTGGGCCCCGGCCTGATCACCGGAGCATCCGACGACGATCCCTCCGGCATCGGGACTTACGCCCAGGCCGGCGCACAGTTCGGGTACGCCACGCTCTGGACCACGCTCCTGATGCTGCCGATGATGTCGGCGATCCAGTACATCTGCGCCAAGATCGGTCTGGTCAGCGGCAGCGGCCTGGCGGGGGTCCTCCGCCGGCGTTATCCGAGAGCGGTCCTGTATCCGGTGGTCGCTGCGCTCGTTCTGGCCAACACGCTCAACGCCGGCGCCGACCTCGGCGCCATCGCATCGGCCATCAACTTGATCGTGCCCGTGGCGCCGGTTGTGTTCGTCATCCCAGTGACCGTTGCAATTCTGGCCCTGCAGATCTTCGCCTCGTACAAAGTCGTCGCTCGCGTGTTCAAGTGGCTGGCCCTGGCGCTCCTGGCCTACATCGGAGCGGCGCTCTTCGCCCGCCCGGACGTGGGTCAGGTCCTTGCCGGGACCCTCGTTCCGACCCTGAAGGCCGATCCGGCATTCCTCGGCCTGCTCGTGGCTCTGCTCGGAACGACCATCTCGCCGTATTTGTTCTTCTGGCAATCGTCACAGGAGGTGGAAGAGCAGATCGGCATGGGGCGCCGGCGGTTATGGCAGCGGCGCGGGGCGAGCAAGAGCGAGCTTCGCTACGCGCTCGCGGACACCCTCGCGGGCATGGTCTTCTCCGAGATCGTGGCCTACTTCATCATCCTGTCGACGGGAGCCACGCTCTTTGCCCAGGGCCATCACAACGTCGGGTCCGCAATCGAAGCGGCGCAGGCGCTCCGGCCGGTCGCCGGCGACGCCTCGGCCATCCTGCTGGCAGTGGGCCTGATCGGGGCCGGCATCCTGGCCGTGCCGGTCCTGACGGCTTCGGCTGCTTACGGTCTTTCAGAAGCCGCGGGCTGGCACGCCGGGCTGGACCTGACACTGGGTCGAGCGCCGCAGTTCTACGGCGTCATCGCCGCGGCCACGCTGGTCGGCATGGCCATCAACTTCCTGGGCGTCAATCCGATCGACGCCCTCGTCATGTCCGCCGTCGTCAACGGTCTGCTCGCCGGACCCTTGCTCGTGCTGGTGATGGTCGTGTCGAACGATCGCGCAGTCATGGGCACCAGGACCAACTCCCGGACGGTCAACCTGCTCGGCGGCTTCACGGCGGCGGCCATGTGTCTGGCGGCCGTCGCCCTGATCGCGACCACGATCGCGGGTTGAGCCGGCCGCGACCACGCTCGCGGGTTGAGCGGCCAGATCGACAAGTCGGGCCGATCGGCCGACGGCGATGACTCGCACCGCGGGACAGGCGAGACTCAGCGCGGCTGGTCGAACGGCGCGCGCGTCGAGTGCTTGACCGGCCGCGCGGCCGCCACATAACCTCCTCTCCGAACTCCAACGCGTATAGCCATGGGGACGCCAATGGTTCGAGGAGATGCCCAAATCCTCGTCAGGAGCGACTCCACGATCGTCGAGGCGACCGACGCCGCGCTGGCAATTCTGGGCTTGACCATGGAGCAGTTGAAATCGTTGCCTCCCGGCGGGTTGTCACTCGACGAGGACCGGGATGCGTCCGCAGGTTTCGAGGCCGCCTGGCATGAGTCAGGGCGCGGGGCGATCCTGGGCGCGGGCACGGCTCGACTGCTCGACGGCCGGCTCGTCCGGCTGCGTTACCTGATCACGCCCGTCGACGGCGATGTCTTCGAGATCGTCCTGGAGGAATCTGAGGAATCCGTCTCGGTTCCGGCCCGAGCGTACACGGTGGGCGCGGTTCTCTCCGCGTGGCGGCAAGCCGAGCGAAAGCTCGAGGCGCTGGAACCGGGCACGCACGAATGGCTCGCGGCGAACGCCGAAGTCGAGTACTTCCGCGAGGAATACCAGCGGGCGGCCAGACGCCAATCCGAGGACACGCCCTAGCCGGATCCCGGCAGAACCATGCCAGCGGAGATGTCCGGGCCGCGGGCCGCGGGCAGAGTCAAGCGATGGTGTCGCCCTCGACTACGGCCATCACGGCCGCATGAAGATCTGCGACCTCCGTGTCGCAGCGGCCGCTTCCCGGTCGCGTCGCGGGTCCTCCGCCCACGAGGACGGTCCTGAGTCCGCCGATGCGCGCGCCGCAGTCGACCCGGTCGCCGACGATGAGCCAGGCGGCTTCGGCGCTCGAAAGGCCGGGCGTCGGCTCACCGACCTGGGGCAGCCAGCTCAGAGCGACCTCCGTCTCGGGAGGATTCGGCCCGGCTACCAGGAATACTTCGTGGCCGGCACTCTGCAGCAACTCCACGGCCGGCCCGAGATCGGGAGACAGCACCGACTCGCCCGCGCCCCGAACCAGGTACACGACAGAGGAATCGAGGTAGACGCGCGCCATCACGACTCCTGATCATTGAAGACACTCACCGGTTGATGCGGTGAGTGTCTTCTGGCTTCGTGTGGAGTGTCGTGCGTGGCCGCCCAGGTCTCGGCCGATGGGCGTCGGATCCCGGCGGCGTCAGCGCTTTCGACTTTTGCGTTTCGTCTCGCCGGTTTCGGCGCGCTGCTTGTTGACCGTTCGGGCCGCGATCTCTTCGGCTCGATCAGTAGACCGACCCGACTCGAGCTCGCTGTCTTTGATGTGTTCGTACTGCCGTTCGCGCTTGGGCGACCACGCCTGTTGAGGCATCTCGATCCTCCCGATCCGCGGCCTATTTCGGCGACGTGCGCCGGCTCGCCACCGGTTCAATCACGGTCGGCGGCCCCGACCGGATTCCCCGTGGCGCTCCGCGTCCCGCTTGACGCCCCGAGCACCCTCTCGGACGTCGTCTCGAGCGTTGGAGAGGCTGGTCCTGGCACTGTCGCCGATATTGCCGGCGTCGTCGGCCAGCGTGTGCCCGTCGGCATCACGGCCGACCTGTCGAAGCTTGTCTCTTCCCGCCCGGTAGATCTTCTTTGCGTCGCCCATTTGCGTGCTCCCGACAATGGCCGAGTGAGGGTCGACGGCGAATTACCGGCGACCCGATGGTCGATTGGTGGCGCCGGGTCAGACGGTCGAGCGGCCCCTGATCAGATCGACCAGGAAGATCACCACCGCCAGCACCAGAAGCAGATGGATGAATGAGCCGCCAACGCTCGCGAGCAGGCCGAGAAGCCAGAGCACGACCAAAATCACGAGAAGCGTGTACAGCATGGAAACCATCCTTTCGGACAACGGCTCGAATTGGACCGGGACCTGCACCGGCACCGGCCCGGCCCGCTCGTGTCAGCGGGCGGACCGGCCAACCCGGTGCAATCGGATTCCTCGGTCCTTCAGGTTTCAATGCTGCGGTCGACGTCCCGTCACGGCGATGTATGAACGAGGCCGGGGCCTTGCAGGAGTCTTTCGCTACCCGACCACGCCAATCTGGCTGTGGCCGTTTTCCGTGCCCGCCATCGAGGGCGAGCTGCTCTTCGCCGACGTCGAGCAAATAGCCGATCCCGTTGAACGTCCGGATCCGACCCTGCTCGCCCGCCGGGGCGCCGAGCTTCCGCCGAACACGGCTGACCCAAACTCGCAAATAGGGGAGGTCGTCTCGATATTCCGGGCCCCACACCTTGGTCAGCAGTTCGGTATGCAGGACGACCTTGCCCGCGTTGTTGGCAAGGTGCTGAAGAAGCAGCCATTCCGTTCGGGAGAGCTGCACAAGCTTGCCGCCCCGCGTCAGTATCCGCCGCTCCAGGTCGATCTCGACGTCGTCGAACGCGACCAGACCCTGGCCCGCCTGTGATCCCGAAGCGCGACGGAGAACCGCGCGAACTCTGGCGGCGAGTTCCTCCGGATGGAAGGGCTTGGCCACGTAATCGTCCGCGCCGAGATCCAGGCCCTTGGCTTTGTCCGAAGTCGAGCCCTTGGCGGTAAGCAAGATCACCGGGACCGGCCGCGACCTGCGCAGCTGCTGCATGGCCTCGATGCCATCCAGGTCCGGCATGACGATGTCGAGGAGGACGACGTCCGGTCGAAATCTCTTCGGCCTTGCGCACGGCTTCCTCACCGCTGTTCACGGTTACCACCCGGAACCCATCCGGCTGAAGAATGAGCGAAACCAGCCTGGTGATCCGGACTTCGTCGTCCGCGACCAGAACCAGTGGCTGCGTTGTCACGAGGCACCTCCACGGGGGCGGCGTATGCCGGTTCGGCCGCCGAGGGCCAGCCGGGGATCGATCCCACCATGTGCCTCGCGTCGTGTCGCGAGCGCCCGAGATCGAGAAGCCCACCTTACAGCCGTCTTGCAGGCATCAATTCCGTCGCCTCGGCGCGGTCCCGCAGCCGCAACACTCCCGGTGGAGCATGCCCTCGCCCGCGGCCGGCCTGCGAAACCGGACAGGATGAGGCCCTCGCCTCGAGCGGCTGTTGCCGACTCGCCGGGCGAGGGCCGGGGCAGTGGTGCCTCAGAAGGGGCGAGGACTACGTTGCGGCGTCCAGGCGGCGATCGCCTAGGCGAAGGATCGCTATGACCAGAGCTTCGATCAACGTCCAGGCCACGAGGGCCACGATGGCCGCCACGTCAAGGACGGAACCGGTCTTCGAGGTTATCGAATCCAGGGCGAAGATCCCCCGGAACGGGTCGACCAGAACACTGGTCACGTTCAGGATCGCCTTCACGATCTCGTTGGTCTGGTTTGCCCCGAACAGCAGCAGCACGATCCGCAGAACTATCAGCGTCTGAACGATGCCGAATATGAGCGCCACGAGTCGCCGCAGCGTGCCCCAGGGAGAAATAGGCGCGGCCACGACCGTGGTTTCGCCGTCGCTCCGCTGGATTCGCTCGTACTGGGCCATGGATGGGTTGACCTCCGTTTCTGCGGGTCGCCGGAGCGGTCCGCATCGCTACGTTCGGGCCTGGGCCCGTTCATCCGCGTGGCTGGAACCGCAGTCGGTGCTTGCAGACACATTGCGTCGAGGTTTTGGGTCGCCCGGGCGGGCCGCACGTCAGTCGTCCTTGCGCCCGCCTCGCGGCCCGCGACTGGTGGAAGCCGCACGCAGCGAGCGAGCAGGCCGGCGAACGTTCGAAATCCGCCTCGACTTCGATGCCGTGCTTTCCGGCGGCGGTCAGGATCTTCCGCCGGGCCCGTTCTTTGGCTGCAATGCTCTCGAATTCAGTCTGATTGAACCGGGCGATTGCATTGCGGATATGCGCCTCATCGTTGATCGGAAGGTGCTCGCCGCCATTTGAATCTATGTAGGCGAACTCGCTTGATCTCAGCCTCTTGCGATCTTGCGTGTCGAGTTCGGCCATGCTTGACCTCTCCTTCCTGCACGAGCGGGATGGTCGTTCGTATGAGCGGTGGCGGCGTGATTTTCGGAGCCGGTGGCCTTCTGACGCCGGCCGCGACGCCGCTCACTTCGTCGATCTCTTCGCCGTTCTACTTGGGGCTCAATTCGAGGGCGGGCCGGAAGCTAGCGCCCTAGTGGGTTTGAGTTGCTGTGAGCCAGTTCTTCCTGTTCGTGCTGGCTCGAATCCACTTCCACCAGCTCGGCTTCAGGCCAGCCGCAATTCGGGCAGGCCCACGGCAATTCGAGAGCGCCGGCCTTGGAGGCTTCGTCCATCGAATGCCACTGGAATCTCATCTCTTCGTTGCCGCAGCTGGTACATCGGCGAACGATGCTTGCCATCGCGCACCTCCGAAATACGAATTTCGGAACCAGGGTTGCCGCGGCGGCCTTTCGATGGGCAGGCCCCGGCCACGGCACGAGGTTTCGAGAGAGTGACAACCGCGCGCGACCCCGGATGGCGCCCCGGGCTCCGACGACGGGGCAGTCGCCCACCGAAATGTCCCTGCAAGGCTCCGGCGCCGATTTGTGATCCGCACGACTTCCGCAGGTGATATTCATGGGCAAATGACGGATTGATGCAGAGGCCACCCATTTTGTCCAACGCCGGCCACCAGAACCCACGTTCTATTCTCGGCTACACCGCGGGGGCCGAGGGCAACCTGCTGCGCCTTCTGGACGACGGCGATCGAGGACTCCAGGACAATGGCTGGCCTGCCGCGCACGCTCTCCTGAACGTGATCGGCGTCGCCTTGTACGCGACGGATGCGGATGGCCATATCACTTTCTTCAACGACGCCGCAACGACTCTCTGGGGTCGGCGGCCGGAGCTCGGAGAACTGTGGTGCGGCTCGTCGCGGCTCTTCTATCCGGACGGAGAGCCGATGCGTCACGACGAATGTTCGATGGCCCGCACCCTTCGCGACGGCATCCCGGTCCGCGGAGACATAGCGCTGGCGGAGAGACCCGACGGCACGCGAGTGGCCTTCGAGGCATATCCGAGTCCCCTGGTCGACGACGCCGGCACGATGGTCGGCGGGATCAACGTACTGGTCGACATCACCGAACGCCTGGCCGCCGAAGCCGCTCTCCGCGCCAACGCCGAGGAGATGCGCCGCTCGAGCGAGGTCAAGGACGAGTTCCTCGGCCTCGTGTCGCATGAGTTGAGGACGCCGGTCACGACGATCTACGGCAACGCCCAGGTCATGCTTCAGCGATCCAGCGGCCTGAACGAAGAGCAGGTACTCATGCTGACCGACCTGGCCGACGACTCCGAGCGACTCCTCGGCGTGATCGAGAACCTGCTGCTCCTCACCAGGGTCGAGGCCGGCAACATCCCCGAAATGGAGCCCCAACTCCTCCAGCATGCCCTGCGGCGGACGTGCACGGCGTTCGGGAAACGCCGGAACAGGACCGTTTCGTTCAAGAGCAAGGCGCGCAGCCACGTGCTGGTCGAGGCGGATCGGGTCTATCTGGATCTGCTCGTGGGCAACCTGCTGGGGAATGCCGACAAATACAGCGCACCCGGCGAGCACATCGAGGTGATACTCAATTCGACCGGTGGCGAAGCGATCGTGTCCGTCCTGGACCGCGGCATCGGCCTGGGTGGAGTTGACCCGGAAATGATCTTCACCCCGTTCTATCGAGCGCCGGCGGCGAAGCGGCGCGCCGGGGGGATGGGCATCGGACTGGCGGTCTGCAAGCGCATCACCGAGGCCCAGGGCGGTCGAATGTGGGCCAACGCCCGACCCGGCGGCGGCACTGAAGTCGGCTTCACGATCCCTCTGTTGATGGATCCCGGCGACTGACCCCGGAATCGGAAAACGGCGGACGCTTTGCCCGCCGCTCCGTACCGCAGGGGCGCGCCGATCACATCGATGGCGCTGAGGCGCCCGTCATTTGGTCCGGTAGCGCGTCCACCAGACCCCGACCGCGACGGCCACGATGACCACGACGACTGCTGCGAGTATCAGGATGCGGAGGTGCATGTAGGTTCCCTTCCGTTTGGAGCGGCGGGGCCGGGTCGTCCCAAATCCCGGAGACCCGGCCCGGCGCGCCGGTCGGTGCCAGGCTTCTAGCCTGTTATCTCGGTCCGATCCGAGAAGACCGCGGCCAGGACCAGTGCCCCGACCAGCCAGACCGCCACCAGAAGAAGGGCCTGGTCAGGCGGCAGGACGTCGGTCCCGGTCGCGAACGCGCCGCCGCCGGTTGTGGCGGTCGAGGTCGTCGCGAGCGAGGCGGTGGCCACACTGAACGGCATGTACTTGACGATGTCGGGCAGGAAGAGCGTGGCGAAGCCCTCGGCGAAGTAGAAGGCGATGCCCGCGCCGATACCCGCGAGCTGGCTGCGAGCCAGCGTGGCGATGGCGAAGCCCAGGGCGCCTTCCTCCACGACCGCGAACCAGCCCCTGAGAAGCCGCTCGGGCAGGCCGCCGACAGTCGCCGAATCGGTCAGCCCGCTCGTGGACACGCCGGCGATGTTGGCCCCGACGATCGCGGCAACCACTCCCACCGCGAAGGTAATCAGGATCCCGACGGCGATCATCGCCGCGACGGTGGCGTAGGAGATCATCATGTAGCGGACTCTGCTCTCGCCGCGAGCTACCGCAGCCTTGAGAGTCCCCCAACTCCACTCGGAGCCGGCGATCGCCGCCCCGTAGATGACGGCGAATAGTCCGCCCAGACCCGTGATGAACTGCAGGATCCGGTCGTAGGCGCCCGGGAAAGTGATCAGCAGCTTGGCGTTGCCGTTGGGGTTGGTACTGACGTTGCCGCCCCGCAGACCCCCGGAGTTCGCCGTCGCCGCCACGGCAATGATGATCAACGTGAGCAGGCCGAGCAGCAGGGCCAGGGTCACCCAGCTGGCCGGTCGCCGAACCAGCTTGCGCAGTCCGGAGAAGAACAGCCTCATGCCGCGGTCCCCTTTCCCGACGTCGTGCCGGCTTCGGGCGGCGCCGCGTCGCCGTTACCGGACGCAGCCAGGCCGACGAACGAACCCTCGTGGTCTGTCTGGCCGCCGGTCAACTCCAGGAACAGCATCTCGAGATCGGTCCCCGACTCGAGACCGGAAACGAAGATGCCGGCGCCGGCGAGCTTCTGCGTTACTTCTTCGGCTCGATCCGCCTCGATGTGAATGGACAGCCAGCCTTCGTCGCGATCCGTCTCGGTGAGGCGTTCCGCCCTGGCGAGCGGCTCGAGAGTCTTGATGGCGGGATCAACCAGGTTCGGGCGGACGCGGGCCTTGACGACGCCCTGCATCGACAGGAGTTCCTTGAGTGGACCCTCGCGGATCAGCTTGCCCGAGGCGATGATGCCGACGACGTCGGCCATGACCTGGATCTCGGCCAGCAGGTGGCTGGACACGAAGACGGTCTTGCCCTGGGTCGCAAGCGCCCGGAGCGTGTCGCGCATGGCCACGATGCCGGCCGGATCGAGGCCGTTCGCCGGCTCGTCCAGCAGGAGCAGCTTGGGATCGCTCAACAGCGCCGCGGCAATACCCAGCCGCTGCTTCATGCCCAGTGAGTAGCCCTGCACCTTGTCGTTGGCGCGCTCACACAGGCCGACCAGATCGAGCAGCTCCTCGATCCGCCTCGACGGCACGTGCGCACCGGAAGCCGCCAGCTCACGCAAATTCCTGCGGGCCGACAGGTATGGGTAGAACGTCGGCGACTCGACGAGCGCCCCGACCTCGAAGAGTCGGTGCCGATCGCCACGCTTGAACGGCTTGCCCAGGACCTCCACCGTGCCCCCGTCGGGGTGGATCAGCCCCGTGAGCACGCGCATCGTGGTCGTCTTGCCTGCCCCATTCGGGCCGAGGAAGCCGTAGACCACGCCGGCCGGGACCGACAGGTTCAAGCCATCGAGCGCGCGTCGGCTGCCGTAGCTCTTGCGCAAACCGCGAGTCGCAAGGGCCAGGCCGTCGTTGCCGCTCATGCCGTCCCCTCGCTGCCCGCGATCGGGCCAATGGGCGGAGATCCGAAATCCACTTGAGTGCCTCCTTCGGCCGGAGCCGAAACCTGCGTTGCGGCCGACAGACGCTCGGCCATGGTCAGGAGCAAGCCGTCGAGCCGGACGAGTTCCTCGTCGGTCAAAACAGAGAGCCAAGCGCGCATGGACTCCCGCCGCGCCCCGGCGATTTCGCCGAGAAGACGGATGCCACCTTCGCTGAGCTGGCACTCGACCACCCGCCGATCGTCGGAGCGGTGGCTCCGGACGGCGAGACCTCGCCGCTCCAGGCGGTCGACGATCTCAGAGGCGGTGGCGTCGGTGACGCTCAGCATGTCGGCCAGCTGGCCGATGGAAATCGGCCCCCGGCTGAGCACGAACAGAAGTCGCAACTGACCGAAGGTGAGGTCGTAGCGGACCCACCGGGGCGGGCCGTTTCGAGCCAGCTGCAGGAGGCCCTGAAGATGAGCCAGGACCTCGTCGACCAGCGCGAGCGGGCCCGATGTTTCGTCCATGCCCTTATCTTCGGGCACGATCCTAATGAAATCCTGAAAGCCACTCCCGACCGGATCACCGCCGCTGCAGCGGTCCGGCGCCTGTCGTGGTTCGCGACGCGAGGTGTTCAGCGAGATTTCAAGGTTCGCGCCTAGATTGGAGGCGGGTCGCTTCCAGGGGCGGCACCAGCCACCAGAGGCGCAGAATCCACACGACAATCCCGGCCGCGGCAAGCGGCCAGATCTCACACTCGGCGTCGCCGCCCGCCGGGCTCCCGGCCGCGGGCCTGAGGCAGCGCGCTACGGTGACGGCTATCCGATTTGGTCCGATCGCCATCGTCGCGATCGGCGTTCTGCTTCGCTTCGTCAACCTGGGTCAAGCTCAACTCTTCCGCGACGAAGCCGCCTCCTGGGTTCTCTCGAGCTATCCCATCGGGTCGTTACTGCAGCACAACGTCGACAAGACGTATCCGCCACTCTACGCACTGCTTCTTCGTGGCTGGATGCTCATCTTCGGCACCGGCGAAGCCGCCCTCAGATCGCCGTCCGCCATTCCGGGCGCCGTCACGGTGATCGTCGCCTGGCTGTGGACCCGGCAGGCAGTGGGGCGCGGCGCCGGACTGATGGCCGCCGCGGTCGTTGCGGTTTCGGCGCTCCTCATCGCCAACAGCCGTGAGGCCCGGATGTATTCGCTCGAGACCGCCTTCGCGACGGTCGCCTGGTGGCTGTCCTGGCGACTCGCCGCAGACACCTCGCGGCCCGACGGCGCACGTCCGTGGCGAACCTGGGCAACTGCCGCCGCGCTGGCGGTGGCCGTCGCCGGCGAGGTCTGGACGATGGCCTTCGGCCTGCCCGTGGCGGCGCTGCAGTTGCTTTTCGCAATCGCCTGCTACGCGGTGCGACGCCGCCAGGTCGGCCGCGGTGCTTCGAAGAGTCGCTCGTCCGGGCCGCGGCTGGCCATCCTGGCGATCGTGATCGGAACCGCGAGCCTCTCCACCTGGCTGCCGTCGTTGCTGGCGGTGCCGCTCAGCAATCAGGGGTTCTGGACGCCCAAACCGGATCTGACGAGCCTGCACGACACTTTCTACGCCTTTCTCGGCGTCACGGGCACGGGCCTATCCTCCGCGGCCCCGGGAATAGCAGCGATTCTGGCCGTGGCCGGTATCGCCGGACTGAGCATGCCTCACCGGCTTGGGCTGATCGAGCGCGGGGCCCACGGTGAAGACGCGGAGGTTGGCCGAACCGCCGGCTCCGGAGCGGTGATGGCGCCGGTCGAGGGCGACGAGGTCATGCGACTGCGCATGTTCGGCCTGGCCGCCGTCCTGGGCATCGGCCTGGTCTTCGTCGTGTGGATCTATTCCCAGCGGGAATCCGTGTACGACCCGCGCTATCTGGGCGCCGCCGCGGCGCCGGTCGCGGCCCTGATCGCGGCGGGCCTGACAACCACGGCGCGAATGCTGCGAAGCCATGTCGTGGGGGTGATCCTGGCCGTGGCGATCCTCGGACCGATGACTGCCGGCGCGCTGCTGGCAGTCGACCGGCTGAACGCGGACGTGGGCTCGGACCCGGGACGCCAGACCGCCCAACTGCTGGTCTCGATGGTCCAGCCCGGCGATGTGGTTCTGACCCTCGACGCGCGCACCTATTTCCCACTGGGCTACTACCTTGACCAGACCGCCGCGGGCACCGTGGCCGATGACCAGCTCTTCGACTGGGATCCTCCCGGCGAGCCCTTCTACCTCGGTACGAGCCTTATCTCCGCTGACCGACTGATCGATCCGGGGCGGGTCGCGGCGGTCGGATGGCAAGCGGTCCTGCCGGGCCTGGGCCCGAGGGGGACGATCTGGCTGGTGTCGATCGCGAATGGCAACGCCACGGACCTCGGTTTCAGCCCGCTGACGAGCGGCCCGCTGCTGCGGCAATCCGGGGCGACGATATTCATCACGCCGGTCGACGGGAACGTCGGCCAGATCAGGCCGCTCGTGATCGCGTCGACCGGGGCAACCGGCGCCTGATCCGGGCCGGCGAATTGTCGTCGGCGCTCGGCTGCCGGCGAGATGACCGGCGAGACGGCCGGGCTCGCTCGCCCGACATGGAGGGGCTCGCGCGAGGTCTCCCGATGGGCCAAACGAAGACCTAGCGCGCGTCATGACCATCATCCCATTGCGCGCCGGCCAGGCGAGCCGAGACTGGTCGGCGCACCCCCTGCAAAGAGGCTGGACATGGCGAGTGGGCAGACTCCCCGTGAACGTCGGCCCAACCGACCCGGAGAGCCGGTCAAAGGATCTCGCGCCGACAACACGGCTGATCACGATGGCCTGACCGGCGGCGCTGGCGGAGAGTTTTCCGCCGACCGCACGGACGCCGGAATTGCGCGAGAGACGAGGGCGACACGTTCGACTGGGGAGGCGGAACAGAGCTCGAAGGGCCCGAAGCGAACGGGGCACGGGACTGCCCTGGGCGGCTCGGCGCAGAAGCGAGTTGCAGCTGCCGCCGCCGCTGCTGCGGCCGCAACGCGGCAGCAGGTCTCCGGTCCCGCCGCCCGGATCGAAACGGCGTCGGCCCCGATGCCACCCGCTATCAGGTCCGCGGCGCCTGCCGACGCCCCGGTAGTTAGGTCCGATTCCGAGGCCGCCGCAGCCGCGGCAGCGGCCGCCGCAGTTACCGCCGTGAGTGCCGCGATCGCGGCTACGGCAGCCGCCAGGGCCGCGCATCGGGCCGCGGTCGAGCCCAAGCCACTCCCGGCCGGCCCGGGCCAAGCCTCCGGCCCCGCCCCGACTCCGGCCGCCGATCTGGCTTCCCCGGCGATCGCTCCGGCTGCGTCGGCGACCGCACCAACCCAACCCGCTCGACCACCGGTTTCGGTCAAGGGTTACGTCCGTGCGCCGGCCCGGGACGTTCAGGGCCTCGTCCGCGCCCACGTCGCGGATCCGGATCCCGATCCCAGTACTCCGGTCGTCGAGCCCGCGCCGGTAAGGCCGGTCCCGGCGGTCGCGGTTTACAACCCGAACGACTGGCTGTCCGGTCCGGTCCCCGACGTCCCGGGCATCATTCGAGCACATCCGAATTCGGCACAGCCGGCGCCTCCCATCGCGGGACCGGACGCCGCCGCGCCAAACGAGGACCCGAATGCGAGGTACATGCGCCCGTCTTCACCCGCGGCGCAGATCGCCGGTCCGGTGCAGTACCAGGAAACGGCTGCTCTGGTACCCGGCATCGTCCGGGCACCTTGCGTGGAGGAACAGACGGCGTTTGGGCCGGCCGCCGGGCCGGAGCCGCTGTTCTCGAACGAGGGCGCGGTTCGTCGCGCCGCGGCCCGGCGTCGAGGTGGAATAGTTGGGCCGGTGGCAGGACTGGCCGCCGCCGCAGGCGAGGTCGGAACGGCCCTCGGGCACAGTCTCGGCTCGCACTTCCCGGGCAGTCAGGCGAGCATCGGGAGCCCCGCTCTTTCGAGCCGCGATCCGCGAATGCCCGAGGTCGACCGGAATCGGCAGACTGGCCGGCGCGCCAGGACCCTGGGGGCCATGCTCGTGGTCGGCGTCGCGGCAGCAATCGTGATCGGCATCGTGGCCACGTCGACTCTGCTTCCGGCCGTGAACATCGACGGGCCGGTGACCAGCCCGAGCCGGCAGCCGCTGGACCTCCTTGCCGACGGCACCGTGGGGCCGGGCCGGACCGGAGGCCCCACTCTCGGACCAGACGGCATGGTGGTGAGCGTCGACGATTCTCTGCCGCCAGGAGCGACCCATCGACCCGTCGCGGGCCCGGTCGCGGCCGTCACGCCTCAGCCCCCGATCATGCCCTGCGTGACGGCACCGAGCCCGAGCCCGACGGTCGTGCCGAGCGCTTCTGCGAGTGCCTCCGCGACCGCCTCCGCGAGCGCCAGTCCGACGCTCCAACCAACACCGACACCAGTTCCGACGCCTTGCTCGACCCCGGTTCCGACGCCGGCCCCCACGCTCAGGCCGGGTACGACTCGCCCGCCCGCCCCGACGGCCGCTCCCACGCCCAAGCCCACCCCTGCACCAACGCCGACGCCGATTCCGACGCCGAGCCCCACCGCGCCGGTCAACTTCGCGGAGTTCGAGCCGTCCGGTTGGTCCTGGGGAGGCTACACGGCGGTCTACTCCGCGCAGCTGGGACAGAATCTGACGATCGTGATCGGCGGCCTGGCAACGGCGAGCTGCAAGCTGTCGTCCACTGCCAGCGGCGCCACTCGAACGAGTGTGATCCCGGGCACGTTCCCGGAGGAGAACGTCATCATCATTCCCAACTGGGGTAGCGGCTGGGCCGCGGGAACCTACACGCTGACCGTCGTCTGCACCCTGAACGCGGACAAGGCGACGGCCACGCAAACCGTCTCGATCACCGCTCCGCCGGCGGCGACGCCGAGCCTGCCGTCCGCGCCCTAGCGAAGCTGCCAGATCGACTGCATGTCGGTGACCTGAGTGCCCGCTTCGTCCTGCAGGGGGCGGGCCTCGTCGGCGCCGAGTCCATCCCGGAAGCCGATCCCGAGAGGGCTGGCTCTGGGCATTTCCGCGAGGATCACCTCGGGGGCTGCGCCCGTCGAGCGGCTGTGGTCCCCCAATTGTTGCTGTTGCGCGAAATCTCGAAAACATGCACAATCTCCGCCATGCACGAGCGCAATGGCGACGATCACCGCTACGACGAATTCATGGACAGCTTCGGCCACTACATGGAGACGCAGCGAGGCATGCCGCTGGCCGGCGGGCGCGTGTTCGCGTACCTGCTCGTCTGCGAACCGCCCGAGCAGACCGCCGCGCAGATCGCCGAAGCGGTCGGCATGAGCCTCGGCACGGTGAGCTCGATGACCCGGCTGCTTCTCAACGGCCGCCTCATCGAGCGGGTCAGGCGTCGCGGCGAGCGCTCGGGTGTGTATCGCTTCTCGCCGGCCGCGATGGGCGCCATGACTCGGGCTTCGATCGCGGCCACGACTCAGGCCCGGGAGATAGTCGATCTCGGGTTGAGTCTGATGGCCGATCGGCCCACCAGCGCCAAGACCCGACTCGCCGAGTTAGGTGAGCTTTACCGCTTCTTCGAATCATCGATGCCCGCCCTGCTGGAGAGCTGGGAGAAGGCTCGACGGGAGGGTACCGCGTGACCGAAGTCATTCGAACCGACAAGCTGACCAAGTCCTACGGCAACCATCGAGGCATCGTCGACGTCGACCTCGAGGTGCAGAAGGGCGAAGTCTTCGGATTCCTCGGGCCTAACGGCGCCGGCAAGACGACGACCATTCGCGTCCTGCTGGACCTCATTCGACCGACCAGCGGCAAGGCCTTCGTCTTCGGCATCGAGTCGTCCGCGGATCCGGCTGCGATCCACCGCCGCATCGGCTACCTGCCCGGCGAGTTCGCCCTCTACGACCGACTGACCGGCGGGCAGACGCTCAGCTACTTCGGCAACCTGCGCGGCGGAGTCGACAGGCCTTACCAGGCCCAACTGATCGAGCGTTTCGACCTCGATCCGAGCCGGCGCTTCCGCGAGTATTCGAAGGGCAACAAGCAGAAGGTCGGGCTGGTCGCGGCCCTCCAGAATCGGCCCGAGTTGCTGCTCCTCGACGAACCGACGTCCGGCCTCGACCCGCTCGTCCAGCAGACGTTCTTCGCACTGCTGCGAGAGTCGGTCCGCGACGGCGGCACGGTGTTTCTGTCGAGCCACATCCTCAGCGAAGTGGAGCGCAGCTGCGATCGAGTCGCCATCATCCGCGAGGGCCGGCTGGTCCGGGTGGATCGGGTCGACGCCCTCCGCGACCTGGCCCACCACCAGGTCGAGCTTCGGTTTGCCGGCGATCCCCCGCTGGGTGAGTTCTCCGCGATCCAGGGCGTCAGCGACCTGCAGGTCGAGGATCACCTGCTGCGAATGCGGGTTCTCGGACCGATCACTCCCGTCGTGGCGGCCGCGGCGCGCCTGGGCGTGACCGATTTCCTGAGCCGCGAGCCCAGCCTGGAAGAGACGTTCCTGGCCCAGTACGGCCGCGAGGCCGCTGAGGCTAAGTGATGGCGGCGCAAGCTCCCGTCGGAGAGGCCGGCCGCCCGCCGATCGGGCCGATCGCCACGGTTTCGCTGTGGAGCCGGCTGTATGGCTTCGGCAGCATCTACGCCAAGACCATTCGCGACTCTCGGCTCGCGTTCATCATCGTCGCCGGGCTTCTCGGCGGGATCATGCTGGTCGGCTGCGAGGCCTTCGGCACAGCCTACGGAACGGCGGCCTCGCGCCTCGACCTGAAGAACGTCATCGACAACATCCCTGCAGCGCTGAAGGGCCTCTACGGCAATCCCGTCAACGTCGAGACGCTGGGCGGCTCGCTGTCCTGGAAGTACGGCCCGTTCTTCGCGCTCATAGCCGGCTTCTGGTCGATCGTAGCCCTGTCCGGCACGCTCGCGTCGGAAGCGCGGCGTGGGAGCCTGGACATGGTCGCTGCCGCCCCATTCGGCAAGAGTCGCATTGCGGTCGAGAAGCTGGCCGCGCACCTGACCGGAATGGCGGCCGCGATGGCGTTCCTGGCGATCCTGACCTACGTCGGCTCGGCCGCCTTCGGCACTCTTCCAGGCGACGCGCTGTCCGTGTCCGCATCTGTCGGCTTCGCGGTATGGGTTGGGCTGATCGCGCTCGTGTCGGGCGCCGTGGCCTGGGCGCTGGCGCCGTTCGTGGGCCGCGCGAGCGCGGCGGGAGTCGCCGGAGCGGTGATGCTAGGCGGCTACGTAGTGAGCGGCTATTCGGCTTCCGTGCCCGCGCTGCAAGGTATCGCCAACCTGACGTGGTTCCACTGGACCTCGAACGACCTGCCGCTCGCCGGCCAGTCCGACTGGGTCTCGCTGGTGCCGGTCGCACTGATCGCGATCGTGCTGTTCGTGGTCGGTGTCGTCGCGTTCGAGCGGCGCGACCTCGGTTCCACGTCGGCCATTCCGGTGCCGGCCATGCCCGAGGTGCTGCTCGGCGTCCGGGGTCCGGCCCGCCGATCGTTCGGCGACCGTCTGCCCATGGCGCTGGCCTGGGGGATCGGCCTGGCCATCTACGCCGCGCTGATCGCGGCCTCGAGCCGGTCGTTCGCCGACGAGCTTGGCAAGTCGCCGGACACCGCGAATCTGTTCAAGACTCTCTTCAAGGGTTACGACATCACTACCGGCGGTGGTTTCCTGCAGCTGCTATTCGCCTATCTTGGTTACCTGGTGGCGGGTCTGGGCGCGGCCACGATGGTCGCCGGCTGGGCCTCCGACGAAAGAGAGCGGCGTCTCGAGATGCTCCTCGCCAGCCCGCTGGGCCGGGCCCGCTGGGCGATCGCGGGTGGGGTCGGCGTCGTAGCGGGCGTCGCTGTGATGACCGGGGTGGCCATGATCGGCATCGCGATGGGCGTCGCAGCCGCCGGCAGCGACGTGGCCACGCCGGTAGCCGGTGCCGTGGTCATCGGCCTGTGGGCGTTCGCGGCCGCGGGTGTCGGCTTCGCCGTCGGCGGGCTGTTCCGGAACACGCTGGCGGGCGAAGTGACGGCGGTATTCGTCATCGCCACGTTCCTCGTCGACTTTCTCGCTCCCGCACTCAACCTCCCGAACTGGGTCCAGCAGCTTGCCCTCACGTCGCATCTGGGTCAGACGATGGTCGGGATCTGGGATCCGGCCGGGGTCGTCGCCTGTCTGCTCATCGGAACGGCCGGCCTGCTCCTCGGCGGCCTCGGCATGCGCCGCCGGGACATCGGCTGAGGGACTCGCCTGCGGTGTAGCCGTCGACGAACCGAATCGCGCGTAGCGGGTCGGGTGGCGTATGACATATCAGCCGCCGCAGTCTGCGCCGCCCCGACCGGTGTATCCGATCACCACTCCTCCTGGCCGCGTACACGAGTCCTTCATAAGCGCTCGCCAATCTTCAGGGTGAGGTTGGCAACCGCTCCCAGGCCGACCGGGACCGACGGGCACGCCGGTCGGTTTTCCGGGAGTCTCGTCGCAAGGAGAAGAGATGCGATACGGAGGCGGCTTCCGAGTTCTGGCCGCAGTTCTGCTGCTCGGGTTCATCGGGCTCATCACCGCCGGCGCATATGGCGCCGGCTTCGCCGCCGGCTCGGCTCCGGGGACCACGACGGTTCCGGCCTGGGCTTACGGAGGCGCGTTCGGTGCGGGCCACATCGTAGGCTTCGTGATCACGATCCTCGTTCTGCTGATCGTCTTCCGGCTCGTCCTGTTCGCCATCTTCGGCGGTCATCGGCATGGGCCGTGGGGACGCCACGCGTACTGGCACGGCGAGTACGACCCGCGCTTCAGCCCCGGGCCCGGCGCGGGTCCCTGGCAGGGTGGCTGGCAGAGGAGCGAGTGGCGCCAGGCCGGTCAGGCGGCGTTCGACGAGTTCCATCGCCAGGCCCATAGCAGCGAGCCGCCGGCTTCCGGCAGCAACCCGTCGGGCCCGGCAGCCGGCTAAGGCAGCCGAACTGGCACCATGGAGGGCGGGGGCGTCGGGCCTTCGCCCTCTGGGTGCGCCCGGCGCCGTACGATGAGGTCGACGTGAAGACCGTGCTTGTCGTTGACGATGAAACGCGGATAGTCGAGCTCGCCCGCGACTACCTCGAGCATGCCGGCTTCGGCGTGATTACCGCGACCGACGGCCCCTCGGCCCTGACCGCGGTTCGCTTGCGCAAGCCCGACGTGCTGGTTCTGGACCTTGGCCTGCCCGGCATGGACGGCCTGGACGTGGCCCGCGCCATCCGGCGCGACTCCATGCTGCCGATCATCATGCTGACCGCCCGTGACGACGAGCTGGACCGAGTCCTCGGTTTGGAGATAGGCGCCGACGACTACGTGACCAAGCCGTTCAGCCCACGGGAACTGGTCGCCCGTATCCGCGCCATCCTGCGCCGAGTAGACCACCAGGAGGAGCCGGGCGATCGAATCGAAGTCGGAGACGTCTCCATCGACGTCGCCCGAATGCGCGTTACGGCTGGCGCCCGCAACGTCGAACTGACGCCGACCGAATTCCAGCTCCTCGTCGCGCTCGCCAGGCAGCCCGGCCGGATCTTCACCCGATCCCAGTTGCTCGATTCGATCCACGGGCTCGCTTTCGAATCCTATGAGCGGGCCATCGACGCGCACGTCAAGAATCTGCGCCGCAAGCTCGAAGAGGACCCCAGCCGGCCGCGCTACGTTCTGACCGTCTACGGCGTCGGCTACCGATTCGCCGAGGAACCGGAGTGAGCGGCTCCGCACCACCGCCCGCCGGACCACCGCCCGCCGGAGATTGGGGCGGGCCGGAAAACGGCCGCTGGGGTCCGCGCCACGGCCCGTACGACCGCCGCCACGGAAGGGGCCGACACAGCCCGTGGAATGCCCGGTACCCGCGACCGCGGCCGGGCTGGTGGCCGCAGGATGAACCGTGGCCGCCCGTCGGTGACTTCCCGTGGCGGAAGGTTCGGCGCCGGTTCTTCGTCCGTCTCGCGATCGGAGTCACGATCTTCTCGGTCCTCCTGATCGCCGGGCCGATCTTCGTCGTGAGTCAGGTGCTGTCGGCGTCGGGCCTCTCGCGCGACGCCTATCCGGCCGCAGCCGTCATCATCGTCACGCTCATCGGCCTTGCGCTCGTGGGCACGGCCCGCGGCACCAGGCGTTTTGCGGTCCCGTTCGGTGATCTGATCGAGGCGACGGGCAAGGTCGAGGCCGGCGACTACAGCGCCCGCGTCGAGCTGCCGGTTCACGGCATCGGCGAGGTGCGCTACCTGGCCGAGTCGTTCAACTCGATGGCCGCTCGACTCGAAGCGGACGAGCAGCAGCGCCGCTCACTCCTCGCCGACGTAAGCCACGAACTCCGAACGCCCCTGGCCGTCCTGCGCGGCGAGCTCGAGGCCATGATCGACGGCGTGCATCCGATGGACGAGGCGCATCTGACCGCCGCGGTCGATCAGATCGGCATGGTCACCAAGCTGGTGGAAGACCTGCGGACTCTCGCCCTCGCCGAAGGTGGCACGCTGGCCCTGCGAAAGGAGCCGACCGACCTGTCGATCCTGGCCCAGGAAACGGCCGCTTCCTTCGAAGGCCTGGCGAGTCAGGGCGGCGTCAGTTTCGATATTCGGATGGCGCCGGACATGCCCCTCGTCGACGTGGATCCGCTCCGGGTCCAGGAGATCATCGGCAACCTGGTCGGCAACGCCCTGCGATATGCGCCGCGGGGCAGCTCTGTCTCGCTCACCGGCGACGCGCGGCCGCAATCGGTGGTCGTTTCGGTAGAAGACAGCGGCCCGGGAATCGACCCGGAGATCCTGCCACATCTGTTCGAACGCTTTGCCAAGGGCGACGATTCGCGCGGATCCGGGCTTGGCCTGGCCATCGCCCGCCGCCTCGTGGAAGCGCACGGCGGCACGATCAAGGCCGAACGCCCGAACGGAGGCGGCACGGCCATCGTCTTCGAGCTGCCGGCCCGGTCGGACGGCTGAGCGAGGAGTCTCTGGGTCGGGCCAGAGGCCTCGGACAGACGGAAAGGCGGCCATCGCGGCCGCCTTTCACGCTATTCAGTTGTCTGCTGGATCGCCCGCCGGGAGGTCCGGGGGCGTCGGCCCGTCAGGCCGGCAGCTGTCCCAGGGTCAGGGTGACCGTGCTGGTCGTCCCGTCCTGATGCTCGAGCTTGACCTGGATGGTGTCGCCCGGGTGATGTCCCGCGACCAGATCGATCAGGGTCTGGCTGTCGGGGGTCGCGGTCCCGTTGATCGAGACCACGATGTCGCCGGCGACGACCCCGGCCTTGTCGGCCGGACCGCCGGCAGTAACCGCCACGATGACCGGACCGGCGGTGCCGTCACGGAGCTGAACGCCCATATAGGAGCGGCCCGAGTTGGTCACCTTACCGCTGGCGATCAGCTGGTCGGCAATGAACTTGGCCCGATTGCTCGAGATGGCGAAGCCGATGCCCGCCGCTGCGCCGCCCACCTGCGGGTCGGTAGCCTCGAGGGTCGGGATGCCGACGACCTGGCCGTTGAGATCGACGAGGGCCCCGCCGCTGTTACCGGGGTTGATGGCGGCGCTGGTCTGGATCGCGTCGGGCAGGGCGTTGCCGCCCGGCTCGCTGACCTGACGGCCGACGGCGCTGACGATGCCTTCGGTGACGCTCGACTGGAGCCCGAGCGGATTGCCCATGGCCAGGACGAAGTCGCCGACGGATAGCTGGGAGGAGTCGCCGAACGAGGCTACCGTGAGCCCCGGCGCATTGATCTTGACAACCGCGATGTCGTCGGGCGCGTAGCTACCGACGAGCGTCCCGGGGTACGTCTTGCCGTTGGAGAGAGTCACAGTAAATGTCGTCGCAGTTCCGACGACGTGAGCGTTGGTCACGATGTCGCCGCGCGAGTCGTAAATGATGCCCGAGCCCAGCCCGGAGTCGGTCTCGATGACGACGACCTGCGGCGTGACCTGCTTGATCACGGCCACCATCTGATCCTGTAGTGAAGTCGCCCCACCGTTAGCGGCCACCACTGACGTCGAGGGTGTCGACGTGGCGCCCTGAACGGCGGGCACGTTGGCCGCCTGCGTCGGGCTCGATGCGGCCGCGAGGGCCACGGCCCCACGCGTGGTCGATTGGCCCGTGGCGGCCGAACTGCAGGCCGCGACGAACATCGCGACGAATAGAAGCGACGCTACTGGAGCGGCGATCCGCCGTCCGAGTCGCCGCGTATCGGACACCATTGGCAACCTCCTACGAGCCGCGTTCTTTGTCATTGCGGCATCGAACAGGTGCCAATATCGGCCTGGGCCCTGAAGTGAATCTGAAGACTGCGTCAAACTCTCGAACCAGGTTCACGGGTCGAGCCGGGCGGCTGAGGGCGCCGCGGGACGTCCGGATTCGCGGGCAGTCGGCTCAGCCATTGGCGCGCCCAGGGTCCAATTCGCTCGCCAGGTCCGCCTCGCCGAAGCAGGTCGAATTGAAGATGAGGAGTCGCGTCGATGGGTCGCGCCAGGCGTCGCCCGGCAGATCTGCCTTGCGGCATACGGCTTCGAGCATCTGGGGTTCGCCCCAGCCCATCTCCGTCGCGACCTGCGGGAGTAGCAGAGCCCGCCTGAGGCCCCGCTCGACGACGATGCCGTGGCGCCCGGCCACGAAGCTGCTCGGTTCTGCGATCGGCAGCGGCGGGTCCAGGACCGAGATTTCCAGCTCCAGCGCCGGCAATTCCGCCTCGCATACGGGCTCGAACCGTGGATCGTCGAGGGCGGCCGCCACCGCCGCGTCCCTGACGTTCCGCCAGAGCGGCACTTCGAATTGCATCAACCCGATGCAGCCCCGCAGGTTACCCCGCTTGTGGAGCGTCACGAATGCGGCCGACGGCTCGATCAGCCGCCCATGCCTCGGGCTCTCGGCCTCGCCAGCCGGCGTCGCGTGGCACACTGCGGTTTCTATCGCGCGGCGCGCGATAGCCAGCAGTTGCCGCTGGTCCGACACGGAGATCTGGTTCACCGACACCTCGTTGCTGCCTGAACAGCAGGCTAGGCGCGGTCTGACGGGTCGCCAGTGTCAAATGGCGCGTTTATGTGAGACGCGTGCCGCAATTCGACGCCGGTTCGATCGGCGGAGTACTACCCTAACAGGGAGAATCGGACTCCTCGGTGCCTTTGAACGCCATGCCGGAAATGGTATGCTACATTCGATTGCATAGGTCTGGTACGGGCGGCTCGTAACACATCCCAGGGGGTAGTAGCTTGACTCAAGCCTCGGTCACGATGCCGCCTCACTCGCCGGCGACCATCGAGTTCCTCTCGACAAGAACGGAGCGAGCCTGATGGCTGCCAGAAGCCCCAAGAGCACGTCAACGACGCCCTCGGTCCGCAAGGACCTGAGGTTCAAGGGCGGTGTCGACTCGCGGCTGAACGGATCCGCAGCGAAGCCACTCGATGGCGTGGTCCGCCCGGCGGGGCCTCGCCCGGGTCACATCCCCACGATGCAGGACATCGCCAACGCCAGCGGCGTGTCGCAGAGCACCGTTTCGCGCGTCCTGACCGGGGCACCCAACGCCATACCCATCACCGCTGCCACACGAGAACGGATCCTCGAAGTCGCCCGCCAGATGCGCTACCGGCCCAACCCGCTCGCTCGGGGCCTGCGCGGCGCCCGGACCATGCTCCTGGGCGTGATCGTGCGCGAGATCACCGATCCGTTCTTCGCGGGCGCCGTGGACGCCATCTCGACGGAGGCCAATCGGCACGGTTACAACGTCGTACTGGGCCACGTCCACGGCCGCGCCGACGAGGCCATCGCCCTGAGGGCCATTCTCGAGACGCGCCACTGCGACGCGATCCTGCTGCTGGGCGACACGAGCGATCAGCCCCGTCTCATGGAAGATTTGCGGGCCACGAACTTCAAGGTCGTCGGCCTCTGGCAGGGCGCGACGCCAATGCCCGGCATCTCGGTCGTAGGCGTCGACAACAGATCCGGCATCAACGAGTTGATGGACCACTTGCTCGCCCTCGGCCATCGCAGGATCGCCTTTGTCGGGGGCGTCTTCGTCGACGGGGTCTTGATCGGCGACATCGGCGAGCGACGCGCTGTGTTCCTCGAACGAGCCGCCGCCGCCGGGCTATCGACTCCGCCCGAGTTCGTCCGCGACGCGGCCAATACCTTCGGCGGCGGGTCCCAGGCCCTCGAGGAGCTGATGGCTCTCAAGGATCGGCCGACGGCGATCCTTGCCTCCACCGACGTGCTGGCCATCGGCGCCCTCCACGCCGCCTGCCATCGCGGCTACAACGTCCCGGCGGACGTTTCAATCGTGGGTTTCGACGACCTCTCGATGGCCGAATACACGACCCCTGCCCTGACCACGGTGCGCATGCCGATCGCAGAGATGGCCGCAGCCGGCGTCAAGGCCGCCATCGACGATATCGACGATCCGGATGCCACCACGCTTCAGATCCTGCGGCCCGGGGTCGTGGTCCGCGAATTGTCCGGACCCGCACCGAGACCGCACGACTGAGACCCTCGGGGCAGCCCGACGCCGCAGCGACGCGATGGGAACGTGGGGCGGCTGCGAACCTACTCGACGACGACCGGCGTGAAATATCGACTCCGCTTGCCGACCGCGCGGGGCGATCCAGTGATCTCGATCGTCGCAGTGCACGGCAGATCCTCCGACGAAGTACCGGCCATCACGGTGGAACGGCCGGGCTCGAGACGGAGTCGTCCGTCAACGCCGGAGAACGCCAGCTGTTCGGCCGCCACCCGGAAGGTGACCCTGCGCTTCTCGCCGGCCGCGAGTCTGATCCGTTTGAAGCCGCGCAGCTCTTTTACCGGCCTCGTCACGCTGGCTTCGTCGTCGCGAATGTAGAGCTGGACTACCTCGTCGCCTTCTCGTTCGCCGACGTTCTCGACCTCTACCGACGCCCCGAACTCGCCGTCGATCGCCACGGACGCACGGTCGAGCAGCAGGTCTCGCACGACGAAGCCTGTATACGAGAGCCCGAAGCCGAACGGCCAGAGCGGCAGATTGGAGCCGTCGACGTAGGGGCCCATCCAGGTGGAGCGGCCGCCCGACGGCTTGTGGCCGTAGTAGATGGGAACCTGGCCGACGTGCCGCGGTACCGTGACGGGCAGCTTGCCGCCGGGATTGGCCTTGCCGAACAGGATGTCCGCCAGCGCCTCCGGGCCTTCTTCGCCGGGAACCCAGGCGTGGAGCACTGCCGCGGCCGCGGCCGCCTCCGATTCGATCGCGAGTGGCCGGCCGGCGATGAGCACGAGGACGACCGGCGTCCCGGTGGCGGCGACCGCAGCGACGAGCTCGCGCTGGCGACCCGGCAGGTCGATGTTCATGCGGTCGCGCCCCTCGCCGCACGTGCAGTCCGCCGTCAGCCCCGACCGTTCGCCGACCACTACGATCGCGACGTCGGCCCCGGCAGCGGCATTCACGGCGGCGGCGATGTCCTCGTCGCCCCCATCGAGGACCCCGCAACCCGCGGCGTGGCGGACCTGTGTCTCCGCGGCGGCTCGCATGCGGATCCCATCGAGGACCGTAGCCCGGCCCTGCAACTCGTCCAGCGCGGCGAACCCTTCAGGGAGCGGGCTGCCAAACCCGTCCACCTCCACCAGGTACTCCATGTGGGCGACGTGGGCGTAGTCGCCGAGCAGGTTTCGGGCGCTGTCTGCGTTGGGTCCGATCACCGCGATCGTGCCGACGTCGCGCCGCAGTGGCAACGTGCCGTCGTTCTTGAGCAGCACCATGGACTGCCGGGCCATTTCGCGGGCCAGGGCTCGATCGTCCTCGTACGGGAGGTCGGCCTTGTCCGGGTCGACGTACGGCGAGTCGAACAGCCCGAGTTCGAACTTGACACGCAAGACCCGGGCGACGGCCCGGTCGACGACTTCCGGCGACACCAGGCCCGCTTCGACGGCGTGAGCCAGCGGGCTGCCGTAAGCACGCGTCGATGGCAACTCGACGTCGATGCCCGCCTCCATGGACATCGCGGCTGCGGTCCCCAGGTCGGTCGTGACGGCGTGGGCGGTAACGAGCTCCTCGATACCCGAATAGTCTGAGACGACGATTCCGTCGAAGCCCCACGCGTCGCGGAGAGTGTCCGTCAGGAGCGCCTTCGAAGCGACGCATGGAACGCCGTCCACTTCGTCGTAGGCGTGCATCATGGAGCGCAGTCCGGCGTCGCGAACGGCCGCTTCGAACGGGAAGAGGAATTGGTCCTGCAGTTCGCGCGGCCCGATGTGCACCGGGGCGTGGTTCAGACCACCCTCCGCAAGGCCGTGGCCGACCATGTGCTTGCCCGTGGCGAGGAGACGGTCCTCCAGTCGTCCGTCGCCCTGGAGCCCGCGAACGTGAGCCGCTCCGAGGGCCGCGACGAGATACGGGTCTTCGCCGTAGGTTTCCTCGATCCGGCCCCAACGCGGATCGCGGCTGATGTCCAGGATCGGCGAAAGGGTCTGCTGGGCCCCGGCGGAGCGCAGTTCACGTCCGATACGGGACGCCATCTCGAATACCAGCTCGGGCTGCCAGGTCGCCGCCTGGCCGATCGACTGAGGGAAGCAGACCGACTCGAGGGCGAGCAGGCCGTGCAGGCTTTCCTCGTGGATGATCGCCGGAATCCCCAGGCGCGTCTCTTCGATGAGGTATCGCTGGATGGCATTCGCGAGTGTCGCGACCGCGCGCCTGTCGAGGTTGGTGGACCCGGACAGACGCGTGATCTGGCCGATGCCGGAGCTGAGCCGACCCGTCAGGTGCTCTCGATCCAGCTCGTTGCGAGTGACGATTTCGAAGGCCCAGAGCGAACCCAGCTGAGCGAGCTTCTCCTCGGGCGTAAGCCGCCCGAGGAGATCGCTCAATCTGTCTTCGATTGGCAGGCTCGACTCCCGGTAGCGGGGGTCGGCCTTGCTCACGTTCCTAGCCCTTGACCGAACCGGCCGTCAGGCCACCGACGATCTGCCGTTCCGCGACCGCGTAGAAGATGATCGCGGGAACGATGGCGACGATGGTGAACGACAGGATCCGGGCCTGGTCGGAGACGTACTGCCCGGAGAAGTTCATCACGCCGAGCGGCAGCGTCCACTGGTCGGCGCCGTTGAGCATGATCAGCGGCAGCATGAACGCATTCCACGTGCCGACGATCGCCAGGACGCTGACCGTCGCCAGCGCGGGTCGCGCCAGCGGCAACAAGACTCGCCAGAAGAATCCGAAGGTGCTGCAGCCGTCGATGCGGGCCGCATCCTCGAGCTCGACCGGGATGCTCTTGAAGAACGGCCGCAGGATGATGATCGTCAAAGGCAGCCCGAAGGCGGCCTCCGGCAACGCCACGCCCAGAAGGTTGTTCTGGAGCCCGACGTCGCGGACGAGGATGTACAGCGGCAGAATGGCGACGGCCGCCGGGAAGAGCAGACCCATGGTGAACAACGTGTACATGGCTTCACGTCCACGGAACACCATCCGGGCGAAGGTGAAGGCGGCCAGACAGGCCAGCGAGACGGTCAGGAAGACCGCCACCGCCGCGATGATCAGGCTGTTGACCAGTTCCACCCAGAACGGCGAGTCGAGGCTGATGACGTCCGTGTAGTTGGTCCAGACCCACGGGTTCGGCAGCGAAATCGGATCGCTCACCAGCTGACCGTTGGTCTTGAAGCCACCCAGCAGGGCGTAGAAGATCGGCGTCAGGATTACCGCGGCCACGATGAAGAGGATCACGTAGCGCAGGATCTCGAACATCCGCGTGGCGGCGATGTGACCGGCACGTCTCCGGATCGTGTTGGCCGCCGTGTCTACCCTCGGAGAAGCGGTGGTTGTCATCTCACTACCCGCCAAATGCCGTGGCTGAACCCTCTAGGTCACGCCGCAGTACCAGTCGCTGGTAAGCGAGCGCCAGGACGAGGGCGAACATGAAGAGGATGACCGCAAGGGCGCTTCCATAGCCCATGTTCTGATTCGTGAACCCGGCCTTGAACATGGCAATGGCCATCGTGTTCGAACTGCCGATCGGACCGCCCTTGGTCATGACCCAGACCATGTCGAACAACTGCAGTGCGCCGATCATCGACAGGAAGACGGACACGCGCAGTGTCGGACCGAGCAGCGGCAGAGTGACGTGGCGGAATGCTTGCCAGCGACCCGCGCCATCGATCAAGGCCGCCTCTTCGATCTCACGAGGGATGCCCTGCAAGCCCGCGAGCAGCAGGATCATGTGGAACCCGAAGTACTTCCAGGAAATGATCACGAAGAGCGTGAGCATGACGATCGATGGGTCGCCCAGCCAGTCTTGCACCAGCCCGCCCAGACCGACTCCCTGCATGCCTGTGTCCAGCAGCGCACTCGGCTGGAGCAGCAGCGTAAAGATGACGCCCGTGATGGCTTCCGAAAGAACGTACGGGAGGAAGAAGATGAGCCGGAAGACCGCCCGGCCTCGGAAACGGCGGTTCAGGAGAACCGCGAGAGAGAGCGAGAAGGGGATCTGCAGAAGCAGCGACAGGACGACGATCAGTACGTTGTTCGAGACCGCCGTGTGGAATGTGTCGCTGTTCAGTGCCGTCGTGTAGTTGTCCAGGCCGATGAAGTTGGTCAGCGGCTGCAATCCGTTCCACTTGAACAAGCTGTAATGCACGGCCTGAATGACCGGAAACAGCACGAACAGCAGATACAGAGCCAGGCCTGGAAGTAGAAACAGGAAGATCGTCACCCACTTCGCCGGGATGCCAAATCCGGCGCGTGGCCTGGCGCTCGTTGCGCTCATTGCCGTCCTCACCTACCCCGGAGAGAGAGCGGACCGGCAGGTGCCGGTCCGCTCTTCCCATTGTTGACCTAACTGTGGGTGTCTAGACCCTTGAAGGAGCTACTGGGCAGCCGCCGCGGTGGTGATTGCCTGGCAGACCTTGGCCGGGGTCGAGGCGCCGAGGAAGAGGGCGACGGTGGCGTCGTTGATCGCCGTGCCCATGGCGGGGGAGGTCGCCTGGTCCAGATAGAGCTGGATGAACGTGGCCTTGTTGCGGCCGGCCAGGACGAGCTGGAGGTTCGGGTCGGTAACGGTGTTCTCGGTCCCGATGATGGGCGAGAGGCCGATGTTGGAGGTGTTGAGCTTGTCGGCGTTGTAGACGCTGTTGAAGAACTTGAGGAAGTCGATGGCCTCGGGCGGGGCATTCTTGCCAACCGCGATGCCATTGCCGCCGCCGACGCCGTCAGTCGCAGCGCCCTTGCCGCCCGCGACGGACGGGAAGGGGAACCAACCGAGGTCGGTGCCGATGCCCTTGCCGGTCTTGCTGTCGGTCTGCTCGGTGCTAGGAGCCCACTGGCCCATGACTTCCATGGCCGCCTGGGCATTGCCCACAGCCGCAGCCTCGTTGTCATAGGTGGCGCCCTTGTAGCCGGGCTGGTAAGGATCGAGTGCGTTGAGCTTGACGACCTGGTCGCCGGCGGCCGTGCAGGCGTCGGTGTTCCAGTTCTTGCTCGTGATCATCTGGGTCAGAGCCGCGCTACCGCCGATGCGGAGCACGAGGTACGTCCAAAGGTGCATGGACGGCCATTCGTCCTTGCCCGCGATGGCGAGCGGGACGATGCCGGCAGCCTTGAGCTTTGAGACGTCGGCGAGGAAGTCATCCCAGGTCGCCGGGGTGCCGGTGATGCCGGCCTTGGTGAACAGCGCCTTGTTGTACCAGACGCCGATCATGCCCATGTCCCACGGGACGCCGTACTGCTTGCCGTTGTACGCGTAGATGCTCAATGCACCGGCGTTGACGGTGTCCTTCCAGGACGCGATGTCACTGGTGATGTCCTTGAGCATTCCGGCATCGGCCTGGGAGGCCATGGTGCCGCCGCCCCACGACTGGAACAGATCAGGCGGGGTGCCCGACTGCATGGCCGTGGCGAGCTTGGTCTTGAAAGCCTCGTTCTCGAGGATGGTGATGTTGATCTTCACCCAGGGATGGGCCGCCATGTAGGCGTCCGCGATGCCCTGGAAGACGGACTTGCCCGGATCGCCGGTGGTGATGTGCCACCACTCGATGGTGACGGGAGCGGGGGTTCCGGTGACCGTCGGTGTCGCGGGGGCGTTTGAAGCCACAGGCGCCGGCGTCGGCGTCGCGGCAGCGGATGAACACGCGCTAACGACCAGCGCGACCGTCGCAGCTCCGACAAGAAGCCGCCTCGGTACCAAATTCACGTTCCTAACCTCCTTCAGACCAGTCCTTGGACGGCGGCCGTGCAGCCTCCTGCGGCTACTCCGCCATCCAGCGAGTACCTCCCAGACCCAGTTCGATCGGCGCCTCCTCCCCTCGCTGTGAGTCTCATGCCGAGCCAGGATCATTGGCCATCGGGCTATTCCGCCCAGGCCACCGCGACGGCGGAGGGCCTCCGGGCTCAGGCCGAATACGTATGTAGCATACGCATGCGGGTGAGTCAAGGGCCCGTTAGGACTTGCGCTCCGAGGTGCCCAGCATACGATTGCGGTAGAGTAGCGATTCCCGACCGCTGTCGGCCGGTCCAGACGCAGTCCGTTCGGGCAGGCTTAGCGCCCGAGTACGTCGGCTAATGCACAACGGAGGTTATCTGCATGGTCCAGGTCAAGAGCGGCACTTTGGGTGAGGAGGCCCTGAAGCCGGGCACGGAGCACAAATTCACCTTTGGGCTGTGGACCGTGGGGAACCCCGGCCGTGACCCATTCGGAGATCCCACGCGCGCGCGCGCGGATCCGAATGATAGTGTGCGCAAACTTGCAGAGTTGGGCGCCTACGGCGTCTGCCTCCACGACGACGACCTCGTACCCGCGGGCTCCAGTGCGGCCGAGCGAGACCAGATAGTCGCCCGCTTCAAGAGCACTCTCAAGGAAACCGGAATGGTCGTGTCGATGGCCACGACCAACTTGTTCCACCACCCCGTTTTCAAGGACGGCGCATTTACCAGCAACGACCGGGCGGTGCGCCGTTACGCGATCGCCAAGACCATGCGGGCAATCGATCTGGGCGCCGATCTGGGTGCCCCGGTCTACGTGTTCTGGGGCGGCCGAGAAGGCGTCGAAGCCATGGCTGCCAAGCGCCCCGGCGACGCGCTCGATCGTTATCGCGAGGCCATGAACTTCCTGTGCGGCTACGCGCTGGACAAGAAGTACCCGATGCGCTTCGCCATGGAACCCAAGCCGAACGAGCCCCGCGGCGATGCCTTCCTGCCGACGGTCGGCCATGCCCTGGCTTTCATCGACACGCTGGAGCATCCTGAAATGGTCGGCCTCAACCCCGAGACCGCCCACGAGACAATGTCCGGCCTGAGCTTCTACCACGCCGTCGCCCAAACGATCTGGCACGGCAAGCTCTTCCACATCGATCTCAACGGCCAGAAGATCGGCCGCTACGACCAGGACCTCCGCTTCGGCTCCGAGGGAATCAAGGACGCCTTCTTCCTCGTGAAGCTGCTCGAGGAGTCAGGTTACGCGGGCGCGCGCCACTTCGACGCTCACGCCTACCGCGGCGAGAACGCGGAGGGCGTCTGGGACTTCGCCGCCGGCTGCATGCGGACCTACCTCATCCTTAAGGAGAAGGCCCGCCGTTTCGCCGCGGATCCGGAGATTGCGGCGGCGATGGAAGAGGCTTCCGTCGACGAACTGGCCAAGCCCGGTGTCGGGAGCTACTCCGCCAAGACCGCGGCTGAACTCCTCGCCGCCCCGGGCGATCCCGCCGCGTTGGCCGTCCGCGGCTATCACAACGAACGCCTCGACCAGCTCGTGATGGAGTTGCTTCTCGGCGCTCGCTAGCAACAAAGCCGGTGCAGCCGGGCTTAAGCTAGGCCTGAACAGCCTGCTTTAGCCCGGCTGCATTTTTGTAGAGCCCTAGCGGCGGAGATGGGGATGAAGACGCTCATCGCCGGCGTCGATTGCTCAACACAATCGACCAAGGTCGTGATCATCGATGCGGAAACCGGCGACATCGTCGCTACTGGCCGTGCCCAGCACGACGTCACCGGCACCGGCGGAGCGCGCGAGACCCATCCCGAAGTCTGGTGGAAGGGTGTCGCCGACTGTCTGGCGCAAACGGGACTGGCCGGCCAGGTGTCCGCGATCTCCGTCGCCGGGCAGCAACACGGCCTAGTTGCCCTGGATGCCGACGGCACGCCGCTCCGCCCGGCAATGCTGTGGAACGACACCCGCTCCGCGACCGACGCCATCGGCCTGCTCGAGGCGCTGGGTGGGCCGACTGCCTGGGCCGCTCGAATCGGCGTCGTGCCCGTGGCCTCGTTTACCGCCTCCAAATGGGCCTGGGTACGTCGGCGCGAGCCGGACATCGCGGCCAGGACGAGGGCGATCCGGCTGCCTCACGATTACTTGACGGAGAAGCTCTGCGGCGCCGGCGTGACCGATCGCGGCGACGCCTCCGGAACGGCCTGGTGGTCTACAGAAACCGAGAGCTACTCCGCGGAGGTGTTGAATCTTCCGGGCATCCAATTGCCGCTCGAGTTCCTGCCGCGGGTGCTGAAGCCGACCGAATCGGCCGGTGTCGTCACGAAGGCCGCCGCGGCGGCCACGGGATTGCCCGCCGGCGCGCTCGTTGGACCGGGCACGGGCGACAACATGGGCGCGGCCCTGGGTCTCGGACTGGAGCCGGGCACGCCGGTCATCAGCCTCGGCACTTCCGGCACGGCATACCTCGTCTCGACGACGCGGACCGCCGACCCATCCGGCGACGTGGCCGGGTTCGCCGACGCGACCGGGCAATTCCTGCCGCTGGCATGCACGCTCAACTGCACTCTGGCCGTGGACCGGACCGCCGAGTGGCTGGGCCGCAGTCGGGACCAGGTGACTCCCAGCCGCGGCGTCGTCGCACTCCCCTACTTCGACGGCGAGCGGACGCCCAACGTGCCGGATGCGTCGGCCGCGATCCTCGGTCTGCGCCACGACACGGACCCGGGTGCAATTCTCATGGCCACTTACGAAGGCGCAGTGGTCGGGCTGCTGGACGCCCTGGATATCATCGATCGCTGCTCGTCGGGCATCAACCCGGACGCGGCGCTGGTCTTGATCGGCGGCGGCGCCCAGGGCGAAGTCTGGCAGAGCGTGGTCCGGCGCCTCTCCGGCCGCGCCATCTCGATCCCCAGTGCAACTGAACTGGTCGCGATTGGGGCGGCGGTGCAGGCAGCCGCCACTCTGGGCGGCGAGCAGCCGCTGGAGGTCGCTCGACGCTGGCACACCAGCACCGGCACTCTGCTGGAGCCGATGCCGCGCGACTTCGACACGATCTCCCGCCATCGCGCCGTACGCCAGCTGACTTTGGACGCGGTCCAGAGCCCCCGGTTCAAGCGATGATCGTCCAGATCGGAGACGGAACGGACGGGTTCTCCGTCGATACCACCGCGGGCGGCCGCTTGCGTTCCGTGATCATGGCCGGTCGGGAACGACTCCTCACCGAAGCCGCCGAAGGCGTCGACCCGCCTATCGCCCGGGGCTGCTACGTCATGGCCCCGTTCGTCGGGCGTGTCCTGAACGGCAAGGTGAGTTGGGGCGGCCGGTCGGCCACACTGCCACTCAACCACGGTGCCCACGCTATTCACGGAGCAGTGTTCGACGTGCCGTGGCAAGTCACGGGGCAGACGGCCGACTCGGTGAGCCTGGCGTGCGAGTTCGACCCGCTGCGATGGCCGTTTCGCGGCTCCATGACGCAGCAGTTAACGATCGCGCGCGGCCGACTGACGCTTGAAGCGGAGATTCTGGCGGAAGAGCCGATGCCGGCGGCGATCGGCTGGCACCCGTGGTTCCGCACGGACGGCGTAGACGTCAGGGCCGAGGTCCGGAGCGCCGCCACCCTTCGACTCGGGCCGGACCTCATTCCGACCGGCGATCTCGATCCGGTCGACGATCGGACAGACCTTCGGGCCAGGCCGTCCATGGTCGGTCGCCGCCTGGATGAAGTCTTCGTCGCGGTCGAGTCGCCGTGCACCGTCGACTGGCCGGACCTCGAACTGACGATCGCATTCGAAAGGCCGGTCGGCGCGGCGGTCGTCTTCCATCACCCCGATGCGGTCTGCGTAGAGCCGATCACGGCCTGGCCGGACTCGATCCGTCTGGCCGCAGCGGGCAAGACTGAGACAGGCCTGGTCAACCTCGGGGCGGGCGAGCGATTACGAGCCGCTACCACCTGGACGTGGCAGACCCGCCAGGATACGCGCTGAGACATCCAACGGATGGCTGCTTCCTGTCGGCGGCACAAGGATTGGAGATGGCAAGCTGAAAGCGCTCGGTGAATTCGAGGTCTGGTTCCTGACCGGCAGTCAGGACCTGTACGGCGAAGAGACGTTGCGGCAGGTCGCCGACAACTCGATGAAGATCGCGGCCGCATTGAACGAGGCCGAGGCGATCCCGGTCCAGGTCGTCTGGAAGCCGGTTGTAGACAACCCCGAGGCGATCCTCGCCACGTGTGTGGCGGCAAGCGCCTCGCCCGCGTGCGTCGGTGTGATCGCCTGGATGCACACGTTCTCGCCCGCGAGGATGTGGATCGCCGGTCTCCAGGCCCTGAGCAAGCCGCTCCTGCACCTCCACACTCAGTTCAACCGCGATCTCCCGTGGACGGAGATCGACATGGACTTCATGAACCTGAACCAGGCCGCCCACGGCGACCGCGAGTTTGCCCACGTCGAGTCCAGGCTGGGGCTGGCGCGTAAGACCGTGTCGGGCTACTGGCAGGAGCCGCGCGTCCAGAGCCGCATCGGCACGTGGTCGCGGGCGGCGTGCGGGCTCCATGAAGCGCGGCACCTCAAGCTCGCCCGGTTCGGCGACAACATGCGCAACGTGGCCGTAACCGAGGGCGACAAGGCATCGGCCCAGATGCAGTTCGGCGTCTCGGTGAACGGCTTCAGCGTCGGCGACCTGAGCGATGCCGTGCGCGCCGTCGGGTCTTCCAGGGTCGACGCACTGGTAGACGAATACGAGGCCACGTACGACGTCTCGCCGTCACTGCGCGCCGGCGGTGCCGACAGAGAGGCCCTTCGCGAGGCGGCCCGGATCGAGATCGCGCTGCGCGATTTCATGACGGCGGGCGGTTTCGCCGCCATCACGGACACGTTCGAGAATCTTGACGGGCTCAAGCAGCTGCCGGGCATCGCCGCCCAGCGCTTGATGGCCGACGGCTACGGCTTCGGCGCCGAAGGCGATTGGAAGACCGCGGTCATGGTCCGTCTCGTCAAGTTCATGGCTCGGGGCCTGCCGGGCGGAACCTCGTTCATGGAGGACTACACCTACCACCTCGATCCGGCTGGGCCGAAGGTTCTCGGCGCCCACATGCTCGAGGTCTGCCCATCGATCTCGGACAAGAAGGTCTCGTGCGAGATCCATCCGCTGTCGATCGGCGGCAGGAGCGATCCGGTTCGGCTCGTATTCGACGCCGGCCCCGGACCGGCGATCGTCGCCGCACTGATGGACATGGGCGATCGGTTCCGCATCCTCGTCAACGAGATAGACCTCGTCGCGCCGGACCGGCCCATGACGAGGTTGCCTGTTGGCCGTGCCGTCTGGAAACCTCGGCCGAATCTCGAAACGGCGACCGAAGCCTGGCTCATGGCCGGCGGATCGCACCACACGGTGTTGTCTCGCGCGGTCGGGGCCGAGATGATCCTGGACTTCGCCGAGATGGCCGGTTGTGAGTTCCTGCTGATCGACGCCGATACCACGGTCGCCGGCTTCAGGAAGGAACTTCGCTGGAGCGAGGCCTACTACTTCCTGGCTCGTGGAGTTCGCTGATACGCATCGGCAGCCCGCGGGCCTGAGCATGGAAAGCTAGGAGCTACCGTGTCGCCGCTTTCGCTTCCCGATCTTCGAGAGCAGGTATGGCGCGCAAACCAGGGTCTGGTTCGCGCCGGGCTGGTGACCCTTTCGTTCGGCAACGCCAGCGGCGCCGACCGCGACGCGGGAGTCCTGGTCATCAAGCCCAGCGGCGTGCCCTACGACGAGCTTCGACCCGAGGATCTCGTGGTCGTTTCGCTCGAAGACGGGCGAGTGGTCGAAGGCGACCTGCGGCCGTCGTCGGACACGCCCACTCATCTGCGACTCTACCAGCGCTTCCCCGAAATCGGCGGGGTGGTTCATACGCACTCCAGCGCCGCCACGGCCTGGGCGCAGGCGGGTCGGTCGATCCCGCCGCTCGGCACCACGCATGCGGATCATTTCCACGGCGCCGTGCCGGTGACACGCCAGATGACCGAGCCGGAAGTAGCGGGCGAGTACGAGGCTGAGACGGGGGCGGTGATCGTCGAGACGCTCGAGAGGCTGGGGCTCAGCGCGGGCGAGATGCCCGCGGCGCTTGTCGCATCCCACGGCCCTTTCACCTGGGGGCGAGATGCCCTGCAGGCGGTCGACAACGCCACGGCCCTCGAGGCCGTAGCCACGATGGCGATCAACACCTTCACCCTGTCACCGCAGGTCGAGCCGATATCCAC
The DNA here is from genome assembly GCA_963835845.1 of uncultured Chloroflexia bacterium. Taxonomy (GTDB): domain Bacteria; phylum Chloroflexota; class Limnocylindria; order Limnocylindrales; family CSP1-4; genus Fen-1039. Next base: position 91,607 of record CAWIGT010000004.1, on the reverse strand, counting down.
ATACCTGATGGAGCGCCACTTCCGGCGCAAGCACGGTCCGAACGCGTACTACGGCCAACGGCGAAATGACTGAGGCGGCTGGCAAGCCGGTCGAGACCGCCCGCATCCACGGCCGCGGCGACGTACGCGTAGCGCTCGAAGCGGCTCCGGAACCGGGCCCCGGCGAAGTCCTGGTGAACATCACCGCAGTCGGCCTGTGCGGCTCCGACCTGCACTGGTTCGAAGAGGCATCGATCGGCGACGCTCGCCTGTCCCGGCCGCTTGTGCTGGGCCACGAATTCGCGGGGGTCGTGGCCGATGGGACGCGAGCCGGCCAGCGTGTCGCGGTGGACCCGGCCTGGGACTGCGGTGAGTGCGAGCCATGCCGGGCCGGCCGGGCCAACCTCTGCCTGTCGATGCGCTTTGCCGGGCATGGGACCACGGACGGCGCCCTGCGTTCGTCGATGGCCTGGCCGGAGCGACTGCTCCACCCGATCCCCGACTCTATCGGCGACTGCGAAGCGGCTTTGCTCGAGCCGCTGGGCGTGGCCCTCCATGCTCTCGACCTGGCTCACCTGGAGTCGGGTGATCGCGCCGGCGTCTACGGCTGCGGCCCGATCGGACTGCTGCTCGTGCAACTCCTGCGCTGGCAGGGAACCGCCATGATCGCCACGGATCTGCTGGAGCATCGAGTGGCGGCGGCGCGGGTGATGGGCGCCGCCGATGCGGTCCGCGTCGACGGACGCGCGGGCAAGGATCTGTCTCCCGCCCGGCGCGCGGTCCGCGAGCAGGCCGTCGACGTGGCGTTCGAGGTTTCGGGTTCCGACGAGGCTCTGGCCGATGCGATTGCCTCACTCCGACCGGGCGGTCGCCTCGTGGTCGTCGGCATTCCGGCGGCCGATCGAACCTCTTTCGAGGCCGCGGCGGCGCGACGAAAAGAGCTGACGATCCTGATGTCGCGGCGAATGGTCGCGGCCGACCTGGACAAGGCCATCGAACTGGCCGCGGACTGCGACGTCCTCCTCTCACCGTTGATAACGCATCGCTACCCGCTTTCCAGCGCGCCGGAGGCGTTCCTGACTCTGGCCTCACGGCGCGGGCTGAAGGTGATTGTGCAACCATCGATCTCGTGATCCCAGCTGGACCGGCCCCGGCCCTTGGCTCGGCTATGTTCGCCGCGGTCGCGGCGGGCGCCGGCGCCGGCGGCTACGACTCGATCGAGGCCGCCGCGCGGGCCATGGCCCGCCTGTCCGACCAGGCCTACGTGCCCGATCCCGCCAGCCGCCCAGCCTACGATCTGCTCTATGGCGAATACGTCCGGCTCCACGATCTCTTCGGCCGCGGCGGCGATCCGGCCATCAAGACTCTAAAGCGGCTGCGCCTGCAAGCGACGGCGGACGCGGCTCGACCCTGATCCGGTCGGGGCGGCGCCCAAGCCGCGGGATGCTGGAGCGGGCAGGCACCTCGGGCCTTTCGGCCCTGGAACGAGCCGCCGCCCGGAGCCAGCATGGTCCAAAGGAGCACGTCAAGGCCTGCCATGCAATCGTCCGGCACCGCACCCCGCAGCCCCTTCGGCGCAAGCCCCGCGATCCTGGGTGTGCCCGAAGCTGATGGCGCCGTGCGCTGCGTGGCCTGCGCCCATCGCTGTCTGATCCGGCCGGCCAGAGCCGGTATCTGCCGCGTTCGAGAGAACCGCGACGGCGTGCTCGTGACGACGGTCTTCGGCGAAGCGGTCGCCGCCAACGCGGACCCGATCGAGAAGAAGCCGCTCTTCCACGTCTACCCGGGGAGCGTCGCCTTCTCGATCGCCACGCGCGGCTGCAACTTCCATTGCCTGCACTGCCAGAACTGGGCGATCTCTCAGGCCGACAGAGAAGGGCTGGCGGCGCATTCGTTCCACCTGCCGCCCGGGGACGTAGTCGCCGCCGCTCGAGCAGCCGGGTCGCGCTCCATCGCCTATACATATACAGAACCCACCGTCTTCATCGAGTACGTCCTGGCGACGGCACGACTCGCCGGCGAGGCCGGCCTGGCGAACCTGCTGGTCACCAACGGCTACCAGACGCCCGAGGCCCTCGATCTTCTGGGTCCGGTCATCGCCGCGGCCAACGTCGATCTCAAGTCGTTCGAGGACCGGTTCTACCGGCGCGTCGTCGGCGCGCGGCTGGCCCCGATCCTGGCGTCTCTGGTGGGAATGCGCGAGCGCGGCATCTGGGTCGAGGTGACGACGCTGCTCATACCGGGTCTCAACGATGACCCGACCGAGCTCGACGCCCTGGCGCGCTGGCTTGTGGCGGAGCTCGGGCCGGAGACGCCCTGGCACGTCAGCCGGTTCTTCCCGACCTACAGGCTCACCGACCTGGATCCCACGCCCGAAGCCACGATCGAACGAGCCGTGGCGATCGGCCTCGCCGCGGGTTTGCGCCACGTCTACTCAGGCAACGTGGCCGACGGTGACGAGGACACTCGCTGCGCCGGCTGCGGAACCGTGCTCATCCGGCGGCGTGGCTTCACGGCGGCGCCCACGGTCTTGCTCGCGGCCGGTCGCTGCATGCGCTGCGGGCACGAGCTCGCGGGCGTCGGTATCGCGGAGTTCGGGACGACGGCCGGGGCGCCCCGATGAGCGGCGGGCCCCGTCCGCCCGCGGTTGCGGGCACGTTCTATCCGGTCGAACCGCGACGACTCGAATCACTCGTGGCGGCCTTGCTTGTGGAAGCGGCGTCGGCGAAGCGTCCCGAAAGCCTGCGAGCCCGGGCCGACCTCGACGCCGTCGTCGGTCTGCTCGTCCCGCACGCGGGGCTCTCGTACTCGGGCTCGATCGCGGCTCTGGGCTGGGCGCTCGTCGGGGAGATCCGCCCGACCACGATCGTCCTGGCCGGCACCGACCATCAGGGCTGGGCTGCCGGCGTCGGGGTCTGGACCGGCGGGCCGTGGCAGACGCCATTAGGAGAAGTGGCGGTCGACGGCGACCTGGCCCGCGCCATTGCCGCTCTCGGTCCCCCATTCCTACCCGACGACGAGGCGCATCTGACAGAGCACTCGCTCGAGGTGCAATTGCCGCTCCTCGCCCGGGCCAGCCCGGCGACCCGGATCGTGCCGCTGGCCGTCAGCCCACGTCTTGCGGACCACTCCCGGGCCGGTGCGGCGCTCGGCCGGCTGCTGGCCGCAAGACGCGCCGCAGGGGCTAGAGTTCTCCTCGTGGCAAGCTCCGACATGGCCCACTACCCACCGGCCCGAGTCTGCGAGGAGGTGGACGCCCAACTCCTCGACTTCTTGCTGCGCCTCGACGCCGAAGGGCTGCGAGCCGCGGAGGCCAGGGCTGTTCGCGCCAACCGCCCCGGACTGGTCTGCGGGCTGTGTGGCATCGACCCGGTGCGGGTCGCCCTGGCGGCGCTGGTCGAAATGGGCGCGACCCGCGGCTCGCTCCTCGGTGCCGCCACTTCCGCGGACGCCGGTGGCGATCCACGCCGCACCGTCGGCTACGCCGCCGCCGCGTTCTCCTGAATGCAGCCATGAAAGCCGACTCGGAATACTGGGCGGACTACTACGCCGTGACGGTGGATCGGCCGCCCTGGCAGACGGTCCGTCTGGCGATCACCAGGTTCCGCGAAGAAGACGAGGCCGGTGTCGCGGAACGGAACGACGCCGCGGGCTCTCTCCCTCGGCTGGCCGTGGACCTGGGCTGCGGCGCCGGGCGCGACACGCGGGAGTTGCTTCGCGCCGGCTGGCGAGTTCTGGCAGTGGATCGGGAAGCCGGCGCGCGCTCGGCTCTCGGGGTCGCCGTGGAGCCCGAGTTTCGGGAGCGTCTGGAGGTCCACGTCGAGGACCTTGCCACGGTCCGGATACCCGCGTGCAACCTCGTCAACGCAAGTCTCTGCCTGCCCTTTCTCCCGCCGCCGGCGTTTCGGGCAACCTGGGACCGCATCGTCGCCGCCCTGCAGCCCGGCGGGCGGTTCGCGGCGATGCTCTTCGGCGAACGCGACGATTCCGCATCCGACCCGGAAATGACCTGCCCGTCGGCCGAGGCAGTCCGTTCCAGCCTGGGGGATCTTTCCGTCGAGTATTGGCTGGACCGCGAAGAGGACTCGCAAACGGCGCTCGGAGAACCGCACCATTTCCACCTGATCGAGTTCGTCGCCCGCAAGGCTGGGTAGGGGCCGAGAGAGGCCTTCGGACAGGCCGGCTGATCCGGCAAACGTCGCCCTGCCACTCGAAAGGGCCGCCCGGCCAAACGCATTCGACCGGGTCGGCCAGGCGCATCCACACGGCGCGCATCGGGCAGCGATTCTAGGAATTCCTGTATATATACCGTCCCTGTTTCGTCCGGTACCCGTGGCGAGGCTACGTTGGCCGCCATGAGGCGGCGCCACGAGCGGGCTGCCGGGGATCACAGCATTTCCGGCGCAAGTTCACGAGTCGTACACAAGCCGGGCTCAGGCTATCGAGCCAGGTCGGCTGCGCTTTTCCCGCCGACCGACAACTTGCATTGACAGCGCATTGCGCAAGGAGACCAGATGACATCGGAGATCGCCAGCAGCGCCCCTGCGCACGCCGCGATCGAGGTCGACTCTCGCGCTCGGTTCGAGATTCTGGGCGCCATCATGCTGGCGCTCTTCCTGGGAGCCCTCGACCAGACCATCGTCGGGCCCGTTCTGCCCAGGATCTCCACGGAGCTGAATGGCTCGAGCCTCTACGTGTGGGTCGTCACCTCATACCTCGTGACCAGCACCGCGGCGATCCCGATGTACGGGAAACTGTCGGATTACTTCGGCCGCAAGCCGATGCTGCTGTTCGGCATCACCGTGTTCCTCATCGGATCGGTGCTTTCCGGGCTGAGCCAGACCATGCTCGAACTGGTCATCTTCCGAGGCGTTCAGGGCATCGGCGCCGGCGCTCTCTTCCCGATCTCGCTGGCAGTCATCGGTGACTTGTTCACTCCGGCCGAGCGCGGCAAGTATCAGGGGCTATTCGGTGGCGTCTTCGGGGTCGCGTTCCTGGTCGGCCCATTCCTAGGCGGCGTGCTGACGGACAACATCTCCTGGCACTGGATCTTCTTCGTGAACGTTCCGGTCGGGCTGATCTCGCTGTACTTGATCGGCCGGCTGCTGCCGATGGTTCACCCGACGGGCGTCCGGCTGTCGCTGGACTACCTGGGCGTCGTGACCTTCGTCTGCGCCATCGTCCCGGTCCTGGTCGCGCTGACTCTGGCCGAGACCAGCAGCTGGGTGGATCCGTCCGTGTTGACGTGGTTCGGGATCGGATTCGTATTCCTGGTGGCCTTCATCGTCGCGGAGTACAAGGCCAAGGACCCGATGATCCCGCTCGATCTCTTCCGCAATCGAACCTTTGCGGTGTCGACATTCGCGACCTTCTTCGCCGTCTTCGGGTTCTCGATCCTGATCATCTTCCTGCCGCTCTGGTTCCAGATCGTCCAGGGCGCCACCACTACGGAGTCCGGCTACTTGCTATTCCCGTTCCTGGTCGGGCTGATCTTCAGTTCGATCGCAGCCGGCCAGGTCGTCAGCCGAACGGGTCGCTACAAGGTCCTGCTCGCCGTCGGGATGTTGTTCATGGCCGTCGGCGTCTTCCTCTTCGAGAACTTGCGGGGGGATACGTCCTACGCGGCCATTTCCCTGTGGATGCTGATCGCGGGTCTCGGCGTCGGACCGACCATGGCGATCTTCACGCTCATCGTCCAGAACGACGTTCCGTTCGAGCGCCTGGGAACGGCCACGAGCGACCTGACCCTCATGCGCCAGATCGGCACGTCGGTCGGCTTGACCATGGCCTTCACGCTGTTCCGCGAGAACCTGACCTCGGACTCCATCAAGACGGCCATTCTCCAGGCGGGAGCCCCGCCCCAGGCCCTCTCGGCACTGCCTCCGTTCGATCCCAACCAGCTGACCTCAGTCGGTGGATCCCTCGCTCAGTCGTTCGCCCAGCTGCCGCCGGCCCTTCGTGAACCCGTCCAGACGGGCTTCTATCAAGCTTTCTCTCTGGCCATCGCCAACTCGGTGTGGCTGGGAGTCCTGGCGGCCGGGGTTTCCTTCGTCGCGGTGCTTGCGCTCAAAGAGAAGCCGCTGCGGGCCCACTTCCACGCCGATCAGGCGGCCCGAGCCGGACTCGGGGCCAAGCCGGGCCAGGGCCCGCAGTCGGGCCAGACGGGCCAACCCGTTAAGCCGAGCGAACCGGCGACGGTCGGCGAGTAATCGATCCCCGGGGCCCGCGCGGCCGGCGCAGGCCGGTCGGGTCCCCTGGCGCCACCTGGGTCTCTCGAGAGAGAGCCGCGGTTCACTCGTGCGGCCAGGCTTCCTCGAACACGGTCTCGTCGCGGGGTAGTCTGGCCGAACCCGGTGCACTCTTGGGCGCCAGGGCGGCTTCCGTCGGATGCCCGATCGAGACGATCGTCCGAATGAGCCGGTCCTGCGGCACGCCCAGGATGGCCCGAATGGCGTCCCGCTTGTCGGGCAGAATCCAGCTGATGCCTGCGCCCAGCCCGAGAGCCGACGCCGCGATCAGGATTCGCTCGGTGGCACGGCCCTCGTCGTAGGCGTACGAAACGGCATGGCCCTGTTCGTCCGGGACGACGATGGCGATCGCGGCCTGGGCCGTCTGCAGCCCTCGGGTCTGCGGCATGGCGACGTCGGCGATCTGCTTCATCGTGGACCGGTCGCGCAGCAAGATGAATTGCCAGGGTTGGCTGTTGGAGCTGCTGCCGGACCAGCGCGCCGCATCCGCTATGGCGGCCAACTCGTCCGCAGTCACCTTTCGATCGAGGAATTCGCGGAACTGCCGGACCTTCAGGAGCGGCCTCACTACATCTGTCGCATGTGCCGGTGATTTGCGCATATATACACTCCCCGTCGGCGACCCGACGATGAATGGGCCAGAATCGGTCCGTGTCTTCTGAACGACTCAAGTTTCACTCGTTCGCAGTCGCGGCGCTCGTGCTGTCGATGGTCGTGTCGGCATGCGGCAACGCGAACCCGACGGCCTCACCGACGGCGCCGTCGCCAACAGCCACGACCGTCGCCACGGCCGTAGCCACGCCGACTGCCGGCCCGGCCGCATCTTCGCCCTCGATTTCTCCATCGCCGACGCCGGGTTCCGGGCTTCCCGACTTCAGCCATGTCTACGTGATCATCCTGGAGAATCGAGAGTACGGCAGCATCGTGGGCTCGAGCGCGGCGCCGTACCTCAACCAGCTCATCGCCCAATACGGGCTGGCAACCAACTTCCATGCCGAGACGCACCCGTCGGAGCCCAACTACATCGCCCTGACCTCGGGCGGCCTGCAAGGCACCGACTCCGACGGCACCTACAATCTGGCGGCTCCGAACCTGTTCCAGCAACTCGACGCCTTCGGCCGCTCTTGGCACGTCTACGCCCAGGGATATCCGGGCGGTTGCTTCCGCGGATCGGTGGGCGCGGTCGTCGTCGACGGCACCGGGGCCGCCGGCGAGTACGCCCGCAAGCACAACCCGGCCATCAGTTATACATCGGTGAGCGGCAACCCCAGCGCCTGCGCAAATATCACCAAACTCGCCGGGTTCGACCCTGCAGCCGCCGACTTCGAGATGATCATCCCGAATCAGATCAACGACATGCACAGCAGCTCCGTCGAGGCCGGGGACGCCTTCCTCAAGGCGTTCGTGCCCCAGATCCTGACCAGCGCCGCCTTCGCCAATTCGGTCCTGTTCATAACCTGGGATGAAGGCGTGACGAACGTCAACGGCGGGGGCCACATCGCCACGATCGTGGCCAGCCCTGGCATGAAGCCCGGCGCTCGCTTCGACGGCGCGGCCACTCACTACTCGATGCTGCGCACGATCGAACTGGCCTGGGGATTACCGCTCCTCGGCGAAGCTGCCACGGCGTCGGCGCTGACGTTCCCCTACTGAGGTGGACCAGGCCGCGAGGCCGGGCCCGCCTGGCCGGCCCTGTTCGGCCCGCGACCCGAAAGGCGATCCCACCTGGTCAGGCAGCTGCCGGCGCGCCATCATTTGGCGGGGCCATGGTCAGGGCAGCGGAGGCAGGATCGCGGTGGCAGTGAGCGAGCGAGCGGGGAAGCCGGCGGAAGCTTCGATGCTGGTCGACGTCGACCGGCTCGTCGCCGCCTACTACGACCTTCATCCCGACCCGCAGGTGCCGGCCCAGGCCGTGGCCTTCGGCACGTCGGGCCATCGCGGTTCCTCACTCAACGCCTCGTTCAACGAAGACCACATCCTGGCCACCACCGAGGCCATCTGCCGCTACCGCCACAGCCGCGGGATCACGGGCCCGCTCTTCCTGGGGAAAGACAGCCATGCCCTCTCAACGCCGGCGACCCACACGGCCGTTGAGGTGCTGATCGCCAACGGCGTATCCGTCCTTCTCGACAGCGAGGATGGGCTGACACCAACTCCGGCCGTCTCTCACGCCATCCTGACGTACAACCGAGATCGAACCGAGGGCCTTGCCGACGGCATCGTCGTCACGCCGTCGCACAACCCGCCCGAAGACGGCGGCTTCAAGTACAACCCGCCCAACGGCGGCCCTGCCGACACCGACATCACCGGCGCCATACAGCGACAGGCAAACGACCTGCTGACCTCGGGCCTCCACGGCATCCGTCGGGTGCCTTACGAGAAGGGGGCGAGCTCCTCGGGCCGCTACGACTTCACCGGCACCTACGTCGCCGATCTCGGTCGCGTTCTGGACATGGGGGCGATCAAGGCTTCGAGCCTCAAGCTCGGAGTCGACCCTCTGGGCGGAGCCAGCGTCGGCTACTGGGCCGCGATCCGCGATCGCTACGGCATCGACCTGACCGTGACCAACGAAGTCGTGGACCCAACCTTCCGATTCATGACCGTTGACTGGGACGGCCGGATCCGGATGGACCCGTCGTCGCCCTATGCCATGGCCCGGCTGGTCGCCCTCAAGGACCGATTCGACGTTGCCTTCGCCGCCGACACCGACGCCGATCGCCACGGCATCGTTTCTGGCGCCGCAGGCTTGATGAATCCGAACCACTTCCTGTCGGCGGCGGTGGCCTATCTCTACCGAAACCGCGACTGGCGACCCGATGTGGCGGTCGGCAAGACGCTCGTCTCCACCAGCATGCTCGATCGAGTTGCTGCCGAACTGGGCCGCAGGCTGGTCGAGGTGCCGGTCGGCTTCAAGTGGTTCGTGGACGGCCTCGTCGCCGGCTCACTCGGGTTCGGCGGCGAGGAAAGCGCCGGCGCATCGTTCCTCCGCCGCGACGGCACCGTCTGGACCACGGACAAGGACGGGATCATCGCCTGCCTGCTCGCGGCCGAGTTGACCGCCCGGAGCGGCCGGGATCCCGCGGCCGCCTACGCCGACCTGACGTCCAAGTTCGGAGCGCCGGCTTATCGCCGCATAGACGCTCCGGCCAGTCTCGAACAGAAAGCGATCCTGTCGCGGCTCTCGCCCGCGCAGGTCCGGGCGACCTCGTTGGCAGGGGAATCAATCGTGGCCGTCCTCACGCGAGCGCCGGGCAACGACGCCCCGATCGGCGGGGTCAAGGTCACGACTCAGCATGGCTGGTTCGCGGCGCGACCGTCCGGAACCGAGAACGTCTACAAGGTCTACGCCGAGAGCTTCCTCGGTGAATTGCATCTCGACCGCATCCTCGAAGAGGCGCAGGCGGTCGTCACCGAGGCCCTCGCCGCAGGCTAGACTGAGTGGAGAGAGCGCACCTCGCGGCGATGTCGGCGGGCTCCGCCAGGACGGTCCTGGGACGGTGCGGGTTGGCACCATGGCGAACGACCTGCCAAGAGCCCCGGTGTTTGGCGCCCACGCGTAAGTGGGTGCGGGCTGGCAACGACGGCACACGACCGGAGAGCCACCATCTATCAAACCAAAAGTACTGATCCCGTGGGCCGTAAGGCTGGTCTTGACGGCTCGTCAGGCTCGTCTAACGTTGACGCGCACACGGCCGCAATCATGAGTACAACGGTGGATCAGCCCGATCGTCAGCAGAACTCAACGACCGCAAAAGGCCCCAGCCAGGCTGTGACCTCGCTCAACCGCGAGTTCCTCGCCGTCCTCCTGAACGAGGAAGTGGCGGGGATCGGACGCGCCGTCGCCCAGATCGTCAGGGGCGACGGGTGGCGTGAGGCCAAGGCATCGGCCGTCCTGGTCGCGGGTGTCGTCGGTTGGCTCGGAACGGATGTCGTCCGCCCAACGGGCTTCTATGCCAACGGCGTGGGGCCGGTCGAACTCATCGCGAGGATCGGCGACTACTACATCACCGGGCACGGCGTCGAGAACGAAGAAGAACTGGTCATCAATTGCTGCCAGCGCCATCGAGCGCGGTTCAGCCAGTCACGTCTCGACGAGCTGGAACTGGACCAGCCCAATCCGCGATTCACCATGGGCAGCCCGCTCGCGCTGAGGGCGGCCGATCGATTGGCGGTCATCCTGGCCGAGGAGATCGACCCGGAGATCGCCCGGGTCGTGCTCTCCCAGCCTGTGCCCCGTAGCTGGTCGCGAACCCTCAGGTAGGCTTCGCCGACGGCAGGGCCAGGGCTTTTGGATCTACAGGATCAGGGCCTTCTCGGGCGACACGAATTCCAGGCCATGGGCTCCGGCAACGGCCTTGTGGGTTACCTTGCCGGCCATGATGTTGAGCCCGTCGCGAAGGTGACCGTCCGACGTCAGGGCGTCCCGGTAGCCCTTGTCTGCGAGGGCGAGCGTGAACGGCAGAGTGGCGTTGTTCAGCGCGAACGTAGAGGTCCTCGCCACAGCGCCGGGCATGTTGGTGACGCAATAGTGGACGACGCCGTCGACGACATAGGTCGGGTTCGAGTGGGTCGTGGGGCGCGACGTCTCGAAGCAACCACCCTGGTCGATGGATACGTCGACGACGACCGTGCCGCGCCGCATGGCGGCGATCATCTGGCGAGTGACTAGCTTCGGCGCGGTGGCGCCCGGGCTGAGCACGGCACCAATGACGAGATCTGCCGTGAGGACGCTCTCTTCGATCGCGTCGGTCGTGGCGTAGCGCGTCTTCAGAGCCGGGGCGAAGGCCAGGTCCAGCTCCTTGAGGCGGGGCAGCGACTTGTCGATGACCGTAACGTCGGCTTCGAGGCCGAGGGCCATGCGCAGGGCGTTCATGCCGACCACGCCACCGCCCAGAACGACGACCTTGGCGGGCGGAACTCCGGGAACGCCACCAAGCAGGACCCCGCGACCTCCGGCTTCGCGCTCCAGGGCATGGGCGCCGGCCTGGATCGACATCCTGCCCGCGACCTCACTCATCGGCGCGAGAAGCGGCAGACCGCCGTGATCGTCGGTGACCGTCTCATAGGCGATGGCGATGCAGCCGGAATCGAGCAGGCCCCTGGTCTGGGCAAGGTCCGGGGCAAGGTGAAGGTAGGTGAAGAGGACCTGGCCCTCGCGCAGCATCGCGACCTCGGAGGGCTGAGGCTCCTTCACCTTGACGACGAGGTCCGCCCGGGCAAAGACCGAGGCCGCCTCCGGGACGATTTCCGCGCCCGACGCCCTGTACAACTCGTCGTCCAGATCGATAGCCTCGCCGGCGCCGGCCTGGACCAGCACCCTGTGACCGTGCGCCGTGAGCTCGCGAACGGCGCTCGGCGTCAGTCCGACTCGGAACTCGTTGTCCTTGATCTCGCGGGGTACACCGACAAGCATCTCGACCTCTCCGGGGCGTCCCGGCTATCAAACCTTGGCCGCGGCCAGCCGCCACGCGGCGCGGAACTCCACCAGATTGTCACGACTGCGCCTAAGAATCCATGGCTTTGGCGCCTTTTTGGTACCACTCTTTAGGGTTGGGCCCTATAGAGGCTATCAAGATCGAAGGATCGCTTCTATCTGGGAGCTGCCTCGGCCATTCTGCCACGCTCGGCCGGTCTTGCCCGAAAGGACCACTCGAGGCGGTCGGATCGCCTCCGGACCAGCGACCGGCTGGCCCGGGACGCCGCACCGCCGCCGAGATCGAGCCGGCGCGCATGAACGTCGGGAAGAACCTCCGGCCGGCTGGGCGCGGCGAGTTGGCGATCGCTGGTGCAGACGGCGCGACTGGCCCAGAGCCGCGCCGCCGGCACGTGATACTCCGTTTCATTCCGTCCCGCGGCGTTCTGCCAGGGCCGCGGCAGCGGTTCGCCAGCGGTCCGAGATCCGCTGCTAGCGCCGCATCGTGGCGTTGACGCGCCGCAGGTGCGAGCGGTTGACCAGCACGGCGTCGCGGGGAGTGTCCCTGAGGGTGACGCCGCCCACCTGGACGGTCGGGTTGAACACCGGCAGGAACAGTTCTGTGCCGCGTTCTGTCAAGGACAGTGGATCCTGCGTGGGCAGCAGGAGTAGCACTCCCGAGACGGTGAAGGGCGTGGCCGTGAGGGTCACGTCGTAGGCCATCCGGAACTTGCTCCATGCGTCACGGTCGGCGTCGCTCACGACGGGCTCGCCGTCTTCAGCAGGCATGGCAATGGTGATGTCGTAGGGATCGACGTTCTTGACGCCGGCCGCCGGAGCCAGTGGCTTCGATCCGTCGTTGGGGCCCTGCTGGGCGTTGTTCACGTTGATGGCAGCTCGCTTCTCGAGCGCGTCGGCAAGCTTGACGTTGCCCTGGGCAAGCACCGCGTCAACCCGGCCATCCTCGGTGAGAGCAACGAAATGGCCGCGGTTCTTGCGGGTAACCACGATTCCGGTCGTGCCCGACCCTGGGTTGAAGGTGCCTACGGCCATACGATTCTCCTTTGCGCCCGCTGGGCCACGCTCCCGACCGACGGGTCGGGCCACGCACGGGCTTGGGCCAACCGGAACCGCTCCAGGGCGGGTCCTCTGAAGGTTTCGGCGCCGTTGTGCATCAACTTGACGTTAATTGGGACTCATGGGCACCAACCGGAGGTAATGGGTGCCTTCAGGCAGGTGGTGCCGGTTGACGACGTTCCGAACGTACTCGCAGCCTGAATTGAGGTCAATAACCCGTCCGGGGGAGGCGCTCGATGCGACTCCCGACGGCGTGGCGCAAGGGCTGCTCCCCGTCCGAGGAGCCTCCGGGAAGGCTACGAAATGAGCCGATACGGCAGATAGCGGGGGTACCAGATGGCCGAATCGACCGCGTCGAACACTTCCTCGTCACGGTAGAGGCGGCCGACGCCGCAGTCGCGACTCTGGCACACGACCTTGGCCGCGATCTGGCGGGAGACCTCGCGCAGGTCGGACACGGCCGGGTACAACGCTCCGGCGGCAAGCCGTTCCGGTGAGACCATCTCGGCCAGCGTTTCGGCCGCCAGCAAGAACATCTCGTCGGTGATCTCGCGTGCCTCGGCCACGATCGCACCCAGGCCCATGCCCGGGAAGATGAACACGTTGTTGGCCTGGCCGATGATGCGGCTCTTGCCGTCGACCACGACGGGCTCGAACGGGCTGCCGGTGGCGATCAGGGCTCGACCGCTCGTCCAGGTCATGATGTCGGCGGGGATCGCCTCGGCCTTGGCCGTCGGGTTGGACAGCGGGAAGATGACCGGCCGCTCTGTGCAAGCCGCCATCTCGCGAATTGCCGCTTCGCTGAAGGCGCCGCGAACGCCGCTCGTGCCGATGAGCATCGTCGGCTTTACGGCGGCCACGACCGACTCGAGACCGCGGCGGTCGGCGGGTTGGAGGCCGCCCAGTCCGTAGGCGGCGAGCTCGTCGGGGCCTAGCGCGAACTCTCGCTTGTCGTCGTCGATCTCGTTGCGAGAGGCGAACACAAGGCCCTTCGTATCCACCGTGACGATGGCTCTCTTGATGGTGGTCGCGTCGATGCCCTGCGCGACCATGGCCGCGCGCACCGTCCGGGCGATGCCGGTGCCCGCCGCGCCGGCTCCCAGGAAGACCAGGCGCTGATCTGCCAGCGGCGTCCCAAGCGCCCGGACGGCGGCCAGGATGCCGGCCAGGATGACCGCGCCGGTCCCCTGGATGTCGTCGTTGAAGCTGGTCACGCGGTGGCGGTATCGGTCGAGAATCCGGATCGCGTTGTGCTGCTTAAAGTCTTCCCACTGAAGGACCGCGCGAGGGCAGACGTCGATGATGGCCGAGACGAAAGCCTCGATGAAGTCGTCGTACTCGGCGCCGCGCAGCCGGCGCTGGCGATAACCGACGTATAGCGGGTCGTTCAGCAGGTCTTCGTTGTCGGTCCCGACATCGAGCGAAACAGGCAGGGTGTGGGCCGGGTAGATGCCGGCCCCGGCGGTATACAGCGACAGTTTTCCGACGGGGATGCCCATCCCCCCGGCGCCCTGGTCGCCAAGGCCAAGGATGCGCTCGTTGTCCGTGGCCACGATCAAACGCACGTCGCCTATGCCCGCGCCCGTCCCGGTCGAGTCCGGCCGGGCGTTGCTCAGCAGGTCAGGTATGCGGTCGATGTCGGCGGGCGTGATCCAGAGGCCCCGCGGTCGACGCATGATATGGCTGAATGTCTGGCAGGCCCGCCCGACCGTCGGCGTGTAGACGATCGGCATGAACTCTTCGAGATTCTCCAGTACCACGCGGTAGAAGAGCGTCTCGTTGCGGTCCTGAAGCGCCGCCAGACCGATGTACCGCTCGAGGTCGTCGCTCTTGCGGCGGTTGTGCTCGAGTTCCAGATTGACCTGCTCCTCGATGCTGGCCGAGCGGGCCGGGAGCAGTCCCCGCAAGCCGAATTCGTCGCGCTCGTCTTCGTCGAAGCCTGTGTCCTTGTTCAACAACGGGCGTTCGAGAAGGTCCGCGCCGTGGAAGCGAACGTGCTGGATGCCGGCAGGACGAAGGTCCTTGACCGAGCGCGGAAGCTGTCTCATGGCGCCCAGCATTCACCCTGCATAGAGCCGATGCAATGGCCGTTCGGCCCTACAACTAGTACTGGCCGCAGCTCCTCGACGCGGCCGGGCGGGTGCTTCGCCGGAGCCCGGGCGGGCCCTGGCAGAGGCCGGTCGGGCGCCTCGAGCCGCGGCCGGGGATCGGTCCGAGCTACGCGCAGGGGCCGGGTTCGCCCGGCACCAGGACGCGGGCCTGGAGCGAAACCTGGTTCCCATCGGAATCGACGAAACGGGTGAGCTGGTTCGCGTTCTGGATCACCGGAAGCAGCGTTGCCAGATCAGCGCCCGAGACGGTTCCGCAGCGGTAAGGAGAGACGCTCATCGCGGTTCCGAACTTGTCCAGCGTTCCGGACAGGGGCCACGGCACTTCCTTCGACGCGACGAGGCCCTGTTGAACCTCGACGGGAGGCGTCAGCATCACCGCCACGCGTGTCGGTGAGTACGGCGCGCTGGCGCTCAGGTCGGCGGCGAGCCAGGTGTCGATAGTCGAGATGCTCGCCCAGAAGGTCGCGAATGCGCTGGCCGTGCCCGGCCCCACGGTCGCAAGGCTCTGGGCAGGGAGCGGCGAACCGGTCAGTTCGTATGTGGTGCCGTCGACGATCAGCTCCACGTGTGCCAGTGCCGCGCCCGGGGCGATAGATTCGCTGAAGTCCGACTTGCTGCCGAGCAGCCCATCCGCGCGAGCCTCCGCGACGATGGCGTCGATGCCGGCTGCGTTGATCGACCGGGCCGAGAGGCCGACGTAGACGGGCCCTGGGTAGATCATCGGGATGGCGACCATGCCGTCGATGTACCGGCCGTCGGCCACCGTCGCGGCGGGCAGGCTGCCGAACGTGTACTGCGGCGCCAGGGCCTGGGTCTGCCAGGCTCGAAGGTAAAAGCCGCTCCCCGACGAAGTTGCGGGCGAAGCCGATGCGTCGGGCGAAGCCGGGCCGGGCGAAGCGGACTCGTCGGGTCCGGTCGGGCCTGCCGCGGCGCCCACGCAGCCGGCGACAAGAAAGGCCGCGGCGCCCAGCAGCCCGAGCCGCCGTGCGAGCGCGAATGGAGACCCATCAGTTAGCTTCATCGTCTCAACTCCACTAACCGTACCTTTTTCACACCGCCTAGACGCGGAGGCGCGTGGCTCGGTTCCGATGAGCGGAAATGCGGCCGGTACCTCAGGCGGCGGCGGGACGGGTTGCCGGCGAGCGGCGACGGCAATCGGCCCACGCCATACGGCACGGGGGCGATCGGATCTAGCGGACCTGGCCGGCAATGACGGCCTTCACGGCGTCTACGACGTGCGGCAGGTTGGCGGCGGTGAGGCCGGCGACGTTGATCCGACCACGGCTCACAACGTAGACCGCGAATTCATCGCGGAGCCGGGCCACCTGGTCGGCCGACAGGTTGAGCAGGGCGAACATGCCTCGCTGGCCGCGGATCGGGTCCCAATTGCCGGGCACCGAGGCAGCTGCGAACGCGTCGACGAGCGCGGCCCTGTTACCCAGGATCCGATCTCGCATCCCGGCCAGGTCGACCTCCCACTGGGCTCGTAGCGCCGCGTCGGTCAGGATGGTCTCGACGACGTCGGCCCCGTGCGCGGGCGGGTTCGAGTAATTCGCCCGGATCGCCACTTTGAGGTGGCTCAGCGCCGCGCTCGCCCGGCTTGTGTCGGCGGCAACGATCGTCAGTGCCCCGACGCGTTCGTTGTACAGAGCGAAGTTCTTGGAGTAGCTCGAGCAGACCAGGAATTCCAACCCCGGGCGAGCCAGTTCGGTCAGCCAGTCAGCGTCTTCGCGCAGCCCGAAGCCGAATCCCTGATAGGCGAAGTCGACGACCGGCAGCAGCTCCCGCTCGACGATGATCTCGGCGATCGCCGCCCAGGTCTCCTGGTCCGGATCGACACCGCTCGGGTTATGGCACGAGCCGTGAAGCAGGACCAGGTCGCCCGGGATGGCCGTGCGCAGCGCGCCCAACATCCTGCCTACGTCCAGGCCGTGGCCCGACCCGTCCAGATACGGATAGCTGCGGATGGAGAAGCCGGCCAGCGAGAAGAGCTGAGGGTGGTTCGGCCAGGTCGGCTCACTCAACCAGATCGTCTTCGAGGAGCCGCTCTGCAGCAGGAAGTCCGCCGCGACACGAAGCGCGCCCGTGCCGCCGGGCGTCTGGGCAGTCGCCGAGCGGCCGCTGGTCACGATCTCGTGCTCCGCGCCGAAAATCAGGTCGCGGACAGCGGTCTTGAAGCCCGGACGGCCGTCGATGGGCAGATAGCCCTTCGATCCTGCCTTTGCCAGCAGCCGTCGCTCCGCCTCCAGAACGGACGTGATGACGGGCGTGACCCCGGTGTCGTCCACGTAGACGCCGACGGCAAGGTTGACCTTCTCCGAGCGTCTGTCCGCCTTGAATGCCTCCGAGAGGCCCAGGATCGGGTCTGGCGGAGCGACTGTCAGCGAGCGAAGAGGAAGGGCCACGGGGACGTTCCTTGATGCTTCGGGGAGGCGGGCTGCCGCGCACAAGATACAGGCCCTGCGACCCTGATGAGAGTCGGATCGCGATGTCGATCGGCCATCTCCCCGGGCAGAATGGTCGTTGTCTGCGCGGTCTTCAGAATTCTCTCAGGGACAGATGCGACAAATGCAGCCGTAGGACGCGGCGCTTCCCCCTCCGCTCCGCGTCCTGCTGACAAGAGGAATTTCTCCCCGCTCCCAGACGCCCTCCCGACCTCCCTCGGGAGGGCGTCGGCGTCTTCCGGCTCCGCTGCGACGTGGCGGCCCGGACCGGCGGTGGCGTCAATC
This sequence comes from uncultured Chloroflexia bacterium, assembly GCA_963835845.1. GTDB lineage: Bacteria > Chloroflexota > Limnocylindria > Limnocylindrales > CSP1-4 > Fen-1039. The sequence continues at coordinate 74,050 of CAWIGT010000004.1, read as the reverse complement.
GCCGGTTCGCCCGGGCGCCTCCGTCGCAGCCACGGTCGCCGTCGCGGCAGGCTGAGGTGTGGACGAGTCTGCCGATTGAGGCTTCGGCAGGTTCAGGAGCATGGCCGTCACCTCTCCCTGGAGACTCATCCGGACAGCCGCCGGATCGAGCGCCGCCTGGAAGGCGAGGCCGGCGCCGATCGCCTCGATCACGATCGCCATCTCGCGCGGTGTGAAGGGCGGCTGCTGGCTCGCCATCTCGTAGAAAGGTTCGATCAGCCTGGCGCTGGCGAGCCTGGCGCGCTCATATTGCTCGGCCATGAGCGTGCGCGCCCGCTCGTCCCTCATGGCGTGGAGCCAGAACTCGACCGCGAGCAACAGCCATTGCCGATCCGATTCCGACTCCCGCTCGGGCTCGTCCTGCAATCCCCTGGTGACGGTCGTCAGGTCCTGGCCTTCGAAGTGACGGGCGTGGTCGGCCGTCTGAACCTCGATCCGGCGCTCGATCAGGGCGATGAAGAGGTCCGTCTTGCTGGCGAAGTTGGAGTAGACGGCGCCTTTCGTGTAGCCGGCCGCGGCCGCGACCTCGTCGATGGTGGCGGTCTCGAAGCCGCGCCGGGCAAAGACGGCAGCGGCAGCATCGATCAGCCGCTCACGGGTCTGGGACTTGCGCTCCTGGCGATTGAGTCGCTCTTGCATGGCCTGATGATACCAGTCAGTACGGCGATACTCGAGGGTATTGACATACTGGTAAGTATCGACATACTGGCTGGTATCGCTACCGAGAGACGGCGGCCATCGAAATGGAGACGAACAGTGCGGCTCGAGGTCGAGGGGATCCACAAGCGATACGGCCGGCGCGGCGCGCCAGCCAACGACGGCTGTGAGTCTGACAGTCGAGGCGGGCCAGGTGTACGGCCTGCTCGGCCATAACGGCGCGGGCAAGACGACGCTCGTGAACCAGATCGTCGGGCTGCTCCGGCCCGACGCCGGAACGATCCGGATCGACGGTCGCGACGCGATTGCCGACCCGGGCTTCGCGCGCCGGGCTGCTCGATTCAGCCCCAGTCGCATGTGCCGATCGACGGGCTCACTCCCCGCCAGGCAATCGAGACTCTGGGCCGGCTGCGGGGTGGAGACCGAGCCCATGTGGTCGCTCGGACGGCTCGGCTGATCGACGCTCTGGACCTCGGTGAGTGGCGCGACACTGATGGCGCTCGCCTGTCGGGCGGGCGTCAAACGGCTGGTGTCTTTCTGCATGGCCGCGGTCGGCCCCAGGCATGCTCGTCATCCTCGACGAGCCCACCAACGACGTCGACCCGGTTCGGCGGCGGCTCCTGTGGGCACGGGTTCGGTCGCTCGCCGACGAAGGCGCAGCCGTCCTGCTCGTCACTCACAACGTCATCGAGGCCGAACGATCAGTCGATCGCCTGGCCATCCTCGACCACGGACGCGTCCTGACGGAAGGCACGCCGGCAGATCTCAAGGCCGGGATCGCCGACGACTTGCGCCTTGAGCTGGTCCTGGATCCCGGCTCGGACGCAGTCGAAACACCCCAATTCACCGGACCGCACACGGTCATGGGCAATCGCATCTTCGGCCACGGTGCCGGCACCGATGGCCGGCCGGGCCGCGACCTGGGCGGAGGACCTGAGGCAAACGGGGCGCATCGAGGAGTTCTCGCTGGCTCCGGCGACGCTTGAAGACGCCTACGTGGCTCTTGTGGGGACCACCGAAGCCACCGACACGAAGGAGGAGACCGATGTCCGCGCTGCGTACGCTACCGATTGCTCGTCACCTGGCAGGCTCGACGGATGAAGATGTTCCTGCCCCTCGGGATCGTGGTCCAGGCGCTCTTCGCTCTCGGGATCGTAGCGGGCTATCCGCTGCTCTTCCCCACGATGGATCGGACCACAGTGCTTTATCTGGCCACCGGCGGCCCCGCCATCGCCCTGATCACGATGGGTCTCGTGGCTGTTCCGCAGACGGTCGCCGCGGCCAAGACCGCAGGCACGTTCGCCTATATGCGGACTCCTTGCCCATCCCGCGGCTGGTCTACCTCTTGGCCGACATGACGGTCTGGCTGGCCCTGGTCCTGCCGGGAGTCGTGTTCGCCGTCATCATCGGCTCGATCCGCTTCGGTCTGGACCTGGCGATCAGCCCGCTCGTCATTGCCGCCGTCGTCCTGGTCGGCCTGACCGCAACGTCCAGCGGCTATGCGATGGCCTCGCTGCTGCCGCCGATGATCTCCAACATGGCCAGCCAGGTCCTGGTGGTCTTCGTCCTGATGTTCTCGCCGCTCAACTTCCCGGCCGACCGGCTTCCCGGCTGGCTCGCGACGGCCCACAGGCTCCTGCCCATCCAGGCGATGGGCGAAGTCATGCGCGGCACTCTTGCCTGAACTCTTTCCGATCACGCTCGGCGCTTTCGCTCTGCTGGGAGTGTGGTGCGTGGCCTCGTTCGCCGCGACAAGCATGGTGCTGACCCGCCGTGCCTGATCCTGTCCGGGCTCCAACAATCGATCGGGCGGCCGCCTCGGCGGTTCGCCCGATCTTCGAATTCAGGGCGCAGCGAGCGTCGGGGAGGGGCCGCCGGCGTCCGGGGGAGCGGAGTCCGGGGGAGCGGAGTCCGGGGGAGCGGCGTCTGGCGCGGCGACTATTTCGTAGCCGAGCCGCGCTCGCAGCCGGCCCAGTGCCATGAGAACCGGCGCGCCGAACGCGACCACCGCGACGGCGTCCCCGAATGCACGGAAGGTATCCCAGGCGAACGAGGTTAGCGCGTAGTAGCGGCCGAACTGGGCGATCGCCTCGGCCGGCGGCAGGCTTGGGTCCCAACCAACGTTTGCGACGCCACGGTAGAAAGCCACCCAGCCGTATACGTCGGTCAGTGCGCCGTAGGCGAAGCCGGTCAGCACCGCGACGGCGACTAGCACGCCGATGTCGAGCCGGGATGGTCGCCACGATCGGCGGGCGACGCGGAACCTGCGGGTGGCCGAGCCGGCGACGCCCGCCGCGAGGCCGACCCAGCCGACGGCGAAGGTTTCGTACGGCAGCCACGGACCGACGCCGCCGGTGACCACCGCCGACACGAGCAGCGAGAACGACCCTACGAGGAAGCCGTAGGACGGTCCGAACTCGTAGCCGGCGGCGAGGACCAGGAAGAAGATAGGGCTGAAGCCGCCGACACCGTTGACCAGGGCCAGCCGCAGCGCAGCGTCGATGGCCGCGAGCGCGGCCAGCAATGCCAGCCGGCCGGAGTCCAGGCGTCGAGCGCCCACTTCCATCAGCGCAAGCGACGCCATCGAAGCGAGAGTGACCGCAAGCGCAGGGACTTCCGGCGTCAACCCCAGGCCGAAGAATGGCCACAGGAACAGGGCCAGACCCGCGATCGAGACGACGGCGATCATCGGGCGCGTACCTCGACGGGCGTTGGACCGTGGGGAGCCGCTGCCGGGGCCGTTGCGTCGAAGGCATGGCCGTCGCGCAGCGCAATGGTGCGATCGGCCAGTTCCGCGGCCAGTTCCGTGTCGTGCGTGGCCACGACCACCGCCGAACCTCGCTCCGTGAGGAGCTTCACGGCGTCCGCGAGAGAGCGGCGGGCCGCCCGATCCATGCCCCGTGTCGGCTCGTCCAGCAGGACCAGGGCAGGCTCTCCGGCCAGGGTCGCGGCCAGCGCCGCTCGCTGCCGCTCCCCGGAGCTCAGGTCGCGCGGATACCGCTCGGCGAGTGTTGTGAGGCCGAAGGCGGCCAGCATCGCGTCGGCCGGTGGGAGCGCCGCCGGGTCGGGCGCCGCAGCCTGGCGCGATCGCCACGAGCGCGACACGTGGAGCTGCGCCGACCGGCGGAGAGTCAGCTCCACCTCGGCGCGGACGGTCGGCAGGTGCAGCAGCGCTCCAGGGTTCTGTGGGAGATAGGCCGTGCGGCCGGCCGGCCGCCGCACCGTGCCGGCAAGGGGCTGCAGCAGCCCGGCCAGCGTCCGCAGCAGGGTCGTTTTGCCCGAGCCGTTGGCCCCGACCAGCGCCACCACCTCGCCGGCGGCGCCGGCCAGAGATATTCCGCCCAGAATCGCCCGGCCTGCCGGGCCCGCGGCCACTCGCTCCAGCTCCCACGCGGTTTCGGCGCCGCCGAAGTTGCCGGCCGGCCGCGGCCCCGGCACGCTACGGACCGCGCCCCCGGCGGCGTCCGCAGTCGTGGCCGTCACTCGCCCGTCGTCGATCTCGAGCAAACGATCGGCCGCGGGCAGAAGGGCGTCGAGCCGGTGCTCGGCCACGACGATCGCGCGCCCCTCATCAGCCAATCGAAGGCAGGCGGAGACAACCGCCTCGGATCCTTCCGGATCCAGCTGAGAAGTCGGCTCGTCCAGGGCCACGATCTCAGGTCGCAGGGACAGCACGGCCGCCAGCTGGACGCGCTGGCGTTCCCCGCCGGAGAGTGTCGTGAGGCGACGGCCGCGCAGATGCCCGATGGACAGCGCGGCCAGTGCCTCGTCCACTCGCTCGTGCATCTCGGAGCGCGGAAGTGCCGAGTTCTCGAGCCCGAAGGCGACCTCTCGTTCCACCGTGCCGTAGACCGACTGAGTCTCGACGTCCTGGAAGACGAGCCCGACACGTTGAGCCAACCTCGGGATCGGCGTCCGGAGCGGGTCCAGCCTGGCCACTGTCGCGGAACCTGAGATGCGGCCGCCGTGGAATTGCGGAACCAGCCCGTCGAGAAGTCGGAGCAGCGTGGACTTGCCTCCGCCCGAGCCGCCGGTCACGAGGGTCAGGCCCGGGCCGATCTCCAGATCGACCGAGAGCAGCGACGGCATCACGGTGCCCGGGTACCAGTAGCTCACACCGTCGACCCGGACGAGGGGCGCGGCCGGGCCTCGGCTCATCTGGCAGCCCCTCCGGCGGGTGCGGCGAACGCGGGGAGTGCCAGCGCCAGGCAGGCGGCCACAAGGACGGGCTCGATAGGCGGGAGGTACATCGTGGGGTATGGGTACCAGTCGATCTGGACGCCGCCGAGCCGGAGTACCACGAAAACGGCCGCCGCCCCAACGCTCGCCGCCACGACCGCGACATCCCAGCCACTCCAGCGGCCGGCGGCGTAGCTGGTCCGCCGGCCGGCCCCGAAGCCGCGCGCCTCCATCGCCTCGGCCAGCAGGACCGAATTCTCGATTGCCGTAAGCACCACCGGGACGAGGACCTCATTCCACGAGCGAAGGCCGCGCGGCCGCCAACCGCGCATTCGCTGGGCATCGGCGACTTCCGTGAACGTCCGGCCGAAGCCCGAGACCAGGTTGAGTGACGTGGCCACGGCAATTCCGGTACGCTCGAGCGGGCCCGGCATGGCGTCCACGACGTCGTGCGGCTCCAGGACCAGTGAGAGTGGTGCGACCGCCAGCAGCGCCGCAACAAGGCCAAGGCCGAGCGCTCCGCCGAAGGCCAGCGACTCGAGCGTCAGCGCGCCACCGACGAGCGGCCAATCGTCGGGCAGACGAGCCAGGACGTCCGCGCCGGTATGGCCCGCCAGGACGTTGATGAGCGCAGCGATGCCCGCGGCGAACAACAGGGCCACGACGAGCGGCCGGACACGACGGCCGCGCGGCAGCCACGCCAGCAGCACGTTCAAGGCAGCCAGCGCGACCAGCCCGCGGTAGACGGGGTTGTCCGTCGACAGGGCCACGGTGACGGCCGCGAGCGACCAGATCAGCCAGGCCCTGGGAGCCAGGGTGGTCACGGACATGGTTTCACGAGCAAGGCTTCATGGCGGGCCGTCGGCGACCAACGCAAGCCTGCCGCGCTGCGCCAAGGCGACCACGGCAAGCCCGCCGCGCTGCGCCGAGGCTGACTCAATGTCACGGGGCGCCGAGCCGGGCCGCGAGCAGGCGCAGAATCGCCAGCCCGGCCAGACCGCCACCGACCACCGCCGCCGCGAGCAGCCCGAAGTCCACACCGGACTCCGGTTTCGGGCCGGGCGCGGCGGACGCGTGGTCCGGAGACGCGTCGACACGCGGCGCGTTCACCGCCACGGCCGGAGCCGCCGAGGCGGTCGCGGGTAAGGCTCCACCGGCAGCGACACTTCCGCCCTCGAGCGCCGGCGCAGATTTGCCGGCCCCCGCGTCGATCCCCGTTTGAGTGTCCGGCACTCCCGACGACGCCGCGGTGGCGCCGACCCGAGGCACCTGGGGCGTGGTCGACCCGGCGCCGACCGCGGCCGGCGTTGCCGCCGCCGAGGCCGCCGACCCGGCCGACGGCACGGCCGTGTTGCAGACGCCGACCGGTGGCGGCGGAGCCCCCGGCGTACCGACCGCAGGCACGTAGCGGAACCCTTCGGCATCGCCGTCGCCGAGAGTCAGAGTCGAGATGCCGGCGCTGGCCAGCTGCCACGACCCGCCCCGCGCAACACGAATACTGCCCAGTAGTCGTCCTGCCCGGGGCACGTCGTGTAGTGCGCGGGCTCGCCGTCCAGCGCACAGACGGCGTCCCCAAACCCGCCGAAGGTCTGCGCGGACCAGGCTACTCCCGACGAGTCGAGGAGCTGCTCGCCCGTCACAGTGGCGCTGCCGAAGGCCACGCAGCGGGTCACTTCGGAACCGTCGCCGTGCTCCACAACCAGGGCAGCGTGGTTGGGACCTGCTCCGGCACAGGCCGACACAACCGGCGAGCCAGGCGCGAGCGAAGCCAGCGTAGCGAGAGCCACCGCTGGCGTGGCCACGGCCAGGGTCAGTGCCGCGGCAACGACCGCAGCCACGCCCCGGGCCAACGCCGGGGCCGGATGTCCGACGGCCGACATCAGTGCTTCCCCGGTCGTGTCAGTACCAGCCACCCGCCACCGGCAACGACCGCAAGACCGAAGAAGGCGGCCAGTGCGTAGGCGACCGGCGCCGGAATGCCGCCGGACGAACCGCTCGTATCGGCCGAGGCCGCAGGCGCCGCACTCGATCCCGCGGTCACGCCCGCTACGGCGGCCAGGGCGTCCGGCGCTTCAGAGTCGACCACGGTTGCGGTGGGACTCGGCCCGGGACTCGGCGATTGGGTCGGCTCTGGGATCGGCGTGGCCGGGGTGGTGGCGGCCGGCCGCACAACCGGACGGGCAGTCGGTCGAACCGTAGGCACCGGCGTGGGAGCCGGCGGCGCGGTCGGGGTCGGCGTTGGCGTCGGAGGCGCCGTCGGGATCGGGGTGGGGCTCGGGCTCGGGCTCGGATTGGGACTGACGCTCGGGCTCGGAGTTGGACTCGACGCCGTGCATTGGGTGGTCGGGACGGTCCGGCCCGTGACCGGATTCACCTCGGCCGAATACGGCTTTCGAACCAGGGACGCGGGCACCTGGCTGGTCGTGAAGGCGTCCTCGCTTGCGCCGGAAACATAGGCAAAGCCGCCGTCCGCACCCTGCCTCGCCCGGAGGTTCGTGACGACGTTGTCCGAGCCCTGCGACCAGACCGCCGCCTCGGGGTTTTCGCCCGCGGCCACGAGCGCCTCCATGACCATCGCGTCGGAGTCGGGATCGCTCGCCGGTGGTCCAAACGTCGCGGAGTTCTGGTAGGGGAAGCCGCCATCGGCCAGCTGTTGCGAATGGAAGTAAGCGAATGCCGCCGCGTCGGCGGAATGATCGCCCGCGGCATCGAGCGCCATGAGGGCGATGGCCGTGGAGTTGGTGTCGCCTTGCCCCGCCGGAACGGGCGCCTTGCCGAAGCTCCAGCTGCCATCCCCATCCTGGAGGGCGGCGAGGTACGCAACCGCCCCGGCCGGCACTGAGCCGTCGGCCGCCACGATGGCCAGGACTGCGAATGACTGGCTGAACGTGACGCCGTTGCCGTAGGCGCCGGTCGCGGGGTCGTACACAGCCGCGAGCCGGGCCATCAGATCCCGACCCTCGAAGCTCGCCGGGTCCGCCCCGGCGGCAACCGCGGCCAGGATGGTCTTGCCCGTCTTGGCCGCATCGGTCGCGGCGCCGTCGGAAGCCGTGGCCAGGAACGACAGGGCACTCGTGCCGGCGGCACAACCCTGAAGCGTCGCCGCGTCGTAACCCGCCGCCGCAGCGCCAATCACGAAGTCGGCCGTCTCGCCGATCTGACCGTCAATGGAGCCGTCCGTCTGCTGGGCGGCGAGCAGGTATTCGAGCGCGGCGGTTGCCCGCTCGGAATCGGCCGAGGCCGCCGACAGGGCACGCGTTGGGGGGCCGGCCGGCACGACCAAGTTGGCCGGGGTCGCCGCTGCCAGGCTGAGCGGCGTCGTGAGAAGGGTCGCCAGTATCGCGCTGGCGACGACGATTCCTCGCATTTGCTCCTCCGGCGGCATTGCCCGCCTGCCGGAGGGGACCTCGCCGCCGGAGGTCTCCCAACCGATCCGCGCAGGTGGGTGACGAGCCATTGGCTAGCCAATGGCGTGCGCCGTTCGGTCAGGTCTCCTGGCTCGCGGATCGATGCTGCGCTGGCTGCCTTCCCGGGCTTTCGCCCCGTGGCACTTAGTCAATGGCTCGCGCCCTTGACTTTAGCCAGCCGCTCCCCGCTTACAGTTGCGCGACAGCGCCGGTGTTGCACCGGCTTCCCTGATACGAGCGGCTCTGGTCATTCGACTTCGGGCCGAATGACGCCTATTCAGTTGTTCGCTCAGGGTACCGCGCCGCAGCCCTCGGCGTCAGCCCTCAGTCGGTCGCGGCGGCAATCAACCGCTCGCAACCCGCCGCCGGTTCGGCCGGGCGCTACAAAGACGCGCGCAGGATCGAAGCGATCTCTTCGTCGGTGAGGGTGATCGGATTCGTCTTCATGCTGCTGCCACGCGAGTCGGCCACGAGGGCGGGGATCGACGAGTCCGCGATGCCGAACGCAGAGAGCCGCGGGACGGCCAGGCGGGCCGTCAGCGAATCCAGCGCGTAGACCAGGGCCGAGCGCGCCTCCCCGTCGTCGGACGTGGCGATGCCACTCATCAGCCGCCCGGCCGCGGCGTAGCGGGCCAGCCCAGGGTTCGCCGGCTCGCGAGACTCCAACGCGGCGACGTTGACCCGCGTCGCGGCCACCAGGGTCGCCCCGCAAGCCACTCCATGCGGAATCGGGTACTGGGCGCCGAGTGGCGACGCCAGGCCGTGAACGGCGCCCAGCCCGGCCTGGGCCAGGCAGATGCCCGAGCACAGCGCCGCGTACGCCATCCGCTCTCGGGCCACTGCCGCCGCGCTGCCGGGACCTTCCGCGCCCCGGCCGGCAGCCGCTTCCTCGAACCAGACCGGCAGGCCGTCCCGTGCGCAGGCCAGGCCGTAGAGAGCCAGAGCATCGGTGAACGGGTTGGCCCTCGTCGACGTGTAAGCCTCCAGCAGCTGAGTCAGCGCATCCATACCGTTCGCCGCGATCAGCGCCGGCGGGCAGCTGCCCAGCAGATCAGGGTCAAGGATGGCCACACGTGCCACCAGCGACTCGTCGCGGAAGGACTTCTTGAAGCCGCCTTCGCCCTGCACGCTCAGCACGGCGTTCCTGGTCGCCTCGCTGCCGGTCCCAGCGGTAGTGGGAACCGCGATGAAGGGCACTGACGGACCCGCGTAGGGCAACTGAGGCCCGACGCCTTCGAGGTGGTCCATGACCGAATTGCCGGGAATGAGCAGGCCGGCGACTGCCTTGGCCGTGTCCAGAACGCTGCCGCCGCCGATCCCAACCACGACTTCGATCTGGGTTTGGCGGTCGGGGGCGGAGGGGGAGGCGACGGCAGGGCCGCTCCGGGAGCCACTCCGCGGAGCCACTCCCCGATGACGTGCCACGATCTCGTCGACCAGCGTCGGCGAGGGCTCGCCGGACACGGCTTCGACCGCGACGTCCACTCCCGCCGTTTCGAGCGCCACGAGCAGTCGGACCCAGTCCGAAGTATCGGTGAAGCCGGGCCCACGCACGGCGACGAGCGCCTTCCGGCCGAACTCCCGGACGACGCCGCCCAACTCCCCGGATCTACCGGCACCGAACAGAATCCGCGGCAGGCGCGCGATCGAGAATTCCGGCCAGCTTGCCGGCGTCGAGGCCTCCGCGCCGCGCGCCCCGGTGTCACCGGCTTCCGCAGGTCCCTTCAATTCCATCTCCGTCGTTTCCCGCGCGACCCGTCGTCCGACATGGTCTTGGACTAGTCGCCTTCTTCGAAGAGCCCGTCGTAGCGAACGCCCTGCCGCGGCTCGGCCATCCAATCGGCGACCTGATCGCGCCAGACCAGGTAGTGGGGCGTCTCTTTGTGCGCCTTCGCGGCCGCCTCGTCGACATACGCCTCGTAGGCCACGAACCGCGACGGATCGTCGGCCGACTGGAGGATGTCGAAACGGACGTTGCCGGGCTCGCGAATCGAGCCCTCTTGGTTGGGGCGGATGGCTTCGATGAAGTCCTCGACGTGCTCGGGCTTCACGTGGACGTAGACCAGGGTCACGTACATGGCGCCTCCAGGCGGCTCCGCTGCTTCGCCGCCCGTCATCGCGGGAACGGCATGTCCGGAATGATGCGCCATCGTTCGGCAGGAAGGGCGTAGCAAGAAGAGCGCCCGGCGTGTTGGCACCGGGCGCTCGCCCCCGAATTGGCTGTCTTTACGAAGCCGTCGACGAAGCTGCGGGCAGGTGCGCGCTGGGAACCGCAGGCGGCGGCAGCGGTCCTGTCCACACGACCAGGGAGCTCAAAAAGCCGTTCGGCGCGACCTGACACGAGTCGGATGGGCATGCCGCGGCGCCCCGCACGACGTCCACCACGATTGGAACGCCGATCAATTCGGCGGGCATGCCGTCGATGTTTCCGACCGCCAGACCGTCGATCGTCCAAGTCTGGCATTCGGGCGGGATCGACTGCATAGCCGACGCAGGGGCGCAGGTTATCTGTCGGCCCAGGATCCCGCCCAGAAGGAATGCCTCGGAGTCGGGCAGGCTGGCGGGTCGATAGACGACCTGGCCGTCGATGTCAGTCGGGACGCCATCGGCGTCGAGCGAGCCGACGACTGGTGTCGGCGAAGCCAGGATGTCGATGGGCGGACCCCCGCTGGGCGCGGCGACCACGCCAGAGGCGATCGCGCCGGTGGCGGACTCGGCCGGCGACGGCTGCCCGACCAGCAGTTCGCCCGACCGCCACACGACCGATTCCACGACGATGGACGCCTGGCAATCGGCCAGCGTTGCCGCCGGGCATTGCGCCGCCAGCGGATCGTTGACGTGGACCCGAGCCACGACGACCTCGTCGTTCGGCTCGTCGATCGTGCTCATCGGAGCAAGCTGGAGCCCGTCGATGGTCTGGATGAAGCAGTACGGGATCAGCTGCTGCTCGACCGCCGATTTGTCGATCGGGGCGGGGCAGGGCGGGACAACCGTGGGTTTGGTGAAGCGGCCGCCAAGGAGGAAGCTGCCCGCGGGGAAATTGAGGGAGTCAGTGGCGCGGTAAACGCGCTCACCGGAGATTGCGTCCGGTATGGCCGGCCAGACGACCTGAGAAACCATTGACGGACAACGGGTCTTGCCGTCGTCGTACGTGCAGGTCTTGACGAGCGCCACGACGGGCTCCCCGAGCCATCCGCCGAGTACGCGATCGTCCGGGTTCCCGAGATTGAGTCCCCCCGTGGCCGTGTCCGACCCGGCGGTAGGCCCAAGTCCGTACCCGCCGCACGCAGGCATGAACCCGCTGTCGGCCAGACCAGACTCAGACGACGTGCTGTTCGTGCAGTCGGACGCGTCCTTGAATACGTATCCGCCCAGGAGGAACGTGCCCTTGATGTCCTGCCACGCGGCCTGGTCTCCCACGCGGTAGACCCGCTTACCGTCGATCTGGTTCGGAATTCCATCGGCGCCGAGCGCGGCCGCGGGCCCGCCCGGCCCCGCCGTCGTGCCGCCGGACCTTCCGATCAGCCCGAACCCGACGAGCCCGCCGAAGACGAGCACGGCCACCGCCACGATCGGGACGGCCAGTCTGGGCGACATCAACCCGCGGCGCGGCCGTTCTGGCAGGCTCGAAGCGTCCCGCCGCCGACCACCCAGAGTCGGATAGTCGCGCTCCGCTCGTTCCAGTTCCGCTTCGAAGCGGCGCGACAGCCGCTCTTCCACGATTCGATCCGCTGTGTCTTCGGCGGCCCGGCCGCCGGTCGATTCATTCTTCATCGAGACACTCCCGAAGTCGCGCCAGGCCCGTCCTGAGGCGTGCCTTCGCCGTGTTCTCCGTGACGCCCAGCGCAGCCGCCGTATCGCGCACGGAAAGGCCAACCATGTGGTGGAGGACCACCGCGGCCCGAATCGGTCGCGACAGCCGCCCGAGCGCCTCGTCGAGCTCGATCGATTCGGACGTTTCCGGGCCGACGACGGGCAGCTCGTGAACGGTCGGATCGAGACGAAGCGTCCGGCGCAGCCGCCGCACGACCCGCAGCGCCTCGCGCGTCTCGACGGTCAGGAGCCAGGCCCGGATGGCCCGGGAGTCCCGAATCGCCGGCCCCGCGCGCAGTGCCCGCTCGAAGGTGATCTGGACCAGGTCCTCCGCTTCGGCCTCGTCCCGGGTTATAGCCCGGGCCGCCGCCAGCAGCATCGGTCCGTGGTCGCTCAGCGTGGCCACCCACTCCGGAGCGGGTGCCACGGCCATGACGGCAGGCCGCGTGGCCTCGCCTGTTTCATCCCTGTCGAGCGTTGCCGTGATGTCCCTCACATCGCTTAAGAGGCCGATCCTGGCCCGAATGGGTAGTTCGTCGCCCGAGTTTAGGCGGAAGACCGTGGTCGTGTGGCCGCCAGGAACGGTGCTCGCCGCGTCAGCGCGCCGCGTGGCCGGCACCTTGCCAGATAGCAACCCCGGTACTACGAGGCGAGGTGCTCGCCGGATGGTCTGCGGCAATTAGCCGCCGCCTGCCCGGTCTAGGCACGAATCGGCGTCCAGACCGGGCCGCGTGAGGGATTCATGGCCGCCGGGACGGCTCTCGGCCCGCTTGCGGTGGCGGCGCGCGGCCCGACGTTCGGACTGCTACTCCCGGCACTGCTATTTGGCAGGATCGGGGTCCTGGCGGCAGGCGGCTGCCTCACTCGCCCCGGCCGGCGGCAGGCTATCGCTGAACTCGAGCGCCGTCCATCGTCAACTCGAACCAGATGGCCCGTTCAGGGTCGAGAAGATTCTCCACGATTCGCCGGATCGACTCGCGGTAGGCGGGCCAGACTGCCAGCGCGAGCGCCTCGTCGACTCCGAGCCATTGCATGGCGTCATGCTCGTGCGACGTGACCGGCTCCACCCCGGTCTTGACGCGCACCGCGAATATCGACGGCGCTGACGATGCCGCCGAACGACGGCTCGTGGAACTGGTTGACCTGGTCGAGGCCGTAGAAGCGGTCGATCTGTGCGGCTCCGATGCCCGTCTCTTCCTGCAACTCGCGCAGAGCACCGGCCGAAACGGTCTCGCCGGGTTCAATGCTTCCGGAAACGCACTGCCACAAACCGGGCAGGATTCGCCCCGGCGCTCGGCGCAGGAGCAGGATCTCCAGGTCGGAGCCCGCCTCGCTCCGGTCTCCGCCGCCGGTGACCACAGCGTCCGTCAGCTTGCGATCGCGAAAGATCCAGACGTCGACGATGTCCGGTTGGATCGGGCTCACCGTGTCACTTCGGTCCAGCCGCGCTCAGATCCGCTCGAAGCGGTCGATCGGCACGACGAATATCACGGCGCCGCCCACTTCCACCTCGAGCGGGTACGGCATGAAGAATTCTCCCGGTTCCATGATCGGCGGGATGGGGCTCACGATCTGGGTCCGAGCCTTGCAGTTGTTGCGGACCAGTTCCACCACCGTGTCGACCTTGGCGTCGTCCACGCCGACCAGGATCGTGGCGTTGGATTGTTTGAGGAACCCGCCGGAGCTGTGCAGCCACGTCGCGCGGTATTCGTGGCTGAGCAACGCGTCGATGAGGACTCGCGCGTCCTCGTTATGTACGACCGCCACCAAGAGCTTCACGGCGCGAGTATAGAAGGACGAACCGAGCCCACGGACGCCCGACGCGCCATATGCATTTCGTTCGGCCCAGGGAGTCGCACGCAGGAGGGTTGGGCCGTACAATCGAGCCTGGATTTCCGTCGCGCGCACCGAGGAGGATTCATTGTCGGGCGAACGACCGAACAACGGCCGAAACGATGGCCAGATATTTGCCGCCGCCTGTGCCACGGTGGCTCGGGGCGACGACCTGGACGACTCGCTGGCCGAACTGCTCGGCCTGGCCGCGGAGTACGTCGGCGCAGGCCCCGGAGCGGTCTACATAGTCGATCCGGATCAGGACGAACTCGAGCTGGCGGTGACGCTGGCGATCGACGCCGTCACGGCGGCTGCCGCGGGCTCCATCAAGCCACTTTCCGAAAGCCACGACCCGCTGGCCGATACGGCCCGAGCGCGTCATCCGCTCGAGGTCGACGACGCGGCCCACGTCGGGGTCCTGCGCGGAGCCGCGACTGCGCTCCTTCTCCCGCTCGTGGTCCGACGCGAGGGCATCGAGATCTCGCTCGGGGTGATGGCCCTGGGTTTCACCGGGCCGCTCCCCGCCCGCAACTTACTCGCCGGGGCGGAGCCGTTTGCGGATCTGGCGGCCGTGGCGGTGGAGCGGGCGCTGGCCCTTTCACTCGGCTCGGAGCGGGCCGAATGGTTCGACCGACTCGCGCACACGGACCCGCTCACCGGTCTGGCCAACCGCCGCACCCTTGACCGGATCCTGGAGTTGGAAGTGGCCCGGGCCGGCCGTCAGGGCGTCCCGCTGAGCATCGCCATTCTCGAGATCGACCATTTCGGCGACCTCCTCAAGACCGGTGGCAATGCCGCCGGCGACGAGGCGCTGCGTCGCGTTGCCCAGATCCTGGCCGAGTCGGTCCGCCTCATGGACACGATCGCCCGCTACAGCAACGACCAGTTCATTCTCGTGGCCCCCGGACCGGACGGACTGGTGGTCGCGGAGCGGCTCGTGCGCGGCATCGCGGCGCTCCCGCCAGTCGACGGCAGTTCCATCTCGGTTTCGGCCGGCATCGCGGGATTCCCGATGGACGGCCGCACGCCGCCGGAGCTCCTCGAGGTCGCGGAGAAGGCAATGCAGGCCGCCCGTCAGGCCGGCGGCGACAGGGTCGTCACCCAGCCGGCCGGCGCTGAATAGGCGGGCAACCTCCCGCCGAGCCCGAGTGGTCAGAGCGAGAAAGTGCCGCCGACGACCTGAGGGCCGGTCGGCTTGGTCACGCCGCTGTTCGGCTCCAGGCAGACGAATAGCCACAGGCTCGCCGCGGAAGTGGGCACGTTGTCCACTTCGAGGTAGCCGCCGCCTGAGTCGTCCACGGTGAACCAACCGACCTTCAACGGGGTGTTGGAGTCACTGCTCAACCAGACCGCGTAGACCTGATCCCCGGTGGTTGCGGTCAGGCCGTGCAACCTGACGATGATGTGCCCGGTTGGCCGGAGAGCGGCCAGCCCGGCGGCGCCGGAACCGCCCATCGGCGTGAGGACTGCCTTGAGCGTCCCCTGCTCCGCCCAAACGTTGTAGATCGCCGTGTCTTCGTTGGTCGACGTCTTGACCTTGTTGAGATCGCCCTGAAGGACGACCGCGTAGCCGGCCAGGACTACGACGGCCACGGCCGCGGCCGCTCGCGACGCCCAGGTCATGGCCCGGCGGCGCCGTGAGGCCCTGGCGCGGCCCAGCGAGATCGGCTTTGTCGATTGAGTAGCGACCGGAGCGGCGATCTCGGTGGCGACCGGAGCGGCGGCGGGAAGCGCGACGGGCTCGGTGGCCCGGCGTTCCGTTGCCACAGCCACGCGTCGACCCGATGAGAGATCCGCACGGGCCGCGGCGATGACCGACTCGCGCAGCCAGGCGGGCGGCTCGAGCGGCTCGAGCGTTTCGGCGAGGTATGGCAGCAGGCCACCGAAGTCATCGACCTCGGGGTGCGGGTTCGAACAGCTTGAGAGGTGGTCGCTTACCGCGATCATCTCGTCCGGATCCAGCGCTCCCAGCACGAACCCGGACGCGACCTCGCGGACGCGATCGCAATTCATGGCCATGTCAGGCCAGGCCTTTCTTGACAGTGGACGCCGGTTCCATCCCACCGACTCCATCGATACGACTGACCAGTTGGGCACGCAGAGCCTCGAGACCAAGCCGCATTCGGCTCTTGACCGTACCCAGCGGGGCACGGGTCCTGTCTGCGATCTCGCGCTGAGTCAGGCCGTCGAAATATGCGAGCTCGATTACTTCACGCTGCGCCGGCGGCAGAACCGTCAAAGCCCGGCGCACCTGCTCGGCGTCCAGGCGACCGGCGACTTCGGGCCAGATGTCCGGAAGTGTCAGAGCGGCCGGAAGCACCTCGTCCACTTCCTCGCCGAGTACTACACCGGCCCGCTGGCGGCGCATGGCATCGATGGCGCGGTGCCGGACGATGGCCAGCAGCCAGCCACGCACGCTGCCTTTGGCCTGAGCGTACCGTCCGGCGTTTCGCCAGGCGCCCAGGAACGAGTCCTGCACGACGTCCTCGGCCAGCCCGGTCTCCGAGGTGATGCGCAGGGCAAGGGCATACGCCATCGCGTGATACCGGTCGTATAAGGTTTCGAGTCCGCCGATCTCGCCGGCGGCCACCTGCCGCATTAACTCGGCCTCCGAATCTCCCTCCGACGGGCTGTCGGGAGCGACCAGAGGCGGGGGCTCAGCCAATTGGTCTCTCATTTGTTCATACGCAAGGAGGCGCCTTCCGGTTCACTGGCGGCTGGTACTTAGTGACAACTGGTCCGCCGCGTGTTGCAGGCTGACAACATATGACCCTCCCGGACGCAAAGGTCCGTTGTCCGCCTCGGCCGGCCCATTGGCCGAGCCGCTCGACCCGGCAGCCGAACCTCCGCCGGGAGAAACGGCCCCATGGCCAGGCTGCCGAACTGCCGGGCTGCCGGGCTGCGGAGCAATCCCGAGCGCGCCCCGTCGGCGAGCGCCATCAAGGTGCATGGGTGGAGTCTAGCCGAGCGGCCATGGCCGAAGCACGCATCTCGCGTTCCGAGTTGCGGCAAAGCCGGGCAACCGGCCCCCGGACTGGCCCGGCTGCTGAGTGGCGGCGTATGCTTCGAGCCAGTTCGGCCCGGCCGCGCCAACACATACGCGGGCAGCGGGACGGGCAAGCCGTGGGAGTAGTGGAGGAACGAGGTTGAGGTGGTCGCCACCCGCCCGGTTCCGGGCGGGGACCGTCATCGGGGCATGCATCCTCTTCGGCGCCGTCGTGGCTGGATGCTCGCCCGACCCGCAACACGCCACCGCGGCGCCGCATGTTTCCAACACCACGATTCCGGGGTCTTCCATCGAGCCCGCCGTCCTTCAACGAAACCTGGGGTCGCTCTCCCAGGTCAGTGGTGCGATTACCGGCACGATGACAGTGGGCTCGGACGTGCGACCGCTGTCCGGAACGCTGACGATCAACGGCAACTCCACCATGATCGAGCTCGTCGTAGGCGCCCCGAGCTCGGCGACGAGCCCGGCCACGAGCTCCACCACGTACGCCGAGATCGTGGTCAAAGGCCGCAGGTACACGAGCCGGGACGGCAAGGTCTGGGTCGACCGCGGCGTCAAGGCGCCGAGCACGACGCTGCGGAGCCTGTTCGTGGGCGCCGACACTGTGGTGGACTCGGGCCCGAGCACAGTCGCCGGCATCACCGCCCACAAGTTCCTGACCGCGCCGGACAAGGTGGACGTGGCCCCCGCCCTCGGTCTGGACACCTGGACCTTCGACCAGGAGACGTCGACGCTGCGAGTTTGGGCCGACGACACGGGCCAGCCGGTTGGTTTCGGGGCGTCGTTGAGCTGGAAGCTCCTGCTCGGCGGCGTCTACGTGGACGTCAATACGGAGATGGACGTCATGTTCGGCGCCAATCCGCCCGCTGCCATCGCCGCGCCGACCGGCCTGTGGCAATGGAAGCAGGACGACCCCACGGGGATCGCCTTCGGATACCCCGGCGGTCAGGCCCAGATCCCGACCACGATCAACTACTCATGCAGCAGCGTCGGCAAGCAAAGTCTGTCGCAGGCAACCAAGAAGGTGGTCGACGGCATGAGCGACACGCCCAGCGGTGCCACGACGATCGTCATCGACAACGAGGACGCCGCGTGGATGACGGTACGACGCGCCGCCCAGCAGGATTACGCGGTGATGGCGATCGTCGTTCACGAGACCCAGGCCTGCACGATCGTGGTTGCGGGGCGACCGGCCGATCAGGCCGCCATCGAGGCGCAGGCAAAACAGGTACTGGCGACGGTGGAGTTCACCCGCTGACCGCCTCGATGCCCGCAGGGCTCGCGGGTGTAGCCCGGCACCGCGGCCCGGCACTCCGGCTCGTCCGGGTGGTACTTCGGCAGGTTCGTGGCCGAACAGCACCGCGATGAGTCCGATATTGCGTTCGAGTCGTTTATCCTGCGCTAGGTCGGGCGCGGTGGCCATCGCCGCGGCCATCCTCGTGGACGGAGGTAGCAGTCACCGGTGAGCAGGTTCGGAGGCGCGACAGCCTTTGCGGCCGAAGCGGCCCTCTGGGTAGCGGGCGCGGCCCTCATCGCCGGCGCCGCCGGGTTGAGAGTGGACCTGCCCGGCGTCGGCAGCGAGACGGGCTCCCCCTCGCCTTCGGTAGCCGCGAAGCCGACCGCCAGCCCCGCCCCCAGCCTGGCAGTCGCATCGGCCGTCCCGGCGAACTCCCCAGCGGCCGCCTCGGCCGGCTCCTCGATCATCGACAAGTACCTGGCCGTCGTGGCCGCCCCGGACTTCCAGTTCAAGGCCAAGTTCATCGAGACGCAGACCGGCGCAGCGGGTGCGACGCCGAACGACTACAGCTTGAGCGGAACGATGTCCTACAAGGGCGGCGATGACGCCGGCAGCCAGAGGCTGACCATGAACGGCGCGGTCACAACCTACGACTTCGTCCATCTAGGAACCTCTACCTACGTCAGCAAGAACGGCGCGGCGTGGGCCAGGTCGGATCGGACGGCGGCCGATACCGAGTCGGACAGGCTGCTGTTCACGCCGAGCATGCAGTTCGACGACCAGGGGATCGAGACCAAGAACAGCCTGCAACTTCATCGTCTCGACGCTGCCGACCCGGCCGCGTTCAGCGCGGCACTGCTCGCCATTTCCAGCGGGGCAACGGACGGACTGCTCACTTACACGGTCTGGGTCGACGATCAGGGCCTTCCCGCCGATTTCCTGATGAGCGGCTGGATGTCGATGCCGGTCAACGGCGTGTCTACCAGGATGAACATCAGCGAGGAGTTCCGGATCGTCGCCACGACGGGCGTGAACATAGCCGCGCCCATCTAGGGCGCGCGGAGCCGCGGCGGGCGACGAAGGCGACAGCCCGCCGGCCGTCGATTGATCAGGGGTAGAGGCGGACCCGGCGATAAGGCTCGCGGCCGCGGGAGCGGGAGACGAGGTTGGCCCGCTCCGCCATCTGATGCTGCAAGCGGCGGATGTAGGCGTTCTGCGGCGACAGCTCGACCGGCTCCGAATTGTGGATGACCAGGCCGATGGCGTCTTCCGTCTCGCGCAGGGCCGCCTCTCGGGGATCGATTTCTAGCGAGAAGATGGACGTCAGGCTGGCCTGCATCTGGACGATGGTGTTGCTCTTCAGGACGTAGATCGGCAGGCCGCGATCCTCGGCCTCGCGCAAGCCAGACGTCTTCTGCCGGTATTCGCTCTTGAGCGTCATGACGACATCCGCTTCGTCGGGGTCACGGGCGATGATCACCGGCAGTTGCAGCTCCTTGATCGCCTGCTCGAGCCGCTTGCGGCTAATGCCGTGGGGCAGCACCCGCAACGTCGGCAGGATCGTCTCCATCTCGCGCACGCGCAGCGCCGGACCCTCGCCCTGGGCCTCGGATCGGTCCGCCGCCCGTAGCCGCACGATGTCCGCCACCGCCTCGTCGTCCTCGGCCGAGGCGTCGTCTCCGTCGAAGTCGTCGCGACCTCGGAACCCTTCTCGCTCGACATCTTCGGCGGCTTCATCGTCTTGGTTCCCGATCCGTTTCGAGCGCGACGGCGCGACGGAGTGGAATTCGGTTACGCGGGCGCCTGAGCCCACACCTGCAGTTCCGCCGGCGGCCGGCACCGACTCACTCGGCTCCGGCGCAGCCGCGACTTCGTCCTCTTCCTCGACTCCCTCGGCGCGATAGTCGTTGAACGCTCGAGTGGCCTGCTGGGCCCAAGCTCGCTGCCGCTCCAGCTCCCTGAGCTCGCGGGCACGAGGCTCGGGGACCGGCGCCGGGCCGCGTTCGACCGGCCCACGGTCCGCGATCTCGCCGGCACGGAACGGGCCGCTCGGCCCGCCGCTCCCCCACGGCGGCGACGCGAAACGCTCGCCGGGTATCGTTCCGGCTGCGGAGTCTGGGCCGGCGTTCTGTCCCGGGCCAGGCCCTCCGGTCCCACCGCCGCCACCGGAGCCACTACCTCCGGAACCGCCGAGATCCCCGCGGCTGTGGCGGGCGCCCTCCCGAACCTCCCGCGCGCCGCGAGCCGGCCCCCGCCAGCCCCCGCCCGCGCCGGGCCTGTAGCCCGGCCGGGCGGCCCGGTCGGCGTCGCGCCAGTCCGACGGCGCGTGGTATGAGCCCGCGCCACGCCAGCCCGGTTCGGTGCGCCAGCCCGCTCCCGCGCCGACGAGGCCGGCGAAGCGGTCACTGCCGAAACGGTCGCCGCCCGTGAGCGCTTCGCGCGGGGAAGGCTTGGGCCGCGACTGAGAGCGGTGAACGCCACCTTCGTCGCGCCAGCGCAATTCGGCGGAGATCGGGTCGCCGCGCAGCAACGCGTCGACGGTCTCGGCCACGTCGGCGTGTACGGTGACCTTCTCGCGGTCGAGGATCTCGACGATTACGTCGAACGTGGGCGGCGCCTTGCGCTCGAGGACGCTCTTTTGCGAGCGGCGGCGCCGCGCTTCCTCGTCGCCGAGCGTGACGGTCTGGATGCCGCCGATCAGGTCCGTCAGAGTGGGGTTCAGCATCAGGTTGTCGAGGTTGTTGCCGTGGGCAGTGCCGATCAGCTGGACGCCGCGTTCGGCGATCGTCCGCGCGGCCTGGGCCTCGAGCTCCGTCCCGATCTCGTCGATGACGATGACCTCGGGCATGTGGTTCTCGACGGCCTCGATCATGACCTCGTGCTGGACCGACGGCGTCCTGACCTGCATCCGGCGGGCCCGACCGATGGCCGGGTGCGGGATGTCGCCGTCGCCGGCGATCTCGTTCGAGGTGTCGACCACGACGACGCGCTTGCCCTGATCGTCGGCCAGGACGCGGGCGGCCTCGCGCAGCATCGTGGTCTTGCCGATGCCCGGCCGGCCCATGATGAGGATCGACTTCCCGGACTCCACGAAGTCGTTGATGATCTCGATGGTGCCGTAGACGGCTCGCCCGATGCGGCAGGTCAGCCCGACGATCTTGCCGGTGCGGTTGCGGATGGCGCTGATGCGGTGCAGCGTCCGTTCGATGCCGGCGCGGTTGTCGTCGCCGAACGTGCCGATGTGGTCGACGACGTACTCGATGTCCGATTCGGTGATCTCGCGGTCGAGGAGCGTCACCTCGCCGTCGACGAATCGGGCCTCCGGGCTGCGACCGAGGTCCATGACGACCTCGATCAGCTGAGTCGGGTCGGTCAGCTCCTGGACGGCCTGCACGATATCGGGCGGCAGGGCATCGCAGGAGCAGAGCCGAGGTCGTCGATCGACTCGCGTCGGCGATGCGTCGCGCCCGGTTCAGTCACGTCTCCTCCTGACATGCGATTAGCGTACCGCCGGCACGAGCGCAGGCTCGGCAACCCGAACGACCGCCTCCTTCATCAGGAGCGTCACGGTGGCCAGACCGGCGAAGCCGGCTTCTTCGAGGCGGCGATCGATCGGCGATTCGTAGGTTCGAACGGGGGCCAGGACGCCGTTGTCCGGGCAGCCGCCGCCCCGGCCGATCGCGCGCGGCCAGGAGTCCCAGGCCGAAGCTCACGAGCGAGTCGACGTCTGTCTCCGGCCGGGCCAGGATCTTCAGGTAGTGCGGCTGCTCCTCTCGGGCCACCCCGAGCTGGAGCAAGCCCGTCAGCTGCGGTGCCGCCGCTCGTCCGGTGACACCTGGACGTACGACTCCATCTCGGCGAAGCGCAGGATCGGCGCCAGGCTGGAGCGCGGCACGCGTGAGTTCGGAGCCCTGCCGCTCCCAATCGGTGAGTCGGTAGGACTCGAGCCGCGCGACTGGCTGCGGCGTCACGGCCGAATACAGCCGAGCCAGCGGCAGGGCGTCGAGCGGCTGGCAGGGCCTGATTCCGGCGGCTCGGGTCTGTTCCTCGCTCCAGGCTGCCGGCAGCGGCTTCTCGGTGCCGCGGAAGAGGAGGCGTTCCTGTCCGTAGCGCGCGAAGCCGGCCTGCATGAACAGTTCCACGTTGCCCTGGCCGTCGGCGCAGGCCACGTGGAAGCGGATGGCGCCGCGTTTGGCGCCGTCACGCAGCAGGTGCTGCACGAGGCGAAAGCGCGTGTCGCCGGAGTCGCCTGAACCGATGGCGTCGAGTTCCACGATCGTCCACTCGTCGCGCGTTCCGTCGCGCTCCACTCGAAGCAGACCGGACAGGCGACGTTCGTCCTCGTAAACGAAAAGGAGGTCGTTGGGCCGGAAGGCGCCGAGGGGCAGCCGGAACAGGCTGAAGACGCCGATCCGAGGACCGCTGACGGGCAATCCGAGCGAACGCGCGTCGACGTGCTCCTGCTGGGACAGCCGGGAAAGCTCCCCCAGGGCAGCCAGATCTGTCAATCGTGCCAGGCGGACTCTGCCGCTCACATGGCCTCCCCCAACGACCACGGCTCCGAACCGCGGACGGCCGCGCCTTCGCCGGGCTCCGCGTACTCGGCCGCCATCGTGGCAATCAAGCGGTGAATGCGCGTCTCGCCGGCCAACTCGGGATGGAACGAGATTGCGATGACATTCCGCTGCCGCACTGCCACGACACGGTGGTCGGGCAGCCTGGCAAGAACCTCTACGCCGGGTCCCACGCGCTCGATTATGGGGGCTCGGATGAAGATCGCGTGCACCGGCCGCTCACCGAGGATTGGCACTAGCAACTCCGTCTCGAACGAATCCAGCTGGCGCCCGAAAGCGTTCCGCTCGACGGTTACGTCCAGCAGCGGGAAGACGGGTTCCTCGCCGCCGGCGATCTCCCTGGCGACCACGATCATGCCGGCGCAGGTTCCGAGGATCGGGGCGCCGGCCCTGGCCAGGGCCATGATCGGTTCGCGCAGATTCCAGCGGGCCACGAGCTTGCGCATGGTCGTGCTCTCGCCGCCCGGCAGGATCAGGCCGGAAATGCCCTCGAGGTCATGCGGCAGACGAACCGCCACCGGTTCGACGCCTATGGCTCGAAGGGTCTGGATATGCTCGATGACGGCGCCGTGGAGCGCCAGAACGCCAATCTTCATTGCGAACTCCGGGTTCGCGAGGGTCCACCGATTCGAAGATTCGGTCGCCGACCCCGCGTCCCGTGTGGCCTAGCTATCGATGCGAAGCATCGTCAGCCGAGGCGAAGCATCAAGAGGCGAAGCATCAAAGTGATGCGCAGCATCACTCGTCACCAGCCTCGGACTGCCAGCCGATCCGCCTCCGGGATCGTAACCGCCGCAATGCCTCGCATCGGGCTGCCGAGACCCTTCGATACGTCGGCGATAATCTTGGGGTTGTCGTAGTGGAGCGTGGCCTGGACGATCGCTTCGGCCGTCCTGGCCGGGTTCTCGCTCTTGAATATCCCCGACCCCACGAAGACGCCCTCGGCGCCGAGTTGCATGGCCAGGGCCGCGTCGGCCGGGATGGCGATGCCGCCGGCGACGAAGTTGACGACCGGCAGCTTGCCTTCGTCGTGGACCTGCTTGACCAGGTCGTAGGGCGCGTCCAGCTCTTTGGCGGCCACGAACAGCTCGTCTTCGCGCATCGATTGGATCCGGCGCATCTCGGACATCAGCGTCCTGATATGGCGGACCGCCTCGACGATGTCGCCCGTGCCGGCCTCGCCCTTGGTGCGGATCATGGCCGCCCCCTCGTTGATGCGCCGCAGCGCTTCGCCGAGGTTTCGGCAGCCGCAGACGAACGGCACCTTGAAGGCGTGCTTGTCTATGTGATTCTCTTCGTCGGCGGGCGTGAGGACCTCGGACTCGTCGATGTAGTCCACCCCGAGCGCCTCGAGCACCTGCGCTTCGACGAAGTGCCCGATCCGAGCCTTGGCCATCACCGGGATGCTCACCGCCGCCATGATCCCCTCGATCATCGAGGGATCGCTCATGCGCGCCACGCCACCGGCGGCCCTGATGTCCGATGGCACGCGCTCGAGTGCCATGACCGCACAGGCCCCGGCGTCTTCGGCGATCCGGGCGTGCTCGGGCGTAACGACGTCCATGATGACGCCGCCCTTGAGCATCTGGGCAAGGCCTTTCTTGGTGGCCCAGGTGGAGGTCTCGGCGGTCATTGGTTGTTTCCAATCCTTGCTGCAGCGGGGATGGGCGGCGCGCTCCTGTCCGGCAATGACCCGCCCACGCGTTCGAATTATACCCGGGCGGCCCCGTTGCCCCGGCCCAACGCTCCGGCGGCCCGCGGCGCGACGTCCCACGGGCAAGGAACCAAAGGTTGCGGAAGCTGTACCGGACCTGAACCGCTCGTGCGCGCTGGGCGCGTTTTGCGCTGTGAGGGCAACCGCAACGGCGTGTCATCCTGGAAACCTGCCAGCGAGAGGGGACCCAATGAAATTCACCGACGGCGCCCTGATCTTGATCCCGGGCTACTTCGCGCTGCTGCCGGCGATACCGATCGCGGTCTGGATCCTGAGGCGCGGTGCCGACCGGCGCTGGACTCTCCTTGCGATGCTGGCCCTGGTACACGTCTCGCTTGTCGTGGCCCTGACCCTCTTTCCGATCCCGATCGCAGGCCAGGAGTTCTACCGCCAGACCCGCGGTATGAGCGAGGACAACGTCCTGCCGCTGGCCACGATCGTCGGGCAGGTGCAGCATCTCAGCCTCAACACGGCGCGTCAGCTGGCCGGCAACATCCTGGCGCTCGTGCCGCTCGGCATCTACGGTCCGGGCTTGTGGCCCGCGCTGCGCCAGTGGCGAAGGTTCGTCCTCGTGGCGGTCGGCTTCGGCGTCGGCATCGAACTGGCGCAGTTCGCGGGCTCGTTGCTGGAGGGCTTCACGTACCGCGTCACGGACGTCGATGACGCGATCCTGAACGCAACCGGCGCCGTGGCCGCCTTCTTCGTCTGGCGGCGGATTTCACCCCTCGTTGAGAGCCGAGGCGTTCTCGGACACTGGAATGGGCCGGTGGCCTCAAGAGACTCACATCCGATCGTCCGCTAGAGTCTGGGCGTGGTACCCGATTCGATCGCCCGCTTGAACGAAGAGGTCGTTGCCTGCCGCCTCTGTAGCCGACTCGTCGAGTGGCGGGAGAGGTCTGCGGCCAGTCCACCGCGGCGCTTTGCCCACGATCGCTACTGGGCCCGCCCGCTCGCCGGTTTCGGCGATCCTCGCGCTCGGGTCCTGGTAGTGGGGCTCGCTCCGGCCGCCCACGGCGGCAACCGAACGGGGCGCATCTTCACCGGGGATCGGTCGGGTGACTTCCTGTTCGCCTCGCTCCATCGCACCGGCTTCGCCGACCGTCCAACCTCGATCGCCGCCGACGACGGGCTGACTCTGGCGGGCGCATATGTCGCCGCCGTCGTCCGCTGCGCCCCTCCGGACAACAAGCCGACGCCGGCCGAAACGGCCACGTGCCTGCCGTACCTGGTTCGCGAGATGCGTCTGCTGGCCGACTTGAAGGTAGTGGTGGCGCTCGGGTCGTTCGCCTGGGACGGCGCGCTCCGGGTCATTCGCGAGCTCGGGCATTCGACCTCGCCCAAGCCACAGTTCGGGCACCTGGCCGAGGCTCGCCTTGGGCCGTATGCCCTCGTCGGCTCGTACCATCCCAGCCAGCAGAACACCTTCACCGGACGCCTGACCCCGCCGATGCTCGACGGGCTATTCGAACGCGCCCGCGAACTCGCGGGCATCGGCTAGAGGATCGGCTCCTCCGTTCGGGTGGGCGGTCGCTGGCAGCGACCCACCCCGCGCACCGAGCCGCGCGCCACGCAGGACGCCGCCGGATTCGGGGCGGGCTCGCGGAAGATGCTCCCCACGCCAATCCCTGACTGGAGCCGAGTTCAACTCGAACCGAGCATGCCCAGACATCTGCCCAGCTCGATCCGCATCCAGAATCGAATGAGGGCCACGAAGCGCGCGGCCATGTTGCAGGCCGCGGTCGCGGGTTTGCTCGTGCTCTCGTGGTTGGTTACGTCGCCGCCAATCCAGCTCGCCTCCGCGGCGACGAAAGATCCCGTCATCGCCGCCGCGGGCGACATCTCCTGCGATCCGACCGACCCCAACTTCAACGGCGGCACCGGCACGGCTACTGCCTGTCGTGAGAAGGACGTCTCCAACTTCCTCGTGAACGGGCATTTCGCGGCCGTTCTCTCGCTCGGCGACAATCAGTACGACTGCGGCAGTCTGGCCGCCTACCAGGATGTATACGACCCGACATGGGGCCGCGTGAAGTCGATTACCCACCCGGTGCCCGGCAATCACGAGTACCTGACTTCCGGCGGCACCGGCTGCGACAGCTCCAACCTCAATGGGGCGGGCTATTTCAACTACTTCGGGGCAGCCGCGGGTAACCCCGGGCAGGGCTACTACAGCTTTGACATAGGCTCGTGGCACCTGATCGCGCTCAACAGCAACTGCACCGACGCCGGCGGCTGCTCGGCCAATTCTCCTCAGGGGGCGTGGCTGGCCGCCGACCTCGCCGCGCACCCCCAGCAGTGCATCCTGGCGTACTGGCACATACCGCTCTTCAGCTCGGGCGGGCGGGCGAACAACGGCACGATGCAGTTGTGGCAGATCCTCTACGCCGCCCACGCCGACGTCGTGCTGAACGGCCACGACCACATCTACGAGCGGTTCGACCCGCAAGCGCCCAACGGGCTCCTCGACGAGGCCAACGGTATCCGGCAGTTCACCGTCGGAACTGGCGGAGCCGACCACACCGGCATCGCCTCGATCGCGGCCAACAGCGTGGTCACGAACACCGACACTTTCGGAGTCCTGGCCCTGACTCTTCATCCGACGGGCTACTCGTGGGTGTTCGACCCGGTCGTCGGGTCGTTCACCGACAGCGGCTCGGCCAGCTGCCACAACCCCGGCACGACTCCGACGCCAACTCCGACCGGACTCCCCGGCGCCCCCAGGAGCGTCACCGCCTTCTCGCAGATCGGTGCCGACCAGGTCGCCTGGCTCGCCCCGACCAACACGGGCGGCTCGCCCATAACCAACTACACCGCGACCGCGTCGCCCGGCGGTCGGACCTGTGCGAGCGCCGGCTCGCTCAGCTGCGTCGTGACCGGACTGACACCCGGGACCGCTTACAAGTT
The DNA here is from genome assembly GCA_963835845.1 of uncultured Chloroflexia bacterium. Lineage (GTDB taxonomy): Bacteria > Chloroflexota > Limnocylindria > Limnocylindrales > CSP1-4 > Fen-1039. The sequence continues at coordinate 46,686 of CAWIGT010000004.1, read as the reverse complement.
CACGGTCACGGCTACCAACGGCCAGGGCCCCGGACCGCCCTCGGGGGCATCGGCCGGGGTGAAACCGGTGACCGGCGCAACGTTCGTGGCGCTCACGCCGACGCGCGTCCTCGACACTCGGGTCGGGATCGGTCTGGCCGGTGCCTTCGAATCGCACGTGGCTCGGACCTTCCAGGTCGCCGGCGGCGACAGCGGCATCCCGGTCGATGCGGTGGCGGTAACCGGGAACGTCACGGTCACTCAACAGACGTCGGACGGCTACATTTACGTCGGTCCTGTCGCCACGGATGCCCCAACCAGCTCGAACCTGAACTTCCCGGTCGGCGACGATCGAGCCAACGCGGTGACGGTCGAGCTCGGGGCAGGCGGCACGCTCTCCGCGACGTACGCCGCGCCGACGCCCGGCCAGACTGCCCAGATCGTCTTCGACGCCACGGGCTACTTCGAGCCGAATGGCAGCGGGGCCACCTACGTGGCGCTGAACCCGAATCGACTCCTGGATACTAGAGTCGGCACCGGCCTGACCGGGCCCTTCAGTTCGCGCGTGGCCCGAACGTTCCAGGTTACCGGTGGCTCGAGCGGCGTCCCGGCGAACGCGATCGCGGTCACCGGAAATCTGACCGTGACCCAGCAGACATCGGGTGGCTTCCTCTATGCAGGCCCCGTGGCGATGGATGACCCAGCCAGCTCGACGCTCAACTTCCCCACGAACGACGACCGTGCGAACGCCGTCACCGTGGCGCTCGGCGCCGGCGGCGAGCTTTCGGTCACGTATGCGGCGCCGACCGTGGGCCCGACCGCCCAGGTCATCTTCGACGTGACCGGCTACTTCGTACCGGGCACCGCCGGCAACGCCTATGTCCCGCTGAGCCCGACCCGGCTGCTCGACACTCGCCTGGGTACCGGGCTGGCCGGCCCCTTCAGCTCGCACGTGGCCCGGACCTTCCAGGTCGACGGCTCGGGCGGCGTTCCTGCCGGAGCCGCGGCGTTGACCGGCAATCTGACCGTCACCGATCAGACGTCCATGGGCTTCCTGTTCGCCGGGCCGGACGCCACCGACAACCCGACCAGCTCGACGCTCAACTTCCCATTCGGGGACGACCGCGCCAACGCCGTCTCGGTCGCCCTGGCCGCGAGCGGCAGCCTCTCGATCGCCTACGCGGCCCCGACGTTGGGCCAGACCGCGGACGTGATCCTGGACGCGACCGGGTATTTCCTGCCGGCTCTGTGATGTCCCGGCGGCCCGCGGGCTGCCCATCACGAGCCTATGATGCTTGGCCATGAGCGAAGCGCGACTGCTTCTCGTCGACGACGACCCGGCTCACCTCGAAGCGCTGGCGGACCGCTTGAGTCGCGACGGCTTCGACGTGACGAGAGCCGGCAGCGGACAGCAGGCCCTGAGCCGTCTCGACGCCGCCTGGCCTGACCTCGTGATCCTGGATCTGATGATGCCCGAGATGGACGGGCAGGCGCTGGCGAGTCGGATCAAGAGCCGGGCCGACATCCCGATCCTGGTGCTGTCGGCGGTCGCGGCGGCGGACAACAAAGCCGATCTCATCGCCCATTTCGCCGAGGACTACGTAACCAAGCCCTACGACTACGTCGAGCTGGTGGCGCGCATCCGGCGCGTGCTCCGCCGGCTCCAGGACCAGATCCCCGTCGAGGAACTTGCCCTGGGCGATCTGACGCTCGTGCTGAGGAGGCGCGAGGCGATCGTCCGCGGACAGCGGGTCTCACTTTCGCCCACCGAATCGCGCTTCCTGGCAACGATGGCGGCGAGCATGCCGAACCCGGTTTCCACCGACCAACTGCTGCGCAAGGTGTGGGCTGATTCCGATGCGGCCGACCCGGCCTACGTGTGGGTCACCGTGCGGCGGCTGCGCCAGAAGATCGAGGTCGACCCCGACGATCCGCGGCACCTGGTCACGGATCCGATCGGAGGCTATCGCCTGGCCGCATGCGAGGTCACGGAAGGCTCAACCGGCCAGGCTTAGGCCGCGCCACAACCACCCTATCGAGCCCTTCCATGCAGGACGATACGCGACCCCTGTAAAGCAATTGGTACTTCCGGCGCTTCCATACACCAATTTAGGGGTCAGCCAGACGGGGGGGAGCCGCTACCGTTATGGTGCCTGCAAGGATTAGGGCCTAGGCTCCTAGACCTTGGATCCGTGTTCCGGTCCTACCCAGGGGAAGTCTCACATGCGATTGGTCGGAGGCCTTAGGCGTCGACGCCGAGCCCAGCGCGGGCAGGCGCTCGTGGAGTTCTCCCTGGTCCTGATGACCTTCATGACCGCCTTTGTGTCGTTGGTCGAATTCTCGTTCGCCTTCACGGCGTGGGCGTCCATCGGATACGCGAGCCACGATGCCGCGCAGATGGCGGCCACCTACGGCAATACCGCGGGCGCGGACTGCGCCGTACTCGAGCGTATCGACGGGGACATCGGCGCCCCCGCGAACAGGACTCTGATCACGACAGTCGACATCTACCTGGTGGACACGTCGACGAACGGAAATCCGGTCGGCGGCAAGGAAAACATCTGGACGTACGACGGCGGTCATCACGACTGCAATAAGCCCGACGGCACCCTGATCCAAATTCCATTCACGATCGGCGGCGCGGCATTGGGCTATCCAGAAAGCGATCGCTGCAACGTGAACCAGGGCATAGGCTGCCCGTCCGGGCGCCTGACCGTCGACACGATCGGGGTCAAGATCACCTACCAGTATCAGTGGATGACTCCGTTTCCCAAGCTGGTCGGCGGCGTGATGGGTCCGGGCCCGACGCTCACGCAGACCACGATCATGCGTCTGGAGCCGGTGCGATGAGCTTCTTCCGCAACCGCCGGCGGCAGAGGGGCCAGTCGCTGGTCGAGTTCTCCCTGATCATCCCGATTCTGATGAGTCTGGTGCTGGGCATCGCCGAATTCGGGGTCGCGTTCGGCACGAACATGACGCTCATGGAAGCCACTCGTGAAGGGGCCCGTGTCGGCGCCGTTCTGGTGAGCGGAGCGAACAGCCTTGGCTGCACCGGCGCCACCGGTTCGGCCTCCGTGGACCCGCAGGTCATCGCAGCCGTTCAGCGTGTCATCGAGTCGCCCGGCAGCGGCATCGACAAGAGCCGTGTTCTCGCGATCCGGATCTACAAGGCCGACGCCAGCGGCAACGACACGACGGGCTCCTACAACGAATGGACGCTCGGTGCGGGCGGGGCCCCGGTCTGCGGCGTCAACCTGGACTTCAAGCCGACATCAACCCACTGGGATGCCTCGACCCGCTCGAACACGCTTCCGGTCGGCTCCATCGGCGTGAAGATCACGTACATCTACAGGCTGTTTACCCCGCTGTCGGCGCTTACAGGATTGTTCGGCGCGGGTCAGATAACCATGGTCGATCAGACCGTTATGGCCTTCGAGCCATGAGGACACCAGACATGACGTCTTACTGCCGAGCTGCCCTGCACAGGGGTATCAACCGTATCCGCCGAGCGGCGGGAGCGGATCCGCTGCCGGAGGGGCTGAGCGCCACGGGCGAGCTCAAGCAGGCCGGCCAGATCATCGTCATCTTCGCGTTGATGCTCACTGTGTTCATCGGTCTGGTTGGCATCGCCATCGACAGCACGTATGCCTGGCGCGAGTCGCTTCGAGTTCAACGCGCCGCCGATGCGGCCTCGCTGGCCGGAGTGGTCTACCTGCCGGGCTGCTTCAACTCCGGATCGGGCTCGACCTGCACAACCTACAACGCCACGGACATCGCCAAGGCCGAGGCCAAGAAGAACGGCTTTGCGAGCACGGTGACGCCCATGGTGGGGGCGACGCCACGCGAGTTGGACGTCAAGATCACCACCCAGGTGCCCACGTTCTTCAGCCGGATCTTCGGAATCAACTCCTGGACCGTGTCGAGGCTGAGCAAGGCGGTCTATGTGACGCCCGTGCCGATGGGCAGCCCGCAGGGGTGGTACGGCGTCTACCAGCTCTGCGACGCGAACCACTCCACGCCCACGTGTACGGCGGAGACCTCGCCGACCGGGGTCACCGTAAGCTCGCAGGGGTTCTTCGGCGCTATCGAGGGTGAGGGCAGTCAGACGTCCACCGGCGACGCCTTCGCACCCTACTGGAACCCGAAGCGGACAGTGGTCAACAGTCGGTACGACTCCGGCGGCTACGAATACGACATCACGGCCAAGACCAGCGGGACCGTGTATCTGTACGACCCGATGTTCTGCGCGACGTCTACCAAACAGGACGGATCCGGCCACGCCGGAGCCGGCGACCACTGGCTTGGCACGCCGACGCCAGTCTCGACTTACTACATCATGTACGACACTGAGAACACGCCGCTAACCCGAGCCGACGACGTTAAGGTTGCCGATTTCTGGAAATACCTACGCAAACCAGAACTACGTCGACAAGAGCGCGCAGTACGGCGGTGTCTCAGGGACGAATCAGTACAACTACTCGGACAGCGGGAGCGGCGTCCCTTCGGGCGCGACCGATTGCGCGACGAACGCGGCCCACAACAAGTGGGTCTCATACGCGACCGTCACGGCCGGCCATACCTATCGCTTGATGGTCACCACGACAGACCAGGCCAACCCCACCGCCAACAGAACCCAGGACTTCGAGAACATGTTCTCTATCGCAGTGAGCGGCAGCGGCAACACGGTTAGCGGCAACGGCTCAATGGTCACCTACGCCAACATCAGCAGCGGCTCCCAGGAGTTCTACCTGGCCCAGATAGATGCGCAGGCCGGTGCGGGCAAGACCATCGAGATCGACCTCTTCGACCCGGGCGACACGAGCAGCGCCGCATGGGTCCAGATAGAACCCGACACCACCAGCGCGAGCACGGCGTGGAAGCCTGCCACCTTCAGCTACACGGCTACCAACGGCCGTAGTAACGGCAGCACCAACTGCGTCCAGACTCACGGAGGTACGGGAGTTTCCGCACCGGCCGGCTGTTTGGAGAACTCCTCAACAAACTCGAGCTTCTACGACAACCAGTGGGTTTCGATCCTGGTCACGCTGCCCACGACCTACGGCGCTCCGATCCACGCCGACGGAACGTCCTCGCTCGTGAACCAGGGCTGGTGGAAGATCAAGTACACCGTGAACATTGGAAACGACACTACGACCTGGCAGGTCGCCATCAGAGGCAACCCGGTCCACTTGATCTAGCTCGGGCCACACGCACGACGATCACGAGGCCTCCCGCAAGGGAGGCCTCGGTCGTTATCCTCAGGATCGTGGCGGCCCCAATTGCGCCGCACGGCCGGGCAACCGCGTTTCGCTCGGACCGGGCGGTGCCGCGCCGGACCACGGGTTCGGGGCCGTGCTCTGGTAGGATGCTCAAATGGAGGGCGTGGTCCTGGTCCTCAATCAGAACTATGAGCCACTCAACGTGTGCAACCTGCCACGCGCCTTCCGGCTGGTGTTCGGCGCTCGAGCCGAAGTGCTCGAATACGACCATCAGATGATCCGGACGCCGCGGGCGGATTACCGCGCGCCTGCCGTGATCCGCCTCCAGCACCAGATCCGCCGGCCGCGGCCACGTGTGAAGCTCACGCGGCGCGAGATCTTCGCCCGCGACGGATACGCCTGCCAGTACTGCGGCCGGCAAAGCGGCGACCTGACCCTGGACCATGTGGTCCCGCGCCACCGCGGTGGCCCCCACAGCTGGGACAACCTGGTGACGGCCTGCAAATCCTGTAACCACCGCAAGGGGGGCAAGCTCCTCGACGAAGCCAAGCTCCGCCTGGCGCATAGACCGGTGGAGCCGCGCTGCGACGTGTATTCGCTCTTCACCCCGTACCTGCGGGACGATCGCAACGAGAGCTGGCGCTCCTACCTGTTCCTTGGCCACTGATCGAGGGCCCGGCCCGACGAAGCCACGGGGCCGCGACCCGCGCCCGGGTGGCCACTCGCGTCCCGGTGCCGATCCACGCCCGCAGCTGCCGGCGCCGGTCGCCGAGCTGATGGCCACTCTCTGGCGCGGCGGCCAGGCCGCGTATGTGGTGGGAGGCTGCCTGCGAGACGCCATTCTCGGCCGGGCGCCGGCCGACTGGGACCTGACCACCGACGCGCCGCCGGAGCAGGTTCAGTCGCTGTTCCCGCGGTCCATCTACGAAAACCGCTTCGGCACGGTCGTGGTCCGGCATGCCGGCCACCAGTACGAGATCACAGCGTTCCGGCGCGACGTTTCGTACTCCGACTTCCGCCACCCGGACAGGGTGGAGTTCGGGGATTCGATCGAGGAAGACCTGGCCCGGCGGGACTTCACGGTCAACGCCATGGCCTGGGGCTCGCGGCCGGGCGACGAACCCACCTTCGTGGACCCTTACGGCGGCCGCGATGATCTCGGCCTGGGCATCCTTCGGGCGGTCGGCGATCCCGACCGGAGATTCGGCGAAGACGCGCTGCGCATGCTGCGGGCCGTCCGGCTGGCCACGACGCTCGGCTTCGAGATCGAGCCGGCAACTTATCGGGCGATCGGCCGCAACGCCGAGCTGGCCCGCCACCTCTCAGGCGAGCGCATCTTCGCCGAGCTGCAGAAGCTGCTCATGGCCGGCCGTCCGTCCGTCGGTCTGCGCCTGATGGCCGATTCGGGCCTCCTGGCGGTGATCGCCCCGGACCTCGCCCGCCAGCGCGGCCTCGGCCAGAACAAGGTCGCGGGCGAGGACCTCTGGGATCACACACTGCGGACCGTCGACGCGGCGCCCGCCAGGCCTCTGCTGCGTCTCTCGGCTCTGCTCCACGACGCCGGCAAGCCAGATACCCTGGCCGACGGGCATTTCCACGGGCACGAAACCGTCGGCGCCGAAATGGCCCGCGACTTCCTCGCCCGCCTCCACGCCCCGCGCGCCCTCCAGGAACGAGTGGCGCATCTGGTGCGCCTGCACATGTTCTCGTACGAACCGGGCTGGAGCGACGCCGCCGTTCGCAGATTCATTCGGAAGGTGGGGCCGGGCTCGACCGACGATCTCCTGGCCCTCCGCGCGGCCGACAACCAGGGCAGCGGTCTGCCGCCGGAGTCCGGCCACCTGATCGAGCTGTCGGCGCGAATCCAGGCCGAGCTGGCGGCCAACGTCGTCCTGGGCAGAAACCAGCTCGCGATCGACGGCGACGATCTGATGGCCGAGCTGGGGCTGCCGGCCGGACGGGAACTCGGCGAGCTTCTCGAGGCGCTGACCGAGCGGGTAATCGCCGAGCCCGCGCTCAACGATCGATCGATTCTCCTGGGTCTGGCGCGCGAGCAGATATCCGATCGCCGGTTGGTGGAGAATCCCAACTCGTGAATACCATGCGCGAGGCCGTCTGATGTTCGAGTTGCTGCTGCAGGCCGATCGGGCCATGTCCGACGGCCTACTCGAGCAGGCCGAGCGAACGTACTGGCAGCTCATCGAGCTGGATCCGACCAACGCCATGGCAGTCGCCGGCCTGGCCCGTGTGTGGCTGGAGCGCGGCGACGAGCGATCCGCCCGAACGTTCGCCGATCAGGCACTGGGCATCGACCCGTACAGCATCGCGGCCAGGCGGGTGATCGACACGCTGGACCACGTCTCGGTCGAGACCAACGAATCGGAACCGGCCGAGCTTCCCATGCTCGGGGCGCAGCGTCTCGAGGCCCTCAGCCGCCGGCGAGTGGTCGGTAGCTCCGACGCAGAGGGCGGCGCGCAACAGACCGGCGCCGCGAAAACGGACGCAGCCCGAACCAGGGGTTCGGCTTCCGCGGGCCAGCCCGGAGCCAACTCCGGTACCCGACCGCCGGCCGAGTCCGTGGGCAGGCCGAGCGCCTCTCCGCGCCGCGGAGCCTCAGGCAAGGAGACCCGCGGCCGAACCAGGCCGGATCAGATAGGACCGCTCCCGCCCGAGCCACTGCGAGACCGCCGCCAGGCCGGCCGACTCGCCGCCGCCGCCGCGGCCGCCGCAGCCGCCGCGCGCGAGCCAGTCCGCCCCCGGCACGATCAACACCATGCCATGCCGATCGGCCGCCGGCGTTTCGAGCCGGAGGACCTCAAGACTCCGCCGGCCGACGCGTTCTCGGCGGCCGAGATGGCCGCGGCGGTTGAGGCGATCGACGCGGTCGACGAGGCGGAGGAGAGGACTTTCGTGTCGACCGAGAAGCCGCCGGCCAGGACCGGCGACTCGCCGGCGGCGGACGGAGCGGCCGAGGCGGCGGCCGATACGACGGAGCAGGCCTCGACCGAGGCGGCCCTGGAGATCGACGCCTATTTCGAGGCCCATGCCGACGAGTTCGAGGCGGCCGAAGCGATCGCCAGCTCGCAGGCCGGCAGGGAGTTCGGCCCGCGGCAGGCCCGGGCGACCGTGGATCCGGTCGTGGAGCCCATAGCGCCGAGCGTGGAGCCCGACGAGCCCGCCGCGGCGGCAGAGCAGGTTCCCGTGGAGGCGGCCCGGACCGAGGCCGCGCCCGCAAAGCCGGTCGAAGCCGCCGACGCGACCGCGGGCGAATATGAGGCGAGGCCGGCGCGACGGTCAGGCAAGCACTCGGCGCGCACGGAGCTTTCCGAGGAAGAGGCCGAGGCGCAGGCGCTGAGGGAGGCGCTGGCCACGGTCCTCGAGGCCGAGAGCCAGGCAGCGGGCCAGGCGGACATCTCCGATCGCAATGGAGCCCGCGGCACGCATGAGCACGAGCAACCGGGCCCGCAGCCGGCCGGGTCGGCGAGCGAGCAGCCGGCCGGGTCGGCGAGCGAGCAGCCGGCCGGGTCGGCGGGCCCGCAGCCGGCCGAGTCGGCGCAGGTACCGGACGCTCCCACCCCGGACGACGCGGAGCCGGCCTCCGGGCACCCGACGCCCGAGCCACCGCGGCGCAAGGGCCTCTTCCGCCGCTTCAGGAGCAACTGAATGAACATCCTCGTCACGGGTGGCGCAGGCTACATCGGATCCGTGTCCGTCGAGTCATTCCTCAAGGCCGGCCACGAAGTCATCGTCCTCGACGACCTGTCGACCGGGCACGTCGACGCCGTCCCCGAGGGAGCTGAATTGGAGGTCGGCAGCTACCGCGACCCGTCGACGGTCGTGGCTCTGCTCGAGGAGAACCACATCGACGCCGTCCTCCACTGCGCCGCGAAGTCCCTCGTGGGCGAGTCGATGGCGGATCCGGGCAAGTACTTCCGCGAGAACGTGAGCGGCGGCATCTCGCTGCTCGACTCCATGCTCCAGGCCGGTGTCAAGAGGATCGTCTTCAGTTCCACGGCGGCCACGTACGGCATGCCCGATCGAACGCCCATCGTCGAGACGGACCCCGTTCGACCGATCAACGCCTACGGTGAAACCAAGCGCTGCGTCGAGGCGGCGATCGGCTGGTACGGGCGCGGATACGGTTTGCGCAGCGTCATCCTGCGCTACTTCAACGCCGCGGGAGCCAGTCGTCGAAACGGCGAGCAGCACATGCCCGAGACGCACCTCATACCCGTGGTCCTGGCCGCAGCGTCCGACGGGCGCGAAGTCACGATCTTCGGCGAGGACTACGCCACAGAAGACGGAACGTGCGTCCGTGACTACATCCATGTCGAGGATCTGGCCGCCGCGCATCTCGCGGCGCTCCTGGCGACGGATGGGTCGGATCCGCGCACCGGGCCTGCGGAGGGCGCGTGCGAGCCGCTCATCTGCAACCTCGGCAACGGCACCGGCTTCAGCAACCGCCAGATCTTGGCCGCCGCGGAAACCGTGGTCGGCCATGCCATTCCGGTGAAGATTGGCCCGCGGCGAGCCGGCGACCCGGACGTGCTCGTGGCCAGTCCCGCACGCGCAGCGGTCGAGCTGGGCTGGCGGCCCCGGCACGGCACCCTGGAAGAGATCATCGGGTCCGCCTGGGAGTGGCGGCGGGACAATCCGGCGGGCTACGCAAAGTAGGGTCGTACGGGGGCTAGAATCCGGCCATGCCGTTTCTCCGCAGCAAGCAACCGCCGGCGCCGCCGGCCGATCCGGACGAGTGGCGTCCGCAGCGCTTCGGGCATGGAGGCCGCCGCGGCGGGGACGTGATCATCGAGCCGAGCTGGGGCGGGGTGCGGGTCCTGGCCCGGGTCGACCGTGGCGGCACGAAGCTCATGGACGAAGAGGGCGTCGACTGCACGGCCGAGTTCGCCGACGTGGCCTCGGCGATCGCGGCCGGGGCGCTCGCGGGCGACTTCATCCTCGACGGCTTCCTGACCGTGGAGCCGACACAGCTCGTGGCCGGCGTACCGATGGCGGAGATAGAGGCCCCCAGCAGCGGCCAGATGATGGTCTCGTGGATCGCCGGCGACCACGTGGCCGGCAGGGTCTCGCACCGGAAGCTGGACCCGGACCGGCCCGTCGCTTTCGTCGCCGTCGATCTGCTCCGGGTCGACGGGACGTCGTTGCTCAACGTTCCGCTGCTGGAACGCAAGCGCCTCCTCGAAAGCTCACTGAAGCAGAGCGAGGTCGTACGTATCACTCCATATATCAGACCGCCCCTCGGTAGCTTCCTGACTACCTGGCGCGGCCTTGGCTTCGTCGCCCTGGTATACAAAGGCGCCAACAGCCGATACACCCCGGACGTGAAGAACGACGATTGGTCGATCATCCGGATACCGATGAAGTAGCCGCCGGAATTGGCCCTCGGCCCGGCAGGCGCCGGGCCGGTGTCCTCGACCCGCCCGACGTGGTACGGTGACGGCGATGCCGTCTAGCGCGCTTACCCCGGCAATCAAGGACGAGATCGCTCGCCTCGGCTGCGCCGACATCATGGTCGGCATACCGAGCTATAGGAACGCGGCCACGATCGGGCATGTTGTGCGGGCGGCCCAGGCCGGGCTCGTCCAGTACTTCCCGGATCTGCGGCCCGTGCTCGTCAACGCCGACGCAGGGTCGCCCGATGGCACGCAGCGCATCGTCGTCGAGACGGAGCCGCCCGGCTACGTCGAGCAGATCCTGCTCGTCCATCCGACCAACCGCCTCGCCCGCGTCAGCCTCACGTACCCCGAGGTTGACGGCATCGGCGGCAAAGGCGCCGCCCTGCGGACGCTCTTCGAGATGGCCGCCGCACTCCAGGCCGAAGCCCTGGTGGTTGTCGACTCGGACCTGCGTTCGATTGTCCCGGAATGGATCGAGTTGCTGGCCGGGCCGATCCTCAAGGGCGGCTACGACTTCGTGGCGCCGCTCTACGCCCGACACAAGTACGACGGCACGATCACGAACACCGTCACCTACCCGGTCACCCGGGCACTGTACGGGCATCGCATCCGCCAGCCCATCGGCGGCGACTTCGGCGTGAGCGGCGACCTGATCCGCTACTACCTGGAGCAGGAGAGCTGGACACCCGACGTTTCGCGCTTCGGTATCGACATCTGGATGACCACGACAGCGCTGACCGGCGGGTTCGCGGTTTGCCAGACGCGGCTCGGGGCCAAGATCCACGACCCCAAGGACCCGGGCTCGGACCTGGGACCGATGTTCCGCCAGGTCGTGGGCACGCTCCTGACGATGGCCCGCGACAACGCCTCGCGCTGGCTGACCATCACCGGCAGCCACGACACTCCGGCCTACGGCTTCGAGCGACTGGTCGACCCGGCGCCGCTGGAAGTCAACACTCTGCGGCTGCTGGCGCAGTTCCACTCCGGCTCGCTGACCCTCGCCGAAACGTGGCACCGGTTCATCGCTCCCGAGCACTGCCAGCGAGTCCTGGAACTTGCGGCCGAGGCCGGCACGCTGGCCGAGTCGGCGGCCCATCGCCTCGGGCTCAGCCGCGAGTCCGGCGAGGGCACGGCCGGCCGCGAGATGCCGTCGACCGATGAGTTGTCCGACGCCGTGGCCTCGTTCCATTTCCCGGACGATCTGTGGGCCCACGTTTTCTACGATCTGCTGATCGCGGCGAGCTTCGGCGAAATCGAGATGGAGCGGCTCGTGGCGGCCTTCGTGCCCATCTACTTCGGCCGGGTCGGCAGCCTCGTCATCGAGAACCGGCGACTTTCCGAGGAGCAGGCGGAGGAGCACGTGGAACGCCAGGCCCGTGAGTTCGAACTCCGTAAGCCTTACCTGGTCGAGCGCTGGCAGGAGGCGACGAACGCAGCGGCGGCTGCCTCGGCCGCAGGCATCGGCAAGGCTCAGCCGACCACCGCAAGGACGGTCGGTACCACCGACGTGACCGACCCGCCCGCGGCTACCGCCCCGCCGTCGAGCGCGACCCCGACCGAGCCGGGAGAAACGGGCGGACCGCCGGTACCCGGTGAGCGGCAAGCCCCCGCTGAGCCGACCGAGGCCGCTCGATGACGCGCGCGCCGCTGCCGTCGCGGATCCTCATTCCGGTGGCTAATCCGCTGACCGCGCAGGAGCTGGTCCGCATCGGCGCCTCGCTGCTGGACCGCCGGACCGGCACATTGACCGTGGTCGGCATCGTCGAGGTACCGGAAGACACACCGCTCAGCGACGGCGCGACCCGGGCCCGCCAGGCTCGGCGCCTTCTGCAGCGCGTCCTCGACTACGCCCCGGACGGCGTCACGATCCACCCCATCGTCCGGATCGGCAGGCGTGCGGCGGAGGGCGTGACCGAAGCCGCCCGCGAACTGGACGTGGACCTGATCGTGTTCGGTTGGGCCGGCAAGCCCGCGTCTCGGCCCGGGACCCGATCGTCGGTCTTCTCGCCGACCATCGACGAGGTCGTCCGCAACCCGCCGTGTGACATCGCCGTGATCAAGCAGGGCCCGGCGGAAATCCGCACGGTACTCGTGCCGATCCGTGGCGGCCCCCACGCGGAGCTGGCCCTGCGCTTCGCCGAGGCGCTGGCTCACCGCAACGACGCCAGAGTCGTGGCCCTGCACCTCGTCCCGCCCGGGATCGCCGAGGGGATCCGGACGCAGTCGGAGCGGGCGCTGGCCCACTTCATCCGCCAGCACACCGACGGCCACGTGGAACAGCTGGTTCGCGAGGCCTCCAACGTGCGCAACGCCATCCTGCGCGAAGCCGAAGCGGCGGACGTGGTGGTGATGGGCGCTTCGGCGGCTCCCGCCAGCGCCGGCCAGGAGACGTATCTCTTCGGGGCGTTGCCGGAGGCGATCGCGACCCGTTCGAGCAAGACGGTCATCGTCGTCAAGACGCGTGAGGCGATCGGCAAGGCCACGTTCGAGCGCCTGGAGGCGCGGGCCGAGACGCTGGCGGCGGCCGAGCGGGCCGCCAACGAATCCCAGGCGGTGCCGCAGCGTGTCGAACGCTGGTTCGGCGAGTCGAACTTCCACCATCGCGAATTCGGCGGCCTGGAGCGGCTGGTTCGCCTGAAGCGTCAGGCCGGCCTGACGGTGAGTCTCGTTCTGCCGACGCTCAACGAGGAAGAGACTATCGGCGTAATCGTCGAGCGAGCTCGCCGCGATCTGATGGAGAAGCACGCGCTGGTCGACGAATTGCTCGTCATCGATTCGGACTCGACCGACCGAACGCGCGACGTCGCGGAGGCGGCCGGCGCCCGGGTCGTCGTCCACCAGCAGGTCCTCCCGCGGTACGGAAGCTTCACGGGCAAGGGCGAGGCATTGTGGAAGAGCCTCTTCGAGACCAGCGGCGACATCGTCGTCTGGGCGGACACGGACGTCCGTAACTGGCATCCACGGATGGTGTACGGCACGCTCGGGCCGCTCATCGTCGAAGAGCGGATCCAGTACGTCAAGGGCTACTACCGGCGGCCGATCGTCGAGGGCGGAGTCCTGAAGGAGGGCGGCGGCGGTAGGGTCACCGAACTCGTCGCGCGGCCGCTGCTCAACCTCTTCTTCCCGGAACTGTCAGGACTGATCCAGCCGCTCTCGGGCGAGTACGCCGGCAGACGCAGCCTGCTCGAGACGCTGCCGTTCTTCACCGGATACGCCGTGGAGATCGGGCATCTCATCGACGTCGCCGAGCGCGTCGGGCTGGAGGGCCTCGGCCAGGTGGACCTGGAGCGGCGGATCCATCGCAACCAGGAACTCGAGGGGCTCTCGCGGATGAGCTTCGTCATCCTCCAGGCCGTCATGAAGCGGCTCGAGGAGCGGCGCAAGACCCGGCTCTTCGCGGAGTTGGGCTCGACGATGAAGCTGCCACGCTCCGGCCACGGCCAGCTGGGCCTGGAAGTAATCGAGCTGGCCGACCACGAGCGGCCGCCGATGATCCGGATCCCGGAGTACCTGGAACGGCGCCGAGCCGCGGCCGGGCCGGGCACGGAAGCTCGCCTCGCGGTGGCGGGGGCACGCTCGCGGCGACGATCGGCGTCCGCAGTGGAACGCGAAGTCGAGCAGCGGGTTCCGGTCGAAGACCGGCCCGGCGCCGATATCGGCGAAGCCGACCTGGCCGTGCCGTCGGGCGCCGTGCCGTCGGGCGCCGTGCCGTCGGGCGGCAATTCGGGCGGGCTTTCCGAGGAGCGTCCGTGACCGGACGCCATCCCAATCGCCTGCGCGTCTTGCTCGCCCCGGACTCGTTCAAGGGGTCGCTTTCGTCAGTGGAAGTGACCAGTGCGCTGGCCGAGGGCTGGGCTCGCGCCCGCCCCGGGGACGAACTGACTCGCGCGCCGCTCGCCGACGGCGGCGAAGGCACGCTCGCGGCCATCGCCGAAACGGGCGGCTGGGAGTGGCGGGAATGCGCGGCCCACGACCCGCTGGGTCGGCCGCTCACCGCTCGCTGGCTTCTCTCGGACGACGGAACGCGCGCCGCCGTGGAGCTGGCCGAGGCGTCGGGCCTGTCGCGCCTGCCGGAGGGCGAGCCGCGCAGCCCGATCGCGGCCACCACTGAGGGCACGGGCGAGATTCTGGCGGCGGTTCTCGACGCCGGCGTTCGCCACGTGCTGATGGGAGTGGGCGGCAGTGCCACCACGGACGGCGGCTCGGGCATGCTCCACGCCCTCGGCGTCTGGTACCGCGGCGGCGGCAAGATCCCCGGCCCCATCCCGGATCTCGCCGCGATCGATCTTGCTTCGCTCGACACGCGGCTCGGCGAACTGGAGATGCGGATCGCCTGCGACGTGACGAATCCACTCCTCGGCGAGTTCGGGGCCGCGGCCGTCTACGCGCCGCAGAAGGGAGCCTGGCCGGAGGACGTGGCCACTCTTGACGCCTGGCTCGCGCACTATGCCGATCTTCTCGAGAAAGCGGCCGGCACGAAGGCCCGCGACATCCCCGGGGCCGGGGCCGCGGGCGGGACGAGCTTCGGATTGCTGTGCCTGGCCCCGCGAATGCGGTCGTTCGAGCTGGTTCCGGGCATCGACGTCGTCATGGAAGAGACCCGCTTCAACGAGAGGCTGGCCGCCGCGGACCTGGTAATCACCGGCGAGGGACGGATCGACGAGCAGACCGCGTACGGGAAGACGGCGCTCGGAGTCGCCCGGCGAGCGGCCGCGGCCGGTGTGCCGTGCGTCGCGGTCGGCGGGGCGGTCACCGCTGAGGGCCGGGCCACGCTGGCCGGCCTGGGAACGGCAGCGGTGTCGGTCCTGGACGGCCCGATGACCCTGGAGGATGCGATGGCGCAGGCAGCTTCGCTCGTGACCGCGGCCGGCGAACGACTCGCGAGGGTGGTGGAAATCGGCGCACTGGTTCGCGATCGTCGAGCGACGCAGGCGGACCGCTCGGCTGTCGTCCGAGAGCCGGTGGCCTGATGCCCGCGAAGAAGGAGCCTGCGGCCACACCCGATCAGTCGACCTCGAAGGCCTCGACCGGTCGATCAGCCGAGCCCGCTCAATCGGCGCCTTCGCCGCGCCGGACCGCCAAGTCGACCGCCAAGTCGACCGCCAAGTCGACCCGCCGCAGACCGGCCAAGCGCGACCCCGCCGCAGTTGCGCGGTCGTGGGCCGGCCAACTCGCCAGGAAGCGGCCCGGCCTCCTGCCTTTCGTCCTCGACCGCCTTGGGGACGCCGCCGGGCGGCCGGTCTGGCAACCGAGACTCGATCCGGTCAGCGAGCTGATCCTGACGATCCTGACGGCCAACTCGGCGGACGTGAACGCCGAAGTCGCCTTTGCCGGCCTGCGCGACACGTATCCGTCCGCGCCGAGACCGCCGGACGCGTCGCTGGAGCCGAGATACTTCCCGGGTTGGGGTGGCGTCGGATTGCCCGACCTGCCGGCGCCCGACTGGGCCGCGATAGAAGCCGTGCCGATCGCCGAGCTGACCGACGTCATACGGCCCGGCGGCCTGGCGAACCAGAAGGCGCCGCGGATCCAGGCCGCGCTTCGAGCCGTGGCGGCGAACGGCGGCGAGTACTCGCTCGAGTTCCTGCGCGACAAACCCGCCCTCGAGGCGCGCGACTGGCTGGCCGCGATCCCCGGCGTCGGCAAGAAGACGGCCTCCGTGGTGCTGCTGTTCAGCTTCGGGACACCGCTCATGCCGGTCGATCGCCACGTCTTCCGCGTCAGCCAGCGGATCGGCCTGATCCCGCCAAAGGCCGATCCCGATTCGGCTCACGACTACTACCTGGCGATGCTCGAGCCCGATCAGATGTACCAGGCCCACGTCTCGCTGATAAGCCACGGCCGACGCACCTGCCACGCGCAGCGCCCCGACTGCGAGCACTGTCCGGTCGCCCCACGCTGCCGCTACTTCGACCCCAGGGCGGAGTAAGTCCGGCCGCGGCCCTGCCGGAAACGCGCCGGCGGCGGCCCGACACTCCGGCACCGGCGGCCGCCCTGCCGGACAAGCTCCGGTTGAGCGGCGGCGAAGTGGCAGCGATCATCCTCTGCCACCGTGGAGGACCTCAAGATCGGCCGCCTGATCCGGGCAGTTCGGCTGCGCCGCGGACTCTCGCAAACCGAACTCGCCAGACTCGCCGGCGGTTCGCAAGCGCTGGTGTCGTTGGTTGAGCGCGGGCGCTGTGACGCTCTGTCGCTGCGGACGCTACGGCGAGTTGCCGCCGTCCTCGACATTCGGATCGAGGTGACTGGCCAATGGCGCGGAGGCAACGGCGCGAGGCTCTTGAGCCGGCGACACTCGGCGCTCGCAGAGAGCGTCGCCGAGTTCCTGGCCTTGCAGCCGGGCTGGTCGGTCGAGCCGGAAGTCTCATTTGCGCACTACGGCGAGCGCGGCGTCGTCGACCAGCTGGCGTGGCACGACGGGAGCCGCCACGTACTCATCGTCGAACTCAAGACCGAATTCGTCGACATGAATGAGATGCTGGGGACGCTCGATCGAAAACGCCGCCTGATCCATCAAATTGCCGCCCGCCGCGGCTGGCAGCCGGCGCTTGTCTCCGTGTGGCTGATCGTGTCCGACACACGCACAAACCGTCGACATGCGGCCCAACATCGCACGCTGCTCCGAACCAGGTTCCGATCGGACGGGCGTCAATTCCGAGCATTCATGCGCGACCCTTCCCAGGCCACCACGGGTCTCGCGTTCTGGACAGATAACAACCCGGGTAGTAAGAGTCCGAGTCGGCCCGTCGGGATCGCATCGAAAGGCGGCGATCAGGGCGTCGAAAGGCACATCTCCAGCCGAGCGAGGCCCTCGCGAGCCTGGTGACGAGGCTCCGGGCACGCCATTGGGCCCTACCAACGGCCCGTGGTCGCGCCGATAACCGCTCGGCACGGAGGCGGTTCGGACCGGTACTACCCGGGTTCATATTTGGCATGGTCGCGTGGTGGCGCCCCGCCCGCGCGCGGGCGCGGGGCATGGGCGGGCGCGCGCGGAGGCATGGGCGGGCGCGAGCGGAGGCCCCGGCGCAGAACGGGGGACCAACGGGGGAGCCCTCCGCCCGCGGCAGCGCACCTATACTCGCGGGGACGCCCGCCAAGGGGCCCCTCGGGGGAGGCAAGCCGCAAGATGATCGAGCAACGGCCGCGAAGGATACTCATCGTCGACGACGATCCGGGCTTGCTCGTGGTGCTGGCGGAGCAGCTGCGCGACGACGGCTACGAAGTGATGACCGCACGCGACGGCCTCGAGGCGTTGCGCCGGCTCGAGGCGGGCTGGCCGGACCTGATCCTGCTGGACCTGATGATGCCCCGCATCGACGGGCTGGCACTCGCCCGCAAGATCAAAGCCGATGCGGACCTGCCGATCATCGTCCTGTCCGCCATCGACATGGCCGACAGCAAGGCCAGGCTGCTCGACGAAGTGGCCGAGGACTACGTCACCAAGCCGTACCACTACCCGGAGCTGCGGGCCCGGATCCAGCGCGTCCTGAGGCGTCTCGGCGACCGCATTCCACGCCAGTCACTGGCCCTCGGGCCGAACCTGACCCTGGACCTGTACCGCCGAGCGGCCACCGTCGCGGGCACCGAAGTGCAGCTGACGCCGACCGAATCGCGCCTGCTGCAGGCACTCGCGGCCAGTCTCGGCGAGGTCGTCGCGACGGAGACGCTGATCTCCCGCGGCTGGGCGGATACCGAGGAGGCCGACTCGTCCTACGTCTGGGTTTCCATGCGCCGGCTGCGCCAGAAGATCGAGATCGACCCCGACCGGCCCGTTCACCTGCTGACCGTGAGGGGCAAAGGGTATCGATTGATCGCGAGTCACCAGGTTGGCTGAACGATCCGGCGAGCCCGACCCGAGCGCGCGCCCCGCCGGCAACACCGCCGGCAACTCGGCCGGCCCCGCCGGCAACGCCGCCGGCGACTCGCCTGGCTCGCTCCGCGCCAGGACGCGACCACCCGTGACGCCACCCGAAGCCACTCCCGCAACTCCTGCCACTCGACCGGGCGCGTTCGGGCTGTCGTTCCGCGTTCTCCTGACCGCGGGCTCGATCGTGGCCGCCGTACTGCCCGTCGCGGTGTTCGGCGCCATCGTCGTGGCCGCCGGACTCTACTCCGACTCCCGGGTCGTGGTGACCATCTGGATAGGTGCCGTCGTCGCGGCCGCGTTCGTCGGGTTGCTGGCCGGGGCTATCGCCGTGGCCAGTCTCACCGCGACGCTGCGCCGCATCACAGCTGCCGTCGAGCGCGTCGCCGCCGGCGAATCCAGTCCCCCGATCCACCTCACCGGCGACGACGAGCTGACCCGACTCGCCGACAGCCACAATCGCATTGCCGCCGATGCCCAGCGCCGCAACCGCGAACTCGCGGCCCTGCTCGGCGCGGTCGCGGCATACAACCCCGCCCAGGGCGTCGACGCGCTGCGGTCGCGCGCCGAGTCGGACGCGTGCTCCATCTATGGCTTGATCGACTGCGCGGTGCACCTCACCGATCCGGCGTCCATCCCGGCCGAGGAGCGCATCCCCGGCGACCCGCGTCCGGTTCGGGCCGACATTCGGGCCGGCAGCGACAGGCTCGGCGTCCTGACCGGCCATCTGCCGGCGACCCGCAACTGGGAGCGCGCCGACAGCGACCTGCTCGACCTCTTCGCCAGTGAGGTCGGCGTGGCCCTGCGCAATGCCGAGCTGTTCGGGCAGGTCGAGAGCCAGAACACCCGGCTGCTCGAGCTCGACGCCGCCAAGGACGAATTCCTGCGGGGCGTGAGCCACAACCTGCAGACGCCGCTGACGAGCATCCGGGCCTACGTGGACCAGCTGCGGAGCGCGTCCGAAGAAGCGGCCACCGACCGGCGCCTCCAGATCGTGGCCGAACAGGCCGATCGGCTGACGCGCCTGGTCCGCCAGCTGCTGACCGTAACTCGACTCGAGGCCGGCGTACTCCGACCCGAAGCCGAAGTCATGGCGATGGCGCCGCGCGTCCGTCGAGCCTGGGAAGCGCTCAACGCCGCCGGCGCGTCGTTCGAGTTGCGCGACGAAGCCGAAGGCTGGCTGGCAGTCGCCGATGCGGACCAGCTCGACCAGGTCCTGTGGGCGCTGCTCGACAACGCGGTCAAGTACGGCGGCCGGGACGGCAGAGTGGAAGTGGCGATCCGGCCCGACGGCGTGCTCGGCCGGCTCCACGTGACCATCGCCGACCACGGGCCGGGCGTCTCCGCGGCGGATCGCGAGCGGCTTTTCACTCGCTTCACACGCGGCGAGACTCAATCGAGCGGCGAGGGCACGGGCCTGGGTCTCTACGTCTCGCGGCAATTGCTCCTGACAATGGGCGGCGAGCTCCGGCTCGAGCCGCCCCGCGACGGCCTCGGCGCGGCCTTCACCCTGTCACTCCCCGGCGAACCTCCGGGCGACGAGGGCTAGCTGGCGCCGGCGCGGCGACATGCGGAGCGATGCCGTTGGCGATGACGGGCGCCGCCGCCGGACTCGGCGGTCGACCGGGTCGTCGTTGGCGTAGAAACGGAGGTTGAGGCCGGCCGCAAGACCGGGGAGTCCTCGCTGACGAAGCGGCCGAAGACAGGGTTGTGGTAGCGGGGCGGTAGTAGAAGAGCCCTTTGCCGTCGTTCTCGCGCCCACCGTACTTGACCGCGTTCGTGCTCCCGCCGCCACCGGTCTCCTGGGTCGCGGTCGAGCCGCCGTAGGCGACGCGACGGCCCAGCGGCGCCCCCACACGTGGGCCCCAGCGGGATTAGCCGGAGTGCGGTATACATACTGGTGCATACGGAAGAACGCACCGTCCCTTGGTGGGGGATGGGAGTGCGCCGCGGTCGGGCCCAGAATGGAGTCGCCGCGGAACGCGCAGCCCGCCGACAGCGTCGCGGATTAAGTCTTCAGGCACCCGTCCGACTACTCAGCTAGGTGCCTCCAGAGCATCCTCCTTAGGTTAGGTACCGATCGATATGGCAGGACGAACCGGCTTCTTCGGGGGGATTCGCCAGAACGACGCGCTGCAGAGCGAAGTCGATCTGGGATACGGCCCGGGCGGGCTGATCGGCGGCAGGCCCATGGTTCGTCTCGGCGACCCGAACGCGCCCCGGACCGACGGAGGCTTCAGCCCACCGTCCGGATTCGATCCAGTCTGGGGTTCTCTTGGCGCCCCGGCCAGCCGTCCCGACGAGCACTGGCTCGGCCAGAGCGAGGACGGCACGGAAGGGCTCGCGGTCGAGGTCGAAATCTTCGGCGCCGGCTTCCAGATTTCGGGCCAGCTCTGGACCGGACAGTTCGACCGCCTGTCGGACTGGATAAATATGCAGACCGGGTTCATTCAGGTGCGCAACGCCTGGCACGTGCACCTCGGGCAAAGCCAGGCTCCCGACGCCAACCAGCGCCGCAGCACGCTCTGGGTCCGGCTCAACCAGGTGGTCCTGGTCGCAGAAACGTCGCCCGTACATCAGAACCGCCCGGGCGCTCCGGTCGTTCAGAAGCAGCGTCGACGGGTTTCAATCGTGACGCCCGGCTACAACCTGATGGGCAGCATCCACGTCCACGCCTACGGATCGATGACGCAGTTCCTCGAGTCGCCCGATCCTCACTTCCTGCCGATCACGGATCTTTCCGTGCGCTGGCTGTCGGATACCACCATGGCCGGCCGCTTCCCGTTCGCACTCATAAATCGTGATCAGCTGGTGACGGTGCTGGACGAGTCGAGCGAGCCCACCGGTGATTCCGTGCGCGACCGCGACGGCGAGCGCGAGGACGAAATGGCGCTCCACCGCAGGTCCGGCGCCGCCTGATCGCGGCTCCTCCGACCGGCGACGCTACTCGACTGGCCGCCCGCCCCGAGCGGCGGCCAAGCCCGACTAGCGGCGCGGCTGAGTGGGCAGCTGCCGGCGAACGGCGTTCACCCGATCCAGGTCCAGGTCGGCAACGACGATCCCCGGTCCGTCGGGTGCCTGGGCAATGACGATTCCCCACGGGTCGACGACCATGCTCCGGCCGTGCGTGGGTACGCCCGCGCCGGTCCCGCATTGGGCCGGGGCGATGACGAAGGCGCCGTTCTCTATGGCCCGCGCTCGCAGCAGCACTTCCCAGTGGTCGCGGCCGGTGGCTTCGGTGAAGTTGGCCGGCACGGCCATCACGACCGCGCCGCCGGCCGCCAGCTCGCGATACAGCTCCGGGAATCGCAGATCGAAGCAGATGCTGAGGCCGAGTCGAACGTCTTCCTCTTCGGCGACACCCTCCAGGCAGGCCACGACCGTCGAGTCGCCCGGGGTTATGCGCGCCGACTCTCGGTCGGACGGGCCGTCGTCGATCGCCACGTCGAACAGATGGCGCTTCCTGTAGACGGCGGCGATCTGGCCGGCCGGGTCCAGCAGGACCGAGGTGTTGTAAGGCCGAAGCTGGTCGGTCGAGCGTTCGGCCAGGCTGCCGAGCAGGATCCAGGCATTGAGATTCCGGGCAAGCTCGGCGAACGGCTCCGTCAGCGGACCGGGCAGCGTCGTCGCCGAATCGCGGAAGCCTGTCAGCGGACCCCGATACTGGAACATCTCGGGCAGCGCAATAAGCCCCGGCCGACTCTCGCCGGCCCTATGGACCAGCGCCGCCGCACGCTCCACGTTGGCGGTCACGTCCTGGTCCGCGGCGAGCTGGACCAGTGCGACCCTGAGTCTGCTCATATGGCTACACCCCTCCAAAGCAACTTGCGCCGGCGCACCGCGTCCTCATGCCGTCGATGGTACGCTCCCGGGCAGGAGGCTTCGATGACCACTCCGACCCGAGAGGACGCCTGGCAGCTCCTGACCGAATGGACGCCCGGCGACGCGCTGCGCAAGCACGGTCTGGCAGTCGAGGCGACGGTCCGATGGTACGCCGAGAACCGCTTCGGCATCGTGGAGCCGGAGCTGGGAACGTGGTGCGCCGCCGGGCTTCTCCACGACTTCGACTACGAGCGCTACCCTGAAACGCACCCGATGCGCGGGGCCGAGGAACTGCGACGGCTGGGCTATCCGGAGGAGGTCGTCGAGGCGGTCCTCGGCCACGGCGACCACACCGGCGTACCACGGATCAGTCTGCTGGCCCGGACTGTGTACGCCTGCGACGAACTGAGCGGCTTCGTCATTGCCACAACCTACGTACGCCCGAATCGCAGCCTCGATGAAGTGGATCCGCGCGCCGTCGTAAAGAAGATGAAGGACAAAGGCTTCGCCCGCCAGGTTCCACGCGACCAGCTGCTCAAGGGCGCCGAGGAACTGGGCGTCCCCTTCGAAGAGCACGTCGCCAACGTCATCGCCGGCCTGAAGACGATCCGCGGCGTCCTGGGGCTGTAGGGTCGGGCCGTCCCGCCCGAGCCGCGCCCCGCGAGCCGCGCCCCGCACGCGAGGGCGGGCGCGAGGGCGCGAGGGCGCGAGACCCGAGGGCGAGCGCGAGGTGGCCGCGAAGCTTCGCCGAGCCCGGGCCGGCCGCCTTCGCCCGCGCTCCACTCAATATCGGCCACCCCGTTACTAACCGGCCCGACCTGCCTATTCGCCACTCAACTTCGGCCAGGTCACTACTAAGTTGGTACTGGGGTGCGGAGCCGGGGTGCGGAGCCGGAGGCGTCGGCGGGTCGCGCCTCATCAGGGCGTGGCTCAGATCCACCGATCCTCGCCGTCCGCCGCCGAACCCTTCGCGAGCCTCCCCGACCCCGCTTTGCATCGGTGTGGCCGTTATTGAGCAGGAACCAGATGCCGCGAAGATCGGCCCTCGGATCCACCAGCCAGCGCCGGATCTCCAGGGTTCGGGCGGGCAGGGCAGCGTGAAGCAGCCGCTCGTTTCTATACACGGCGTGGCGTGCCTGAGTCTCTTCCGGCAACACCACGATGGCAGCGATCGCGAGCGGCCGCCAACCCAATTCGCGAGCGATGACCGGGGCCAGCCTCCGCTTCCTGTCGAGAGTCGAAAGCATGTCCTGCATGTCGACCAACACAGTCTTGACCTCCACGATCAGCAGCGCGCGACGGCCCGAATGCCACCCGAGAATGTCGATAGAGCCCCGCCCCCCTTGGATCGAAAAGGTCCGCTCCGGCAGCACCTGCCAGCCCCGTCGTTCGACTCGCTCCGCAACGAGCCCGACCATGGCGGCGTGTCTTTCATCCAGCAGCCTGGCCAGGTCCGCACCGCGCCACCTGGGAGCGAAAGGCAGCGACACGCCAACCGAGGCGGCCACCTGGCGGAGAGCGCGGAGTGACGAGTGCTCGAGATCGCCGCGTTCCACGAGAGAAACGACGGCCTGGCTGATTCCGGCGGCTTTGGCAACGTCGCTCTGGCGCAGCCCGCGTCGCATCCGAACCGCGCGAAGCACCGAACCAACCCGGACGTCGTCCATGCGACCAGGATGGCCGGAACCGATCAACCCGGAGTTATCTTGGGACCGCGGCGGACGATCACGCGGGGTTGGGCAAGGGCGTGGCTGGGGTCGGCTGGTCACTCGCGGTCACTCGTGGTGGATCGGCGCCGCCGGGCGGCGTCGGTCGGGGTCACCGCCGGCCGGCGCCGGCCGAGATCGGCCAGTCACTCGCGGTGGGTCGGCGCGCCGGGCAGCATCACTCGCGGTGGGTCGGGCGCCGCCGGGCAGGGTCGGTCGCCGTCGCTGTCGGCTCCGCGGGCGGGGTCGGCCGGGGGTCAGGTCAGGCTCGGTCGGTCAGAACCGTGACGCCGGGGAAGGCCAGGGCCTCGTCCTCGCTGGCGCGGACCCAGTCGAGCATGTCGCGATTGACCACGAGCGTGCCGACATCGCGGAGCTGCAGTGTGCCGCGGCAGGCGAAACCGATCGTGGCGTCAGAGAGCGGGATCATCGGGCCGCGAGCGTGGATGTACGGCAGCGGCATCTGTCCGGGCAGGGCATGCAGCAGGCCGAGGGCACTGTACGGCCCGAGCTGGACCTGGAGGCGGTGGCGGATAGTGTGGATCCGCCGCGTGACTTCGCCGCGCGTGCCGTTGGCCTCGACCGCGTAGAGGATGGACCGGTCCACTTCTCCGTCGCCCAGGTTCACGACCGTCTCGTCGTCGAAGTTCTCGACGTAGGTTTCGCGGACGACGATCAATTCCGTGCGGTTGAGCATGTCGGTCAGCCGTTCGCCCTCGCACTCGACATATCCGATGAAGCGACGACCCAGGGCATACCCGATGAACGGGACGAGCACGCAGCCTCCTGAAACGCGAGTGCAAAGCCGGTCGGAATCCCCCATCACCGTGCCCGGAGGTTACCGCGACACGCCCTCGGGGCCACTCCTACGTAAGTACGGGTTGTGGCCTCCACGCAACGCAGCGGTTCAACGCACGGCCGAGGGGTCCTGCCCCACCGCTCGACGCGGGCCGATCGAGGGGGCGCCGCTCTCCGTCTTCAGCCGTTGACGAACCCGCTCGTGTCGACGACCTCGAAGTCGACGCCGGTGAGCGTCTGCAGCTGGTGCATCTCATCGTCGTTCCAGCGCGAATCGGGTGTGCCGCTGATGAACCACGGCGACCCGTTGTCGGCCAGGATCATGCCGTAGCGCTTCAGCGCGGTCAGCACGATCTGTGCATGCGGACCGAAACCCGAGATGTCGACCGAAGCCTTGAGCCGGACCCGCAGACCCATCGGCGGCAGGTTGCCGCAGGGCGGCGCGGTCAGGTGTCGAGCCGGGTAGATGTAGCCGCACGTGTGCGGTGCCGTGAACCGGATGGCGTGGTCGATCGAGCCGGTCGCGACTTCCTCGTAGCGGACCAGGCCGGGGAAGATGGGCAGGCCGGCGGCATCGGCGCTGGTCCAGCCGTCCGGACGAAGGCCATTGGAACGAAGGTCGAAAACGGCGCCCGAACCGGCCGACCAGCCCGAGCCCGAATGACTGGCGGCGTACAGCTCCCACAGCTTGCACTGGTTGACGTCGATCGCCAGCAGGTGAGCGTCCGAGCCACCTTCGATGCGCGGGCTCGACGGGATGGGATACGGACCCGGATCGGACTCGTCGGCGTAATCGAAGGCGACGGTGTACGTGGGCGTGGCCGAGGTGACGACGTTGTAAGGGATGCCGTCGCCGACGGTGTCGAAGTCGGGGTGGAGCACCGAGTTGAGGCCGATGGCGGCGACCATCGCGTCCGAGTTGCCGGCCACCGGAAGACCGGTCACGGGGCGGTTCCACACATTCGACGACGGCAGGACGTAGCACGGAGCGCTGGGCGGGGGCGGCGGGGTGGGCGCCGACGGGGGCGGTGGGGTGGGCGCGGGCGTGACGCGGACCGTGGGAGTGACGGTCGTCTTCGGCTGTGCCTCGGTCGGCGTGGGGCTCGCGGGCGCGGCGTTGCCCGATCCGGAGGCCTGCGCGGCGGCTATGCCACTCGAGTCGGGCGCGGCGCCGGGCGAGGTGCCGGGCCTCCCGGAAGCGTCGAGCGACGCCACCAGCGGGGCCAGCGACGACTGCGTCACGCCGCTCGGGCTCGAACCGGGGCCGGGAGTGGTTGCGGGCGAGCCTCCGAAGATGACGAACCCGCCGATGGCTACGACAAACACGAGCCCGATCCCGCCTGCGATCAGCAATGACCCGTTCCGACGCGATTGCATGCCCGCATCCTAGGCGACGGGGCAAGCGTGTCAGTCCGGTCGAACGTCATGGTTGGGGGCGCGAATACGTAACGGCGGAGTCACGGTCGGCAGCGTGGCAGAGGTCCATCGGATGTGGGTCGAACCGGCGGTCGGGTGGGCGGTTGGTCCGCGGCGCCCGGCGGAGCCGCAACGGACTGGCTGTTGGGCCGCTCGGGCTAGACTGACTTCGTCCAATCCAGACAGCAGCCTGAGGTCCGTCGGTGAGCAAGAGCGGGCTCGTAAACGAGTACGACCTGGCGGTCGAGGCCGCCGTGGAACGGGGGATCGCCGCGCTCGACCTCGAGACCAAGATTTCGGCTGCTGACCGGCATCAACTTCTGGGCGACCCACGCCGTCCCCGAGATCGGACTGCGCCCCATCGTCGTCTCGGACGGCCCGGCGGGCGTGAAGGGCGGCTCGATCGGACACGACGAAACCACGACCAGCCTGCCGAGCCCGACGGCGCTGGCGGCGAGCTGGAACGAGCCACTGGTCCGCGAGATCGGCGAGCTGCTGGCCGGCGAGGCGCGCAGCAAGGGCGTAGACGTGCTGCTCGGGCCCACGATCAACCTGCATCGCTCCCCCGTCGGCGGGCGGCATTTCGAGCAGTTCTCCGAGGACCCGCTGCTGACCGGGCGAATCGCCTGTGCCTACATCGAGGGTCTGCAGTCGAGGGGCGTGGGCGGCTGTCCGAAGCACTACGTCGCCAACGATTCGGAGACGGAGCGCCAGACGCTCAGCGTGGAGATGGCCGACCAACCGCTCCGCGAGTTGTATCTGGCCCCGTTCGAGCGGACCGTGCGAGAGGCTCACGCCTGGACCGTGATGGCCGCCTACAACGAAGTGCGCGGCACGGCCATGACCGAGAGCGACCTGCTGACCGATCCGCTCAAGACGGCCTGGGGCTTCGACGGCGTGGTCATGAGCGACTGGTACGCGGTTAAGACAACGGTGCCGTCCGCCCGAGCGGCCATGGATCTGCTGATGCCGGGGCCGGACGGGCCGTGGGGCCAGGCGCTGGTCGGGGCCGTTCGCCGGGGGGAGGTCACGCAGGCGGCAATCGACGACAAGGTCCGGCGGCTGCTGCGCCTGGCGGCGCGCGTGGGAGCGCTCCGGGGAGTGCCCGCGGCCACGGCCGTGGCAATTCGGCCGCCGCAGGCCGAGGTGTGGGCGCTGGTACGGAGAGCATCCGCGGCCGGATCGGTGTTGCTCGCCAACGACGGCGTCCTGCCACTCGTCCCCGGCGAGTTGCGCCGGCTCGCGATCCTCGGCCCCGGCGCGGCGATGCCACCCGGCCAGGGCGGCGGCAGCGCGAACCTGCGGCCGGACTACGCGGTCACGCCACTCGACGGCCTGCGCGCGGCGCTGCCGGACGTCGAGATCCTGACCAACCCGGCGGATCGGGTGCGACCGGGCTGGCAGATGGTCAGCGTGGACGAGGTGCTGCTTCCCGCAGAGGCCGCCGAGGCCGAGGCGAGGGGCGAGGCCGCGGCGAGGGGCGCCGCCGACAACATGGGCCGCTCGGGAATCCTGGTCCGGATCTTTGACGAGGGAGCGAACGACGGCACCGCGGCCGGAGCGGCCACCGCCGCGACCGCACCGACCGCCACACTCGCCGGGGACATCGGCCGCGAAGTCGCGCGGCAGACCCGTCCCGACGGTCGCCTGACGTGGTCCGGCGACCAGGCCATCGCCGGGACTCCGGTGCTGGAGTTATCGACCCGCATCGTTTCGTCGGTAAGTGGCAAGCACAAGATCGGCCTGGCCGTCCACGGTCATGTGGCGGTCTGGATTGACGGCAACCTCGTCTCGGAGGAAGGCGAGCCGCCGGAGCTCGTCAGCCACAATTCGATGTGGGCGGACCCGCCATACCACGCCGTCGAGGTCGCGTTGACCGCCGGCCGGCCGATCGAGTACCGAGCCCGCTGGCGCAAATTCTTCGCCAATCCGGGCTGCTCGCTGTCGCTCGCCATCGAGAAACCCAACGTGGCGCCGGCCGCGGCAATGGAGGAATCGGAGCGGCTCGCCCGACTCGCGGACGTGGTGGTCGTCGTCGTCGGAACGACGGACCTGGACGAGACCGAGGGCCGCGATCGCACTTCCCTGGCCCTTCAGCCATCGCAAGACGACCTAGTCGCGCGAGTTGCGGCGGCCAACCCGAAGACCGTTGTCGTGGTTTCGGCGGGATCGCCGGTGCTGATGCCCTGGCGTGACGACGTCTCCGCCATCTTGCTGACCTGGTTTCCGGGGCAGGAGGCGGGCAACGCGCTGGCGGACATGCTGACGGGTCGAGTGGAACCGGGCGGTCGGCTGCCCACGACGTGGCCGGCTGCCACCGCAGATGTGCCGATTCTCGACACGCGCCCGGTCGGCGGGGTCCTGAGCTACTCCGAGGGCCTGAACATCGGTTACCGCGCCTGGCTGCTGGCCGAATCGCAGCCCGCGTTTCCGTTCGGCCACGGCCTCGGCTACACGAACTGGACATACCTGGACGTCGAGCCGGCCACGGGCATGGGAGCCGGTACGGGCGCAACCACGGACACGGCCACGGGCACGACCGGCGGCTGGCGGTCGGTGCTGGTTCGCGTCCGCAATTCCGGGCACAGGTCGGGCCGTGAAGTCGTCCAGCTCTACCTGGCCCGCCCGGACAGTTCGGTAGAACGTCCGCTGCTCTGGCTCGGCGGTTTCGCGGCGGTCGAAGCAGCCGCCGGTCAGACGGTCGAGGTAGAGGTGCCGATCGAAGGCTGGGCGGTCCGGCATTGGGACGAGGAGGCCGGCGACTGGGCGGTCGAACCGGGCCGGTTCGAAGTTCGCGTGGGCCGCAGCGTCGGCGACCTCCGGCTGGCCACGTTCATCGACGTCGAAGGCGCGGAGCGTTGACCGCGGAGGAAACCGCCGCGATCGCCACGGCGCGGCCGCGGATCCGGTCGACGTGGATCTCGTATCTCTTCCTCTCGATCTGGGCCTACTGCCTGTACGGCCTGGGCAACGCCACGCCGTATCTGAAGGCAGACCTGGGCCTGACCGATTTCCAGGCTGGGCTGCACGCCTCGGCTCTCGCGGCGGGCATACTCACCGCCGGCATCTTCGCCGACTGGCTCGCCGCCGAACTCGGTCCGAGCCTCTTCCTGGACCTCTCGGTTGCCGACCTCATCGTCGCCATCGGCCTCATCATCCTGGCGCCGGCGCTGCCCGTATCCCTCCTCGGCGCGCTGCTGCTGGGTCTGGCCGGCGGCTGCATCGGCACCTACGTCAACGTCCGACTCGGCCGCTCGGGTGAAGAGGAAACGCGCCGGCTGATGGGGCGGGCGAACGCGCTGTCGATGGTGATGGCCGGCGGCGCGCCCGTCGCGATAGGTCTGGCGGCTACGGGACTGCATGCCTGGCGGGCGGCGCTGCTGATACCGGTGGCCGCGTACCTGGCCCTCAGCATCTTGCGGCCACGCGAGCGCGAATCGCGTGAGGAAGTGCGCCTGCCGACCACGAGTCTGCCGGGAGCCTACTGGTTCGCCTGGCTTCTCCTGGTGCTCGTCGTCGCGATCGAATTCTCGTTCGTCTTCTGGGGCTCGACCATCGTCGCCCGCCAGACGGGCATCTCCGGCGGTGACTCGACCTTGCTGGCCAGCCTGTTCGTCGCCGGCATGCTGGTCGCCCGCCTGGCGATCGGCGGTGGCCTCGGCGGCGGCCGGGCCTCTCGCGGCCTGATCGCCGCCAGCCTGTGTGTGGTCGTGATCGGCGCCAGTCTCGTGTCGATCTCGACGATCCCGGCCCTTTCCGGGCTCGGCCTGTTCGTCGGCGGCCTGGGAACCGCCGGCCTGTGGCCGATCGGTCTGACGGTCGCTCTGCAGACGGCCCCGAAGGCCACGTTCCAGGCGGCCGCTCGGGCGACGCTCGCGACCGGCATAGCGGTGCTGCTGGCGCCATCGGCGCTCGGCCTCGCGGCGGACGCCGTGGGCGTGACCACGGCCTGGACGATCATTCCCGGCCTGGCGATCGCGGCCCTGATCGTGGTAGCGGTCACTCCCCGCGCACATTGAACGCGGCGGGAGAGGGTACCGTCCTGGGGTATCCTCACCTCAACTGACTCCGCGCCTCTCAAACGCAACTCCGGTCCACTTCACGCTCATTCACGTTGGCGAGGCACCCGACATCGAGAAACGGCCGCACCCGACGCGACGTTCCGCCGAGATCCCGATCTCAAGGCAGACCTGGGGCCGTGAGCCGGCGGCTTACGACAACCCGAAACTGGTCCGGCATCCGGGATCGCAGCTGCCGCGCCAGACCAACGGCCGTGCCTTCGTACCGCCGGCCGCGTGGGTGCCCCGATCCCCGATAGACCAGCGTTGGCTGCCCCGGGCGCGGCCAGGGCGCCGCACCGTCGGCCGCCCGGTGCTCGTCGGGCTGGGCGTCCTGATCGGCCTGTTCGTGGTGATGGGGGGCGAGTTCGCCGGAGTCCTGCCTTCGCTGGCATCGCAGCCGTCCCCGACGGCGGACCCGAGGTCGTTCGAGGTCGCGGCCCTGCCGGCCCCAACCGCCACGCCGGCGCCGACCGCCACTCCGAACGCCCCGCCCGCGCCTGTGGTCACTGCGGCGCCGGGGTCCAAACCGTGGCTGGCCTGGAAGCCGAGCGGCGCCGGCAAGGTCACGGAGATGAAGCTCGCCGCGCCCTGGACGGGCGGGGTTGGCACCGACGTGAACATCTACACCCCGCCTGGCTTCGACCCCGAGGGAGCGCGCAAGTACCCGGTCATTTATGAAGCGCCCACTGGTCTGGCGCTCTGGAACGGCGGGACCAACAACATCAGCCAGCTGGATTCGCTCATCGACTCGGGCGCCATCCCGGCCACGATCGTCATATTCATCGACGAGTCCAGCCCGCCATACAGTCCGTCGGAATGCGCCGACTCCTCGGACGGCCGGCAATGGTTCGAAACGTTCATTTCCTCGTATGTCGTCGATTGGGTCGACGTGACCTACCCGACCATTCGCGACCGCCGGGCGCGGGCGGTCATGGGCATGTCTGAAGGCGGCTTCTGCGCCGCGATGCTGGCGACGCGCCATCCCGACGTGTTCGGCGTCTCGATCTCGTACTCGGGCTATTTCACCGCGGGCGCGGCCGGATCCGATTCGGTGCGACCGTTTGGCGGCGGAGCCAATCTCGCGGCCCATTCGCCGGCTCTGTTGATTCCTCAGCTCCCCGCCGATCTTCGGGACGGCATGTACTTCGTCGTGGTCGCGGATCCGAACCAGTCGTTCTTCGGGACGCAAGCCACCAGCTTCGACAAGATCCTCAAGGACAACCACTGCCATTACCTGGCGGTCAACTCCAAGTACGGGCACGGCTGGACGGAGGTCCAGGTCGAAACCCCCGGTGTTCTGACGGCGTGGGCCGCCCGCCTCGTCGTCAACGGACTCTGGTGACCCAGGACCATTGACTCGGCCCGGACCGGTCGAAGCGCCGGAACCGCGCCGATAACTCCGTTTGGGGCCGCGCGTGCCCGCGACGCGGCCGACCCAGGCAAATCGACTCACCCGCCGCCCCGAACAGGAGCATCGAAATGCGACCTGGAAACTGTAGATGAGGGATCGATCCGCCGGCGCAGGTAGCCTGGACGCCTCCGCCTCCGCCTCCGCCTCCCCGCGGACCGCGGCCGCGGTGCCCGAAGCTCGACGAGCGCTCGGAGGCGTCGGCTCGTACGGGTGGCTGGCCGTGATTCTCGTCGGCGTCGCGGGTATCTGCCTGTACTTTGCCCCGTTCGTGGACACAAACCTGCAGGCGTTCGTCTACGCCGCGATCGAGTTGTTCGCCGTCGCGGCAGTGGTTGTGGGGATCCGAGTCAACCACCCCTCGCGGCCGTTGGCCTGGTTCCTGTTCGCGGCCGGAATGCTGTCGGTCGCGTTCGGCGACATCGTCTGGTACTGGCTGTCGCTCGTGCAGAACGTCTCACCGACGACCTCGCTCGCCGACGTTTTCTACCTGGCCGAGTATCCGCTGTTGATCGCCGGCGTGGTCCTGCTCGTACGCGGCAGACCTGATCGTGCGGCGCTGCTGGACACGCTCATGATCACCACGGGCGCGTCCGTCGTGCTCCTTGAATTCGTCGTCCGTCCCTCGGTCGACGGCTACACGGGACTCACGCTGGACCTGGCCGTGATCGTCGCCTATCCGGTCATGGACGTCGCTCTTCTGGCGGTCGTGGTGAGGTCGGCGCTCGCCGGCAACCTGGGCTCGCCCGTGCTCCGATTGATTCTCGCGGGCCTGGCGATCACGTTCTTCGCCGACGTCCTGTATCTGTGGCTCAGCCAGGTCGACGCCAACTTCGACCTTGCCAGGTCGCCGATCGATGCTGCGTGGCCGATGTCTCTGATCGCGTGGGCGGCGGCGGTATGGCATCCGGCCGCCCGCGACGGACTCGCCGTCGAGGGAGCGGATTGGATGCGCCAGCGGGCCGCCCGACGTGTGCTGCTCGCCGCGGCGTTGCTGTTGCTGCCGGCGACGGTGGCCATCGAAGCCGCCTCGGGCACGACCTCATTTACCCCCGCGTCGCTGATGGCCTGGGCCGTGATCGTCGTACTCGTGTTCCTGCGCATGGACGGTGCCCTGTCTTCGGCCCGTCAGAGTGAGGAACGGCTCCGCATCATCTTCGAGGCTTCGCCGGCCGGCATGGCCATCGTGCGTGAGGGACATCTCGTCCTGGCCAACGACAGGGTCCGCTCGATCTTCGGTCTGGCCGGGGCGGATGTCCGCTCGAAGGTGATCACGGATCTTGTCGCGCCCGACCGGCGCCGAGAGGTGATCGACCGGTTCTCGGCCTGCTGCCGCGATCCGCGATCGACCGACGACTTCGAGACGGTCGGCATTCGAAGCGACGGCTCAACCTTCCCGCTGGTCTTCCGGATCCAGCAGATGGCGCTACCCGACGGCCCGGCAATTCTCGGCTTCGTGCAGGACATCTCGGAACGCAAGGCTGCGGAGCAGGCCCTGCGGGCCTCGGAGCGGCGCTATCGCGAGCTGTTCGAGAGCAATCCGCACCCGATGTTCGTATATGACTCCGAGACCCTGGGCTTTCTCGCCGTGAACGACACCGCGGTCCGGCAGTACGGCTGGTCGGCCGAGCGGTTCCGGTCGATGACGATCGCGGACATCCGACCGCCCGAGGACGTTCCGCTCCTGACCGACGTTCTGCACGCCACCGGGGCCACGCTTCGGACGACGGGGCCCGTGCGCCACATCCACTCAGACGGCTCGATCGTCCTGGTGGAAGTCACCTCGCATGAAATGACCTGGGAGGGACGGCCGGCTCGGGTCGTCCTCTCGATCGACGTCACCGACCGCGAGGAACTCGAGGAACAGCTGCGCCAGGCCCACAAGATGGAGGCAGTCGGCCGGCTCGCGGGCGGCGTCGCCCACGACTTCAACAATCTGCTGACCGCCATCTCGGGCTACGCCCAGATCCTGCGGAGCGAGTTCGAACCGGGCGACGCCCGAGTTGGCGACGTCGACGAGATCATCCTGGCCGGGGAGCGCGCCGCCGGGTTGACCCGCCAGCTGCTGGCCTTCAGCCGGCGACAGGTCCTCCAGCCGCGCGCCCTGAATCTCAACGAGTCGATCGAAGAATTGCGCATCATGCTGACCCGCCTCATCAGCGAGGACGTTCGCCTGACCACGGTCCTGGAACCGAACCTGGGCCTGGTCCGGGCCGATCCCGGCCAGCTGACCCAGGTGCTCATGAACCTTGCCGTCAACGCCCGGGATGCCATGCCGCTTGGCGGGACGCTGACGCTCGAGACGCGCAACGTCACGCTCGACGAGACCTACGCCCGATCGCACGAAGGCGTCCGGCCCGGGCCGCACATCATGCTGCGGGTCAGCGACACGGGCGCCGGCATGGACGCCGAGACGATGGCCCACCTCTTCGAGCCATTCTTCACAACCAAGGACGTGGGCAAGGGAACCGGTCTCGGCCTTGCGACGGTCTACGGGATCGTTCGCCAGTCGGAGGGCGGCATCGACGTGCGCAGCGAGCGTGGCCGAGGCTCGACGTTCGAGATTTGCCTCCCACGGGCGCCGCTGGGCGAAGCCGCCGCAGCCGGTGTCTATGTGGCGGAAACGCTGGCGCGGGCCCACGAAACGATCCTCGTGGTCGAAGACGAAGATTCGGTCCGCAAACTGACCGTCTCGGTGTTGGAGCGTCAGGGCTACTCGGTTCTCGCGGCCAACGGACCCGAGCGGGCGGCGGCAATCGCCTCCGAACACGCCGGCCCGATCGACCTGCTCCTCACCGACGTCATCATGCCCGGCGGCGACGGCGCCGACCTCGCGGCTCGACTCTCCGTGCTGCTGCCCGGCATGAAGGTGCTGATGATGACGGGCTACGCACAGGAATTGATCGCCAACCACGGTGCTCTCAAGGACGGCATCGCCCTGATCGAGAAGCCGTTCAGCCCCAACCTCTTGCTCGCCCGCGTCCGGATGGCGCTGGACGACAAGACCCGGCCGCCGATGGACGCGCGGGGTCACTAGTCGGAACGGCGAGGGGGGTTGGAGCCGACACTCGGATTTGAACCGAGGACCTGCTGTTTACGAAACAGCTGCTCTACCGCTGAGCTATGTCGGCTCGAGTTTCACGCTTGGATACAGCTGATAAGCATCAATTCCGCGATTTTAGGTTTTGCACTACGCTTGTTCAGCTGCTGATTGTGACCGACCTCATTGCCACTCAGGACCAAGGACGATGCACGAATCTCGCCAACGCGGCGCCCATGATAGCCTGCCCCGCGACATCTCTGCCAGCCTCGCCTCCTACGGCCGCTACCTTCGCGCGGCAAACGTCGCGCCGAGCACGCTCAAGACCTACCGGGAAGCCGTCTCGATCTTCGAAGGCTTCCTCAACGATCACGGGTTGCCCCTCGATGTCGGGCTGATTTGCCGCGACGACGTCGAAGCGTTCATCACCGACCAACTGGCGCGCTGGCGCCCGGCCACGGCGGCAAACCGCTACCGGGGCCTGCAGAGGTTCTTTGCCTGGCTGGTAGAGGAAGAGGAGATCATCGAGTCGCCGATGGCGAAGATGCGCCCTCCTCACGTGCCCGAACAACCGCCGGCAATCCTTCACGACGATGAGCTCCGCCGTCTTCTCGCGACCTGCGAACACGGCCACACCTTCGAGGATCGACGGGACGCGGCCCTGCTTCGGGTATTCATCGATACCGGAGCGCGCCGCGCCGAGGTCGCCAACCTTCGGTACGACACGACGGACGATGCGAACAACGATGTCGATCTCGACCAGGGGATCCTCCGCGTCCTGGGCAAGGGTCGCCGCGAACGTGTCGTGGGGATCGGAGCCAAGACGATCCGGGCGCTAGACCGCTACTTGCGCCTTCGCTCCCAACTGGCCCGAGCGAACGAACCCTGGCTGTGGCTCGGCCGGCGCGGCCGCCTGACTGACTCTGGCGTTGCCCAAGTTATCCGCGAACGCGGCAAGCAAGCCGGCCTCGGCGATTTGCTCCATGCCCACCAACTTCGACACACCTTCGCGCACAGCTGGCTTGCCGGGGGCGGCGCGGAAACGGATCTCATGCGCCTTGCCGGCTGGAGGAGCCGCCAAATGCTCGAGCGATACGGTGCGAGCGCGGCGAGCGAGCGCGCCCTGGCCGCACACCGACGCCTGAGCCCCGGCGATCGACTCTAGTCCCAACAACAACTTTTGTGATTTCTGTAATTTGAGCGGCGGGCGTGTTTTGGCTTCCGCTTCCCGAAGTCGTCGCGGTAAGCGGGCCAAGCCAGCCCGATCGTGGCTACCTCGAATGCTCCGCGCGTGAATTGCCGCCAGCCGCTCGCTCCCGACGCGAACTGACGAAATCGATCACCTGCTGCTCGTTCGCGCTGGCCAGGTCCAACCCTGCGCCCCGGAACCAGCTGATCGAGCGGCTGAGGGCGCGAAGGCGGTCGTATTCCGGCGCCGGGATAAGGGCGACGGCCAGATGGCCTCTCGCGACGATCGTTCGGACCCGGCCCTGAGCAACCTCCGCCACCATCGTCGCGAAAGCGGCACGGGCATCGGACAGGCCGATCGTGCGTAGAGGCGAGAGGATCGCACGCGGCTCCGAGGTGAGCTTTCGGATAGTCGCCCGATCGGGCTGGCGCAGCGACGCGAGGTCAGCTAGCTCGGAGGGATCGGCGAGGGCTTCGGGGTAGACGTTCAGCGCGTGGAGGGTCGCGAGCGAGTCCTCGATCTTGCGCCAATGCTCGGCTTCCGCGTGGCTGATCATGACCGCGAGGGGCTGCCCGTCCTTGAGACAAACGACCGGGCTACCGGCTTCCACTTTCTCCACGATGGCCCGAAGGTTGGCGCGCAGCTCGCGCGTCCCCATGGCGTCGAGAACGGCACCAATAGTCACGACTCTCCTCTCCCGACTGGTCTTCGTCCTCACCCTACTCCGGCTCGGCTTGCCGGACAAGGCATTTTGTGCACGAGATTGAGGCGATAACCCGTACAGTGGGACATCCACACGATATGGTACACAATCCCTTGCGTGCCGGCTGATATGGGCGTAGGGTCAGCCGTTCTCGCTCCGCCTCCTGAACTCGGCCCCAGGCGAGGTAAGCAGGAGGCGGAGCGGGACGCAAGGACGGCTCGGCGATCGAGCAAGCGTTCGGCTGACCCAGCAGGACCAGGAGCGCCTCTCGAATTGTCGGGCAAGCAACGGAAGCGCAGGGACCATCAGATGGACGAGGCAGAACGGGCCAGTCGGGCCCTACGCGGGCGGATCGGTGCACACCGACTCCACGCGACCCACGACCCTCGCGAGACGACCAAGGCCGCCAGGGCGGCCTTCATGTCGTCGTTCGAGCGAGAGGTCGATCCCGACGGTCTGCTACCGCCCGCGGAGCGCGCTCGACGTGCCAGCCATGCCCGAGCCGCCCACTTCGCCCGCCTCGCCTATCTGTCCGCTCGGGCGCGAGCAGCGCGTGCGCGACGACCTCGCACCTGGCCGGGCGACCTCTAGCTCGATCCCGAGGATGCGTCCCAGCTCATCCGGTCGCACCACCACCTACCGCTTTGCGTCCAGAAGGCCAAGCGGACTTCAGCATGCCCGCCGTCAACCGGCCGCCAGCAGCCTCGGAAACTGTCGCGGGACGATGCATCGGATTGGCGTTGGACAGGGTCGACCCGCGACAACCCGATGTCGCGATTTCACGCTCCATTGGTCGGCCGGCTGGATGCAACTTACATGAGCTACCGTCCCTCTCCTCCCGCTCATGTTGCTCATACACGAGTAGACGTCAGCCTGCTCGCGCTCTCCGATCGTGCCTGCCTTCGCCTTCTCGAGTACGCCCGCGTCTGCACCGCTAGCCAGCTCGCCGATCTGATCTACCCATCCCTACGCACCGCACTCCGACGAACACGCAAGCTCTCACTTCAGAATCTCGTCACGAGAGAATCCCTTCCGGCAGAACGTGGCGGAATCCCTCTCGCCTATCGACTCAGCTCATCCGGTCGACGCCGCATTCATCTCAACGCCTATCGATCTCCGGGACTCATCACCACTCGCCACTCGCTCGACGGCGTGCAGTTCGTCGCCTCACTGGTGGCCTACGATCCAGGATTTGTCCAGCTCTGGTGGCCCGAATACCTGATCCCCGGCTACGACTGGGGCGTCAACCCCGACCACCTCGTCGCGATCGATACCGGCGTTGCCTCGGCCTTCATCCTGGTTGAAGTCGACGAGTCGACCGAACGACCACCCGTCATCCGCGCCCGGCTCCACGCCTACGCGAAGCTCTTCGACGACCACCGCCTCGGCTGGCATCTCCTCTGGGTCGCCAACAGCCGCGAACGCCTGGCACGGCTCCGCCAGATCGCTGGCTCGATGAAGCTTCCGATGCTCTCGGGCCGCTGCTGGGGCGTGGCGATCGACGACGTGTCCGATGAGGGCGCCGACGCGCAGGTTCTGGCCATCGGGGCGAAGGATGCGCCCCGGCCGCTTCGCGCCATCGCGAACGATCCGAAGGCCCGGCGGAGCGAATATGAGGTTGGCTCGGATGCTTGGATCAGACTCCTCGCGAATGGCGGGACCGAGGACATCGGCGTGTTCTGGCATGGCGTCGAGCGCGTCCCCGCCGAGCCGGAGCCCACGGCTGCGGTTGCCGATGAGATCGCCGCGGAGGCCATCGAGCGGGTACTCGTGGCCGCGGCCGTCGACTCGGCCAACGAGCAGCTCGTTCAGCCAGTCGCCTCGGATGGGCTGGTAACTACCTCCGTATCGGGCGCGCTTGAAGAGCCGGTCAGGCCACACGACCCGGACGAGGACCTTCAGCTCATGTTCGGAGGTGAGCTCGTGCGGCTGATTCTGGGCGCTCGCGGCGAGGGAACGCGTACGGCTCGGGCCAGCAAACTGCTCGCGGAGCGGGGAAACCTCGCCTACTTGATCGAGGACCTGGAAGTTCTCCTCCGCTCACGGAAACCCGAGCAGCAGCTGCAGGCGCTTGGCGTGATCCGGAACCTCGCACCCCAGCTCGACCCAGACAAGTCGGATCATCAATTGGTCCGCGCGCTGGTTCTGGGGGTCATCCATTCCGGCCAGGATGGCGCAGTCACACATGCTGCCCTCACCGCCCTCGAGGCATTTGAGATCCGCGGCCACGGCGGTTCGATCCCTCCATGACCGTGTGGCGGAGACAGCAGGCGACGCCTACATCGACCAAATGGGCTTGACGCCGACTTCTTGGGCACCCCACTCCGGTATTCTGAGATCGAGCAGCAGGGGTGAGGGACGCCGGGCATGCCGAAGAAGAGCAACCGATACCGCACGGCTGCCGAGCGGGCGCAGAGGGGCGCCAATGCACCTCGGCCAACCGGCCGGCTCCGGCGAGTAAGGGTGGTACTGGCCTCATTTCGATCCCGCGTTCGCCGGCCGCATCCGCGCCGCGAAGTCGTGATCGTGGGCGGCTTCGGTGTCGCGATCGTCCTGGGACTGGGCAGCCTTGGCGCCGGCTACCTGGTCATCCGCTGCGACCACGACTGGACGAGCGTCGCCAGCGTCAACGGCCACGACATCAGCCGTGAGGCGTTGCGCGGTCGGATGGCGGTCCTGGCTCTGCTGGCGCAGGAGCGCAGCCAGTTCGTCGGTGAAGGCGTACTGGCCGGCACGCTCACGTCAGAGGAAGCGACGGGTCTGCAGCAGCAGGCCGCCGCTGCCACCTCACTCGACGCGGCGCGCGAGAGCCTGATCGATGACGAGCTGCTCCGCCAGCTTGCGGCACGCGACGGAGTCACCGCCCCGGCTGCGCCCGACTCGTGGGCCGAGGCCACAACGTATGCCTCAGCCGATCTCGCTCACCGGGTCCGCTACGTCCGGTTCGGGCTGCCGCTTCCGACTTCCGGCTCCTCCCCCACTCCATCCTCCGGCCCCTCCCCCACTCCATCGGCGCAGCCAAGCGGCGCGGCAGGCGACTGGCCCGCCGCAGGCGCCGGCAACGTCGATGCCGCCGTCGCCCGCATCAAAGCCGCGTACACCGCCAACACTCCGGTCGAGGCCATCGTGTCATCGCTTCACGACGCGGGCTGGCAGGTTCTGGGCGAAGACGTCGCCGTCTCGGCCGAGGGAGTGCCCGCCGATGCGTCGCTCGACCTGGATCCATCGATCGCCGCGGCCACGACCCGGGGCAGTCCCGGCACGGTAGCTGGTCCAACCACCGACGCCTACGGCCGCGTCAGCCTCGGCCTCGTGCTCCCTTCTCCCGACACGACGATGGTCGGCCGTCGCTTCGGCGTGGATGCCACCAAGATCGGCCTGGACGCTGCGGCGCTCCAATCGTGGGCCAACGGCCAAACCCTCCGCCGGGCGGTGATCGCCAGCCTGATCGCCAACTGGTCGAAGGGCGTGAATGAGGCCCACTTCCGCGAGCTCGTCATCGGCGCCGCGCCAGATTTGTCCGGAACCGCCGGCCCCTGGGTCGAGCTGTCGGCCTTGGCAGTCGATCGACTGAATGGCGTCAACTTGAGTTCGATCCCAGGCGCGCCGGCCGGCCTGGACCTCGGCGCCGAAGCGCTGGCAAGGACGCTGAGCGCGACGCCTCCTACCGATCGAGCGACCCTCTTTCGAGCGCTGGTGGCTGTGGCCGACGGAACGACCGCGCCCGCGTCGAGCGGCACCTCGGGCGAACTCGGCTTCTACACCAAGGACGGTGTCATACCGGACCTCGGCACCGCCGCCTTCGCCGACGCGGTCAAGACAGGGGACATGATCGGCCCTATCTCGACTGCCAGCGGGCCGGAGTTGTTTCTGGTCGAGTCCCGCTACGCCGGGACGCTTGATGAGCGCTCGCAGGTGGCCTTACGCCAGATCCGCAACAACCCCGCGGCCGACCTGCTCGCCTACACGGAGCAGTATTCCCCCGCCGACGCCGGCCTCGCCACCGACGCCGGCTGGCGGGCCGAGCCGGAGTTCGCCACCTCCGAAGCCGTGCGCGGCGCTCTCTTCGACACCCCCGGAGGCGTGCTGTCGGACCCGTTCGTGCTCGACGGCAAGCTCGCGGTTGCTGTCGTGACCGAGCGCCGCGCTGCCGTCCCCGACCCGCGCACTCTCGGCCGCCTGATTCTCGACGGCTACGACGCCTGGCTCGCCTCCGAACTCGCCAGGGCGACTATCACCCGGTCGGACAATCCCCTCCCCGAGTTGATGCCAAGCTCAAGCCCGAGCTCGAGTGCGTCAGCGTCCGCTCTGCCAGCGCTACCGTCCATGCCGGCCCTCGATACGCCCAATGTGCCCATCGTTCCTGGCCAACCTGCCGCCACTTCCGTGCCGACTGACGCGATGGGGCTGCCAAGGTTGCCGTAGACGGCCACGGCGAGCCGAGCTGGCCGCTCTACTCGCTCGCGAGCATCGTGGGTCAGTGTCTAGGCATTGCCGATAGCCGTATCGTCGCCAACGTCACTCCGCCGACCGTGGCCGGAGTCGACACCCCGATGGTGACCACGAGCGCATACGACACGATGGGCCGCACCACCGACGTTACGGTCGACGCGATCGCCGGTGCCGGCACGAGCTTGCCCGACGTCAACCTCACCACCCACACTGTCTACGACACTGTGGGCAGGCCGACTGACGTCACCGATCCGGGCGGCCACGTGACCCACTACGTGTACGACCGTCTCGGTCGGGTCATCGAGAGCGACACCGCCTGGAACGGCAGCGTCTCGGCGCTCGGGATCAAAGCCCTCGCCGGCTATGACGCACTCGGCGAGGTCATCGCCACTTGCTCGCCTGTCCAGGTAGCGGCGGGCTGTACGGCAAGCGGCACCGACACTCGTTCCTGGCGCTATGGCTACGACGCCATGGGCCACGAGACCAGCGCCACGCCGCCGGCCAATGCCTTCACCGCTCTTGCTGCCTCGAGCGCGACCTACGAGCTCGGCGGCGCAGGTCGCCCCAGCACAACAACCCAGGGCAACCGGACCAGCACCCTCGGCTACGACGCGGCCGGCCGCCAGAGCTCGAGCGCGGTAACCCAGAGTGGCATCGGCACCCTCACCACGACGCTCACCCTCGACAGCCTGGGCCGAACCACTCAGGTCGCCGCCAGCGGCACCGCCAGCGACACCCTGACCGAAACATACGACGCGGTTGGACGGCTGCTCTCCATGTCCAGGAGCGGCACGAATGTCACGTCGTACACCTACAACGCCGACGGCACCGCGGCCAGCCGCACCGACGGCACCACGGCAAGCACCTTCACCTACACCATTCTCGGCCAGCTCGCCTCGGCCTCGATGGGCAGCCTCGGATACGCCGACTACGCCTGGGGCCTCGATGGC
The DNA here is from genome assembly GCA_963835845.1 of uncultured Chloroflexia bacterium. Classification (GTDB taxonomy): domain Bacteria; phylum Chloroflexota; class Limnocylindria; order Limnocylindrales; family CSP1-4; genus Fen-1039. The sequence goes on along the minus strand of CAWIGT010000004.1, from coordinate 4,665 downwards.
AACATGGTCAACCGGACCTGGGGTAGCTCCACGGCCACGACCCCAACTACGGGTGCCATGGTCGGCACCTACTCCTACGACCGTGCCAAACGGCCGGCCACCCTGAGCCTCGTGCGCAACGGCTCGAGCGCGGACACGATCTCGCGCACCTACGACCGCGCCAGCAACGTCGCCTCCGAGACTCAGACGCTCGGCACCGCCGGCGGCACGGGATCGGTCCTCGCCTCATCGGGCACCGAGAACTACACCTACGACGCCGCCAACAGGGTGACCGCAAGCTCCCTGACGGTAGGCTCGACCAGCGAGACGCGCACCTACACCTACGACGCCGACTCCAACCGCCGCAGCGTGATCGAGAACAACGTCGCCACCGCCTACTACTTCTACGACGCCACCGATGCGGTAATCACCAAGAACACCACCAACACCGCTCCGACGGTCGGCACGGCGTGTGGCTCGCTCGGCTTCTGCTACGACGCCCAGGGCGATCTCACTGCTAGCTCGCCCTCGACCCCGGACTCGAGCGCCATCGTCGCGACGACTTATACATACGACCCGGCCGGCCACCTGACCGGTCTTGTCGCAGGCTCCCAGACGATCGGCTACGCCATCGATGCCCTGGGTCGCCATAGGAGCCAGACGATCTCGGGCTCGACTACGACCTACGGCTACGTCGGTACGAGCGACTCGATCGTCTCGATGAGCGCCACGGGCTCGACCACCTTTAGCACCATCGACGCCATCGGCGATCGGCTGGCCACCAAGGTCGGCTCGACGAGCGGCTATCTCGTGGCCGATCTCCACGGCAACGTCATCGCCGCCACCAGTGCGGCGGCGAGCCCGCTCTTTGTGCGGGCCTACCGCTACGACGCCTACGGCGAGACCTGCGCGTCGTGGTATTCGAGCACGGGTTCGATAGCCGTGCCCTGGCGCTTCGGGGGCAGAGTTCTGGAGTCAGGGTCGGGCACCGATCTGTATGACTTCGGGGCCCGCTCCTACGACCCATCCCTGGGCGCCTTCACAAGCTTCGACTCGGTAGCTGGCTCGGCCCAGAACCCGCTCACCCTCAACCGCTACCTCTATGCCCTGGGCAACCCGGCCACGTTGATCGATCCGGATGGACACTTTGCCGGAGACGCAGACGATGAGCGGGGGCTGGTCGACAAGAAGATCGCGATACCGAAGGCACTTGAGGATACTCTCTCACCCAGTGCGACAAATGACTCCGTCTGGAAACACATGCACGGCAACGACCTAACGGCGATTCAATTCAAGGTCGACGCGTTCAACGGCATCTCCTACACACTCCTCGATACGACGACCACCGTGGCGGGGATCACCACGCCGATGATCAAGACATCCACGACAGTCAAGACGACGGTAACAGTGACCTGTGATTTGGACGTGACTCTCGGTGTCACCATGAATGGCGACGGCACTTCGTGGGACGTCGGCGACGGTACGGTCGATTTCTCGAATGATGGCGGGGCCACCGTGGCGCTGGGCGGCGTCACAGTGGGTACGAAGTCGGTTGGGGCCGGTGTGGACGTCCCCATGGGGAGTGGAACCGTAACCGTGAAGACGAGCTGCGAGATGGACGGCAGCTGGCTCAAATGCGACCGATCAGTCTCGACGAAACGAGAGACCACGATTACGAAGGATGGGGCGGACTACAAAGTCGAGGCAACATACACGCAGGACTTCATAACTGAGATAAAGCCGCCGCGACCTGCAGACTCGAGTGGCAAGACGCCCGCCATCGATCCGGCTACGGGATCACTCTGGGTCGCGAATACTGGACTTGGCGTACCTACTTGGCAAATCGCCCGGTGGGATTTTGGCGACCAGGCAGGCTGGTCGATGAGCAACGGCTCGAGTTCACCTTGGGTCGCGGATCCTGGTTATCAGATCGCGCCTCCCGGGAGCAGCACACTCGTCCCGGCAGTTGGCACTGACCTAGCAGGGGTGGCCGCTCCGGGGACACTCCCCGAGATTACCATTCCCAGTTTCGGGAGCTTCAATATCTTCGGAGGTGACGACGTACCCGAATGGGAAATGCCGTGAGCGCACTGACAACCGATGCCCGGAGATACCCGGCCAATCGGCTATTTGCACCGGTTGCCAGGCGACTGGCCCGGGTTACGTTGTCGATTTTCGCGGTTGGCGTAGCCTGGGTTGCGTTGGCGCCGGCGGACGCCGTTCCAGCGTTCGTCATTCTGCCACCAGTCATTGCGCTGGCTTGCGTCCCCGCCGCCATTCGGCGATGGGCCCCCGGTTTGTACCTGGGCTCCTGGCTCCGTTGGTTACAGATCGAAGCCTGGAAACGAACGACCAGTCGACCACCTACTCGTGCTGGCGCTGAGGCATGGTTGTGCGAGCATCCTGAGAGAACGATGACGACAGTCTCGGCCCTTGGCATTTTGGGTCGCCTGAGCGAGGAGAGGGATTTGCTAGCGGATATTCGACCCGACTCGCCAATTGATAGATGGCGGTTAGCCTATGCTCGCGCGGCCCTCGCCATCGCATCTGGTGGCGAGCCAGATCTCGCCGCGGTTGAGTCCGCCGCGGCGCTGGTACCGGACGATGTTTCCGCAACTGCGCGTGCTGGATACCTCGCGTATCTGAACGCTTGGAATGACTCCAGACTTGGCGGCAATGGGGCCGACCTCATGACGTTGGCGGCCAAAGCAATCGATCTCACTCAAGTTCCGGCCGAAGTGCGAATGGGTGTTTGGCTCCGACGGTACCGCGGGCCTTCTGTCTGTGCTTTGATACTTATTGCCTTGTGGGCAGTTTTGCGATGATCCTCGTAAGCCCACGGATCCGGCGGCCGAATTTGGAGCAGCAATTGGCGCGAGCGGACAACGACGTGGCCAATTTGCAGGGTTGTGTGCTGCCGCACGGTCGACAAAGCAGCCGTTAAAATAGGCTCAGGCGGTCCTCGCCTCGTCAGGCATCGAGTCGTACACCTATGACGCTGCCAACAGAGTGACCGCAAGCTCCCTGACGGTGGGCTCGACCAGCGAGACGCGGACCTACACCTATGAGGCCGACTCGAACCGAAAGAGTGTGATCGAGAACAACGTCCCGACCGCCTACTACTTCTACGACGCCACCGATGCGGTAATCACCAAGAACACCACCAACACCGCTCCGACGGTCGGCACGGCGTGCGGCTCGCTCGGCTTCTGCTACGACGCCCAGGGCGATCTCACTGCTAGCTCGCCCTCGACCCCGGACTCGAGCGCCATCGTCGCGACGACTTATACATACGACCCGGCCGGCCACCTGACCGGTCTTGTCGCAGGCTCCCAGACGATCGGCTACGCCATCGATGCCCTGGGTCGCCATAGGAGCCAGACGATCTCGGGCTCGACTACGACCTACGGCTACGTCGGTACGAGCGACTCGATCGTCTCGATGAGCGCCACGGGCTCGACCACCTTTAGCACCATCGACGCCATCGGCGATCGGCTGGCCACCAAGGTCGGCTCGACGAGCGGCTATCTCGTGGCCGATCTCCACGGCAACGTCATCGCCGCCACCAGTGCGGCGGCGAGCCCGCTCTTTGTGCGGGCCTACCGCTACGACGCCTACGGCGAGCCCTGCGCGTCGTGGTATTCGAGCACGGGTGCGATAGCCGTCCCCTGGCGCTTCCAAGGACGTGTTCTCGAGTCAGGCTCAGGCACCGATCTGTATGAATTCGGGGCCCGCTCCTACGACCCATCCCTGGGCGCCTTCACAAGCTTCGACTCGGTAGCTGGCTCGGCTCAGAACCCGCTCACCCTCAACCGCTACCTCTACGCCGCCGCCAATCCGGCCACGCTGGTGGATCCGGATGGCCACAAATCGTGCAGCTATGTGGGCGGCGGCTCGGAGCTGTACTGCACCGATACCAGCTACTCAGGCAGCGAGCTGACGACCACTACCACCACCACCTGGGGCATGACCAGCTCCACGACTACGCAAGTGGGCAACTCGACGACCTGGACGAACACGACGGGGACCACCACCGAGGCGACCGTCAGCCCGGCTCCGGGCGACCTCGTGGTATCCGGCGTCGCTGACGTTGCCGCGACTGTAAGCACGATTGAACTCAACAATGCTCAGGGAAAGGCGGCCGAGCAGGAGATGCTCGACCGGCTGAAGGCCGAGTTCCCCGCAGATGATTACACGATCATTCAGCAGAGGACGCTCAAGAACGAAGGGAAGTCGATCCTCGTGAATGGCAACTCGCGCGGCAAGATGTGGGATTTCCTCGTCGTCAATAGGCATACGGGCCGTGTCGTGCTTGCAGAGGAAATGAAATCAGGCAGCGCCGAGGAGTACAAGTTCGACATTCGGACATCCGCCCAAGTGATCGATCAGATATACCGGTTAACGCCCATGAGGACGCTCCCGTATATCGACTCGCCTACAAGAACGTCGAAACCGAAGCCATTGACCTCTACGGTGTCGACTGGGTCAACGAGAAGCTTGGCGTATCAAAGGCAGGCACTGCTGCCGACGCGGACTTGCAGGCGAAGATCGACGGCTTGTCCAGGCCGGCTGAAGCCGAAGGGGCAGTGGCCTAGGGGCGCTCGAGGCACTCTCAGGGGTGGGTGTATTCTGGTGGGGGTTGACATGATTTTGCAGGGGCATCGGGCTCACAAGGCCGAGCTTCGG